>NZ_AQQS01000033.1 GCF_002088275.1 Aurantimonas sp. 22II-16-19i
ATAGCAGCGTAACTTAAACCAAACGGCCTCCGGCAAACCCGGGGCGGTTCACCAGTGCAGAAGTTCCCCGAGGCGGGTCTGCGGCCAATCGGCGATGCAGGCAAGGACGTCGGCGAGCCACGCCTGCGGGTCGATGTCGTTGAGCTTCGCCGTGGCGATCAGCGTCAACATGAAGGCGCAGCGGTCGGCGCCGCGATCGGAGCCGGCGAAGAGCCACGACTTGCGGCCGAGGGCCAGGCCGCGGATCGCCCGCTCCGCCGCGTTGTTGCTGAGGCAGATCCGGCCGTCGGTGGTGAAGCGGGCAAAGCTCTCCCAGCGCGTCAGCATGTAATCCATGGCCTTGGCGACCGGAGCATGGCGCGACAGGCGCGCCCGCTCGGTGCGCATCCAGTCCTCCAGGTCGGCGAGAACGGGCACGCTCCGCTCCTGCCGGGCGGCAAGACGCTCCTCGGCCGAGCGGCCGTTCACCTCACGCTCGATGTCGAACAGGAGTAATCCTGCGGTGCCTGACCAGCCGCATCGTAGCGGACGAATCATACGCACATTTTTCGTCTACCAGCCATACCTTAATCGTACATAATGTACTTGACAGCTATCGTACATAAGGTACGCTCTCTCATATGTCGATCCCGTGGGAGCCTCCTAGTGTCCGAATTTGTTGTCGCCAATCGTAAGCCGATGATCCGATCACCTCTTATGTCGATCTCCTCTCGGCCTAGAGTGGCTGCGGTCTTCGCAGCGATCCAGCCTCCGCAGCACAATGAGCCACGAGGGGGAGGCCTTAATGTCCCCCTCGATCGCATTGGCGGCAGCGTTGGGCGCCGAGGCCAAGACCGTCCGGTGGCGCATCGCCGAGGCCGGTTCGGTCTCGTCACCCTCTGTCTCTTCGCCTTCGGCATGGCCGCCGGCGTCATGATCGGCATGGGCCTCGGCGCCCTTGCCACGACGGTGGGAGGCTGAGGCGATGATCCAGTTCCGCACCCTCACCCCCGCCGAGCGCGCCGCGATGATCGAGGCGCATTGCCAGGCCATTGCCGGCCTGCCGACCCGCCCGCTCGCCGCCGAGAAGATGTTCCCGGATACGGCGGTGAGCGCCCGGGCCATGGCTGCCCGGATGATCGAGATCGCCGCCCTCAGCGGCCATTGCACCGACGCCGACCTGATCGAGGCCGGCTACACGCCCGACGATCTCGCCCGCGACGGCCAGGCCGCCCGCCAGTTGGCCTACGGCCTCAGCGAAAAGCAGCTTTCCTGATCATCGAGGCCCCGGCCTGTCATCCATCGTCGCCCGCCCCTTGCGGCCGGGCGCAATCCTCACGGAGACGCCGCATGAAGCTCCTTCGCGAAATCCCCGCCCTCATCGCCTGGCTCGAAGGCGGCGAGCTGTCCGAAAAGATGCGCGACGAGCTGCGCGACACCGTCAACGCCCTCAACAAGGCTGCCGGGCCGAAGGGCAAGAGGCGAGGAAGAAAGCCCCGCCCGTGAAGACCTTTCTCGTCGCCGCCGTCTTCACGGTCGAGACGCCCGAGGCCGACCAGGCCGCCGCCCAGCGCGTCGCCGACTGGCTGCACGACGCCGCCAGAGCCGCACGCCTCGGCACCGAGGCGCTGCAGGTCTCTTGCTACGACACCCCGGCCCGCCCGGATCATTCCGTTACGGAGCTGGTGCCCGCCTTCCCGAGTTCAGCAGAGGAACGAAGCTGATGGGCGCCAAGCCGCTTTCCGCCACGCAGCGGCAGGTGACGGCGATCCTGAAGGGCGCCGCCGCCGCCGGCGTGCATGTCGAGATCATCGCGGAGAACGGTCGCGTCCGCTTCGTGCCGTCCGACGAGCCGCCGAAGGGCTCTCGCGAGGTTGACAAGAGCGAGCAAGGCTATCTCTGATGCAGGAGATGCCCCGCCCCCGCCCGCCCTTCGTCCAGAAAGAGACCACCCGCCACGGGAAGACGGTATGGTATTTCCGCAAGGGCGACGGCCGCAGGACGCGGCTGAAGGGCGACTTCGGATCGGCCGAATGGTGGGCCTCCTACAACGCCGCCCTGACCGGCGCCCCCGCCGCCGATGCGGCGCCGACGGTGGCGAAGGGCACGCTGCAATGGCTCGTCGATCGCTACCAGCAGAGCGCGCCCTTCATGACCCTCGCCCCGTCGACGCAAGCGATGCGCAGGAACGTGCTGAACGCCGTCTGCAGGACCGGCGGCAAGATGAAGATCGCCGGCATCGACCGGCAGACCATCGCCGCGGGCCGGGATCGCCGCGCCGCGACGCCCTTCGCCGCTATCACCTTTCTGAAGACGATGTCGCAGCTGTTCGACTGGGCGATCGATGCCGGCTACATGACGGAGAATCCGGCCAAGGGCGTGAAACGTCCGAACGCCCGCACCGAGGGATTCACCCCCTGGAGCGACGAGCACATCCTCGCCTTTTGCCGGCACTATCCGACGGGCACGCGCGAGCGCCTGGCGATGGACCTGATGCTGTTCACCGGCCTCGCCCGCGCCGACGCCATCAAGATCGGCCGCCAGCACCTCCGCGACGGCGTCATCGAGTATCGACGCACCAAGACATCCGCCCCGGTCTACATCGCCATCCTGCCGCCCCTGCAGGCCTCGATCGACGCCTCGCCGACCGGCGACATGGCGTTCCTGGTCACCAGCCGCGGCCAGCCCTGGGGCAGCGCGGCGAGCTTCGGCAACACCTTCTCGGATTGGTGCCGCGAGGCCGGCCTCCCCGTCCGGGCCCACGGCCTGCGCAAGCGCATCGCCACCATCATGGCCGAAGGCGGCGCCAGCAACCGCCTCCTCGACGCCTTCTTCGGCTGGTCCTCGCCCGCCATGGCGTCCCACTACACCCGCCGCGCCGACGCCCGCACCATGGCCCTGAAGGCCGCGGAAGGACTGAACGTGAACAGCCTTTCCCCGCACCCTGAATTCGGTGCGGGGCTGAGCGCCAAAAACTCAGCAAAATCAAGGCACGAAAAGTAGAATGGTGACCCCGGCAGGATTCGAACCTGCGACCATCGGCTTAGAAGGCCGGTGCTCTATCCACTGAGCTACGGGGCCGGAACTGGCCTCAATGGGTCCAGGGCTGGCGGCGGTCGTATTTGAAGTTGTCGGAATAGGCGACGCGGACGCGCTTGGGCGTCTGTTCCTCTTCCACCCGGTAGAGGATGTCGTTGCGCTCGGCGTAGTCGATCGCCTGCTCCTTCGTCTCGAAGGTCAGGCGGACCTGCGAGCGCATGTCGCGCGAGGAGGTGTAGCCCATCAGCGGCTCGACTGCCTTCGGCGCCTCGGGCTCGAATTCCAGAATCCAGTGATGCGTCTTGGCCTTGCCGGACTGCATGGCGGTACGAGATGGCCGAAAGATGCGTGCAACCATGTGCGCCCTCGCTTCGTCGCTGTCACTCGCGATCGGAACCCGGATGGTCGGAGCGGCAGGATTCGAACCTGCGACCCTCTGGTCCCAAACCAGATGCGCTACCAGGCTGCGCTACGCTCCGCACACGGGTGACCCGTCTCGCCCCAGCGGTCTGCCGGGCTTTGCCGGTCAAGTCAAGCGGCATCGACGGAGCCGGCGCCGATCCGGGGCGACGGGTTCGATGCCGGCCGCCGCCAGACTGGAAGACGGCGCGCGAGACCGACGGCGATCATCCCGCGGGGGACCATCGGGCGGCTCGCCGGATCGCTCTCCGGCAGCCTCCGGCCAGCGTGCGCAGAGGCGGCCGGACGCGGATCATTCAGGAACAACGACCGGGAGGCGCCTCAGCCACGCGCAAGCCGCGCCGGAGCCTGCAAAGGAACCAGGCGGACGCGGTCGCCTCCGTCCGCCTCACTGCGCCGGGATGATCTCGCTCTCGAGCCGGTCGCCGATCGCCACGTCGTAGCGGGCCGCCGCCCCGCCGTTCAACTCGAGGACGTAGCGGACGGGCTGGCCGGAGGGGATGACGTCGAGCGACAGGGGCTGGGCGTTGGTCTTGATCGTCACCACCTTGCCGGCGTCGTCGATGAACAGCATATCGAGCGGAATCAGCGTGTTCTTCATCCACATGGCGACGATGCGGGTCTCGTCGAAGCGAAACAGCATGCCCTGGTCCGCCGGCATCTCCGGCCGGTTCATCAGGCCGACCTCGCGATCCTTCGGCGTCAGCGCCAGCTCGACCATGACGGGATGCTCGCCGCTCTTCGTATGCAAGACGGCCCGCGACAAATCGCCGGCAGCCATGGCGAAATAGCCGGCGGCCAGAACCGCCGCGACGGCGACCCCGAGGCCGGCGAGAAGCTTCCTGGTATTCATGCGACCTCGTCACGCGCCGTGCGCGCTCCCCGGTTGGCGATGGTCCCCGGCAGCGTCGCCGACCGGGGAAGATGACCGGAAGATGCAACGTTTTGCCGCCGCGCACCAGCCGCCGGCGCGCCCGAACCCCGTTTCGACGGGCTCCGGCCTGGAGCATTCCTTCTGCCTCCTCTCGGACGCATGGGGCTCCGGCAGCGCCTCGCAGACCGCACCCGGCCGCGCATGCCGCCCCCTCGGCCGTGCGTCAGTGGACCGCCGGGCCGACACCGTCGGGCGTCTGGATCTCCGCCGCCATCAGCCCCTTGTCCCCGGCCCCGAAGCGCACGAGAACCTCCTGGCCAGGCCGGAGCTCGGAGAGGCCGTGACGGCGCAGGGTCTCCATGTGGACGAAGATGTCGGGCGTGCCGTCGCCGCAGGTGAGGAAGCCGTAGCCCCGCGTCCGGTTGAACCATTTGACCACCGCGCGCACGAGGTCGCTGCTCGGGACGACGCTGACATGGGTTCGCGACGGCGGGAGCTGGGCGGGATGGACGGCGGTCGACTGGTCCATGGACAGGATCCGAAAGGCCTGCAGGCCCCGCTCGCCCCGCTGCACCTCGCAGACGAGCCTCGCGCCCTCCGGTGCGGAAGAATAGCCGTCCCGCCGCAAGCAGGTCACGTGGAGGAGAATGTCCGGCCCTTGATCGTCCGGAACGATGAAGCCGAACCCTTTGGAGGCATCGAACCACTTGATGTGCCCGGACACGACGCTGAGATCGACCTCGCCGCTCGTTGCCTGGTCACTGACGGTACGGATCCGTGTCGATAGTCTATCCGGCATTCGGGGGTTCCGCCTTTTACGCCAACCGAATCACGAGACTGAAACTTAGCATTAACTGTCCCATGCCCCGCAAGAGGCAGTAGAGGAAATTGCCATGTTTCGACACAAAATCACCAAATCGCCGGACATGGCCGAAAATTCCGGCACCCGTGCAAGTAAATGCGAAGCCAAGGTGACGGGAGGGCATGACTTGGCGGATGCGGTTGCCATTCCGATACCGTGCCGGAACCAGCCCAACGCGAACGCGCCCGGCCATCCGCTTGCCCGCAGCACGGCAGAGCGGCCGATGCCGGTGCCACAGCTATCTCGAAGGCGCCCTGCCCGCGCCTCGGCATGATGAAACCCCGACCGCCGCCGCCGCACCGAAGGCCTGGCCCGAGGGCTTGGCGACAAGCCCGCCGGCCCTAGACTTCCGGCCGTCCGATCGGCGCTCCCGCGGCGCCGGACGGAAGACGGATTGCGCCCGGCCCGGATGGTCCCGTCCCTTGGGCCGGTCTGGGGAGAACCGGCCGGGTGCCGACAGGCAACCGACAGACCCGACCTCTGAGGATCGGCCCCCACGATGGTCGGCCAAGAGAAGACGGGGCGATGGGCCGGACGATCCGGCCGGCGATGGGACGGCGATACAACGGCGAGGGCAAATGCCCGGCGGGAAAGATCTGCTGGCGCTGCTCGAGGAAATCGATCAAACGGCAGTCGCGGCGGCTCAGATCGTGCCCGCCGTGGACACGTCACTTCAGGAGACGATGATGCGCTACCTCCACACCATGGTCCGGATCACCGACATCGACCAGTCGCTGGACTTCTACTGCACCAAGTTCGGCCTCGTCGAAACGCGGCGCATCGACAGCGAGAACGGCCGCTACACGCTGATCTTCCTCGCCGCGCCCGCCGACATGCCGGAAGCCGCCGAGACCAAGGCGCCGCTCCTCGAGCTCACCTACAACTGGGACCCGGAGGAATATTCCGGCGGCCGCAATTTCGGCCACCTCGCCTTCGAGGTCGACGACATCTACGAGACCTGCCAGCGGCTGATGGATGCCGGCGTGACGATCAACCGCCCGCCGCGCGACGGCCGCATGGCGTTCGTCAAGTCGCCGGACGACATCTCCTTCGAACTTCTGCAGAAAGGCGATGCGAAGGAGCCGGCGGAACCTTGGAGCTCGATGCAGAACACCGGCTCCTGGTGAATCGACTCGCCCCGGCTGCCGAAAGGTTGTAAACGTCCTTTCGCCACATTGTGGACATACAAACTAATGACGCGTCGTTCAGCTTGATGACGACAGGGGTTTCCCTTGCGGCTCTCGATGGGGATCGAGGCGGCGACGCGACAGGTTGCAAACGGGGAACCGGGATCGGGCGCAAGGCCCGCCCGGGCAAACGAACGGCGCGTTCGACGCCGGGAAACGACGGGCAGCGAGCCCGTCGCGGAGAGGGGAAAACCTTGACGACCCAATCCTTGACGACCCAATCATCGGTCGCCACGGGCCACGCGCTCGTCAGGGCCGTTTTTGCGAGCGCGATGCTCGTGGCTGCACCGCTGCTCAGCTCCTGCGTCTCGGCGGTCGACGATACGTCCGCCTTCGGTTTCGCCAGCGCCACGCCGAAGCCGGAAGCCGCCGGGGAAGGCGCCGCCAGCGGCACTGACTCCGGCTCGGGCTCGGGCTCGGGCGACACGCAGACGGCGATCGCTGCCGCGGCGGCGGACACCCCCGCCGCAGCCGATGCCGAGGCACAGGTGGCGGCCGCGGCAGAGAGCCCGGCGGCTGCGGCGACCGCCGCTGCCGGCGAGAGCGGCGGCGCAGAGACGGCGCCGACGCTGCGCGAGCAGATGACCACGGCCCGCCCGGTCGCCGCCTATGCGGGCGGCACTGTCACCGAAGGGAACGCCGGCGACGGCGCCCGCAGCGGATCCGGCGGCGAGGAGAAGTCGCTCTTCGCCTCGCTGTTCGCGAAGGAAAAGGCGAAGACGCCGATCGGCAACGTCGACAAGACCAAGAGCCGCCGCATCGTCCTGAGGCGGGACGCGCCGGCCGAGACCTCCGGCGGCCTCGCCGATCTTCCCGGCGTCGATCCGTCCTCGCTGTTCGAGATCGGCCAGCGGGCTTCGGCCGACGAGGCCGATGCGATCGACGACGTGATGTCGTCCTACCGCGTCGCCTCCCTCGGCGGCTTCGCCCGGATGGCTCCGAACGGGCTCAGCGTCGCGCGGGACGACGTGCAGACCTCGTGCTTCCCCGGCGCCCTGGTGTCCCAGATCCGCGCCATCGAGCGGCGGTTCGGCGCCAAGGCCGTGATCACCTCCGGCTATCGCAGTCCGAGCCACAACGCCCGCGTCAAGGGCGCGAAGCGGTCGCAGCACATGGGCTGCAAGGCCGCCGACCTCGTGGTGCCGGGCGCCGATTCGCTGAAGGTCGCCGCCTTCGTGCGGGCCCTGCCCGGCCGCGGCGGCGTCGGCACCTACTGTCACACCGACGCGATCCACATCGACCTCGGGCCGAAGCGCGACTGGAACTGGCGCTGCCGGCGCCGTTGAGACAGGCCCTGCATCTGCCTGTTCGCACATGGTCTTCGCCGGTCCAGGCCGGCCCACGCCGTCGCCGTTCCCCGGCGGCCGCACCTCGATCCGATCGCCTTTCCGGCATTCACGGAAAAATCGCGACGGCGCCTTGCGATCCAAAAGAATCATCCGTATACAGCGCCTCGCTGCGCCCATCGTCTATCGGTTAGGACGCCACCCTTTCACGGTGGAGAGAGGGGTTCGATTCCCCTTGGGCGTACCATTTCCTTCAAATGGCATGCCGGCCCTCTTGTAGATCGACCACCTACCGCCATGCTGCTCGTCTTGCTGATCAGGCCGCTGCATAACATGCAGGTGCAACATGGCGGTGGCGATCTCGGTTGATCCGACAGAACGCAATGGCGTCTGGCAGTCCGTCCGGCGCGCGTGCCTGCAGATCTGCCCGGCAGCTACCCGTTCGCACGGGTTGGGAAGTCCCGTCGCACATCGCTCGAGCGATAGGCTCGCGAGGCGGCGCTCTTCGCCTGTCGGGAGTTCCGTCGGTTGCCATGGCGTCGTGCCACCACCCATTGACCATGCGGTTGGATCGGACGATGCTTCGATGGAGACGTCGCGGGACTGTTGGTGATGGATAGATGCGGCTGGTGAATAGCAGCCCCGCCAGGCATGTCCCCTCGATTGCCAGGCGGAGGGTGCTTGAGGGACTTGCCACGGCAGCGCTGGCATCGGCGTTGCCCCGCCCGACGATCGCGGCGACGCGCCCGGGACTGGCTTTCGGTCTGACACCGGTCTTTCGCAATTCCGACCTCGATCTCCTCGACCGGCTTCGCGCCTATCTCGAGGCGGCGACGGGTCTGCCGGTCGAACTGGTGAGCCGCAGGACCTATCAGGAGATCACCGCGCTGGTCGTGTCCGGCCAGGTCGATGCGGCCTGGATCTGCGGCTATCCCTTCGTCCAGTACCAAGCCGACCTGTCGCTCGTGGCCGTGCCCCTCTGGCGCGGGCAACCGCGCTACCGGTCCTATCTGATCGTCGACAGGAACCGCCCCGGCGACGACTGGCGGATGCTGCGCGGCGACGTCCATGCCCTGTCGGATCCGGATTCCAACTCGGGCTATCTCGTGACGGCCGCGCTTCTGGCCGGCGCCGGCGAGCGCATCGGCAGCTTCTTTCGCAGCAGCTTCTACACCTATGGCCATCGCAACGTGGTGCGCGCGGTGGCCTCGGGCCTTGCCGGATCGGGCAGCGTCGACGGCTATGTCTGGGAGGTGATGCAGGAACTGGAGCCGGAACTCACCGGCCAGACGCGGGTGCTGCGGGCCTCGGAATGGCTCGGCTTTCCGCCGATCGCCAGCGCGAAAGCCGCGGCAGGAAGCCCGGCGACGGTCCTGTTGCGGGACGCGCTCCTCGCCATGGGCTCCGATCCCTCGGGACGACAGGTGCTGTCGATGCTGAGGCTGGACGGCTTCGCGGCTGCGGAAGCGGGCCTCTATGACGGCATTGCCGGCATGGTCGAACAGCTTCGGCGGGCGAGCTGATGGCCCGGTTCGCCGCGTCCTCCTGGCCACTCACCGTGAAGGTCCCGACGCTCGTCGCGTTGCTGATGGTGGCGGTCAGCATCCTCGTCTCGCAGCAGGTGCTCGGACGCCTCCAGGCGACGCAGGAAAAGCATCTGCGCGAGCTGGGAAACGCCTATCTCGACGGCCTCTCCTCGTCGCTGATCCCGGCTCTGCTGCGCCACGACGTCTGGGAGACCTTCGACACGATCGACCGTGCGAAGGGCATGTATCGCGGGCTCGCTCCCGACGGCACCATCGTCCTCGACGCGCAAGCGCGTGTCCTGGCGGCCTCCGATCCGCGCGCCGTACCGACGGGAATAGCCTTGCCGGCGGATGTGGCCGCCCGCTTCCCTGCCGGTGGCGGCTTTCTGGCGAACGAGGACGGTTCGCGAGCCTATCTCAGCCGCGATCTCGTCTATCAGGATCGCACCGTCGGGAGCGTCTATGCGAGCTTCGATACCGCGCATCTGGCGGCGGAGCGCCGCGAGGTGCTGCTGGCGCTGATCGCATCCAATGCCGTCATCACCCTCGTCCTCGCCATACTGGGCTATCTGGTGGTCACGCGCATGGTCCGGCCGATGCGCATTCTCGGCGACCACCTGCAGAGAAGCGCCGTTTCGGACATGTCGCCGGTTGCCCCCGAACTGCTCGCCGCGCGCGGCGAGACGGGACGACTGCTGAGGTCCTACGGCCGGCTCGTCGACGCGGTCCGCGAGCGCGAGGAACTGGCCCGCCGGCTCGCCGAGGAGCAGCGTCTGGCAAGCCTCGGCCGGCTGGCTTCGGGCATGGCGCACGAGATCAACAATCCGCTCGGCGGCCTGTTCAACAGTCTCGACACGCTGAAGCGGCACGGCGACAAGCCGCTGGTCCGCAAGGCGACCATCGCGCTTCTGGAGCGCGGGCTCGGCGGCATCCGCGACGTGGTGAAGACGGCCCTCGTCAGCTACCGGGCCGGCGGGGAATGTCGAGCGCTGCTGCCTGCCGATCTCGACGACCTGCGGCTGTTGATGCGCTCCGAAACGCAGCGCCGCGCGATCACCCTCGGGTGGACGAGCGAATTGGCCGCCAGTGTCCCGGTCGATGCGACGAAGATCCGGCAGGCCCTCCTGAACCTGCTTCTGAACGCCTGCGCGGCATCGCCGAACGGATCCGTCGTTCTGTTCGCCGCCCGTCGGGCAGGCACCGTGCTGGTGGCATCGATCGACGACAGCGGAGACGGCCTGCCGCCGGAGGCTGCGCAGTTCCTGACGTCGCCCGACGAGCCGCGCTCGCCTCGTGAGCCGCAGGCGGGGCTGGGGCTGTGGCTGGTGCGGCGGCTCGTGGCCGAGATGCGCGGCGAGATAGCGATCGAGACCAGCACCCTGGGGGGAACGCGGATCGTGCTCCGCGTCCCCCTGCAGCAGCAGGAGGCCTTGCCCCATGTTGCTTGAACGTCGCCGCATCGCCGTCGTCGAGGACGATCCGATCATGGGCGAGTCGCTTCTCCAACGCCTGACACTGGAGGGCGGCACGGTCAAATGGTGGCGCGACGGCGCCCGTGCCGCCCGGGAAGTGGCCGGTTTCAGGCCGGACATCGTCGTCTGCGACCTGCGCCTGCCGCACATCACCGGCGAGGAGGTCTTTCGCCAGACGAGCGACAAGACGGCGGCGCCGTTCCTGTTCATCACCGGCTATGGCGACGTCGACCAGGCGGTGCGGCTGATGCGGGCGGGGGCCGGCGACTACCTGACGAAGCCCTTCGCGATGGACGTGTTCCTCAGCCGGCTCGACGGCCTGCTCCGCCCCATCGAGACGCCTTCGAGCGGCATTCTGGGACCGTCGCCGGGGATGCAGGCGATCGAAACCCTGCTATTGCGCCTCACCGATCGGCCGGCTCCGGTGCTCCTCACCGGTGAAACGGGTGTCGGCAAGGAGGTCTGCGCCCATTTCCTGCATGCCCAATCCGCCAATGGCGATGCGCCCTTCGTGGCGGTGAACTGCGCGGCCATCCCGGACGATCTTCTGGAAAGCGAGATCTTCGGCCATGAGCGCGGGGCGTTCTCCGGGGCGCTTGCCAGACATCTCGGCTATGCCGAGCGAGCCGGCGCGGGAACGCTCTTCCTGGACGAGATCGGCGAGATGCCGTTGAAGCTGCAGGGCAAGCTGCTGCGGCTCCTGGAAAACCGCGAGATCGACCGGGTCGGCGGGACGGCCCCGGTGCCGTTCCGCGCCCGCGTGGTGACGGCGACCAACCAGTCGCTGCCGAAGGCCGTGGCCGAGGGCCGGTTCCGCGAAGACCTCCTCTACCGCATCAACGTCGTTTCCATCGAGGTGCCGCCCCTGCGCGACCGGCTGGAGGACATTGGCTGGCTGATGCAGCGTTTCTTCGACGCCATGACACGGAATGGCACGTCGCTGCGCGGCATCAGCTCGCTCGCCGAAGAGGCCGCGATCGCGCATTCCTGGCCGGGGAATGTCAGGGAATTGCGCAATCGGATGGAGCGCGCCGTCGCCCTCGCCGATGGCGAGTTGATCGCGACCGTCGATCTGTTTCCGGAGCATCAGGCAGCGGTCGCCGAACCAGCCGCTTTCGTCGCATCGCTGGCAACGGCGAGGGACGCCGCCGAGCGCCGCGAGATCCTGAGGGCCCTCGACGCGACCCGTGGCCAGATCGGCGATGCGGCCAGACTTTTGTCCGTCTCCCGGACGACCCTTTGGGAGAAGATGCGCCGGTTCGGCCTCGGCTCGTGACAATCCGACGACCGGGCCGGTGCCGTTCGGATTTCCGGACGCACGGCACTGCAGCATGTTCGTGATTCCGGACGGATTCCACTTGGCCAACGGGATCATCTGCCAAGTTTAGGTTGCCTCTAAACTGGCACGCGGCATGCAGAGACCTCCCTCGAGATCAGGGAGGATTTCATGCAACGATGTGACAAGAAGGTCGATATCGGCCGCCGCCAGTTCCTGCGGGGCAGTGCCGCCGCTGCGGCGGGTGTCGCCGCGAGCGCAGCAATGCCGGCGCAGGCCCAGACCGCGGCCCCCGCGCAACTCGCCCGGGTGTCGTATCCGTCGAACCGTCTCGGCAATGTCAGCGAGCTGACCGCCGATGGCCCGCTCTATGTCGCCTATCCCGACGACGATGCGCCGGGCGTGCTCTTGAAGCTCGGCAAGGCCGTGCCCGGCGGGGTCGGGCCGGACGGCGACATCGTCGGCTTCACAACGACCTGCCCGCATCAGGGCTTCCCGCTCTCCTACACGTCCGCTTCCCGCACCCTCAACTGCCCCGGCCACTACTCGGTCTTCGATCCCGAACAGGGCGGCATGCAGGTCTGGGGACAGGCGACCCAGAACCTGCCGCAATACGTGCTGCGCGTCGACGACAAGGGCGACATCTACGCCGAGGGCGTCGACGAGCTGCTCTACGGTCGTCTGTCGAACGTTCTCTAGAGGGAGGGTCACATGGCTTACAAGAGACAGATCGACCGCCTGCCGATCATCCCTGCCGATGCCAAGGTGCAGACCGTGGTCTGCCACTATTGCATCGTTGGCTGCGGCTACAAAGCCTATAGCTGGGACATCAACCGCCAGGGCGGCGTCGGCGCGGCGGACAACGCCTTTGGCGAGGATCTCTCGGTCCAGCAGCCGCCGCAGACGGCGGCTTGGTATTCGCCCTCGATGTACAATGTCGTCAAGCAGGATGGCCGCGACGTCCATCTGGTGGTCAAGCCCGACCATGAGTGCGTCGTCAATTCCGGCCTCGCCTCGCCGCGCGGCGCCCGCATCGCCGAGATGAGCTACAGCCGCGCCCGCCAGACGCAGTTGCAGCGCCTCACCGACCCGCTGGTCTGGCGCTATGGGCAATTGCAGCCGACGAGCTGGGACGACGCGCTCGACCTCGTCGCCCGCGTCACCGCGCGGGTCGTCAAGAACCGCGGCGAGGACGCGCTCGTCGTCTCGGCTGCCGACCATGGCGGCGCCGGCGGCGGTTACGAGTTCACCTGGGGGACGGGCAAGCTCTATTTCGAGGCGATGAAAGTGCGCAACATCCGCATCCACAATCGCCCGGCCTACAATTCCGAGGTCCATGCGACCCGCGACATGGGCGTCGGCGAGCTCAACAACTGCTATCAGGACGCCGAACTCGCCGACACGATCTTCGTCGTCGGGGCCAATCCGCTCGAGGCGCAGACCAACTACTTCCTCAACCACTGGATCCCGAACCTGCGCGGCACCTCCGCCGGTCTCAAGGACAGCGAACTGCCGGGCGAAGAGCATCCCCAGGCGCGCATCGTCTTCGTCGACCCGCGACGCACCGTCAGCGTCAATGCCTGCGAGGTCGAGGCCGGGGCGGACAACGTCCTGCATCTTCCGGTGAAGCCGGGCACCGACATGGTGCTGCTCAATGCGATGTTCACCCACATCGCCGACCAGGGCTGGGTGGACCGGGACTTCATCGACAACCATACCGCCGTGGCGGGGACGCAGACCGGCAGCGACCAGTCCCAGATGCTGCCGCGCAAACCCTCCACCAAGGGCCAGCCGGCGCCGCTCACCACCTTCGCCGACGCAGTGGAACGCAACCGCACCAGCCTCGAGCAGGCCGCGGAGATCACCGGGCTTTCCGTGGAGAACATCCGCAAGGCGGCCGAATGGATCGCCCAGCCCAAGGGCGACGGATCACGTCGGCGCACGATGTTCGCCTATGAGAAGGGGCTGATCTGGGGCAACGACAACTACCGCACCAATGGCGCGCTGGTGAACCTCGCGCTGGCGACCGGCAATGTCGGCCGGCCCGGCGGCGGCGTCGTTCGCCTCGGCGGCCACCAGGAAGGCTATGTCCGCCCGAGCGACGGCTTCATCGGCCGGCCGGCGCCCTATGTCGACCAGGTTCTGATCAACGGCGAAGGCGCGGTTCACCACATCTGGGGTTGCGACAACTACAAGACGACGCTCAACGCCATGCAGTTCAAGCGCACCTACAAGGAGCGCAGCGACAAGGTGAAGGACGCGATCAACTCGGTCCCCTATGGCGACCGCGAAGGGCTGGTGAACGCCATCGTCGCGGCCATCGACGACGGCGGACTGTTCGTGGTGGACGTCGACATCGTACCGACCAGCATCGGCGAGGCGGCGCATGTCATCCTGCCGGCCGCCACTGCCGGCGAGATCAACCTGACCTCGATGAACGGCGAGCGGCGCATGCGCATCACCGAGCGCTACATCGACCCTCCGGGCCAGGCCATGGGCGACGCGATCATCGCCGCCCGGATCGCCAACAACATGGAGCGGGTGCTGCGCGAGATGGGCGATGCGGCCTATGCCGACAAGTTCCAGGGCTTCGACTGGCAGACCGAGGAGGACGTCTTCGAGGACGGCTACCGCAAGAACGCGGCCGGCGGCGAACATGTCACCTACGAAAGGCTGCGGGCCATGGGCACCAACGGCTTCCAGGAGCCGGCGACCGGCTTCGAGGACGGCAAGATCGTCGGCACCAAGCGGCTCTACGCGGACGGCAAGTTCGGCACGGAGGACGGCCGCGCGCTGTTCCTCGTCGCCGAATGGACCGGATTGCAGGCCGAGGGCAAGGAGGCGCAGCGCGAGCGCTATCCCTATCTGATCAACAACGGCCGGGCCAATCTGGTCTGGCAGTCGGCCTATCTCGACAAGGACAACGAGCTGGTCATGGATCGCTGGCCCTACCCCTTCATCGAGATGCATCCCGACGACATGGCGAAGCTGTCCGTCGGCGAGGGTGATCTGGTCGAGATCTGGAACGATGTCGGATCGACCCAGGCGATGGTCTATCCGACGCCGTCGGCCCGTCCCGGCGAAACCTTCATGCTGTTCGGCTATCCGAGCGGCGTGCAGGGCAATGTCGTCAATGCCGGCGTCAACGAACTGGTCATCCCGAACTACAAGAACACCTGGGCCGACATCCGCAAGCTGGCGGACAAGCCGGCTGCGGTCGACCACCTCTCCTTCAAGTCGAAGGAATATCGGGTCTGACGAAAAACAGAAAACGGGCGGCGCAGGCCGCCCTTTTTCCGCGACGGCACCGCAATCGGATGGCGAGAGTGGTGCGAACTGACGACGCCGATCCCTCTTCGGATGCCAGGCGGCTGCTGACCCCCAGGGATGCGGCCGCCAGGGTGCTGGCGACGCTGGTGCCGATCGCCGGCGCCGAGGTGGTCGTCCTCGCTCGGGCCCGTGGCCGCATCCTGCGCGGTGCGATCGCGGCGCCGCGCAGCCTGCCGCCCTTCGACCATTCGGCGGTCGATGGCTATGCGCTCGCCCTGCGGGCCGTAGCCGACGGCCAAGCCGGCTAGAGCGGGATGAGATCAGCTTCGATCGACATCCCGCTCCATCTTATTGTTGCCGCATGATCTTCCCCGAAAACCGGTTCCCACTTTTCGGGATCATGCTCTAGTGGATGCGACGCGGTGGTGATGCTGGAGCATGCCGATGTCGTGGAGGGCGTCGTCATGCCTCGCCGAAGCTGCCGGGCGGGCGACAACATCCGGCTCGAGGGCGAGAAGGACATCCCGGCCGGCGCGGCACGCTGTGGGTCTTCGTGCCGTGCCGTTGCCTGTCGTCACACCTCCTGCAGCACCGCCCCGCAAGGCCGCGTCCCCTCCCCGACATCGGCTCCCGACAATGCGCCGCGGCGGGCGACGCAGGGCCGGCCTCCGGTTCGTATCAGCAATGCGGCCGTTCGGTGCGGCTCGGCGCGGCGGAGACCGGACGATCTCCCCCGACGAAGATGTGCCTGCGCCCCGTCTCGGATGAACCGCCTACGGCTCGTCGCCCGCCTCCTCCCTGTCGATCCGCCGCCGGCCCGACAGCGGCAGCGCGATCGTGCAGCGGACGCCGTCGTCCGTCAGTTCGTAGGTGGTGCGGGCACCGAGAGCATAGGGCAGCGCCTTCTCGATCAGTTCCTGGCCATAGCCCTTTTGAACCGGCCTGCCCTCGTCCGGAGGCGCAGGCTTGCGGCCGGTCTCGGTCCAGTCGATGACCACATGCGGCGCATCCTCGACGCTGTCCTCGTGCCAGCGGATCGCCAGATGCCCGTCGTCATTGGACAGCGCGCCATATTTGCGGGCGTTCGTCGCCAGCTCGTGCAGGCCGAGAGCAAGGGTCTGGACGGCGGTGTTGCGCAACGAGATCCGCGGCCCGTCGACGGTGACCCGCTTCTGCAGTTCCGCCGCGCCGAGCGCGTCGAGCTCGGCAGTGACGAGGGAGCGGATGGTGATCGGCTCCTCGCCGGAACGCGACAGCAGCCCCTGGACCCGCGACAGGGCCGCCAGGCGGTCGTTCAGCTTGTCCCGGAACATTTCCAGGGTGCCGCTGCCCTTGATGGTCTGGCCGACGATGGAGCGCACGAGGGCGAGGAGGTTGCGCGTGCGATGCTGCAGCTCGGCGACCATGACCCGCTGGCGCTCGGCCCATTCCCGCCGCTCCGTCGTCTCCTCGACGACGCCGATCATCCGCACAGGCTGGCCGTCGACACCGTAGTGGAAGCGGCCGCGCGCAAAGCACCAGCGGGTGGATCCGTCCGGGTGGATGACGCGGTATTCGTGCTCGAAGACATGGCGCTCCTCGCGTGAGGCCTCCAGCGCCCTCTCCAGCTCTTCCCGGTCCTCGGGATGGACGCGGCGCAGCCACGCCTCATCGCCCGGTTGGACCTCGCCGACGGCATAGCCGAGGACGCGGTACTGGTTGTCCGACCATGTCGTCTCACCGGTCTCCAGATTGCTGTCCCACGTGCCGAGACCGCCCACCTCCAGGGCCAGCCGCAGGCGCTCCTCGCTGCCGCGCAGCGCCTCCGCGGCTTCCTTGCCTGCCGTCACGTCGCTCGCCGCGCCGAACCATTCCTCGATCGCGCCATCCTTGCCGAGCATCGGCACGGCCCGCGACTGCGTCCAGCCGATGGTGCCATCGACGCGCCTGACACGATGCTCGAGGTCGAAGGGCTTCTTCTCCCGGATCGCCTCGTCGATCACCGACTGCACCCGTGGCCGATCCTCGGGCAGGATGTAGTTCTCCTGCCAGCGGGCATCTGCATCGTGCGTATCGGACAGGAAGCCGCCGCCGGTGAGCTGGCGCATCTGCTCCCATCCGGGGCTCATCCGATAGAGCACCTGCGAACTCGCCTGGACCAGCGCCCGGAAACTGCGTTCGGAATCCCGCAAGCCCATCTCCGCCTCGACCCAGTCGGTGATCTCGACGAAGGTCAGCACGGTGCCGCTGATGCGGTCCTCGATCGTCCGGTAGGGCCGCAGCCGCATCATGTACCAGCGGCCGTCCGTGCTGCCGATCTCGCTTTCCACCGGCGTGAGGTCGCGCAACACCCGCTCGACGTCGGCCTCGATATTCTCGTAGGTCAGGCGGTGCGTGAAGTCGGTGATGGCGCGGCCGATGTCGCTCTCGGTGATGTTGAAGAGGTCGACCACCGGCGGCGTGAACATCCGGATCCGCAGCTTGGCGTCGAGGAACAGGGTGCCGATCTCGGTCGCCGCGGTCAGGTTCTTGAGGTCGCTGTGAGCCGCCGAGATGCTCTCGAGCTTGCCCTTGAGCTCGGCATTGACGGTCTGCAGCTCCTCGTTCATCGACTGCAGTTCCTCCTTCGAGGTCTCGAGTTCCTCGGCGGTCGAGCGGTACTCCTCGTTGATCGACTGCAGTTCCTCGTTCGCTGCCCGCAGGTCCTGGATCGAGACTTCCTGCTCGTTGCGGCTGGCGACCAGCGCTTCCCGGGCGCTCTTCAAATCGGCCTGCAGCCGCCGTGTCTCGGCTGGTACAGCCTCCGACCCGGAATCCGGCTCCTCGGCCGGCCCGCCGTCGAGGAAGAAGACCATCGCCTGCGCCGCCGGCTGGCCTTCCGCGGCGACCGGCGTCACATGCATCGAGACCCGGCGCCCTTCGCCGTCGAAAGAGACGGTCACCGGGTGGGTGAGGCTCGGCAGCTTCAGGTCGAAGGCGCGGTCGAGGGCCAGCTTCAGGTCGAGACGCAGCTCGGGACGCGCGACCGCCGAGAGGCGCGCGTTGAAGGGCCCGGCCGAGTGCTGGATGAAGCGCCCGGCCGTCGGTGACAGGTGAACGATGTTGTGACCTTCGTCGACGATGACGCTCGGTGGCGCGGCCTGTTCGAGCGCTGCCAGGTGGGACGCGGAGGAAGCGTCCTCGCGCCGGTCGCGTTGCGATGGCTCCTCGGCGCGCGAGCGGAAGGAGCCCGGCTGCGAGGGCAGTTGCGGCAGCAGCGGCAACCTGTGGGCGGCCCGCGGGCGGCTGCGGTAGAGCCGCGCCTCGCGGTCGACGGGAGTGAACATGTCCGTCGCCGCGTCCACCGTCTCGGCCGATCCGAGAAACAGGTAGCGGCCCGACTTCAGCCCGAAGTGGAACAGCGAGCAGAGCTGCTGCTGCAACGAGCGCTCCAGATAGATCAGGAGATTGCGGCAGACGATCAGGTCGAGCCGCATGAAGGGCGGGTCCTTCAAGACGCTGTGCGAGGCGAACAGAACGGTGTCGCGCACCTCCCTGTGCACCCGGTAGTGCGTGCCCTCGTCGATGAAGAAGCGCTTCAGGCGCTCCTCGTGGACGTCTGCCTCGATCGAGCGCGGGTAGCGGCCCTCCCGCGCCGTCGCCAGCGCTCCTTCGTCAAGATCGGTGGCGACGATCTGGATCGGCACGTGCAGGCGGCGCCTCGCCGCCTCCTCCATGAGCAGGATGGCGATGCTGAACGCCTCCTCGCCGGTCGCGCAGCCGACCGACCAGACCCGCAGTCCGTCCTCGGGTACATCCTCGAACAGCCGCGCCATCGCCTGTTGCCGCAACACTTCGAAAGCCGGTGGGTCGCGGAAGAACCGGGTGACCGAGATCAACAGATCGGCAAAAAGCTGCTGCGCCTCTTCGGGCGTCTCGCGCAGGTGGGCGGCATATGCGTCGAGGCTGTCGACCCGGCAGACATGCATGCGGCGCAGGACCCGCCGCAGGACGGTGGCGCGCTTGTAGCTGCCGAAGTCGTGGCCGGTGTGGGCCCGCAGGTGGCCGACGACGCGCCTCAGGTCGTTGGCGGCACCGTCGAGATTCAGCGAGCGCACCGCCTCCTTGCTGCGGGCAACCTCGCCGATCCGCTCCACCAGCCGCGCGATCGGAGCGACGAAGTCGGCGACTCCGGTGGCGATGGCGTTGTGCGGCATCGAGGGGAACTCGGCCTCGGCGGGCTCCTGGACGAAGACGACGCCGCCCGCCTCCTTGATCGCGCGCACGCCCGTCGTCCCATCCGACCCGGCCCCGGTCAGGATCACCGCCATGCCGTCCCCGCGCGCCGCGGCGATCGAGCGAAAGAACATGTCGATCGGCGCCCGGCGCCCGCGCGGCACGCTGAACGGCCGTGCGGTGACGTTGTCGCCCTCGATCGCCAGCTCGCGGTCGGGCGGGATGACGTACACGCAATCGGGCCGCAGCGCCGGCCCATCCTCCACCTGGTGCACCGGCATGGTGGTGCAGATCGAGAGGATCTCGCTCATGGCGCTCGGCTGGTCGGGCGCCAAGTGCAGGATGACCACATAGGCAAGGCCGAGATCCGTCGGCAGTTGGCGGAACAGGCTGCGCAGCGCGGCGACCCCGCCGGCCGATGCGCCGATCGCGCAGACCGGCGTCAGCTGGTCCGCGCGCCCCGGCGGCGATGTGTCGACGTCAGCCAAGGGGGAAACTCCTCGGAATAATATCTGGCGCCAGCGGCCCTCGCGCACTGTCGAGGGCACCGGCGGCACACGGGATCTGTGGCCGAGAGGCTCTGCCGGCCCCGGATGCGCATCGCAAGGCGGCGGCGACCCTATCCGTCCTGCGGGGCGGGCAAACACACCCCGCCTGGCGGCGGCGTGCGCCTCGGCCCGGCGGGACCCGACCGCAGCAGCTCAGTTCATCAGGATCCCTCCTTCGATGCGGCCATCGATTCCACGAGTTCCCCGGCGAGTTCGTCCGGATCGAACGGCTTCTGCCAACGCGGTCGGTCCCGATAGGCTTCGGGGATCGCCGTCGGATCGTAGCCCGTTGCGAACACGTAGGGAATCGCTCGCCGCGACAGTTCGTCGGCGACGGAATAGATCGCTTCCCCATGCAGGTTGATGTCGAGCACCGCCAGGTCGACCACCTCGGTCTCCCGCAGCCGCTCCATGGCTTCCTCCTTCGTGCCGACCGGCCCGATCACGCGGGCGCCCAGCTTTTCCAGAGCGTCAGTGATGTCCTTGGCGATGTAGTATTCGTCCTCGACGACGAGCACCCTCTTGCCAAGCAGTCCCTTCTCCCCGCCGTCCACGTATCACCCCTCCATACGACGACAAGCGCCCACTACTCTCCGATACAACCGAAAAATGGCGGCGCCGTTTGAAATTCTTCCGGTCGTCTCAACATTACATTTCAACATGGTGCAATTTCTCAGGACATGGAAGCGAATGCGACGTGAAAAACTCTCGCCTGGTCCGTAAACTCGGGCACTTCACCCGGCTTTCGCAAGATGACAAGGAAGTGCTCGAGGCTCTCTGCCGCTCCCGTCCTCGCCGCTTCGGCCCGCGCGACACGATCATCGGCGAGGGTGAGCGCCCCCAGACGGTCAGCCTGTTTCTGGACGGCTGGGCTTGCCGGCACAAGGGTCTGGAGGACGGCCGACGCCAGATCATATCGCTGTTTCTTCCGGGTGATCTCTGCGACATCAACATCTTCATCCTGAAGCAGATGGACCATTCGATCTCGGCCGTCACGCCGGTCACGGTGGCGGAGGTCACCCGCGAGATGTTCGAAGCGATCGTCGAAGGCCATCCGAGGATTGCCCAGGCCCTGTGGTGGGAGAGCCTCGTCAGCGCGGCGATCCAGCGGGAGTGGACGACAAGCCTCGGCCAGCGGGACGCCAAGGAGCGCATCAGTCACCTCCTGTGCGAACTCTATGTGCGCCTCGATTGCGTCGGGCTGGTCGAGCGGTGCAGCTGCCAGCTCCCGCTCTCGCAAGCTGAGATCGGCGAGATGACCGGGCTGACGGCCGTCAGCGTCAACCGCGTGCTGCAGGATCTCCGGCATGCCGGCCTGATCGATCTGAAGAGCAGGGTCCTCACCATCCACGATCTCCCGGCGCTCGAACGGATCGCACTGTTCAACGCGAACTACCTGCATCTCGAAGGCGAAGGCAAGCATCTGGCGGCCAATCAATAGACGCGCACGCAAGTCTTTGCCTCAATTGTCGAACAATCCAACGGCCGTTCCGTTGCCGCTCGAGCAAGGAGAAACTGCGAGTTTGACGACTTGGAACGACGACGAGCGGCGGGCCAGACGCGACCGGGAGAATGACATGCCGGGCATCAGCCCAGATTTCGATTGGTCGAGCACGCCGCTCGGGCCGATCGAGTCCTGGCCGGGAGCGCTAGTCGAGGCCGTGCGACAGCAGCTTGACAGCAGGAGCGGGACCGACCGCCCCGCGAGCGTCCGCGCGCGCCATGACGCCCTGTGCAGGGCGATCGAGCAGGGTTTCTGCGTCATCCAGATGATCGTCGACGAACAGGGCGAACCGGTCGACTACCGCTTCCTGGAAATCAACGAGGCATTCGGCCGCCAGGCGGGCGTTGCCGACATCGTCGGGCGGACGAGGCGCTCGCTCGGCTCGGAACCGGCAGCCATCCAGTTCGAGACCCTCGCCCGTGTCGCCCGAACCGGCGTGCCCGAACCTGTGGACTGCCCTCTGGCTGAGACCCGGCCACATCTGGAGGCACGAGCCTTCCGGATCGAAGGACCCAGGGACGATACGCTCGGGATCCTGTCCAGAGACATCACCCATCAGAGGCGCGCCGACGATGAACTGACGGAAAGCGCCGAGAGTCTGCGCCTGATCGTGGAGAACGCGCGCAACTACGCGATCTTCACCACCGACCCGCGAGGGCTGGTGACCGCGTGGTATGCCAGCGCCGCGGCGATCTTCGGCTACAGCGCCGACGAGATCCTCGGACGCGATTCGCAGATTCTCTTCACCCCGGACGATCAGGAGGCGGGCGAGCCAGGAGCGGATTTGGTGCGAGCCGGGGAAGAGGGTCGTGCCCTCAACGTGCGCTGGCACGTGCGCGCCGACGGCAGCCGGGTCTTCATCGAAGGGATGGTTGCTCCCCTTCGGGGTGCCGGCGGCGAGCTGCGGGGCTTTCTGAAGATCGGCCAAGACGTGACCGAGCGGGAACGGGGACAGGCGGAACTGCGCGAGAGCCGTCGCCGGCTCAGCACTCTCATGGAGGGCATCCCGCAGCTGGTCTGGCGCGGCAAGGACGACGGCGAATGGACCTGGGCGAGCCCGCAATGGGTCGATTTCACGGGCCTGTCCGTCGAGGCGAGCCGCGGCCGCGGCTGGCTGGAGGCCGTCCACCCGGCCGACCGCGGGGCTGCCATCGCCGCCTGGAGCGTGGCTCGCGATCAGCTCGGCTTCCGTGCCGACTACCGCATCCGTGAGGCTGCGACCGGCCGCTATCGCTGGTTCAAGACCCGCGCCACGCCTTCGATGGAGGAGGACGGAACGACGCTGGAGTGGCTCGGAACCTCCACCGACGTCGACGATCTCCGTCGCCTGCGCGAACACGAACGGCTGCTCCTCGCCGAACTCCAGCACCGCGTCCGCAACACCCTGTCGGTGATCCGTTCGATCGCCCGCCGAACCGCCGAGACGAGCGAGAGCGTCGAGGACTACGCCATGCATCTCGACGGGCGGATCGACGCCTTTGCGCGGGTGCAGACGGCGGTGACACGGGATCCTTCCATCGGCGTCTCGCTGCTCAACCTCGTCGCCGAGGAACTCGTCGCCGCCACCGCCCGCGAAGGCGAGAACGTCACGATCGCAGGCCCGGGCGTGCGCCTGCCGGCGAAGGAAGCCGAAACCTTCGGCCTGGCGGTGCACGAACTGACGACCAACGCGATCAAGTTCGGCGCGCTGTCGCAGCCCGAAGGGCACATCGACATTCGCTGGGAGGTCAGCGATCTCGAGGAAGCCGATGCTTGCGTCCTGCGCTTCATCTGGAAGGAGAGCGGCGTCGACCTCGATCCGGACTCGCCCCGGCGCCGGGGCTTCGGCACCGAGCTTCTGGAACGGACGCTGAGCTATCAGCTGCGGGCCCGCGCCGAGCAGGTCTTCGAGCCGGACGGCGTGCGCTGCACCATCATCATGCCGCTGCCGGGAGCGGGCGAGATCAACGGCTGAAGCGCCGGGGCAGCCCCCCGCGGCGAGAGGTCCGGCAGGGGTCCGGAGCCATCGCCCCTACACTTGCAAGCCGCCCGGCGATGTCACTTGCGCTTCTTTGCGGCCGCGAGCGCCGCGCCGAGCGCGCCCTGGGAAGGCGGCTCCGCCTTTCGCGGCGGCACAACCTCCCGCCCCTTCGCCGCATGGGCAGGCCCCGCCGGCCGCTCCGCCGCCGGGGCGGGCATCTCGCTGCGCATCGTCAGCGAGATCCGCTTGCGCTTCACGTCGACATCGACGACCCGCACCCGTACCACCTGCCCGGTCTTCACCACCTCGGCGGGATCCTTCACGAAGCGATCGGCGAGTTGCGAGACGTGGACGAGCCCGTCCTGGTGGACGCCGACATCGACGAAGGCGCCGAAAGCCGCGACGTTGGTGACCGTTCCCTCCAGCGACATGCCGGGCTTCAGGTCGGAGATCTCGTTCACCCCTTCGGCGAAGGCCGCCGTGCGGAACGCCGGACGCGGATCGCGGCCCGGCTTTTCCAGCTCGCCGATGATGTCGCGAACCGTCGGCAGGCCGAAGCCCTCGCCGACGAAGCGCTGAGGGTCGAGCGACTTCAGCGCCGAGGGATCGCGCATCACCGACGAAACGTCGGTGCCGAGCGCGGCGACGATGCGGCGCGCCACCGGATAGGCCTCGGGATGGACGGCCGACCCGTCGAGGGGTTCCGGCCCGCCGGCGATGCGAAGGAATCCGGCGCATTGCTCGAAGGCCTTCGGGCCGAGGCGCGGCACGTCGAGCAGCCTGCGGCGAACGGCGAACGGCCCTTCGCGGTCGCGGTGCGCGACGATCGCCTCGGCCAGGGACGGCCCGAGCCCCGCGACGCGCGAGAGCAGCGCGGCGGAGGCGGTGTTCAGATCGACGCCGACGGCATTCACCGCGTCCTCGACGACCGTGTCGAGGGCCTTCGACAGCCGTGACTGGTCGACATCGTGCTGATATTGGCCGACGCCGATCGCCTTGGGGTCGACCTTGATCAGTTCGGAGAGCGGATCCTGCAGGCGCCGCGCGATCGACACCGCGCCGCGGATCGACACGTCGACATCCGGCATCTCCTTCGACGCCAGTTCCGAGGCGGAATAGACGGAGGCGCCCGCCTCGCTGACCACCGTCTTGATCGGCTTGCGGCCAGGCAGTCCCTTGATGACGTCCGCCACCAGTTGCTCGGTCTCGCGGCTGGCGGTGCCGTTGCCGATGGCGATCAACTCGATGCCGTGCCTGGCGACGAGCTCGGCGAGCCTGGCGGAGGCGCCGGCGACGTCGTTGCGCGGCTGGAAGGGGTAGATCGTCGCGCTGTCCACGTGCCGGCCGGTCGCGTCGATGACAGCGACCTTGACGCCGGTGCGGATGCCGGGATCGAGACCCATGGTCGCCTTGGCGCCCGCCGGCGCGGCGAGAAGGAGATCCTTCAGGTTGCGCGCGAAGACGCGGATCGCCTCGCCGTCCGCGCCCTCCTTCATCATCGACATCATCTGTGCGGTCAGGTTCGGCCGGATCTTCACCCGCCAGGCCCAGCGCACCACCCCGAGCAGCCACTCGTCGGCGGCGCGTCCGCCGGCCGTCGGAATGGCGTTGTGGCGGGCGACCATCGCCTCGACCGGCTTGATGCTGGAGGGATCGTCGGCATCGACCTCGATGTCGACGGTGACGACGCCTTCGTTCTGGGCGCGCAGCAGCGCCAGGACGCGGTGGCTGGGCGCGCTCGCCCACTTTTCCGTATGATCGAAGTAATCGGCGAACTTGGCGCCTTCGTCTTCCTTGCCCTTCACCACGCGTGCGCGAAGCTGCGCCCTGGCGACCAGATGGTTGCGGATCTCGCCGACCAGCGCCGGGTTCTCGGCCATGGTCTCGCCGAGGATGTCGCGCGCGCCCTCGAGCGCCGCCTTGACGTCCGGCACGTCGGCCGTGACGAAGGAAGCGGCCAGCCGCGCCGGATCGACGGAACGATCCGCCAGGATACGCTCGGCGAGCGGTCCGAGGCCCTTTTCGCGCGCGGCATCGGCCCGGTTGCGACGCTTGGGCCGGTAGGGAAGATAGACGTCCTCCAGCTCGACCCGGCTGGCAGCGTTCATCACCGCAGCGGTCAGCGCCTCGTCCAGCTTGCCCTGCTCGCGAATGGATTTCAGCACCGCCTGCCGCCGCGCCTCGAGCTCCCGCAGATAGGTCAGCCGCGTCTCGAGGGTGCGCAGCTGGACGTCGTCGAGCCCGCCGGTCGCCTCCTTGCGGTAGCGGGCGATGAAGGGAACCGTCGCCCCGCCGTCGAGAAGCCCGACCGCCGCCGCGACCTGTTCTATGCGCGCGCCGATCTCGCGGGCGATGGTCGTCTCGAGCGATGGTCGCGTTCCGGTCATGGTGATCCTCTCGTGGAAAGCCGCAAGGCTTCTGATCGAACGCCCGAGGCCGGACGCCGGTTCTTACGGCTACCATTCGTGCCTTTCGAAGGCACCATCAATCCGCCGCCGGTGGCGAATGGGATCGGTCGAGAGTGGCCATCCGAGGGGCGGCGGTTCGACGGCCAGCGTGCGGGACGCAACAGTCCTTCGCCGCCACGACCGCTCGATGGTCTTCCGGCAGCCGGGCGCGAAGGGGCACGGCAAGCGTATAGCGAAACTAACACACGCTTCAGATATCCGGCATTTTGCTTCGGATCAGCCCCTCTTACCATCCGAGCCATCACAACGTTCGCGAGAATGACGATGGTCGAGGAAGCAAGCCAATCGTTCCGTCCCTCTCGGTCGGAGCCTTTTCCCGAAACTCCCAATTGCATCGCGTCCGGACGCGTCTGCCCGCATTCGGCGAGCTGCCGGACGGTGCAGCGCTGGCGCGAGACGACACAGGCCGCGCGGCCGGCCGCACCGGCGATGGCGGAGGCATGTTGACGATGACGGTTCCCTGTCTGCCCACCGACATCGCGTCGAGCACGATGCCCTCGCCGGCTCGCCTCGTCATCTTCGATTGCGACGGCGTGC
The DNA here is from genome assembly GCF_002088275.1 of Aurantimonas sp. 22II-16-19i. GTDB lineage: Bacteria > Pseudomonadota > Alphaproteobacteria > Rhizobiales > Rhizobiaceae > Jiella. Next base: position 26,403 of record NZ_AQQS01000033.1, read on the forward strand.
TGGTCGACAGCGAGCCCCTGACGATGACGGCGCTCGCCGCGCTTCTGCGGGAATCGGGCGTCGACATTTCCTCCCGAAGCCTGCTGGAGCGCTTTCGCGGTCGCCGGATCGCCGATTGCCTTTCGGAACTGGCAGAGCAGCACCGCCTTTGCCTGCCGGAGGATTTCGAGCCGAGACTGCGCGAAAGCGCTGCGCGGCTCTATCGCCAGGAACTTGCAGCCGTTCCCCATGTGCGGGACGTCGTCCAGCATCTCGTCGAGCCTCACTGCGTCGTCACCAGCGCGCCACGGGCGAAGGTCGCGCTGATGCTCGCCATCACCGGGCTTTCGCAGGCCTTCGGCCGGAACATCTTCTCGGCTTACGGTTACGGAATCTGGAAACCGGATCCAGGCCTGTTCCTGGCCGCAGCGGAGGCGTTCGCGGTCAAGCCCCAACATTGCCTCGTGATCGAGGACAGCGACGTCGGCGTCGCCGCGGCAACGGCCGCAGGCATGGCCGTTCTCCGGTTCGACCCGTCGGCCGATCGAACGCGAGCACCCGCCACACCGAGGGTCGGCGCCGTCATCATCCTTCCCGACATGCGCGAACTTCCCGACCGCCTGTCGCGCTGGCGGCGCCACCTCAACGCCGATGCGCCCGGCCGTATCGACCCCGCCCTGGTTTGAAAGGAGCGACCAGCATGTCCATCGCCATCACTGCATCTCCGTTCGAACGGCTTCAGGCTGCCTGCCCTGACGCCGAGATATGGTGGGATGCCCCGCCGCAGATCTTCGACGCCGTGGCCCGGGAGATCCTAGCCAAGGCGCCCGATTCCGGAAGCCGCATGCGCTGGCAGAAGCAGCTCGAGCGCCTCTTCGATCCCGCCAATCCCGAAAGCAGCCTGGTTCGGGGCGTCACGACCAATCCGTCGATCATCTCCGAATGGATCCGTACCAATCCCGGCTTCTGGCGCGGGATCATTCAGCAGACCCACGCCGGCCAGATCCTGCCGAGCGTCGAGACCACGACCCAGCTCGTCTATCAGAAGGCGATCGCCATGGTGGCGGAAACCATGATGCCCCTTTGGCAGGCCAGCGCCGGCCGTCATGGTTGGGTCTCGGGGCAAACCGATCCGCGATTGATGTTCGACGTCCCGGCCATGGAGAACCAGGCCCGGCGCATTGCCGAACTCGGTCCCAACGTCATGCTGAAGATCCCCGGCACCCGCGAGGGTTACGAGGTCATCAAGCGCCTGACGGCCGAAGGCATTTCGACCAATTCGACCCTGTCCTTCACCGTCCCGCAGTTCGTGGCATGCATGGACGCCGTCGAGGAAGGGCTCGCCCTTGCCCATATGCGCGGGGTCGATCTCACCCGGTGGCGCAGCGTCATCACCCATATGATCGGCCGCTTCGGCGCAATGAACGACCTGCACGAGGAGGCCGCCGATCGCGGCATCGTCCTCAGCCAGGGGGACATCCGCTTCGCCGAAGTCGAGATCGCGAAGAAGGCCTGCCGGCTTCTTCGCGAGCGCCGCCATCCCTCCAAGATGCTCCTGTCTTCGCTGCTCTGTGACACCGCGGCGACGGAATCGGACGTCGCCTCCGAGGCGTCGTCGATGTCGGTGCATCTGGAACACACCGCAGGCGCGCCGATCGCCTACACCTGCAAGCCGAGCTTCGTGAGCGACGTGATCCGGCGGCAGCAGGAGTTCCCCCGCCTCGATCCGGGCGCCTGGCAGCGCTCCATCCCCGCGGCCGCCGCCGAAAGGCTCTCCCACCTGCCGACCTTCCGCCATGCCCTGAGCGAGAAGGGCATCGCGCCCGAACGCTTCTCCTCCACGGGCGCCTTTCTCGGCACCTTCAAGGAGGTCAACGACAACATCCGCAAGCTGATCCGGTTCGTCGAACTGCAGCTCGAGGCGCGAGACGTGCCGGCACGCCTCCCCGAAACCTCCATCGAGAAGGTCGCCTGACATGTCGAACCGCATCGAGACACCGACGCCCGGCAAGGTCATCGCCCTTTGGACGCATCCACGCGCCATGTCCACGGCACTGGAGCGTTACTTCATCGAACGCGCGGACTTTCAGGTTTTCCACGAGGCGTTCTCCTACGTCTACATGCAACGCGGAGCCTTGCCCCACGCCCGCCTCGAGTCCGGACATCCGCGCGACTATCGCGGCGTTCGCGAACTGATCGAGAACGCCCGCCGATCCGGATCGGTCTTTCACAAGGACATGTGCTACCACGTGCCGGGCGACCTGCTCGAAGATGCCGCCTTCCTGCGCGATCGCGTGCATGTCTTTCTGGTGAGGAACCCCGAGGACGCGATCCTCTCGCTCGCGACCGTTCATCCTCATGTCGGGTTCGACACGCTCGGCTATGCCGAGATGCCTCTTCTCTACAGCCGCGTGCGCGAGGCTTGTGACCGCGCGCCGTTCGTCATCGACGCCGCCGACCTCACCGAAAACCCCGAGGCCACGATCCGGGCCCTCTGCGGCTACGCAGAGATCGATTTCGACCCTGCGGCCCTGTCCTGGCAACCGGGGATGCGAAGTGAATGGCAGAGCTGGGAAGCCTGGCACACGGCGGTTGCCGAGACTGAGGCGATCGGGCGCCCGGCACGCAACTACTCCGTCTCCTACGACACCCACCCCCATCTCCTGCGCATGCGCGGCTATTGCGAGCCGTTCTACCGCTTCATGGCGAAACAGCGGTTCACCGCCGAACAGGGGATGGGACAATGACCATTCGCAGCGTTTTCATTACCGGGATCGCCAGCGGCGTCGGCGCCAAGATCGCGGCACGCGGTCTCGCAGCGGGCATGAACGTCTATGGCTGCGACATCGACGCAGAGGCGGTCGAGACCGTCTCGCTCCGTCACGAAGGCCAATCCCTCACGGTCTTTCGGTGCGATATTGCCGACACGCCATCGCTGTTCGCCTGCTTCGACGAGGCTTTATCGCTGTCCGGCGGAATCGACGCGCTCGTCAACAACGCCGGGCTCTATCTCGGCCAGCCCATCGCCGCCTATGACGACGCGACGATCGAGCGGGTGATCGCCGTGAACCTGACGGCGCCGATGAAACTCTCCCGCCGCTTCGCCGAAGCCAAGCAGAGAGCCGGCGGAGCGGGCGCCATCGTCAACATTGCCTCGGTTGCCGGCGAGGTCGGCAGTTCCGACGCAGTCTACGGCTCGGTGAAGGCCGCCGTGATCGGTCTGACCAAGTCGAACGCCATGAACTTCGCCCCGGCGATCCGCGTCAATGCCGTCTCGCCGGGCCTGATCGTCGATACCGCAATCGCCCGGGCGATCCCGGACTACCGTTACGCCGAATACAAGCGCCAGGAGATGCTGGACGGCGATCTGACGACCGACAGCGTCGCCGATGTCGTGGCCTTTCTCCTCTCGCCCGCAAGCCGGTCGATGACCGGCGCGATCCTGCGCTCCGACAATGGGTGTTATCCGCGATGACCAAGCAAACGACAGCACAGACACGCTATGGCGGTGCCCTCGGCGCCCCCCGCCCTGCGTCCGAGGCACCGAAGATCATGCTCGTGGGTGTCGGCGATCTGACGACCCATGTCGTCAATCAACTTCTGGCCGGACCGATGACCAGCCGCCTGGTACTGGCCGGGCGCGATCCGGGCGCCCTGCTGCGCCAGGCCAATCTCGCCCGCTTCACCGCAGCCAATCTCGGCGCCCTTTCGACGATCGACGTCGAGCGCGTGGATCTGACCGAGATCGACCGTACGGCCGAGACGCTCGAACGGGTCAGGCCCGACATCATCTTCATGGGAGCGTCCCTCCAGTCCTGGCGGCGGATCACGGAACTTCCGAAGCCGGTCTTCACGGCTCTCGACGAGGCGCAGTTCGGACCCTGGCTGCCGATGCATCTCAGCCTGAACTACGATCTGGCGCGGGCGGTCAGGGCCTCCGGCATCACGGCGCGGGTCGTGAACGCGGCGTTTCCGGACGCGGTGAACCCGATACTCGCCAAAGCAGGCCTTGCGCCCATGGCAGGCATCGGCAACGTCGCCAACATCGTCCCTGCCCTCACCTTCGGCGTCGCCCATCTGACCGGCCGCCCGCCACAGACGGTGCGGATCCGGCTGGTCGCCCAGCACTATTTCAGCCACCTTGTGCCTCGCACCGGACACCCTGGGAACGGCGCCTATCATCTCGATGTCACCGATCCGCGCGACGACACGCCGATCGCGGTCGATCATGCCGCCTTGTTCGCGCTTCTCAGCGGACCCCTGAAGCGTCTCGGCGGCGTCGCCGGACAACTGCTGACGGCGGCGTCGGCCAGCCGCGTCATCGCCGGACTTTGCGAGGCGGAGCCGGTGGCGGCGCATGTTCCCGGGCCGAACGGCCTGCCGGGCGGCTATCCCGCCCTGGTCAGCCGCGCGGGCATCCGCCTCGACCTGCCCGCAGGGCTCTCAGAACAGGACGCGATCGCCATCAACGAACGCTGCCAGGCCGCCGACGGCATCGAGCGCATCGACGCGGATGGCACGGCCTGGTTCACCGAGCGGGAAATGGCTGTGATGCGCCGCATGCTGGGATACGAACTGCGCTCGATGGCCCTGGCCGACTGCGCCGATCAAGCCCGTGAACTTGCCGCCGCCTACGCCGCCTTCAAGGCCGAGCTGTTCAGCTCGAAGCTGGAGGAAGCCGCATGAGCGCTATCGACGCAACCTGTCCGCCGTCCGAGACGACTGTTCCGGGGGTCGAACGGCAATATGGCAAGAGCTTCGTGGAGCGTTGGGACGAACTGATCGACTGGCGGGTGCGCAGCCATGGCGAAGGCTCCTTCTTTCGTGATCGCCTGGCCGAGACGGGGGCCCGGCGTGTGCTCGACACGGCGACCGGCACCGGGTTCCATGCGATCAACTTCGCGCGGGCTGGCTACGATGTCACCGCCACCGACCTCGTTCCTGCGATGGTGGCAAAAGCGCGCGAGAATGCAGCCAGGCATGGTGTCGTCATCGCGGCGTTCGCCTGCGACTGGCGAGATCTCGCCGAACGCCTTGATCCGCCGTTCGATGCCCTCGTGTGCCTCGGCTCGTCGTTTCCGCATCTCCTTCAAGAAGCAGAGCGGGCCCGGGCCCTCGAGACGTTTCGCTCGCTGCTGCGTCCCGGAGGCCTCTTGATCCTCGATCACCGGAACTTCGACGCCATCCGGGCCGGACACTACGCCAACACCGCGCGCCTCTATTACGGCGGAGGCGGAGTGTCGGTGTCTGCCGCCATCGAGGCAGGCCTTTGCACCTTCACCTACGACTTTCACGATGGTGCCCGCTTCCAGCTTCGCGTCGCCGACATCCCGACCGAAGCAATGCGCCGGGAAATCGCCGCCGCCGGCTTTGGCCCGATCGAGACCTATGGCGATTTCAGAACCGTTTTCGACCCGATGGACGTCGGGTTTCTCATCCATGTCGCGCGAGCTCAGTGAGGAGCCCATCATGACCGATCTGACGTTACCGGGACCGCCCCGCACGGCCCGCCTGATCCCCATCGTCGTGACCTTGTGCCTGACGTCCTTCGTGGCCGCGACCTACGGTTTCGGCATGTATCTGTTTGCCGCGCTCTTGCCGGACATCCGCCAGACGCTCGGTTTCGACTACGGCGTGGCCGGCATCATCACTGGCAGCGCCCAGGCGGGCTTCATGCTGTTCGCGCTTCTCGGCGCATTTCTCGCCCATCGCATCGGCGGCGCCGCCGTGGCGCTTCTGTCCGCCGCATTGTGCGCTGCCTGTCTCTTGGCCGTCCCCGTCTTTGCCAATGTGGTGATCGTCGCCGCGCTTCTGACGGTTCTCGGGGGCACTGCGGCCTCGGCCTACGTGCCGATCGTCGAGCTGGTGGCGCAAAGCGTGCCCTACAGCCACCGCGGCAAGGCGCTGGGGCTGATCTCCAGCGGCACCAGCTACGGTGTCTTCATCAACGGCCTTCTGGTTCCCGTTTTCCTGTCGACCGGTAACTGGCAGGGGGTCTACGTCACCGTGGGCCTGATCACCTGCGGTTTCGTCGCGATCGCGCTCGTGGCCTTCCAACGCGCCGGTCTCCTCGCCGCGAAGACACCGGCAGTCGAACCGAGCCAGGGACCGAAGGAGAGCCAAGGCTTCCTGAAGAGCTTCGCCTCGGCCGAACCATGGGTCCTGATGATCTGGGCGATCACCTTCCTCAATGGCTTCACCACACTTCCCTTCCAGAGTTTCCTCAGCCCGTATCTGCGCGACGAATTGGGAATCGGCGTGGAACTCAGCAGTCAGGTCTGGACCCTGATCGGCTTCATCGGGATGTTTTCGGGTTTCTTCCTGGGAGCGCTCGCCGACAGGATCGGGATCCGGTGGACCCTGGCCATGACCTACGCGTTGGTGATTCTGGCGTGCGGGCTGTTGCTGCTGGTGCCCAGCCAATGGACCATCCTGACCGCCGGGGTCGCCTTCGCGCTCGCCTTCTATCCGATCTTCGGCCTCGTTCCAGGCTATATCGCCAAGACGCCGAGCCGGCTCTCGGGAACCCAGATCTTCTCCGTGGCCAATGTCACGCTCGGAATCGGCGGGATACTCGGCAATCTTGCGGGCGGCACGAGCCAGACCATCACGCAGACCTTCGTGCCGGTCTATGTCGCGATCGCCGCGATGTCCCTGATCTCGATCGTCCTGGCGATCGGCCTTCCCCAGGAGCGCGAAGAGGTCCGGGCGGCGTGAACCGAAAGGCGGCTTCGCACGCCGGCGAAGCCGCATCGCCATTGCCCGCTTGAAGGTTTGCCATCCGAAACGCCATCGCAGAACCCGTCGGCCAAGCCACGCAATCCATCGTTCACGATCGGACGAGACAATTGCGGGCGGGAATGCGGTTCCCATTCCGACGGGATGGTGCTAGTGATCTGCAACCTTCAGTTACACCCTGAAGGATCCAGTCACCAGGATCGGCGAGCTTGGGCGATGCGGCTGCCTCCCATGAACGCGCTGAAGGCCTTTGAAGCGGTCTCGCGTCGGTTGAGTATCACCAAGGCCTCGCAGGAGCTGAATGTCAGTCCCGGGGCCATAAGCCAGCAGATCAAGCTCCTGGAGGATCACTTTCAGAAGCCGCTCTTCATCCGCGGACCGCGCGCGCTTTCGCTGACCCCGGAGGGCGCCGAATTCGCGTCGGTGGTGCAAAGCGCGCTGACACGGATCGCCCAGGCGAGCGAAAGCCTCCAGTCGAGCAAGACCTCCCGCTATCTGACGATCTCGGTGACGCCGTCTTTCGGGGTTCGCTGGCTGATCCCCAAGCTGGGCGACTTTCACGCCCGCTATCCGAAGATATCCGTCGCCGTCGACGCACAGTCCAGGCTGGTCGATTTCGCGGCCGACCAGATCGATGCCGCGATCCGCTATGGCGGGGGCCAGTATGACGGTCTTCAGGTGGACGAGCTGCATCAAGCCGAACTCGTCGTCGTCGCCAGTCCCGACTACATCCTTCGCAACGGCCGTTTCTTGGGGCCCGAAAGCCTCGATGATCATCGGCTGATCCACTACGCGCCCTCCAGCGAACGCCTGAGCCGGCTGCACCCGGGATGGTCGGACGTTCTCCGCATCGAGCAGAGCGCGCTGGAAGGGCGCAGCGTGTTCTATCCGGAAATGCACATGGTCGTCGCCGCTGCGATTTATGGCCATGGGCTCGCATTGACGGAGCGCATTCTGGTCGAACAGGATCTGGAAACCGGCGCTCTGGCCCTGGCCAGCGATCTGCGGTTCAAGAGCTGGGGCAACTATTACTTCGTCACGCCGCGACGCGCCTACAAGGAGCGCGAACTTGCGATTTTCAAGCGATGGCTGCGCCAGACCATGCCGCCCGAAGTCCTGGTGGTCGCCGTCGCACCACGAGAGGCTGTTTCGCCGAATTTGAGCTCCTGAGCGCCAGACGCCGCTGCAGATCCGCTGCGACCGGCCTGGGGCGCGGCATGCTGCCGGCGAGAAGGAGGTCGCCGAGCGGCGCCTTTCGAGCGCCGCCGCGCCAATGCCCCGGTCGCACTTCGCCGAAGCACGCGCCCGCTTCGCAGGACGATGCAAGCAACGACAGTGCAAGGGAGATGGTTTCGACGCCTCCCGAATTAGAAAAGCTCCATGAGGTTTCAGCATTTCGGCATGGGCTCGCTCGCCGCATCGACGTAAGTTCGAGGAACCTTCCCAACCGACCGGAGCGGCCATGCTTGATCACCCTTCCTCGCCGGTACCGCGCACAGCCGCCATCATGGCGGGAAGCCGAGGAATCGGCGGCGCCATCGCCGAAGCGATTGCCGAAAGCGGCACGATCGTCCACACCTTCTCGCGCTCCGGCCTGGCTCCGGTCATGCAACCCGGAGCGGTTCATTTCGCCGGCGACCTCTCCTCGGCGGCGGATATCGAGGCCTTTGCCGCGCGGGTCTCGGCGGTTTCGCCGCAGCTCGACATTCTCGTCAACAATAGCGGGCACGCTCCTTCCGGCGCCTTCGACGAGTTGGACGATGCCGACTGGCAGGCGGGCTTCGAACTCCTCTTCATGTCGGTCGTGCGTTCCTCGCACTGCTTCCTGCCGATGCTTCGCCGCGGCGCGCCCGGCTCGGTGATCGTCAACGTCTCGACCTTCGCCGCCTTGCAGCCGGATCTCGACTTTCCCATCTCGTCGGTCCTGCGACTTGCCCTCACCAATTACGCCAAGGCCTTTGCCACGGTGCATGCGGGCGAAGGCATGCGCATGGTCAACGTTCTCCCCGGTTTCGTCGACAGTTATCCGATGAAGCCAGGGCGCCTGGCACGCATCCCTTCGGGCCGCTACGCGCAGGTGAAGGAATTCGGCCGAGCGGTCGCAGCGCTCACCATGCCGCAGATGAATTACCTCAACGGCACGGACATCCTGATCGACGGTGGGCTGGTGGCCGCCGGCGGCCGCCCCCTGGTGCGGGCGTCACTGGCCGCGACGGCCTGACGAGCATCGAGGCGTTCGCTCCGAGCACGGAACGGCCGCAATCGCCCGCTTCCCCCGGCGCACATGACGACGCAAGTGCAACGCCTCCAACACACGGACGGCGAGCCGGATCGCCGTGTCCGTCCGCGCCGCAGGAACCGGCAGAGGCATGACGCCGCTGCCGCCACGCCCCCGGCTCTGCATCGGAAGTCCTTTTTTCAACCTATCGGATGATTTCCATGGCCCTACAGGACAGCTTTCCGGCGCCGAAGCCGGCTATTCGCAATCTTCCCTATGTCGTTCTGGGCCTGTCGGTTCTGGCGCTCTCCTGCGGCTCGATCATGATCAAGGCAGCCGACGCGCCAGCCAGCGTGATCGCGCTCTGGCGCGTGGCGGTGGCAGCGCTGGTCGTCGTGCCGTTCGTTCTCGCGACCCGGCAACGCGAACTGGCCACCTTGTCCCGCAGTGCCGTCCTGCGCTGCGTCGTTGCGGGCGTCTTTCTGGCGGTGCACTTTCTCCTGTGGACGGCGAGCCTGAAGCTCACGACCGTCGCCAACAGCGTCATGCTCGCCAATACGAGTCCGATCTGGATCATGATCATCGGCTTGACTGCTGGCGGGCAGAAGCTCACGCGCGTCTCGGGCTTCAGCCTGCTCGCCTGCATGGGCGGAGCCGTGCTGGTGTCCTGGCAGGGTCTCGCGCTTGGAGGCGAGACACTCATGGGCGACGGGCTTGCGCTTCTGGCGGGCATTGCGCTGTCGGGATATCTTCTTCTGGCCGCACGCGCGGTTTCGGAGATGTCGACACCCGTCTACATGACCCTGACCTATCCGAGCGCAGCCGTCATACTGGCCGCGATCGCACTTCTCAACGGCGATCCTCTCTCGGGTTTCGATCCCCAGACCGTGTTGCTTCTGTGCCTTCTCGGCCTGGTGTCGCAGCTGATCGGCCACGGCGGCCCGAGTTGGGCCCTGAAATCGCTCACCCCCGGCTTCGTCAGCCAAGTGCTCCTCGCCGATCTCATCCTCAGCCCGATCATGGCGATGGTTCTGTTCAGCGAGTACCTCACGGTTACCACGGTCCTCGGCTGTGCGACGATCCTCATCGGCCTCCTGGTCGGAGCATCGGAAGCGGCACTCAAGACCGAAACGCGCTGAGGGCCCTCCACTCCGCCACCGCGACGAGCCGCCCCAGTTCACGACCGACGGCGACATCCTCCCTGCTGCCGTCGGTCGCAGCGTGCCGTCGCCCCCTGCTCCCCTTCGATCGCCTCATGCCTCCACCAGAGGCCGGACGCTTCCGTCGCCCTTCTCCTCCAGCGGGTGACAGGCAGCCCGGCACCTGCCGTCCGCCAGCTGATGTCATCCCCGATGGCTGCAATGGTCGACTCTTCTTTAAAGTATAATCTAATCCTAATATTTAGAAGTTCTAACGGATCAATCAGAATATCGGGTTTTTCGAATTGGTTTCCTTCGACTATCTACAATACCGTTGTTATCAATATCTGGTATTGATCCCATGAAAAACCTCGCCATCATCTCATCAGAGCTGGAAACCGCTCCAGCGATCTCCATGCCGCCGGTCGTGAGTGTTCGTGATCTGGACCGCGACGACCGCCGCCGCCTGCTCAAACGCACGCCGCTGCGAACCGGGACGAAATTCGGCTTTGCCCTGTCGGCGATTGCGGCCGCACTCGTCGCCGTCTTTCATCGCGAGACGTTGTTCGGCACGGGCATGGGCGGGATCTTGCCGCTGGCGGGCCTTATGGTCATCCTCGGTCTCCTCTACGCGCATTTCACGGAACTGCAGCACGAACTCCTGCATGGTCACGGTTTTCGCTCCGATGCGATCAACCGCGCGCTGGGCTTTGTCTGCGGACTGTTCACGCTGAGCTCCTACTCGCACTATCGCTATCACCATCTCGCCCATCACCGGTTTCTCGGGACCGATCGCAACAGCGAGTTCTTCACCTATCCCAAGCGCGGACTCGATGGGGTCGGCAAGCTTGTGCTGGCGGCGCTCGACCCTTCGCGCTTTGGGACGGTCGCCCGTCGTATCGGCCGCGCCCTGGTCGGCAAGCCCATCGAGGACGTTGCCGATCCGCTGGTTGCAAGGCAGGTGGCACAGGAATACGCCGCCTACGGGCTGATCCTCGCTGCCAGTGCGGTCTACGGCGTCGCGACCGGCGATCCCTTCGTGCTCATCGCCTGGATCATCCCCTTGGTTCTCGTCGCCGAGCCGACGCATTTTCTCATCGAACTGCCCGAACATTTCGGGCTCGACGCCCACGGGATGCGGGACGTTCGCCTGAACACCCGCTCGATCGAAGCCTCGCCGCTTCTTCGCTGGCTTACCAATGGCAACAATCTGCACACGGCTCACCACCTCATGGCAGGTGTGCCGATGGAACGCTGCCCCGAGCTGCACCGGCTGACGCGCGAAAGCTACGGCGCGGTGGAGCCGTCCTATCTTGCCTTCTACCGCAAGGTCGTGGCCGGCGAGATCAAACCCTTCGACAACGCCCGCGGCACGTTGAACTGACGTCCACGACCTCCTCCCGGCCCATGCCCGTCTCCCGCCGACCCCGGGTCCGGGTCCGGGCGAGGCTCCGACGCGGAACGTCTCCTTCCCCTTGTTCCTATCCTTCGTGGAGAACGACAATGCTCAAGCGCGAGACCCTCATCGTATCCGAGGCCGACATCGCCGCCATCATCGCATCGCTCGGCATCGACCAGCTGATGGACGACACGATCGCCGCCCTCCAATCGGCCTTTTTCGAGTTCGGAAACGGCGCGATCGAAATCCGCCAGCGCACCGGCTTCGTCTATGACGACCCCGAACCCGGCCTCGTCGAATTCATGCCCTCCATGCGCACGCGCCAGAGCGTCGCCATGAAGGTCGTCGGCTACCACCCGGGCAACCCGGTCAATCGGCAGCTGCCAACCATACTCGCGACGAACAGCCTCTATGACACCACCAACGGCCATTTGCGGGCGCTGGTGGACGGCACCTTCGCCACGGCGCTGCGCACGGGTGCGGCGTCGGCGGTGGCAAGCCGGATCCTCGCCACGCCGGAAAGCCGGGTGCTCGGGATCATCGGCAGTGGTGCCCAGGCCGTCACCCAGGCCCATGCCCTCTCAAGGTGTTTCGCCTTCACGCACGTCCTCGTTCACGACATCAACCGCGACCACGCCGAGAGCTTTGCCGCGCGAACTCCGTTTCTTCGCGTGCCCGATGGCATCGTGCCGAAAGCCGAGGTCTTCGCCAGGTCGGACATTCTCGTTCTGGCCACATCCAATTCCGTCGGGGCGCCGCCGGTGCTTGTCCAGGGCGTGCATCAGCCGCATCTGCATATCAATGCGGTCGGCTCCGACATCCCGGGCAAGACCGAGCTGTCGCCAACCATCCTCAGGACCGCCTTCGTCGCTCCGGACTATCGCGTGCAGGCCCTGGTCGAGGGGGAATGCCAGCAACTGTCCCCCGATATGATCGGGCCCGAGCTGCACGAACTCGTCAAGGTGCCGGAACGCTTCCGCGACGAACAGCGACGCTTCACCGTCTTCGACTCGACCGGCAATCCGCTCGAGGACCTCGTCGTGACGGAGACTCTGGTCAAACATGCCGAACGCCTCGGGATCGGCCGCCGCATCGTGATCGAGGCAGGCGCCTACGATCCGCTCGATCCCTACCGGTTCGACGACGTCGCGGCCAAGGCCCGCGCCGGCTGAGGCACGGCCGGAAGGCACCGCGCCTCGAGGAGGCATCCGACGGACGATCGAAGGTCCTGGCGATCGGAAAGAGACACCGCCGCCAGGACGGTCTGAACCGAACCAGGAGCGAACCGCCGATGGCATCTCCATCCTCGACCGGGTCCCAGGACCTGCCCTCCTTCTTCGAAGGCGACGGACAGGACGCGACCGTGCCAACACGCCTGCGCCGCCATCTTCCCAACATCCGCTTCGAGCAGGACGCGCTCGGCTACTGGACCTGGATCAACCCTGATCTCGTTCGGCTCCGGTCGCGGCCCCGAAGCCGCGAAGCGTTCTCGAGCCTGACCGATAGTGGACGGGACGCGATGCGTGCCGCGAAGGCCGCGCGGATGCGAGCCCGGATGGCATCGAGAAGCGAAACGGCCAACGCTTGAGCTTGCACGGTGAGGCGTCCTGGCTCGATGCCTCGCCTCGTATCCTCGCCCATGCCGGGCGTAGCCGCTACCACCGCTGCGACGCCATCGGCACCGTCATGGCCGACGTCCCGCCCGCCGAAGGCAAGACCCGCTTCGCCGTTTCCGGCGACGGTCGACCCGACCTCATCCCGCTCCAACCCGTGGCGCTTCTTCCAGTGACCTTGGGAATTCCAGAGACCGTGGGAAGCGGAACGGCTTCTCAAGGGGCCGCTTCCCGGAAATCGGCCGCCATGGCTCGATCCACAACCGTTCTGACGCGGGCTTCCCGCGTCGTAACGGTCGGAGCTGTTGTCGGGGAAACTGGAAGCGCTTCGGGAAGCTCTCGGAAAAGCCAGCATCTTCAGCTGGCTGGCTGGTCGGAGTGGCAGGATTTGAACCTGCGACCCCCTCGTCCCGAACGAGGTGCGCTACCAGGCTGCGCTACACTCCGTGACCTGCGGCGCGGTATATAACGGGCGTGTCGCAAGACCGCAAGCACGCATCGGCGATTCTCGAAGATTCCTTCCGGGCCGCGTCAAACCGCGGTTTTCGTGCCCTCGGCGGCCTCGGCGGCCTTGCGGCAGGAGGCGCAGAGGCCGGAAATCTCGATCGTCGTCGCCTTGGTGAGGAAGCTCTCCGCCTCCGCCCAGGCGGCGAAGCGGTCCTCGATCTTCGAATCGGAGAACTCCCAGACCCGGGCGCAGTTCTCGCAGATGGCAAAGGCCACCACGGCCGCCCCGTCATGCTCGTGCGGATGCGAACAGGCGACGAAGGCCTTGAGGCTGTCGAGCCGATGGACGAGGCCGGTCTCGACCAGCTTGTCGAGGGCGCGGTAGACCTGCAGGGGCGCGCGGACCCCCTCGCCCCGCAACCGGTCGAGGATCGCGTAGGCGCTCAGCGGCTCGTCGCACGCGGTCAGGGTTTCCAGCACCAGCGCCTGGTTGCGCGTCAGGGCCCGTGTCGTGCTCATGGCGTGTCTTCCCGGATGCGAGACGATGAGAGGCGGCCGACGAGATCGGGCAACGGCAGCAGAGCCGCCAGGAACAGCGCCAGCGCCGCGACGACGATGGACGGCCCCGAGGGCGTATTGGTGGCGAGGGACAGATAGAGGCCGCCGGTGGAGGCCGCCGCCCCGATCAGCCCGGCGAGCAGGGCCATCACCTCCGGCGAGGTGGCGAAGCGCCGGGCCGTCGCCGCCGGGATGATCAGGAGCGCGGTGATCAGCAGGATGCCGACGATCTTCATGGCGATGGCGATGACGAAGGCCATGACCAGCATGAAGGCGATGCGGGCGCGCTCGGGCCGCTGGCCCTCGGCCGCCGCGATCTCGGCGTTGACCGTGCCGGCGAGCAGCGGGCGCCACAGGAGGGTGAGCGACACGCCCACCAGCACCGCGCCACCCCAGATCACCGCAAGGTCGGACTTGGTGACGGCGAGGATGTCGCCGAAGAGATAGCCGAGGAGATCGACCCTGACCCAGGGCATGAAGGCCAGCGAAACAAGACCGATGGCGAGCGTCGAATGGGAGAGGATGCCCAGCAGCGAATCGGTCGACAGCCCGCCGCGCCGCTGCAAGAGGACGAGCACCATCGAGATCAGCGCCGAGATGAGGAAGACCGAAAAGAGCAGCGACCACTCCAGCGCCAGCGACAGCGCGATGCCGAGCAGCGCCGAATGGGCCATGGTGTCGCCGAAATAGGCCATCCGCCGCCACACCACGAAGCAGCCGAGCGGACCTGCGACGAGGGCGATGCCGAGACCGGCGAGCAATGCCCGCACGAAGAAGTCGTCAAGCATGGTCATGCTCCGTCGCGCGCCGCGGAGCCGGAGCGCCCTCCTCCGAATGCGGAGCGGCCGGCCCGTTCAGGGCGGTGTTTCCGTCACCGTGACCGTGACCGTGCCCGTGCCCGTGCCCGCGATCGTGGCCATGCCCGCGGCCGTCCCCGCCGCCGCAGGCGACGCCGTCATGGTCGTGGTCGCCATAGGCGATCTGGCCGTCCGGCAGATGGGTGTGGTCGTGGTCGTGGCGGTAGAGCGCGAGGGCTTCCGCCGCGCGGGCACCGAACAGCTGGCGATAGGCCGGCGAAGCGGCGACCGAACTCGGGCTGCCGGCGCAGCAGACATGGCCATTGAGGCAGACCACCCGGTCGGTCTTCGCCATCACCACGTGGAGGTCGTGGGAAATCAGCAGGACCGCGCAGCCCTCGCTCTCGCGCAGGTCCGAGATCAGCTCGTAGAGCGCGATCTCGCCGGAAAAGTCGACGCCCTGCACCGGCTCGTCGAGGACGAGGAGGTTGGGCCGGCGCAGCATCGCCCGGGCGAGCAGCGCCCGCTGGAACTCGCCGCCGGACAGGTCGTGGACCTGCGCCTTGCGCAGATGCCGGATTCCCACCCGCTCCAGCGCCTCGTCGACGGCGGGCGCCCCGGCCCGCGTCGTCAGCGTCATCATGCGGGAAACCGTCATCGGCAGCGAGCGGTCGACGGCGAGCTTCTGCGGCACGTAGCCGACGACGAGATCCCGGCTCCGCTCGACCGAACCTTGATCGGCCGAAACGATGCCGATCGCCGTCTTCGCCGTCGTCGTCTTGCCGGAGCCGTTCGGGCCGATCAGCGTGATGATCTCGCCGGGGCGGATCGTCAGGTCGACGCCCTCGATCAGCCAGCGCCGCGACCGGAAGACGCCGACGCCGCGCATCGTCACCAGTGCGCCGCCCGTCGAACTCGTCATTGCATTCGCCATGTTCAATATTTTCCCGTCGAAGGCTTGCTATCGCACACGCAATAGCATACCGCAAATCATGTTATGATATAACATTGGAGTTGGTGGAATGCCAGAAGCTGCGAAACTGCGCGCCCTGCCCCGCAAGCCGCGCCCGGCGACGGCGGCCAAGGTCGGAGCCGGCATCGCCCGCCGCGCGCCGACGGGATCAAGGTCGCATGAACCGGCGGAAACGACGCGGGAAGCCGCACCATCGGGCAGCGGGTTCGTCGCCGCCCTTGCCGTCGTCGGCGGGCTGATCGCGGCGATCGCCGCGACATCCTCGGCGGCGAGCGCGGCTGACGCGCCGAAGGTCGTGACCTCGATCAGGCCGGTCGAATCCCTCGTCTCCGCCGTCATGCAGGGGGTCGGCGAGCCCTACCTGATCGTCAAGGGCGCCGCGTCCCCCCATACCGCGGCGCTGAAGCCGTCTGACGCGACGGCCCTGTCGCAGGCCCAGGCGATCTTCTGGATCGGGCCGCAGCTCGAGAACTTCCTGGTCAAGCCGATCGATTCGCTCGGAGCCGACGCCAAGGTCGTCGCGCTCTGGGACGCGGCTGGCGTCGAGAAGCTCGAGACACGCGAAGGGGCAATGTTCGAGCCGGAAGACGAGCACGAAGGGCACGCGGAACACGGCGCTCATGCGGAGAATGAAGGCCCCGAGGCTCACGAGGATCATGCAGCCGACGCGCATGACGATCATGAAGGCGACGGCCACGCCCCTGCACACGGCGCGTTCAACGAGCATGTCTGGCTCGATCCGGAGAATGCGATCGCGATGACCAGGGCGATCGCCGCGACCCTCGAGAGCGTCGATCCGGCCAACGCCGAGACGTATCGCGAGAACGCCGCCGCCTATTCGGCCCGGCTGGAGAAGCTGGAGGAGGACGTCAGGGCGCAGCTGAGCACCGGCGAACGCAAGCCGTTCGTGGTCTTCCACGACGCCTACCAGTATTTCGAAGACCGCTTCGACGTTGCCGCGGCGGGCTCGATCACCGTCAGCCCCGATCGCGCCCCCGGCGCGGCAAGGCTCCGCGAGATCAAGGACAAGCTGGAGAGCCTCGGCGCGTCCTGCGTCTTCACCGAACCGGAGTTCGAGCCGAGCGTCGTCGCGACGGTGACCGAGGGCACCTCCGCGAAGACCGGCGTCCTCGACCCGCTCGGTGCCGACCTGCCCGAGGGGCCGGACCTTTATCCGACGCTCATCAAGAACATCGCCAAGGGCTTGAAGGATTGTTTCACGAGCTGATGATGCGCGAGATTGATCTCGCATCGCCAGCCGGACCGACAATTCTGGCCCCGGCTTTGGAGAGATTGTTGCGCTGCAGAAAGATTTCTGCGGCGCAATGTTTTCGGGCGTAGACGGCAAGAGCAGCTGGCTTTAGCCCAAAGTATTATAGCTTGAAATGCCCGGCTCGTAGACGATAGGCATGAAATCGCGGCTGGCTGCCGTCGGGAGGAGATCGATCGGCAGCCAGACCTATCCGGTTTTCAACTCGGGAGGAGAAGGAATGCCCATCGACACGACGGCCTGGAGCCGCCGCCGAATCCTGAAGACCAGTGCGGCACTCGGAGCCGGGCTGGCCATGCCGCACTTCTTCGTGCGCAACGCCTGGTCGCAGGATCAGGTGTTCTGCAACAATCCGACCGGCGGCAATGTCGTCCTCGGCTTCAACGTTCCCCAGTCCGGCCCCTATGCCGACGAAGGCGCCGACGAGCTGCGCGCGTTCCAGCTGGCCGTTCAGCACCTCAACGGCGAAGGCGACGGCGGCCTCGTCAACACGCTGAAGCCGTCCAGCCTCAAGGGCAACGGCATCCTCGGCAAGAAGGTGACCTACGTCACCGGCGACACCCAGACCAAGTCGGACGCCGCCAGGGCGTCGGCCAAGCGGATGATCGAATCCGACAAGGTGCTGATGATCTCCGGCGGCTCGTCCTCCGGCGTCGCGGTGGCGGTGCAGTCGCTGTGCCAGGACATGGGCGTGATGTTCATGGCCGGCCTCACCCACTCCAACGACACCACCGGCAAGGACAAGCGGCGCTACGGCTTCCGCCACTTCTTCAACGCCTACATGTCCGGCCAGGCGCTGGGTCCGGTGCTGGCCGAGGAATACGGCACCGACCGCAAGGCCTATCACCTGACGGCCGACTACACCTGGGGCTGGACCCAGGAAGAATCCATCAAGAACGCCACCGAGGGTCTCGGCTGGGAGACGGTGCAGACCGTCCGCACCCCGCTCGGCGCCGGCGACTTCTCGCAGTATCTGACGCCGGTACTGAATTCCGGCGCCGATGTGCTGATCCTGAACCACTACGGCGGCGACATGGTCAATTCGCTGCGCCAGGCGGTCACCCAGTTCGACATGAAGTCGAAGGAGGTCGGCGGCAAGCAGTTCGAGATCGTCGTGCCGCTGTTCTCCGAATTGATGGCGCAGGGCGCCGGCGACGCGGTGAAGGGCATTCTCGGCACCGCCAACTGGGACTGGAAGCTCGACAACGAGGCGACCAAGGTGCTCGCCAAGTCGTTCGGCGAGGCCTATGGCTCGCCGCCCTCGCAGGCCGCCCACACCTGCTATGTCCAGACGCTGCTCTATGCCAATGCCGTCGAGCAGGCCGGCACCTTCTATCCGCCGGAAGTCATCAAGGCGCTGGAAGGCTTCGAGTTCGACGGCATGGGGAATGGCCCGACGCTCTACCGGGCGGAGGACCACCAGTGCTTCAAGGACGTGCTCGTGGTGCGCGGCAAGCAGAACCCGACCAACCAGTTCGACCTCATGGAGATCGTCAAGATCGTGCCGCGTGACCAGGTCACCTACGATCCGACGATCTTCGGTGGCGATCTCGGCCCTGCAGAGGTCAAGGGATGCGCCGCCTGACAGGCAGCTGAGACAAGCTGCGGGCGGGTGGCGGAGACGCCGCCCGCCTGCTCGATCGCGTGACGGCCCGGGCTTCGGCCGGGATCGGCGCATCGGCGGGTTCGCGCCACCGGCGCTTCGGCAGGTTCGATGGCCGCTCCCTCCCCGCCGATCGGCGCGGCCAGGGCAGTGCCCGACCGCTGGCGGAGAAGCCGACTGCCGGCAGAGAAGCGGCAGTCGCGCCCCGCCCGCCCGAACATCGCGCCCGAACATCGCAAAGTCACTGAGACGCTGGCTGGAAGGCTCCATGGACGCCATCATACTTCAGATCCTGAACGGGCTCGACAAGGGCGGCGCATACGCGCTCATCGCCCTTGGCCTGACCCTGATCTTCGGCACCCTCGGTGTCGTCAATTTCGCCCATGGCGCCCTGTTCATGCTCGGCGCGTTCTGCTCGGTCACCTTCGCGAAGCTCCTGACGATCTCGGAGCGGGTGCGTGACGAGAGCGTCACCTTCTTCGCCGCCTACAAGGAAATTCCCTATCTGGAAGTCTGGTACGGCGACACCGGCCGGGCGATCGTCGACTGGGCGGTGCCGCTGTCGATCCTGCTCGCCGTGCCGGTGATGCTGCTCGTCGGCTTCGCCATGGAGCGCGGGCTGATCCGCTTCTTCTACAAGCGCAGCCACGCCGAACAGATCCTCGTCACCTTCGGCCTGGCGATCGTCCTCCAGGAGATCGTCAAGTACTTCTTCGGCGCCAATCCGATCCCGCTCACCGCGCCTCCGGCGCTGGCCGGCAGCGCCGACATCGGCGCGTTCTTCGGCCTGCCCAATATCAGCTATCCGATGTGGCGCATCGTCTATTTCCTGTTCTCCCTCGCCGTCATCGCCGCCGTCTTCGCCTTCCTGCAGCTGACGACGTTCGGCATGGTGGTGCGCGCCGGCATGGCCGACCGCGAGACGGTCGGGCTCCTCGGCATCAACATCGGCCGCAAGTTCACCATCGTCTTCGGCATCGCCTCCGTCGTGGCGGGTCTGGCCGGCGTCATGTACACCCCGATCCTGGCACCGAACTACCATCTCGGCATGGACTTCCTGGTGCTGTCCTTCGTCGTCGTCGTGGTCGGCGGCATGGGCTCGCTGGTCGGTGCGGTGGTCGCGGGCTTCCTCCTCGGAATCCTGCAGTCCTTCGCCTCGATGACCGAGGTCAAGGACATCGTCCCCGGGATCGACCAGATCATCATCTATCTCGTCGCCGTGGTGGTCCTTCTGGTGCGCCCCCGTGGACTGATGGGTCGCCGCGGCGTGATGGAGTCCTGACCGATGAGCGAGAGCATCCTCACTTCCGACAAGGGCATGGGCCGCAGCCCGGCCGAGAGCCACAGCCCGAAGGGCGACGGCATGCGCGGCTTCATGAGTTCGAGCCGCAGCGACTACCTGCTGATCGCCGTCTTCGCGCTGGCGGTCCTGACGATGCCGATCTGGCTGGCCCCGATCGGCGCCGGCTACCCGGACATCCTGCAGAAATTCGCGATCTTCGGCATCTTCGCACTCGGCTTCAACATCCTCTTCGGCTTCTCCGGCTACCTGTCCTTCGGCCATGCCGCCTTCCTCGGCACCGGCTCCTATGCCGCCGTCTGGATGTTCAAGCTCCTGTCCATGAACGCGGTGATCGCGATCGTCTTCGCCATCATCGTCGCAGGCGTCTTCGCGCTCGCCATCGGCTATGTCAGCCTCCGGCGCTCGGGCATCTACTTCTCGATCCTGACCCTCGCCTTCGCGCAGATGTCCTACAACCTCGCCTATTCGGTGCTGACGCCGATCACCAACGGCGAGACCGGGCTGCAGGTGTCCCGCTCCGACCCGCGCTACATCGACCAGCTCTTCGGCGTCGACGGCACCGGCCTCAGGACGCCCGACTTCTTCGGCATCGAGCTGCAGGGCTGGCCGGGCTTCTATTTCTGCGCCATCCTGCTGATCCTCGCCTTCTTCCTGACCCTGCGGATCCGTAACTCGACCTTCGGCCTGACGCTCTTTGCCATCAAGTCGAACCAGAACCGGATGAACTACACCGGCTTTGCCACCCGCCCCTATCTCCTCGCCGCCTTCGTGATCTCGGGGATGTATGCCGGCCTCGCCGGCGGCCTCCTCGCCGTCACCGATCCTCTGGCCGGCGCCGACCGCATGCAGTGGACGGCATCGGGCGAGGTCGTCCTGATGACCATCCTCGGCGGCGTCGGCACGCTGCTCGGCCCGGTCATCGGCGCGGCGGTGATGAAGTATCTCGAGCAGATCTTCTCCTCCTTCAACGAAGGGGTGCTGCACCGGGCCTTCGACTTCCTGCCCGCCGGCCTGCAGGACTTCATGGTGACGATCATCGCGCCCTTCGTCGGCGACGGCTGGCACCTGACCCTCGGCCTTCTGTTCATGCTCGTGGTCATCTTCCTGCCGGGCGGGATCATGGAAGGCTTCCGCCGTGTCAGCGGCCGCTTCCGGCGCGATCGTGGCGCCGGCACCGCCCCCCATGCCGGCCACTGAGGACAAGGACTCCATGACCAGCGAAATTCTCTCGATCAGGGGCGTGTCGAAACGCTTCGGCGGCCTGCGCGCGCTCGACGACGTCAATCTCAACGTCCGCCAGGGCAGCGTCCACGCGATCATCGGGCCGAACGGCGCCGGCAAGTCGACGCTGCTCAACTGCCTCGTCGGCCGCATCATTCCGGACGAGGGATCGGTGACCTTCGACGGCGGCTCGCTGCTCGGCCACAAGCCGCACCAGATCAATCAGGCCGGCATCGCCCGGGTGTTCCAGACGCCGGAGGTCTTCGGCGAGCTGACGGTGGCCGAGAACGTCATGATCCCGGCCTTCGCCAAGCACGACGGCGCCTTCCGGATCAATGCCTGGGCACGGGCCCGCGAACGCGGGGCGGTGCGCGAGGAGGCCGAGCACATCCTCGACGACCTCAATCTCTGGGACCAGCGCGACCAGATCGTCAATTCCATGTCGCGCGGCGACAAGCGGCGGCTCGAACTCGCCATGTGCCTCGTCCAACATCCCAAGCTCCTGCTGCTCGACGAGCCGACGGCGGGCATGTCGCGCGCCGACACCAACAACACCGTCGACCTGTTGAAGAAGATCGCCGAGCGCGGCATCACCAAGGTGATCATCGAGCACGACATGCACGTGGTCTTCTCGCTCGCCGAGACGGTCTCCGTGATGGCCCAGGGCACGGTGATCGCCGAAGGCTCGCCGGAGGAGATCAAGGCCAGCGAAAAGGTCCAGGAAGCCTATCTCGGGGGAGCCCACCTATGAGCCAGACACTTCCCCGCCCCTCCGTTCCGGCCGCCGGCACGCCGCATGTCGCGGCCGAGGCGCGGCCGTTCTTCTCGGCGAAGGACATGCACGCCTATTACGGCGAGAGCTACATCGTCCAGGGCGTCTCCTTCGACGTCCGCCACGGCGAGATCCTGGCCCTTCTCGGACGCAACGGCGCCGGCAAGACCTCGACGCTGCGCACCATCGCCAGGGCCGGCTCGCCGGAGCTGAAGCGCGGCGAGATCTGGCTGGACGGCGAGGCGCTGCACGAGATGCAGTCGTATCAGGCGGCCCGGGCCGGCGTGCAGCTGGTTCCAGAAGACCGGCGGATCATCGCCGGGCTGACCGTCGAGGAAAACCTCAAGCTCGCCCAGATTGAGAAGCCCATCGGCTGGGATCTCGACCGCATCTACGGCCACTTCCCGCGCCTCGCCGAACGCCGGAAGCAGGAAGGCACCACCATGTCCGGCGGCGAGCAGCAGATGCTGGCCGTGGCGAGGGCCCTCGCCCGCGAGGTCAAGCTGCTGCTTCTCGACGAGCCCTACGAGGGTCTGGCTCCAGTCATCGTCAAGGAGATCGAGAAGATCCTCGAGGAGATCAAGGAGATCGGCATCACCACGATCCTGGTCGAGCAGAACGCGATCGCCGCCCTGCATCTCGCCGACCGGGCGCTGATTCTCGACATGGGCGAAGTGGTCTTCGACGGATCGGCCAAGGAGATCATCGACAACAAGGAACTGCGAATGCAGTATCTCGCCGTCTGAGAATATATCGCATCCCTGTTCTTCGAGCCTTTCGTCGACGATGATCGATATATTGCCCGTTTCTGCTGCATTCGGCCTTGCGTGACACCGCTTGTCGTGTTGCATGATGAAAAGATCATCCGCAAGCGAAATACCGAATCGAACATGCGCGCAGTCGACGACCCGGTTCGCCGAACCCGTGGCAGGCCGGTGGAGGACAACGTCCTCGAAGCGGCCTGGCTCTACTATGTCGAGGAGTGGAACCAGAGCGAGATCGCCGAGCGGCTGGCAGTCTCCAGGGCCACCGTGGTCAACTACCTGCAGCAGGCCCGCGAACAGGGCCACGTCGAACTGCGGGTGGACCCGGTGGTGTTCAACCGCCAGCGGCTTTCGAGCGCGCTGCGAGAGCGTTTCGGCCTCGCCTCGGCGCTGGTCGTTCCGGGCTCGACCTTCTCGATGACGTCCGTCGCGCGGGCCGCCGCCCGCTACTTCCCGGACCTTCTCGAGCCCGGCGACGTCCTCGGCATCTCGTGGGGCGAGACGATCTACCAGATGGCCGAGCAGATGCTGCCGCGCGCCATTCCCGACCTCACGGTGGTGCAGATGGTCGGCTCGATGCCGAGCCCCTACATCTTCACTTCCGAGAGCTGCTCGACCAACGTCGCCCTGAAACTCGCCGGCCGGGTGGTCAACCTCTATGCCCCGGCGGCCTTGTCGTCGCCCGAGGCCGCGGCCATCCTGCGGGGCGAGCCGCTCATCCGCCGGCACTTCGCGCTGCTGGACACGATGCGCAAGGCGATCTTCGCGGTGGGCTCGATGGGCGCCGACAGCCATGTCGTCAGATCCGGCATCGCCACCCCCGAAGAGGTGGCGCGCTATGGCGAGATGGGCGCGGTGGGGGTTCTCTGCGGCCGCTTCATCGATCGGCAAGGCCGGCATGTCGAGGGTCCGATCGATGCGCGGATGATCGGCATCACCCCGGACAGGCTGGCCGGCCTTGCCGCCGGCATCCTCGTCGCATCGGGCCTCGACCGGATCCAGGCGATGCGCGGCGCGATGCTCGCCGGCTATGCCGACCATCTCGTCACCGACGAGCCGACGGCGCAGGCCCTCATCGACCTCGGCGATTGACGACTGCCCTCAAGGCAGATCCCTTGCGCGCCGTCGCGCGGCCTTCACGCACGCAGACGCGCATGCTCCGGGAACAGGCCGGCGAGCCCCACCTCGCTCGCCTCGCAGACGCCGCGCTCGGTGATCAGCCCGGTGACGAGCCGGGCCGGCGTCACGTCGAAGGCGTAATTGGCGACCGGCGTCGTCTCCGGCGCGATGCGCACCCGCTCGATCACGCCGCGATCACTCATCCCGGCGACATGGGAGACTTCCTCGCCGCCGCGCTCCTCGATCGGGATCTCGGCGATCCCGTCCCGCACCGTCCAGTCGATGGTCGAGGACGGCAGCGCGGCATAGAAGGGCACGCCGTTGTCCCGGGCCGCCAGCGCCTTCAGATAGGTGCCGATCTTGTTGCAGACGTCGCCCCGCGCAGTGGTCCGGTCGGTGCCGACGATGCAGATGTCGACCATGCCGTGCTGCATCAGGTGGCCGCCGACATTGTCGACGACGAGGGTGTGGGGGACGCCGTGATTGCCGAGTTCCCAGGCGGTCAGCCCGGCGCCCTGATTGCGCGGCCGCGTCTCGTCGACATAGACGTGGACCGGAATGCCGCTGTCGTGGGCAAGGTAGATCGGCGCGGTCGCCGTGCCCCAGTCGACAGTGGCGAGCCAGCCGGCGTTGCAATGGGTGAGGACGTTGACCGGCTCGCCGGGCCGCTTGCGCCGGGCGATCGCCTCGATCAGCGCGAGGCCGGCCTCGCCGATCCGGCGATTGGTGGCGACGTCGTCGTCGCAGATCTCGCCCGCAAAGGCCCAGGCCGCGGCGGCGCGGTCGCCGGGCGTGAGCTTGCCGATCCTGCCGCGGACGGCATCCAGCGCCCAGCGCAGGTTGATCGCCGTCGGCCGCGTGGCATGGAGGGTGTCGTAGGCCCGCGCCAGAGCGTCGTCCGAAGCGTCCGCGGCAAGCGCCAGCGCCATGCCGTAGGCCGCCGTCGCGCCGATCAGCGGCGCGCCGCGCACCCACATCCCGGCGATCGCCCGGGCCGCCTCGTCGAGGTTCGTCAGATGGACGATCTCCAGCGCGTGGGGCAGCCGGGTCTGGTCGATGATCGCGACGGCGTCCCCCTCCGCCCAGATGGACCGGAAGTCGCGGTCGCCGATCTTCATGTCAGGTTCCTCTCGCGGCGGATCGAACGGGCGATGCAGCTCAATCCATAGATGTCGCCGAAGGTGGTGCGGTTGACGAGCAGTTCGCGCCCCATCAGCAGCGCCCTCGCCTCGCAGCCCGCCCGCTTGCCGGGATCGGCGATCGCCTCCATGTCCTCGACATGGGCGAGACCGACCAGCCGCCGAACCATCTTGGCACCGGCAAAGCCCACCGCATCGTCGAACACCGTCTTGAGGAAGCGATGCAGCCCCACCGTCGAGCCGGTCTTGTCACCGAGATCCTCGAACACCGCGCGGGAATAGAGAATGCCGCTGCGCTCCTCGCGCCAGAGGCGGGCGAAGCTTTCGGCAAAGACCGACCAGAGGCTCTCGGCCGTCTCGAGCAGCCATTCGCCGCCGTCGATCCGCCCGTCCGGATCGTCGCCGTAGCCCTCCTGGGCAAAGTAGGCGAGGTAGAGATTGGCGATCAGCGATCCGATATCGAACCCCATGGGTCCGTAGAAGGCGAATTCGGGATCGATGACGCGGGTGTCGGTCGGCGTCACCATGACCGAGCCGGTGTGGAGATCGCCGTGCAGCAGCGCCTCGCTCTTGGTGGTGAAGCGGTAGAGCATCTCCTGCGCGCCGATCTTCGCGGCCCGGTCGGTGCGAAGCGCCAGCGCCGGCCCGTCGAGCTGCGGACGCGTCCAGCGATTCAGCGGCGCGTCGAAATAGGGCTCGGTGAAGACGAGCTTCTCGGTGATGGCGCACATCGACACATTGCCGGCGAACAAGGCCATGTCGGCCTTCTTCCTCGCGGTCGGCAGATGGAAGTCGGAGCTGCGGAACAGGGTCTCGGCGAGAAACACGCCGAGATGCTCGGCCAGATGCTTGAACCTTCGGCCGGCGATCAGCTCCTTGCGCAGGATCACGTGGGGGCTCAGATACTCCATGACGATCAGGGCGTTGACAGGATCGAAGCGGAACAGCTGGGGCAGCCGCTTCGGCTGGACCGCCGCCTGCCTTTCGAGGGCATTCCATTCGAAGAAGGCACGATCGAGCGGCAGGGGCCAGCTGTCGCCCACCAGCCTGACATAGGGCAGCGCCTGCTTGACCACGACGGCGCCGCCCGGCCCCTCGACGACGAAGACGAGGTTGAGGTTGCCGTCCCCGACCTCCCGGGCGCTCAGCTGCTCGACCCTCGACGTTCCGAGCCTTGCAGCGATCTCCTTCACCCCGATGACATAAGTCTTGACGCTCTCCACGTCGAAGGCTCGATAACTATGCCCTCCGACCAAGGTGCCCTCGCTCGCCCTCATGCCCTTGAAGCCTCCCGCTTCCTTGCAGAACCATTCCGCTCCATGAGCACATCCTGCCCGTGCCCCGTCTATAGGGCTTACGTCGCATCGTGGGATTGTCAATCGCTCGACGCGGCGTGAACCGGCGCCGACCGCCGCGCGGAAGGAAGCAAGAGACCGTCCGGCGGCGAGAGCTTGCGCGATGTGGCGGAGGGCGGCTGCAGAACTCCGGCGGTGCGGCGGGCGAGATCTGCCGCACACCCTGCCCGGAGGGGCCGCGGGCAACGGCTTGAATGGCAGTCGAGGGACACACCTCTCGGCAGACTATTCCGACGGCACCTGGCAGCAACCGACGAACGGCTGGCAGACTGACGGAAAAGTCGCTGGCGCTCGGCTCGTGCGGATGCTTCACTCGTTTCGGTTGAGGAAGCAACGTCGTCTTCGATGGGCCGGTGCTGGTGTGGCAGCGTGACCCGCCGGTTCGGCAAGGCCGCAAGAGCGGGTGACGGCCTCAGGGCCGCTGCGGCCGTCCGGCCACCGGCACACGGGGATCCGGCCGAGCCGTGCGGCCTGCATGTGAGGCGTGTGCAGCGGGGGCTGCCAGTGGGGGAGTGTCGCCGTGAAGAACCTTCTGTTCATCGCCGTCGATGATCTGAAAGACTGGACCAACGCCCTGCAAGGCTATTCGGGACCCGTCCATACGCCGAACCTCGACAGGCTGGCGGACACCGGCACGGTCTTCACCAACGCCTTCGCGCAGGTCGCCATCTGCAATCCCTCCCGGGTCTCCATCCTGACGGGCAAGCCGCCGATGGAAACCAATGTCTTCGACAACCAGACGGACTGGGAAGCGGCCGTGGATCCCGCCGAAACCCTGTTCGGCGTCATGCACGCCGCCGGCTACGAGACGATCGGGATCGGCAAGCTCTGGCATACCGGGGCGACGCAGGCAGCCAACGAGGTGATGTTCGACGACTACCAGTACATGGGCAACGACGCCCTGGACGTCACGACCGACGGACGCCCGATAGGGCCATATACCGGCCCCGACCAGTTGCGGGACGAGGTCCGCGCCGACTACGTCGCGAGGTTCCTGACGGAGTATCGGCCCGAAGACAGACCGCTCATGCTGTCGGTCGGGTTTTCCAAGCCCCATGTCGACTGGATCGTCCCGCAGGAATATTTCGACCTCTATCCGCTGGATGACATCGTCCTGGACGGTATCGCTCCGAACGATACGGACGACATCGCGGCGTATATCCTCGACACACTCGGCGACCATGTGCCCTGGACCCCCGAGGATGCGACGGACATTCCCACGGTCAAGCTCCTCATCCAGGCCTATCTGGCCAGCATCAGCTTCGTCGACGCTCAGATCGGCAAGGTGCTCGACGCGCTCGACGGGTCGGCGCTCGCGGACAACACCACGGTCATGCTGTGGAGCGACCACGGACATCATCTCGGCGACAAGGACCTCTGGCAGAAGTTCACCCTGTGGGACGAGGCCGGCCGCGCGCCCCTCATCATTCGCGACCCCGACATCGGCACGCCGGGAACCCGCGTCGACGACGTGGTCGAGATGATGGATATCTTCCCGACCGTCCTCGACCTCATGGGCGTCGACGACAGCGGCCTCGAATTACGGGGGGATAGCCTCGTTCCCTCCATGCAGGGAACTCCACGCCAGGGCGAGAACGTCGCCTATACCTGGGTCTACGGCAACGTCTCCATCCGAACCGACGACTTCCGGTTCTCGTTGTACGAAGACGGTTCCAAAGAACTCTACGACGTGCGCAGCGATCCCGAACTCCTGACCAATCTCGAAGGCAAGGCCGAGTGGGCTGCCGTCGAAGCTGAGCTCAGGGCAAAGCTCGTGGCCGAGTTCAATCTGCGCGGCTACGGGGACGATGCGGAGCGCATCGCAGGGACGGCCGGCAACGACGTCTTTACCGACATCACCGGCAAGGGCGTCTTCGCGGGCGGCAGTGGTGACGATGTCTATTTCATCGTCGAAGGCAAGCAGATCGTCGAGCCGAACAATGGCGGGACGGATTTCATCTCCACCAGCATGACGAACTATACCATCCCGACGAATGTCGAAAACCTGGTCGCCCAGACCAATCATGGATGGATCGACGGAAACAACTCCGACAACGTCATATCCACCAACGCGATCACCATCAGGAGCTTTGGCGGCGACGACCATATCTATGCTGGCTGGAGGGATCAGTTCATCGCCTCGGGCAATGGCGACGACTATGTCCGGTCGACCCACGGCAACGACACCGTTTTTGCCGGCTTCGGCGACGACACGGTCGAAGCGGGCCTTCACCACGACATCGTCCATGGCGAGGCAGGCAACGACCTCCTGCGCGGAGACTGGGGAGACGACGTCCTCCATGGCGGCGCGGGGAACGATGTCCTCGAAGGCCAGCAGAACGACGACACTCTCTATGGCGACGCCGGCAGCGATACGCTGAGAGGGGGGATGAGCAATGACGTCCTGCATGGCGGCGATGGCGCCGACCGGCTGTTCGGCGATGAACATGACGACGTCCTCTTCGGCGAAGACGGCAACGACGCCCTGTCGGGCGGTCACGGCAACGACACCCTGTCCGGCGGATCCGGTAGCGATTCCCTGTCCGGTGGCATCGGGAACGATGTCATCAATGCCGGCGACGGCAACGACCAGGCCGCCGGCGACCAGGGCGACGACAGGATCTGGGGCCTTGCCGGAAACGACACCCTGCGCGGCGGCAGCGGCGACGACGGGATCTATGGCGGCAACGACCACGACCGGTTGTTCGGCGACGCGGGCGACGACGTCATCGGCGGCGGCTGGGGCGACGATCTCGTCTACGCCGGCGAGGGCAACGACCGGGTCGCCGGCGACCAGGGCGACGACCAGCTCTGGGGCCTCGCCGGAAACGACACCCTGCGCGGCGGCAGCGGCGACGACGGGATCTATGGCGGCAACGACCACGACCGGCTGTTCGGCGACGCGGGCGACGACGTCATCGGCGGCGGCTGGGGCGACGATGTCGTCTACGCCGGCGACGGCAACGACCGGGTCGCCGGCGACCAGGGCGACGACAGGATCTGGGGCCTTGCCGGAAACGACACCCTGCGCGGCGGCAGCGGCGACGATGGGATCTATGGCGGCAACGACCACGACCGGCTGTTCGGCGACGCGGGCGACGACGTCATCGGCGGCGGCTGGGGCGACGATGTCGTCTACGCCGGCGACGGCAACGACAGCGTTGGCGACGACCAGCTCTGGGGCCTCGCTGGAAACGACATCATCCAGGGCGGCAGCGGCGACGACGGGATCTATGGCGGTAACGACCACGACCGGTTGTTCGGCGACGCGGGCGACGACGTCATCGGCGGCGGCTGGGGCGACGATCTCGTCTACGCCGGCGACGGCAACGACCGGGTCGCCGGCGACCAGGGCGACGACCAGCTCTGGGGCCTCGCTGGAAACGACACCATCCAGGGCGGCAGCGGCGACGACGGGATCTATGGCGGCAACGACGACGACCGGCTGTTCGGCGACGCGGGCGACGACGTCATCGGCGGCGGCTGGGGCGACGATCTCATCGGCGGCGGCGACGGCAACGACGAACTGCGGGGCGATCAGGGGCACGACAGAATCTGGACCGGCGCGGGCGACGACGTGGCGTTCGGGGATGTCGGCAACGATCACCTTCATGGCGGCGCCGGCGACGACATCCTGTCGGGCGGCGACGGCGACGACGTCTTGACCGGCGACTGGGGCGACGACATCCTCACCGGCAACGCCGGACGCGATACGATCGATGGCGGGAGTGGCTACGACATCCTCTCTGGCGGCAGCGGTGGCGACATCTTCGTCTTCAGGGACGGCTCCGGGATCGATGTCGTCGTGGATTTCCAGCGAGGCATCGACGACATCGATCTGGCAGGCCTTGGGGGGATCGCCGACTATCAGGATCTCGCCGCCCATCACATGACGCAGGAGGGACGCGATCTGGTGATCCGGTCGGGCGCGAATTCGCTGACTCTCGCCGACGTCGACATCAGAGACATCGGCGCCTCGGATTTCGTCTTCTAGACGCGCGCATTTGCCGATCTGCGGCAAGACTTTCCTAATGCGATCAGCGTATTGCCTGGTTGGAAGGGACCATCGTCTTTTGCAATCGGGAGACCGGCCAGTTGAGACCCGGACAATTTGGCTCCATCGCGCTTTGCGCGGCGTCCATCATCTTGGCGACGACGCCGTCGGCACGGACAGAGGGCGGCGGTCATCACTCGCCGGCGCCGGAGACGGCGGTGGCGGGCCCGCTCTGCACCGGCTTCGGCCCGCAGTCGCCGCGCGACATCGGCGGCAACGAAGGCGTCAACCAGCGCCAGTTCGGCCGCGCTCCGGCTGCCGAGAAGCTCAATCTCTGCAACATCCACACCCATACCAATGCCGAGCACAAGGCCCCGGGCTTCCAGATCTTCGCCGGCAGCGGCGAACATGGCGGCTACAAGTGCAACGACACCGACGACCTCACGGCGGAAGAGCTCGATGACCCGGCGCATGGCTATGGCCCGTTCAAGGGGGTGAAGCCCGGCGACACGATCGAGGTGCACTGGGTGTTCTCCTCCTGCGACGTTGCACCGGGCGAAGGTCTCGGCGCATGCCTCAGCGAGAGCTGTTCGAACCCGGCGCTGCGCGTCGAAGCCCAGACGTTCCTGCTGGTGAACGACCCCGCCGCGCTCGACTTCGAGGACTATGCCTATGCCGGCAACGACGGGCGCGGACCGCATCAGCCACTGGCCCTGCCGGAGGGCACCGGGACGCCGGTCGTCTACGCAGGCTCGACCACCGGTCCGAAATACAACCAGTCCATCTGTTCGCCGCTGCAGGTGACCTGGAGCGTCCGGCCGCAATGCGCCAGGCTCGACATTTCATCGCTCTATCGCTGGGCCGAAAAGCGGAACGTCTTCCGCGAGGACCATTCCCACGGCGTGCGCCAGCTGGTGACGGCGCCGGAGCTGCTCTCGCCGATCGAGCGAGCGGTGGCGGAAACGCGCTGGGACGAGCCGCTGCGAGTCGAGTGATACCCGTTCGGCCGGCTGGTTCGAGCAGCGACCGATACCAGGGATGACGATCGAGGGAGCTTGCGGTCGACAGCCCGCCGGGATCCATCGCTCGCCGTCAGGCGCTGGTCACTCACCGAGACCGCTTGTGCGCAGGGGATCGAACCGCCGGCAGCCGGCGCTCACCACGCCGGACCCGTGAAATCCTGGCGATCACGCGCAATCGGCCGCACCAGACCATTGACAGAAGGCTGAAGGCCTTCGTATATCGCCACCGTCGCCGCAGCAAAGCGGCCCGGCGGCGGGGTAGCTCAGTTGGTTAGAGCAGCGGAATCATAATCCGCGTGTCGGGGGTTCAAGTCCCTCTCCCGCTACCATCTATTTCCTCAGATAATGCAGTGACTTAGGTGATCGGCACCAATGCCTTGGTGCCCTGATCATGTCGCATCCATGTTGCAGCGACTTCCCTTGATTTACAGGGGTTTCCCGGTAGGCTCGGCAGCTCCACGCGACATGGGATGCAACATGACGCGGCAAGAATCGTAGATGTGGGAAGTGCGCGAATGCTCATCCGGCCGGCGGGCGCTGTCTTCGCTCATCGCGAACTCGGCCACTATCCACGGGAGGAACGAGCTACCGTTGTCAGTCCGATCTCCTATGCTATGACCGCTCTGCAATGGCACAAGTTCCGGACACCACAGCATGAAGAGCAAGCGACGGCGGCAATTTGCAGCTCTGCCGTTCCGCAAGAGAGGTGACGCCGTCGAGGTGCTCCTCATCACGTCGCGAGAGACGGGCCGCTGGGTGATTCCGAAGGGTTGGCCGATTCGAGGAAAGGCTCCACACGCTGCCGCTGCCATCGAAGCCTACGAAGAGGCCGGGGTCGTGGGAAAGCCGAGCAAGAAAGCGATTGGGCGTTACGACTACGCTAAACGCACGCCAAATGGCCAGATTTCTTGTCGCGTGATCGTTTTCGCTTTGCCCGTCGAAGGCCTGACGGAAGAGTGGCCTGAGATGGACGAGCGCCGTCGAAAATGGCACGCTGCAAACGAAGCCGCTGACCTGGTTGAGGAGCCCGATTTGGGGGCCATTCTTCGCGCTGTTGCCGAATTTTGCGCCTGACCAAACGACTTCATTCTTGTACCTCGGGGCCGCTCGCCCGTCATCTGACGATGAGATCCCCAATTGATGGCGCCGGTTGGCTTGCTCAGTTTTGCGGCGCCGTGAGGGCAAGCGTCGGCGATCGGACCTACAGCGGGCGTCAATCGTCGCAAATGCAGCCTCAGGTCTGGAAGCGCTGCAATCTAAGGATGCTGGGCCGGCGTAGTGCGCGAAGTTCTCAATCAGCATGAGGTGGAGATGGTAATGCTACGGCCAGCCGAAGCGGCCAAGCTTCTCGGCGTCTCGACAAAGCAGCTCTGTCGCCTCAAGCTGCCATACGTGAACGTGGGAGCCCGCCAGCGGGTGACGCGTCGCTATGATGAGGCGATAGTCATGCAGTTTTTGGAAGATCGTAGGTGTGAGTTCGTCCCCAGTCGAGCCGAATCGACGGTGGGCAGGAATCCCACCATCGAAATCATCGATTTCACAGTTCCTCGGAAAAGCAGCCTGCGGCGCTAGAAGTTGGGTTTGGAGGTGAATGAAGCGATGGGAGATCCCACCAGGCCCGTGCCAGACGATTGCCTGCTGCCGATCAGAACCGTTCAGAGAATGACTGGGATCGGTCCCTCGGCAATCTACGAGTGGATGGCGAAGGGCCGGTTTCCGAAGGCCATCCCTCTAGGGCCCCGATGCGTCCGCTGGAGCCTGAACGAGATCAACGCCTGGATTGAGGAACGGAAGGCTGCGCGAGATGGCGCGACCGGATGAAAACCGTTTTCATCTTGCTGGCGCAATACGACGGCCGCGCAATTATCCCGCTGGAAACCGTCCGCGACGATTACTTCTGGCACCTCACGCTGGACAAGTTCGCCAGGAAGCTGTCAAGGGGCGAGATCGCGATCCCGCTTGTTCGACTTGAGACGAGCCAAAAAGCTGCGCGAGGCGTTCATGTGGCGGATTTGGCCGCGTGGATCGACCAGCGTAGAGCGGCCGGGATCAAGGAATTGCAGCAGCTGACCGGAACGGCGTGGCCGTAGGCATCTTCATGACAAGAAAAAGTTCTAGACGGCGCCATCACTCTCACTGAATTGGCGCCTTCTTGCCCTCCGCCGTCCCTTCGCGATCCATGGTCCGGTGAACGGCACGATGCAGGTCTGAGGCGGACAACAGCCTTGCAACAACCCGTGTCCGCGCCATCGGGAGTGCTGCTTTTCTCTGTGCCGGCCATCGCCCTCAGCTCAATGCGCATGGCCGAGTGCTGGGCGATACAGCACCAAGTAATTAGCGGCCTCGTGCCGACGCGCGTGCGGCGTGTTTTGGGATCCGCAACACGCTGAAACGTCGAATGACTGATCATTATCCGCCTATCAACCATCCGGGATCGGAGTCGCCCACACCCTGAAAATCGTGGATTGCATCTCGCCCCATCTTCCTGCTTACCTTGCAGAAAAAGGAAGTGTCGGACTTGTCATGACAGTGCCGGAGTTGAGGGGGGCGGAGTGGGATGTGCTGTTCAACATGGCGGTCGGTGGTGCCGTCGCTTGGGTCATTCCTGGCGTCATCGCAGACGAACTTCTGCGGCACCGCCTCGTTGTAAAACTGGGCGTGACCTATGCGCTGACATTGCTAGGACGGCAGTTTGTTGGGGAGCGACTTGCCGTGTCGAACCAGGCGAGGCGCAAGTGCAATGCTCGCTCCAATCAACCAGGCGAATGCCCGCGAATGCTTGCACACTGCGCAGATAGTCATCTACCCTGTCTTTCAGGCGAGCTGCCGGCTCGTCGACTTCAGAGCCGGCACATCGGGGAGGCGGGAGATGCCGCGCAGTAGAACTTTGCGAAGGTCGGACAAAGATCGTCCAGAGTCGCTCTTCGATCATGTCGTCCTGCTGGCGTTCATCGGCGTGGCGATGGCGATCGTGTTTTCAGGTTTCTGCGCCAAGTCGGCAGAAGCGTCACTGCTCGCCAGCTTCTGGTGACAGCATCAGGCCATGGCCAGGACGACAACGAGCGTTCCGACCACGCTGAGAGCGAAGACGGCGAACCCGATCTCGGTGTCGCGCGGTGCGTTCGAATATCGCTTGTTCATCGGGCAAGAGTACCATCGAAATCGGGGCAAATGCCGCGACCAATCGCCCTATGAGAACAGCGCATTCCTTCAGTGTAGACGCTTGGAGGGCAGTCCAGACGAGCGGTGAAGCGCCTATCGCAGCCGTTGGTGCAGGAACGTCACGTTGGCGGATCGGGATGCCGCCAGGGCCGCATTCATCGCCTCGGCGAGGTTCTCCGATGAGAACGGCTTGGAGAGCCGCGGTAGGTTCTGATCGACGCCGGGTGGCAGCTCGACGTAACCCGTGGCTAGCAGAACTGGCAGCTCAGGGTGGTCCTGACGGACAGCAGCGATCAGCTGCAGGCCCGTCATCAGTGGCATCGCCTGATCGGTGATCACGAGATCCACGGCGTTCTCCCGGAGCAACTCCAGAGCCATCTTGCCGGACGTGGCTTCGATGACCTGGTGTCCAAGCTCTTCGAGCATGGCGACAGTGCCCATCAGCACGATAGCATCGTCATCGACGGCAAGAATGGTGAGAGGCCGAACCGACGCTGGCTTCGTCTCTGCTGGAGAGGGAGCCGAAGTCTCTTCCACGACGGGCAAAGCGGTTGCGACCGGGAGCCAGATCTCGGCGATCGTCCCGACACCGACCGCACTCGAAAGTACGAATTGCCCTCCAGACTGTCCCGCAAAGCCATGGACCATGGACAGGCCGAGGCCGGTTCCCTTGCCAACGCCCTTGGTAGTGAAGAACGGCTGGGTCGCGGCTGCTAGCGTTACTGAATCCATGCCGCAGCCCGTATCGGTGACGGTGAGGCAGACATAGTCGCCGGCGGCGAGATCTGCATCGGGGGAAATCCTGCTGACGCCCTTGGTCGAGATCGTGATCGTGCCACCCTCCGGCATCGAATCGCGGGCGTTGACGGCAAGATTGAGGAGAGCCAGCTCCAGCTGGTTGGCGTCTGCCTTCACGAGCGGAAGGCCGATCGGGAACTTCGTCTCGATCTGTACGGTCGGGCCGATCGAACGCTGCAGGAGATCGGCCATGCCGTGAACGAGTTCCGGAAGATTGACGGCGACCGGCCTCAGATCCTGCCGCCGTGAGAACGACAGCATCCGCTGCGTCAGTGAAGCACCGCGCTGCGCCCCGAGAATGGCTGTGTCGGCCAACTGCTGGAGCTTCGGATCGTCGGGCAGACGCTTCCGCAGGATTTCGAGGTTGCCCAGTACAGCAGCCAAGAGATTGTTGAAGTCGTGAGCGATGCCGCCGGTCAGCTGTCCCAGCGCCTCGATCTTCTGCGACTGTCGAAGCTGCTCCTCCGCCTGCCGTCGCGCGGTGATATCGACCAGCCCGCACAATGCCTGGACGAACCGGCCCTCGGCGTCACGCTCGATGTGCGCCGACAGCAGGCAGTCCAGTTGCCGGCCGTCCTTCGTGACGAATTGATATTCGACGCCACGAACCTCCTTAGAGGCCAGCAGTGCCGGCCAATCCACCTCCACCCGCCGGCGCGCGGAGGCTTCCGACATGAAGTCGGTAAGCGGACGGCCGACAACCTCGTCCACCTCATAGCCGAGCACCTCAAGCCAAACATCGCTGACATGCTCGATGCAGCCGTTCTCATTAAGCGCGTGCAGTGGGAGAGGCGTGCGCCGATAAAGGGTCACAAAGCGCTCTTGGCTTTTCAAGATCGCGGCGGCCTCGCGTGCACTCGCGAGGGCAAAGCGCTGGTCGACGATCGACGCGAGCAGCGCCAGAAAGAGGATCAGGAAAGTCAGCGCGGCGACTGCAGCTGCGAGCGTCATGGGATCAAGCGCCGGAGCCATCACCATTGCCGCGGCATCTGGATGCATCGTAATGGTCGCTGCCGCCATGCCTGTGTAGTGCATCCCCGAAATCGCGAGCCCCATGGCACCGGATGCTGCGAACTTTCGGGAGGAGACGGTTCCCGTAAAACCGAGCCATAGCGCAGCGATCGAAGCGCCAATCGCGATGGCCACCGACGCTGAGACCAGCCGCAGATCGTAGTCGATTGTCCCCGGCATCTGCATGGCATGCATGCCGAGGTAATGCATCGTCGCGATCCCACACCCCATGATCAGGCCGCCGGCGATGAGGACTGACCAGCCCACCGCACGATCACAAAGCAGCGCGAACCCGATACCCGTCACGACGATCGGCAGACCGAGGGAGAGTGCCGTGAGAGTAACGTCGTAACTCACCTCCATCGGCATTCTGTAGGCGAGCATGGCAACGAAGTGCATCGACCAGATGCCGCCACCCATGGCGATGGCTGCCGTCGCGATCCAGCCTGTTCGGATCCATCCAGCCGCACTGCGTACCCGACCAGCGAGATCGAGAGCCGTATACGCGGCCACCGTCGCGATGCAGATGGAGAGAACGACCAACAGCCCGCTGTACGTGCCTTCGATGATCATGAAATGCCCATACCGAAGATCTCGCTACACCATCCCGACCCGGGGCTGCCTTGATGACTGCCGATTCAACCGCGTGACGTGGCTACGCTGCATCAACGCGAACTTCAGAGATGAAGAAGATCAGGCAGATCACGGCGATGTCAACCAGCCTGCATGATCTCGCTAGCTGCCTAAGGCTTTGCGTCGGCAGGCGTTCTGCGCGCCACGCCGTCTTTGCACGTAGCAGCAGGGGGAGGAGTTCAGCTGATGGCCACTGCGATCTGAGTGCTTTCGCGCGTCATGCGCTCCTCGAATACGAGGAAGCCGCTGCGGCCGGAATTCTTGACACGGTAGAGCGCCACGTCCGCCCGCCGGGCCAGATCGGCGTGGTTCACTCCGCCCTTGACGGCAATGGCGACGCCGATCGATACGCCGATGACAACTGGCTGCTGCATCAGCACGAACGGATGGGTGATCGCTTCCAGGATAGCCTTGGCAAGCCGCTCCACATCAGTCCGCTCGCGGACAGAGTCGCGCAAGACAGCGAATTCATCGCCACCCAGGCGGGCGACGAGATCCTTGTGCTGAACCAGGGCCCGCAATCGTTCGGCAACCTGACGGATCAGATCGTCGCCG
>NZ_AQQS01000034.1 GCF_002088275.1 Aurantimonas sp. 22II-16-19i
TCTTCGCCGGCGATCCGATCGGCCGCTATGGCAGCCGCGACTTCGCCCGCCGCGTCGGCTGGCTGCCGCAGCAGCCGCCGCTCGCCGCCAGCATGACAGTCGCGGAGGTGGCCCGGCTCGGCCGCTATCCCTGGCGCGGCGCCTTCGGGCGTCACGGGGCAGAGGACGAGCGGGCCGTCGCCGACGCGCTGCACCGGGTGGGGCTGGCGACGATGGGCGAGCGGGCGATGACCAGCCTCTCCGGCGGCGAGCGCCAGCGCGCCTGGCTCGCCATGCTGCTCGCCCAGGAGCCGGCCTGCCTGCTCCTCGACGAGCCGACCGCCGCCCTCGACCTCAAGCACCAGCTGGAAGTGCTGCGGCTCCTGAGGTCGCTGAAGGACACCCACGACCTCACCATCGTCATGGCCATCCACGACGTCGGCATGGCGGTGCGCTTCGCCGATCATCTCATCGCGCTGAAGGCCGGGCGGACGGTCTTTGCCGGGCCGCCGGAGGCGCTGGCCAAACCCGACGTCCTGTCGGCGATCTACGACCTGCCGATCGGCACCGTGCGACCGGCCGAGGCCGGGCCGACCATCGTCTATCCGCTGTAATCCAACCATGGAGGGGACCATGACGCGTCGCTTCGCCTGCCACGCCATCTGCCGTTTCGTCCTCGCAGCGCTCGCCGGCCTGGCGCTTCTCGCCGCGCCCGCCGGCGCCGAGGCCGCGGGGCCCGACGCTGGGCCCGCCTCCCGGCCCGTTTCCGGCAAGGAGCGGATCGCCGTCATGGAGTGGGCCGGGCTCGAGACGCTGCTTGCCCTCGGCATCACGCCGGTCGGCGCGGCCGATGCCGGCGGCTACCGCGAATGGGTGGCGACGCCCGCGCTGCCCGAGGCCGTCGCCGAGGTCGGCTCGCGCCAGGAGCCCAATCTGGAGGAACTCGCCCGGCTGAAGCCGGACCTGATCCTCTCCCACGCCCATCTCCGGCCCCTGAAGGGCAAGCTCGAGGCGATCGCGCCGGTCGAGGACGTGACCCTCAACGGCACCGGCACCGATGCCTATGAAGCGGTTCTCGAAGGCACCCGCAGGATCGGCGCGCTGACCGGCAAGTCGCAAGCCGCCGAGGCGCTGATCGGCAGCGCCGACACGGCGTTCGAGGCCGATGCGGCGAGGCTCGCCGCCGCCGGCCTTGCGGGGCGTCCCATCTATTTCGTCCGCATCATCGACGGCAACGCCCTGCGCGTCCACGGCAAGGGATCGATCGCCGACACGGTGCTGTCCCGGCTCGGCCTGACCAATGCCTATCAGGGCACGGTCAACGAGTGGGGCTTTGCGACGGTCGAGCCGAGCGCGCTCGCCGAGGATCCGGACGCCGCGATCCTCGTCGCCGGGCCGGTGCGCGACGACCAGATGGCCGCCGTCTTCGACACGCCGCTCGGCCGGGCGCTGCCGGCGGTGCGGGCGAAGGCGGTCCACGACCTCTCCGTCACCTGGACCTTCGGCGGCATTCCCTCGGCGATCCACATGGCCGATGCGATCGCCGCGGCCCTGACGCAGACCTTGGCGGAGACGGGCAACTGATCGCCTCGCAGGATCCGGCTCCGGCGACGCGGATCGCCCTCGTCGCGCTGCTTTTGGCCGCGACCGGCGTCGCCGCGTCGGCTGCCGGCTGGGATCCGCGCGTCACCTTCGACGTCGTGCGGCTGGGTCTGTTCGATCCGCCGGAGGACGTCTTCGCGGCGGTGATGTTCCATTACGCGACCCTGCCGCGCATCGTCGTGTCGCTGGTCGCCGGCGCCTCGCTCGGCCTTGCCGGCGCGGCGATGCAGGCGGTACTGCGCAATCCGCTCGCCTCGCCGACCACCCTCGGCGTCTCGGCGGGGGCGCAGTTCGCGCTGGCGCTTTCGGCGCTCGCCGGCCCGGCCGCGACCGTCCTGCCGCGCGAGGCCTGGAGTCTTGCCGGGGCGCTCGCCGCCACCGGCCTCGTCTATCTGATCGGCCGGCGCACCGGCTTCGAGCCCGCCCGGCTGGCGCTGGCCGGCATGGCGATCACCCTCTTCCTGTCGGCGGCCTCCGCCGCGCTCATCCTGTTCAACGAGCAGCAGCTCGCCTTCCTCTTCCTCTGGGGCTCGGGCCATCTCGCCCAGTCGGACTGGACCAGCGCGACGATCCTCCTCGCCGCCTTCGCCGTCGCCCTCGCGGCGCTCATCGCAGCCTCGCGGGCGATCGGTCTCCTTGCCGTCGGCGACCAGCTCGCCGCCAGCGTCGGCCTCAAGACCGAGACGGCGCGGCTCGCCGTCCTCCTCCTCGCCGTGGCGCTCACCGCCTGCGTCGTCACCCGCATCGGCGTCGTCGGCTTCGTCGGCCTGGCGATCCCGGCGATCGTGCGGCTCTGCCGCCCGCGCTCGGTCGCAAGGTCGCTTCTCGCCTCCGCCGTCCTCGGCGGGCTGGCGCTGTTTGCCGCCGACGCCCTGGCGCAGCTCTCTTCGGAGCTCACCGGCCGGCTGGTCCCGGCCGGCGCGGTGACGGCGCTGTTCGGGGCGCCGGTGCTGTTCGTGCTGTTGTCGCGCACGCGCCTCGCCGCGCGGCCGCACCAGCCGGCGGGCCATGCCGACGGGCGCTTCCACGACGCCGGGCCCGGCCTCCTCGTCGGGCTGGCCGCAGGCCTCCTCGTCGTTGCGGCCGCCGCGCTGATGATCGGGCGCACCGGCGCCGGCTGGGAGCTGCTCGCCCCCTCCGGCGACGGCGCGCTCTTCCTCGCCCGGCTGCCGCGGGTCGTCGGCGCGCTGCTGGCCGGGGCGGCGATCGCTCTGTCCGGGCTCCTCGTCCAGAAGATCGTCGGCAACGACCTCGCCAGCCCCGAACTCCTCGGCATCAGCAACGGGGCGGCGGCGGGGATCGTGTTCGCGGCGCTGTTCCTCGGCGTCCTGTCGCGCACCGCGCTGCTTCTCTCCGGCATCGTCGGGGCGATCGGCGCGACCCTGCTGGTGCTCTGGTTCGCCCGGCGCCACCGCGACCAGATCGCCGCGGTGCTGCTCGCCGGCATCGCGCTCGGCGTCTTCCTCGATTCCATCATCCGCATCGCGCTTGCCACCGCCTCCATGCAGGCGGCGGCGCTGCTCACCTGGCTGTCCGGCTCGAGCGTTCTCGTCTCCCTGCCCGAGGTGCTGGGGCTCGGCCTCGTCCTCGCCGCCACCGTGGCGGTCGTCCTCGCCTTCCGCAGGCCCGTGGCCCTGCTCGATCTCGGCGCCGAGGTGCCGCTGGCGCTCGGCCTGAAGGTGCGGGCGGTCCAGACGGGCATGCTGGCGCTCGCGGCGCTGCTCGCCAGCGCCGCGACGATGGTGATCGGGCCGTTGAGCTTCGTCGGCCTTCTCGCGCCGCATCTGGCGCGGGCGCTCCGCGCCCGCCGCCTGGCCGTCCAGGTCGCCGCGACGCTGCTCCTCGGCGCCATCGTGATGACGCTGTCGGATTTCGTCGGCCGGGTCGCCATGGCGCCGTGGCAGGTGCCGGGAGGCCTCGTCGCGGGCCTCGTCGGCAGCCTCGGCTTCATCCTTCTCACCAGCCGCCGGAAGGCCGCCGGGGCCGGCGCCTGATCTTGCCGATCCCGCCGACTTCCGGCGATATGTCAACTGAAGCAAGGACATCGGACATGACGTTTCCCGCCCGAGCGGTCGGTACCGTGGCCGGACCGTTTCCCGCGACGCTGATCGACGATATCGCCGCCGAGATCGCCGAGCACGGCTATGCCGTCGAACGGCAGGGCGACGGCCTCTGCGTCGCGCTGCCCGTCGGGCGCCTCGAGGCCGAGCCGGAGGCGGCCGGCTTCTCGGTGCGGATCGCCTCGAGCGGCCCGAAGCAGATCCACGAGATGCGCGAGGCCTTCCTGCATTTCCTCGATCATGCGGCGCCCGGCCTGTCGGAGCGGATGACCTGGCGGGGGGACCTGCCGACGGGGGCCTATCCGCCGAATTTCCGCAAGGTGCGGGTGGTCGGCACCCGGCCGGTCTCGCCGAACTTTTTGCGGATGACGATGGCAGCCGAGACTGTCGGCGATTTCGTCGCGGGCGGCATGCATTTCCGTCTCGCCATTCCGCCGAAGGACCGCGCGCCGGTCTGGCCGCATCTCGACGGCGGCGGCCGCACCCGCTGGCCGAAGGGCGAGGACGCGCTGCACAATCCCGCCTACACCTTCGTCGCCGTGGACGTCGAAAAGGGCGAGTTCGACTTCGACCTCTACGTCCATGACGGCGGCAAGGCGACGCAATGGGCGCTCGAGGCCGAGGCCGGCGAGGAGGTCGGCCTGCTCGGCCCCGGCGGCGGCACGCTGCCGCCCGGCGACTTCCTGCTGATGGCGGGCGACGAGACGGCCCTGCCGGCGATCCGGCGGATCCTCGAACTATCCCCGCCGGGCCGGCGCGGCCATGTCTTCGTCGAACTCGGCGACATCGCCGACCGCTGCGAGCTCGCCGTGCCCGAAGGCATGACGGCCGAGTGGCTGATCCGCGGCGAGGGGCCGGATCTCTGGACGCGGATCGCCGCCGTGCCGTTCCCGGGCGAGGGCGAAAGCCGCTTCGTCTGGATCGCCGCCGAGCGCGAACTGGCGCGCAAGGCCCGCCTGCATTTCCGCGACACCCTCGGGATCACCCAGGACGAGGTCTACATCTCGGCCTACTGGACGCGGTGACGGCCGGCCGCCGGCCATGCGCGGAGGCTGGCGGCCGCCTGACGCGCCGCAGCCCCCGGCGCCGCGATCGGGCCTTCGCCGGCTGTGCGGGCACCGCCAAGCCGCCCGCCCTGGTGCCTCGATCGAATTTGAGTGATTCGGCACATCGAACGTTAGGGAATTTCTGCAATCGTCACCGCGCTTGATCCGTTCAACCGGGACGAAAGAGACGACCTTGGGCAAGACCATCGGTGAAGTTCCGCCGCGTCGGTTCACGACGGCGCTCAGACGGTTTGCGCGGTCTTCCGGCGGCAATTTCGGCATGATGGTGGGCATCGCGGCGGTGCCGCTGATCGTCGCCATGGGCGGTGCCGTCGACTACTCCAACGCCTTGCGCGAGCGCGAGAGCGTGCAGGCCGCCGCCGACGCCGCGGCTCTCGCCGCCGCCAAATATTCCGGCAACGACGAGGCCGAGCGGACCGCGCGGGCCGACCGCTTCTTCAAGGCCAATCTCGACGCCGACATCACCGTCAAGGCGACGTCCCTGTCCAAGGTCGACAAGGCCTGGGTCTACGACGCCGAATTCTCGACGCCGACCGCCTTTCTCGGGCTGATGCACATTGACAAGCTCGACATGGAGGTCGCCTCGACCGTCCGCCAGGCCGACGTGCCGCTCGACATCGTTCTCGTCCTCGATTCGACCGGCTCGATGCAGTGGTCCGGCAAGATGGATCAGCTCAAGGCGGCGGTGAACCTGTTCCTCGACAATTTCGACGGAGCCTCGACCACCGGCAAGGTGCAGGTCGCGATGATCCCCTTCGACACCGACGTGAAGGTGAAGGACCTGACCATGTCGATGTGGGCGGCACCGACCGTTCAGTGCAACCAGATGTCGTCTCCGGACCGTGACTATTGCAGCACTTCGGCTCCCGGCTTCATGCTCGGCACGAGCGGCACCTACTATGCCGGCCGGAGCGGATCGCGCTACCTCGCCTACATCTACAGCACCTTCGATACCCTCGCCGGTTCGCTGCGCGTCGACCGGACGACCTACAGCTGCAGGAACCGCGACTATTCCGGCTGCACGACCTCGACGACCGCGGTCTACGACCGCAGCTACATGCTCTCCCAGGTCAGCGGAAACTTCTCCGGCTGCATCAACGACCGCCAGCAGCCCTACGACACGACCTCCGACGCGGCCGTCGCCTCGACGTCGAACTC
Organism: Aurantimonas sp. 22II-16-19i; assembly: GCF_002088275.1. Taxonomy (GTDB): domain Bacteria; phylum Pseudomonadota; class Alphaproteobacteria; order Rhizobiales; family Rhizobiaceae; genus Jiella. Next base: position 5,867 of record NZ_AQQS01000034.1, read on the forward strand.
GCTCTACATGCGGGCCGCGAACTGCAGCGAGAGCGGCTCGCTCCAGCCCGTCGTCGGCCTGACCGAGGATTTCGCGGCGCTTCGGACCGCCGTCGGCGCGCTCACCCCCTCCGGCAACACCAACATCGCCGTCGGCGTCCAGTGGGGCATGGAGGCGTTGACCGCCGCCTATCCGCTGCAGGGCAAGAACACCGACGAGAAGACCAAGCAGATCATGATCGTCCTCACCGACGGCGACAACACCGAGGACCGCTGGTACGGCTCGTCCGACAGCAATAAGATCGACGAGCGGACGGAGCTCGCCTGCACGAACGCCAAGGCGATGAAGAATCCCGACGGCAGCGATCTGGAGATGTACACGATCCGGGTGATCGACGGGAACGAGAGCCTGTTGAAGAGCTGCGCCAGCGACGACGACCACTATTATTCCGTCAGCAGCGCCAGCCAGCTCACCGCAGTCTTCCAGTCGATCGCCGAGCGGGTGAAGCGCATCCGCATCGTCAGCTGACGGACCCAGCCGGCGGACGCGCCTGCGCCCGCCGCGTCACCGGGACCGAGGCCCGCCCGCGAGGGCTCCGCGACAGGCCCGCCCGCCTCACTCCATGAACTGCAACAGGATGTGCGAGAGCTCCGGGAAGGCGGCGATGATCGCCAGCCCGATCAGGCTGGTGATCAGGAACGGCACGGCGCCGAGCGCGATCTTCTCCAGCGACATCTTGGTGATGTTCGCCGCCACGAAGAGGTTGATCCCCACCGGCGGGGTGAACAGGCCGATCGCCAGGTTGACCATCAGCGCGACGCCGAACCAGACCGGATCCCAGCCGAGCTTGTGGACCACCGGCAGGAAGATCGGCAGGGCGATGAACATGATCGTCACCGCATCCATGAACATGCCGGCGATCAGCACCACCAGCATGATCACGGCGAGGATGATCCACTCGTTGTCGCTGATGCCGAGCAGCGCGCCGGAATACTTGCCGACGAGGTCGTCCACCGTCACCACCCAGCCGAACAGGCTGGCGAAGGTGACCACCAGCATGACGACGGCGGAGGAGGCGCTGGCCTCGACCAGCGCCCTGTAGAGCGTCGCAAAGCTCAAGGTCCGGTAGATGAACAGGCCGACGGAGAGCGCATAGACGGTGGCGACGATCGCCGCCTCGGTGGGTGTGAACACCCCGCCATAGATGCCGCCGAGGATGACCACCGGGGTGAGCAGTCCCCAGAAGGCGTCGACGAAGGAGCGGCCGAGGCGGCCGGCATAGCTCATCCCCGCATAGGGGCTCGGCGACAGGGTGGCGAGGCCGCCCGTGCCGCCGGAGCCGGCTGTCGTCGCCAGCGCCGCATGCCGCGCCTTGCCGGCGAAGGGCAGCGTCGCGATCATCAAAAGGCCCATGACGAGGCCGGGGATGATCGCGGCGATGAACAATTTGGCGATCGAGGTCTCGGCGATGACGCCGTAGATGACGAGGCCGATCGACGGCGGGATGACGATCGACAGCGCCGCGCCGGTGCAGACGAGGGCGGCGGCGAAGGGCCGCGGATAGCCGTCCTCCTCCATGCCGCGGATGATCAAGGGCCCGATCGCCGCCACCGAGGCGGGGCCGGAGCCGGAGACGGCGCCCCAGAACAGGCAGACCACCGTGCCGACGACGCCCATGCCGCCGGGCAGGTCGCCGACCAGCACCCGGAAGAAGCGGATCATCCGCTCGGCGATGCCGACCGTGCCCATCAGCGCGCCGGCGAGGATGAAGAACGGGATCGCCAGCAGCGAGAATTTCGCGATGCCGCTGGACAGCAGATCACCGACGAGATCGAGGCCGAAGCCGAGCTGCCACATGGCAAAGAGCGAGGAGAGGCCGAGGGCGAAGGCGACCGGCACGCGCAGGGCCAGCAGCACGAAGAACAGGACGACCATCGCCGTGCCGGGATCGAGATCGAGCACCGTCAGATCCCCTTGCCGTCGTCGGGCACGCCGCCCGGCTGGCGCCATTCGGCAAAGCCCGCCTGGACGAGGCGGATGGCGATCAGCGTGAAGCCGACCGGCAGCCCGACCGAGACGTACCATTCGGGGATCTGCATGCCCGACGAGGTGACGCCGCTCTCATACTGGTTCTGCACGAGCCCCAGCGTGTACCAGGCCGACAGCGCCAAAAGCAGCACCGACAGCGCCGCCGAGATCGCCACGGCGACGCGCCGGCCGGCCGCCGGCAGCAGGTCGGTCACCAGCGTCACGGCCAGATGCTCGCCGCGCCGCGCCGCGATCGCCGCGCCGAAGACGGTGATCAGCAGGAAGCCGTCGAGCAGCAGCTCCTGCGTCGCCGCGAAGGAATAGCTCGTCAGGTAGCGCACCACGACGTTGACGAAGCCGAGGCCGGTCATCGCCAGGAAGATGGCGGCGCAGATGATCTTTTCCGCCTCGTCGAGGAGGTGACGCATGGGGGCTTCTCGGATGGGTGAAACGTCGGGCCTCGCCGGCGGTCGGCAGACCATGGCGGCGAAGCCGCCGAGCCTTGATGACTGAGGGGCGGCGGCGACCGACCGGGCGCCGCCGCGTTGCGCCTCAGTTGGCGGGCTTGGCGCCGGCCGTGATCGTCTCCTGGAAGAGCGCGACGAGATCCGGGCCGACCTTTGTGGCCCAGGTGTCGAAGGCGGGCTTGGTCGCCTGGCGGAAGGCGTCGATCTCCTCGGCGCTCGGCTCGTAGATCTCCATGCCCTGTTCCTTCAGGAAGGCCAGCCCCTTGGCGGTATCCTCGCGGGTGACCTGCTTCTGGTAGGTCATCGCCTGCTCGGCCGCGTCGCGGACGATCGCCTGCTTTTCGGCGTCCCACGAATCCCACAGCTTCTGGGAAACGCCGATGAAGATCGGGTCGTAGGAATAGTGCCAGGGCGTGATGTATTTCTGGACCTCGTAGACCCGCTGCGGAATGATCACCGCGCCGATCGGGTTCTCCTGGCCGTCGACGACGCCCTGCTGCAGCGCCGAGAAGGTCTCGGTCCACTGCATCTGCTGGGGATTTGCGCCGAGCGCGTTCATCACGTCGATATACATCGGCCCGGCGACGCGCATCTTCAGGCCCTTCATGTCGGCGGGCGACTTGATCGGACGGGCGTTGTTGGTCACCTCGCGGAAGCCGTTCTCGCCCCAGGCGAGGACGACGATGCCCTTCTCGGCCATGATCTCGGTCATCCGCTCGCCGGGCTTGCCGGCGGTGGTGGCATCGACGTCGTCATAGTCGGAATAGAGATAGGGCAGCGAGAACACCGCCATCTCGGGCACCAGCGGGGTCACGTTGATCGCCGAGGTGACGACGAAGTCGAGGGCGCCGCGGCCGACCATCTCGGCCTGCTTCATCTGGTCGCCGCCGGTCAGCTGGGCGTTCGGGAAGATCCGCACGTCCATCTCGCCGTTCGAGCCCTTCTCGAGCAACTCGTTGAACTTCTCGGCGCCCTTCTGCCAGGTGGTGGTGTCGTTGGTGTTGTGCGACAGGCGGAACGTCTCGGCGAGTGCCGGCGTCAGCGCGGTGGCCGCGAAGGCGGCGGCAAGGGCCGCAGCGGCGGCGAGATGCTTCAGTGTCATGGTGCTTCCTCCCGGGACGAAATCTGCCGGCCGCGCCGCCCTCCTCCAAGGGGTCCACATGATGGACGTCGATCATGGCCAGTGAGGCGGAGGTTGCCATCCAACGCTGCCGCTTGCAAGTTCTTATCGCTTGCCTGACAATGGCGCTGAGAAATTCATGTCCACAATCTGGACGGGGTGCGGGGTTGGACACGCTGGAAAAGGCCACGGCGGAGAGCGGCGGAGCGCAGAGCGTCGACCGGGCGCTGATGCTGCTCTCGCTGATCGGCCGCCATTGCGACAGCGGCGCCAGCCTCGCTTCGATCGTCGAGGGGAGCGGCCTCAACCGCCCGACGGCGCGCCGGCTGGTGCTCGCCTTGATGCGCTCGCGCCTCGTCGAGCAGGATCCCGTCACCCGCCGCTATTTCCTCGGCGAGGAAGCCTACGTCCTCGGCGTCCTCGCCTCCCACCGCTTCGGCTTTCTCGACTGTGCGCTGGAAAGCCTCGCCGTCCTGTCGAGGAAGAGCGGCGACACCAGCTTCGCCTGCGTCCGGCGCGGCGACCATTCGGTCTGCCTCCACCGGGAGGAAGGCGCCTTCCCGATCCGCACCCATGCGCTGTTGCCCGGCCACCGGCATCCGCTCGGGGTCGGTGCCGGCGCCATGGCGATGCTGGCGGCCCTCGACGATGGCGAGATCGGGCGGGTTCTCGCCGCCAATGGCGCTGTGCTGGCCGAACGCTATCTTGCCTATACGCCCGAGGCGATCGAGGCCGACGTCGCCTTCGCCCGCCGCCGCGGCTTCGCGCTCAATCCGGGGCGGGTGCTGCAGAATTCCTGGGCGATCGGCATGGCCGCCCGCTACCCGGACGGCCGGATCGCCGGGGCGCTCTCCATCGCGGCGATCGACAGCCGGATGGGCGAGGCGCGCCAGGGGGAGCTCGCCCACGAGCTGGCGCTCGAAGTCGCCAAGGTCGAGGCGCGGCTCGAACGCCGCTTCCGGCCGGTGACCGCTTCGGGCCGCCATGCGAGCGAAACGGCTCGGGCGGGCGAAACGGCCCGGGCGATCGAGAGGTCAGGGGCGATCGAGAGGGCAGGGGCGGTCGAGACGGCAGGGGCCGAGGCGCCCCGCCAAACGGTTTTTCTGGGAGGTATCGGATCATGAGCAAGGCACGCATCGTCGGCTGGTCGCACAGCCATTTCGGCAAGGTCGAGGCGCCCTCGACCCAAGCTTTGATGGCGGAAGTCGTCGGCCCCGCCATCGCCCATGCCGGCATCGAGACGGCGGATGTCGACGGCATCTTCGTCGGCGTCATGAACAACGGCTTTTCCAAGCAGGACTTCCAGGGCGCCCTCGTCGGCATGGCCCATGACGGGCTCGGCCAGGTGCCGGCGGTCCGCATGGAAAACGCCTGCGCCACCGGCTCGGCCGCCCTCTATACGGCGATGGACTTCATCGAGGCCGGCCGGGGCCGCATCGCCGTCGTCGTCGGCGCCGAGAAGATGACCGCGATCCCGACCGTCGAGGTCGGCGACATCCTGCTCGGGGCGAGCTACCGCGAGGAGGAGGCCGAGGTGGAAGGCGGCTTTGCCGGCATCTTCGGCCGCATCGCCCAGACCTATTTCCAGAAATACGGCGACCGCTCGGAAGAACTCGCGATGATCGCCGCGAAGAACCATTCCAACGGCATGGCCAATCCTTACGCCCACATGCGCAAGGATTTCGGCTTCGACTTCTGCAACACCGTTTCCGACAAGAACCCCTATGTCGCGGGGCCCTTGCGGCGCACCGACTGCTCGCTGGTGTCCGACGGGGCGGCGGCAATCGTGCTCGCCGACGAGGAGACCGCCGAGACCCTCGAGCGGGCGATCGCCTTCAGGGCGCGCCGCCACGCCAACGATGTCCTCGCCATCTCGCGGCGCGACCCGACCGAATTCGCCGGCGCCCGCACGGCCTGGGCCAAGGCGCTGGAGGAGGCGGGGCTGACCCTCGACGATCTCGACCTGGTCGAGACCCACGACTGCTTCACCATCGCCGAGATGATCGAATACGAGGCGATGGGGCTGGCGAAGCGCGGCGAGGGCTACAAGGTCGTGCGCGAGGGCATCACCCGCAAGGACGGCCGGCTTCCCGTCAATCCGTCCGGCGGCCTCAAGTCGAAGGGCCATCCGATCGGCGCCACCGGCGTTTCCATGCATGTGATGGCCGCGATGCAGCTGATGGGCGAGGCCGGCGACATGCAGATCCGGGACGCCAAGACCGCCGGCGTCTTCAACATGGGCGGCGCCGCGGTCGCCAACTACGTCTCGATCCTGGAGCGGGTGAAGTGATGGACGGCGCGCCGAAGGGAGGCGTCGCGCCGCAATCGACAAGGGTTTCCAACCTCGCCCATCTCGTCACAAGGGCGGCGCGCCGCCTCGGCGACCGGCCGGCCCTCGTCTGGGGCGACAGGGCCTGGAGCTGGTGCGACTTCGACGCCCGCGTCAGCGCCATGGCGGCGGCCCTGAAGGATCGCTACGGCGTGACGAAGGGTGATCGGATTCTGGTCCAGTCGCAGAACTGCAACCAGATGTTCGAGGCGATGTTCGCCTGCTTCCGGCTGGGGGCGGTCTATGTGCCGACCAATTTCCGCCAGACGCCGGAGGAGGTCGCCTTTCTCCTGGAGGCGAGCGGGGCGAGCGGCCTGATCTGCAACGCCGGCTTCCCGGCCCATGCCGAGGCCTGCCGGCGATCGGAGCGCGCGCCGGGCTTCACTCTTTCCATCGGCGAGGCGGCCTTCGGCGAGGATTACGACGCGCTGGTCGAGGCCCATCTCGGGCAAGACGTCCCGAACGCCGCCGTCGACCGCGACGACCCGTGCTGGTTCTTCTTCACCTCCGGCACCACGGGTCGGCCCAAGGCGGCGGTGCTCACCCACGGCCAGATGGCCTTCGTCGCCGTCAACCATCTCAACGACCTGATGCCCGGCACCGGGCCGGACGACGTCTCGCTGGTCGTCGCGCCGCTCTCCCATGGGGCGGGCGTCCACCAGCTGACCCAGGTCGCGGCCGGCGCGACGACGGTGCTCCTGCCGTCGGAACGCTTCGACGTCGCCGAGACCTGGGGGCTCGTCGAGCGCCTGAAGGTCACCAACACGTTCACCGTGCCGACCATCGTCAAACGGCTGGTCGAGCATCCGTCGGTGGACGATTTCGACCATTCCTCGCTGCGCTACATGATCTATGCCGGCGCGCCGATGTACCGGGCGGACCAGAAGCGGGCGCTGGAAAAGCTCGGTCCCGTCATCGTCCAGTATTTCGGCCTCGGCGAGGTGACCGGCAACATCACCGTGTTGCCCGGTGGCGAGCACAGCCTCGACGACGAAGCCGCCCGCCTCGGCACCTGCGGCTTCGAGCGCACCGGCATGGAGCTGTCGATCCAGGACGAGGCCGGCGCCGAACTGCCGCTCGGCCAGACCGGCGAGATCTGCGTCACTGGGCCGGCGGTCTTCGCCGGCTATTACGACAACCCGGAAGCCAACCGGAAGGCCTTCCGCAATGGCTGGTTCCGCACCGGCGATCTCGGCCACCGGGACGCGGCGGGCTATCTCTACATCACCGGCCGGGCGTCGGACATGTACATTTCCGGCGGCTCCAACGTCTATCCGCGCGAGATCGAGGAGAAGATCCTCGCCCATCCGAAGATCTCCGAAGCCGCCATCGTCGGCGTGCCGGATCCCGACTGGGGCGAGGTCGGCATCGCCGTTCTCGTCGCGGTTCCCGGCGAGGCGGTGTCCGAGGCGGAGATCGGCGCGTTCCTCGCCGCCAGGATCGCCCGCTACAAGATGCCGAAGCGTTTCGTCTTCTTCGAGGAAATGCCGAAGTCGGCCTATGGCAAGATCACCAAGAAGCTGGTGCGCCAGGCGCTGGAAGAGCGCGGCGTGCTGACCGCCGGGGCGGCCGCCTGAGATGGCCGCAGTGATGCGGACGATCCGCCATCCCGGTCCCGCCGCGCCGATCCGCCATGCGAAGGCCTGGGGCGAGGCGGTGGCGCTCGATTTCACCGTTGCGCCCGGCGAGACCATGGAGGCCGGGCTCGGCCGGGGCATCGCGGCGGCCGGCTGCGACGCCGGCTATGTCAGCCTCGCCGGCGCGCGGCTGGCCCCGTTCCGCTATGTCATGCCGGCCGGCTCGCCGGGCCCCAGCCATGCGGCCTGGTACTCGCAGACCTTTGCGCCGGAGGGCGTCGTCACCGTGACCGAGGCCGGCGCCATCGTCGGCCGCCGCGACGGCGCGCCCTTCGTCCATTGTCATGGGCTCTGGCAGGCGGCAGGCGGCCCGCTCGCCATGGGCCACATGCTGCCCCCCGACAGCCTCGCCGCCGAGCCGGTGCGGGTGACGGGCATCGGCCTTCGCGGCGCGGCGTTCGAGTCCCGGCAGGACGACGAGACGAATTTCCGCCTGTTCGCCGCCGAGCCAGCCGATCGCGATCTGAACGACGCGGCTCGCCAAGAATCGGGCACGCCTCGCGCCCTCGCCCTGACGCTCAGGCCGAACCAGGACGTCTGCCAGGCGATCGAGGTCGTCTGCCGAAACGAGGGCATCACCCGCGCCCGCATCCACGGCATCGGCAGCCTCAACGAGGCGCGCTTCGAGAACGGCCCGCCGATGCCCTCCTACGCCTCCGAACTTCTGATCCGCGACGGCCGGCTGGAGAACGGCCGCGTCCGGCTGGACATCGTGGTCGTCGCCATGGACGGGGCGATCTTCGAGGGCGTTCTGGCGCGCGGCGACAATCCGGTCTGCGTGACCTTCGAGCTGGTGGTGGTGCCGGAGGGATGAGGGCGTCGTTGCGGCATGGCGGGGTGGTGGATGTGCCGAGGCACCCCCCTCTGGCTTGCCAGCCATCTCCCCCACAAGGGGGGAGATCGGCAGCTTCGGCCGCGGCGCCTGGCAGTCGGGTGCTGCTGGGCATCGGCGAGTGGATTGTTCGCGCGGAAATGCCGTGGCCGAAAATGGCATGAGGCTTCGAACGAGATCGATCTCCCCCCTTGTGGGGGAGATGCCGGCAGGCAGAGGGGGGTAACCGGATGCGCAACGTCTCCGGTGTGCGCCGAATTACAGGGAGACAGCATCACATGACACAATCCACCAAGGTCGCGCTGATCACCGGCGCGGCGCGGGGCATCGGCCTGGCGGCGGCCAGGCGCTTTCTGGAAGAGGGCTGGCAGGTCGCGCTGCTCGACATCGACGGCGCGGCGCAGGAGGCGGCGGTCGAGGCGCTCGAGCGACCCGACGACACCATGGCGATCGTCGCCGACGTTTCCGACCCCAATGCCGTGGCGCGCGCCGTCGCCGCCACCGAGGCATGCTTCGGCCGGATCGACGCCCTCGTCAACAATGCCGGCACCGCCGTCTTCAAGCCGCTGCTCGAGACCACCCACGAGGAGTGGCAGCGGGTGCTCGCCGTCAATCTTACCGGCCCGTTCCTGATGACCAACGCCTGCGCGCCCGTCATGGCGAAGACCGGCGGCGGGGCGATCGTCAACATCACCTCGATTTCCGGCTTCCGGGCCTCCACCCTGCGCGTCGCCTACGGCACCTCCAAGGCGGCGCTGAAGCACCTGACCAAGCAGCAGGCGGTGGAACTCGCCCATCTCGGTATCCGCGCCAATGCCGTCGCGCCAGGGCCGGTCGACACGGCGATGGCCAAGGCCGTCCACAGCGATGCGATCCGCGCCGACTATCGCGACACGATTCCGCTCGAGCGCTACGGTCTCGAGGAGGAGCTCGCCGACGCGATCTTCTATCTCTCGTCGGAGCGGGCGAGCTACGTCACCGGCCAGATCCTCGGGGTCGACGGCGGCTTCGATGCCGCCGGCATCGGCCTTGCCACGCTTCGCCGCGACATGCGCGGCGGCTGAGGCCTGCCCCGAGGCCCCGAACCAGAAGCCTCGAGGCAAGAGCCAGGAGCCAAAAGCCGCGAGCCTGACGGGCCCGCGGCTTCGGCCGTCGGGGAAGATCCGCCGGCGGGATGGACGAACAGACCGGCTTCGGCGGGAGCCAGCCCCGTGCCGCCGGGGCCGCCGCCCCGGTCGCTCGCGCCTCCCGCCTCGCGCCGAAGGGGATCCCGATCCCGATCCTCGGCGCTCAGACGTCGAGGGTCGTCTCGCGCTCCCATGCCGTGAAGTGGCGGCAGTAGCTGTTCCATTCCTCCCGCTTCAGCCGGGCATAGGCCTGGGAGAAGGCCGGGCCGAGGGCGGCGGTCAGCGCCTCGTCGGCCTCGAAGGCCCGCAGCGCGTCGAGAAGGTTCAGCGGCAGCTTCGGCGCGCCGGCCAGCTTGTGGCCGTCCTTGTACATGTCGAGGTCGCTGTGCGGCCCGGGATCGGCCTCGGTGGCAAGACCGTCGAGCCCCGCCGCGATGATCGCAGCCTGCAGGAGATAGGGGTTCACCGCGCCGTCGGGCAGCCGCAATTCGAAGCGCCCCGGGCCCGGCACGCGCACCATGTGGGTGCGGTTGTTGCCGGTCCAGGTGATCGTGTTCGGCGCCCAGGTGGCGCCGGAGACGGTGCGTGGCGCGTTGATGCGCTTGTAGGAGTTGACCGTCGGATTGGTGATCGCGGCGAGCCCCTCGCCGTGGCGCATGATGCCGCCGAGAAACGCCCGGCCCCGGGCCGACAGGCCGAAGGGCTGCGTCTCGTCGGCAAAGGCGTTGGTGGTGCCGGCCGTGTCCCAGACCGAGACGTGGCAGTGGCAGCCATTGCCGGTGAGGCCGGAAAACGGCTTCGGCATGAAGGTGGCGCGCAGCCCGTGCGTCTCGGCGACGGACTTGACCATGAACTTGAAGAAGGAGTGCCGGTCGGCGGTGGTCAGAGCGTCGTCGAAGGCCCAGTTCATCTCGAACTGGCCGTTGGCGTCCTCGTGGTCGTTCTGGTAGGGCGCCCAGCCGAGCGCCAGCATGTGGTCGCAGATCTCGGCGACGACGTCGTAGCGCCGCATCAGCGCCTGCTGATCGTAGCAGGGCTTTTCCGCCGTGTCGAAACCGTCCGAGATCGCCTTGCCGCCCGCCTCGAGCAGGAAGAACTCCGCCTCGACGCCGGTCTTCACCCGCAGCCCCTTCTCGGCGGCGGCCGCAACGAGGGACTTCAGCACCACCCGCGGCGCCTGGGCGACCGGCGCGCCGGCCATCGTCAGGTCGGCGGGAACCCAGGCGACCTCCGGCTTCCAGGGAAGCTGCACGACAGCGCCCGCGTCGGGCATGGCGAAGAGGTCCGGGTCGGCCGGCGTCAGGTCGAGCCAGGTGGCAAAGCCGGCAAATCCGGCGCCGTCCGCCTGCATCTCGCCGATCGCCGCTGCGGGCACGAGCTTCGCCCGCTGCGCCCCGAAGAGGTCGGTGAAGGAGATCATGAAATACTTCACGCCGGTCTTTTCGGCGAATTCGGACAGGTCGCAGGTCACGTCACGGGGTCCCCTCACGGTGCTGGGCTCGAAGTGAACGGACGTCGCCTCCCTCGGCGGTCATGCCGGTCGCGGGGTCTCAGAGCCCCGTCTGGCCGGGTATCCAGCTGGTGCCGGCGAGCGGCACCCGCGCCATCGCCGCCGCCTCGATGGTCAGCGCCACCAGGTCTTCCGGTTCGAGATTGTGCAGGTGGTTGTGGCCGCAGGCCCGGGCGATGGTCTGCGCCTCGAGGGTGATCACCTTCAGGTAGTTGGCGAGGCGCCGGCCCGCCGCGACCGGATCGAGCCGCGCGGCGAGCGCCGGATCCTGCGTCGTGATGCCGGCCGGGTCGCGGCCCTCGTGCCAGTCGTCATAGGCGCCGGCCGTGGTGCCCAGCGCGTTGTAGTCGGCCTCCCATTTCGGGTCGTTGTCGCCGAGCGCGATCAGCGCCGCGGTGCCGATCGACACCGCGTCCGCCCCGAGCGCCAGCGCCTTGGCGACGTCGGCGCCGCTGCGGATGCCGCCCGAGACGACGAGCTGCACCTGGCGATGCAGCCCCAGATCCTGCAGCGCCTGGACGGCGGGGCGGATGCAGGCGAGGATCGGCTGGCCGACATGCTCGATGAAGACGTCCTGGGTCGCCGCCGTGCCGCCCTGCATGCCGTCGAGGACGACGACGTCGGCGCCGGCCTTCACCGCCAGCGCCGTGTCGTAATAGGGCCGGGAGCCGCCGACCTTGATGAAGATCGGCTTCTCCCAGTCGGTGATCTCCCTGAGCTCCAGGATCTTGATTTCCAGGTCGTCCGGGCCGGTCCAGTCCGGGTGGCGGCAGGCCGATCGCTGGTCGATGCCCTTCGGGAGGTCGCGCATCCCGGCGACCCGGTCGGAGATCTTCTGGCCGAGCAGCATGCCGCCGCCGCCGGGCTTGGCGCCCTGGCCGACGACGATCTCGATGGCGTCGGCGCGGCGCAGGTCGACCGGGTTCATGCCGTAGCGGGACGGCAGGTACTGGTAGACGAGGCGTTCGGAGTGGCTGCGCTCCTCGTTCGTCATGCCGCCGTCGCCGGTGGTCGTCGAGGTGCCGGCAAGTGTCGCGCCGCGTCCCAGCGCCTCCTTGGCCTGGCCGGAGAGGGCGCCGAAGCTCATTCCGGCGATGGTGACCGGGATCTTCAGTTCGATCGGCGTCTTCGCAAAGCGCGTGCCGAGGGTGACCGAGGTGTCGCAGCGCTCCCGGTAGCCCTCCAGCGGATAGCGCGACATCGAGGCGCCGAGGAACAGGAGGTCGTCGAAATGCGGCAGCGGCCGCTTGGTGCCGCCGCCGCGGATGTCGTAGATGCCGGTGGCGGCGGCGCGGCGGATCTCGGCCATCGCGGCGTCGTCGAAGGTCGCGGAGCGGCGCGGCGGGGTCGGCGGGTTGTGATAGGTCATGGTGCTCGCACTCCCGCCGCACAGGGCGCCGGCCTCGCCTCGGTAGGCATGGGCCCGGCCTCAGTAGGCATTGTCGATGTCGAAGTTGTAGAGCTTGCGGGCCGAACCGTAGCGGCGGAACTCCGAGGGCTTCACGCCGCCCATGCCGGCCGCTGCGAGCAGGCGCTCCAGCGTCTCGAGATGCTCGCCCCGCATCTCCTTCTCGATGCAGTCGGCGCCCAGACTCTTCACCCTGCCGCGCACGAAGAGCTTCGCCTCGTAGAGGCTGTCGCCCAGCGCCTCGCCGGCATCCCCGCAGACGACGAGATGGCCGGACTGGCCCATGAAGGCCGACATGTGCCCGACATGGCCGCCGACGACGATGTCGATGCCCTTCATCGAGATGCCGCAGCGCGAGGCGGCGTTGCCCCGGATGACCAGCAGGCCGCCGCGGCCGGTGGCGCCGGCATATTGCGAGGCGTCGCCTTCGACGATCACCGTGCCCGACATCATGTTCTCGGCGACGCCCGGGCCGGCCGAGCCGTGGATGGTGATCGCCGCCTCGGCGTTCATGCCGCCGCAGTAGTAGCCGACCGGGCCATGGACGGCGATGGCGACCGGCGCCGCGCAGCCGACCGCGACCGCATGGCTGCCGCGCGGATTGCGCACCTCGAAGGCGCGGTCGTTGGTGCCGGGCAAAAGGGCGTGAAGCGCCTGGTTCAGCTCGCGGATCGGCGTGGTGGCGAGGTCGAAGGCGGGCATGGGCTGCAAGGATCCTCGGTCGGGCGGGTCAGGCGGCGAGCATCGCGTCGCCGGGCGGCCCGTCGCGGTCCCAGAAATAGACGGCGGCCGGCTCGGGCTCCCAGATCCGGGCCGCCTCGATCCCCGGCAGCCCGACGAGGGCGCGGTATTCCGAGCCGAAGGCGACGTAGCGGTTGGTCTCGGCCATGATGGCGGGCTTGCAGGCGATCGGATCGCGCAGGACGCCGAAGCCGGTCCTGGTGCCGACGACGAAGGTGAAGAAGCCGTCGAGGTCGCCCAGGGCGTCGGTCAGCGCGCCGCCGAGATCGCGGCCCTTGGCCATCCGGGCGGTCAGATAGGCGGCGGCGACTTCCGTGTCGTTCTCGGTCGCAAAGCCGATGCCCCGCCGGGCGAGCGCGCGGCGCAGGTTGTTGTGGTTGGAGAGCGAGCCGTTGTGGACGAGGCACTGGTCGTCGCCGGTGGAGAACGGATGGGCGCCGAGCGTCGTCACCGCCGATTCCGTCGCCATCCGGGTGTGGCCGATGCCGTGGGTGCCGCGCATGTCGCGAATGCCGAAGCGCGCCACCACGTCCCGCGGCAGGCCGGTCTCCTTGTAGATCTCGATCGTCTCGCCGGCGCTCATGACGCGGAAGCCCTCGGGCGCATCGGCCAATGCCTGCCGAAGGGCGTCCACCCGGTCGCCGGGAAGGCCGACGACGGCGTGGGTGTCCTTGATCGTAAGAGTGGCGCTCTCGCCGCCGACCTCTCGGGCGAGGGTTTCCAGAGAGGCGAAGGCACCGGCGGGATCCGCGGCCTGGACCGTCACCTTGGAGCGGCCGGCGACGGCGTCGCCATAGAGGGCGATGCCGGCCGAGTCCGGCCCGCGGTCGGTCATGGTGACGAGCATGTCGGAGAGGAGGTCGCCGAGCCGGTCCTCCAGCGCGGGATCCTTCAGGAACAGGCCGACGATTCCGCACATGCAAGATCTCCCGCCGGTTGACATCGCCGAACTATGGCAGAGGCCCGGCAGTCGATCAACTGAGAAGAAACAAATTTTCTTGCGAGGCACCCTCAGCCGTCATTCCGGGCGCCCTCAGCCGGGCCGCGGGACACCCGGCGCGGCCGCCGCCGCCGCGTCGCCGGTCTCGAGGCTCCGGGCGACGACGGCCGCCGCCGCGCCGAGGGCCGAGACGACGCAGAGGGTGGCGAGAAGGGCATGGGCAAGGCCGGTCCTGCCGGTGAAGATCGTCTCGCTGAGCCAGCCGACCATCACCGGGCCGATCCCCAGCGAGATCAGCGTCACGCCGAGAATGAAGCCGCCGGTCATGCGCCCGCGCAGGGACGCGGGCGTCAGCCGCTGGACGGCGACGAGGCCGACGGGCGTCGCCCCACCCAGCGCGAAGGTGGTCGCCGCGAGCGCCGCGATCGCCACGCCGAGATCTTCGGCAAGGCACGCGGTCGCCCCGGCGATCATCGCCGCGACGAGGGCGAGCGCCACGACCAGCGCCGGCGCGCCGGCGTCGCCGCGCCGTGCCAGCCGGTCGATCAGCCAGCCGCCCGCGACGTTGCCGGCCGGGCCGAAGACGATGACGATCGGCCCGAAGATCAGCCCGCTGCCCGCCGGCGTCAGGTCGAAGCCGCGCACCAGCAGCGTCGGCGCCCAGGCGGCGACCACCTGGACCAGAAGGATCGTCGCGGCGGCGCAGCCGAAATAGGCGAGATACAGCCGCCAGCGGTCCGCCAGCGTGGTCCGGAGAGGCGGCGGGCCGGCCCTTCGCAGCGTTCGCGCCGGCTCGACGACGGTGCAGAACCACGCGAAGGCCGCGACGTTGAGGCCGAGGGACATGAGGAACACGATGCGCCAGGGCTGAAGCGGGACGGCGGAGAAGAGGCCGTCGCCGATGAGGCCGAGGAGAAGCCCGCCGGCGAGAAGCGCCATCCCCCGGCCGAGCGTCGCGGCGGAGGTGAAGACGGCGATCGGCCGGCCCATCCCGCCCGGCCCGAAGCCGTCGGCGATCAGGCTGGCGGCGGCCGGAACCAGCGCCGCCTGGCCGAGGCCGACGATCATCCGCCCGCCGACCAGCGCCGGGAAGGACGTCGCGAGGGCGCAGGCGAGGGTGCCGAGCGACCAGACGGCCAGCGCCACCATCACGATCCTGCGGCGGTCGAAGCGGTCGGCGAGCGCTCCCGCCGGAATCACCGCCCCGGCATAGAGGAGGACATAGGCGGTGCCGTGGAGAAAGCCGAGCTGCGTGTCGCCGAGGCCGAGTTCGGCCTGGATCGGCACCAGCACCAGAGCGAGCAGATGGCGGTCGATCGCAGCGACGAGATGGACGAGGGCGAGCGCCAGGGCGAGACTCCAGGCGCCCGGGACAACCGCCGTGTTTTCAACTTGCGCCTTGCGGGCCGCGATCACGGGCAGGGGGCGGGCTGCAGCATCGTCAGGGACGAGACCCAGCGGTCGAATCCGCCGGGACCGTTCGCCGCGATCCGGCCGGCCTCGTGCGGAACCTCCAGCTGCCGCCGCCGGAACTGCCCCGGCGGCACGGCGAAGGTGGCGCGGAAGCTGCGGCTGGCGTGGCTCTCGCTGGCAAAGCCGCAGGCGAAGGCGAGTTCGGCGATGCTCCTGAGATCGCGCGGCTGGCTGAGCAGCGCCCGGAACCGGTGGGCGCGCCGCAGCTGCACGTAGCTGGCGACGCCGCCGAGGGGCTTGAACAGCTCGTAGAGCCGCGAGCGCGACACGCCGATGCGCATGGCGATCAGGTCCGGCCCGAGATCGCGCCGCGGCAGTTCCGCCTCGATCACCCGCCGGGCGGCCTCCAGCTTGGCGCCCGCCGCCGCCGTGGAACTCCCGCCCGCCTCGCCCGGCCGCAGGGCGATGGCGAGGAGTTCGGTGAAGACGGTCATCATGCTGGTCAGCGCGTCGTCGGAGAGGGTCCGGGCATGCCGGTTGAGGGAGATCATGAAGTCGGCGAGCAGCGCCGAGCCGGGCGGCGACAGGATGCGGCCGTGCAGTTCCTCCGGGCCGAAGAAGGCACGTTCGACGACGTATCTGGCGATCGAGAAGGTCAGGATGTGCGACCGGTCGCATTCCGTGCGGTAGGGGCGGCGGGTGTCGAGGAGGATGATCTCGCCCGGCCGCACCTCGGCCGCGCCGTCGCCCGTATGGGCGACGAGCCGTCCGGACAGGTTGAGCTGCATGACGAAATGCTCGAAGCCGTCCTGGCGGATCCGCCGCATCGTCCGGTCGTGGCCGACATGGTCGAGCCAGCGCTCGAAGGCGACGATCTCGCCCAGCGGCCGCGCCTCCAGCCGGGCGGAAAACTGCGAGCCGAGGCGGATGGCGTCGGTGCCGCCGGCATAGAGGCTGCGATAGGCCTCGAACCGGTCGGCCGGCCGCATCGTCTCGGTGGAAAACTGCACCACGGGCCGCTCTGCCGCTAAGAAACCACGTCCTGTCGACAAGAACTCGCCCCCAGACGGCAACGCGCCACCAGGGTCATGTCTATGATATCGAATGCTTTGCAGGCAATGTCTAAACGGTGGTGCCGCTGTGTTGCGGCAGCGAATACGCGTCAGTGCGGCAAATGGGCGCTGCTGCGGGAGCGCAGCCGGCGGGTCGCGCCTGCGTCTCCCCCCTTGCCGCTTCGCCCCCTCGCCGCCGCTGCGTGGCCGGTTCCGTCAGACCGCGTTCGAATAGCGCGCCGTGCCGGCCTCCAGATGGGCGTCGAACCAGGAGGCGACGATGCGGGTGAGCGGCCGGGCTTCCGGCGGGACGAAGAAGCGGCGGCCGGAAACCCGCGCCAGCCCGTCCGCGTCGCTCGCCGCCAGACGCAGCGCCTGCCGCACATGCGGCTCTGCGGCCTTTCCGAACCGGCTGGCGAGGGCATCGAGGTCGATGGCGAAGTCGCACATCAGCCGCTCGATCATGTGGCCGCGGATCGCGTCGTCCGGGGTCAGCCGGTAGCCGCGGAGGGCGGCGGGCCGGCCGGAGGCGACCGCCTCGCGGTAGAGGCCGGTCGGCACGATGTTCTGGACGTGGCCGCCGGGAAACCGGCTGATCGCCGAGGCGCCGAAGCCGATCAGCGTCCCATGCGGGTCGGCCGTATAGCCCTGGAAGTTGCGCCGCAGCGTGCCCGCCCGCGCCGCCCTGGCGAGGCGGTCTCCGTGCCTTGCGAAATGGTCGATGCCCACCGGCTCGAACCCGGCCCCAGTCAGGCTCCGCGCGGCCCGTGCCGCATCGGAGAGCCGCGCCGCGGGGCCCGGCAGATCCTCGTCGCGGATCATCGTCTGGTGCTTCTTCACGTGCGGGACATGGGCATAGCCGAACAGCGCGATCCGCTCGGGCTGAAGGTCGACCACCTTCTCCACCGTCGCGTCGAGCCGCTCCGGCGTCTGCAGCGGCAGGCCGTAGAGGACGTCGACATTGATGGTGACACAGCCGGACGCCCGCAATTCGTCGATCACGTCGCGCGTCTCTTCGAAGCTCTGGGGCCGGTTGATCGCCGCCTGGACCTCGGGGCTGAAGTCCTGGACGCCGATCGAGGCCCGCGTCAGTTCGAGGGCCCGCAGGCCGGCGAGCGCCTGCGGCGTGACGTCGGACGGATCGATCTCGACGCTGATCTCGGCATCGGGCGTGAACCGGAACGCCCCGTGCAGCGCCTCCGACAGCCGGGCCATGTCGCCGGCGGCTAGGAAGCTCGGCGAGCCGCCGCCGAGATGCAGGGCGCCGAGCCTCGGCGAGAAGCCGAGGCGCGCGCGGAAGGCCGCGATCTCCTGGACGAGGGATCCGACATAGGCTTCGACGGGGTCGTAGCGGCGCGTCTGCTTGGTGTGGCAGCCGCAGAACCAGCACAGCCGGTCGCAGAAGGGAATGTGCAGATAGACCGAGACCGGCGTCTGCGGATCGAGGCCGGCGCAGAGTTCGGCCCACAGCGCCGGACCGGCGCCCGCGGCAAAATGCGGTGCCGTCGGATAGCTGGTGTAGCGGGGAACCTCGGTGCCATGCCGGGCGAGGACGGCGCGGTGATCGATCGCGGCGACCGGCGCGCTCACGGCGTCACCCGGCCTTGGCCAGCCGTGGCCAGCAGCGGAACCAGATGCTCCTCCTCGAAGGCGATGTGCCGGCGCAGTCCCTCGAAGAAGCCGCGCAGCATGTAGCCGAGCGCCTCGGCCAGCGGATCCGACTGGGCCCGCGAGCCGTCGGCGCTGGGCGCATGAGCCGGCCCGATGGCGGCAAACCGCGCGGCTGGCCTCGCCTTCGGCCTCGCGTCCCGCCGCCGCGTGGCGACCCGCATGACCGCGTCGACGAGCTTCTCGGCCAGCTCCTCGGCGAAGCTCTCGTCCTCCCAATGCTCGAAATGCAGCCGTTCCAGTGTCGTCGTCAGCTCCGGCCGGGCCGCGAAATGCGCCTTGAGCAGCGGGAAGACCGTCTGTTCCTCGAAGGCGTGGGCGCGCCGGATGGTCGGCCCGATGAGCCGCGCCACGTGCAGCGTGTGCTGGGTGTCGAGATTGTCCGGCAGCGCGTCGGCGATGGCCTCCAGCGCGGTGCAGAGCCGGCGCTGGACCTCCAGCTGGCGCAGGAGCTCGCCGGCGACGCCGCTCTGCCGGGGCTCGCGGGTCGTCTCGCTCGTCGTTCGGGGCGGCACCGGCGGCGAAGTTTCAGGGCGCAGGACGATGACCGCCGCGCCCGCCTCCGCCTCCGTTTCAGGTTGCGGCGCTGCTTCGGCTGGCGACGGGGACCCGGGCTGGAACGTCATGGCAGGGCTCCGATGGCGATGCTTCCTCACCGTCCTTGTCGCCCATTCCGCGACCCGTCGCCTTGATCCAGGTCAACTCGCATCGGGCCAGGCGCATCGCCGCAAGAGCGTGTGCGGGCGCCGGAACAGGGAGCCGGTGGTGCCCGGCGAGGGCAGGCGGGTCCTTCAAGCCATGCCGCACCGCCGGCGCGGCGCCGCCCCGCTCGTCAGGCCGGCGTTCCCTCGTGGACGCGGGCGAAGCGCTGGATCACGAAGGAGCGGAACAGCGCGATGGCGGGGTCGGCCATGTCGTCCGGATGGACCGTGAGATAGTAGCCGAAGCCGCTGTCGCAGGTCGCCTCGAAGGGCGTCGACAGCCGGCCGTCGGCGATCTGCCGGGCGAACATGTCCGGATCGACGAGGATCACTCCGTTGCCGGCCATCGCCCAGTCCACCGTCAGCGCCTCGGAATCCAGCGCCATGCCGCGCTCGGCGGGGATGTCGAGGTCGAAATGCCGGGCGAAGGCCGACCACAACACGCCGAAGGGCTCGCCTTCGAGGCGCGTATGCAGGAGCTCGTTGGAGCGCAGGAAGGTCGCAAGGTCCATGCCCCGGCAGCGCTCGGCGATGTCCGGGGCGCAGGCCGGGGTCTGGCGGATCGACCAGAGCGGGTCGCGCACCGCGTCGTCGAGCCGCGGCCGGTCGAAGACGACGGCGATGTCGGAGGGCGCCCGTGGCAGGCCGACGCCGTTGGAGCTGAAGAGATCGATCGAGACGTCCGGATAGGCCAGCCGGAAATCCCGCAGCACCGCCATGCCGACCACCTGCAGGAAGGTCGGCGGCATGTGGACGCGCAGCATGCGCTGGGTCGTGCCGGCCTTGCGGCGCAGGGCCTGCATGGTCGTCTCCAGCCCGTCGAAGGACTTCGTCACCACCGGCAGCAGCGCCGCCCCCGCCGCCGTCAGCGCCAGCCCCTGGGGCCGCCGCTCCAGGAGCTTGCAGCCGAGCAGGTCCTCCAGCCGGCCGACATGCCGGCTGAGCGCGCTCTGGGAGATGTGCAGCGCCGCCGCCGCCCCGGTGAAGCTCAGCCGCTCGGCCACCGCCTCGAAGGCGCGCAGGGCATTCAGCGGCAGCCAGAGCCGCGCCCCCTCCGAGGCTTCGGCGGGCTGGACCTTCTGTCTGTCGCGGGAAGGATCGACCGGCTCCGACGCACGCACCGGCATGGTTTGCCTCAATTCGATAGGGCGATGCAAAAACGATATTTGCCCGCAATTGCGGCCGCTGCCAAGCTGGTGCTCACAAAGGAGACAGCATGCGCGACTTGTCCATGATTGCGGCAGCCCTCGCCGAGCGCAAGCCCGGCCATTCGCTGCCCCAGCTGCTCTACAACAGCCCCGAGGCCTTCGAATTCGATCTCGAGGCGATCTTCGGACAGTCCTGGATCCTGGCGGGCTTTGCCTGCGAGATCCCCCGGCCGCGCGGCTATCTCGCCTTGACGATCGGCCGCTCGCCGGTGGTGATCACCCGCGATCGCGACGGCGCCTTCCGGGCCTTCTTCAACTCCTGCCGCCATCGCGGCGCCCAGGTCTGCCCGGACGGGCCCGGCGGCAAGGCGCGCCTGACCTGCCCCTATCACCAGTGGGTCTACGGCCTCGACGGCAGGCTCGTCCACGCCCAGAGCATGCAGCCGAGCTTCCGGTCCGACGACCATGGCCTCAGGCCGATCCATGTGGAGGAGGTGGCCGGCGCGCTCTTCGTCTCGCTGGCCGAGACGCCGCCGGCCTTCGAGCGCTTCCGCGCCGAACTCGAGCCGCTGCTCGCGCCCCACCGGCTGAACGAGGCCAAGCTCGCCCACCAGAACACGCTGGTCGAGAAGGGCAACTGGAAGCTGGTCATGGAGAATGCCCGCGAGTGCTACCACTGCGCCGTCGGCCATCCCGAACTCGCTTTGACCTTCCCGATCAACGAGGCGAAGGGCGGTCAGTTCGCCAAGGAGGGCGATCCGCGCCACGCCGCCTTCGATGCGCGCCTCGCTGCGGCGGGCCTTGCCAAGGGGCCGTTCCTCGGCCCCTGGTGGCAGGTCGAGCGGTTTCCGCTGAAGGAGGGCCAGGTGTCGCTCACCATGGACGGCCGGCCGGCGGTGACAAAGCTGATGATCGACGGCGACAATGCCGATGTCGGCTCGCTGCGCTGGGCCATCGAGCCGCACTCGTTCTGCCATTCGACCTCCGACACCACCGTCTATTTCAGCGCCATGCCCACCGCCACCGGCGAAACGGTCGTCACCTGCAAGTGGCTGGTCCACCAGGACGCCGTCGAGGGCGTCGACTACGACGTCGAGCGGCTGACGGCGCTGTGGAACATCACCAACCAGCAGGACCGCGACCTCGTCGAATTGAACCAGCGCGGCGTCAACTCGCTCGGCTATGCGCCGGGGCCCTATTGCGAGGACAGCGAATCCTACGTCATCCGCTTCGTCGACTGGTACTGTGACCAGGCCGAGGCGTTCATCGCGGCCCGTAGCGGGACTGGGACCGGCACTGGCATCGACCGGCGGCCGCAGGCGGTCCATCCGGTGCCGGCCGCCGTGGAAGCGCCGTTCGCGGCAGCGCCGACGGGCATGGGAATGGCGCTGGCCTTCGCCGGCGAGGCCGCGGCGGCTGCCGCGGCCGAACAGTGGCCGGACGCCTCGTGAGCGGCGGCAAGCGGCCGGACATGGAACCGGAAGGCCTGCATCCCGACACGCTGGCGGTCGGCTTCGGCTACGACCCCGAGGACGCCTATGGCGCGGTGAAGCCGCCCATCGTCCTCTCCTCGACCTTCGCCTATCCCTCGGCTGAGGCTGCCAAGGACGTCCACCGGGCCTATTTCGACGGGCCGTCGCCGGAGCGCGACGCGCCCTACATCTATGCCAGACTCGACCATCCGGGGCTGTCGCTCCTGCAGAAGCGCCTCGCCGTCCTCGACGGCGCCGAGGATGCCGCCGCCTTCGCCTCCGGCATGGCGGCGATCTCGGCGACGATGTTCGCCCATCTGAAGCCCGGCGACAGCGTCCTCCACACGGCGCCGCTCTATGGCGGCACCCACGGTCTCCTCCACGGCCCGCTCGCCGGGCTCGGCATCCGGCCGGTGGCGATCGCCGACGGCCTCAGCCGCGAGAGCGTCGCGGCGGCCGCCGAGACGGCGCTGGCCCACGGCCCCGTCGGCGTCATCCACGTCGAATCGCCGGCCAATCCGACGGCCGGCATCGCCGACATCGCGATGATCGCGGCCTTTGCCGGCGAGCTGGCGGAGCGCCAGGGCCGGCGGCCCGTCGTCTCGGTCGACAACACCTTCCTCGGCTCGCTCCTGCAGAAGCCGCTGGAGCACGGCGCCGATCTCTGCATCACGTCCCTCACCAAATATGCAGGCGGCCATTCCGACCTTCTCGGCGGCTGCCTCACCGGCTCGCTCGAACGGGTCGGCCCGGTGCGGATGCTGCGCACGCTGCTCGGCACCCACATGGATCCGTTCACCTCCTGGCTGCTCCTGCGCTCGCTGGAGACATTTCCGCTGCGCAACGGCCGGGCCAACGCCAATGCCGCGGCGATCGCCGCCTTCCTGCGCGACCACCCGATGGTCGCCGGCGTCACCTATCTGGGCTTCCTCGCGGACGGCTCGCCGGCAAAAGCCGTCTACGACCGGCAATGTGCCGGCGCCGGCTCGACCTTTTCGTTCCGGATCCGCGGCGGCGAGGCCGAGGCCTTCGCCATGCTCGACCGGCTGAAGGTGTTCCGCATGGCGGTCAGCCTCGGCGGCACCGAAAGCCTGATCTGCCATTCCGCCACGACGACCCACTATCTGGTGCCGCCGGAGATCCGGCGGGAGGTCGGCGTCGACGATTCCACCTTGCGCATCTCCGTCGGGATCGAGCATCCTGGCGATCTGATCGCCGACCTCGCCCAGGCCCTCGCCGCCGTCGGGACGGGCGCAAAATCCCAGACCAGTGCAGGATCCTAGATGAGCCCTCTCACCCTGCCGCCGCAAGATCGCTTCTCCCTCCGGGGCAAGCCGGTCGCCGCCGCGGAGCATGTCGAGCTTCTGGTCGTCGGCGCCGGAGCGGCCGGCACCGCCGCGGCGATCGCGGCGGCGAAGGCCGGCGTCTCGGTGATGCTGGTCGACGAGAACCCGGTCTCCGCCGGCCTCGTCGGCATGGACGTGCCGCTGCATTTCGGCGGCCGCGCCACCAACGCCGTGCAGACGCCGGAGCGGCTGGTCGAGCGGGTGCTGGAAACCTCGCCGGCCCTCGCCGAGGCCTTCGAACTCGGGGTCGACGTGCGGCTGTCGACCAATGTCTGGGGCGCCTGGGTGAAGGCGCCGGGGCTGGCGCTCGCCGGCGGCATCGCCGGTCTCGCCGACGAGACGAAGAGCTGGTTCGCAGGCTTCGACCGGCTGATCGTCGCCGCCGGGGCGCGGGATCTGAATGTCACCTTCCAGGGCTCCGATCAGCCCGGCGTCATGGGCGCCCAGGGCTTCGACACGCTGCTGACCCGCTACGACGCCTTTGCCGGCCGCCGGCTGGTGATCGTCGGCTCGGGCGAGCTCGCGACCCGCACGGCGGAAAAGGCGCTGGAGCGCGGCCTCGAGGTCGCCGCCCTGATCGAGCTGCGCGATGCGCCCCAGGGCCCGGCCGATGCCGTCGCCCGCCTCGCGGCCCGCGGCGTCGAGATCGTCACCGGTCACGTGCCCCTTGCCGCCCACGGCGATGCCGAGGGCGTGCGGCGCCTCGTCGTCGCCCATCGCGACGATGCCGATCGTCGCCGCGAGATCGCCTGCGACACGGTGGTGATGGCGCTCGCCACGGTGCCGGTGATCGAGCTGCTCGACGTTCTGGGTGCGAAGCGCCTGATGGCGCCGGAGCGCGGCGGCCACGTCCCGGTCGTCGCGGAAGGCGGCGCGACATCGCTGGCCGAAGTCTTCGTCGCCGGCGACTGCGCCGGTCTCGGCGGCGATGCGCAAGCCTCCGGCCGCCGGGCGGCGGCGGCTGTGCTCGCCTCCCTCGGCCGCTCTTCCGAGGCTCCGGTCGAAGCTCCGGGCGAGGCGCCGGCGCCCCATGATCCCGCCGAACCTGCGGGCGCCGCCGGCGGCCTCGCCTATCAGCTCGAATGGGCGCGGGCGATGCTCGCCACCGGCGGCCCCGACGTTCTCGCCTGCCTCTGCGAGGACGTCACCCGCGGCGAAGTCCTCGGCGTCAGGCCGCCGCGCTATCTCGGCTGGCGCTCCAACACCCTCGCCCGGCGCGACCTCGCCACCCTCGCCGAGGACGGCCCGGTCAACCAGGACCAGATCAAGCGGCTGACCCGAGCCTGCATGGGCCCGTGCCAGGCGCGGCGCTGCCGCGAGCAGGTGGCGCTGATGATGGCGCTCGGCGCGAATGTCGCGCCGGAGACGGTGCCGCTCGCCGGCTACCGGGCGCCGGTCCGCCCGCTTCCCCTCTCGGTCCTCGCCGACTGGCAGGAGGGCGCCGACATGGATGCCGGCTGGAACGTCTGGTTCGGCATCGCCACCCAGTGGATCGGCTACGAGGACATCGGCACGGAGCGCGAGGCCGAGCAGCTTCGCGCCGGCATGCCCTATTGAGGAGACGGCGATGAGCGAGATTGGCACGGGCACGTCGGTCGTCGTCGTCGGCGGCGGCGTCACGGGGCTTTCCGCCGCCTGGTGGCTGGCCCGCTCCGGCGTTGCCGTCACCGTCGTCGAGAAGGGCATCGTCGGCTTCGAGGCCTCGGGCCGCAACGGCGGCGGCTGCACCCATTACCAGAGCCCGCTGTTCCACGAGGAGCAGCGCCTGTGGCCGCAGATGGACGAGCTGCTCGGCTATCCGACCGAGTACCAGCGCGGCCGCATCGTCTTCCAGGTCGATCCGCGCAAGGAGCGTTTTCACGAGGGTCTTGGCCTGCGCCTGCCGTCTGGCTACGCCTGGGACGTGCTCGATCCGCGGCAGGTGCGCGAGCTGGTGCCGCTCGCCGGCGACAACGTCGTCTCCGGCGTCCACTTCCATTTCGGCGGCCACGCCAATCCCCAGCGGACCTCCCAGGCCTATGCCTGGGCGGCCCAGGACCATGGCGCGAAGATCCTGCAGCACACGCCGGTGCGCGGCTTTGAGACCGCCGGCGGCCGGGTGACCGGCGTCGAGACCGCCAGCGGGATCATCGGTTGCGACGCGCTGGTGATCGCCGCCGGGCCGCAGACGGGCCGGCTCGTCGCCATGCTCGGCCACGACCTGCCGATGGCGGCGGCGCGGGCCGAGATGATCGTCACCGAGCCCCTCGAGATGATGCCGATCACCGGGGTCGACGGCAACGGCCTCTACGGCCGCCAGACCCTGCGCGGCAACCTCGCCTATGGCGGCGGCCCGCACGAATGGTTCGGCGAGGTCGGGCTCGAGGAGACGCCGCCGAAGCCCTCCGGCTCGGTCACCCGCAACATCGCCAGGCGCGTCGCCGAGCTTTTGCCCAAGGCCGCCCATGCGCGGGTCATCCGCTCCTGGGCCGGCGTCATCGAGAACACCCCGGACGGCCGCCCGGTGATCGAGCGGCTGGCGGCGCCGGACAACGTCACCGTCGCCACCATGTCGAGCGTCGGCTTCGGCCTCTCGCCGGCGTCCGGCCGCGCGATCCGCGATCTGGTGATCGACGGCCGATGCAGCTTCGCCGATCTCGAAAAACTTCGCCTCTCCCGCTTCGAGGGGCTTGCCCGCGACTGGCGGACGGAGCTCAACTGGCTGCCGCCGGAGGGGGCGGAAGCTGCCGTGTCTGCAGCGCTGAACTGACGGCGTGGCTGACGCCGATCGGATGACGCGGATCGAACGGCACGGTGAAGGTGGCCATCCTCGATGCAGATTGGGAGATACCATTTCCGCCTCGTCATCCCGGGCTTGACCCGGATCCATTCCAAATCGCCGCCACCGCTCGAGCGCTCGGTGGCTGGCGCATTGTCTCGTCCGAGACGAAGAGGCAGCTTCAGCGCGGAGGAATGGGTCCCGGGTCAAGCCCGGGATGACGAAGCGTCGAAGGAAGCGCTCGTTCCGCTCGTGTTCTTTCCTCGAAGCATGCCAACTGAAGTCCGCTCCCAGCCTCCTCATCGTATCCCATCAGAAAGCGTCCGATCCCATGTCAAACTCCCGCGGCAAGATCATCGTCGTCGGCGCCGGCATTGCCGGCCTGTCCACCGCCTGGGCGCTGACGCGCCGCGGTTTTTCCGTCGAGGTCTTCGAGCAGGGGCCGATCCCCAATCCGCGCGCCACCTCCTATGACGAGCACCGGATCACCCGCCACGCCTACGGCTCGCTGGAGGGCTACGCCTATCTGATGCCGCGCGCCTTCGCGCTCTACGAGACGATGTTCCGCGACATCGGCGCCCGCCACTTCGCCCCCGGCAGCGTCGTCTATTTCCTGCGCGACGCCGTCGACTGGTACGAGCCGGTCTCCCGTTCGCTGACGGCGCTGGGCAAGGGCTATCGCGACATCCCCCTCGCCGAGGTGCCGGACCTGTTTCCGATGATCGAGACGAAGGGCCTGATGCGGGTGGTCGAGACCGAGGAGGGCGGCATGCTCTTCCCGATCCGCATCCTCACCGACCTGACGGTGTGGCTCGGCAACCAGGGCGTCGTCTTTCACTCAGACGCGCGGGTCAGCGACATCGACCCGGAAGCCGGCACGCTCCGCGCCAATGGCCAGACCCACCGCGCCGACCGGATCGTCGTCGCCGCCGGCGCCTGGGTGAACAAGCTGACGCCGGTGGTGGCCGATGCCGTCGTGCCGTCGCGCCAGGCGGTGATCTATCTGGCGCCCCCGCCGGAGCTGGTGAAGGCGTGGAACGAGGTGCCGGTGCTGATCGACCTCGGCTCCGAGAGCGGCACCTACACCCTGCCGCCGAAGATGGGCACCCGGCTGAAGGTCGGCGACCACGTCTTCACCCGGTCAGGCGACGCCGACGGCGACCGCGTCGCCACCGAGGCCGACGTCGCCCGGCTGAACAAGGCTGCCCGCCTCGCCTACCGGGACTTCGACCGCTACCAGGTGCTGGAGAAGAAGATCTGCTTCTACACCGTCACCCGCGACCACAGCGAGGAGTTCCAGGTGAAGCCCTGGGGCGACAAGGCCTGGGTGGTCAGCGCCTGTTCGGGCCACGGCTTCAAGCTCGGCCCGCTGATCGGCGACGGCGTCGCGGCCGCCATCGCCGGCGAGATGTCCGACGCGGACACGGTGCGGCTGTCGGCCGGCCGGATGAGCCACGCCGAGGCGCAGGCGCTGGGCTGAACCGCCTCGCCACATCCGCGCCGCCGGGTTGGCGCCGGCGGCGGCACCACACCATCGCCCGCTTCCGCCTTCTGCAGCTGAGCGAATCGCGCCCTACGATCTCTGGATTCTCGGGACGGGGCCCTACCGCATTCACACATCTTGTCCGGTTCTTCGTCGGCAGTTCGTGCTGGCGGCATCGGCGCCGGTTGAAGGTCGCGGAGATCGAAGTTTCGTCATCCCGGGCTTGACCCGGGATCCATTCCAAATCATCGACGCCGCAACGACAGACCGATCCGAAGTCGTTGAATCTTGTAGAGCGATTAACTGGTTCCAAGGCAGAGGAATGGATCCCGGGTCAAGCCCGGGATGACGAAGCTCTCATGCTTTGACCGGATCTGCGACGTCGAACCGGAGAAAAGGCGGCCGCTCGTTCGTGTCCGAAAGGAGATGTTTAGATCTTGTCGGAACGGGGCCCGAGAATGACGACGCGTCGGGGCTGGCGCCTGCCGTTTCTGCACCCCGGCGTTCGCAGCTTCCTGACGGGACGAAAGCCAATCCATAAAATTCACACCTGTTGACAAAAATCATTAGTTGCGCCCGCATCGCGACAAATCTCATCACGGCTTGGTGAAGCACAGAATTGTCACCCGGGCGGATTTGCCCGAATCATGGGCGCATGAGCCAGTCGCCCGCAATCACAGCAGAACCCTTCCGCCGCGGCCGCGCCATCGAGTGGCCGACGCTCTGCCTCGCCATCGCGATCTACGCGATCTGGGGCGCGCTGACCTTCTGGCACGCGGCGATCCCGCTGCTCCTCCTGGTGCCGGCGGCGGCCTGGACCATCGCCTGGCACGGCTCCCTGCAGCACGAGATCATCCACGGCCATCCCACCCGCTGGCGCCGGCTGAACCGGGCGCTCGGCTTCGTGCCCCTGTCCCTGTGGGTGCCCTTCGCGCGCTACCGAACGCTGCATCTCAGCCACCACCGCGACGAGCGGCTGACCGATCCCCTCGACGACCCGGAATCCTTCTACTGGACCGATGCGGACTGGGAGAAGCTCAGCCCCATCGCCCGCGGCCTCGTCGAGGCGCAGACCTGCCTCGCCGGGCGGCTGGTCATCGGCCCGGCCTGGTCGATCCTGCGGTTCCTCGGCGCGGAAATCCGCGCCGTCAGCTCCGGCGACCGGGTCGTCGCGAAGATCTGGGGGCGCCATCTCCTCGGCTGTGCCGCCGTCTTCGCCTGGCTGTGGGGCGTCTGCGGCCTCTCGCCGCTCGCCTATCTTCTGATCTTCGTCTATCCGGGCACGGCGCTGCAGCTGGTGCGCTCCTTCGCCGAGCACAAGGCGGAAGGCACGGTCTCCAAGCGCACCGCGGTGGT
Organism: Aurantimonas sp. 22II-16-19i; assembly: GCF_002088275.1. Classification (GTDB taxonomy): domain Bacteria; phylum Pseudomonadota; class Alphaproteobacteria; order Rhizobiales; family Rhizobiaceae; genus Jiella. The sequence continues at coordinate 34,383 of NZ_AQQS01000034.1, forward strand.
GGAGGCCTCGCCGGTCCTGTCGCTGCTGTTCCTCAACAACAATCTCCACGCCGCCCACCATGCCCATCCGACCCTGCCGTGGTACCGTCTTCCGGCGTGGTATCGCGACAACCGCGCGGCGCTGCTCGGCGCCAATGGCGGCCTGCGCTATGCCGGTTACCGGGACGTCTTCCGGCGCTTCTTCCTGGCGCCCCACGATCGCCCGGCCCATCCGCTCGGCCGGGTGCCGCAGGTGACGCGGGGCGGCGAGGCGCCGGCCTGAGTCCAGGCGCAAGGAAAAGCCCCGCATGAGCCGCATCGCCAGCCTCGCAATGTACGACATGCCGTGGCTGGTAGGGGCGAACGACGCGCTGTGGGCCGCCATCGCCCGGCGCCTGCGGGCGAGCGGCCTCGAGGATGGTCCGGCCCGGCTCGAGCGGCAGCGTGCCCTGATGGAGGTCTGGCGCGACCCGGATCTCCTCCTCGCCCAGACCTGCGGCTATCCGCTGATGACGGCTCTTGCGGGTCAAGTCACGCCCATTGCTGCGCCCATCTACGCCTGGCCGGGCTGCTCCGGCGCCCGCCACTGCAGCCTGATCGTCGTGGCGCAAGGCGCGCCCTTCGAGACGCTCGCCGACCTTCGCGGCCGCCGGGTCGCGATGAACGGAGCGGATTCCAATTCCGGCATGAACCTTTTGCGCCACGCCGTCGCGGGCCTTGCGGAGGGCGGGCGGTTCTTCGGCAAGGTCGTCGTCACCGGCAGCCATCTCGCCAGCCTCGACCATGTCGGGCGCGGCGAGGCGGACGTCGCCGCCATCGACTGCGTGAGCTTCGGCCTCGCCGCCCGCCATCGCCCGGCGCTCGTCGCGGGCCTTCGGGTGATCGGCGAGACGGCGACGAGCCCGGCGCTGCCCTTCGTCACCCGGGCCGGCGCTTCGACGCAAGAGGTTGCGGCGCTCCGGAGGGCGCTCGCCGGCGCGATCGCCGATCCGGACGCCGCCGAGGCCGTCGCGGCGCTGGGGCTGATCGGGATCGAACCGGTCGAAACATCCGACTACGCCGTCGTCCTCGACTACGAGCGCGAGGCAGTCGCGGCAGGCTACCCGACCCTTCGCTGACGAAGGCGCCGGATCCCGGCGGTCCGCCGTCGGGTTCCGCCCAAGGCCCTTTTCAGCGCTCGCCCGTCGTCTCGAACAGCCGCTGCACGGTCCGCTGCAGCAGCGCCGGCAGGGTCTCGAAGGCGTAGCCGGCATGCAGCCGCTCGAGCTTCTGGTGGAACTCGCGCCCCCACGGGCCGATATTGATCACCGGAAAGGTCGAAAGCTCGGCACCCGGCCGGTCGACGAAGGCCGGCGAAGGCGTGTTGGCGGCGACGAGTTCCAGCCCGTCCGGGTGGTGGCCGAGAAAGCTCATGTCGGAAATGCCGGAGAAGAACTGGCGGATGCCGATGGTCTCGCCGCACTCCGCCGCGATTTCCGTTGCCGCGCGCCGCGCAGCCGCCTCCAGCGCCCGGTCCGCGGCGCGGTCCGGATGAAGATGCACCGCCGGATAATGCAGCCCGGCAAAGCCCACCACGACGGCCGGACCCTCGATCCCGGCGCGCCGCGCCAAGGCGTCGACGAGCGGCGGCGTCGCCGCAAAGGGGTTGTCGTCGTCACGCGCTTCAGTCGCGGCCGGGCCGGCTGCGTCCGCTCCGCCGTCGCCCTTGCCGGCAGCCAGCTCCCGCAGCGCCGCGAAGGTCAGGATCTTCGCCGGATGGCGCGCCGGCGCAGCGCCCGGAAACCGCGCGGCCGAGGCGGCATAGCGCTCGACCGCCCGCTCCATCGCCGCGCCGACGGCCGCCTGGAACAGCGCGAACACCTCCGCCGGCGTGCGGCGCTGGGTGAGGATGTTGAAGGCCAGCCACAGCCGGTCCGGCATGGTGACGTCGTAGCGCTCGCGAAAAGCGGCAAGGCTGAGGCAGACCGGCGGGGCGCTGGCCTCCCCGTCGATGCTCTCGGCCATGTCGACATTGGCCTCGATCTCCCGGACGATCTCGGCTGCGGCAAGGCTGGCGCTGAACCCCTCGAAGGGATAGCCGGCATGGGCCGGCCGGCCGACCACATAGGCGAAGGGCAGGAGTTTGCCGACCGAGCCGAGGAACACGGAGCGCCCGGCCGAGCCGTCGTGGAGATCGCTCGAGGCGTCGAGATTGATCGCGCCGACGATGTCGAGGTCCCATTCCCGCGCCAGCGCCGGCAGGTCGCCCCGCACCGAACGCATGCCGCGCGAGCGGTTCTCCTCGTCCGGCGTCGCGATCAGGAGGAGGTTGCCCTCCGGCGCATCGCTCAGCGCAAAAGCCTCGAGGACGGCAATGCCGGCAGCAATACCGCTCTTCATGTCGAGGATGCCGCGGCCGGGCAGGAAATCTTCGCCCGAAAGATCGCGCGCCGCGAGCCGCTCGGCCTCGGTCTCGGCATGAGCCAGCTCTTCGCGCAGCGTTTCCCGAAGCGCGAAGGGGTTGCAGGCGAGCGGGGCGAGGGCGCCGTAATTCTCGGTGCCGACCGTGTCGAAATGGCCGGCGAGCACCAGCGTCCGCCGCCCCAGTCCCGGCCCCCGTCCACGCACCAGCGCGGCGACGCTGGAGCAGCCGGGAAGGCCGGCTGTGGGCAGCAGCCGCAGCTGGTCCGGCCGGTCCCGGAAACAGGTGAGTTCGCCGAGGAAGGCATGAAGGCGCGGGCCGAAGGCCGCCTCGCCGGAACTGCCGGTCACGCTCGGCCAGGCGGTCAGCTCGAGGGTGATCTCGCGAACCCGGTCGAACCACGCTCCGCCCTGCCGGCCCGACGCGTCGCCGCTCTGCCTGCCCGACGTCTCGCCGCTCACGCCGCACCACCCTGCGATGCCGCAGCGAGCTCCGGCGCCGGGCTGCGGCTGAGCTTGCCCCGCGGCAGGTGGCAGCGGATGGCGTGGCCCTCGCCGTCGGCGGTGAAGGCTGGTTCCTCGGTCTCGCAGATCGGCCCGAACTTCCTCGGGCAGCGGGTGTTGAAGACGCAGCCCGTCGGCGGGTCGACCGGGCTCGGGATCGGGCCCTCCAGCCGGATGCGCGTGCCGCGTTCGCCGGTGACGGTCGGGGCGGCCGAGAGCAGCGCCTCGGTATAGGGATGGTGCGGGCCTTCGAGCACGCTGCGCGCCGGGCCGATCTCCATCAGCCGGCCGAGATACATCACCGCGATCCGGTCCGACAGGTGCCGCACGACGCCGAGATCGTGGGAGATCAGGATGTAGCTGACATGGCGCTCGCCCTGCAGCTCGGTCAACAGGTTGAGCACCGCCGACTGCACCGAGACGTCGAGCGCCGAGGTCGGCTCGTCGCAGACGATGACGCGGGGATCGGCGGCGAAGGCCCGGGCGACGGCGACGCGCTGCTTCATGCCGCCGGAGAGCTGGCGGGGTTTTGCCGGCAGCTGGCGGGGCGTCAGCCGCACCGCTTCCAGGAGCTTCACCACCCGCTCGTCGCGCGCCTTGCCGGCAAGGCCGGCCAGCCGGCCGACGGCCCGGCCGATGAGATATTTCACCGAATGGGCGCGGTTCAGCGCCGAATCCGGATTCTGGAAGATGATCTGGATCGCCTTCACCGCCTCGCGCGGCCGCTGGTGGACGCTGGCCGGCAGCGTTGTCCCGTCGAGGCTGATGGCGCCGCCCGCATCGTGCTCGGCAAGGCCGAGGACGAGATTGGCGAGGGTCGACTTGCCGGAACCGGATTCCCCGACGAGGCCCAGCGTCTCGCCGGGGTCGAGGGTCAGCGAGACGTCCCGCAGCGCCTGGACGCGGCGGTTGCCGGGCAGGCTGTAGGTCTTCGACAGATGCTCGAGCCTGAGCACCGGTTCGACGTTCGGCCCCCGCTCCGGCAGGTTGACCGGCGGCGCCTCGCTCATGCGCGGCAGATCGTCCACCCGGTCGTGGAAATGGCAGCGGCTGCCGCGTCCGTTGCCGACGTCGTAGAGCGGCGGCGCCTCGGTGCGGCAGCGGTCCTCGGCAAGGCCGCAGCGCGGCGCGAAGACGCAGCCCTCGGTGATCGAGCCCGGCACCGGCGGGAAGCCCGGAATGTTGTCGAGCGCCGGCCCGCCCTTGAAGCCGGCCCGCGGCAGGCAGCGCAAGAGCCCGGCGGTGTAGGGATGGCGCGGATCGGCAAACAGCGCCCGCGCCGGGCCCTCCTCGACCAGCTTGCCGGCATAGAGCACGCCGACGCGGTTGCACAGCGAGGCGACGGCGGCGAGATTGTGGCTGATGAACAGGACGGCGGCGCCGAATTCCTGGCGCAGCGTGTCGACGAGGTCGAGCACCTCGGCCTCGATCGTCGCGTCGAGGCCGGTGGTCGGCTCGTCGAGGATCAGCAGCGCCGGGTCCTTGGCCAGCGCCATGGCGATGACGACGCGCTGCTGCATGCCGCCCGACAGCTGGTGCGGGAAGCTCGCCATCACCCGGGCCGGATCGGAGATCCGCACCCGGCCGAGCATCGCCTCGCCGCGCTCCCGCGCCTCGGCTCCGGAGGCGCCGAGGATCTCGAACACCTCGGCCATCTGGCGGCCGACGGTGAGCGAGGGATTGAGCGCCTTGCCGGGGTCCTGGAACACCATGGCGACGTCGTTCGCCCGCATGGCCCGCAGCGCCGCGGCGCCGAGCTCCATCACGTCCTTTCCGGCGACCCGCGCATGGCCGCCCGAGATCCGGCCGTTCGGCGGCAGGACGCGCTGCAGCGCCAGCGCCACGGTGGACTTGCCGGAGCCGCTCTCGCCGACGAGCCCGTAGGCCTCACCGCGCTCGATCCTCAGGCTGACGTCGGAGAGCACCGGCAGGTCGCGGCCGCGCACCGTATAGGCGACGCTCAGCCTCGAGAGTTCGAGCGCCGGGCTCGATGCGGAGGGGGTGCGATCGGTCATTCGGCGAGCGCCCGCTGCAGTCCTTCGGCGACGAGGTTGACGCCCACCACCAGCGAGGCCGTCGCGACGGTCGCCGGTACGACGGTCCACCAGAAGCCGCCGACGAGGACGCCGTAGTTCTCGGCGATGGCGAGGCCCCAGTCGGGCGAGGGGGGCTGGACGCCGAAGCCGAGGAAGGAGAGCGAGGCGATGGTGAAGATCGCATAGCCGAGCCGCACCGTCGCCTCGACGATGATCGGCGGCCAGATGTTCGGCAGGATCTCCACGAACATGATGTGCAGGGCGCCCTCGCCGCGCAGCGAGGCGGCGGGGACGTAGTCGAGATGGCGCTCCGACAGCACCGCGGCGCGCACCGTGCGGGCGACCAGCGGCGTGAACACCAGCCCGACGACGACGATCACCGTCGGCGTCGACGGGCCGAGGGCGACGAGCACCATCAGGGCGACGATGATCAGCGGTAGCGACAGCATCACCTCGATCAGCCGGCCGACGATGGCGTCGACCCAGCCGCCGAAATAGCCCATGACGAGGCCGACCACGGTGCCGAGAACGGTGCCGAGCAGCGTCGCCAGCGGCGCGATGGTGAGGATGTCCCGCGCCCCGACGAGGACGCGGGAGAACACGTCGCGGCCGATCTGGTCGGTGCCGAACCAGTGCGTCGCGGACGGCGGCGCCAGCGTGTCGAGGAGGTCGTCGGCGAGCGGATCATAGGGCACGAAGTGGGGGGCGAAGGCGGCGCAGAAGGCCCAGAACAGGACGATCGCCGCGCCGACGAGAAAGCCCGGGCTGCGCAAAAGGATCGCCGGCGTCGAGCGGGCCTTCTTCTGCGGCGGCGGGGCGGCGTTCGCCTCGGCGGTTCCGGCGGCCGCGCTCATCGGCCGAGCTCCGCCCGCAGCCGCGGGTTGAGCATGACGGTGATGCAGTCGGCGACCAGCGTCGCGACGATGAAGAAGGCGCCGATGGTCAGAATGCCGGCCTGCAGCATGGCAAAATCCTTGGCTTTCGCGGCGCTGAGCACGAGGTTGCCGATGCCCTGGTAGCGGAACAGCGCCTCGACCACGACGAGGCCGCCCAGCGCATAGCCGGTCTGGGCGGCGACGACGGTGATGGTCGGCACCAGCGCGTTGCGCAGGACGTGGCGGGTGAGGACGGTGCGCCACGGCAGGCCTTTCAGGATCGCCGTGCGGGTATAGTCCGAGGACAGCGCCTCGATCGTGCCGGCGCGCGCCATGCGGGCGATGTAGCCGAACAGGACGATGACCAGCGGCAGCGCCGGCAGGATCAGGTGTTCCAGCTGGACGAGCGGCCCCGCCCCCTCCGGCCAGGTCGCCGACAGCGGCAGCCATCTGAGGATGACCGCGAAGATCAGGATCAGCGCGATCGCCGAGACGAATTCCGGGATCACCGTCAGGGAGAGGCTCGCCACCGAGATGAACCGGTCGACCGGCTTGCCGGCGTTCAGCGCCGCGAGGACGCCGGCGCCGATCCCCAGTGGCACGACGATGGCGAAGATCACGCCGACGAGCTTCAGAGAGCGCAGCAGCGCCTCGCCGACGAAGGGCGCCACCGGCGCCCGATAGGCGTAGGACTGCCCCATGTCGCCCTGGAGCATGTTGCCCACCCAGGAGAGATAGACCTCCACGGGCGGGCGGTCGGCTCCGAGCTCGGCGTTCAGCGAGGCCACCGCCCGCGCGTCGGCGAGCGGCCCGAGGATCGCCCGGCCGGGATCGCCGGGCAGCACCTGCGCGCCGAGAAACACCACGACGCTGACCAGCCACAGCGTCAGGAGGCTGAGGACGAGCCGGCGCACGAGGAAGCGGCCGAACGCCGACTGCATCAAGTCAGCCGACCGTCGCGGTCTGCAGGAAGAGTTGGCCCATGGCCGTCGGCTGGACGCCGGCGACGTTCGGCGCCGTCGCCGTCAGCCAGTTGTAGAAGTAGGGGAAGATGATCGGCGTCTCGTCGAGGAGCAGGCGCTGGATCTTGCCGGCGGCGTCCTTCTGGGCATCGAGGTCGAGGGCGGCGACGTAGTCGGTGACCAGCTGGTCGTACTCGGCATTCTGGAAGTTCGCCGAGTTCCAGGTGCCGTCGCTCTTCAGGGGCGCCGTCAGGAAGACGTTCGGAATGCCGCGATGGCCGTAGTCGGTCATGCCGAATTCGGAGTCCAGCCAGTCCGACTTGCCCGGCACGGCGTCGCCGTAATAGGCGCCGGGATCCTCGATCTTCAGCGTGACGTTGATGCCGATCTCGGCCGCCGCGTTCTTGATCAGGCTGGCCAGCGCCGGCAGCTCCTGGATCGACATGGTGGTGAAGGTGGTGTCGAAGCCCGAGGTGCCGGCCTCCGCCATCAGCTGCTTGGCCTTCTCGATGTTCTTCGCCCGCTGCTCGACGGTCGGGTCGGTCGACGGGAAGACCGGGGCGAAGGGCGAATCGTTGCCGATGTCGGCCATGCCGCGGAACAGGCCCTGGATCAGCCGCGGCCGGTCGAGGGTGAGGGCCATGGCCTGGCGCACCCGCTTGTCGGCGAAGGGGCCGGACTGGGTCTTCATGTGGATCTGGCGGTGGGAATTCGAGCGCAGCTCGAGGATCTTCACCGCCGGATTGTCGAACAGGCTCTGGGAGCCCTGCACCGTCACCTGCTGGACGACGTCCACCTGGCCGCCGAGCAGCCCCAGTACCTGCGGCTGCTGGTCGGCATAGAAGCTCATCTCGACCCGGTCGAGCAGCGGCGCGCCGCCCCAGTAGTCGGGATTCTTGACGAAGGTCGCGCCGACCTTCGGCGTGTAGCGCTCGAGCTTGAACGGCCCGGTGGCGTTCATCTGCGCCTCGAAGCCGCCGGAATAGTCCGCCGGCAGGATGATGGCGTTGTAGTTGTCGGAGGAGAGATAATAGGGGAAATTGCCGTTCGGCGCGTCGAGATGGAAGGCGACGGTGTGGTCGTCGACCTTGCGCGTGCCGCCCTTCGACAGGACGCCCTTGAAGGCGGAGAGGGCGTTGGAGCCGTTCTCCGGATCGGCCAGCCGGTCGATCGAGGCGACGACATCGTCGGCGGTCATGGCCCGCCCGTCGTGGAATTTCACGTCGTCGCGCAGCTTGAAGGTCCAGACGGTGCCGTCCTCGTTGGGCGACCATTCCGTCGCCAGCATCGGCCGCAGCACGAGGTCCGGCCCGTCCATCACCAGGAAGTCGCCGACCTGCTGCAGGACGAGGAGGCCGTACTGGTCGGCCACCGTCACCGGGTCGATCGTGCCCGAGGGGGCGATGAGGGCGATGCGCAGGGTGCCGCCGGGCTTGCCGGACTGCGCCCTCGCGCTGGTGATCGGATCGAGGCCGACGGTCTTCAGCGCCGCGGCCATGACCGCCAGCGACAGGCCGATCCGGCTGCCATGCCTCAGGAACGAGCGCCGGTCGAGCCGGCCGCTCAGAAGTTCATCGATGACATGGTTCTCGAGATGGGTGCGGCCGAGCCGCCAATTGCCGAGAGTGCGGATGATGCGAGACATGGCGGTGATCCCCCGATGGTTCTGGCAGGATACAACCAAGTTTTATGCCAGAGGGGAAGGGGCTGCGGAGGGATTGATTTGCCCCGTGGACAAATCGGTGCTGTCCGGATGGCGCCCTGCTCCCGCTTTCCATTGCGGCCCGTCGCCGGTCGTCGCGTCACCTCCGGCGCCGTGCCAAGACGCCGGCCCGGCCTGCCGCCCACACCCGAGGATCGCTCGCCCCCGAGATCGCCGGCCGCCTCAGGCCCGGTAGCGCTCGACGGCGGTCAGCCACTGGACGATCGGCTCGACGTCGCGGCGATAGATCTCCTCGCGCAGGAACCGGCATTCGGCGTCGAAGCCGTCCTCCTCGATCTCGGTCCACCAGCTCTTCGGCCGGCCGTCATTGCCGTCGTTCCAGCGATAGCCCCTCGCCTTCAGGGCATCCTTCAGCTCGAACGGGCTGCCGACGGCGAAGATGCGGCCGCGGCGCCGGCCGGCCGAGGCGACGAGAGCGGAGAAAGCGCTCGGCCCCGCCGCGTCGCGGCGGAAATCCAGGACCTCGAGCAGCGCGTGGCAGTCGTCCACCGCCCGGTGGCCGTTGTGGAACCAGCCGCACTGGCCGATGAGATAGGTGAGCTTCGATCCCTCGAAGCCGAGTGCGGTCCAGTCGACCTCGGCCACCGAGCAGGCCCAGGCTTTGGCGTCGAAGCCCGGCGCGAAGCGCTCGCAGAAGGGCCGGTCGAACTTGGCATTGTGGGCGATGACGAGATCGGCCGGCGCGATGAACTCGGCGACGGCGGCGGGATCGATGGCCTTGCCCGCCACCATCTGGTCGGTGATCCCGGTGATCCGCGTGATCTCCGGCGGGATCGGAACGCCCGGCTCGCGCAGCGCGTCGAACACCCTCACCACGTCGCGGATGCCGGCGTCGTCATAGGTGAACATCACCATGCCGAGCTCGATGATCTCGGCGCTGCGGCAGTCGAGGCCGGTCGTCTCGGTGTCGAGGATGACGCCGATCTTCTCACCCGGGGCAAGACGATCCGGCGACCAGCCGGCAAGCACCGGCCGCGCTTCCAGCCGCCGCAGCACCCGGTAGGCGCCAGTGGCCTCCAGCTGCCGCGCCATCGCCTCGGGCTCCTGCGGGACAACCGGCCGGAGCGAATTGCGGGACGCACGTTTGGCGCCGGGCACGGCGGAGAGGGGCTCCGAGCCGGCGCCCGGGGCGAAGAGATCGAACTGTCGCATGTTGGCGGCTGTCATCGTCCCGCTTCTAGCGCAGCGGCGGCGGCCATGGGAGATGCCCGGCGCGGTCAAAACCGCGAGAGGCCGCGTCTATCCCCGGCTTTTTCGTCGGGATTTCAGGCCCGGCCCGCCATTGCCGCCCATCGCCGCCCATGCCGGCCGGTCAATATCCCCGCGCGGCGTCCGCGAGGTCCGGCACCGGCTCGCCCGCCTCGAAGCGCTGCAGATTGGCCGCGATCAGCCGGCCGCCGGTCGCCGCGTCGATCTGCGAGGCGATGTGCGGCGTCACGGTGATCGCCGGATGGCTCCAGAACGGATGGCCCGCCGGCAGCGGCTCCTGATGGAAGACGTCGAGGGTCGCCTGCTTGATCTGGCCCGCCTCCAGCGCCGCGAGGAGGTCGTCGTCGACGAGATGCGCGCCCCGCGCGCAGTTGATCAGGCAGGCGCCCGGCGCCAGCTGCGCGAACAGCGCCCCGTCGAGGATGCCGGTGGTCTCGGCGGTGAGCGGCAACAGGTTCACCAGGATCTCCAGCCCGTCGAGGAAGGCCGGCAGCCCGGCCGCGCCGGCAAACGTCTCGACCCCGTCGATGGCCTTGGCGCCGCGCGACCAGCCTCTGGTGGCAAAGCCGAGGCCGGCGAGCGTGCGCGCCGCATCCGCCCCGAGATTACCGAGGCCCATGACGCCGACCTTGCGGTTCGGCGCGACGGGCACGACGATCTGGTGCCAGTCCCGCTCCGCCTGGGCCTGGAGCTGACGCGGCATGTCCCGGTGATGGCGCAGGACGTGCAGCGCGACGTATTCGCGCATGCGCTGGGTGAGGTCGGCGCCGACGGTGCGGATGATCGGCACGTTGCCCGGTAGCTCGGCATCGGCCAGCACGTGGTCGATGCCGGCCCCGACCGAGACGATGGCCTTGAGGTTTGAAAACCGCGCGAGATCGCCGGTGCGCGGCCGCCAGACCACGGCATAGGCGACCGTCTCGCGATCCTCGATCTCGACCAGCGGCCGGACGCTCCAGCCGGGCAAGAGCTCGGCCAGCGTCCGGCACCACCACCGCGTCTTCTCGAGATCCGGCAGATAGACGGCAACGGTCATCAGGGTCCTTTCCATGGGTGCCGCAAGCTCCGGCGGGATCGTCAGTCGTGGAGGCCGGGGGCGACGTGGTCGCGGATCAGACCGACGCCGATGGCGACGAGCTTGTCGGCGAGCGCCTTGCCGGTCGCGGCGCTGGCAAGCTGCGGGTCGCAGCCATAGGCGCCGGTCGTCGTCGCCTCGATCGCCTCGATCGGCACCTGGATGTCGGCGCCGGCATAGCTGATCGAGGAAAAGCCGGAGACCGCCATGCCCTTGACGCTCGCCCCGGTCGGGGCCGGCCGCATCAGGTCGGGGCGCAAGAGATCGGGATAGAAGTGCAGGCCGATCGAGGTCAGCGGATCGCCGCCATGGCCGGAGCTTCTGGCCGCCGTCTCCTTCCCGACGATCTCCGGCAGGAGCCCGTAGGAGACCTTCCAGAGATACAGCGAGGGGACGAACAGCCCGGCCTTCTGGCGCCAGCGCAGCGCCACCTCGGTGATCGCCGGCACGTTGCCGCCATGGCCGTTGACGATCATCAGCTTCTTGATGCCGTGGCGCTCGAGGCAGGCGAACATGTCGTCGAGAATGGCGACGAGGGTTGTGTGGGAGATCGAGATGCCGCCATGGGAGGATTCGAAATAATCCTTGCCGCCGAACGGAATGACCGGCGCCGTGAAGACCTTCAGCCCCTCGGTCCGGGCTGCCTTCGCCATCTCGTCGGCCATGATCTCGGCGGCCATGTAGTCGCCCATCGGCGCGTGGATGCCCTGGTCCTCCAGCGAGCCCATCGGCAGGAGGACGACGGCGTCGGAGGTCAGCTCTTCGCGGGCTTCCTGGGATGTGAGGTGGGCGATCCGGATCTTGTCGGTCATGGCTGGTCCTTGCGGCTGGGATGGGCGCGCGCCGGGCTCAAAGCCCCGGCTCGTAGCGCCAGTTGACGTGAAGCTCGGAGACGCTGGCGGTGTTGGGCAGCGCCACCACCTCCGCGACCAGCCGGGCGAGGTCTTCGGGCTGGGTGATCTCGTGGCGCGGCAGCTCGTCGTGGTGGCTGGTCATGTCGGTGGCGACGAAGCCGGGGCAGACGGCGCAGGCCCGCACCCCCTCGTCCCAGCCGGCGCGGCGGGCGGCATGGGAGAGGGCGACGGCGGCGTGCTTGGTCATCTGGTAGCCGGCGCCGAGGCCGAGCACCCGCTTGCCCGACAGCGAGGCCAGGGTGACGATGCGGCCCCGCCCGGACCGGCAGAGCGCGGGAAGCGCCGCGCGGGTGAGGCGGAACGGCGCCTTGACGTTGATCGCGAGCAGCGCCTCGAGGGCGTCTTCCATCTCGGCGTCGTCCTGCGGCGGCTCGGGCATCAGCTTCAGGTCGCGGGAGATGCCGGCATTGTTGACGAGGACGTCGATGCGCCCGGCCGCCTCCAGCGTCGCCTCGACGAAGCGCCGCGCCGCACCGGCATCGGCGGCGTCATAGGGGGTGACGATCGGATCGCCCGCCGTCAGCTCCTCCGGCAGGCTCGCCGGGTCGCGCAGGCCGAGGGACAGGCGGTAGCCTCTGCCGGCGAGTTCGCGGGCGATGGCAAGGCCGATGCCGCGATTGCCGCCGGTGATCATCGCGATGGGTCGGGTCATGGATGGGCTCCCGTCGAAAGATGGGCCGGCCCGGCCTTGATGCAGCGGACGTTCCAGCCGGGCTCGTAGGGGGAAAGGTCGGGGACCGCCTCGGCGCATTCGGGCGAAGCGATCGGGCACCGCGTGCGGAAGGCGCAACCCGACGGCGGATCGGCCGGGCTCGGCATCTCGCCGGAGAGCACGTGGCCCTCATCGGCCTTGCGGGCCGAGATCGACGGCGTCGCCGCCATCAGCGCCCGCGTATAGGGATGGGCCGGCGCGCCGAACACCTTGTCGCTCGGCCCCTCCTCGACGATCCGGCCGAGATACATCACCACCGCCCTTGTCGACAGATGCCGCACGACATGCAGGTCGTGGGCGATGAACAGCATGGCGAGGCCGAGATCGCGCCTCAGATCGGCGAGGAGGTTCACCACCTGCGCCTGGATCGACACGTCGAGGGCGGAGACCGGCTCGTCGGCGACGATGAAGTCCGGCCGTGTCGCCAGCGCCCGCGCCACGGCGATGCGCTGGCGCTGGCCGCCGGAAAACTCGTGCGGCCGGCGCTTCGCCGCGCTCTTCTGGAGGCCGACGACGTCGATCAGCCGGGCGACCTCCGCCTCGATCCCGGCTTTCGGGACGATGTGATGGACGCGCAGGCCGTCGGCGATCTGGGCGCCGACGCTGCGGCGCGGGTCGAGGGAGCCGAACGGGTCCTGGAACACCATCTGCATGCGCCGCGCGAGCGCTCGCCGCTCGGCACCGGAGACGCCGGCAAGATCCCGGCCCTCGAAGCGGATCGAGCCGGCGCTGGGTGTCTCCAGCCCCAGCACCATCCGCCCGAGGGTGGACTTTCCGCAGCCCGATTCGCCGACGACGCCGACGGCCTCGCCCTTTGCGACGGCGAGCGAGACGTCGCGCACGGCAAAGACGTCCCGGCTTCTGCCGAACAGGCCGCTGCGCATCGGGAAATTGCGCGACAGGCGGTCGGCCTCGACGAGCGGGGTGCCGGTCATGTGACCTCCTCGAAGCGCAGGCAACGGATGCGGCGATCGGCTTGCGGCCGGAACTCCGCCGGCGGCGCCTCGCGGCAGATCGCCTCGGCATGGTCGCAGCGCGGCGCGAAGCGGCAGCCGGGAGGCATGTGGCCGGGGGCGGGGACGGTGCCGGGGATGGCGACGAGGCGCGCGGCGCCGCCTTCGGGGACCGAGCCGATCAGCGCGGCGGTATATGGATGGCGGGGCCGCGCGAACACTGCCTCGACCGGGCCCTCCTCGACCAGCTCGCCCGCATACATCACCGCGACGCGGTCGGCGATCTCGGCGACGACGGCGAGATTGTGGGTGACGAAGACGACGCCCATCTCGGGATTGTCGTGCTTGAGGTCGGCGATCAGCGCCAGGATCTGCGCCTGGATCGTCGGGTCGAGGGCGGTGGTCGGCTCGTCGGCGAGGAGCAGCTTCGGCCGGTTGGCGACGGCGATGGCGATCATCGCGCGCTGGCGCTGGCCGCCGGAGAGTTCGTGCGGATAGGCCCGCGCCCGTCGCTCCGGGTCGGGAATGCCGACCCGTTTCAGCAGCGCCACCGCCTCTGCCGCCGCCTGCGCGCGGGTCACGGGGCGATGGGCGAGGATCACCTCGGCGAGCTGGTCGCCGATGCGGTGGACCGGGTTGAGCGCGGCGCTGGCGTCCTGGAACACCATGGAAATCTCGTCGCCGCGCAGGCGCCGGTGGCCGTCCTCGTCTTCGGCGAGGAGATCGACCGCCGTCCCGTCGCGCCGGACATAGGTGGCGGTTCCCGCGGTGACGGCGAGGACGTCCGGCAACAGCCCGGTGATGGCGAGGCTGGTCAAAGTCTTGCCCGAGCCGCTCTCGCCGACCAGCGCCAGCGTCTCGCCGGGTCGCACGGCGAGCGAGACGTCGCGCACGAGCTCCATGCCCGAGCCGACGCCGCCCGGCCTGTCGAGGGCGATGGTCAGGCCCTCGATCGACAGGAGATCGGCCGGTGCAGCGCCCGGCTTGCCCGTCTCGCCGGCCGCGTCGCCGGCCGCCGCCCGCTGCGGGTCGGCGGGGCGAAAGGCCTGGCGCTGCGGGCGCGGGGCGGCTTTGCTCCGGCGCAGCCAGATCGCCCCGCCCGCCGGCACGGCGCGCGGATCGAGGACGCTCTGCAGCCGGTCGCAGAGGAGGTTGAAGGTGAGGATCGTGCCGGCGAGCGCCAGCGACGGCCAGACCAGCAGCATCGGCGCCTGCTCCATGGCGCCCCGCGCCGAGCGGATCATCAGCCCCCAGGAGGGCGTCGGCGGCACCACGCCGAGGCCGAGAAAGCTGAGGCCGCTCTCGATGACGATGGCCGAGGCGATCACCAGCGAGATCTGCACGACCAGCGGCGGCAGGACGTTGGGCAAAAGCGTGCGCAGCACGATCGTCATCGGATGGGTGCCGAGCGCCCGCTGGGCGGTGACGAAGTCGAGGCCGCGCACCTGCAGCGTCGCGGCATAGACGACGCGGGCGTAGTTCGGCGTGTAGAGGATGGTCAGCGCCAGGATCAGCGGCCAGAAGCCGGCGCCGAGAATGGTGACGACGAGCAGCGCCAGGAGCAGCGGCGGCAGGCAGAGCACCACCTCGGCGGCCCGCACCGTGACGAGCTCGACCAGCCCGCGAAAATAGCCGCCGAGAAGCCCGAGCGCCGCGCCGATCAGTGCCGCCGCCAGCGCCGAGCCGATGGCGATCGACAGCGACGCCCGCGCCCCGAAGATCAGCCGCGTGAGGACGTCGCGGCCGAATTCGTCCTGGCCGAGCCAGTGCTGCAGCGACGGGCCGGCGAAGCGGTGGGGGATGTCCATGGCCCGGACGTCGGCGAGCGGCAGGATGGGCGCGAGCAGCACCAGGGCCAGGATGACGGCGATGATCGAGACCGGCAGGATCAGCTTGCGCATCGCGTCACCGGGTCAGGCTGATGCGCGGATCGAGCACCGCATAGACGATGTCGACGACGAGGTTGAGGAAGACGAAGAGGATCGAGATCACCATCACGATGCCGACGACTTCGGGGTAATCGCGGGCATCGACGGCGCTGACCAGATAGCCGGAGAGGCCCGGCCAGTTGAACACGAACTCGACCAGCACCGTGCCGCCGATCAAGGTGCCCATCTCCAGCCCGAGCACGGTCAGCACCGGGATCATCGCGTTGCGCACCACGTGCCGCCGCAGGATTTTCGCGCGCGAGAGCCCCTTGGCCCTTGCGGTGCGCACATAGTCGCGCTCGAGGACGTCGAGGACGGAGGCCCGCGTCATCCGCGCGATGACCGCCCAAAGCGCCAGCGCCACCGTTCCGGCGGGCAGCATCAGCAAGAGGAGGTGGCGGAGCGGATCGACGGCGAATGGCACGTAGCCGCCGGCCGGAACCAGCCGCAGCTCCTGGGCGAAGACGAGGATCACCACCGAGCCGACGACGAAGACCGGGGTCGAGAGCGCCAGCGATGACAGGAAGGAGATGAGCGTGTCGATCCAGCCGCCGGCCCGGATCGCCGCCAGCGTTCCCGCAGGAACCCCGAGCGCCACGGCGATCAGCGCGGCGGCGAGGATCACCTCCAGCGTGCGCGGCAGGCGCTGGACGATCTGTCCCGTCACCGAGGCGCCGTCGCGGAACGACGTCCCGAGATCGCCGGTGACGAGCCCGCCGATGTGGTGGGCGTATTGCAGCCACAAGGGATCGTCGAGACCCAGCCGCTCGCGCAGATTCGCGACCGCCTGCGGGTCGGCGGCGGTGGAGCCCTGGCTGAGCAGCAGCTCGGCCGGATCGCCCGGCACGAGATGCAGGAGCAGGAACACCAGCGTCACCACGATCCAGACCAGGAAGACGGCGAGCAGGCTGCGATAGGCGATGTAGCGCAACATCGGCCGGCCTCAGCCGAGGACCGTCTCTTCCAGGGTCTCCGGCGAATAGAAGCAGAGCTGGCCGGGCATGTTGGTGAAGCCGGAAACACCGGCCTTCATCGCAAAACCCTGCGAGCGCCAGGCGAGGCCTGCGATCGGCGTCGTCTCCAGCGCCTTCTCCTCCATCTGGTGGTAGATCGTCTTGCGCTCGGCCGCGTCGAAGGTCTGGCGGCCCTTGGCGAGGAGTTCGGTGATCTCCGGCGTCTTCAGGCCGTAGCTGCGCACGAAGCTCGCCGGCAGCGCGCCGTCGATCAGCTGGGTCATGCCGTCCGGATCGTTGTTGGAGGCGGTGGTGCCCATCACGGCGAGGTCGTACTGGCCCTGGTTGCCCTTCTGGACGCGGGTCGCCCATTCCGGCAGGTCGAGCTTGGCATTGATCCCGACCATCGACAGATAGGCCTGGCAGACCTCGGCGGTGCTCTGGTGCATGCCGTACTGGGCGGTGGCCAGCATGGTGCAGTCGAAGCCGTTCGGATGCCCCGCCTCGGCGAGCAGCGCCATCGCCTTGTCCGGGTCGTAGGCCCAGCCGTTGGCGAGATCCTCGTTGTAGTAGTCCGAGCCCTGGGCCAGCGGCAGGTGTTCGAGCGCGCTGCCGCGGCCGTAGAAGGCGGCGGCGACGATGTCCTCGCGCTTGATCGCATGGGCGACGGCGCGGCGCACCCGCGGATCGTCGAAGGGCGGGCGCTCGGCGTTGAAGGTCAGATACATGAACGGCCCGTCGACGGCGTCGAGCTTCAGGCGCTCGTTGGCCTCGATCTGCTCCATCGCCTGCCAGGGCACGTATTCGATGAGGTCGACGTCGCCGGCGTCGAGCGCGGCGACCCGCAGGTTCTCGTCGGCATAGACGATGACCTCGACCCCGGCGAGCTTCGGCAGGCCCTCCTTGTAGTAGCCGTCGAAGGCCGACAGGCTCAGCGACACGCCGCGATCGGTCTTGTCGAGCTTGAAGGGGCCGGCGCCCATCGTCGTGTCCGGCGCTTCGCCCTTCTTGATCATCGGCATGTTGAAATGGGCGAACCAGCCGGGCAGCACCGCCGAAGGCTTGTCCGTCGTCATCAGCACGGTCTTGTCGTCCGGCGTCTCGACCTTGACGATCGACTGCAGCTCGCCGCGGAAGAAGGCGGTGGAATCGGGCTTGGCCGCCTCGGCGACGTTCCAGGCGATGTCCTCGGCGGTGACGGGCGAGCCGTCGTGCCAGCGGGCGTCGCGCAGCTTGAAGGTCCAGGTTCCCGCGTCGTCGACCGCGAAGCTCTCGGCGAGCTCGCCGCGCATCGTGCCGTCCGGCGCAAAGCCGAGGAGGCCGCGATGCATCAGGAGCTTGACCGTGCCGGCCGCCGAGCCCGAGGAGGCCCAGGCGTCGAAGCTCGGCGGATAGGCGGACAGCCCGAAGCGCAGCGTGCCGTTGGTCTCGGCCCGCAACCCCTTCGGGCCGACGAAGGCGAGGGCACCGGCGGCGGCGCTGGTGGCGAGGAAGCTGCGGCGGTTGAGGCGCATCGTCATTTCGCTGTCTCCATGCTCGTGGCCGGGCATCGGCTGGCCGGTTGGAAGATGTCGCCGCGTCGTCACTCCGCCGCGATCAGGTCGTTGCGGCCGTCGGCCTCGATGGCCGACGGTGCGCGGTCTGCCGGCGGGCCGTAGCCGCCGCCGCCGGGGGTGACGATCTCCAGCCACTCGCCGGCGCGAAGGGTTCCGACGCCGCGCTCGAAGGGGGCGGCGGAAGGCGAGACGGCGAAACTGCCGCCGGCGCCCGGCTCGCCGCCGAGAAGGCCCCAGCTGGTCGAGAGGATGCGGGTGATGTCGACGCGCACCATGCAGTCCTCGGTCGCCCGGTAGACCCGGCGAAGGCCCATGCCGCCGCGATGGGTGCCGCCGCCGCCGGAGCCGTCGACCAGCTCGTAGCGTTCCAGTATCAGCGGATACTCGACCTCCAGCGCCTCCACCGGCAGGTTGGAGGTGTTGGTGGCGTGGACGTGGATGCCGTCGAGGCCGTCGGCCGTGGGCCGCGCCCCGCCGCCGCCGCCGATGGTCTCCAGATAGACCCAGTAGTGGCCGGCCTCCGGCCCGCTCGTCCGCGTGCCCGAGAAGGTCGCGACCGAGCAGCCGGAATTGGTGCAGGCCGACACCTTTTTTGGAGCCGCTTGCGCCAGTGCCCCGAGGATCAGGTCGGCGACCCGCTGGCAGGTCTGGACGCGGCCGTTGACGGCGGCCGGGTGCGAGCAGGAGAGGAGGCTGCCCTGGGGCGCCCGGACGGTGATCGGCCGGGCGAGGCCGGCATTGGGCAGGACGGTCGGATCGACCACGGACTTGACGATGTAATAGGCGGTGGCGAGCAGCGCCGTGCGGGTCATGTTGATGCCCGAGCGCACCTGCGGCGGCGCCTCGAAGTCCAGCGCGATCTCGTCGCCGGTGATGGTGACGGTCACGGCGAGCGGGATCGGATCGTCGAAGTCGAGGGTGTCGAAGACGTCCTCGAAACGCCAGGACCCGTCCGGCAGCGCGGCGATGCCGGCCCGCATCTTGCGCTCGGCATAGTCGAGCAGCGCCTTGCCGGAGGCGAGCACCGTTCCGGTGCCGTGCTTGGCGCAAAGCTCGGTGAAGCGCCGGACCCCCACCCGGTTGGCGGCCATCTGGGCGCGCAGGTCCGACAGTCGCTCGCGCGGCACCTGGCAGTTCAGGAGGATCAGGTCCTGCACGTCCTTCTGCAACTCGCCCGCCCGCCAGAGCCGGATCGGCGGGATGCGCAGGCCTTCCTGGTAGATGTGGGCATGGGCCCGGTCGACGAAGTCGGAATGGTGGGCGAGATTGACCGTCCAGGCGACGAGGTCGCCGTCGATGAAGATCGGCTCGGCGAGGACGATGTCCGGCAGGTGGGTGCCGCCGCCCTTGTAGGCGTCGTTGCCGACGAAGACGTCCCCCGGCCGCATCTCGGCCGCGTCGTGCAAAGCGAGCACCATCGGGATGAAGTCGAGGAAGCTGCCGAGATGCACCGGGATGTGCTCGGCCTGGCAGAGGGTCCGGCCGTCCCGGTCGAACAGCGCGGTCGAGCAGTCCCGCCGCTCCTTGATGTTGGTCGAATAGGAGGCCCGCACCAGCGCCTCGCCGGTCTCCTCGACGATGGAGGAGAGGGCGGCGCCGATGACCTCCACGGTGATCGGGTCGAGGGCGATCGTATCGAGCGTCGCCGGTTCCGGCGCCTGTGGGGCGTCATTCATCGCGGCAGCTCCAGGATGAGGTTTTCGAGCCCGTCGACCGTGGCGGTGACGCCGGGCGGGACGAGGGTGGTGGTGTCCATCTGCTCGACGATCGCGGGGCCGCAAAACGCCATGCCGGGGCGCAGCGCCGCGCGGGCGTAGATGGCGCTGTTCGCAAAGCCCCCCGTCTCGGGAAACCAGATCTCGCGCCGGCCGGTGACGGCGGGCGACGCGTCTTGCGGCCCGAGCGGCAGCATCGGCAGCTCGGCCTTCTTCACGAGCCCCAGCGCCTCGGCCCGGAAGGTCACGCAGAGGATGCGCTCCCCCTCGGCGGCAAAGCCGTACATGCGGATATGGGCGGCGGTGAAATCCTCCCGCAGCTTCTCGATGCTGGCTTCGGTGATCTCGCCGGCGGGGACGGGAACCGTCAGCTCGTAATTCTGGCCCTCGTAGCGAAGGTCGACGCTCTGCGTCGCGCGCCGCGCCTCCGGCGCGATCCTCTCGGTCTCGAACCAGCGGCCGGCCTCGGCCCCCACCGCACGCACCGCCGCGCCGATGGCGGCGATGTTTTCGGCCTCGAGCGGGATCAGCCGGGTGGCGGAGAAATCGGCGCGCAGGTCGGTGAGGAGCAGCCCCATGGCGCAGAGGATGCCGGGATTGCGCGGCACGATGACCCGGGCGATGTCGAGTTCGGCGGCAAGCCGCACCGCATGCAGCGGGCCGGCGCCGCCGAAGGCCATCAGCGCGTAGTCGCGCGGATCGTAGCCCTTCTGCACCGAGATCACCCGGATCGCCCGCGCCATGTTGGCGGTGACGACCGAGATGATCCCCTGGGCGGTCTCCATCGGCTCCATGCCGAGCCGTGCGGCGAGCCTGGCGATGGCTTCCAGCGCCAGGTCGCGGCGCACCGCCATGCGGCCGTCGAGGAGATGGGTGGGGTTGAGCACCTGCAGGACGATGTTGGCGTCGGTCACCGTCGGCTCGCTGGCGCCCTTGCCGTAGCAGACGGGGCCCGGATCGGCGCCGGCGCTCTGGGGGCCGACCTTCAGGAGCCCGCCGCTGTCGATCGCCGCGATCGAGCCGCCGCCGGCGCCCACCGTGTGGATGTCGAGCATCGGCGCCTTGATCGGATAGCCGTGGACGACGCTCTCGTTGGTCTGGGTGATCTTGCCGCCGGTCATCAGCGCGACGTCGGAGGAGGTGCCGCCCATGTCGAAGGTGATGACGTCGAGATGGCCGGATCTGGCGCCGATCGCCTCGGCCGCGACGACGCCGGTCGAGGGGCCGGAGAGGACGGCGCGCACCGGCGTCTCGGCCGCCGCCTCGAAGCCGACGACGCCGCCGTTCGACTGGGTGAGATGCGGTGCCGCCACAAGTCCCATCTCGCCGAGCCGCGTCGTCAGCCGCCGGATGTAGCGCTGCATGATCGGGCCGAGATAGGCGTTGACCGTCGCCGTCGACAGCCGCTCGAACTCGCGGAATTCCGGCGCGATCTCGTGGCTGGCGCAGATGAAGGCGTCCGGCAGCTCCTCGGCGACGATGGCCTTCGCCGCCTTCTCGTGGGCCGGATTGACGAAGGCATAGAGGAACGAGATGGCGACTGCCGCGACGCCGTCCTTCGCGAAGGCCCTGGCCGCCTCGCGCACGGCCGCCTCGTCGAGCGGCGTTTCGACGGCGCCGGTGTGAAGGATGCGCTCGCGCACTTCCCGGCGCAGATAGCGCGGCACGAGGACCGGCGGCTTCTCGGCGAAGAGGTCGTAGAGGTCGGGCCGCTTCTGGCGGCCGATCTCCAGAAGGTCGCGGAAGCCGTCGGTGGTGATCAGCCCGACCTTGGCGCCGCGATGGGTGATCAGCGCGTTGGTCGCCACCGTCGTGCCATGGCCGAGATAGGCGATCGCGCTGGCGGGCGAGGCGCATTCGCGCATGCCCTCGCTGATCCCTTCGAAGATGCCGCGGGAGGGATCGTCCGGCGTCGAGGAGACCTTCCAGACCCGCATGGCGCCGGAGGCTTCGTCGAACATGCACACGTCGGTGAAGGTGCCGCCGGAATCGACGCCGACGCGCCAGCTTGCCCGCAATCCGTCGGTCTCGCCCATTTCCGTCTGGCCTCGTTCATGTATACTTGACGTATAACACTCCAGTCGGGCACGCTGCGCAATCCCCTTTCTCATAAAAAATGAGCAGCGTGGGAAAGTGACTGAGGAATGGGCATTTGCCCGAAATGACGACGGAACCGGGAGACGGGCCGGAATGGCGGCGGCATCGGACGACGAGACGACCGGCGGGCGGGCGACGAGGCCCGCCGGCCAGCGCGCCTATGCCGCGATCCGCGCCGGCATCCTCGGCGGCGCCTTTCCGCCCGGCGGCTTCATCGAGGAGGGTCAGGCCTGCGAGCTGACCGGCGTCTCCCGCACCCCGGTGCGCGAGGCGCTGACGCGGCTCGCCGCCGAGGGCTTCGTCGAGCTGCATCCGCGCCGCGGCGCCATGGTCCGGCCGCTGCTCGGCTCGGAGCTGCGGGACCTTCTGGAAGTCCGCCGGATGATCGAGAGCCATGCCATCCGGCGCATCTGCGAGGACCGGCGGGCGGTTCCCGGCTGCCTCTACGGCCTCTGCGAGACCCGCGAGGCGGCTTCAGTCGACGACCTTTTGACCAGCGTCGAGATCAACACGCGGTTCCACCACGGCATCGTCGAGGCGGCCGGCAACGGCGTCCTCACTAAGGCCTATGAGGGCCTCCATGCCAGCCTCGGCCGCGCCAGCATGCTGTCCCTGCAGATGAAGTTCGGCGATTCCGACCTCATCAACCAGGAACACCGGGAACTCCTCGACGCCCTGTCGGCCCATGACGCCGAGGCGGCGCTCGCCGTCCTCCAGCGGCATCTGAGGCCGATCCCGCAGCTGATGGCGGTGTTGCCCGCCTGAGAAGCCGTCCCCGACATGGACAGTCCGCCTCGATCGATCCCCGTCCCGACAGAAGGCCCTTCGCCCATGAGTGCGCCCATGAGTGCCCGTCTCTTCACCCCCTCCAAGACGCCGGCCTCGGGATCCGGCGGCATGGTCGTCACCAATCATCCGCTCGGCTCGGCCGCCGGCTTCGAGATCCTGGCGGCGGGCGGCAACGCCGTCGACGCGGCGATCGGCGGGCTGTTCGCGCTCTGCGTGGTCGAGCCGATGATGGTCGGCATCGCCGGCGGCGGCCTGATGCATCTGCGCACGCCGGACGGCCGGCATGTGATCGTCGACGCGCTCGCCCATGCGCCGGCCGCCGCCCATCCGGAGATCTACGAGCCGGTCTCCGACACCCCGCCGGACCACATGGAGACGAAGCACCGGCGCAGCGCCATCGGCCCCTCGGCGGTGGCGGTGCCCGGCAATCTCGCCGGTTGGTGCGAGACGCAAGGCCGCTTCGGCAGGCTGTCGCTGGCCGACGTCCTCGCCCCGGCGATCCGCCTCGCCGAACGCGGCTTTGCCATCACCCACTATCTCGCCGGCGCCATCGCCGAGAACGCCGCCGATCTCGCCCGCGACCCGGCGATCGCCGCGCTCCTGATGCCCGGCGGCGCGCCGCTGCGGCCCGGCGACCGGCTGGTCCAGGGCGACTTCGCGGCCACCCTCCGGCTCATCGCCGGGCAGGGCGCCGCAGCGCTCCACGGCGGCGAGCTCGGCGAAGCGCTCGCCCGCCGCATCGCCACCGGCGGCGAGGATGCCGGCTGGCTCACCCTTCAGGACCTGCGCGACTACCGGACCCGCGAGCGCGCGGCGATCACCGGCACCTATCGCGGCCATGAGATCGTCGGCCCGCCGCCGCCGGCCTCCTCCGGCGTCCATATCGCCGAGATGCTGAACATCCTCGAGCCCCACGACGTCGCCGCCATGGGCTTCGGCACACTCGAAAGCCTGCACCTCGTCGCCGAGACGATGCGGATCGGCTTCGAGGACCGGCGGGCGGCGAGCGGCGACCCGGACTTCGTCGAGATCGACGTCGAGACCCTCATCTCCAAAAACTACGCCCGGCTCTGCCAGGCGCGGCTGCGCGAGCGGGGCGGGCCGGTCCCGGCGCCGGCCGCTGGCCGCGAATCCGCCGACACCACCCATGTCACCGTCGCCGACCGGGACGGCTTCGTCGTCAGCGCCACCCACACGATCAACGGCCTCTTCGGCGCCAGATTCGTGGTGCCGGGCACCGGCATCATCCCCAACAACTACATGATGAACTTCGATCCCCATCCGGGCCGGGCGCTGTCGGTGCAGCCGAACAAGCGCGTGCCGACGTCGATGGCGCCGATGATGGTGCTGCGGGACGGCCGACTGCGCTTCGCGCTCGGCCTGCCCGGCGGCCTCCGGATCTTCCCTTCGGCCTTCCAGGCGATCGTCAATCTCCTCGACCACGGCATGGACCTCCAGAGCGCCATCGAGGCGCCGAGGATCTGGACCGAGGGCCAGGAGCTGGAGATCGAGCCGGCCTTCGAGCCGCTTGCCGCAGAGCTCGAGGCCCGTGGCCACCTGGTCCGGCGGGTGCCCCATGTCGGCGGCGGCATGAACGCGATTGCGTTCTCGGAGGACGGCACGATGACCGGCGCCGCTTGCTGGCGCGCCGACGGCACGGTCGCGGCGCTGGGCGGCGGCCTCGCAAGGCCCGGCGTCCGGTTCTGGCCCGACCGCGTGCCGCCGGTTTCCAGCTGACGCCGCAATGGCTCGTCGAAGGCCGGCCGTGCCGGCTCCCGGATCGACTGGCCCCGGCCCGTTGGCCTGACGCTCACGCCGATCCCGCCAAGCGGACACCGTCGCCATCTCGATGGCCTGGCTTCTGCCGGTGCCCGCCGATCCGGCTGACCGACGAAGCTGATTTCATCCCGCTCTATTGCGGGAAGAGCTCGACATGGGTTTCGGCGGTGCGGCCGAAATAGAGGACGCGGCGTCCCGGAAAGGAGACGAGGTAGCCCGCGCAGCCGAGGGCTTTCACGCGCTTGCAGAACGAGGCGTAGGAATAGTCCGGTGGGTCGGCCTGCGCCCAGCGGATCTGCGCGGCGATCTGCTCCCGGTCGAAGGGCAGGGCGACCGGCTCCTCCGACGGCCGGTTGCCCAGGACGACGCTGTCGCGATCGGGAAGAAAATAGGTGGTGGTGTTGCGGCGATAGTCGACCGCATAGCCCTCGAAGCCGGCTTCGATCAGCCGGCCGACGATCTGCGGAAAGGCCATCGTCTTGTCGTAGGCGGCGTTCAGGCAGTCTCCGGCAATTTTCGCGAGTGACGCGTCCACGGTGCATTCCCTTCCGGGTTCGAGCCTCGTCATTGCGGGGTTCATCGTCATTTTCATCGCAATCTCGATCGCCATCGCCGTCGCGATCAGTCGATCGGGACGCCCGTCAGCGCGCGGTCCCGGACGATCTTGCGCAGCAGCGCTTCAAGCTGCTGCCGCTCGTCCGGCGCGAGCGCGCCGAAGAAGGCCGCGTCGTTGTCGTCGGCCAGAGCGGCGAGGCGGGGCACGATCGCGCGGCCCGCGGCGGTCAGGGCCAGCCGGTGGGCGCGCCGGTCGCCCGGATTTGCCTGCCGCTCGGCGAGGGCCTTCTCGATCAGGCGGTCGGCCAGCTTGGAGATCGCCCCCCGCGTCAGCCCGAGACCATCCGCCAGCCGGGACGGCGCGACCGCCTCGACATCGTAGAGCGTTCTCAGGACGACCCACTCGGCGACCGTCACCCCCTCGCCCTCGACCCTGCGGGCGAAGCCATGGGAGGCGGCGTTGGAGGCTAGTCTCAGCCAGTAGCCGAGATGGTCCTCGAGATCCGAAGGCGGCGCATTCACGGTCGGGACCCTTCTTGATTGACTAGGAAACTACATCGTCGGAGTTTCCTGGTCAATCGGATCCCCGCGGGGAAAAATCCGCCCCATGCCACGCCGCGCGAACGGCGACCGCGCGACGCCGCGAGCCGGGAATCCTCAGTGAGAGATGGCGCATCGCAGACGATGAAACCGGGTATGTGTCCACCCTTGTTCCCATCGTCGTTCCGACTTCCGGCACCCGGCACCCGGCGCCGGCCTTGGAACCGCACCTGACCGCTGCGAACCCTGCATCGGTTGCAGCACGCCTCGGGGGAGGTGGGTCGGCGGCACGTCCGCGCGTCTATCCGTTGAGGCGCATCTTCCGGACGCGTCCGGTCATCCTGAAGCCGTCCCGTATGTTGAGGCCGAGCAGGGCGACGTTCACGAGGCCCGCCGCCAGTTCGACGGCCTGCACGACATAAAAGCTCGGATCGAACTCGGCGGCCTCGGCTTTCGCGGCGAGGAACAGCGCGGCGGGTATGAGAACCACCATTCCGTTTGCTGCAATGATCGGCATGCGTTTGATCTTGGCGCCGATGGCGCCGCCGCGCCGGCCCCTGGCAAGCGTGAAACCCGAGCCTCCGGCGATCATGAGAGCCGGGACCAGCAGCAGGAAGCCCCACGGGATGGCCGTCTTGACCGAGACGATCAGCTCGCGCGATCCCGACAGCTCGCTGAGAACGGTCGCGGTCCAGAATATCGCGATGGTGAGGATGGCGATGACGCCGGCAAGCGGGTGAAGGATCCGAGGCGCGGTCATCGTCAGGCGGTACAGAGGTTGGCGACCGGGAGTTTGCGGAAGAGGTGCGGCGCGGCGGTAGCGCTCGACGGATAATGCGCCAGCGCGGACGTGAATTCGGGATGCGAGAAGGCGGCCCGGAAATGCGCGACCGATTCCCAGACGGCGTAGTTGAGGAACAATCGGCCACCGCCCACGGCGCCGTGCAACTGGGTCGAGATGTAGCCCGGCTGACGCTTCATCCAGTTGGCGTCTGCTTCCCAGGCGCGCATCAGCGCCTCCGCGTCGCAGGCATCGACTTCGAACAGGTTGACCAGAACGACCGGTGCCTGATCCACGGCCAGCTGGGATTCAAGCGGGAGCGTTTCGTCCAGGGCTTTCAGGCGGAGCATCGCGCCCTCCCGTTGATGACAGCATGCTGTCATCAATAGTCGTTTGACAGCGTGTTGTCAACTGCGATAACTGGGCATGACCGATGACAAGCATTCCGCCGAGGGCGCGGTTCTGACCGACCTGGTGCTGGAGATCTTCCGCCTCAACGGGCGGCTCCTGGCCGCCGGGGATCGTCTGGTCGCGGATGTCGGGCTGACCAGCGCGCGCTGGCAGGTCCTGGGCGCGATCCACTACGGCGAAGACCCCCAGACGGTGTCCTGGCTCGCCCGAAGCATGGGCCTCACCCGCCAGGCCGTCCAGCGCGTCGTCAATGAGTTGGAAGCGGATGGACTGGTCGCGTTCAAGGCGAACCCGGCGCACCGGCGCGCGCAACTCGTGACCCTGACCCGCGAGGGACGAGCCGCCTATGCGGCGGCGGATCGTCGACAGACGTCGTGGGCCAACGCGCTCGCGGCAGGCTTCGACCGAGCCGAACTCGCCGCGGCCCTCGATCTTCTGAGCGCCATCCGCGGCAGGCTGGAGGCCGATGGCGGGTAACGCCATCGAGCGTCGCGATCCGTCGATTCCACCCCCTGCCACCGCGAGGTGCCAAGTGGCAGGTCAGCACGACTGCCGGCAACTCCACAGGCCTTTCGGCGCCATCGGCAGGTTGACCGATACCCGAAGAGGACCCGGCCCACAGGCTATCTGAAATGGAAATGGCGCGCCCGAAAGGATTCGAACCTCTGACCCCCAGATTCGTAGTCTGGTGCTCTATCCAGCTGAGCTACGGGCGCCCTGAAGCGAGCGACGAACCCTCAAGGCCGTCCTCGTTGGGGCGCTAGGTAGCCGCTCGCGGCGGCGAATGCAAGCACCCTTTTTCGTCATCGAACTGCAATCTTCGCGTCGGCCCTGAACTCCCGCCCGACTTGTCCCGGACATCGCCCGCCGCTTCGTCTCCGGCCCCGATCCCGCTTTCGCAGACCCGGCCCCGAACTGCGGGCCGGCCGCAGCCCCCGCACCTACCCCGCGCGGTGGCTGCGGCGGGTGCCTCGGCGCCGGGCACAAAGCCCTGCGCCGAG
>NZ_AQQS01000035.1 GCF_002088275.1 Aurantimonas sp. 22II-16-19i
CGCCAGCACCGGCGTTTCTGAATGGCCGGTCTTACCGCGAGCATGCGCTCATGCCTCGACGACGACATCCACGTCTGCGCCCCGACGGCGGCGGCCGCAGTGGCCGCATCGAACGAAGCCCTGCGGTTCGCTGCGCCTCGCGCCCATTCCAGGGAATGAGTTTCGACTGAAACATCAAACGCGCTCTCCGAAGCAGAGATGTAACACGGGCCTCTCAAGTCTGACGCTGTTCAGCCACCAAGACAGAAAGACTGGCATGCGTATTTTACCAAGAAGTCTGCCCGCCGCTCCGAGCTCTGACAGTGGATGGCGGGAGGTCACGCCCGGCGAGCGATTTGTCATTCGCACCTCCGTTCAGGAGACACAGGGCATCTACACGATGCTCGAGATCATCGCCGATCCGCGCAACGGCGTCCCCATGCATGTTCACGCGAACGAGGAGGAACACTTCGTCATTCTCGAAGGCAGCGTTCATCTCGTCCGTGGTGACCAGACGGCAGAATTGTCGGCAGGCGACTCCGTGACGGTCAGGAGAGGGACGCCGCACGCGTGGTGCAATCTCTCGGACCGCCCGGTTCGGATGCTGATCATCTTTTCGCCCGGGCATCTCGAGAGGACGTTCAGGCTCATCGGATCGTTGCAGGGCGATGATCTGTCGGCCGTGTTGGAATCGAACGAAAGCGATGGCTCCACGGTTCTCGGACCGCCGCCTTTCGAGAACATCTATTCCGTCTTGACACCTCGGCCGAGGCCGTAACCCGCCCTGAGCGGCGCAAGCCGCTGGTCTCAGTGCAGTTCCCACGACCCGCTGCTTTCGGCCAGTTCGCGCCGATCCGACGCCGCGGGCCCTCGCCTCTCTGCCGAGGCTTCCCAATCGAAAGAAAGGACGACTTCAAATGCGCGCTTCCATCGCTGGCCGCTCGATCGTGACCGTCGTCGGTGCTCTCCTGCTTCTCGACGGTTCCCTTCAACTGGCCTCGTCGCCGATGATCGCCGAAGCCATGACCCATGCCGGATACACGGCCGACAGCGGACCGCGCGTCGCGGTCTTCACGCTGACCTGCGCGTTCCTTCTGCTCATCCCTCGCCTGTCGCCGCTCGGGGCGGTGCTGTCCACCGGGTTTCTGGGGGGCGCCATCGCCACCCACTTCCGCATCGATGGTTTCGGATCGCCGCCGCAGCTGATCTGTCTCGCTCTCGGTGTGGCCATGTGGTTCGGGATGGCCCTCGCCGATCCTCGCATCCGCTCCTTCCTGCCGGCGGGACTCGGCCGTCGCTCGCCGGCCGGATGGCCGGCCGGCGAACAATCGCGGTATCGGTGAAAGCGGGCCTTCGACACGATGCCCGCCTGCCGACAGGGAGCCCTCCCTGTCGGCAGGCGGCTCGCCGTTGAGGCAAGTCCATGCGTCCGCACCGGGCGGCGCGCCGCCCGAGGGAGCATCAGACCGTCGGCACGGTTCCTCCGTCGATCACGTATTCCGTTCCGGTGATCGCGGCGGCTCGCGGTGAGACGAGAAAGGCGATGAGATCGGCAACCTCCTTGGGTTTGGTCGGACGACCGAGCGGAATGCCGCCCAGACTGTCCATGATGATCCGCTTTCCCCCCTCGTAGTCGGTCCCGGCCTGCTCGGCGAGACGCTCCGCAAGCCGAACGGCCGCAGCGGTCTCCACCCAGCCGGGCGAGACTCGCACGACGCGCACGCCATCCGGCGCAACCTGCTTCGAGAGCGCCTTGCTGTAGGTGGCGAGCGCGGCCTTGGCGGCAGCGTAGGCGGTCGTGGATTCCGGCAGGGGCAACTCGTGCTGGATGGAGGTCACATGGATGACGACACCCGAGCCGCGCTCGATCATTCCGGGCACGAGAGCCCGGTCGATGCGCACGGCGGCCATCAGGTTCTGGTTGATTTCGTTCATCCAGATGTCGTCGCCCAGCGCCGCAAAGCCGCCACCGGGGGCACCGGATCCTCCCAGCACGTTCACGAGAATGTCCACGCCCCCGAGTTCGGCCTCGGCAAAGTGGACGAGCGCCTCGCAGCCCTCGCGCGACATCAGGTCGGCCGCCACGAAGCGGACCGCCTCCGGCAGATTGTCGGGTTTCGACCGGGCGCCCGTCACGACGCGGGCACCGGCATCGAGCAGAGCCGCAACGACGGCCTCGCCCACGCCCTTCGTGCCGCCCGTGACGACGGCACGGCGACCGCCGAGGTCGATCCAGCCGCCGCCCATCACCCGATCTCCAGCGTGGCAATGCGGCCGTCGCGCAGGACAAAGCGATGGGTGAGCGTCAGGGGGCTTCCGGGGAACGATCCCGTCACCTCGGCCGGAACGACGAGGACGTCGTCGAGCTGTTCGACGGACAGGGGCCTCGCCGTGAACGGCGTGCGCTCCATGGTCTCGGCCCGCCAGTCGCGGATCGCCAGGATCCCCCGGTGGCGCCTTGCCTCGTCGCTGACGACGGCGTCATCCGTGAACGCGGCGCTGAGTTCTGCTACGGTGGCATCCGGAGCGAGGTCGAAGTAGGCAGCGAGTGACTCGGGCATGTTCAGCATGTCGATTCCTTCGATGTTGTGGTGCTGTTGCAGAGAGATCTGACGAAATGTCGCAAGTGACAAGTACGCACGAAAAAGTTGGGTACTTACCTGGAAGTAAGCCCTCCAGCCACACCGCGTTTACGGCGGCGTCCGGCATCGAGAGCGCCGTGCGGATGCTGGAGGGGCGCTGGAAGCTGGTGATCCTGTTCAATCTCTTCGGCGGCCGGCTCATGCGCTTCTCGGATCTGGAGCGAGCGATTCCCGACATCTCGCAGAAGATGCTGATCCAACAGCTCCGCCAGATGGAGGCGGACGGGATCGTCACGCGCCTCGTGCACCATCAGGTCCCGCCGAAGGTCGAATACGGTCTGACGCCATGGGGCCAGTCGCTCTGCCCGGCGCTCGACGCGCTCCTGAAATGGGCGGAAGCCCGACCGGCGAACGGCGGCGCTGAGTGAGAGCGCCCTCACGGGTCGCGAGCGACACGCCGGAGCCGCCTTCTGGCAAGGCCGAGTTGGGCAGCAGCGACCATCGCGGCGCCCAGCGCCCAGCCTGACATGACGTCGCTCGGCCAATGTGCGCCCGCCAGGACGCGGGCGAGACAAGCCGCCACGCCGGCGATCAGCAGCGGCCGCCGCAGGTGGGGAAGCTGTATCGACAGGCTGAGAACGATGGCGGCGGCGACGGCTGCATGCACCGATGGCCATGCGGCGAACTCGTCGTCGAAGGCCATGAATTCGAAACGCCAGGGATCGGCGCCCTGCGTCGAGGGTCGAATACGCCCGACCACGTGCTTCAGAAGGGCGGCGGAGCCGAGAGATGCCACCGCGGAAACGGCAACCAGCGTCGCGGTGCATCCGTGATGCCGCACCACCCGGACGGAGTGGCCGGCAACCTGCGGGGCGAGCGAGATCAGGACCGCGACGAGAGCAACGGCAAGGCCGAAAAGGCCCAGCGTCGCCGACAAGGTGGAAGCGCTCTCGGCGAGCCGGATCGGAAGCGTTGCCGCCCAGGCTGCCAGAGGTTCGTCGGCGAAGATCGTGACGGGGACGATCAGGGCGACGAGGACGATCAGATTGGCGCCTCGCATCGGGTCAGGCCTCTGCGAGGAGCGGCGTGTAACTGCGCCTGTACATCCTCATGCCTGCGAAACGGAGCAGGCTGGTGCTGATGGGCGTCGGCAATCGCCGTATCCGGTCGCGGGTTTCCGACTGTCCCCTCACCCAGTCCACTCTCGGCTTGCGGCGTGCAGCGTATCGGCCGAGCGCAGTGTCGAGCGCGTCGCCCGCCGTGATCGTCTCGGCCAGGAGGACCGCATCCTCGCAGGCCATTCCGGCACCCTCGGCCATGCTGGGAGACGTCGCATGCGCCGCGTCACCGATCAGGACGACACGGCCGCTGAAGCAGACCGGCGGTTGAACGGCTTCGATCCGGCTGAAATGCACCGGCGTCTCGGGCTGGACCTGCCGGAGCAGCGGCCCGAGCGGCGCTGCGAAATCGGCAAAGATGGCCTGCAACTCGGCGCGAGTGGCCCGTTCCCGCGGATCGCCGACCGCCTGGGTGAGCTCGGCGTAGACATAGAGCCTCGATCGGTCGACCGGTTCGGCCAAGAGGGTCCGGCCCTTGGCCACCATCACCGTCCAGGCGTCGATGCCCGCATGATTGTCGGCGAAGAAGCGCCAGCATCCGTTGCCCGTATAGGTCGGAGGCGCAGGGTGGATGGCCAGGCGGCGGACGGTGGAATTGAGACCGTCCGCCCCCACGACGAGGTCGTAGGTCTCCGAGCTCCAGTCGTCGAACGTTACGATGCATCCGCCGGCCACCTGTCGGAGGTTCGCGATGGCCCGGCCGGTGCGGATCGGCAACGCGGCGACCGAATCCAGGAGGATCTTGTGCATGGCGGCCCGCGGCATGCCGAGACAAGGCCCGCAACCTGCCCAGAATTTCTCGGCATCGACCGTGCTGAGGTGCCGGCCGCGATGGTCGAAGAAGTCCTGCCGGCAAATCGGCACGGCCGACTGCGCTATCTCGGAAAACAGGCCGAGTTCAGCGAAAGCACGGGTTGCATTGCCGGGCAGAAAAAGCCCGAAGCCCGATGACGACCAGTCCACGCGCCGTTCGACCACGTCGGCACGGATGCCGCGCTTGAGAAGCGCGCGCGCCAGAGACAGGCCGGCGAGCCCGGCGCCGGCGATGAGTATCTTCATGGTCTTTCCTCGCATGTCTCGAAATCGCGGCGAATGGTTCGCGCCATCCGGCCGATCGCTATGCTGATTTGGCGGGTGAGTTGCCGCGCCGTGCCAGGACGGCTCCGCCTCGTTCGCTGTGGCGGCGCGCCGGGGCTTCTGGATCCCGCGCATGTATCGATTGTTTCGATGCGACGATCTTGCGCTACATCGGAAACAATTCCGCTCCCCGCGCGGGCGTGATCGCCGGGCCGCGGGCGGCGGCACCGCAACAGGCGACGGCATCGATTCCGGGCAGGAGTCGGCGCTACCGCACGACTTCGACGTCGGCCTGGAACAGGTATCCGACGCCGCGCTCCGTCCGGATGAGCTGTGGGTTGCTCGGGTCGGTCTCCAGCTTGCGCCGCAGCCGCAGGATCAAGACGTCGATGCTGCGGTCGAAGACTTCCTCGTCGTGCATCCGCGTCGCAGCGATCAGCTGTTCCCGGCTGAGGATCTGTTGCGGCGAACGCAGGAAGGCGGTCAGAAGATTGAACTCGCCGACCGTCAGCTTGACCAGCGTCTGATGCGGAGACGTCAGGCGACGCATGCGGACACTGAGCTCGAACCCGGCGAACCTGTAGCGGATCCGCTGCTGGATCTCCCGCGAGCGCCCGTCGGCGCGCTCCGAGCGCCTCAGGACGGCTCTGGCCCGCGCCATCAGCTCCCGCAGGCTGAAGGGCTTGGTGACGTAGTCGTCGGCCCCCAGTTCCAGGGCGACCACCCGGTCCGGCTCGTCCCGGCGCTGCCCGGTGATGATGATGACCGGGACCTGGCTGTCGGACGAGATGCCACGCATCAGGTCGAGCCCGTTCTCCCTGGCGAGCTGCAGGTCGAGGATGATGAGATCGGCGGGACGCGCGTTGAGCACGCGCTTCAGGGCCGCACCGTCGGGAGCGGTGCTGACCTCGTAGCCGTTATTGGCGAAATAGGTACCGATGAGGTCCCGCATGGCGGGATCGTCATCCACGACGAGGATGTGACTGCCGTTCATGAAACTGCCCCGTTGCCGCACGTCATGGTCGACGCGCCGCCAATTGAAGTGGCGGGTTTTCCCCGGTGGAATCTCGCTGGATCTCATGCGAAAGCGCCATGGCAAGAGCTTCCATGCGCAGCGGCTTCTCGAGCCTCATGCGGAATGTGTGGCTCCATTCGCGCCTGCCGTCACCGGAGCCGCGCTCCGCGATGACGAGAACGGGCAGCCTCGCAAGCGGACCCGACGGACCGCTCCAGGCATGCTGCAGGCCGGGGTCGATGACCGCTTCGTCGAGCAGCGCGAGATCGAAGCGGTCGTTGTTGCGGGCAACGGCATCCAGTGCCGTCTGCGTCTGGCCAAAGCCGACAGCCTCGTAGCCGAGATGGGCCAGCATTTCCTCCAGCAATGTCCGCCGCTGCCTGTCAGCGTCGACGACGAGGATCGTCTCACCATTGCCCCGGGGAATGTCTCGATCCAGCGCCGCCGCATCCTCCTCCTCGATGGGCAGGAGGTCGCTGCGGGGGAAATAGGCTTCGATGCTGCTTCCCTTGCCGATCTCGCTGCTGACGTCGAGCGTCCCCTTGTGGGCCGTCACGATCCCATGCACGGCCGACAGTCCGAGCCCGGTGCCTTCTCCCACCGACTTCGTTGTGAAGAAGGGTTCGAACAACCGGTTGAGGGTCTCGGCGCTCATGCCGTGTCCGCGGTCACGCACGGCCAGGCGCACGTAGCGCCCGGGCTTGAGCCGCCCGTGGGACAGTTCGCGATCGCGGGCGACGGCGACCTCGTCGACGGCCAGCTCGACGACACCCTCGCGGTCCATGGCGTGGGCCGCGTTGGCGCAAAGGTTCATCACCACCTGCTGCAACTCGGCCGGATCGCCGAGAATGACCCCCTCGCCGTCCGCGAAGCGTGTCTGGATCGTGATCGTGCCGGGGAGCGAGGCGCGAACCAGTTCGAGCGCCTCGCTGACGGCCGGAACCGTTCGCATGGGACGATAGCGGTTGTCGCGGCGACGGCTGAACGCCAGGATCTGGTCCGTGATGCTCTGCGCGCGCATCCCGGCGCGCACGATCTGCTGGACTTGCCTGTGCGGCGTGCCGTCGGCATCCAGCTCGGACAGGGCGAGTTCGCCGTAACCCAGGATCGCGCCCAGAATGTTGTTGTATTCGTGGGCGATCCCGCCGGCGAGCGTCCCCAGCGACTCCAGCCTCTGGGACTCCGCCAGCCGGGCTTCCAGAAGGGCCCGCTGCCGATCGCCGTGGGCCCGTTGCAGTGCATTGGTGAAGATTTCGGCGGCAGTGCGAAGCAGAGCGACCTCGTCCGCCGGCCAGCGCCGCTCCCGTGACAGCGTCGCGAAGCTGAGGTAGCCGAAGTTGCGCTCCGCATTCTGCAGCGGCAGGGCCAGCCACGATCGGTAGCCAAGGCGCTCGAGGCGGTTTCGCTGGCCGCCGATCGGTAGCGCCGACACTTTCGCGACCTCGATACCGCCATGGCAAGCGCGACTGCCGTCCCAGTGTTCGGCCAGCCGGAAGACCGAGGCCGCGCCGTCGTCCGGCCCCGGCTGTCCGGCCGGGCAAAGGGCTCCGGCCGGCACCTCTTCGCGGGGGAATACCCGCACCTCGTCGAGGCCGGCCGAGCGGCCGAGGATGGCCAGCCCCGCCTCCATCTCCTGGCAAAGGTGATCCAGATCCATGTCGATCAGGCGGGTCGAGACCGTCGCGATGGCCGCTTCCAGTGCCAGCCGGTCGCGCAGTGTCGCCGCGTTCTGTTGAAGGCGAACGAACAGATAGGCAACGTATGCGCAGAGAATCAGCGCGATGCCGTAGAGGACGACGCGGAAGACGGCGGCCCGATCCAACGCCTCTGCGTGGAGGGCGAGATAGCGTGCCTGATATCGCTGCACCAGGACGGCAGTGGGAACCCGTTGCAGGTCCGCAGCGATCGCGTCGACGATGGGAAACGTGTTCGCCAGCACCCGTCCGTGAATGATCAGCGTGCGGGCGAGATGTCCGCCAAACTCGGGCAGGAACGGGAATTGCAGACGGTTCAGCGCCAGATTGAGCCTTCTCTGGTTCTCCGGGCTCGGCTCGCGGGTAAATCGGGAAACGGTTCCGGCGACGCCCGTCAGGCGCATATGGGCCTCGCCGTTTCTCGAGGGCAGCCCCCTCTTCACCAGCTCCAGCGTATCGCCGAAGATGATCTGCGAGTTCTGCATCACGGAGTTCTTCGACTTGAAACGCTCTATCAGCTCGCCGGCGCGGTCCAGCGCAATGTCCAGGTCGACGGCGATCCGGGCAAGCTGCGCATCCTCCCCGCCGACGGCCTCGTCCAGCGTGTGCGACGACCGCTGCATCACAGCCAGGCTGCGGACCAACGGATCATAGTTGTGCAGGATCGAGCTGCGGGCCTGCAGCACGTCGCGTTGCAGCGATGCGTTGCTCGTGTCGATCGCTCGCAATGCCTCCAGGGTTTTCTGGTGGCGGGCATCGTTCGGGGTCATGCTGAGCACGAACAGGGTCGTCAGGATGACGAGCATCCCGGCCGCAGCGCCGAGAAAGACTTG
The DNA here is from genome assembly GCF_002088275.1 of Aurantimonas sp. 22II-16-19i. Taxonomy (GTDB): domain Bacteria; phylum Pseudomonadota; class Alphaproteobacteria; order Rhizobiales; family Rhizobiaceae; genus Jiella. The sequence goes on from NZ_AQQS01000035.1 coordinate 8,299, forward strand.
CAAGCGGTTCAATGGTCGGGATCCCCGCGCAAAGAACCTCGCTCCGTGGGATTGACGCCGGTGAGCGTCTCCAGGAATTTCACGATCAGACGGACATCGGTCGCCGGAATCGTTCGCCTCAGTTGGCGCGCGGCCATATCTGCGACGGCCGCTTCGAGCGTTGCCGCGCGACCGTCGTGAAAATAGGGGGCCGTCAAGGCAACGTTCCGCAGGCTTGGCACCCGAAACACGTGGCGGTCTTCCGCGCGTCCCGTGACGGCATATCGGCCCATATCCGCCATGCTTGCCGCTTCGGCCTCGTCGCTTCCAAGCTGCGTGAAGCTCGGCCGAAAGAGCGGAAAGCGCTGCATGAGGTTTCCCCCGACGTTCTCCCCCTGATGGCAGGATATGCAGCCGTATGACTTGAACAGCGCGTATCCCTGTTCCTCGTCCGGCGTGATCGCACCTGCCTCTCCTTCGAGATAGCGGTCGAACCGGCCATCGGCCGTCGTCAGCGACCGTTGAAAGGCGCCGAGCGCCGCGAGAACCCCCTGCCGGGTCGGACCCTCGCCGAAGATCCTGCGAAAGCTCAGCGGATAGTGCGGGTCTTCGCCGAGCCGCGAGATGATCACGGCCCACGAGTTCCCCATGACGTTGGGGGCCAGCAGAATGGCCTCGTTCTGCTCTTCCAGCGTCGCGTAGTTACCCCGCCAGTTGTACCGATAGTTCTTCCAGGCGTTGAATATGCTGGGCGTGTTGAAGAGATGGTCCTCGCCGTTCGCGCCAACCGCCCTTTGCATGCCATCGTCTCCGCCCATTTCGAGCCGGTGGCAGGTGGCACAGGAGCGGCTGGCATCCGCCGAAAGCCGTTCGTCCGAGAAGAGCTTGGCTCCGAGGGCAACCAGGCCCGCCCGCTGTCCCCCGACAGGCGACAGGGGACTGATGGGTTCCGGCAAAGCGAGCTGCGATCCCGCCAGGTCATCGCTGACTGGCGCAGCTGACACATTCGTTTGCCGTTCCGTCGCCAGCAGCGACTGCGACAGCGAAGCGCCCCAGATACAGCTGACCACGATCAGGAGCCCGCAAATGCCTGGCGTCCGCATCCATCTTGCTATCGACATGGATCATCCTGCCGCAACGACGAAACGGGAGACCACCCGAGGGAGATGGCGGCCGGTCGCAGCCGAAGCTCGAGGCGACTGATGATCCCGGCATCGGGCGTCCCTGCCCCGAGCAACTCGACCGCCTCCGCCGCGCCATGCGATGGCAGCCATCGGACGGTGCCGCGCAGGCTGACTGTCTGAATGCGTAGCAGCGGGACGGGATCGACACGCAATGCGCCCAACAGGCTGTCGCAATCGCCATCAGGTGGGGAGGTTCTGGCGAAACAAGGCGTCATCTGCTGATCGCGGCACGACTGCATCAGCTTGGCATGGGTCGTTCCCGGCCCGGCCCAGGCAATCCCGGCCTCGCGGCTGACATCAACGGCACAAGCCAGGGAAAGGTCCGCGCAGAGCATGGAAGCAAACTGCGCCTCGATCATCGCCTGCTCGGCGGAAACAAGGCCCATTTCGACCACGACATCACCCCGGCGGGCAGGAAGCGAGGAACCGGCAGGGCCGTAGAAGCAGGCCGTGGGTGCCACCGAATGCGCTGCGACGCGGGCGAACTTGAGGATGTCCGGCAGGTCGCGGCAGCAGAAAATGAGCCGCGGCAACCCTTTCGCCGTGCGCCATGTCAGGCCGGCATTTTGCTGATACGTCATCATGCTTCCTTGGCATTCGGTGTGAACCGTTGCCGCCGGGTCGGACAGTCGGCCCAGTTGCTGGGTATTCGGATCTGCACACCGGTGTCGTTACCCGCGCCGCGTTGCTTTCTTCAGTGCCCCCCCGGTGCGGGGAGCAATGTCGCCGGCGCACCCGGCTCCTGCCGGCCCCGGCCCCCGCCCCTGCCCCGGAGAGGACCATCCGCCCACGCCTCGACCGATCGAGACGACGGAAGGGCTCCCCGGGGGCGGAGCGACCGCCTTCCGGCAGCTCCAGTTCCGGCGAAGCGTGCCGACGCGGCGGCGACGTTCGCCATCATCACCGCCGCGTCGTCACTGGTCATGCGGCATGCGCCATCCGCAGCATTTCCGCAGCCCGCTCGCCGATGATCGCGCACGGGGCCTGGGTGTTGCCGGTCGTCACCCGCGGCATGATCGAGCCGTCGGCCACACGCAGCCCGTCGATGCCGTAGACCCTGAGGGACGCGTCGACGACGGACATTTCATCGCGGCCCATCTTGTTGGTGCAGGTCTGATGCCAGTAGGTGACCGCCGCGTCGCGGATATAGTCGTCGAGCGCTGCCCCCTTGATCTCGCCCGGCATGGCCTCGCCCTTGACGAACGGCCGGAAGGCCTGCGCATTGCCGAGGTCACGGCAAAGCTCGACGCAGCGGCGGGCGGTCGCAATGTCGGCAGGATCGCTCAGCATGTTGGCGTCGATTGCCAGCGGCGTCAGCGGATTGGCATCCTGGAGCCGCAGACGGCCGCGGCTTTCCGGGTGTGCGAGACCCGCAAACATCGTCCACCCGTGCTCCGGGACGCCCCGCGCCGCTGTCCGGTCGCTGGGCACCGGAAACTCCACCTGACAGAAGACCAGGTCCGGCGCGTCGAGATCGGGACGGCTCTTCCAGTAGAGCGTCGCTTCGCTGCCGCTGTTACGCGGTGCGATCGGCTCCCGATATTCCCAGGTGCATCCGAAGGAGACGTGGTCCTGGAGGTTCTGCCCGACGCCGGGAAGATGCTGCACGACGTCGATGCCGTGGCGAGCCAGCTCGGCCTCGTCGCCGATGCCGGAATGCATGAGCACCTTCGGCGACTGGATCGCGCCGAGCGACAGCACCACTTCGGCTCGTGCGCCGATCGAGACGACCTGCCCGTCGTGGAGGACCTCGACGCCGGTCGCCCGTTTGCCCTCGATCATCACGCGAAGCACCGTCGTCCCGGTGAGGATCGTCAGATTGGGGCGGTCGCGCCACGGATGGACATAAGCGCGATACAGCGAGTGCCGCCGTCCGTGGCGGACCAGCATGTCGGTCAGGGCGGCGCCTCCTGGACCCTCCATCATCCGGCCGTTCGGGTGCTCGTAGGTCGGAACGCCGATCTCCCGCGCTGCGGCGAGCATCGCATAGGCGATCGGGCTGGGCTCGCATGCCGGCTGAACCCAGACGGGTCCCGACGAGCCGCGATATTCGGGATCGGGTTCGCCCTGCCAGTTCTCGATCCGGCGGTAGAGATCGAGGACATTCTCATATCCCCAGGCCGTATCGCCGGCCTCCCTGGCGAAGAAGTCCCAGTCGCTTCGGTGCCCCCTCGCCCAGACCATCACGTTGATGCTGGATCCGCCGCCGAGCCCCTTGCCCATCGACATCGACAGGGCACGGCCGTTCAGATGCGGGTTGGGTTGCGCCTGGAAACCCCAGTCGCGCTCGCTGCCCAGATTGACGGGCCACGCCGCCGGATCGAGCACGGTTTCGGCCTCGTCGTCGCTGCCGGCCTCGATCAGGAGCACCTGGACGTCGGCGTTCTCGGCAAGCCGCCGGGCGATGACAGAGCCCGAAGCGCCGGCGCCGCAGACGATGAAGTCATAAGCGGGTTTCGGCGCGGCGGTGGCCGGGCGCCGGCTTTCCTGCGGGCGTGAATCGCGCTCGCGGTCGCCGTGTTCAGCATGTGTCGTCATGCGAAAATTCCTTCTTTGCATCGAGCGCTCGGCGCTCGAATGGGAGCGCTCCCGTACCCAGGCTCGTGCCGCGATGTCCTGTGGGACCGCGCCTCACGCCCTGTCTCGGTCGCTGCATTGCAAATATCAATTCTATCATTTCTATCAATTCACGACGAAGTCATCGGTTTTGTATCGTATTGCAATTGAAACACCGGGCCGCGCCTCGTACTGGTCGACGGGCTGCGCTGTTCCGCAGCGACCAATGGGCGATGGCCATGCCGAACAGGGACAAGGACATTCTGACGACGGCCGAGACAGCCAAGCTGTTCGGCGTCTCCGTGCGGACTGCCCAGCTGATGATCGAGGGCGGCTCGATCCCGTCGTGGAAGACCCCGGGCGGGCATCGCCGTGTCTATCGAACCGATGTCGAGGCGCTGATCGCAGGCTCCGGCATGGACGCCCACCTGCCCTCGGCGTTGGTCGTGGTGAGCGCCTCCGCAGACCGGCTGCCGGTCTACGAGAGGCTGTTTTCGGCGATGCCCGAATGCACTCTCCAGGCCTTCGACGATCCCCATGCGGCGGCGTTCGCGATCGGTTCGACGCGACCCTTCGGCGTCGTCGTCGACCTGCAGGCTGCCGATCCCTCGCGGCACGCGCTGCTCTCGAGCCTCGTCGACAATCCGGCTCTCGGCGACACCCTTATTCTCGCCGTCGGAGCCCCGGCACCGAACGGCGGCAACAGGATCAGCCATGTCGAAACCCCCGACGCTGCGGCGGCCGCCCTGCGCAAAGCCTTCGCCGGTACCGGTGAAACGGCGGGCTCGCCGGCCGACGCGACATTCCCGATCGCCCGGAACGAGCGTCAGCGGCTGGCTGCCGTCGAGCAGTCCGGCCTGATGGACACAGCGCCGGAGGAAGCCTTCGACCAACTGGCGTGGCTGGCGGCCCATACACTGGACGCGCCGGTCGCGCTGGTGACCTTGCTGGCGCAGACCCGGCAGTGGTTCAAATCGCGCATCGGCCTCGACCTTGCCGAGACCCCGCGCGACTGGTCCTTCTGCAATCACACGATCCTGCAGAAGGGGATCTTCGCGGTCGGCGATCTGGCAAGCGATCCTCGCTTCGAGGCCAATCCCGCCGTCATCGCCCCACCGAACTTCCGGTTCTATGCGGGGGCGCCCATCCGCGACGGCAACGGCTTCGCCCTGGGGTCCCTGTGCGTCATCGACTACAAGCCGCGCGTGCTGGAGGACTCCCAGGAAAAGAGCCTCCTCGCCCTGGCAGGGCTGGCTTCCGACGAGTTCCGCCTTCGATCCACCGAACGCCAGCTCCGCGAGGCGCGTCGCCGCGCGGAGCCGCAAGACCCGCAGGCCCGAAGCTAACCGGCTGCCCATCGTCCGATCGCGCCGCAAGTTCGGCAACGGCGCGATCAGGGTGGGCCCCAAGTTGGATCAAGGTCGCCGGCCGCCGCCTGTCACTGTGACTGCGGCATGCTGTCCGGCGCAGCCGCGGCGGCACCATCCGCGGTGGCGGTCGACACCTCACGCGCAGCCTTGTCGATGACGTCGGCAACGACCTTCGGCTGGGTCATGAAGATGGCGTGGCTGGCCGCAACTTCCGTGACCTCGGCGCCGATGCGTTCTGCCATGGCGTGGAGCATCCGCTGGTCGAACGCCTTGTCGTCGGTGCCGAACACGGCCCAGCTCGGCTTCGTGCGCCAGGCGGCGTTCTGGAGCGTTGTCGAGAACACCGACATGTTGATCGGCACCTGGGAATCCCTCATGAAGGCGGCATCCGCATCCGTGGTGTCCGCCGCAAAGCCGGCCTTGAATGTGTCCGGCTTCACGAAACCGAACCCGTCGTCAGTCGTCTCGAGGACGAATTCGGGCGGGGTGGTGAAGCCCGCATACAGATCCGCCGTGGTTTGGCCGGCGTCGGGCGACAGGGCCGCGACATAGACGAGCCCGGCGACCTTCGGATCGACGCCCGCTTCGGTGATCACCGTGCCGCCCCAGCTATGGCCGACGAGGATGGTGGGTCCGTCCTGGCGGTCCAGGGCCCGCTTCGTCGCCGCCACGTCGTCGGCCAGCGAGGTCAACGGGTTCTGGACGATGGTGACGCGATAGCCGCGTCCGGTCAGATCGTCGTAGACGCCGCGCCAGCCCGAACCGTCGGCGAAGGCTCCGTGCACCAGCACGACGTTCCTGACGGAAGGCGGCGACGCCATGTTCTCCGCCCGCGTGGCCGCGACACTGGCGACGAGGGTTGCTCCAGCCAGGGCAGCCATGATCGCATTTCCCATCCTGCTCATTCTCGCTCTCCATTGGTCGGACGATCGAATCTCGCCCGACATACCGATGAATTCTTCGACCGAGCCGCAAAGGTCGGAAACGGATCCGGCGATCCGGACGGACAGCCGGGGCCTTCTCCATACCCGACCTGCGGCCGGCTTCGCGCGTGGCTTCGGAAGACATGCGTCGCGCCGGATGCGGACCAATGGCGCGATCGGCGCCAGCTCGGCGGCGATTCAGGACCCGCATGTCGGCTCGGGCAGATCGAGATCTTTGTACCGAGTCCGTGAGCTGGTTCGTTCCGTTATCCTGCCGCGTTACAGGACAGTGATAATCACCGAGCCGATCGTTGACTGCGGCCGTTGCAGCTGTTTATGCGGAAACGAACGGCATGATTAGCCACCCCTGGAGCAACGCGTCGTTTCCCAGGCGAAACAGCGGGCCGGCGGATGGATGATGCCAACGACTACGTCGCGCTGCACGCCGTGCTGATCCATGGCGGATTTTCTGCCGCTGCACGCCGGGTCGGACTGCCCAAGGCGACGCTGAGCAAGCGGGTCGCGAGGCTGGAAGAACGCCTGGGCGTGCGTCTTCTGGAACGATCGACCCGCAACGTCAGGCCGACCGAAGTGGGGCGGCAGATCTTCGAGCAGGCGCAGGCCATCGTCGCCGGGCTGGGAGCGGCGGCAGCCGTCGCCGCGTCTGCCCAGGCCGAGCCGAACGGTGTTCTGCGGGTGGGCAGCCCGCAAGGCCTGATCCATGGCATGCTGGCCGAGATCCTGCCCGACTTCCTGCGGCTCCACCCCAGGATATGCCTGCATCTCGAGGAAATGAACCGGCCCGCCGATCTCGTTCGAGACCGGATCGATGTGGCGCTCCGCGCCCGCTACGAGGTCGAGGCAGGTGCCCATCTGGTGGTTCGGCAGTTCTGCCGGGAGGCCGGCGTCCTCGCGGCTGCGCCCGCCTACCTTGCGGAGCTGGGGACGCTGCCTCTCCTTCAGGACATCCCCCGGCTTCCGACGCTGGCGATGGCCCACGAGACGATATGGAACCTTGTCGATCGATCGGGCGAATGCCGGCAGATCGAAGTCGCTCCGCGTCTTCTCTCTACCAATGTCGAGTTGCTGCGGATGGCAACCGAAGCGGGATTGGGCATTGCCCTGTTGCCGCAGCACGTCTGTCGCCCCGGCTTCCAGTCGGGGACCCTCGTGCGAATCCTGCCGGAATTGGCCACGGCCGAGGGCACGATCTACGCCGACTTCTCCTCCCGGCGCGGCCTTACCCCCGCCATCCGGGCCCTCATCGACTATCTGGCCGAAACGATCCCGCGGACGACGTCTCCTGTCTGAAGGACGCGGGCCGCGAGGGCCATCGCCTCCGCCGTGATCCGCCGACCTCGGGACTGCCCATGAGGCCTCCACCGCTCCTGCAAGCGAGCGCGGTGCATGGAGAACAGCCTGGCGCGCATCTGTGGAGAAGGCGGTGGAACGGTCGAGATCGCCGCCCGAGATGAAGACATCTTCGAGCACGGGGCTCTCCTTGATGGGGCAGATCGGGCCTGATGGGGTTGTATGGGTGGATCAGATGACGCAGCCGCCGGAGACCTCGATGGTCTGGGCTTTCTACCCAGGCGTGTCGTCCAAGAGGAGGCTCGCGATCATCCGACCGACGTCGTCGGGCTCGCCGACGCGGCCGAGTGCGGTCTGCCCGGCGAAAAGCGCCTCGAACACGTCGTTCAAGCCGCCGCCGAGATCGTTGCGGATGGCGCCTCGCCACTTGGTATGGGAAGACGGTTATCCCTGTCGCACCTCACATGGAGATGCATCTTGCAACGTCTGACCACGTTCCACAGGACAATCTATACCTATCGCTGTCCCGTCTCACTCAGCCCGCATCGGCTGATGCTGCGCCCGCGCGAAACCCGCGACCTCAGGCTCATTTCCCACGAGATCGACCTCACGCCGGAGGCCGAGATCGCATGGTCGCAGGACGTGTCGGGCAATGCGATTGCGACCGCCGCGTTTCGCTCCCAGACTGATCGCTTGACGATCGAAAGTCGATCTCAGCTGGAACTATGCGCGCCCCTCTGGCCGGTGTTTCCGATTTGCGCGAGCGCGATCTACTATCCGTTCTCCTATTCCAATGACGACTGGACGGATCTCGGCGCACTGACGCAGCCGCAATCCCTCGACCGCGACGGCCATCTCCTTCGATGGGTCGAGGGGTTCGTGTTTCAGCGGCCGACTGACACACTGACCCTTCTGAAAAACATCAGTGAGGGTGTCTCTTCCCAAATTTCGTACGAGGCTCGCGAGGATGAAGGCACGCAGTCTCCATCGGAAACCCTGACACGGAGAAGGGGGTCGTGCCGCGATCTTGCGGTCTTGCTCGCAGACGCCACAAGGATCCTCGGGTTCGGAGCGCGATTGGTCTCGGGGTATCTGTTCGACCCCGACAACGAGCTGGTCGGATCTGCAGGCCCAGGGTCCACCCATGCCTGGGTGGAGGTCTTCATTCCCGGGGCGGGCTGGATCACCTTCGACCCGACCAATCGCAGCGTGGGGTCGAAGAACCTCATTCCTGTGGCTGTCGCACGAGACATCCGTCAAGCGGTTCCCGTGGCCGGAAGCTTCGTCGGGCGACCGGATGCGCTGATCGGCATGAGGGTCGAAGTTTCCGTCGCGTCTGGCTGACCGCCAATCCGCCAGGCTGCTCGCGAAGGCGTCTGGAGTGTCGTTCGTTCAGACGAGACAACCCGAACCAGCCGGCGCGGAGCCGCTTTGTCGGTCGCCCGTGCCGGCCGCCGCCGCCGTCCAGTTCCCCATGTGGTGGCGCCAACCGACAGCCGAAGCTTTCGGGCGAAGGGCTCCGCTGGGAACAGTTGTCCAGCCCATGTCATTGTCGCGGTAACGAACTAGGAGTTCGCATGCCGGCATCATCGGACAGCCACGACCGCCTGACCATTCTGAAGAGATTCGGAACCGACCCCGGATCGCTCCGCGCGAACACCTACATCCCCGAGAGCTTCCGGAAGAGCGGTCCGCTCGTCGTCGTGATGCATGGCAGTAGCCAGTCGGCAGAGAGTTACAATCTCGGATCTGGCTGGTCAACGCTTGCCGACGAATGCGGGGTGGCGCTTCTGTTTCCCGGTCAGAAACGAGCCAACAACGTCGTTGGCGGCTTCAACTGGTTCAAGCCGGGCGACAGCCGCCGCGGTGCCGGAGAGCCGCTTTCCATCCGCCAGATGATCGGGCAGGTCATTGATGATCACGCCGTCGACCCGTCGCGCGTCTTCATCACCGGGCTGTCCTCGGGCGGCGCCATGACATCGGTGATGCTGGCGACGTATCCGGAGGTGTTTGCAGGGGGTGCGATCATCGCCGGTCTGCCCTACGGCACCGCAGGCACATTGATGCAGGCGATCTTTCGCATGAAGGGATATGGCGTGGTCTCGGACCACAAGCTCAATGCGCTCGTGCGGGGGGCTTCGAAATTCACTGGCCGCTGGCCAACGATCTCGGTCTGGCACGGCGGCCGCGACACAACCGTCGCCAGTTCCAACGCCGATTCCATCGTTCGGCAGTGGCAGAAGTTACACGGGGTCGAAGGACCGCCGACGCGGGTGGAGCAGGTCGACGGCTTTCCCCGGCGGATCTGGTGCGAAGGAGGCGGGCGGGCTGTGATCGAAGAATACATCATCGAGGGAATGGGCCACGGCACACCGATCAAGGGAGGGGGCGACCGAGGCCTTGGCGAAGAAGGCAAGTACATGCTGGAAGTCGGCATTTCCTCGACCCGTCACATCGCGCGCTTCTGGGGCCTGGCCGAGTAGCAGGGCCGGCGTCACGCTTCGTGCCACCGGAACGCCGAACGGCGGCCGAGCAAGCTCTGGCACGAGCGACACCGCGGGACGCGCCAGGGATGGATCCGGGTGCTCAGGACGTGCCCGGCAACAACCACTCCCTCCTGACCTTCCTTTGCTGCATGACGACGTTGCGCGATCAGAACTTGGGCATGACCGCGGTAAAGGTTGTCCCCCTGTCGCGACTGGAATCAACGGCGAGGGTCCCACCATGCGCCGTCACGATCTTGTGCGCGATGAAGAGACCCAGGCCGAGATTTGTCGAACCGGCTCCCTGAGAGCTGCTGTCGAAGCCCCGCGTCAAGGACTTGAAGATCGTTTTCTGTGTATCGAGAGGAATGGGATCGCCGCTGTTGTGAACGGATATCAGAACACGATCTTCCTGACCGGATACCGTCACTGTTACTGCGCTGCCATCGGGGCTGTACTGGAGGGCGTTCCCGATAAGGTTAGAAAACACTTGCCCCATTCTCGCCTTGTCCCACTCGCCCTGCATCTCGCCCCGCGTATCGATTTCTATCTGTCTGCCGTTGGAAAACGTCCGCATCTCTTCGACGAGCTGAGCACCAAGCTCGTCCATTTGCATCGGGGTCCTGACGAGCGGGATCTCCGCGCCGAACGTCGAGCGCGTGAGCTCGAGGAGATCGTCAAGGATGGAGGTCGCACGTTCCATCGTTCTCGCGATTTGGCTGGCAAGCATGCTCTGCCTGCTGTCCGCCGTATCGCGCTTCGACATCGTTCGTGCCGTCATCAAGACCGCGCTGATCGGATTTCGCAGGTCATGTCCAAGCACACCGAGAAACATGTCTCGGGACTGGTTGATCACCTTGGTGTACTCGGCAACCGACTCCGTCATGGCTTGATCGATCGCTTCGTTGAAGCGCGTCAGGTCCTCAAGATCCGTTGCAGGGAGGACTTGTCCCGTGGCCGTCCACTGCTTCACGACGCTTGCCCGTAAGGCACGGTATTCCGAGACCATCTGATCGATGTTGAAGCCGTCGGACAACCGGAGCGTTGCATGGACTTCCGCCGCACTGCGGGTAAACTCCCCGTCTGCGATACCGAGGCCGCGAGACTTCTGGACCTGCTCCTTCTTCGTCTGCGTCGTTTCAAGATCGTCGGCGATAAATGCCAGGATCTCCACGATATGGTCCTTCAGGGCCAGGTCCGTCATGTTTTCGCTGGCTGGTTCACGCGTTTGCGCAAACCTTATCCACTCTGCGACGATGGAATCGACGTTGGCGCGGATGAAATCTGCGAGCCGAAGAGGCTCCTGGAAGCGCTTTGGAGATTGTGCATCACCCACGGTAGCTCACTTTTTATCAGGCGAGCCTGGAAGGCCGGCAGGCGTTTGACGTCTTTCATATAGAACCTCCGCCAGACCTTTGCAAAATTCACCCGCGATTGCGGAAACCGGAGCCACGCAAGGCCTCCTCGACAGCCTCCATGCAAAGCTCGGCGACCTCGATGCAAAGATCGGCCTGAATCGTGCTGAACAGCCGCCAGCTCAGCACCCGGCGGCTGAAGCAGTCGATCACGGCGGCGAGATAGACGCTTGGGAGACGGTCCGGGTCACCGGCAGCTTGCGTAGAAGCTCGGGATGGATCTTGTGGCCCGGTGCCGGCCTGCAAGGAGCGTTGACGACGAGACTAGCCGCATCGCCTTCGGATGCCCTGCCGCAGACAGCTTTTCTTGTCCGCGGCGATCGCCGGGCGTTCGCCGCGTCCCGTCGCGCTGCCTTCGATCGGGGAGGCACAGCGTTCAAACAACGATCCTAATCGACAAGACCTGTGACCTCGAACCGGGACAAACCGATACCTGAACGATTGGAGCGTGCCGTGGAGCCGAAGGAGAGTGGAATGCCGTTGCGGAGCCCTGCCGCAAGCCTTCGTCACCGAGAGCGCGCCTGCATGGCCGTCTCCACGCTGTCGATCAGGTCCGACGGATCGCAGGGCTTTTCGAGGAACGACACGGCGCCCGCCGTCATCACGGCCTCGCGAAGCGATGTGTCGGGAAACGCCGTGAGGAAGATGATCGGCAGATCCGGCGCCTTCGTTCGCAAGGCACTCTGGAGCGCCACACCGTCGATGATCGGCATCTGGACATCGGAGATGACGCAGGCGAAGGATCCGACATTGGCCTCGAGAAAGTCCACGGCGGACGCAAAGACCTCCACCCGGTATCCGACCGAGCGGATCAGCGTGCCAATGCCGTTGCGGACGAGCAGGTCATCGTCGACGACTGCGACTGTCTGTGCTTGCGGCATCGACTGAACTCTGTTCGCGCCCGGCGGTGCCGTCTGGTGTCGGCATGCGCTTCCATCATAGGGTAGGTCCGTGAAAGTGCCACGGATTGTACAGGACCTGCGGCATCGGGCCAGCCGGCCTGCCGCACCCGCCATCATTCGAGGAACCGGCCCATGAACGTCCGGCGTGAGTCTCTTGCGAGTGCGGCGGCCTGCGAGCAGCCGACCGTCATCATCGTCGATGACGACCCTCTGGTGCGCGGCGCCATGAGCAGCCTCTTCCGGTCCATCGGCCTGCGCACGATCGCCTTCGAGACTGCGACGGATCTCCTCGAGGCGCCGGTGCCGACATCGGTCTCCTGCCTGGTTCTCGACGTCCGGCTGCCACAGATCAGCGGTCTCGACCTGCAGGTCCGGCTCCGGGCCAGGGGCGACCGCACCCCGATCGTTTTCATCACCGGCCACGGCGACATCCCGATGACCGTTCGGGCCATGCGCGCCGGCGCGGTCGACTTCCTCGCCAAGCCGTTTCGCGATCAGGACATGCTCGATGCCGTCACGCGCGCGCTGGAGAACGACCGCCAGCAACGGGCGGACCGGGCCGTGGTCCAACGGCTCGTCGATCGCCATGCGACGCTGACGCCGCGCGAATTGCAGGTGATGAAGCTCGTCTGCGGCGGCCTGATGAACAAGCAGGCCGCCGCAGAACTGGGCTTGAGCGAGATCACCGTGAAGCTGCACCGGGCCAGCCTGATGAAGAAGATGGGCGCCCGCACGGTCGCCGATCTCGTCCGCATGCACGAGGCGCTCGAACGCGAATCCGCATCCCACTGACGCGCCGGCGGGGCGGCGAATTACGGTCGCCGCCGCCTTCAGGCGACGGTGAGAGCCCCTGCCCTGAGGAAACTGCGCCGGCTCAGCGTCTCGAACGTCGAGGAGCTCATCGGTCCGTCTCCATTCTGGGGCTCGTCTCCGTTTCGGCGATCTGGGTCTCGGCCGCGCGGGAAATGGCGCGCAGGATCCGCATATGCGTGCCGCCGCGGCAGAGGTCGCGAACGCCTTCTGCAGGACCGAGGGGCGCTCCACCGTGCCTGTTCGGGGTGCGCAGCGCTTGGACAGTTGCGACGTGGTCGACCGGCGGCACCTGCGGCGGCTTCAGTCCGGGGAAGTTCGCGCCGCGGCCCTGTCCGGAAGCCTTCGGGCAAGGCAGCGCGGCTCCGGAGCGGGATGAGATCAGCTTCGATCGGCATCCCGCTCCATCCTCATCATGCGGCATGACCTTTTCCGAAAACCGGTTCCCACGTTTCGGGATCATGCTCTAGCGTTGCGTGTTCGCCATTCGCCAGCGATGGGGCGTGTCGCCGACGATGTCGCGAAAGACGGTGGTGAAATGCGCCTGGGTCTGGAACCCGACGGCAAGGGCGACATCCGCCAGCGAACGATCCGGCGCCTTCAAAAGCTTGCGGGCACGCGAGATGCGCCGGCGCAGCACATATTCGTGGGGCCGGAGCCTGGTGCTGGCCCGGAACTGCGCCGCGAAATGCATGCGGCTGAGGCCGGCGACGCGCGCCAGATCCGCAAGGGTGATCTTTTCCGCCAGATGCGCCTCGACGAAATCTCGCACCCGGCGCAGCCGCCATTTCGGCAGGGTGCCGACCGAGGCGTCCGGATCGCCGGCAGGCTCCTCGCCCGGCAGGATCGCGGCCATGCGCGCCGCGATCGACAACCGGATCGCGTCACCGACGACGGCACCGTGCGGCGAAGGATTGTCGTCGATCCAGTCAAGCGCCTGCGCCAGGCGCCCGATGACGGCGTCGCAGGTCGCCGCCCGGTGCGAAGCGCTTGCCGCCTCCTGCGCCGGTTCCTCCGCACCGGCAGCCCGGGTGGTCCGCCCGAGGGAACCGACCGTCTCCGACAGGTGATCGAGGCTGCGGGTCTGCATGCGCACGGGCGTCGCGAGGTCGCCCTGCGCCGAGGGAATAATCGTGACGAGCAGATCGAGATCGACGAGCGGGAGCGTGCGTGCCGCCCGTCCCGACCCTTCCCGTGCGAAGGGCTCGACCTCCTCGTCCGCGCCGGCTCCTTCGTCGCGGGGAACGAAGGCCGCCGACCACCCCGGGGGCTCGTTCAGGACGTCCGACATCGTCATTGCAACTGCGCCTTCCCTGAAAATTCTGGCGCAGTCATTCCAGCGTGTTTGGTCGCACCATGTTAGTCATACATGAGTTTGGCTCGCCTATGCTTTCTCCCAACCGCAGCTCAAATGGACAAATTTGTCGGATCCGCCCGTTCATTTGACGATGTCAGGCAGAATCGGGCCAATTTGAAACGATCGAGGCGTTTTCGAAAGACCCGCACGGTCCGGATGCCATCCTTCGACCATCGCCAATCGGGCCTCGGCGAGCCGCTGCGAAGGCAGACGGCCGCCGCCGCCTCTCCAGGAGATGGATGATCCGCATGAACACGCTCGAACTGCGCCGTAAGGCCGACCTGGCAACGCCCACGGTTTTTTCCACCGACGCGATCGCCGAGATTTCCTCGGCGATGACGACGCTGCTCGCCGACGTCTTCGCCCTCTACTTCAAGACCAAGAACTTCCACTGGCATGTCTCGGGATCGCATTTCCGCGACTATCACCTGATGCTCGACGAGCAGGGCGCGCAGATCTTCGCGATGACCGACGACATCGCCGAGCGCGTCCGCAAGGTCGGCGGCACGACGCTCCGCTCCCTCGGCCATGCCGGCCGGCTGCAGCGCGTCCTCGACAACGATGCCGACTACGTCTCGCCGCTCGACATGCTCGCCGAGCTCCGCGAGGACAACAAGGAGCTCGCCGCCCGTATGCGGGCCGTCCATACGCTGTGTGACGAACACGGCGACGTCGCAGGCGCCAGCCTCCTGGAGAACTGGATCGACGAGACCGAGCGCCGCGTGTGGTTCCTCTTCGAGACGTCGCGTCACAGCAACGAGCCCTGATCGCCCGCCGCCGTCGCCGGGACGCCCGGTCGGCCGCAGGCGCCGGCCGGATGGCCCTCCGCCGCCTGCAACGTCCCCCCTCTTCCCTGGCCGCCGACATCATCGGCGCCGACGGCGAAGCTCTGCCGGAAAGTGAACATCCGATGACGACTGGCAAATCCTTCCGTCTCTACACTCACCCCGCCGGCGGCTGGGACGCGCTGAAAGCGACAGCGGCGGCGCTGACGCTCCAGGGCGCGGCGATCAAGGGCGCCGGGACGCTCCTGAAGATGAACCAGCCGGAGGGCTTCGACTGTCCCGGCTGTGCATGGCCCGACCCCAAGCATACGTCCTCCTTCGAATTCTGCGAGAACGGCGCCAAGGCGCTCGCCTGGGAGGCGACGGCGGCCCGCTGCACGCCGCAGTTCTTCGCCGCCCACACGGTCGAGGACCTCACCTCCTGGAGCGACTACGAACTGGAAATGCAGGGCCGGCTGACCCACCCGATGGTCTATGATGCGGCGAGCGACCGCTACGTGCCGATCGGCTGGGACGACGCCTTCGCCACCATCGCCCGCCACCTCGACGGGCTGTCGACGCCGGACGCCGCCGAATTCTACACCTCGGGGCGGACCTCCAACGAAGCCGCCTTCCTCTACCAGATCTTCGTCCGCGAATTCGGCACGAACAACTTTCCCGACTGCTCCAACATGTGCCACGAGCCGACGAGCGTCGGGCTTCCGGCCTCGATCGGCGTCGGCAAGGGAACCTGCCTTCTCGAAGACTTCGACGTGACGGACGCGATCTTCATCTTCGGCCAGAATCCCGGGACCAACAGCCCGCGGATGATGTCGACCCTTCGGTCCGCGTCGAGGCGCGGGGCCCGCATCATCTCGTTCAATCCGTTTCGCGAGCGGGCCCTCGAGCGTTTCCAGGCGCCGCAGGATCCGGTCGAGATGGGAACCCTCACCTCGACGCCGATCAGCGAACACATCTACCAGGTCCGCGTCGGTGGGGACTCGGCTGCCCTGAAGGGCATGATGAAGGCCATGGTCGAGGCCGACGACGAGGCGGCCGCGCGTGCGGGGCCACTCGTCCTCGACTGGGATTTCATCCGCGGTCACACGGTCGGCATCGAAGCCCTGATCGAGGATCTCCGGCAGACCGACTGGGGCGTCATCGAGCGCCAGTCGGGTCTCACCCGCGCCGAACTGACCACCGTCGCGAAGATCTACGCGGAAGCGCCGAGCGCCATCCTCGTCTACGGCATGGGCCTCACCCAGCACGAGCGGGGCGCCGAGAACGTCCGGCAGATCGCCAATCTGGCGCTCCTGCGCGGCAATGTCGGGCGGCCCGGCGCCGGCATCTGCCCGGTGCGCGGACATTCCAACGTTCAGGGCGACCGCACGGTCGGCATTACCGAGAAACCCTCCGCCGACCTTCTGGATCGGATCGAGGCGCGCTTCGGCTTCGAGCCGCCGCGCCGGCATGGCCACGACGTCGTCACGGCACTGCAGGCGATGATCGCCGGCACGTCGAAGGTCTTCATCGGCATGGGCGGGAACTTCGCTGCAGCGATTCCCGACTGGGATCTGACGCGCACCGCGATCCGCAATCTGGATCTGACCGTCCATGTCTCGACGAAGCTCAATCGCAGCCATCTCGTCCATGGCCGCGAGGCGCTGATCCTGCCCTGCCTTGCCCGCAGCGAGATCGACGTTCAGGCGAGCGGCCCGCAATCGATCACCGTCGAGGACTCCATGTCGATGGTGCATGCTTCGGCCGGCAGCAATCCGCCCGCCTCGGAGCATCTCTTGTCCGAGCCGGCGATCGTCGCCGGCATCGCCAAGGCGACGCTCGGCGCTTCCTCGAAGGTCGACTGGGACGCGATGGTCGCGGACTACGACCAGATCCGCGAGGCGATCGAGGCCGTCTTCCCGATCTTCCAGGCGTACAACGAACGCATCCGGCGCCCCGGCGGCTTCCATTTGGCGTCGAGCGCGCGCGAGCGGATCTGGAACACCGACACGGGCAAGGCGAACTTCCTCGTGTTCGAAGGTGTCGAAGAGGACGTTCACGAGACCGATGCTTCCGTGCTGCGGCTGACGACGATGCGCAGCCACGACCAGTACAACACGACGATCTACTCGTCCTC
The DNA here is from genome assembly GCF_002088275.1 of Aurantimonas sp. 22II-16-19i. Lineage (GTDB taxonomy): Bacteria > Pseudomonadota > Alphaproteobacteria > Rhizobiales > Rhizobiaceae > Jiella. The sequence continues at coordinate 25,490 of NZ_AQQS01000035.1, forward strand.
GGACCGCTATCGCGGCGTCTTCGGCCGGCGCGACGTCCTGTTCCTGAACGAGCGGGAGATCGAGCGTCGCGGCTATCGCAGCGGCGATGTCGTCGATGTCACGACCGCTTCGCTGGACGGTCGCGAGCGGGTCGTGCGGGGGCTGACCATCCGCGCCCATGCGCTGCCCGACGGTTGCTGTGGCGCCTACTATCCGGAGGTCAATCCGCTCGTCCCGCTCTATGCCCACGATGCGATCAGCCACACCCCCTCCTCGAAATCCGTTCCGGTCCGCCTGAGCCCCAGCACCGGGCCGGGTGATGCTGCCGGCAAGCCCCGTTGAGGCCCCGTCATGGACACCGAAATCCTCTCCCGGCTGCAATTTGCCTTCACCGTCGGCTTCCACATCATCTGGCCGACCTTCTCGATCGGTACCGCCTGCTTCGTCGCCTGCCTCAGCGGCCTCTGGTGGTGGACCGGCAAGCCCGTCTACCGTGACCTGATGCGCTTCTGGGCCCGGCTCTTCGGCCTCGGTTTCGGCATGGGGGTGATCACCGGCGTCGTCCTCAGCTACGAGATCGGCGCCAACTGGGCGGGCTTCTCGCGCTCGGTCTCGAACGTTCTCGGCCCGCTCTTCATGTACGAGACGCTGACAGCGTTCTTTCTCGAGGCAGGCTTCATCGGCATCATGCTGTTCGGCGAGAACCGGGTCGGCAAGGGGGCGCATTTCTTCGCCTGCGCGACGGTGGCGATCGGCACGCTGATCAGCGCCACCTGGATCCTCGCCGCCAATTCCTGGATGCAGACGCCGGCCGGCGCGATCCAGGACGCGCAAGGCATCTTCCACGTGACGAGCTGGTGGGACGTCATCTTCAACCCGTCCTTCCCCTTTCGCCTGGCCCACATGGTCTGCGCCAGCTTCCTGACCTGCTCCTTCGTCGTCGCCGGCGTTTCCGGCTTCCATCTCTGGCGGGGACAGCATGTGGAGGCTGCCCGCACGGCCTTCTCGATGGCTCTCTGGGCAGCGCTGCTGCTGGCGCCGCTGCAGATGGTCCTCGGCGACGCCCACGGCCTCAACACGCTGCAGCACCAGCCGATGAAGATCGCGGCCATGGAAGGGCTGTGGCAATCGCGCAGCGCCGTTCCCTCCGTCCTGTTCGCCTGGCCGGACATGGCGAGCGCCAGCAATCGCTTCGCCGTCGAGATCCCGCATCTCGCGAGCCTCTACCTCACCCACTCCTGGGACGGGGCGGTGCAGGGGCTCGATGCCGTCCCGGCGGCCGACCGGCCTTACGTGCCTGTCGTCTTCTTTTCCTTCCGCATCATGATCGGCATCGGGCTCCTCCTTTTCGCCACCGCCATTACCGCCGCCGTGCTGCGCTGGCGAGGCAGGCTCTATACGACGAACTGGTTCCTGGTCGGCACGATGGTCACCGCGCCGCTCGGCTTCATTGCGGTCATCGCCGGGTGGACGGTCACCGAGGCAGGACGCCAGCCCTACGTCGTCTATGGCCTGCTGCGCACGGCGGATGCGGCCTCGCCGGTCGCCGCCGGCGCGGTCGCCACCACCCTCTTCGTCTTCGTCGTCCTCTATGCCTGCCTGTTCGTGGTGCTGATGTGGTTTGCCACGCGGCTCGTCCTGAGGGGCCCCGGCGACCGGGCACGCCAGGGCCTTGCCGCCACCGGCATCGTCCGGACGGGCGTGCGCCCACTGCTTTCCCGAGAGCGCTCGATCTCCGAGCAGCCTGTTCCAGGAGAATGACCATGGGGTTCATCGAAGCCAATGCGGCCCTGATCATGGTCGCGGTGATCGCGCTCGCCGTCGTCATCTACGTCGTCGTCGACGGGTTCGATCTCGGCATCGGAATGCTGTTCCTGGTGGCGCCGCGCGAATCCGATCGCGACACCATGATGGCCAGCATCGATCCGGTGTGGGACGGCAACGAGACGTGGCTCGTGTTCGGCGGCGTCCTGCTTCTCGCCGCCTTCCCGGCGGCCTACTACGTGCTGCTTCCGGCGGCCTATCTGCCGGTCGTCTTCATGCTGTTCGGACTGATCCTGCGCGGCATCTCCTTCGGCTTCAGGGCCGAGACCAGCCGGTTTCGGGGGGTCTGGGACACGGTCTTCGCGTTGGGCTCCCTGCTCACCGCGCTTTGCCAGGGGCTCATCCTCGGCAATCTCGTCGCCGGCGTGCCGATCGAGAACGGCATGTATGCCGGCGGCCCGTTCGGCTTTCTCACCCTCGCCGGGGTCGCCAGCGCCATCGGCGTCGCTTCCGGCTATATGCTCCTCGGTGCAAGCTGGCTGGTCCTGAAGACGACCGGCTCGACCCAGGTCTTCGGCCGCGAGGTCGGGCGGGCCGCGTTGATCCTCGTCACGGTGATGATGATCGTCGTCAGCGCCCTCACCTCCCTCGCCGATCCGGAAGTCGCGGCACGATGGTTCTCGTTTCCGAACATCGCCTACCTCGCCCTCGTGCCGGTCCTGACCGCGCTCGTCGTCGCCGCGCTGTGGCGGAGCTTCTGGGGGCCCCATGATGGGCGGCCATTCCAGCTGTCGGTCGGTCTCTTCCTGCTCGGCACGCTCGGCCTCGTCGTCAGCCTCTGGCCCTATGTCGTGCCGCGTCACATCACCATCTGGAACGGCGCCTCGGACAGCCAGACTCTTGCCTTCGCAGCGGTGGGCGCGCTGATCTTCGTGCCCCTGGTCCTCGCCTATCAGATCCACGCCTATTGGGTGTTCCGCGGCAAGGTCGGCGAGTAGCCGGCTTACCCATCCCCAACGCAAGAGGGCCGATCGACCATGAAGAGCTGCACCCATCTCGACACGATCCGAAAAGTGACACCGCAGTCCAAGGGCTGCGAAGAGTGTCTGAAGACCGGCTCCTGGTGGGTGCATCTGCGCCTCTGCCGGACATGCGGCCATGTCGGCTGCTGCGACGATTCCCCCAACCGCCACGCGACGGCACATTTCCACGCGACCCACCATCCGATCATCGAGGGCTACGATCCTCCGGAAGGCTGGGGCTGGTGCTATGTCGACGAGGTCGTCTTCGACCTCGGCGAGGACACCACCCCGCAGATCGGTCCGATCCCGAATTTCGTCTGATGCCGGGTCCGATGGATGTTCCGGGATGACGGAGTCGACGTCCGCTGGGCCGACGCGGGCTTGGCTGCACGCCCAGGTCTGCTCGGTCGGACTGAGCATGTTCCGACCCGGCCCGCGGGGCGCATTGTCGGCCGGCGGGTGCCTGCGGGTCTGCGGCCGACACTCGTGGGGCTCGCGTCTGAACCGGTCGTGACGAAAGCCTGCCCGCCCCCCTTTCCATTTGCCCCGGGTGCAGACCCCTTGCCTCGGTCCGATCGCTGCAACCCTTTCTGACCCGGACGCTTTCAGCTCTTCGGAACCGCCGGCCTCGGCGTGGTCAGGAACGCGGCGAGAACGAACAGTCCGCTTCCGACGATCGCAGCCGCAGTGAACCCATCGATATAGGACAGCACCGCCGCCTGCCGCGCGACCGCCGACGCCAGGAGGCCTGTCGCCTGGCCGGCGATGGCGGCGGGATCGGTCATGTGCGGCGCGAGAAGATGCTCGTAGGCGGCGAGGCGCTCGGCCGTCAGGTCCTGATGCGACTGGACATGCAGGCCGACGAGATTGGAATGGACCTGCTCGCGAACGCGCAGGAACGTCTCCATGAAAGCGATGCCGATCTCGCCGCCGAACAGCCGGCACATCTGGATGAAGGCACCGACCGTCACCGCCTCCTTGGGAGTGATCGAGGTCGCGATGAGGACGACCAGGCTGGTCAAGGCGAGCGATTGCCCGACCGCTTGGATCACCTGGCCGGGAAGAAAGTCGGCCGTTGCCCATTGCCCGGTCAGCGCCGTCGACATCGCACAGGCCAAAGCCACCAGCGCCGTGCCGAAGCCGAGCGTCCAGCGCGCATGGATCCGGCCGAGCAGAAAGGCCAGCGGCAGGACCAGAACGAACTGCGGCAATGCGATCCAGACGAGCACCGAGCCGATCTCGAGAGCCCGATAGCCCTGCACGACCTGGAGATAGGCCGGGATGATGTAGGCCGTGGAAAGGATGATGACGCGAAAGCCGGCCAGCATCACCAGAAACAGGACGAGACGGGTGCGCAGCAACAGGCGGATCTCGATCGCCGGGCTGCGGCTGGTGAGCTCGTTGGCGACGAACCCTCCCAGCGACGCCAGCCCGACGAAGAGCAGCCCGTTGACCGTCCCGCTGTTCGTCCAGTCGAGGCGGTTGCCCTGATCGAGGGCCATGTAGAGGCAGCCGAAACCGAGATAGGCATAGACGAGGCCTGTCCAATCGACGGGCTGGCGCTCGGCCGGCAGATCGTCCTTCGGCATGCCGAAGGCGATGCAGGCGAGCATCACCGGCAGGGCGAGGCAGTACTGCCAGAAGATCCAGTGCCAGGAGAAGCGCTCGACATAGAACCCTTCGATGGAGGCTGCGACATTCTGCGAAAACTCCGAATTCATCGCGTAGACGCAGAGGCCCAGGATCAGGAATTTCTTCGGAAGGTTGCGCAGGACGAAGATGATCGTCAGCGGAATGAACGTTCCCGACCCGAGCCCGCCGATGAACTGGGCAAGATAGAAGGCGTAGAGGTCAGGAGAGAGCGGCGCGAGCAGGCTGGTCGCGAAGAACGCTGCGATGCCGGTCATGAGAAGCCGCCTGGCACCGACGATCGAGGCGAAATAGGCACAGGAAATGCCGGACAGCAGCTGACCGGCACCAAACGCCGTGGTGATCCACGCCCCCTCGTCGAAGCCGGAATGGAGGCTGCCGCGAAGGTCGGCCACGCCAAAGGTCGTCACCCGTGTCGCGAGCGTCGCCATCATCGAGCCCAGCATGACGCCGAGAAGACCGACATAAGGCCGCTTGGCGTCGAGCCATCGGCCGGCCGGCCGGCCGGCACGTGCGGCAAAAGGGGCCGTCACGGCTTCGCCCCTGCCGCCGCCTCGCTGCCAGGGGCGGCAGCAACCTGCCCACCGGTGTCGATCGTCACCTCCGCCGACATGCCCGGCCGCACCAGCCGGCCGAGCGAGGGATGGTCGTCGATGTCGATCTTCACCGGCACCCGCTGGACGACCTTGGTGAAGTTGCCGGTGGCATTGTCCGGCGCAAGCAGCGCGAAGACGCTGCCCGTTCCCGGCGCCCAGCTGTCGACCCGGCCCGTCAGCCTCAGGGCCGGAAAGGCGTCGATGGTGATGGTCGCCGGATCGCCCGGACGCACATTCGTCATCTGTGTCTCCTTGAGATTGGCGACGATCCAGACCTTCGGCAGCGACACCACGGTGATCACCTGGCTGCCGACGGCGACGAACTGGCCGGGCCGGACCTGACGGGTTCCGACCATCCCGGAGACAGGCGAGACGATGCGCGTATAGCCGAGGTCGATCTCCGCCTGACGCAACTCGGACGCCGCGACGTCACGCTGCGAGACGAGCTGCTTCTCGACGATGTCGAGCTGCTGCAACTGGATCTTCTGCTGGTCGAGATTGGCCTCATCGAAGTCGACGGCCGCGGCAGCGCTTGCGGCGGCGGCATCCGCCGCCTGGACGAGTTGCTGGGTACCGACGAGCCTGCCCTTCAACAAGGTTCGCTGGCGGGCCGCTTCCGCAGCGGCCTCCTCGCTATTGGCGCGATCCCCGGACATCCTGGCTTCGGCTTCCCGGATCATCGTCTGCTGGACGGCCCTGCGGTCCCCGATGGCGGCCAGATTGGCCTCGGCGAGCGCCAGGTCGCCACGGGCGGCAGCAGCCTTGGCGAGGTAATCCGCCGGGTCGATCTCGACGATCAGATCCCCCGGCTCGACCCACTGATTGTCGTTGACGGCCGTTCGCCTGATCGTGCCTGCCACCTGCGCCGCGAGCGGCGTGACGTCGCCTGCGACATAGGCGTCGGCGGTCGTCTGAAACCGAGCCCGGCCCGTCCATGCGTCCCACCGCGAGGCGATCAACCACCCGCCCGCGACGATGGTCACGGCGACGAGGGCGTGCAGGATCGGCGGCAGGATGCTCGCGCGCCCGCTCTCGCCGAGCATCGTTGCGGTCTCCGCCTGGCCCTGTCCTGTCACGGCGTCCTCACGCCGGGTGGTGTTTGCCGGCCTGGCCGCAGGGCGGAGCAACATCGGATCATCCTTCTGGAGAGACGCAGACCGACACGGCGACCCGATCTTGCGGCTCGGGCCGTCGGAACGCTCATCGCGGTCATCTCCGGGTCGAGCAGCGAGGTGTTCGCGACGATCCCGGAGCCTAGCCTGCGCCAGTGCCTGTTTATTGGATGAAAACCCGCCTTCCCGCCGGTTCACCCCCTTCGCCGCTTGAAGCGATGGCTGTCTCGACACGCGTTCGCTTCGCGCCCCTCCCTTTGGCGGCAGCACCCCCTCCTATGGTCGTGGTCCACCCTCCTTCGGGCGAATTGCCGCTCTGGGGACGCAGCGATATATCCGTCGACAGGCTGAACCTGCGACTGGTCGACGTTCTTGCGCTGTGTCCGGAGCGAAGGGTTTCGGGTTGGGTCTTCAGATGAAATGGCTCCCGGCGCCGAGACGCATCGCCGGCGTGGTGGTGAGGCCTTCGCAGCATGGCTGTTGATTTTCGCCGGCAGATGGAACCGCATCTCAGCTGCGAAATCCGCGAGATCGCGATCGGCTCGTCGAGGGTGCTGGCGCGTCATGTCGCGGGCGATGGACTGGGCAGCGAGCTGACCGAGGCGCCGAACCCGGAAGACACGTACCTGATCTGCGTCCAGCGCTATTGCCTGCCGAGGCAGGAATTGTGGAATTGGGGCAAGATGGTGAGCAATGCCCCCATGGCCCGCCACTCGATCGCGATCATCAACCTTCGCGACCTGACCCAGTCACTGACGCCGACCAGGTTCGACAGTTTCCATCTGGAGGTGCCGAGGGAGAGCCTGTCGGCCTTCACGCAAGCCAACCATACATCCGACGTTGCGCAGCTCGGTTGCCGGTTTGCCCTGATCGATCCGCTCCTGTCGGCTCTCGTCGAAGCGGCGCTTCCCACGCTCGCGCGGCCTCACGGAGCAAGGTCACCGGTCGACCAGCTGTTTGCCGACGAGATCATCCTGGCGATGCTCGCGCATGTGACGCATCGCTACGGTGCATGCCGGCCGGACGCCACACCGGTCGATCGGCTCGACCCGTCGCAGAAGCAGCGCGTGCTGGAAATGCTCTCGGTCGATCTTGCTCGCGACATCCCTCTCGCCGAGCTTGCCGGAGCATGCGGCATCCCGGCGACGCACTTCGCCCAAGCCTTCCGAAACACGACAGGCCGCACGCCGAGCCAGTGGCGTCGCGATTACCGGATCGAGTACGCCAAGCAGCTGCTTTTCCGAACGGGCCAACCGCTGAAGGAGATCTCGCATCGGTGCGGCTTTGCGGACCCCCCTCATTTCAGCCGGTCGTTCGCCGCGGCGGTCGGCATGACGCCCGCCGCATGGAGGCGCGAGAGATGAAGGTCGAAAGCCGCGACACGTCCGCCTGCGGCTCCGAGATGGCGCGCCACTTCGGCTCCGCACGGTTTCAGTCCATCCGCACCACGTCCCTGCGGACCGCCCAGGTCAGCGTGACGCGGCTTTCGGCACACGCCGGCCAGATCGGGATGACCGCCCCGATCCCCCTCGAAAAGGCCTGGATCGTCACCCATCTGGTTGCCGATCTTCAGCATCACGAACTCTGGAAGCATGGCAGGATGCGGCGGGCCGGCGGCCTCGCCAAAGGATCGATGTACCTGCTTCATCTGGAAGAGGAGCCAAGGGCCTACATCCCGCATGCCTATGACAGCATGCAGTTCCACATTCCCGACCTGGCGCTGCGCGAGCTTGCAGAAAGCGAGGGCTATCCGCTCTTCGACGGCGCAACGGACGGGCATCAACCCGGAACCCCGGTCTTCGCGGCGTTGTGCCGATCGATCCTGCCGGCACTGGCGCGCCCGACGGAGGCCAGTCTGCTCTTCATCGATCATGTCGTGACGGCCGTCTGCGCTCATCTCATTGCCCGCCATTGCCGCGGATGGCGGGCGCCCGCCAATGCCGGCAGCCTGTCGGTGACGCAGGAGAGGCAGGCCAAGGAGCTTCTGGCCGCAGATCTCGCCGCAAGCCCCAATCTTGTCGATGTCGCGGCCACTTGCGGCATGCCGACGGTGACGTTCTCTCGAGCGTTTCACCGAACCACCGGCGTTGCTCCGTACCAGTGGCTCAAGCAGCAGCGACTCAGCGCCGCCAGTCGCCTCCTGGTATGCACCGATCGAGCCATTGCCGACATTGCCTCCTGCTGCGGCTTCGCCGACCAGGCACACCTGACCAGAGCTTTCAAGGATGCCTTCGGCACGACGCCAGCCTCGTTCCGCCGCGCCCGACGCAGTTGATTGCGCAAGAAGGCGCAGACGATCGGCAACGGCTCGAAGCGCAGCCCTGATTGTCGCGGTGCGGGCCCGATTTCCTCATGAATTCCAGTATCGTGCGGCCGCCCCGACATCGTTCGCCTTGTCGTGGAACGGTCGGCGCGTCGACCACCGTAGAGACAGGCGGCGCTGGCGCTCCCGGCCACCCGGTCCCGAATTGGCCTTTGCAGACGGCGACATGGCGGCTCGCGCATGCTCGACCCGGGCGCCAACCCTCAAGAGCCGATCACCAGTGTCGCAGCGACCCCGCCCGATGAACGGCCCGAAGGCAGCGGCGCTGCATCCTCATGCCGCCACCGAGAGACGCACGCTCACAGAGCTTTCAGGGGGGAATGCCGGGCCGAAGATACTGAGGAAGGTGCCGCTCGCATCCGCGGGAATGGGCCATCCCAGACGCGAGCCCGCCGGCGCCATACCAAGGCATGGATTCGCATACTCAGTCGTGTCTCGAAGCGTTCCTCGCAAAGGGTAGTTTGAAGACGGACGGCACCAAGGCCGCTCACCGAACCACTCCCAACTCGCGAGGCTCAAATGCGCATCTTCATGGCGGCCGCTGCCGCACTCGTCGCCCTCTCTTCGACTGCGAACGCTCAGGCACCGCTCGGCACCACGATCGTCGAGACGCCCGACGGGCTATTGCCGGGCTCCGACGCGACGACGCGTCTGGAGGATGCCGCGACGCGCCTCGAAATCGACGAGAGCGGCAAGCTGCCCGGCGAGAAGGGTGCGAGGGAAGGCGAGATCGCGCCCTACGGCACGACCATCGACAAGACGCCGGATGGCCTCATCCCGGGCTCCGACGCGACAATTCACGCCGAGGACGACGCATCGCGGCTCGACGTCGACGAGAGCGGCAAGCTGCCGGGCGAGAGGGGCGCGAGGGAAGCCGCCCGGGCACCCGACGGCACGACGATCGACAAGACACCGGATGGCCTCATTCCGGGCTCCGACGCGACGATCCACCTCGAAGACGATGCGACGCGCCTGAAGATCGAGGAAGGCGGCAACTAGACCGCCTGTCCCGACGGTCGTGCCTGAGGTCGGCCCGCGCCGCGAGGCGGCCTCGACGAACGTCCGAAGAGCCGCCGGCATCTCCCGAACGATCCGGGTGATGCCTGTTCCCCCCCGCCCGCCATTTGAGATCGACCGATGAATGAGCTCAATCCCCTGATCACCCGCCGACAGACGCTGCTCTCGGGAGCAGCCCTGACACTTGCCATAGCGCTTCCGGCTGCGGCAGCCGAGACGTCGCGCCGAACCTCCCACGAAGGAAAACCGATCATGACCGAAGAATTCGTCACCACCAGAGATGGCGTCCAGATCTACTACAAGGACTGGGGTCCGAAGGACGCCCAGCCCATCGTCTTCCACCACGGCTGGCCGCTCTCCTCGGACGACTGGGACGCCCAGATGCTTTACTTCGTCGAAAAGGGCTACCGCGTCGTCGCCCATGACCGGCGGGGCCATGGCCGGTCCACCCAGGTCAGCGACGGCCACGACATGGCTCACTATGCCGCCGACGTCGCGGCCGTGATCGATCATCTCGACCTCAAGAAGACCATCCACATCGGCCATTCGACGGGCGGGGGGGAGGCCGTGGCCTATGTCGCCAATCAGGGCAAGGGCCGGGCTGCCAAGCTGATCATGCTGGCATCCGTTCCCCCGATCATGGTCAAGTCGGCGAGCAATCCCGGCGGCACCCCGATCGAGGTGTTCGACGACTTCCGCGCCCAGCTCGCGGCCAATCGGGCGAAGTTCTACGTCGCCGTCGCCAGCGGCCCGTTCTACGGCTTCAACCGTCCGGGCGCGGCGTTCGACCAGGCGGTGGTCGACAACTGGTGGCGCCAGGGCATGATGGGCGGCGCAAAGCCGCACTATGATGGCATCAAGGCGTTTTCCGAGACCGATTTCACCGAGGATCTGAAGAAGATCGACATCCCGACCCTGATCATGCAGGGCAGCGACGATCAGGTGGTACCGATCGACGACGCTTCCAAGCTGTCGGCGAAGCTCGTGAAGGGTTCTGAGCTGAAGATCTACGACGGCTACCCGCATGGCTTCATGACGATCCACGCGGACGTCGTGAACCCGGACATGCTGGCCTTCATCCAGAAGTAATACCTGGTGGTATCGGCAGTCGCGCGACCGGCGCGACAGCCGATGCCTCGCAGGCTGATGCGGCCCTCCCACCGCTCGCCTGTCGCCTCCTGCGCGGAGGCCGCCCGGCTTCCGGACGGCCTCCGCGCCCGTTTCGCGCAGCGCAGAAATGATGCTTCGATCGCTCTAGGATCGTTTGCCCGCTTGCAAGCGGGCTTGCCGACAGCTCCTCGCGCTGGCTCGTCCAACGACAGATCACGCGATGACGGGCAGCCGGATCAGGATCGTCCCGCCATCCCCCGGAGGATCGCCCAATACGATCGTTCCGCGATGCGCCTCGATGATCGACCGGCACATGGACAATCCCAGCCCCATGCCCTTGTCCTTCGTCGTGAAGAAGGCCTGGAACGCCCGCGCCGCGACCTCCGGCGGAAACCCCGGCCCGGTATCGGCGAAGGTGATGGCGACCCGGTCGCCCTCCGGCACTGCGGAGATCGACAGCCGCCTCGCCCCCGCAGAAACCGCTTCCATCGCCTGGACGGCATTCACCATCAGGTTGATGAACACCTGCTGGAGGAGGATCATGTCGCCCTCGATCATGAGGGGGCGTTCCGGCAGGTCCACGGACAGCGCGACGCGGTGGGTCGCCAGATCCCGCTCGACGAACCTCAAGGCCTGGGTGACCGCGGCACCGAGCGCCAGCGGAGCGCTGTCGGGCGTCGCCTTGCCCAGCAGGCTTCTCACTCGCTTGACCACATCGCCCGCGTGGCGTGCGGCCACCACCACCTCGTCCAGCGCCAGGCGCGCCTCCTCCATGTCCGGAGGATCGCGGCGAAGCCAGCGGCGGGCGGCATCGGCATAGGTCGTGATCGCGGAAAGCGGCTGGTTGACCTCGTGAGCGATCGAGGCCGACACCTCGCCCATCGTCGCCGCTCGCATGGCATGCTCGAGTTCCCGCCGTGTCTCCTCCAGCCTCTCCTCCATGCGCACCCGCTGGGTCAGGTCCAGAATGCTCGCATGCACCCGCTCCAGGGACGTATGGCGGCAGGGAAAACGCATCGCGACGAGCACCCGGATCGTCTCGCCGTCGAGGGTCCGCACCGCCGCCTCCGCCTCGAAGCTCGTCCTGCCTTCCGCCATGGCGACGATGAAGGTCGCGAAGCTCTCGCCGGGGTCGACCAGAAACTCGTCGAGCCGCCGGTAGAAATCCTGTTTGGCCGGCACCTTCAGCATGCGCAGCGCAGTGTCGTTGACGTCGGTGATGGCCACCGAGGCCCGCGCCTGGCTCACCCATGCAGGATGCTCCGCGACATAGCGGCGGAAATCGGTGACGCCCGCCGCCCGCACCGCGGCGATCATTGTTTCGAGCGGCCTGAGGTCGTGCTCCCAGATCCCGATCGCCAGCGAATTGAAGATGGTGCGGTAGCGTTCCTCGCTCGACCTCAGCGCTTCCTCGATGCTCTTGCGCATCGTGATGTCGGTGTTGCTCTCGAGGGTGGTCGAGGCGATCCCGCTCCCGTCGCGCTGCTGCTGCCAGCGGCTGAGGACGGTGATCTGGCGTCCGTCCCTGTTTTTCTGGCGAAGCTCACCCTCCCAGAAACCGGATGTTGCGAGCGCAGCCGCGATCACTTCGAAGGGGTCGCTCGGGCGGGTCCCGAGCAGGTTGTGAGCATTGCAGCCGAGAGCCTCCTCGCGGCGCCAGCCATAGATCCGCTCGGCGCCTTCGTTCCACAGGATGATCTTGTCGTCCCTGTCCCGCAGGAAGATCGCGTCGCCGGAGATGTCGAGGAGCCGGGCCTGGGCCTCCACGACCCGCCGGTCGGCGCTGCCCCGCAAGATCAGCGCGCTGGTTGCGGCGATGGCGCTCAGGCTGACGATCAGCCTCAGGACGGTTTCCGAGCCGGCGTCGATCCCATGGACGATCGCAAAGCTCGCGGAGGTCATGAGGACGCAGGTGATCGACGAGAACCAGATGCCTCGCCGGCCCGCAGTGTCGTCGACGATCAGGATGACGATGACGTAGAGGACCGCGACGGCGCTTGCGAGCTGAGTGAAGGTATCGACGACGAAGATCGCCGATGCCAGAATGCCGGCAGCGGCGAGTTTTCCGCGAGAACCGGCGCGCATTCTGCGGCCCGCGAGCGCCAGATCGCCAAGACGCCTGTTCATCGCACGCCGCTCCTTCCGATCGACGACACGCCGGTCGAAGCCGCTGGCGTGTCGTTGCAACGGCCGCCGAACACCGGCGGCATCCCATCCATCGGTATGGGGTTTCCGACCATCCGGCCCGCACCGCGCCAACCTGTGTTCGATAGGTCCGAAGCCTCCACAGGGCGTAGCTTTCCAGTCCTCACCAGGGAATGGAGGGTCCAGCCTTGCTTCAGCGCACGACGATCGATGGCCGCCCGCGCCCGGTTCTCGCCGGACCCTGGGCCGACGACGATGGCGGCAGGATCGCGTTCGATCTGGTGACCAGCGCCAGGCAGGCGCTCGATCTCGATCCCGAACTGACACTCCACTATCTGCGCCGACTGGAACACCTGCTGACGCCGACGCTCGTCGAGGCGCCGCGGCTCCAGACCACGCGCGATGCCGCCGAAGCTGCGACGGCAAGATCCGTTCGCGGCGGCCTGGCCGCATGGCAGATCCGGCAGGTGGTCCGACATATCGATGCCGGGCTCTCCGAAACGATCCGCCTCGATGAACTCGCCGCAGTCGCCCGGCTGAGCAACAGCCACTTCTCCCGGGCCTTCCGCATCTCGCTGGGCGAGACGCCGCACCGGTTCGTGATGCGCAGGCGGATCGAGGAGGCACAGCACCTGATGCTGACCACCCGCTCGCCGCTCAGCCGGATCGCCGGCGATTGCGGCCTGACCGACCAGGCGCATCTCACTCGGCTGTTCCGCCGCTTCGTCGGCGACACGCCGCTGAACTGGCGCCGCGCCCATCGTCAGACCGCCTGAGCATGCGGACGGCGGCGTCGCGTCCGCATGTGGCTGACCTGGGGCTTGCAGGAGTGGCTGTAGCGCCCCGGCCGACACCTCACGGATCGCGGGAACGGCACGTGTGTTGTGATATCTCTCGTCCGTTGCTTCCACCAATGTCGCCTCGCTCCAGCTTCCAAGGTGCGGCCAGCGACATCATTGGCACAAGCCCAGGCGGGAGGATTGTTCGTCGCGGTCACGGCTTGAACAAGTCGCTCGCACTGACCCAAACGGAGTGAGACCACCATGGCAAAAGACAACGTTGCCGATCTGATCGTCGAGACGCTCGAACTGGTCGGTGTCCGACGCATCTACGGCGTCGTCGGGGACAGCCTCAATGCGCTGACCGAAGCGCTCAGATCGCGGGGCACGATCGACTGGGTGCATGTGCGACACGAGGAGGTGGCGGCCTTCGCGGCGGCCGGCGAATCGCAGGTGACCGGCCAGCTCGCCGTCTGCGCCGGCTCCTGCGGGCCTGGAAACCTCCACCTCATAAACGGGCTCTTCGACGCCCAGCGCACACGCACTCCCGTGCTCGCCATCGCCGCTCAGATCCCCTCCTCGGAGATCGGCGGCGGCTACTTCCAGGAGACCCACCCCCAGAACCTATTCCGCGAGTGCAGCGTCTATTGCGAGATGGTCTCCGATCCGAGCCAGATGCCCTTCGTCATCGAGAACGCCATCCGTGCCGCCGTCGGGCAGCGCGGCGTCGCGGTGGTGGTGATCCCCGGCGACGTGGCGTTGAAGCCGGCGCCGCGGCGCAAGCCGTCGAGCGTTGCAGGGCTCCTGCCCCCGGTCCCGATCGTTCGACCGCAGGAGGCCGAGATCGACGCCCTCGCCGCCCTCCTCGGCGAGGCGAAGAAGGTCACCCTCTTCTGCGGCCGCGGCTGTGCCGGCGCGCACGGGGCGTTGATGCAGCTCGCCGAGACGCTGAAGAGCCCGATCGTCCACGCTCTCGGCGGCAAGGAGCATGTCGAATACGACAATCCCTACGACGTCGGCATGACCGGCTTCATCGGCTTTGCCTCCGGCTACGAGGCGATGCATGCCTGTGATCTCCTGGTGATGCTCGGTACCGACTTTCCCTACAAACAGTTCATTCCGCAGGGCGTGAAGATCGTTCAGGTCGACATCCGGCCGGAGCAGCTCGGCCGGCGGGCGCAGCTCGATCTCGGCATCGTGGGCGACGTCGGCGAGACGATCCGGCTCGTCCTGCCGAAGCTGACGGCGAAATCCGATACGCGGCATCTCGACCACAGCGTCTCGCGCTACGTCGAAGTCCGCGAGGGACTGGATGACCTCGCCAAAGGCTCGCCCGGCCATAAGCCGATCCATCCACAATACCTGGCGAAGCTCGTCAGCGAGGCGGCCGACGACGACGCGGCCTTCACCTTCGACGTCGGCACCCCGACCATCTGGGGCGCCCGCTACCTGACGATGAACGGCAAGCGGCGGCTGATCGGCTCGCTCGCCCACGGCTCCATGGCCAACGCCATGGCGCAGGCCATCGGGATCCAGGCGGCGGACCGGACCCGACAGGTGATCTCGCTGTCCGGCGACGGCGGCTTCACCATGCTGATGGGCGATCTCCTGACGCTCGTTCAGGAGAAGCTGCCGGCAAAGATCGTCGTCTTCAACAACGGCACCCTCGGTTTCGTCGCGCTCGAGATGAAGGCGGCAGGTCTCGTCGAACTCGGCACCCGCCTCGACAACCCGAACTTCGCCGCCATGGCCCGCGCCATCGGCATCCATGCGATCCGCGTCGAGGATCCCGGCGACTTGCCGGGAGCGGTCGCGGAGATCCTCGCCCATGACGGGCCGGCCCTTCTCGACGTCGTCACGGCGACGCAGGAATTGTCGATGCCGCCGACGATCAAGGCCGAGGAGGTCAAGGGCTTCAGCCTGTGGATGATCCGTGCGGTGATGAGCGGGCGCGGCGACGAAGTGGTGGATCTGGCGAAACAGAACCTCTTCTCCCGCTGAGCGGGCAGCAATTGCAACAGCGCTGATCCGGCCACAGGAACGTGGTGGATCACTCGGCGGGTGCGGGGCGCCGGGAGGCCGAACACCGGGATTTCACCCGCCACGGGCTTCCGGGCGGTCGGACCGGCGTTGCCGATGTGCAGAAGATGATCCAGCCGGCCCGACATGATGCCGGCCGCCACTGGACAAAAGGGGCGACGGCAAAGGCTTGCCGCGCCTTTCTCATCGGTGTCCAGGCTGCCCGTAGCACCTCATCCAAGCGAGGCGCCGAGGCGCTGGCCGTAGGCAGCGATCGCCCGCCCGCTGGAAAGCCGCTCGGCCTCGAAGGAAGCGAGCGCCGCTTCGAGCTTCATCGAGGCGAGCGCGTCCGCCAGCGCCATCGCGTCGCCCGCCGCCTTCGACACCCCCATTGCCGTGTGCGGCCGGACGACGAAGGCGGCGTCGCCGAGGATCAGGGTCCGCGAACGGACCATGCGCGGCGCCTCGTAGTCGAAGATCGGCTGCAGGAAGGGGTGTTCTTCCGCCGCGACCGCTGCGGCGAAGGGCGGCGGCAGGAGACGCAGGGCGTCTTCGACCAGCCTGCGGCGGCGATGGGCCGGCAGCTGTCCGGGCGCGAGGGAGAACGGATGTTGCCGTCCCTCGCGGTCAGTCAGAACGTCGGCGAGTTCGTCGGTCGGGATCGGCCGGTACCAGACCCAGTTGTAGCGCCGCTCGCCGGGCCCGGTCTCGCCGTTCGGTCCCGGGACGAGATAGCCGAGGATGTGCGATCGCGGCAGATGATAGAACGCGAAGCGCCCGAACAGTGCCTCGGACGCCTGCCGCGGGATCTGGCGTTCCGGCACGAGGCCCCGCCAGGCGGCGTAGCCGGCGTATCGCGGCAGATGATCCTCCGGCGCGACAAAGGACCGGACGATCGAGCCGACACCGTCCGCGCCGATGACGAGGTCGGCGGAGAGAGCGCTGCCGTCGTCGAAGAAGACCCTGGCCTCGGCGGCGTCGCCCTCGACTGCAACGATGCGTCGGCCGCCATGGTAGCTCGCATCGGGAACCGCCTCGCGCACGGCCTGGTACAGCCGATCCCACGAAATCTGCGTCTGCGGCGTCGCCTGGACGTCGGCAATGTCGCCGTTGCGGTCGAAGGTGATCCGCTCGCTGGCGAGAATGCCGATTTGCGCCACGTGCTCGCAGCCGAGCAGCCGAAGGATGCGGAACACCTCGCGCTGGGCGACGAGCCCGGCGCCCTTTCCGGCGAGCCCGCCCGCCGACCGCTCGAACACCGTCACCGCGTGCCCGGCGCGCAGGAGGAGCGCCGCGGCGAAGCGCCCGCCGAGCGCCCCGCCGGCGATGGCGATCCGAAGCCGGCTCATGCCGGCCTCGCGATGTCGCCGTCGGTCCTCGCACGGCTCTTGCGCCCGCAGAGTTCGATCAGGCAGCCGGCGGCGGCGAGCACCGCGCCGAAGGCGCAGTCCGCATTCCATCCCCCCTTGGTCCCGGGCGAGCGTCGCGCCAGCCGAGCCGGCACGACGATCAGCCGCCGGCGACGAACGAGATCGCCGAGCGGCAGGAGAAGGAGTGGGCCCGCCGCATAGCCGAGCTGCGTCGCCGTCGGGATCAGCCCCGCCGCGCTGCCGGGAAAGGCGTCCTCGACCAGGCCGAGCATCGGCTGGTTGTAGTGGATGTTGGCGACGGCAAGACCCGCGACGACCGCCATCAGGAATAGGAGAACCCACGACAGATGGGGCGATGGGCGAACACGAACGCTCGCAGCCGTCTCGGCCGTCATAACTGAAACCCCTTTCGCGATGGTGGTATGGCAGCCTCCGCGGAGGCTGCCGCCGTGTTGTCGCGGGCCCTGCCCGTTCAAGAGGCATTCTGGCGGCCGACGTCAGGGCCTTGCTTGTCGCACCCTGCTGCCGGTTGAATGGACGTCTCACAACTTGCTGGTCGCCGCGGTGAACAGGCGCGCCGCAGGTCTCGTTCGGACGCGATCTCCCCCGCGTCGCAATCGGCGGCATTTGCTCTTATGATCGCTCCCGGCGGAAGCCGATCGAACAGTCCAGCTGCCGGTTCAAGACCGGATCGGCCGCGACAATCGCAAGTCCTGGAGGCTCTGAAAGCGTGGCCGCAGTTTCGCTCGTCCGTCCGATATCTCGGGTCACCGAAGATTCTCGAACCGGCCGGGCGTCGGAATCCCAAGGGGACGAAGATGCTGGTCCATGCGACATGCAGCGAGATCATGGGCAGAGTCGGTGGTAGACGATCATCCGTTCCTCATCTCCACGACGTCCCCGTCGCAGGCGCATCGGAAGATGGCTCTTGCCCTTATAGCAGTCCTCTGCCTGGGGCTTGTCGCGACGATCCCCGCCGCCCACACGCCGCTGACAGGGCTGTCGGGCCTCTTGCCGGCCTATGCGGCGGCGGCACTTCTGCTCGAGGCACTGACGGCGGCGCTGCTGCTGGCGCTCTATTCGGCACAGCTGTCGCCGGCGATCTTGGTCCTCGGATCGGGCTATCTGTTCTCGGCCCTCCTGATCATCCCCTGGGCGCTGACATTTCCAGACGTTTTTCCAAAGCTGGGCCTCGACGCGCAACTCCAGAGTGCCGCGTTCGTCGCTGCCTTTCGGCGGCTGGGCTTTCCGCTTTTCGTTCTGGCCTACCTCGCCTTGCGGGACCGCCCAGCATCGCGCGACGGATCGGCCCCGGCAACCAGGCGGATGATCGGCGCCGCGATCTTGATCCCGGCGGCCTTGGTTTGCCTGCTCGGCTGGCTGGCGATCGGGCTCCATGGTGACCTTCCGACCTTCATGGCATCGCCCCTGGTCGCCACATCCCTCTGGCGCTACGTTCCGGCAGCCGCGCTCATGCTCTATGGCGTGGCGCTCCTCTGGCTGATCCTTCGCCGCCGGACGATCATCGATCTCTGGCTGATCGTCGTTCTGTGCGCCATGATGATCGAGACGGTTCTCCTCGGCTATGTCAGCGCCGGGGTGCGGCTCAGCCTCGGCTGGTGGGCCGGTCGCATCTACGGTCTGGCGGCCAGCGGCATCGTCCTCATCGTGCTTTTCGTCGAGCAGGTTTCGCTTCATGACCGCCTGGCGCGCTCGATGATCGCCGAGCGTCGCGCCCGCGCCAATCGCCTGACCGCGATGGAAGCGCTGTCCGCGTCGATCGCCCACGAGATCAACCAGCCGCTGGCAAGCATCGTCACCAATGCGGACGCGGGTCTGCGCTGGCTGGGCCGGGGCGCATCCCACAGCGACGAAGCTCAGGCGGCGCTGCAGCGCATCGTCGCCGAGGGACACCGTGCCGGAGAAGTCGTCAGAAGCATCAGGTCGATGTTCAGTTCCAACACGCGCGAGACCGTCCCGGTGGCGGTGAACGACATCGTGACAGAAGCTGTCCGGCGCTGCAGCGACGAGTTGCGGCTGTCCCGAATCACCATGGACCTCGACCTCGGCTCGGCGCTTCCGAATGTCCCGGCAGAACCGGTCCAGCTTGAGCAGGTCGTGTCGAATCTCATCGCCAATGCGGTCGACGCGATGCAGGACAGCCCGGCCGATCACCGTATGTTGCGGATCACGACGCGCAAGATTGCCGATGGCTCCGTTGCCGTCTCGGTTGCCGATACCGGATGCGGCATAGAAGCCGATCTCAAGCCCGATATCTTCAAGCCATTCGTTTCGACGAAGCCCGATGGAATGGGGATGGGCTTGATGTTCAGTCGCCTCGTCGTGGAAGCGCATGGCGGGAGGCTTACGATGTCGGACAACGACCCGCGAGGAACGATCTTGGAGTTCGTCCTCCCGGCGATGGCGGAAACCGTATCCCACAGGAAGGAGGCAGGCCATGACATGTGACGCGACCGTCCTCGTCGTCGATGACGATGCTTCCTTGCGCCAGTCGCTCGACAGCCTGCTCCGCTCGGTCGGCTACGCCGTCGCGAGCTTCGGGTCGACAGCCGATCTCCTTGCGGCAAGGCGCCCGGACGGTCCGGCCTGCCTCGTCCTCGATGTCAGGCTGCCCGGGGCGAGCGGGCTGCAGTTCCAGGCAGAAATGGCCAAAGCCGACTTCCGGCTGCCGATCATCTTCGTGACGGGCCACGGGGACGTGCCGATGTCGGTCGCGGCGATGAAGGCAGGCGCCGTCGAGTTCCTGACCAAGCCGTTCCGCGACCAGGATCTCCTCGAGGCCGTGCACGCCGCCTTGGAAAGGGACAGGGCGAGACAAGCGGCAGAAAGAGAATCGCGCGAGCTGAACGAGCGGGTCGCTTCGCTGACCGCCCGGGAAATGCAGGTTCTGGAGCTCGTCGCTGCAGGACAGTTGAACAAGCAGGTCGCCGCAGCCCTCGGCGTGAGCGAAGTGACAGTCAAGGCGCATCGCGCCAGCGTCATGGCAAAGCTGCAGGCCAGATCGCTGCCCGATCTCGTCCGGATCGCCGACCGCATCACGGCCGCAAGAGGGAGGGCGTCGGCGGGCGTCGTCTTGCGATCTCCCTCTGCAGGCCGGCATGCGCCACAGGGCGGCGGGACAGACAATGTATGAGTTCACCAAACCTACGTATGGTTGTCCCCTGCGACCCCGAGGTCCATGTTTCGTCGTGTCGAGGCAAGCAAGGTTCGAAGCCCCGCCTGTCCGTCGATCTAGTCTCTCCCGCGATGGCGACGGTTGGGAGAATCCCGATTGCCTCGCCGGACCACGAGTAGACCGACCGGCTTCTCCCCCGAGGCCGATCGTCCGCATGAGACGCCCTGCCTGAACCCCGCGTCCATGCGGGAAGGCCGGCGGCCGAAGCTCCTCCCCTTCGCGTCCGCCGGTCCCTTCCGTTGTCTGGTGAAGATCGTATGATGGGATGATCTTGAAAGGATCACAGCAGCCGTGCCGGGGTGGGACGCCTATTCATTCGTGGTTTTGCGGCGGGATGCGGAGACGATCCTGTTCCGCGGATATGGGCCGGAGTTGCCGAACATTCTGATGCTGCGTGCGACACCGGAAGCGTCCGCCGAGCAAGGCCGGACGCGGATGCAGCGCGAATACCAGGCGACCCACAGTCTCGATCCCGCCCATGTCGCGACCGCCCGGGAGATGGTCGAGTTCGACGGCGCACCGGCCCTCCTGCTCGGCGATGACGGCGGAAACATCCCTGATCCATCCGCCGAATGGCCGCTTGCGATCGAGGACGTTCTCGCCCGCGCGGTCGCGCTTGCGGAAAGCGTCGATCATATCCACGCGAACGGCGTCGTTCATCGCGATCTCAGGCCGCAAACCCTCATCTTCGGCCTCTTGCCCGAAGTCCGGCTGACCGGATTTGGCCATGCTGACCGAGAAGGTCTGCCTCGATCGAGGCAACATGACCGGCCGCCGGGTTCAGAGCCTTACGCCGCCCCCGAAACCAACGGCCGCAACCGCGTCGCGGACCGGCGAAGCGACCTCTATTCGCTCGGCATCGTCTTCTACCAGATGCTGACAGGCCGGCTGCCATTTTCGGCACGCGACACGGCGGAGTGGATGCACAGCCACATGGCGCGCCAGCCGATGGCTCCCGGTCGCTTCGTCCCCGGCGTTCCGACGATGCTGGCCTCGATCGTCATGAAGCTGATCGAAAAGGCGCCGGAGGATCGATACCAGACGGCCCGGGGCCTCGCGCGCGACCTTGCCCGCTGCCTCGCCGATTGGGAGAGCCACGGGCGCATCGCCCCGTTCGTCCTGCGCTCCGACGACAGCCGTGGCCGCTTCACCGTGCCGACGAAGCTTTACGGTCGCGATGCCGAAATCGCCCGGCTGGTTGCCAGCCACGAGCAGACGCTGGCGGAGAAGACAACACGTCTGCTGCTCGTCTCCGGTTATTCCGGCATCGGCAAGTCCTCACTCGTTCGCGAATTCGGGCGCCATCTCGACCATGCCCCCGGCCTGTTCCTGTCCGGCAAGTTCGACCAGCTTGCCCGCGAC
The DNA here is from genome assembly GCF_002088275.1 of Aurantimonas sp. 22II-16-19i. GTDB lineage: Bacteria > Pseudomonadota > Alphaproteobacteria > Rhizobiales > Rhizobiaceae > Jiella. Next base: position 46,935 of record NZ_AQQS01000035.1, read on the forward strand.
GTCCCCTATGCGACGATCGCTCAGGCTTTCCAGGCGGCGCTTCTCGACATTCTCCAGGGGGACACGCCGACCCGCGAAAGCTGGCGGAAGGCGATCCTCCAGGCCGTCGGCGGTTATGGCGCCCTTCTGTTTTCGCTCTTGCCCGCCCTCCTGGAGCTGATCGGCGATCAGCCGGCGCCTCCCGATCTGCCGCCGCACGAGGCCCGAAGCCGGTACCACCGGATTCTCTTGCGCTTCATCGAGGGTTTTGTCCGACAGGCGACGTCGCTGACGATCTTTCTCGACGATCTGCAATGGATCGATCAGGCAACGCTCGAACTGTTCGAACGGCTGACCGATGAGCGGACGATCGGACCTCTGCTCCTCGTCGGCGCCTATCGCGACAACGAGGTTCCGCTTTCCCATCCGCTGACCGGGATGATCGAACGCGTGCGAAGCGGCGGCGGTCTCGTCGAGGCGATGTTTCTCGGACCGCTGGAGGCTGGAGCGGTCGGCCGGCTTCTCGCCGATTCGCTCGGCACCGACCGGGAGGAGATCGCCCCCCTGGCAGACATCGTCCTGGCAAAGACCGCGGGCAATCCGTTCTTCGCGCAACAGCTCCTCGCCTCGCTCGTCGAGACCGGCAAGCTCAGCTTCGACGAAGAGAGCCGCCACTGGCTCTGGGATCACGACGAGCTGGCGGGAAGCGCCAGCCTCGACATCGTCGACCTGATAACCGCCAAGCTCGAAGCCCTGCAGACCACCACGAAGGACTGCCTCGCGCGCTTCGCCTGCCTCGGCAACGCGGTGACGGCCGACCGGCTTGCCCGCGCCTGCGGCACCGACGAGGCGACCGTCTGCGACTCTCTGACGGAGGCGATCGTCGCCGGCCTCGTCTTCCGCCTAGGAGAAGCATACCTGTTCCTGCACGACCGGGTGCAGGAAGCGACCTATCGGCTGATCCCTGCGACGGACCGTCCGGCCATGCATCTCTCCATCGGCCGCCGTCTCGCCCGAAATGGCGACGAGAGGGCAAGCGAGGATGCGATCTTCGACATCGCCTCCCAGATGAACCGTGGCAGCGAGTGCATCGAGAGCGATGCCGAACGGGTTGCCCTGATGGCGTACAACCTCAAAGCCGGCATACGCGCCGAAACGTCCACCGCCCATGCGACGGCCCTTTCCTACTATCTCGCCGGAGCCGCGCTGCTTCGGGAAGGCGACTGGTCCGAAAATCATCGGACCGTCTTCGAGCTCGAGCTTCGAACCGCCGATTGCGAGTTCCTCACCGGCGAGCCGGAAGCGGCCGACCAGCGCCTCGACCGGCTGTCCCCGCGCGCCGAAAGCCGCTCCGACGCCGCCCGGATCGTCTGGGCGCAAATCACGCTGAACACGGCGCTCGGGCGGCTCGACCGCGCGATCGCGCTGGGGCTCGCCTATCTCGGCACGGGCGGCTTCGTCGTCGATCCCCACCCGGATCGCGCCGACCTCGACCTCGAATTCGCGCCGATCGCCGAGGAAATCGCGCAAGGCAGGATCGAAGCCAGACGCCATCTGTCACCTCTGGAGGACAGGGACAGCCGCGACACGCTCGAAGTGCTTGCGGCGATGCTGCCACCGGCCTTCTTCACCGACGAGAAGCTCGTCTGCCTGCTGCTCTGCCGGATGGCGAACATCTCCCGCATCCATGGCAACAGCGACGCCTCCGCCCTCGGCTATACCTATCTCGGCATGGTACTCGGCCCGTATTTCGGCGACTACCCGGCCGGCTACGCCTTCGGCAAGCTGGGTCTCGACCTGATCGAGAGTTCGGCGAGCGGCCGCTTCCGGGCCCGGGTGGTGATGGCTTTTGCCAGCCACGTGATGACGTTTTCCAAGCCGATGCGCGAGAGCCGGGACATCCTGCGGCGCGCCTTCGATCTGGCCGCCGAGGTCGGCGATCTGACCTATACCGGCTTCAGCACCTGCACGCTCCTCAGCAACTATCTGGGTTCGGGCGAACCGCTGCCGCGCATCGAGCGCGAAGCCACCAAGGGGCTCGCCCATGTCGAGCGCGCCAAATTCGGCCTGATCGTCGACATCGTCACCACCCAGTTGATGCTGGTGCGGCGGCTGCAGGGGGTGACCCGTGGCCCGGGCACCTTCGACGACGACAACCTGGATGAAGGCGCCTTCGAAGCCCGTCTCGAAAGCAACCCGGGGCTGAAGATCGCCGCCTGCTGGTACTTCATCCGAAAAATGCAGGCCCACGTCTTCGAGGGGGATTTCGCCGCGGCCCTCGCCGCCGAAGCCAAGGCGGCTCCCCTGACATGGACGACCGGCGGCCACTTCGAGCTGGTCGAATACCACTTCTATGCCGCCCTTGCCCATGCCGGCGCCCATGAAGCCGCGGCTTCCGGCGGAGCGGGCGAACGCCATCTCGCCGCGTTGCGCAAGCACCACCGGACGCTGCAGACCTGGGCGGACAACTGTCCGAAGAATTTCCTGCATCATGCCGCATTGGTCCATGCCGAGATCGAGCGGATCGAGGGCCACGACATGGCGGCCATCAAGGGTTACGAAGCCGCGATCGCATCGGCAGAGCGCGAAGGCTTCCTGCATGTCGAAGCGTTGGCGCTCGAGGCGGCCGCGGGCTTCTGCCGCCGCCATGGCCTGGCGACGTTCGAGGCCGCCAACCTGAAACGAAGCTACGACGCCTATCGGCGCTGGGGCGCGCACGCCAAGCTTCGCCAGCTCGAAAGGCTGCGGCCGGAACTGCGGAGCGAGAGGGTGCCGACCGAGCGCTGGTCGGCGCCAGGCGATCTCGACCGGAACGACCTTCATTCGGTGATCCGTTCCTCCGAGGCGGTCTCGAACGAGCTGCAGATCGGCGAACTCATCGGGCGCATCATGGAAATAGCCCTCGAGAACGCCGGCGCCGAACGCGGCCTTTTGATCCTGCCGAAAGGCGACGAGCTGATGATCGAGGCCGAGGCCGTCACCGGCCCGGAAACGATCGACGTGCGCTGCGATCGCAAACCGGCCGATCCGGCCAATGCCCCTCTTTCGCTCGTGCGCGACGCCTTCAGAACCCTGACGCCGCTGGTCATCGCCGACGCCGCGCAGCCTCATGCCCATTCGGCGGATCCCTATCTGCGGGCAAACCATGACCGATCGATCCTGGCGCTTCCGCTGGTACGGCAGGGGAAGCCGATCGGACTTCTCCTGCTGCAAAGCCCGACGCCAAGTGCATTTTCCTCCGGCCAGATCGCCGTTCTGCGTGTCCTCGCCGCCCAGGCCGCGATGTCGCTGGAATCCGCCGCCCTCGAGGAGAAGGATTCGCTCCTGAAGGAAGTCCATCACCGGGTGAAGAACAATCTTCAGCTGATCAACAGCCTGCTCAATCTCCAGGCTTCGCGGATTGCCGATCCAGCCGTCGCCGAGCTTTTCGCCGAAAGCCGCAACCGCATCCGTTCGATGGCCCTCGTCCATGAAAACCTCTACCGCGCCGGCAGCTATGCGCGCATCACCATGGCCGACCACATCCAGACCCTGTGCGCCCATCTCCAGCGGGCCTATGCGAGCCTGGCGAGCGGCATCTCCGTCAAAGTGGATGTCGAGGACATCGCCCTCGACCTCGACCGCGCCGTGAGCTTGGGGCTGATCGTCAACGAACTCGTCTCTAACGCGCTGAAACATGCCTATCCCCCGCCCGCGACGGGGACCATCCACGTCTCGCTGCGCCGGGCGGCCTCGGGGCGCGTCGTGCTCGTCGTCGGCGACGACGGAATCGGCTTGCCAGACGGCTGGGAAACCGGCGATACGCTCGGCCTGCAGCTGGTCCGCGACCTCTCCGATCAATTGAAGGGCCGGCTGGAGATCGTTTCCATGCCAGGTTCGCGCTTCGAGATCAGCTTCGGCACCGGGGCTCCGGCTTGGTGACGCCGGCGCGGATCCTCGTCGTCGAGGACGACCGCATCGTCTCGCGCGATATCCAGCAGCAACTTCGGCGCATCGGCTACGAGGTGCTGGGTGCGGCGACGACGGGCGAAGCTTCGGTGGATATTGCCCTCGGCGAGACGCCGGACATCGTCCTGATGGACATTCGCCTCGAGGGCGAGATCGACGGCATCGAGGCCGCCGAGCGGATTCGCAGGGCCTGCGCCGCGCCGGTGATCTTCCTGACCGCCTATGCCGACGACGAGACGGTCCGGCGCGCCGGCAACGCCGAGCCCTTCGGCTATCTGATGAAGCCATTCGACGATCAGCAGCTGCGCACCGCGATCGAGATCGCGCTCTACAAGCATGCGGCCGAGAGGCGGCTTCGCGAGAGCGAACGGCGCTACGCGACGACCCTCGCAAGCATCGGCGACGGCGTCATCGCAACTGACGCGAAGGCGCTCGTCTCCTTCATGAACCCGGTCGCGGAGACCCTCACCGGCTGGACCATGGCCGAGGCGAAGGGCGTCCCGGTCCAGGAGGTGTTCCGGATCGTCAACGAGGACACCCGCCAGACGGTGGAGGATCCGGTCGCCAAGGTCTTGCGGCTCGGCACGATCGTCGGTCTCGCCAACCATACGGTGCTCATCGCCAGGGACGGACGCGAGATCCCGATCGACGATTGCGGATCGCCGATCATCGACGACGACGGCGAAATCTCGGGCGTCGTCTTGGTCTTTCGCGACATCAGTCAGAAGCGCGAGATGGACCAGGCGCTGCGCCAGGCCGAGGCCCGGCTGACGCTGGTTTCGCGGCTTTCCCAGCTGGGCGAATTCGCCGCGATGATTGCCCACGAGGTGAACCAGCCCCTGACGGCCATCGTCACCAATGCCGACACGTGCCTGCGCTATCTCGACGAGGCGCGGCAGGCGGCCGAGCGGATCGTCGACAACGGCCACCGAGCCGGCAACGTGGTCCGCAGCATCCGCACGCTCGTCGGCCGCTCACGCCAGGAGATCTCCGACGTCGACGTCGAGGCGCTGATCCACGAGGTGATCGAGCTCAGGCGAAGCGAAATCCGCGAATGCGAGATCGTGCTCGACCTCGGCCTTTCCGCCTCGCTGCCGACCGTCAGCGGCGACCGGGTGCAGTTGCAGCAGGTCGTCTCGAACCTCATCGCCAATGCGATCGACGCCATGCGGGAGGTGGAGGGGCGGCAGCGAAGGCTCAAGATCACCGCGGCGGCCAACGACGGAGAGGCGCTGACCGTCACCGTCTCCGACACCGGCAGCGGGCTCAGCAGCAGGCCGGACGAGATCTTCGAGCCGATGTTCACGACGAAGCCGGACGGCATGGGGCTCGGCCTGTCGATCAGTCGTTCGATCGTCGAGGGCCATGGCGGCCGGATCTGGGTCGAACCCGGCGCGCCCGGCACGCGCTTCGCCTTTGCTATTCCGCTGCGCCGCGATGAACTTTGAGCGCGGACATCGCTCCGCCGCGGAGCGCCAGACCGTCTTCCTCGTCGACGACGACCGCGACGTCCGCCTCGCCCTCGAAGGGCTGCTTCGGTCGGTTCATCTCACGGTGGAGACATTCGCGTCGGTGGAAGCCTTCCTGGCGTCCGGCCGCGTCGATGCTCCCGGCTGCCTCATCCTCGACGTCCGGCTCGCCGGTCTAAGCGGTCTCGCCTTCCAGGCCGACCTCGTCGAAAGCGGCTCGCGCATGCCGATCGTCTTCGTCAGCGGGCATGCCGACGTGGCGATGGCCGTGCGCGCGATGAAGCTCGGCGCAGCCGACTTCCTCACCAAGCCGCTGCGCCCCCAGGAACTGATCGACGCGATCCATTCGGCGCTTGCGACGGACCGCGAGCGCCGAGCGCTGGAAGCAGCCGCCAAATCGCAGCAATCGGCCTTCGAGGCCTTGTCGCCGCGGGAGCGCGAGGTCCTGACCCTCGTCGCATCCGGGCTGACGAACCGGGAAGCGGCCGCCCGGCTCGGCATCATCGAGGCAACCGTGAAGGCCCATCGGGGACAGATCATGAAGAAGCTCGGGGTGATCAGTTTCGCCGCGCTCATCCGGCGCGCGGTCGAGATGGGCCTCTGACTGCGTCACCACCCCCTCCGATGGTCTAGTCGCAGGAGCCAGGAGGACAATGGTTCGGCCGATCGCTCGGCCGTAGATTCCGCCGGTGCCATCACACTGTCGGGCGGTGAAGCTCTTGTCGAGGCTGAGTGAAAATCTGGCGCCATATCTCGCCTCGCGGGAGCATGAGGTCGCGATCGGGGGCGTACCGTTGCTGGCGCGGCGCGTGGCGGGGTCGGGTCTCGGTTCCGACCCGACACCGATCCCGCCGGTCGAACAGACGAGCTTCGTCTGCGTCCAATTCGCTCCGATCGCACATCAATCCCTGTTCAAGCTCGGAAAGCTCTACAGCGACGAGCCCTATCCCGAATCTTCGATCGAGATCATCCATCTGGAAGAGCAGCCCGAAGCCATCGTTCCAGCGGCGTTCGATTGCTTCCATCTCGAGGTGCCGGACGCTGCCCTGCGGGCCTTCGCCGATGCGCAACACCGGAAGGATCCGGGGCTTCTTCGCTGCCGCAAGGGCGAGATCGACACGACGATGCGCCATCTCGCCGAGGCTCTGCTGCCGGTGCTGGAGCGAGCCCCGGAGGCCTTCTCAAGACCCGAGCGCCTGTTCTTCGACCAGATCGTCTGCGCCATGCTGGCTCATCTGTCCGACCGCTATGCCGCTCCCGCGGCCAGGCTCGCCTCGGAGCGCCGCCTCGCGCCATGGCAGCAGCGGCTCGTCACCGAGCGCCTGACGGATGATCTTCGCGGCGAGCCCGCGCTTGAGGACCTTGCCCGGCTGTGCGGTCTGCCGGTCCTGCGGTTTGCCGGCGACTTCCGCCGCACGACGGGCCTGACGCCGGCGCGGTGGCTGCGACGGGCACGCATCGAAGCGGCCAAGCAGATGCTGTTCCGGACGACCCTGCCCCTGAAGGAGATCGCCTTCCGCTGCGGCTTTGCCGATCACAGCCACTTCACCCGGGTGTTTTCGGCTGAGGTCGGCATGATTCCAGCGGCATTCAGGCGCGAGCGATGACTGATCCCACAGACGCAGGACCGGCTCATGGCGGAGGGATCGCGCGCCGATTCACGTTGCGAAGCTTCCGGAGTCAGGCGACGGCATCGCTCAAGACGGCTCAGGTCATTGCGGCTTTCGCCGACCAGTGCGATTTCACCCATGCATTCAGAGCCGCCCTCGAAACGACGCCACGCCGCTACCGGGCGAGCGTCCGATCGTGACCGTCACGGCAACGGCTGGAGAAGCTGGAAGACCGTCGCGATCAGGAGGTCGGACCCGGCGTTCTTCTCGATGAATGCGGCGACGTTCAACCCCGCAAAGCCGCGCCGGATGTCGCCGGCGAGGCCGCTGCTGACGACGACGGGAAACGTCCACTGCCGCCGCCGCACCTCCCGGACAAGCTGAAGACCGCTCAGCGCCGGCATCTTGTAGTCCGTCACCAGGCAGTTGGTCGCCGGCGCCCGGACGAAGGCGAGAAAGGCGGCCGCACGGTCGAAGCCCTGGACGTCGTAGTCGCCGCGACTGCGGATCGCCGCCGAGACTGCGGCGAGAACGCCGACCTCGTCGTCGACGAGGCAGATCAGCGGTCTTCCCGCAGGTTGTTCGCCGCTCATCAGCCCAACGTCCGCCGGGGCAGCATGTTCGGCTCGAACGCCTCCCGCAGATCGCCACATTTCGAGCCGAAACGCCCGGTCGCGGCGCGCACGTCCAGGAGTTCGGCCATCAGGACAAGATCGGGCAGCGACTGGGCCCGCATCTTGCGCATGACGTTACCGCGATGGATCTTCACGGTGATCTCGCTGAGGCCGAGCTGTCCGGCGATCTGCTTGTTCATCAGGCCGGCCGCGACGAACCCCATCACCTCCCTTTCCCGCGGCGAGAGCGTGCCGAAGCCATCGCGCACCTCCCGCTCGAAGGAGCGACCTTCGCGGCGCCGGCGATCGATGTCGAGCGCCTCGGCGACGGCGCCGAGGACGGCCTCGACCCGCAACGGCTTCGACAGGAAGTCGATCGCGCCGGCCTTCATGCCGCGCACGCTCATCGGGATCGTTCCCGCGCCGGTCAGGAGCACGACGGGAATGGCGACCCGGCGCTCGGCGAGGGATCGTTGAAAGTCGAGCCCGCTGGCGCCGCGAAGATGAATGTCGAGAAGCAGGCAACACGGCCGCTCCGGCAGGCCACTCTCGGCGAAACCTTCGACGCCGCACCGGGTGCTTACGTCGTATCCCACGGCCCGCAAGAGCGAGCCGAGGGCCGTCCGGACATCCTGATCGTCATCGATGACGAAGACCAGCCCCTCTTTCAAGGTTTCGTTCTCGGCTCTTCTTCGCTCGTCCATGGCACCACGCTCCGGAGTGAAGGCTCGGCCCGAAGCGCCGGCGGCTCCCGTCCTCTCCCCTGGGTCGCCCAATTCCTCAGACCGTATGAGCCGCCAGCTTGGCCATCTCGCAGGTTCCATGTCTTGTCTATGAGGATCAGTGCTGGAACATTTCGAAGGCCCGGAACGGATCCGTTGCCTGAGCAGCAGAAAGCTCGCAGCTCGAATTCCTTGCACGCGTCCCGGCGGCAAGGGGCTCCAGCCGCCCCCGACACCCCCCAGCGTCTTCCGCCACTAACCCCTGCGTATAATTGGGCCGCGGGTGCGACTGGCCTATCCCTTCCGAAGCCTTGATCGGAAAAGGATACCTCGGATGACATCGGCCATCGCTCTCAATGGCTCGCCGCTTTCGCGAACTGCAACGAGTGCGGCATGGGATCTACCTCCCGACGTCCTTCAGGGTCTTGTCGCGGAGGTCAGGCGGCATATTCCCGATGGCGAGATCCTGGCGCTCAGATCGCTGGATCGTCTCACCTCCTTCGCCGCCACCGCGTCGCTCGGGCCCGGCAAGCAGGAAGACCGGCAGCGCGACGCCGGAGCCGGGCCACGCATCGGCGGCCTCGCCCCCTGGCAGGCAAACCGCGTCGAACGCTACATCGGCGAGAACATCGAGGCACCGATCCGCGTCGCCGACCTCGCCGCGCTCGTCTCCTTGTGTGCGAGCCACTTCTGCCGGGCCTTCCGGGCGCATTTCGGCGAGACGCCGCACAGCTTCGTGATGCGCCGGCGGATCGAGCATGCCCAGTTGCTGATGGCCTCGACGGACGAACCTCTCAGCCAGATCGCGCTGATGTGCGGCCTGTCAGATCAGGCCCATCTCTCCCGCCTCTTCCGCCGTCACTTCGCAACGACGCCCTCGAACTGGCGAAGGCGCTCGGTTTGCCGGCAGGCGGCCTGACGATCATGCGGCGGCGGCGCCCCGCCGCGCGGCGATCGACCGCCCATCCGTCCAAATCGGCCAGGAGGCGACAAGATCGTGCCGACGCGATCGCCGAAGGATGACGCGAACCACTCCCTTTGAACCGGCTAGAGGAACTCTGGACCATGCCCATCGCCGCCACGCCGATCCCGGGCTCCAAGCTCGTCACCCCCACCGACCACACGCTGGTGATGATCGACTTCCAGTCGCAGATGGCATTCGCCACCAAGTCGATCGACGCGATCACGCTTCGCAACAACGCTGCCCTCGTGGCCAGTGCCGCCAGGGGTTTCGAAGTTTCGACCGTGCTGACGACCGTCGCCGAAAAGAGCTTCTCCGGCCCGATGTTTTCCGAGATCACCGACGTGTTTCCCGAAACGCAGCTCTACGACCGCACCTCGATGAACACGTGGGAAGATGCAGCCACCGTGGCAGCGATCAGCGCGATGGGGAAGGATCGCCTCGTCCTCTGCGGCCTCTGGACGTCGGTCTGCATCGTCGGCCCGGCGCTCTCGGCCATCGAACAGGGCTACGAGGTCTATGTCATCGCCGATGCCTGCGGCGACGTGTCCGCCGAGGCTCACGAACGGGCGATGGACCGCATGGTCCAGGCCGGCGCCTCGCCGATGACCTCGCTGCAATATCTGCTGGAACTCCAGCGCGACTGGGCACGCACCGAGACCTACGACATGACCACCGGCATCGCCCGCAAGCTCGGCGGCGCCTACGGCCTCGGCATCACCTACGCGAAACAGATGTTCAACGCCCACGAGGGCTGAACGATCGCGGCGCCGGATCTGCCACGAACCGGCGCCCCCTCCTTCTTCTGCGACGGAGAGCTGCATGAAGATCTATCTCCTCTCGCTCGGTGCCGGGCTCCTCGTCGGCATCATCTACGCCCTGATCAACGTGCGCTCGCCCGCCCCGCCCGTCGTCGCTCTGGTCGGCCTTCTCGGGATCCTGGTCGGCGAACAGATCCCGCCTCTCGTCAGGAGCCTGTTGGCCGACGGACCGACCGCGACCAGCTGGCTGCGCGAACATGTGAAGCCGCATGTGTTCGGCCATCTGCCGCGCGGCGGCGATGCGGCGGCGGCCGGGCCTGCGCCGACCCGGCATTCGGCATCCGACGCTTCCTGAGGCTGCCGATCGCCCGCGGCCCCGCTAAGGGACCAAGCGGAGGATCGCGACGGCCGGCCCCGAAAAAGGACTTGAAAGACGATGAGCCTGCCATCCGCGACGGACCGCTCCGCCCCCGACCTGATCCTCCATTCGGGTCTCGTGACGACCCTCGACCGCGGCAATCCGACGGCCGACGCCATCGCGATCAAGGACGGGATCTTCACCGCGGTCGGCCATGGACGGGACATCATGCCCCTCGCCGGCCCGTCGACGACGATCATCGACCTGTTGGGCAAGCGCGTCCTGCCCGGCCTGATCGACAATCATCTCCACATCATCCGCGGCGGGCTCAACTTCAACATGGAGCTGCGCTGGGACGGGGTGCGCAGCCTCGCCGACGCGATGGCGATGCTGAAGCGCCAGGTCGACGTCACCCCGGCGCCGCAATGGGTGCGGGTCGTCGGCGGCTTCACCGAGCACCAGTTCGCGGAAAAGCGCCTGCCGACCATCGAGGAGCTCAACGCCGTCGCCCCCGACACGCCGGTGTTCCTGCTGCATCTCTACGACCGGGCGATCCTCAACGGCGCGGCCCTCAGGGCCGTCGGCTATGCGAAGGACACGCCGAACCCGCCCGGCGGCGAGATCACCCGCGACGCGAACGGCAACCCGACCGGTCTTCTCCTGGCGAAGCCCAATGCCGGCATCCTCTACGCCACGCTGGCCAAGGGGCCGAAGCTGCCTTTCGACTACCAGCTGAATTCCACCCGCCATTTCATGCGCGAGCTCAACCGGCTCGGCGTCACCGGCGCCATCGATGCCGGCGGCGGCTTCCAGAACTATCCCGACGACTATGCCGTCATCGCGAAGCTGCACGACGCCCAGCAGCTGACCATCCGCCTCGCCTACAACCTCTTCACCCAGAAGCCGAAAGAGGAGAAGGAGGACTTCCTCAACTGGACGAAGACCTCGACCTACAAGCAGGGCGACGACTATTTCCGCCACAACGGCGCCGGCGAGATGCTGGTCTTTTCCGCCGCCGACTTCGAGGATTTCCGCCAGCCGCGGCCGGACATGGGGCCGGAGATGGAGGGCGAGCTCGACGACGTCGTCCGCATCCTCGCCGAAAACCGCTGGCCCTGGCGGCTGCACGCCACCTATGACGAGACGATTTCGCGGGCGCTCGACGTCTTCGAGAAGGTCAATCAGGACATCCCGCTCGAAGGCCTCAACTGGTTCTTCGACCATGCCGAGACGATCTCCGAGCGCTCGATCGACCGCATCGCGGCGCTCGGCGGCGGCATCGCCGTGCAGCACCGCATGGCCTATCAGGGCGAGTATTTCGTCGAGCGCTACGGGATGGGCGCGGCGGAAGCGACCCCGCCGATCGCACGCATGCTGGAAAAGGGCGTGAAGACCTCCGCCGGCACCGACGCCACCCGGGTGGCCTCCTACAATCCGTGGGTCTCGCTCGCCTGGATGATCACCGGCCGCACCGTTGGCGGCCTGAGGATCACCCCCCAGCACAATTGCCTCGACCGCGAGACGGCGCTGCGGATGTGGACCGAGAACGTCACCTGGTTCTCCAACGAGGAGGGCAAGAAGGGCCATGTCGCAGTCGGCGAGTTCGCCGATCTGGTGGTGCCGGACAAGGACTTCTTCGCCTGCGCCGAGAGCGAGATTTCGGACATCACGGCCGCCCTCACCATGGTCGGCGGCAAGGTCGTCTGGGGCGCCGGCGACTTCGCCAGATTCGACGAGGCCGCGCCGCCGCCGGCGATGCCCGACTGGTCGCCGGTCCGCTCCTTCGGCGGCTATGCCGCCTGGGGCGAGCCCGACGGTGCCGGAGCCCCGGCGCTGGCCCGCAGGATGGCGGCCGCCTGCGGCTGCGCGAACAGTTGCGGCGTCCACGGCCACGACCATGCGACCGGCTGGTCGTCGAAACTGCCGATCTCGGATCTGAAGAGCTTCTGGGGCGCTCTCGGCTGCGCATGCTGGGCGGTCTGAGCGTCATCCGTTCGCGGACGTTCGACCGGTATCATCCTGACGCGGATGCGGCGACGCATCCGCAAACGCCACCCCGCATCGCCGAGCGGGACCGATCGCCTGCCGGCATTCACCCGACACGCCGGGTCTGGCTCCTTGCCGGATCGGCAATGGCGGGCCCCTCGGCCTTCCTGGCGCAGCCATGCGGCGACCGCCAGAGCCGACCACAAAGGAGAAATCACAATGCCCTTCGTCAAGACCCAGGACGGCACCGACATCTTCTACCGCGATCTC
>NZ_AQQS01000036.1 GCF_002088275.1 Aurantimonas sp. 22II-16-19i
CCGAACGATCCCGGTGATCATTCGTGCCCGTTCCGTGGGCCGGCGGTGAGGCGATGATAGGCGAGGGGCGGGAGGGGGAAGATATCTTTTTTGCCTGGCAGGACGCGCGCCCTCTCTCCCCCTCATGGGAGGATGAGCAATTTCATCATCTTGGCGAAGCCAAGTGAGTGAAATCGCAAGAGAGGGGTATCCCCGTTCGCCGCGAGCGGGACGAAGGGGCGCATCGGCGATGCCGCGTTGCATGGGCGGAAACGGTGAAACCCCTCTCTTGCGATTTCTATCGTTTAGCCGCTCCGCGTCTAAGCCGATGAAATCGCTTTCTCCCCCACAATGGGGGGAGAGGGCGCTCGCCCGTATGCCGAGGCGCGTGCTGGCGTTGTCGGTGACACGGTGAAAACGTCTGCTACGATCGGAGTGTCGGCTTTACCACGGCGTAGATCATGATCAGAGGTGTTGCGGAAGAAGGCATACTGCCGCGTATGGGTCGATAGTTGCAAATAAAGATCCTAAATGGTGACAAAAGGATGCTTTTGGAGATCGATCCGGCGACGTTCCCGATGACACGGCTCTCGGCGTCGGGTCATCTTCGACATCGGAGGCAACAAGTTCCGCCTGATCGTCCACGTCTCCTACAGGTTTCGCCGGGTTCTGGTGAAATTCGTCGGAGCCCATGCCGAATATGACCGCATCAATCCGGAGACCGTCTGATGGATATTCGACCAATCCGCGGCGAGGCCGACTACGACTGGGCCCTGGCCGAGATCGAGCACTATTTCCGCGACGAGCCCGAGCGGGGAACCCCGGAGGCGGGCCGGTTCGACGTTCTGTCGTCCCTGATCGAAGCCTATGAAGCGAAGGTCTGGCCCATCGAGGCACCGGATGCCGTGGACGCCGTCAAGGTCGTGATGGCCGATCGCCAGATCTCACGCGAGGATTTGGCGCCGCTGTTCGGTTCGAAGTCGCGTCTGTCGGAATTCCTCAACCGCAAGCGGGGGCTGACGATGGCGGTGGCGAACCGGTTGCATGCGGAATTGCAGATTCCGGCAGAGATCCTGATCCGGCCCTTCGCTCTTGCGACGCGGGCGCCGGCCAAGAAGGAACAGGAGACGGCCCGGGCGTGAGCGTGGGTTGGGAGATGCCGGGCTGATCGCGGAGAAGGCGAGCTTCATCGTCGCCATCGGGGGCCTCTCTGGATCACTCCGCCGCATCGACATCCCGCCTGCGCGGAAGCCGCGCCGTCTGCCAGTCGCCGGGGGCGAGGACCTTGCTGGCGGAGAGGACCTCGATGCCGATGACGCGGCCCTCGGCGTCGAAGTCGGTGATGAAAGGGCCCGTTTCCTCGGATTCCAGGATCTTGCCCCGTCCGATGCGGAAGTAGACGGCGTCGGCATCGGGATCGTAGGTCGTGTCGATCATGGCTGCCCTCTTCCCTCGTCCTTCGACAGGCTCAGGATGAGGGAAGAGGGCGGTCGCTCCCCATCCTGCGAGGACAAAGGCGGTGGCGCCGCACTCGGCAAAGACAGTGGCATCGCACTCAGCAAAGGCGGCTGCGCCGGATCCGGCAATAAGACGATACCGACGGCAGCAGTCGCGTCGAGGGCCTTATCGGGCGGGTCAGTCGCCACGGTTCAGCCATCGCCTGGTATCGTCTCCGCTCTGGTTGCGGGAGAGGTCCGGGAGGCGATGATACGCGCGCGCGATCAGCGCCTCCTTTTTGGCGCGGGACCAGCCCTTGATCTGCTTTTCGCGGGCGATCGCGTCGAGCATGCGGTCATAGGATTCCGTAAAGACGAGTTCGACGGGGCGGCGCTTCTTCGTGTAGCCCTCGCAAACGCCTTCGTTGTGTTCCCATAACCGGGATTCGATCGGCTGTTTGGTCAGGCCGGTGTAGTAGGAGCCATCGGCGCAGCGCAGGATGTAGACGGTGGCGTCGAGCATTGCCTCTTCCCTCGTCCTTCGACAGGCTCAGGATGAGGGAAGAGGCAGGCGGCGGCAAGTCGCGGTCGTCGTTCTGGTTCGTCGAACTGGGCAGCGGTCCGTCAGGATGGGGCTTTCGCAGCCGGGCTTTCACGCGGCGTCGCAGTAGCCCCTCATCCTGAACCTGTCGAAGGGCGAGGGGCGAAGGGCGCCGGGAGTGCCTGCCCCCTCGTCCTTCGACAAGCTCAGGATGAGGGAACAGGCAGGTCGCGGCAAGTCGCGGACGTCGTTCTGGTTCGTTGAATTGGGTACCGGTCCGTCAGGAGGGGGCTTTCGCAGCCGGGCTTTCACGGGGCGTCGCAGTAGCCCCTCATCCTGAGCCTGTCGAAGGGCGAGGGGCGAAGGGCGCCGGGAGTGCCTGCTCCCTCGTCCTTCGACAAGCTCAGGATGAGGGAACAGGCAGGTCGCGGCAAGTCGCGGTCGCCGTTCTGGTTCGTTGAATTGGGTACCGGTCCGTCAGGAGAGAGCTTTCGCAGCCGGGCTTTCACGCGGCGTCGCAGTAGCCCCTCATCCTGAGCCTGTCGAAGGGCGAGGGGCGAAGGGCGAGGGGCGAGGGGCGAGGAGGGTGCCTCTTCCCTCGTCCTTCGACAAGCTCAGGATGAGGGAAGAGGCAGGTCGCGGCAAGTCGCGGACGTCGTTCTGGTTCGTTGAATTGGGTACAGGTCCATAAGGAGGGGGCTTCGCAGCCGGGCTTTCACGGGGCGTCGCAGTAGCCCCTCATCCTGAGCCTGTCGAAGGGCGAGGGGCGAAGGGCGCCGGGAGTGCCTCTTCCCTCGTCCTTCGACAGGCTCAGGATGAGGGAAGAGGCAGGCTGCGGCAAGTCGCGGACGTCTTGAGGGGAAGGGTAGCGCCCCGCTCAACCATCCATCTTCAGCGCGGCGATGAACGCCTCCTGCGGAATTTCCACCTTGCCGAATTGGCGCATGCGCTTCTTGCCCTCTTTCTGCTTTTCGAGGAGCTTGCGCTTTCGGGTGGCGTCGCCGCCGTAGCATTTGGCGGTGACGTCCTTCCTGAGCGCCGAGATCGTCTCGCGGGCGATGACCTTGCCGCCGATCGCCGCCTGGATCGGGATCTTGAAGAGGTGGTTGGGGATCAGCTCCTTCAGCTTCTCGCACATCGCTCTGCCCCGCCTGTCGGCCTGGGTGCGGTGGACCAGCATGGAGAGCGCGTCGACCGGCTCGGCATTGACGAGGACGGAGAGCTTCACGAGGTCGCCCTCGCGATATTCGGTCATCTGGTAGTCGAAGCTGGCATAGCCCTTCGAGATCGACTTCAGCCGGTCGTAGAAGTCGAAGACCACCTCGTTCAGCGGCAGTTCGTAGGCGACCATCGCCCGCTTGCCGACATAGGAGAGGTCGAGCTGGATGCCGCGACGCTCCTGGCAGAGCGTCAGGATGTTGCCGAGATAGTCGTCGGGGGTGAGGATCGTCGCCTTGATCCAGGGCTCCTGGATGTGGTCGATCCGCACGACGTCGGGCATGTCGGCGGGGTTGTGCAGCTCGATGTCCGAGCCGTCGGTCATATGGATCTTGTAGACCACCGAGGGGGCGGTCGCGATCAGGTCGAGGTCGAACTCGCGGGAGAGGCGCTCCTGGATGATCTCGAGGTGCAGGAGGCCGAGGAAGCCGCAGCGGAAGCCGAAACCCAAGGCGGCACTGGATTCCATCTCGAAGGAGAAGCTGGCGTCGTTGAGCCTGAGCCGGCCCATGGCGGCGCGCAAGTCGTCGAAGTCGGCGGCGTCGACCGGGAAGAGGCCGCAGAAGACGACGGGCTGCGCCGGCTTGAAGCCCGGCAGCATCGTGGTGGTCGGGCGCTTGTCCTCGGTGATGGTGTCGCCGACACGCGTATCGGCGACCTCCTTGATCGACGCGGTGATGAAGCCGAGCTCGCCGGGGCCGAGGGCATCGACCTGGACCATCTTGGGGGTGAAGACGCCGACCCGGTCGACCGGATATTTGGCGTCGGTGCCCATCATGCGGATGGTCTGGCCCTTCTTCAATTCGCCATCGATGATGCGCACGAGGACGATGACGCCGAGATAGGCGTCATACCAGGAATCGACCAGCATCGCCTTGAGCGGCGCCTTGCGGTCGCCCTCCTTCGGCGGCGGCAGGCGGTGGACGATCGCCTCCAAGACGTCCTCGATGCCGAGGCCGGACTTCGCCGAGATCATCACCGCCTCGGAGGCATCGAGGCCGATCACCTCCTCGATCTGCTCCTTCACCTTATCGGGCTCGGCGGCGGGCAGGTCGATCTTGTTGAGGACCGGGACGATTTCGAGATTGTTGTCGAGGGCGAGATAGACATTGGCGAGCGTCTGCGCCTCGACGCCTTGCGCCGCGTCGACCACCAGGAGGGCGCCCTCGCAGGCCGACAGCGAGCGCGACACCTCATAGGCGAAGTCGACATGGCCGGGCGTGTCGATGAGGTTGAGGACGTAGGTCTCGCCGTTCTTGGCGGTGTAGTGCAGGCGCACGGTCTGCGCCTTGATGGTGATGCCGCGCTCGCGCTCGATATCCATCGAATCGAGCACCTGTTCCTTCATGTCGCGCAGCTCGAGGCCGCCCGTGTTCTGGATCAGGCGATCGGCAAGGGTCGACTTCCCGTGGTCGATATGCGCGACGATCGAGAAGTTGCGGATGTGGGACAGCGGAGTGTTCGCGGGCATGGTGCTCATGGTCCGCGATATAAAGAGAGTTAACGCGTCTTGGAAGCGTTCGATTGCGCGCGGGGGGAGAGATTTCGGGCGCAGGGGCCGGGTCGGCGCAAGTTCGGCGTTCGCCGCGCCGCCTCAGCGCCCGGCGAAGGCGGCGCGTGCCTGGGCCGACTGGCGGTGATGGGTGTGGCAGATGGCGATGGCGAGCGCGTCGGCGGCGTCGTCCGTGTCGAAGGTCGCCTTCGGCATCAGCACCTTGACCATCATGTGGATCTGCTTCTTCTCGCCATGGCCGACGCCGATGACGGCCTTCTTCACGGCATTGGGCGCATATTCGGCGACGGGGAGACCCGCCAGCGCCGGCACCAGGAGGGCGATGCCGCGGGCCTGGCCGAGCTTCAGCGTGGCGACGGCGTCCTTGTTGACGAAGGTCTGCTCGACGGCGGCCTCGTCGGGCTTGTGGGCATGGACGATGCCGGTCAGCCCCTCATGCAGCTGGCAGAGACGCGAGGCGAGGTCGTACTTTGCATCGGAGGTGATGGTGCCCGAGGCGACGAAGCGCAGCGAATTGCCGATCGTCTCGACGATGCCCCAGCCGGTGCGGCGCAGCCCGGGATCGATGCCGATGATGCGGATGGGGGTCTCCATTAACATTTTGTTCAAACTTTCTCTTATCCGAATCGCTGGCGATTGGACAGACGAAACATGAACAAAGATGAAACGAGGAGGGCCGGGTGAGAACATCGCGGCTCGCGGGACGGCCGCGGCCGCGCTATGATCATGGCGAACGGAGGCGATGGCGATGCATGAAGCCCAGACCATCAAACGCATGACGCCGGACGAGTTTTTCGTCTGGCAGGCCGAGCAGGACCGGAACTACGAGCTCGTCGACGGGGTGCCGGTGCTGCCCGCCAAGGCGATGACCGGTGCCAGCCGGCGGCATGACATCGTCAGGTTCAACCTCCTCGGTCGCTTGCGGGAGAAGCTTCGCGGCAAGCCCTGGCAGCCGCATGTGGACGACCTGTCCGGTCAAGACAGGGACGGCAACCTGCGGCGGCCGGATGTGACCGTCGGCTGCAAAAGCGGGCCGGGCAGAGCGAGGGAGGCCGGCGAACCCTGCGTCCTGATCGAGGTGCTGTCGCCCTCGACCATCACATTCGAGCGGTTCCGCAAGGTGGAGGAATACAAGACCAACGCCAGCGTCCGCGTCGTCCTGCTCGTCGCCTCCGAGACGGCCGAGGTGATCGTCTGGCGCCGGACCGGCGAGGGCGCCGCAAGCTGGCGCTCGGAGATCGTCGAGGGGCTGGCCGCGACGATCGGCCTGCCGGAGATCGGCTGCGAATTGGGGCTGGGGGAGGTTTATGAGGAGACGGGGGTGGGGAACGGGTAAAGTCGGTCCGGAAAATGGGCCCCTGGTCACGGTAGGGACAGCTCAAGAACACTAGGTCAGCTTTCCGAACCATGATTCGACCTATATGGAAGCAGCTACCCAGTCTAGACGCTTCCGTTAACGCGCTCTAAAAGCCGGGCGACGACACGAACCGCGATATCAGCTGAGACCACACAGCCATAGATATGTATATCGTCGCTTTTGCTGGCATCAGCCAAATCGACAACGGTCTTTACGGAAAAGAAATGTCGAATCGGAAAAGTGGAACTATGGGCAGCATAAAAGACGCCATAAGTTTCCATATCTAATGCCGCTACTTTCCGATGCTGATTTATTATATGTGAGAGGCGGCGTTCGTCGGCAACAACTGCGGATCCCGTCGCCATCGGTGCAATGATCGGCTTGTGTAAAGTCGAGGGTCTAGTTAAATGTCGACCGATCCTCGCCTCAACATTCGATATGAGTTCGGCGTCGTCGAAAATGTGATCAATGATACCCCGGGTCTTCGACGGAATCGGTATCTGCAACGGTGAGATTTCAAAGGAGTCGTTCGACCATTTTCCCGCTTGATAATCCCAAGCGAGCGACGCAGCAACTACTTGCCCCAACTCCACGTTTTCCCGGAAGCCTGCGCAAATACCGCTCATGCAGCACACTTTCGGCTTGAGGAGCTCAATCGCGCGTCCAGATTCAAGTGTGGCCGTCACAAGTCCCATTTGGCTAAGACGCAGAATAGCGCCCACCCCAAACGCATCAGATGTTACAAATCGAAGGTTCAATCCATCAATACTAACATCCGATATATGCTTTAGACTAGTACCATCAAAACCCGCGCGTTCCTCATCAAGCGCGCAGACAATAAGGTATTCCGTCGCAGGAATAGACCTCAGGCCCGCCCGCTGTTGTTGTATAACGTTGTTAAGTGCGTTTTTCCACGTGCTTCCCCCATCAAACTCAGTAATTATGACGGCCCATTCATCGAATCTATTACGATAGGATGCCACTTCATCGGGGTATGCTGACAAACATATCACTTTGGTGAACCGGTTTGGCCCTCCAGCTCTCAACTGCACAAGAATCTCAAACCCGGACCGACTATCTGGCGCTCCACCACTCAAATAGGGAACCATAAGGTCTAATATGATTAAGTCAAAGCACCCGGTCATTCCAATTCTAATAGCATCAGATACGCTTTCCGATTCGCAGATCGTCAGCAGTTCATCGAAATCCTGTGAACGGAGAAAATTAGATATTGCATTTCTCTTCACAGGATCGTCTTCTACTATTAATATTCTCATTTCAGACCAATTCTCTGCACTATATCGATAAATGGGATTTGCCAGTCTGGTTTGTCGAACTCATATAGAATGCAATCTACAATATTCAAGCCAAATTTTTCTGAAAGAATAGCGCCTGAATCGGAGAGCGAAATATCATATCCATTGATCTCAATGTCAGGGTACTGAGTGACGATCACGAACCTTGATTTGTTACGCAGCCGCCCAGCTAACCGTAGAACTTCGATGCCACCTTGCCCTTGAGGCGAACCACCACCTCCCGGTCCGGAGATATCAAACGTGGGCAACGACATGTCGAGTACTACCAGTTCATAATCCCGCAACGACACGGCTCGCAATGCTGCAGTGACAGAGGCGGCTCGTTCTACACTCCGGCGGCATCGTAGATCAATTACCTTCTGGATATCGTTCAGCTTATAATCGTCATCTTCAACCAATAATATATCAGCCACTATCGTCCTCTTAAGGTTAGTATCGACGCAGGCAAGTAGATGTTGAATTCGATACGCAACTCACTCTCGTGAGCATAAAATATGAGAGCGGCGCTTTCGGACCGAATGTTTCGCATTATGCCGACCGCCTTTCGAAGCCCCGTGAAACCCTCTTGTACAGCAGCAGAATCGATCTCTTCTTGGATTGGCGACAGCGCGCTTTCAATTCTGAGCTTCGCGTGTTCAAATGTAGCAAGCGTGTCAACCTCAGAGTGTATTGATACGACAATGACAGTTTCAGATGCCCCGTCCTCGCCCGATTCCGCTTGAACCAGAATTTTTCCGCCTTTAGATCCGTACTTTGCAGCATTGCCGATTATTACGAACAAAATATCGCCAAATGCATCAAAACTAGCTCGATTTAGCAATAGCGCTTCGTCTACCCGAACGTCCTCGGCGAACTTATAGTCAGGGTCCAATTCACGAACGATAGAAAGCGTCGAAGTGACAAGCATCCGCAAGCTATAACTGTCCCGGCGAAAAACCGGCCGAATAAACCATCCGCACACTTCGTGAATTTTTTGACGGCTCGTAGCAACAAGCTCCGATACGACTGGGTAGACATGAGCCTGCGTTCTTGGATCACATGCGTTCCACAAGTCGACAAGGCCATTATTGATTTTCGGCAACAGTGTCCTGAGAAGATACATACGGAGGAGCGCTAAGTCGGCCTCGGTACAATCCCAGCACAACGCGTAAAGGTCGGGAAATAGATCATAGCCACCCTTGCTCGTGTAAACTCGATCTCGTATCTGAAACATGGCCGCGTCTAAGTGCGCAACACTCGCAACACGACCCCAATCAGCGCGTATCAGGCCTCTCTCGGGGTTTACGTGATTCAATTGAATTACATTGCGTCTCGCATCATCCAATTCAGCAGCAGTTTCCTTGCGCCACTCTTCGACCTTCTGCGCAAAGTCCGCGACTTTTTCATCACGCTCTTCTACTTCCTGCAGACGATTTGCTACCCTCGTTAGCGGCGTCATCACCGAGCCGCTAAGCGTTCCGTGTCGAATCCGCCTGCTTAAGTAAGCATCAAGACCAAAGCTTTTGTCGCGGGCGAATGCGATAAGCGTCTCGGATAAAATGCTCAACAGGAGGTGCTCAGATCCAACTTCAGATGGCGCCATTACGTCATCTTCAGCGGCTGCTTGTTCACTTCTGTTTAGGTAACGAAGTAGAGAAAATTCAGTTCGACCTGGGCCTTCGGCTAAAACGGTTTGCGTGTAACGGCTTACGGCATTTTTTTGTGTCTCGTCGAACCACTCTCTCAGCGATTCTTCGTCCACGTGGATCCGCGTGCTGTCTAGATCGGTTCTAATATCGAGAGTTTCGAGTTCTCGGGAGAGGGAAGAAATCTCATCGTTTAACGATTCGTATAGATCTGAGTTTGTGGCTATAAGCCATCGACATATTTTTATACGCGATATGAGAACGTCCTTTGTTGAGGACATCAGCAGGAATAGTCGTTCCAAGAAGCTACGAGTCGACAATGTTGCGATATGTTGAGCAGTTGCACTGTTACCGTCAGATATATACTGAATGAAGTCTTCCACATTTGAAAATCCCGAACTATGTATAATAGACATTAGCGTCAGCCGTCGCTCTAGATCGTTGTCGCGGCTGCGATGACGCCGGAAAATGATGTCTTGTGCGACGAAAACAAGAAGGTCTTTTCCGCCCTCAACTGCTTCCTGCGACAATGTTGAGAGGGCTTGATCTGAGATGAAATCCTGCAGCCCTTCCATGCCTGCGAGGGTGTTCGCTAGCATTCTCCTATCGCGCGACACGGCGTTTATGTTCTGGTCTAAACTCGTCGTGAGCAAACTGGCAGAAATTAGCGAGTTTTCTCCGGCTTGAACGTCAGGCGATATGCTGGATCGGTGCCACAGACTTTGCTCGCTCGAGAGCTTTTGGATATCCTGAGGTGTTATATCTGGGTCATCAAGTAAGGCTCTTATTCGTTTTGCCCATTGATCGTGATTGTAGCCACGCTCTTGAAGAAAGAGGTAGTTAATCGATGTGCGGATACTCGACGACGTTAAAAAATCCGAAAAAATAAAATGCATCCTATATACTTCGAGGTCATTGAGTTTGCTGTTGTGATCTAGATAGGCAGCGCAGGGGTGAATTGTTGCGCGCGTAAAGCGGTGGGAAAGAAGGTGCGTGATACGTTCGTCGAGAACGATTGTTTGGCATTCGAATTCGTCGATGTTCGATGTCTGCCAAACATAAATTGCGGAATCGACGAGTGAAGCGGTGCTAAACCGAAGACATGCTGTGGCGTCGTCGACTGCATGAGTGTTTGCGCCAAGGATCGCTTGACGCAGTAATACTTTGTACCACTCGTCTTTAATAGACCCGGGTTTAAACAGGTCATGCCAGTATCGTATCGAAACGCACGGATTAAATGTCGGATCTATCAAATCATATAGAAACTTGCAGTATACGCCCCAAAAGCGGCGCGGGTGGCTTTCTGTCGTGCGCCTGACGAATTTCGTGAGGGCTGGCAGTCCGCCGGATAGTAATTTAGCATACAAAATTTTCTTCAGTAAAAGTAACGACCAGCCGTAGTCGCGAATATGGTCGTCGATAAGAACATCATCGGCTTTTTGCCATACACCAGTTTCTAGACGAAAGTTAATATCAGCAATACTCTTGAGTGCAGCGACAAGCTTGGGGGCGTGGAAGTTCAGTCGAGCGATAAGCAGGGCGCGTTCCCTGGGCCGGCTGAGTGGCTTGAGACGTATAAGTCCGGTGTGGGGAACGAGTATTGTGTCGCTAGGGAAAGTGTTACCAAGGCCTGGAAATGGGAGGCCATGTCTATCTTCGCAGAGTTCGAAGATTTGAACTGATTGCTCGAGACCCATAGTAGCGCGAATCGTTTGAATGTTTTTCGCAAACGGGCGTTTTTTTTTGGCAAAAAGAAACGGCCTGAGTTGGTTGCGGACGTTTTTTAAGTCGGTCTGCCCGCGTCCCATTTGGTATCATTCCTACTTGTTGCGCTATTCACGTTCCGCATTCCAGGTGATGCGGCAGGTAAGCGTGTATTCTAGTCATACTCGATCATAACACAACCGCAGTTTCTGCGGGTCAGAACAGTCCTCGGGCGGTTTGTTTGATAAGTGGCAACATTTCGCCAAATTGTGCTGACGTGGGGGTATGTGGTGTAGGCAGGAACTGAGAGGCGCGGGGACGGGAGGCTGTTACCAGACGTCATTCGAGTTTCAGCCCGAGTAAAAGGAAGCGCCGGGCTCGGAGTCGTTCCGGCGCCCCCTACTCACGCTGCCGAGAGCTTCGCCATCACCGCGTCGTCGACCTCGAAATTGGCATAGACGTTCTGGACGTCGTCGTCGTCGTCGAGATTGCCGATCAGCCTGAGGACGCTCTGGGCCTTCTCCTCGTCGACCGGCGTGCCGGTCTGCGGCCGCCAGATGGCGCGCACGCTCTCGGCTTCGCCGAGGGCGGCCTCGAGGGCGGTCGAGACCTCGCTGAGGTCTTCGAAAGCGGTGATGATGGTGTGGCCGTTGTCGTCGGAGACGACGTCGTCGGCGCCGGCCTCGATCGCCGCTTCCATCACCTTGTCGGCGTCGCCGACCTTGGCCGGATAGACGATCTCGCCGACCCGGTCGAACATGAAGGCGACCGAGCCGGTCTCGCCCAGCGCCCCGCCGGACTTGGTGAAGTAGGAGCGCACGTTGGAGGCGGTGCGGTTGCGGTTGTCGGTGAGCGCCTCGACGATGACGGCGACGCCGCCCGGCCCGTAGCCCTCGTAGCGGACCTCGTCGTAATTGTCGCCTTCGCCGCCGGAGGCCTTCTTGATGGCGCGGTCGATGTTGTCCTTGGGCATCGACTGGGCCTTGGCGTTGTTGATCGCCAGGCGCAGCCGCGGATTCATGTCGGGATCGGGCAGGCCGGCCTTCGCCGCCACAGTGATCTCGCGGGCGAGCTTGGAGAACAGCTTGGAGCGCACGGCATCCTGGCGGCCCTTGCGATGCATGATGTTCTTGAACTGTGAATGACCGGCCATGGGGAGCTGCTCTCGGAATGTCGGTGGTGAAACGTGGGTGTCATATAAAAAAACTTCGCCGGTCCGTCCAGAATCATCCATGCGGCGGTGCAGCGGACGATCGCCGGTGACGCGCGCCGGATCGCTTGTGTGCCAGAGCCGGCTCGGGATGGGCTCGGGGCGTCAGAGAAAGTCGCCGTCGACGAGAAAATCCTCGCGCACGGGCCAGCGCTCGTCGCCGAGCGCCACCTTGCGGCGGAAGGGAAAGGCCTCGAAGAGCGGGCCCTCGTCGAAGTCGTAGATGGAGGCCTGCCTGTCGCACCATTCCAGCACCTGGTGCCAGTCGAGCGGGCGCCCGCGCGGCCAGATGAAGGCCGGCACGGTGTCGCGGTCGAGGATCGAATAGAGGTCGCACATGCGGTGATCCATCAGCCGGGTGTCGGCGATCCGCATCTCCTGGGGGCCCAACGGCGTCGTCGCACCGAAGTAGAAGGCGGGAATGCCCAGCGCCTCGGCGACGACGAGGCCGTGCAGCGACGTCGACAGGATGCGGCGGCAGCGGCCGATGGCGCCGACGACCTCGCCGACGCCTTCGACCGAGCGCCGGGTGATCGGGTTGATGAAGGCGATGCGGCCGGAAAGATCCTCCGGCACCTCGTAGCGGCGCAACTGCGGCTTCAGCGCCGCGCCCGGCCGGCGCTCGGCCCATTCGGTCAGATGCAGGACGACGCCGACGTCGTGGATCTTCTCCTGCCGCGCATGCTCGGGCCAGATCCGGTTGGCGAACCAGCCGGGATCGCCGAACACCTCCGGGCTCTCCACCCCGTTTTCCGCGAGGATCCGCCGCGTGTGCCGGCCCCGGCAGGCGGCAACGACGAAGCGCGTCGCCGCCGGCAGGTGGTAGCCGTCGGCGTCGACATTGAGGCCCGGGCTGATGGCGTCGAGACCCGATCCCCAGAGGCGGACCGTGCCGCCGGAAAAGTT
The DNA here is from genome assembly GCF_002088275.1 of Aurantimonas sp. 22II-16-19i. Taxonomy (GTDB): domain Bacteria; phylum Pseudomonadota; class Alphaproteobacteria; order Rhizobiales; family Rhizobiaceae; genus Jiella. The sequence goes on from NZ_AQQS01000036.1 coordinate 12,806, forward strand.
CTGGGCGATCGTCCCGATGGTGGAAAGCCGGGTCTCCCCGCTCACGAAGGGCTGCTTTCGCAGCCGCCGGCCGGAGATCGCGCTGACGACGATCGGGCCGAGCGCGTCGCCGAAATTCACATAGGGCTGGTCCTCGGCCATGCTGGCCCAGGTGAGGTTCAGCTCCCGGTTGAGGGCCCGCCGGGACAGCTCGATGCGGCGCCGGGCCCGGGGGAGGAGCGTCGTTTTCAGGAAGGAGATGTCGGAACCTCGGCGCAATCGATCACCATGTCCCTGTCATTTCCACATCGCCCGCCCGCCTGTCCATCTCCCGCGCCCTTGCAACGGCCATGATTTGCCGAAACAAGGCCCGACGAACCCGGCAAGGGTGAGGTCGCCGCGGACGCTGTCGCGGCAGGGCTGGGACAGATCGGCTTGCCGGCTGCCGAGACCGCAGGGGAGTTCAGGACATGGCGCTCGATCCCTATTGGACGGAGGCCTGCGAGGCGGTCGGCAAGCTCCTCGCGGACAAGGGGCCGCTGGCGGTGGCACTGCCGGGGGAGCTGCGATCCCGCTTTGCCGGCAGCGTCGCCTATGGGGCGGCCGCCGATGCGGTGCTGCTCCACAAGGGGATGATGAGCGTCATGCCGCTGGACAGCCTGGTGCAGACAGCGGCGATGACGCCGGTCTTCGAGAACGCCGTGTTCGTGCTGCATGCGCGCGGGGCCAATCCCGTCCAGACGACACCGGCGGGCGGCGGGATGCTGCGGCGGCTGTTCGGCAAGGCGCGCCCGTCGGCGCTCGAGGCCTATCTCGGCGACGTCGCCGCGGCGCGCTTCTCGGGCCGGCAGACGGTGTTCCTGCACATTCCGAAGACCGGCGGCACGTCGATCTTCGCGGCGGCCGCGGGCCGGTTCCGCCGGCCGCTGCAGCTGCGCTCCAACGCCGAACTGATGGAGACGCGCGACCATCTGCCGGCCCACGACTTCATCTCCGGCCACATCGCCTTCGACGCCGCGGAAACGGTCCTGAAAGGCGCGACCTATGCCACGCTGGTGCGCGATCCGCTCGACCGGCTGGTCTCGGCGACCGGCCATGCGCGCCGGCCGGGAGAGACCGTCCGGCGGCTGCCACCCGACATGGGCGCCCTGCGCACCTGCCGGCTGAAGGCCTTTCTCGACACCTCGAACGGCCGGGCCGAGCTCTTCATCCAGCAGGGGATCATCGCCGGATTGCGCGGACCCGTGCCGGCCGCGCGGCTGGAAGAGCGGCTGGAGCGCATCGCCGTCGGCACGACGGAGAACATCGCCGCATTCCTCGCGCGCAACCGCCGGCTCCTGAAGATCGAGCCCGGCGAGGTCGGGCGCCGCAACGCCACCGCCGAGCGGGACCTCCTGGTGCCGCAGGAGGAGATCGAGGAAGCGCTGGCGCATCATGGCGACATGATCGAGGAGGCGCGGGCGTTCTACCGGGCCATCGCCGCAAGGGAAAACGCCTGACGCCTCGGCGGGCGGGGCGGCCGCTGCGAACGGCTGTCGACGCCGAGTGCCGGCGATGACCGTGGGAGAGGATGGAACAGCGATGCGCAGGACGAAGATGCCGCCACTGCCGCTGACCGGGGGCTGCCAGTGCGGAGCGGTCCGCTACGCGATCAGTGCGGTGCCGAGGGTGTTCTATCTCTGCCATTGCTCGGAGTGCCAGACCCAGACATCCAGCGCCTTCGGCGAGAGCCTGCGCTGCGATCCGGCGTCGGTGGTCGTGACCGGGACGATGAAGACGACGCGGCGGGTGGCGGAGAGCGGCACGGTGCGGCTCGGGGACTTCTGCCCCGCATGCGGCGTGCGCATCCAGCACCGGTCGGAGGGCGATCCCGGCCGCCTGAACGTCAAGGCGGGAACGCTCGACGATCCGAGCTGGCTGGTCCCGGCCGGCCATATCTGGACGCGGTCGAGGCAGGCCTTCGTGACGATCGGGGCAGACGAGCTGAGCTATCCGGAAGGGCCGGACGACGGCGGCGCGGCGATGGCGGCGCGCTGGCGAGAGATGCTGGGCCAGGGGGGCTGACGGGGCGGCGGGCGGAGGTCGCGCGGGCCCCGATCGGTCAGATCGGACGACCTGTCAGGGCCCCTGCGGTGCCGGATCGCCCCCACGAAGGCCGCCATCCCGGCGATGTCTTCCGGATGGCGTGTCAGCCGGGCTCCGGCGACAGGCCGCTCTGCCGTTCGGCGTCGAGTTCGGCGAGGCTTTCCAGGGCGGCCCGCACGATCTCCTCGCGCACTTCGAGTTCGCCCGCGCTCATCGCCGTGCGGTCGTAGTCCGACCAGAGGATCCAGCGCGACAGGCTGCGCGCCTCGGCGCTCTGCTGCAGGAAGATCCGGATGCCGGAATGGCGCTCGTCGGCGATGATCGAAACCATCAGCGCCTCGATGGCATCGAGCGGCCCCTCGAGAAGCTGGGTGAAGCGGTGGAACTCGTGGATCAGGATGCCGGTGATCTCCAGCTCGGCGTTGCGCCGCGCCGCGATCGCGGCGATCCGCCGGAGGTCGTCGGCGGAAATCTCGGGCGAGGGGCGGGAGACATAGGCGAGCCGGTAGATCGTCATGATTGCGGACCTTCCTGCCGGCGCCGGATGCGCCACCGGCCGAGCATCGGTGCGGCGGATAACGACAATATGACTTTGCGCGCGAAGCGCCAACTGCTCCCTTCTGCCATCTGAATCCGGCCGCTGCGAAAGGCGGCGGGAGCGATGGGAGGCGGGCGATGGCTCCGAGGCCTGAAGCGCGGGACAGGCGGGGACCAGCGGGCGGCCTTGCGGCCTTTCCGATCGCGCTCGCCTTCGGCCTCGCCCTGGCCGTGCTGCCGGCGGCATCTCCGGTCCTTGCCGGCGAGGCGGGAGCGGCCGGCACGGACCCGTCTGCGGGCGAAGGGTCGGCGAAGGCCGATGCCGATGCCGATGCGGGGGCGGGGGCAGGGGCAGACGACCGTCTGTTCGAGGCCCTGAAGGCGGCGCCGGACGAAGCGACCGCGCGCGCCATCGAGGACCGGATCTGGCGCTTCTGGATGCAGGCGCCGGATGCCCGCACCGGAGAACTCGTGCGGGAGGCGATGGCGCGGCGCGAGGTCTACGACGTTGCCGGCGCGAAGAGCCTGCTCGACGAGGCGGCCGCCCGTGCGCCCGACTATGCCGAGATCTACAACCAGCGCGGCTTCGTGCGGTTTCTCCAGGACGATTTCGACGGAGCGCTCGAGGACGTCGACCGGGCGATCGAGCTCGAACCCCGGCATTTCGCGGCGATGGCGGGGCGGGCGCTCATCCTGATGCGTCAGGGGCGGCACCCGCTCGCCCAGAAGCAGCTGCGCGAGGCCGTCGCGATCGACCCGTTTCTGAAGGAGCGCGGCCTCATCGCCGGCGAGCCGGAACCGCCGGCGAGCCCCGGCGTCGATCTTTGAGCCGGGCGGCCGGAGAAGGGCGGCCGGAGAGGGACGGCTCTCTCGTCGGCAGGCCGAGCCGGGCCTCGCAGGGAATGCGTCCGCCTGCGCCGAACGCTCAGCTGCGATGACGGCTTGTTGATTTGGCTCGGCAGCGGTTGCTTGTAGCCTTTGCCGGGGAACGGCCGGCCGGGGCGGCGCGCCGCGACCACCGGGCCGGATCGCGTCCGCCGGCTCGATCCCGTGCGTCTTCTCACGCCGCCGGCAGGGGAGTTCAGCGTTGCGACTTCGTCTTCTCGGTATGCTCGCGATCGGCTGGCTCGTCGGTCTCGCCACGATCTTCGCACTGGGTGGGGGCATGGTTGGGGGCACGGGCGCGAATGCGCAGACGGCGTCCGATCCGCGCGACCGGCCGAGCCAGTGCCGGGCGATCGCCAGCCTCGTGCCGAAGGCGACCTTCGCGCAGTTCTCGCCCTCCGAGCGCGGCCTCTTCGACGGGCGGGCGGGGGACCGGACGGTGACGATCACCTATGTCACCCATGCGACCTTCCTGATCGAGAGCCCGGGCGGGGTCACCGCGGCGACGGACTTCGCCGGCTATGCCGGACCGGTGCTCCCCGACATCGTGACGATGAACAAGGCGCATTCCTCCCACAACACGCCGTTTCCCGATCCGGCGATCCGGAATGTGCTGAAAGGCTGGAACCCCGAGGGCTACGGGCCGGCGAACCACGCGCTGACCGTCGGCGACATGTATGTGCGCAACGTCACCACCGACATCCGCTCCTGGGGCGGCGAGATGGAGGCCGACGGCAACTCGATCTTCATCTTCGAGGTGGCGGGGCTGTGCATCGGTCATCTCGGCCACCTGCATCACGGCCTGACCGACGACGACTATTCCGCCATCGGCCGGCTCGACATCCTGATGGTGCCGGTGGACGGCGGCATGACCATGAGCCAGGAGGGCATGGGCGAGATCGCCGAGCGGCTGCAGTCGCGGATCATCCTGCCGATGCACCGCTTCGCCGGCCCGATCGAGCGGTTCCTCGCCAAGCTGCCGGGCTTCGACGTCGAATGGCGGGGCGAGGACAGGATCACGGTGTCGGTCAAGACCCTGCCGGACCGGCCGACGGTGATCGTGCTGCCGGGCGTCTGACGCCGGGCAGCGGCCGCCGCGGCGCGGCACGCTGCAGGTCGGCGGGCGAGCGCCCCATAGCACCAGGCGCGCGGCTTGCCAGCCAGCGGCGACGGGTCTATGGCACCCATTGCAAGATTGCCTTACATCATCGCCCCCTCCCGGCCCCTGATCGCCGCGCTTGCGCCGCCCCGATCGGTCCGGGGCAGCCGCCACGAGCGCCTTCCCGCCGCGGCCATTCCGGTTGACCAGATGCCCGAAAACTCGACGCTTCGCCGTCCCTTCATCGTCGCCGCGATCATGGGGGCCATGGCGATGATCGCCATCGAGGCGACGATCGTTTCCACCGCGATGCCGCAGATCGCCGGGCAGCTCGGCGATCTGCACCTCTATTCCTGGGTCTTCTCCGCCTTTCTCCTCGCCCAGACGGCGATGACCGTCGCCTTCGGCAAGCTCGCCGATCTCTACGGCCGCCGGCCCATCCTCCTGATCGGCATCGCCATCTTCCTCGCCGGCTCGCTGCTCTGCGGCCTCGCCTGGTCGATGCCCTCGCTGATCGCCTTCCGGCTGATCCAGGGCGTCGGCGCCGGCGCCATCCAGCCGGTGGCGCTCACCGTCGTCGGCGACATGTACACGGTCGAGGAGCGGGCCAAGGTGCAGGGCTATCTCGCCAGCGTCTGGGGGATTTCCTCGGTGGTCGGCCCGCTGGCCGGCGGGCTGATCATCCAGCATCTCTCCTGGGCCTGGATCTTCTGGATCAACATTCCGATCGGCATCCTGGCGGCGGTCGGCTTCGTCGTCTTCCTCAACGAGGACATCGCCCGCGAAAAGCGCAGCATCGACGTCCTCGGCGCCTTTCTCTTCGCCGTCTCGGTGGCGGCGCTGATGGTGGCGCTGACCGAGGTCGGCTCGTCGACGAGCGTCGTCGTCTCGGCGCTGGCGGTGTCGATCGCCACCGGCGTGCTGTTCGTCGTCCAGGAGCGCCGGGTGCGCGATCCGATGATGGACATCGCGCTCTGGCTGCGGCGGGCGATCGCCACGGCCAACCTCGTGACGCTGCTGAGCGGCATGACGGTGATCGGCCTGACGACCTTTTTGCCGATGTATGTGCAGGGCGTGCTCGGCCAGTCGCCGCTGGTCGCCGGCTTCGCGCTGACCGCCATGGTGCTCGGCTGGCCGATCGGGGCGACCGTCGCGGCGAAGAACTTCAAGCGCTTCGGGCTTCGCCCGATCCTGCTGTTCGGCGCGGCGCTGCTGCCGATCGGCGCCAGCGCGTTCCTGTTCCTCGGGCCCGGAATGTCGCCGCTGATCGCCGGCTTCGGCTCGCTGGTCATGGGCTTCGGCATGGGCTTCCTCACCAACGCCGCCATCGTCATCGTCCAGAGCTCGGTCGGCTGGAGCGAGCGGGGGGCGGCGACCTCGTCGAACATCTTCGCCCGCAATCTCGGCTCGACCCTCGGGGCGACGGCGCTGGGCGCGGTGTTCAATCTCAGCCTCGCCCATGGCGGCGGCGGCGCCCTGCCGGCGAGCCTCGACAAGATTCAGGCGCTGCTCGAGCAGCCGGGCGCGATCGCCGCCGATCCGCAGACCCAGACCGCGCTCGACCATTCGCTGAACCTCACCTTCTGGGCGATGTTCGCCGTCGCGGCGCTGACCTTCGCGCTGGCGCTCCTGGTGCCGAAGGCGCAGGCGGCGGCGGCGACCGTGCGGGTGCCGGAGACGGCTGCGGCCGTGCCGGAGGCCGTTCCGACGCCGGAGGCCTAGGCGGGACGGCCGGGGAGAATTTCGGCGCAGCGGCGGCGCGACCGGTCATAACAAGCGACTGCGGCTTGGATGTTACTGGCCGGCGAGGCCGTGGCGGCTCAGCCCGCGCACCAGGGATTGCCGTGGTTCGGCCAGGGCTGCGCGAGCCCCTCTGAGATCAGGACGTCGCCCGCGTCACGGCCGTCGGACAGGGTGATGGTGACGAGTTTGCGGCCGTATCGGTCTTGTCCGTCGCCATCCAGCGTATAGCCGGTCGAAAGGAGCGACTGCAGGCGGCGGGTGGCCTGGCGGGCGACGGCCTTTTCGCGCGGGCAATCGGGGCGGGAGATCTCCGGCGCGTCGATGTCGAGGAGCCGCCACTTGGCGCCGCCGGCCCAGCCGGTGTCGCCGTCGACGAGGCAGGTGACGCGCTTGCCCTGGCCGCAGAGGGGGAGGGCGCCCCATCGCGCCGGCAGGCCGGCCTGCCGGATGAGGGGCGGCGCGTCATACGGGCGCGCGCCGATGAGGACCGGCTCCGGCTCGCCCGACCACGTCTCCCCCGACCACATATCCCTCGTCCACGTCTCGCCCGGCCATGTCTCGCCGGAAAGGGCGAACTCTCGCCCGATCGCGGCATAGGCCCGATCGAGGAAGCCGTTCTCGTACATCTTGCCGGCGAAGATAGCCGCCGCGAACACCGTCACGACGACGAGGACGTCGCCGCTCCAGCGCAGGACGGGCGACGGCCTGCCGCGGGACCGGTGGGGCTTGCGCCGGGCGCCCTGCGGCTGCGCGCGGGCGAATGGGGACGGGGCGTTTCGCATGACCCCAGGTTGCAGCGGGCCGGTCGCCAAACCGTCAAAGCGATCGGTCGAATTTTAGGCAACGGCCGTTTTTCCGGCGCGGATGTCGCCCGGGCCGGGCGTTCCTGGTGTGAGCTTGCGCCGTGCCGGACGTCGGGCGGGAATCGGCTTGCCTCCGGTTCCCGGTGCAAGCATTGTGACGAGTGTCATTGGCCGCAGTCTTCCGGCTCCGCCCGTTCGTTCCCAGACGCCGACCCGGAGGGATTTCGAGACAATGCCGACGGATCTCTTCGCCGCACCGCTCCTGCCCTTCTCCATCGCCCTTTGCGGCGTCGTCGCGATCGCGGTCCTGGAAGCGCTGTCGGCCATCGTCGGCCACTCGCTGTCCGGGATCGTCGACGATGCCATGCCCGATCTCTCGGCCGGTTCCCACGCGGAACTCGGGGTGGATGGCGCGGCGGGGGGCGGCGTCGAGACCGGCGCCGGAACCGGTGCGCAGGGGGGCGTGGACGGAGGCTTCGAGGGAAGCTTCCTCGACGGCGCGCTGGACTGGCTGTCCTTCGGCCGGGTGCCGTTCCTCGTCCTGGTCATCCTCTTCCTACTCGGCTTCGGCGGCAGCGGCATCGCCCTGCAGGCGGCGGCGGACGCACTGTTCGGCGCGCCGCTCGCGCCCCTTCTCGCGGCGATCCCCGCGCTGTTCGGCGGCGGGCTGGTCATGCGCCATCTCGGCCGCGTTGTCGGAAGGATCATCCCGAAGGAGGAGACGGCGGCGATCAGCCGCGAGAGCTTCGTCGGCCGCATGGGCGTCGTCAGCGGCGGGACGGCGCGGACCGGTCTGCCGGCGCAGATCCGCATCACCGACGAGCACGGCACCACCCATTACCTCCTCGCCGAACCGGACGACGAAGGCGAGACCTTCGGGCCCGGAACGCCCGTCATCGTCGTCTCCCTGGCGGGTGCGAGGGCCCGTGTGATGCGTGATCCTACCGCCTGACCATGTCTCCAGAACCCCGCCGCGCCAGCCGCTCGCCAGCCATGAGGACTTCGCCACCGTGACCGAAACCCTGATTCTCGTCGGAGCCGTCGTCGCGGCGATCGTCGCCGTCCTCCTGATCTTCGCCCGGCTCTATCGCCGCTCGTCGAAGGAGGTCTCCTATGTGCGGACCGGCCTCGGCGGCCAGAAGGTGATCATGAATGGCGGCGCCCTGGTCATGCCGGTGGTGCACGAGGTGATCCCGGTCAACATGAACACGCTCAGGCTGGAGGTCCGGCGCGCCGACGAGGCGGCGCTGATCACCCGGGACCGGATGCGCGTCGACGTGGTCGCCGAATTCTACGTCCGGGCCCAGCCGACGGCCGAATCCATCGCCAACGCCGCCCAGACCCTCGGCCGCCGGACCATGGAGCCGGAAAGCCTGAAGGACCTGATCGAGGGCAAGTTCGTCGACGCGCTGCGCTCGGTGGCCGCCGAGATGGCGATGGAGGAGCTGCACGAGCGGCGGATCGACTTCGTCCAGAGGGTGCAGAACGCCGTCTCGGAAGACCTTCTGAAGAACGGCCTCGAACTCGAGACCGTCTCGCTCACCGGCCTCGACCAGACCAAGCGCGACTATTTCAATCCCGACAACGCCTTCGACGCCGAGGGCCTGACCAAGCTCACCCAGGAGATCGAGGAGCGGCGCAAGAAGCGCAACGACATCGAGCAGGACACCCAGGTCGCGATTGCCCGCAAGAATCTCGAGGCCGAGCAGATGCAGCTCGAGATCACCCGCGACCAGGAGTATTTCCGGCTGGAGCAGCAGCGCGAGATCGCCGTCCGCCGCGCCGGGCAAGAGGCGCTGATCTCGACGGAGAAGGCCCAGCGCGAGCGCGAGGCGCGGGAAGCGCAGATCCACTCTGAACAAGAGGTGCGGCGCCGCGAGATCGCCCAGAAGCAGGCGCTGGAAGCGGCCGAGATCGAGCGCCGCAAGACCATCGAACTGACCGAGCAGGACCGCGAGATCGCCATCGCCGACCGCTCGCGGGCGCGCTCGGAAGCCCAGGCCGAGGCCGATGTGGCGAGGGCGATCGCGGTGCGCGCCGCCGAACAGGTCGAGACGGTGCGCGAGGTCGAGGCCGCCGAGCGGCGCAAGCAGGTCGATCTCGTCGAGGCGCGCCAGGCGGCCGAGCGCCAGGCGATCTCGGTGCGCGTCGGGGCGGAGGCCGAGCGGGAGGCGGCCGAGGACCAGGCCGAGGCGCAGCGCCAGATCGCCCGCGGCGATGCGGACAGGGCCCGCATCCTCGCCGAGGCCGAGGCGGACGCGGTGCGCCAGAAGGCCGAAGCCGACGAGGTGCGCTTCCGGGTCGAGGCGGAGGGCGCGCGGGCGATCAACGAGGCGGCGAACATGCTGTCGGCCGAGCAGATCGCCATGCAGGTGCGCCTCCGGCTGATCGAGGAACTGCCGAAGATCATCGCCGAGAGCGTCCGCCCGATGGAGCGCATCGAGCAGATCAAGATCCTGCAGGTCGACGGACTGATGGGCGCCGCCGGCGGCGCTCAGGGCGGCCAGCACGGAGGCAGCGGCGGCGGGGGCGGCAATGGCGGCGGCGGCGAGGCGTCGATGTCGGACCGGCTGGTCAATTCGGCGCTGCGCTATCGCGGCCAGGCGCCGCTGGTCGACGCGCTCCTGAAGGAGCTCGACCTCGAGGGCGGTCTCGGCAACGTCGCGCGCAGCGTCGCAGAGATGGGCGAGCGGAAGGCCAACGGCGCCGACGCGCCCCAGCCCGGGATGAAGGACTGAGCCGGGGCTGCGGTCGCGGGCGCGGGGCCCCCCGCGCTCGCTGGCGTTCACGCCGTCAGCCCCGGTCTTCGACCGGCGCCAGGGGGTTACCGCTCGAGCGCCGCAGGTATCAGCCGTCGAGGAAGGTGATCCGGCCGGATGCGAGATCGTGCATCGCGCCGACGACCATCAGATCCCTGGCGTCGGCCATCTCCCTGATCGCCGGGCTGTTGTCGAGGATGAACCGCGCGGCGTTGCGGACATTCGCCTCGGCGACCTTCTGGACGAAGCCGGCGTCCTTGGAGGTCGGCGTCTCTGCGTCGGTGGAAGCCGCCTCGACGACCGGCCGGATGTTCGCCAGCGTCGCGGTGAGATTGCCGAACTTCACGTCGTCGATGGCACCCTTGATGGCACCGCAGTCGCTGTGGCCGAGGATGCAGATCAACCGCGCCCCGGCGACCGCGGTGGCGAATTCGAGGCTGCCGAGAATGTTGGTGTCGACGAAGTTGCCGGCGATGCGGGCATCGAAGACGTCGCCGATCTTCTGATCGAAGACCAGCTCCGGCGGCACCCGGGAATCCATGCAGCCGACGATCGCGGCGAAGGGCGCCTGGCCGGTGGCGGTCGCCGCGGCCTGCTTCACCAGATCGCAATTGACCGTCTGGCCCGAGACGAAGCGCTCGTTGCCCGCCTTCAGCAGCGCCAGCGCATCGGCCGGCGTCACCGAAGCCTGCCGCTCGCGGGTGAAGACCGCGCACTGGTTTTCCTCAGCGAAGGCCGGCCGCGCCAGTGCAGCCAGCGGTACGGCCGCAAGGCAGCCGCAGATCATCCGTCGATTCAGCATGTTCAACCTCCGGTCCACAAAGGACGCCGCAAATGCGCGGCGAGGTTAACAAGCTGGAGGACCGGAGGCGACGAGATTGAGCGGCCGGAGGCGAGCGGTTCGGCAGAATCGCGCGGCGTCGTCAACCGACTGGAAATGTGGCCGCGCGATTTTGCCTCAAACTCTTCCGTTACAGGCGGGCCGTGGCCCGCTCACGTCACCGTCGGCGGGGCGCCGTGGACCTGGGCCGGGACCTTGTGGGGCGCAGCGGATGCGCCCTCGGCTGCGGCCGGGGCGGCCCGCTCGCGGTCCAGCCGGCGCTTGCGCTTGGCGAGGATGTTGAGGACCTCGACCAGGCCGGAGAAGGCCATCGCCGCGTAGATGTAGCCCTTGGGCACGTGGAAGCCCATGCCGTCGGCGATCAGCGTCATGCCGATCATCAACAGGAAGCCGAGGGCCAGCATCACCACCGTCGGGTTCGCCTCGATGAAGCGCGACAGCGGGTCGGCGGCGAGCAGCATCACCAGGACGGCGACGACGACGGCGATGACCATGATGCCGATCTCGTCGGTCATGCCGACGGCGGTGATGATCGAATCCACCGAGAAGACGAGGTCGAGCAGCAGGATCTGCATGATCACCGCGCTCATGGTGACGGTCGCGGCCTTCGAGACCATGGTGTCCTTGTGATCCTCGGGATCGACCGAATGGTGGATCTCCTTGGTCGCCTTCCAGACGAGGAAGAGACCGCCGGCGATCAGGATCAGGTCGCGCCAGGAGAAGCCGTGGCCGAACAGCTCGAAGAGCGGCTCGGTCAGCTGGACGATGAAGGCGACGGTGGACAGGAGGCCGAGGCGCAGGACGAGAGCGAGGCCGATGCCGATGCGCCGCGCGGTCGCCCGTTGCCCCTCCGGCAGCTTGTTGGACAGGATCGAGATGAAGACGAGATTGTCGATGCCGAGAACGATCTCCATCACCACAAGGGTGAGCAGCGCCACATAGGCGGAGGGGTCGGCAAGAAAGTCGAACATGTCGGCCATCGGGGCTCCTGCGGCGCGTAGTGGCGATTCAAGATGTCGGACGTGATGTTTCGCGTCCTTTCGGACGCTCGGCAATCCCATGTCCGCAGCCGGCCGGCGCGGACAGGCGTCAGATGTGGCGTCGCGTCACGAAGGCCAGATCGGCCCTACCAGAAATCCGGGCGCTGCTCCTGCAGCCGGGCGCCGATGCGGACCGGCGACACCTTCTCGGCAAGGCCGGTGCGATCGGAGATCTCCACCGCCAGCCCGCAGATGGTCGCCGGCCCCTGGGCGGCCTCGAAGCGGCCGCGCGGGATCTTCGTGACGAAGCGGTTGAGCGGCTCCTCCTTCTCCATGCCGAGGGAGGAGTCGTAGTCGCCGCACATGCCGGCATCGGACTGGAACGCCGTGCCGCCGGTGAGGATCTGGTGGTCGGCGGTGGGGACATGGGTGTGGGTGCCGACGACGACGCTGGCGCGGCCGTCGAGAAAATGCGCCATCGCCTGCTTCTCCGAGGTCGCCTCGGCATGGAAGTCGACGATGACGGCGTCGGCCTGTTCGCCGAGCGGGCAGGAGCCGACGAAATGGTCGGCGCAGGCGAAGGGATCGTCGAGGTCGGGCGACATGAAGACCCGGCCCATGATGTTGGCGACGAGGACGCGCGCGCCGTTCTTTGCCTCGTAGAGGCCGGAGCCGTTGCCGGGGGCGCCCTTGGGATAGTTCAGCGGCCGCAGGAAGCGCTCCTCGCGGGTGCAGAACTCCAGCGCTTCCCGCTGGTCCCAGACATGGTTGCCGGTGGTCACCACGTCGGCGCCCGAGGCCACCGTCTCCCTGAAGATGTCCTCGGTGATGCCGAAGCCACCGGCGGCGTTCTCGCCGTTCACCACCACGAAATCGAGCCGGTAGTCGGCGACGAGGCCGGGAAGGGCGGCAAACACCGCATTGCGGCCGGCTCTGCCGACCATGTCACCGAGAAACAGAAATCGCATCAGCCCGTCTTGGCACGCTTGGCTTGGTCAAGCTTGTCGATAGCCCGTTTCGCCGCCGGACGCGAGCCCACCCGCTCGGTCCAGGCCATCAGCGCGGCCAGATCCGAGGCGCCCTCGTCCTTCAGCCCCGACAGGCCCGAGCGCACCCAGCCGAAATTGATGATGTCGGCGATCGAATAATTCGCGGCGAGCCACTCGCGGTCCTTCAGATGTGCGTCGAGGACGCCGAGGAGGCGCAGCGACTCCGCCTTGTAGCGATCGATGGCATAGGGGATCTTCTCCGGGGCGGCGTTCTCGAAATGGTGCCACTGGCCGAGCATCGGACCGGTGCCGCCGACCTGGAAGAAGGTCCATTGCAGCGTCTGGTAGCGCGCCGGGCCGGAGGCGGGCAGGAGGCGCCCGGTCTTTTCCGCCAGATAGAGGAGGATCGCGCCGGATTCGAAGATCGCGTGGCGCTCGCCGCCGTCGGTGTCGACGAGCGCCGGGATCTTGCCGTTGGGATTGATCGCCAGGAAATCCGGCGTCTTCTGCTCGCCGGCGGAAATGTCGATCATGTGGAGGCCGTAGTCGAGGCCGCATTCCTCCAGCATGAGGATCGGCTTTTCTCCGTTCGGCGTTTGCCAAGTGTAAAGGTCGATCATGAAAAATCCTTGGTCGAAGGCCAAGAGAACTGGCGTCCGTGCAACAGGGCTTGCGGTCGCGCATCCGGGACGTGGCCCGGCCGCTTCACGGACCTAACAGGATGGCCGCGCGACAGGTTCCGGCGGACAGATGGGGGAACGGGCATGACTGAACGGCTGACACGATCCGCAACGCTGCTCCGCCGGCTGGCGGCCGGCGCCGGGCTGGCGCTGCTCGTCGGTCTCGGTGGCTGCGCCGGGGGGCTCGGCTCGGTGGATGTGGCGTCGACCCGCACCGTTTCCGTCGATCGCCAGCTCGCGCTCGCCTCGATCAACGCCTTCCGGGCCGAGAACGGCCTGCCGGCGCTGCGCTTCAACGCCGTGCTCGACCAGGTGGCCGAGCGCCAGGCGAAGGCGATGGCCGCCCGCGGCGATCTCTCCCACAGCGTCGACGGCACGCTGCCCGACCGGGTGCGCGCCTATGGCTACGACGTCCAGGCGGCGGCCGAGAACATCGGCTGGAATTATCGCTCGACGCCGGCGGTGCTGGACGGGTGGAAGAACTCCTCCGGCCACCGCAAGAACCTCCTCAACCCGCGGGTGCGCGAGATCGGCTTTGCGGCGGCGGCGGGACCGAACGGCCAGCCCTACTGGGCGCTGGTGCTCGGCGCCCAATAGGGTCGGAACGGGGGCGGTATGGGCAGGGGGCTCGCCGTGGTCGCGGCGGCGACGGCGTGTCAGGGCCGGATGAGGCCGGCTTCGGTCGCGACGAGAGCGAGCCGCACGTCGTGGCCGTCCATCGGCACGGCCGCGACCTCCTGGCAGGCGAAGGCGACGCCGATCAGCATCGGTGCGGTCCCGCGCGCGCGGATCGCCGCGATCGCCCGGTCGTAATAGCCGCGGCCATAGCCGACGCGGCCGCCCGTGCGGTCGAAAGCGGCGAGGGGAACCAGCATCAGATCGGGATCGAGAACCGCGGCATCCGGGCCGGGCGCATAGGTGCCGAAGCCCTGCGGTTCGAGGGGGGCGCCCCGGACGAGCTCGCGGAACTGCAGCTCGCCCTCGACGATGGCCGGCACGCAGAGACGGGCGCGGCGATCGGCAAAGCTCATCATCAGGGGGCGGATGTCGATCTCGGAGCGGATCGGCAGGAAGCCGGAGACGACGTCGGGCCTGGCGGAAACATCGTTGGCGACGAGATCGCAGACGGCGAGGGAGGCCTCGATGCGGGCGGTCTCGGCCATCGCGTCGCGCCGGGCCAGGGCCTCGCGGCGGATCTCGGCTTTGCGCTCGCTGATGTCCGTCGGCATGCTCAAGCTGTCGCTTCGCGGGGTGTGACGATCGGCGGCCTCGAATGCCCCGCTTCCCGGTAGAAGGGTGCGGAGGCGGAGGGCCGGAATGAGTAGGCGAGCCACCCGGCCGATGGAGAAGTCGAACCCGGGAACCTACAGAGTAGGTGGGCGCCATGTGCCCCAGCCCACGGGCCGAGGCAGGGACAGCTCCCTAGGGAATGACTAAGGCCCCGAGGAAATGTTACCCCTGTCGCACCGCGCAGCCCGCCTGGACCAGATATAGGCTCGTCGGTGCCGATGCGAAAGAGCGCCGGCGGACAAATCTGCTGGCCGGTGCCGCGACACCCGATGCCGGTCGAAGAGGCTGCCGGGGCGGCACCGCGGCAGCGGGTCCCATGGCCCGCCCCGGGCACCCCGGCACGCGGGTTTCACGGCAGCGGGGCGCCGTCCTCCAGCGCCATCCTCCAGGGCCGGGCGCCGGACGCCGCCATTTGCCCGGGGCGCGGGCAGGCGGGGCGGTTTTCTTGCGCCGGGGCCGGCCCCATATGGAAGCCGTGGCGGCGCGTCGAGACGGGCCCAAGTGCCCTTTCGCACACCGGCACGATCCGCAGCCGCCATGGCCAGGACGAAGGACGAGATGATGGACCAGAAGAGTTTTCCCGTTTCCCGCACCGATGCCGAGTGGCGGGCGCTGCTGACGCCGGAGCAGTACGAGGTGATGCGCGGCCACGGCACCGAGCGGCCCGGCAGCTGCGCCCTCCTCAACGAGAAGCGGCCCGGCGCCTTCGCCTGCGTCGGCTGCGGCCAGACGCTGTTCGTCGCCACCCGCAAGTTCGAGAGCGGCACCGGCTGGCCGAGCTTCGACACCCCCGTCGGGGGGGCGACCGAGGAGAGCGTCGACCGCAGCTACGGCATGGTGCGCACCGAGGTGCATTGCAGCCAGTGCGGCAGCCATCTCGGCCATGTCTTCCCCGACGGTCCGCCGCCGAGCGGACTGCGCTACTGCATCAACGGCGTGGCGCTGGCATTCGAACCGGAGTGATCCCTCGCCCGCAGGCCGGCAGGCGCGGACGTGGCGTGCCGGCCACTTGGAATTGAAGGAGGGGTGACTATCATCCCCGCCGGACGGACGGGGAACCGTCCGCCTCGGGAGCCATCGAGCGCTTCACGGGAGAAAGTGGTCGATGAGATTCTACGCGTTCATGCAGCGGATCGGCTGGCCCCGTTCTTATATCGGGAAGATTCTGGCCATCTGCTTCCTCGGAACGCATGTCCCGCTGATCGCCCTGGTGGTCTGGCTGCTGGCGCAGGACCGGCTCGTCGGCGATCTCGGGATCGTCGCGGTGGTTCTGGTCGCAACTCTTGCAGGAACCATCGGGGCGCTGCTCGGCCTCTACGCCATGCTGTCGCCGATCCTCGCCGCCACCGGCGCCCTCGACCGCTACGCCCGGGAACGCACCCCGCCGAATCTTCCCACCATCCACGGCGACGCGGCCGGACGGCTGATGACCAGCGTCCAGACGACGTTGCAGCAGCTCGACCGGACGATCGACAAGCTGGAGGCGCTGTCGGTCACCGACCCCCTGACCGGCCTCTACAATCGCCGCTGGATCGACGACGTCGGCGAGCGGGCCGTCGCCAATGCGCGGCGGGAGAAACGCCGTCTGTCGATGCTCGTGATCGACGTCGACCATTTCAAGAGCTTCAACGACACCCACGGCCATTCCCTCGGCGACCAGGTGCTGATCCTCGTCGCCGACGCCATTCGCGAGGCCATCGGAAGTCATGGCCAGGCCGTGCGGCTCGGCGGCGACGAATTCTGCGTGCTGCTGCCCAATGCGGGCCGCGATGAGGGCGAAGAGGCGGCGCGGCGGATCCGGCTCGCCATGGAGCTCGGCATCGACAATTTCCTCGGCCCCGAGACGGTGACGCTCAGCATCGGCGTGTCGACGCTGCGGGGCGACGACATGAGTCTCCACCACCTGCAGCGGCGCGCCGACCAGCAGCTGTTCAACGCCAAGCGGTCCGGGCGCAACCGGATGTCCATGGAATGACGATGGCGACAGGGCGGGCCGAGACCGGGCCGCCGCCTGCGCCGGAGATACGCCTGCCGGAACGAGACGCAACGGGACCTTGTCGATGACCGACTACTTCGCCTTCTACGGCACTCTGATGGACGATGCCGGCGATGCGGAGACGCCGGCGACCGAGGGGCTGGTCCGCCGGCTGGGGAGCTGCCGCCTCGCCGGGATCCTGCGCGATCATGGCGACTATCCGGGGTTCTTCCCGCACGGGGATGCGGATGAGGCGGATGGGACGGCGGCCGGCCGCCTCGTCGTCGCCGAACTGCACGAGCTCCTGTCCCCGGCCGCCTTCGCGGTCTTCGACGCCTGGGAGAGCTACGACCCCGCCGACGAGGCGGGATCGATGTATGTGAGGCGCCGCATTCCCCTCGCCGAACCCGCCGGCACCACCGCCTGGGTCTATGTCTCGCAACTGTCGCCCGGGGACCCGGAGGTGCCGGGCGGCGACTGGCGGGCGCACCGGGCGAGCCGGACCGCCTGAGCCGTCGGGTGTCTCACCAGGGCGGCGATCCGCCCGTCAGCGGTGCCGACGGGCGGTCGTCAGCGGTGCCGACGGCGGTCGATTGTGACCCTTACGCCTGCATCTGGCGCTTGGCTTCCTCGCCGAGGGCGCGGAAGACCGTGTCGACGATGGCTCTCGTATCGAGGCCAGCCTGGACGATCATCGCCTCGGGCGCGGCGTGATTGACGAAGTCGTCCACCATCGCCATCGGGCGGACCTTGAGGCCGCGGTCGAGGAGGCCGTTCATTGCCAGGAACTGCATGACGTGGGAGCCGAAGCCGCCGACGGCGCCTTCCTCGATGGTCACCAGCACCTCGTGCTCGCGGGCGAGCCGGGTGATCAGGGCGGTGTCGAGGGGCTTGGCGAAGCGGGCGTCGGCGACCGTCGTCGACAGGCCGAAGCCGTCGAGTTCCTTGGCGGCGGCCATGGCGTCGGCGAGGCGGGTGCCGAGGGCGAGAATGGCGACCTTGGAGCCCTCCTTCACCACCCGGCCGCGGCCGATGGAAAGGATTTCCCCGCGCTCCGGCATCTCGACGCCGACGCCGTTGCCGCGGGGGTAGCGGAAGGCGATGGGGCCGTCGTCATAGGCCGCCGCCGTGCGCACCATGTGGCGCAGCTCGGCCTCGTCGCTCGCCGCCATCACCACCATGCCCGGCAGGGCGGCGAGGAAGCCGACGTCGAAGGAGCCGGCATGGGTCGGGCCATCAGCCCCGACGAAGCCGGCCCGGTCGATGGCGAAGCGCACCGGCAGGTGCTGGATGGCCACGTCGTGGACGACCTGGTCGTAGCCGCGCTGCAGGAAGGTCGAGTAGATCGCCGCGAAGGGCCGGTAGCCTTCCGAGGCGAGACCGGCACAGAAGGTCACGGCATGCTGCTCGGCGATGCCGACGTCGAAGGTGCGCTCGGGAAAGCGGGCGCCGAACTTGTCGAGGCCGGTGCCGGCGGGCATCGCGGCATTGACGGCGACGATCCTGTCGTCCTCCTCCGCTTCGCGGATCAGGCTGTCGGCGAAGACGCCGGTATAGCTCGGCGCATTGGCCTTGGATTTCGACTGGGCGCCGGTGATGACGTCGAATTTCGAGACGCCGTGATACTTGTCGGCCGAGCTCTCCGCCGGCTCGTAGCCCTTGCCCTTCTTGGTGACGACATGGACGAGGATCGGCCCGGTCCTGGCGTCGCGGACATTCTTCAGGATCGGCAGGAGGTGGGTGAGGTCGTGGCCGTCGATCGGCCCGACATAGTAGAAGCCGAGCTCCTCGAACAGCGTGCCGCCGGTGAAGAAGGCGCGGGTGTATTCCTCGGTGCGGCGGGCGCCCTCGCGCATGAAGTCCGGCAGGAGCTTGGTGAAGCTCTTCGCCCGGTCGCGCAGGGACCGGTAGGTCTTGCCGGAGACGAGGCGGGCGAGATAGGCGCTCATCGCCCCGGTCGGCGGGGCGATCGACATGTCGTTGTCGTTGAGGATGACGATCAGCCGGGCGTCGAGGGCACCGGCATTGTTCATCGCCTCATAGGCCATGCCGGCGCTCATCGCGCCGTCGCCGATCACCGCGACGACATTGTTGGAGCCGCGGGCGAGATCCCGCGCCACCGCCATGCCGAGGCCGGCGGAGATCGAGGTGGAGGAGTGGCCGGCGCCGAAGGGGTCGTATTCGCTCTCGCCGCGCTTGGCGAAGCCCGAAAGGCCGCCCTCCTGGCGGATCGTCTTCATCCGGTCGCGCCGCCCGGTGAGGATCTTGTGGGGATAGGCCTGGTGGCTGACGTCCCAGATCAGCCGGTCGCGGGGGGTGTCGAAGACGTAATGCAGGGCAACGGTCAGCTCGACGACGCCGAGGCCGGCGCCGAGATGGCCGCCGGTCCGCGAGATCTGGTCGATCAGGTCGGCCCGCAGCTCGTCGGCGAGCTGCGGGAGCTGCTCTTCCTCGAGACCGCGCAGGTCGTCCGGATTCCGGATCCGATCGAGGAGCGGCGTGATCGATGTTTCTGCCACTACAAAACCTTTCAACGAGACTGACGCGGCCGCACCACTTGCCAATGAGACTGCGCGACCCTGCCACAATGCCCAATGCGGCGTCATTGGCACGGTTATAAATCGTTCAGAGAGTGCGACGATCAAGCGGCGGACTGCAAGTGCGTCGAAGCATGCGCCTGAAATCCCTTGCCGCCGGATGCACGTTACGGTCCGATCGTCGGCGGGACCTTGCCCGGGAACACCCGCGCGCCGACCGCCGCGGGGGTCAACCCGGATCCAGCGGCTCGGTTCCGACCGGCTTGCCGGCGCGGTTGAGCTTGATCTTCTCGACCTTGTCCTCGGCGGCGGACAGGAGCCGCTCGCAGTGGTTCTTCAGCTTCTCGCCACGCTCGTAGATGCGGATCGAGATGTCGAGGGGGACGTCGCCGCGTTCCAGATCCCCGACGATCCGCTCGAGGGCGGCGATCGCATCCTCGAAGCTCATGCGCTTGATGTCGCTGTCGTCGGCGGGTAGGGGCGTCTCACCGGTCTCGGCCATGGGCGGCCCTTTCATCATTCGTCGGTCGGTTCGCGGGGCTGTCCGCGGGTCGGCCGTTCGCCGACCGGATCAAGACCGGCGGGGCCGTCGCGGAACGGGCGGGCGAAACGGACGGGTGGTGCGGATCAGCCGGTCATCAGTCGCTTCACATGGGCGGCGCTCGATACGGCGAGCCCCCTGAGGTCGTAGCCGCCTTCGAGCAGGCTGACGAGGCGCCCGCCGGCATGGCGGTCGGCGACGTCGAGGAGCCGGCCGGTGGCCCAGTCGAAGTCGGCCTCGGTCAGGTTGATGTTGGCGAGCGGGTCCCGGTAGTGGGCGTCGAAGCCGGCGGAGACGATCACCAGATCGGGCCGGAAGGCCTCGAGGGCGGGCAGGACCCGCTCCAGCATCGCCGCGTGGAAGGCCTCGCTGCCGTCGCCGGAGGCGAGCGGCGCATTGACGATGTTGCCGGCGCCGGTCTCGGTCTTGGCGCCGGTGCCCGGATAGAGCGGCATCTGGTGGGTCGAGGCATAGAAGACGGTCGGATCCGCCCAGAAGATGTCCTGGGTGCCGTTGCCGTGATGGACGTCCCAGTCGACGATGGCGACCCGTTCGAGGCCGTGCACGGCCTTTGCGTGGCGTGCCGCGATGGCGGCGTTGTTGAACAGGCAGAAGCCCATCGCCGTCGCCGTCTCGGCGTGATGGCCGGGCGGGCGGGAGGCGACGAAGACGTTTCTCGCAGCGCCCGAGATCACGTCGTCGACGGCGGCGGTGGCGGCGCCGACGCCGTGCAGCGCGGCCGTGAAGCTCTTCGGGCTGACGATGGTGTCGGAATCGATCCGCGTCATCCCCTCCTCGGGGATCGCCTTGGCGACCTTGCGGACATAGTCCTCCGGATGGCACCGGTAGATGGATTCGAGCGAGCCCTCGGGGGCCTCGACCCGGTCGAGATGCTGGAACGCCTCGGCCTCGAGCGCGGTGGCGACGGCCATCATCCGGTCCGGCCGCTCCGGGTGGCCGGGGCCGGTCAGATGCTCGGCGAAGATCTCGTGGAAATAGAGCCGCGTGTTCATCTGAGCGAGCTAGCGCCTCCCGGAGCCTGTTCAATCATGGCGGGGCGTCCCGCCGTCGTTCGACGTTTCCGGCGACGGACCACGCGAGGTTTCCCGCGCCACGCCGACCTGGCCGCGGTCGCGCAGATAGTGGTCGGCGATGGCGCAGGCGACCATCGCCTCGCCGACCGGCACGGCGCGGATCCCGACGCAGGGGTCGTGCCGGCCCTTGGTCATCACGTCCACCGCATGGCCGTCGGCATCGACCGACTGGCGCGGGGTGAGGATCGAGGAGGTCGGCTTGACGGCGAAGCGGGCGATCACCTGCTGGCCGGTGGAGATGCCCCCGAGAATGCCGCCGGCATGGTTGGAGAGGTAGTCCGGCCGGCCGTCCCGGCCGGGACGCATCTCGTCGGCATTGTCCTCGCCGGACAGCGCGGCCGCGGCGAAGCCGTCGCCGATCTCGACGCCCTTGACCGCGTTGATCGACATGAGGCCCGCCGCGATGTCGGCGTCGAGCTTGCCGTAGATCGGCGCGCCGAGGCCGGCCGGCACGCCGTCGGCGACGATCTCGACCACCGCGCCGATCGACGAGCCGCGCTTGCGCACGCCGTCGAGGAGCTCGGCCCAGCGGGTCGCCGTCTCGGCATCGGGGCAGAAGAACGGGTTGTTCGAGACCTCGGCCCAGTCCCAGCGGGCGCGGTCGATCCAGACGTCGCCGATCGCGACCAGCGCACCGCGCACCGTCAGCCCCGGCACGACCTTCCGCGCGATCGCGCCGGCGGCGACGCGCATCGCCGTCTCGCGGGCCGAGGACCGGCCGCCGCCGCGATAGTCCCTTATGCCGTATTTAACGTCGTAGGTGACGTCGGCATGGCCGGGCCGGTAGCGCTTCGCGATGTCGGAATAGTCCTTCGAACGCTGGTCGGTGTTGTCGATGTGCAGCGCGATCGGCGTGCCGGTGGAGACGTATTCGCCTTCGGCTTCGCCGGGCATCACGCCGGACAGGACGCGCACCGCATCCGCCTCCTGGCGCTGGGTGGTGTAGCGCGACTGGCCGGGGCGGCGGCGATCGAGCTCGGCCTGGAGGTCGGCGAGGGTGAAGCGGATGTTCGGCGGCGTTCCGTCGATCACGCAGCCGATCGCCGCCCCGTGGCTTTCGCCCCAGGTGGTGACACGGAAGAGATGGCCGAAGCTGTTGTGCGACATGATCGGATGAAAGCTGTGTTGGGCCAGATGGCGGGGCGGGTGGCGTGACTGCTGGCGATCTCTCTACGCGCAAAGGACGAGACGCGCAAAGGCCAGAGGTCCGATCGACGAGCCCGGGCAGATCCGCCGCGTCCCGGCGCGGCAGGCGCTTGGCAAGGGGGATCCGGCAGCCCCTCTGCCATGCCGGAAAGCCGCTTCTGCGCAAGGCCTGCAGCCTTAACGAAGCCCTTACCATGCCGGCGAAGTTTTCGATACAATTCGCCATCCGGCGGTACGACTTTGGACACAATCGGAGGCGACTTTCCCGATGTCACCGACGATGAATGTCGGACCCACGGGCTGGCGGCACTTCCGGGTGGAAGGACGCCGGGCCGGTTGCCCGAAAGGGCAGGGTTGCAGCGAGGAGAAAGTCATGACGAGGCAAATTCTGGCGCTTTTCGCGAGTTCGTTCCTGACGGTTGCCATGTCGATCCCCTCCGTGGCGCGCGAGGCGGACGGTGTCATCGAATCCATCGACCAGGAGCGGGCGGAACTGCGGCTCAGCGACGGCCAAGTCTACCACCTGCCGCCGGATTTCGACTACGACGCCATCGCCAAGGGCATGACCGTGGTGGTGATCTATGATGCCGCCGACGAGCGCCCGATGCTTCACGCCATCTGAGGCTTCTTCGCAAGGACAGGGCGGGGCGACACCGTCAGGGCAGGGCAGGGCAGGGCAGGGCAGACCGGCGACGGCTGTCCGCAGGCGCCGAAGCGCCCGGCCTTCAGGCGCGAAGGCGCTCGGGCGGTTTCACAGGACACCGGAATAGCGCTTAGCGAGGGCCGGCAGCGTCGTCTCCCGCCAGCGGGCGTCCCGATCGGCGCGGGGCGTGGTGATGTCGTGGACGCCGCGCATGCGCGCCGGCCGCTCGGTCAGGAAGATGATCCGGTCGGAGAGCTGCACCGCCTCGCGCAGATTGTGGGTGACCATCAGCGCCGTCGTCGGCCGCGCCGACCAGACCTCCGTCAGAAGCGTGCGCAGCCGCGCCGCCGTCTGTTCGTCGAGGGAGACGAAAGGCTCGTCGAGGACGAGGAGCGACGGGCGGATGGCGAAGGCCCGCGCCAGCGCCGCGCGGCGGGCAAGACCGAGGGAGAGTTCGCCCGGATAGCGCGAGCGCATCTCGGCAAGGCCGAGAACCGAAAACAGCTCGTCGAGGTCGCGCCCGGTATCCTCCTCGCCGAGCGCCAGGCGGACGTTCTCCTCGACCGTGCGCCAGGGCAGCAGCCGCGGCTCCTGGAACACCGCCGCGATGCGGCCGCCGCCGCCCGGCAGCTTCAGCCTGCCGTCGAACTCCCGGTCGAGTCCCAGAATGATCCGCAGCGTCGTCGTCTTGCCGCAGCCGGACGGGCCGATCAGCGTCGCAAAGCTGCCCGGCGCGACGGAGAAGGCGATCTCGTCGATCGCCCGCACCGCACCGCCATCGGCGCCGCGAAACGTCTTGCCGCGGATCTCAACTTCCAGCGCGTCTTGGTCGCCAGCGGGTGGAATGGGCTTCGAAAGGTTGGACAAGGACGAACTCGATGGTCAGCATGACGGCGACGAAGGCCAGGGTATAGGCGAGGATCGCCGCGACGTCGAAGAGCTGGAAATAAAGGTTGATCTGGAAGCCGACGCCGTTCGAGCGGCCGAGCAGCTCGACGACGAGGGCGATCTTCCAGATCAGGCTGATGCCGGTGCGCGAGGCCGCGGCGAAATAGGGCTGGAGCTGCGGCAGGACGACGTGGCGCAGCGTCCGGGCGGCGGAGAAGCGATAGACCGAGGCCATCTCCTCCAGATCCCGGTCGAGGGTGCGGGCGCCCTCGCGCATGGTGACGACGACATTGGGGATCTTGTTGACCGCGATGGCGCCGATCGCCGCCGCCTCGTTCAGGCCGAACCAGATATAGGCGAGGACGATGACGACCAGCGCCGGGATGTTGAGGAAGAGGATCAGCCAGGGATCGAAGAAGCGGTTCGCCTCGCGGTTCATGCCGAGGACGATGCCGATCACCGAGCCGATCGCCATGGCGAGGACGAAGGCGGCGACGACCCGCATCAGGGTCATGGCGAGGTGGAAGAACAATTCCCCCGTGGCCGCATCGCGCCAGAACGCCTCGGCCACCGCCGGCGGCGCCGGCAGGACGCGGCTCTCGGCAAGGATCGCGGCGATCCACCACAGGGCGAGGAGCCCCGCCAAGGAGAGGGCCGTGACGAGGCGCGGGCCGAAGACGGGGCGGCCAGGCGCGGCCGGGCGCTGAAGCAGCGCGCCGCCCGCGGCGTCGGCCCGGTGGTCAGGAGCCATTCTTGCCGTCGTCATAGTAGGTGCCGGGCGACAGCGTCGTCGCCGGCCCGACCAGCCTCTCGCCGCCGATCTTCGCCAGAAGCTCGTAGAGCGTCTCGGTGTCCTTCGCCTCCTCGGCGGGGGAGCGCGAGGGGATGCCCTCGCGGTAGCGCTGGCGCAACGTCGTGAAGGTCGCCTCGTCCTCGGCCTTCATCAGCGGCCGCAGCTCTTCCCAGGCGGCGTCCGAGGTGGCGAGCAGCTGCTTGGTCGCCTTGTCGGCGGCGAGGAACCCGGCGATCGCCTTCGGATTGCGCTCGGCGAAGGCGTCGCCGAACACCCAGCCGATGGCGGCGACGGGGCCGGAGGTGCCGAGCTGCATCGCCGCGTCCGTCCCCGAGACGACGGTGCGGAAGCCGGCCGCTTCCAGCCGCGCGGCGTAGTGCCAGAAGTTCAGCACGGCATCGAGCTCGCTTTGGCGGGCCTTTTCCGCCAGGAGCGGCGGCGCGCCGTAGACGATGTCGTTCTCCGCCGCAAGGTCGATGCCGGCGTCCTTCCGGGCGAGGGCCTGGATGAGCAGCCAGTTCTTGTCGAGCGGCCCGCCGGCGACGCCGATGGTCCGGCCCTTCAGATCGCCGAGGCCCTGGACCTCGCTGTCGCCGGGGACCATCAGCGAGCCGACGGAGGTGGAATAGGGCACGAAGGTATAGTCGGCGCCGGTGGCCCGCAGCCGCGACACCCACAGCCAGTCCGAGACGATCATGTCGACGCTGCCGGCCTGAAGCGCCACGGCGGTGGCGTCCTCTCCCGCGAAGGGCACGAGTTCGACATCGACGCCGGCCGCAGCGTCGAGGCCGGCGCGCTTCATCGCGTCGAGCTCCCAGTTCACCGTGCCGAACTTCAGGACCCCGACGCGAATGGTCGAAAGGTCCTCGGCCTTGGCTGCGGAAACGGACTGGATGGCGAGCAACAGCGCGAACAGAGCCGCGACGGCGCGCGTGAGCCGCATGACGATCCTCCCAAAATCGACGATGCCCGGCTCTATGATAAGGGCTCGGCGGCCGCAATGCGATGGGTCCGCGTCCCGAAAAGATGCGTTGCCCAGAGCGTTATCGGCCGGGCGCGGCAATCAGGACCGGGCGTCGATCGCCTCGGCGATCTCGTCGGCCATCTTCAGGAGGCGGATGATCACCGGCACCACCAGCGTCAGCGGCGAGGGGCGGCGGCCCCGCGCGACCTGCGCCTCGCGCACCTCGCCGGCGATCTGGCCGATGGTGGGGATGAAGCGGATGGTCAGCGAGATGGCGAGGGAGACCTTGGCGACGTCGAGGCCGAGGCGCGACAGCGGCGACAGGCCGCGCTCGATCACCGCCACGAGGTCCGCCGTGCGGGTGGTCAGCGTGACGAGGCCGGCGGCGAGGATGAGGGCGGCGAAGCGCAGGACGACGAGGGCGGCCTCGCCGGGCGTCGCGAGCCAGAGCTGGGCCGCGAACAGCACCGCGAGGACGACGGCCACCGGCCGCAGCTGGCGAAGGACGAGGCGCGGGCCGAAGCCGGCGACACCGTAGAGAGCCAGGACCAGCGCGAGGACGCCGGCGGCCGGCCATGGCGAGCCGATCGCGAAGACGAGCGTTCCGGCCGCGAGCAGCGCCAGGAGCTTGCGGCCGGCGCCCATGCGATGCAGCGGGCTGTCGCCGGCGCGGTAGAGCCCGGCGATCATCCCGTCAGCCTCACATAGGCGTCGATCGCCTCGCGTGGCGCGGCATCCGCGACGATGCGGCCTTCCTCGAAGACCAGGACACGGTCGAAGTTTTCCAGAAGGGTCAGGTCGTGGGTGACGAGGACGACGTTCTGCTCGAGCGCCTCGAGGGCGGCCATGATGGTGCGGGTGTTCTTCCGGTCGAGGAGGGTCGTCGGCTCGTCGAGGACGAGCCACCGGGGCTCGAGAATCATCACGCCGGCGAGCGCCACCATCTGCCGCTCGCCGCCGGAAAGTTCGTGCACCAGCCGGTCGTCGAAGCCGGCGAGGCCGAAGCGTTCGAGGGTGGCGCCGACCCTTCCGGCGATCTCGGCCTTCGGCAGCTTGCGCCCCTTCAGGCCGAAAGCGACGTCCTCGCCGACGGTCGGATAGACGACCTGGTTGTCCGGGTTCTGGAACAGGAAGCCGACCGTGCGGCGGACGGCCTTCGCCTCCCGCCGCGTGTCGCGGCCTTCGACCGTGACGCTGCCCCGGCTCGGGAGGAGGAGGCCGTTGAGGAGACGGGCGAAGCTGCTCTTGCCGGAGCCGTTGGCCCCGACGATGCCGATCCGGCGCTCGGACATCGTGAGGTCGATGCCGGACAGGACGGTGCGCTCGCCGCGATCGAGCCCGACGCCCTCAATCGAAATCATCGGGCCTGGCGGTTTGCCACTGATCGTCCGGCGCCGGGCGGATCATCGGATAGGCGCGCTTGACCATGAGGATCGCGGCGGCGGCGAGGCCGGCCTTGATGAGATCGCCGGGGATGAAGGCCGCCGAGCCGGCGGCGGCGGTCACCAGCGGCACGCCGCCGACCAGCGAGATCCACGGAATGCCGATGCCGTAGAGGACGACGATGCCGCCGACCGTCGCGGCGAGGAAGGCGGTGACGAAGTTGAGGCCCCGCCAGAACCGCTCGACCAGAGCGCCGGTGACGGCGGCGGCGGCGATCCAGCCGAAGATGAAGCCGGCCGTCGGCCCCGCGAAGACGGCGAGGCCGCCGCGCCCGCCCGACAACAGCGGCAGGCCGACGGCGACGAGGGCGACGAAGAGCAGCATCGACAGGGCGCCGCGCTTCGCGCCGAGAATGCCGCCGGCGAGCATCGGCCCCATGGACTGGGCGGTGATCGGCACCGCGATGGCCGGGATCATCAAGGGCGGAAACGCCCCGAGGGCGGCCATCAGGGCGGCGAAAAGGGCGATGAGGACGATATCTCGGGTCGACACGAGGGGCACCTTTCGAAACGCGAGACCAGTTGTCGGCCCCAAACATCGCAGCGCGGCGGAAAAATCAATGGCATCGCCAGCGCGGCGGGGACATCCCCGGGCGGATGCAGTCAGGCCGCATCCTGGCGCTGCGGGGCGGGGGCGGCGGCCGGAGCGCCCCTTCCGGCGGCGATCCGCCGGCGCCACCGTCCGGCCCCGTGGCCGGCGAGGATCCAGTAGACGAGGGCGAAGGTCAGCGAGGCGACGAGGATCGCCGTCTGGACGCTCATATGCGGCACGTTCGGCCCATAGGCGGCGAACAGGATGGCGATGCCGCCGACGAGGCCCGCCACCATGTGGAGGAGCAGCGAGGAGAGGCCGGCGACCTCGCTCGCCACCATCAGGACGACCCAGGGCAGGAAGGCGACGGTGCCGATCTGCACCGCCTGGGCGCCGAAATAGAAGGCCGTCTCGGCGACGACGAACGGATCGAGGGCCGAGGCGTGGCCGAGATCGACGAACGGCCAGAGCATGGCGAAGGCCGCCGTCAGGCACGCCGCGACATAGGCGAGCGGGACGACGAACAGGAATCTCAGGACCGTGGCCATGGCGGCGAACTCTCTTCATGCTGCACGGGATCGTGACCCATCCCGCCCTGAGGCGACAGTAACGCGTCCGGCCGCCGGTTCGAACCCGTCCGAGGATCGAACGTGATGGAGAGACGCGATGTCGAGACGGTTGGTGGCATTTTCGCCCGCGCATGTGTTGAAAGCGTTGCTTGCGCCGTCGATGACCCCGTTGCTGTCCCTGGCGCTTGCCATGGCGGCGGTGCAGCCGGCAAGCGCCGGTCCCCGCCACGTGGTCGAACTGTTCACCAGCCAGGGCTGCTCCTCCTGCCCGCCGGCCGACGTCGTGCTGCGCCAGCTGGCCGGCGACGGCGACGTCCTCGCGCTCGGCTTCCATGTCGACTACTGGGACCGCCTCGGCTGGAAGGACACGCTCGGCTCGCCGGCATTTTCGGCCCGCCAGCGCGCCTATGCGATCCGCCGCGGCGACGGCGGGGTCTATACGCCCCAGGCCGTCGTCGACGGCGGCGGCCATGCGGTCGGCTCCAGCTCACGGGCGGTCGCCGGGCTGATGGGAACGCCGCTGCCGGTCGCCGTCACCCTCGATCGCGGCGCCGGCCGGGTCGGCGTCGGGGGCGGGGAGGGCGAGGCGGTGCTCTGGCGGGTCGACTACACCCGCTCCGCCACCGTGCCGATCGCAAGGGGCGAGAATGGCGGCCACACGATCACCTATGTCAATGCGGTGCGCGGCCTGACGGCGCTCGGCCGCTGGGACGGACGACCGGTCAGCTTCGCCCTCGGCGATTGCGGCGCCACGCCCGGCGCCGACGCCTGCGCGGTGATCCTGCAGGCGGGCAGCGAAGGGCGTCCGGGGGCGATCCTCGGGGCGGCGGATTGAGCGGGGCGTCGGGGAGGTGGATTGCGGCGTGACGGCCGCAGCTGCGCCGGGCGCAGGCGGTCAGGCTGCGAGTGTCGATGATGGGTGGAAATCAGGCGAGCGCGGTCGTACAATCCCAGCATGAAGAAGCAAGATCGCCCTCGTCGCAAGGAGCCTCTTTACCGGCGTGTCAACACGCTGGCACGCGGCGTCGAGCATCGCTTTGGTGGCGACTACAGCCAATCCCGCCACCGCAAGCCGGATCGCTCGAAGACGCTCGGAGCCATGCAGAAGGGTGTTCGGCGAGGTCTGGACTACACGCCCTTGTTCCGCTTTCTGCTTTCCAAGGTCGGTCAGGACTGGGACGCAGTCCATAGCGAGGCCGTCTCGCGTCTGGACACGGCCGAGCCGATTTTCTGGCTCGTGGCGCTGACGGAAGGAGACAGAGAAGCGTTCGTAAGGGTTGGAGAGAGCACGTATTACAGCGGTTTGTACGTCGACGAGAACCACGTCCTCGCGATCGTCGACCCTTCGCTGACGGTCGAGCAGATGGTTCCTGTATGCTCGTGCTGTAGCCATACGTTCAATGGCGTTCCCTTCACGAAGGCCTATTCGTCGACGGTCAGGGAATGCCCACAGTAACGGCCTTTCCGTCGAGGTCAGAGACGAAATGAGGTTGATATTTCGGTTTCATTTTGTACGGCGCGATGTCGTGAAGGTCGGCGAGCGCTTCCGGGGAATAGCCGAGCCGTTTCACCGCGAGCCCGCGCGCCGGGCCTCGATGGCGGCGCGCAGCTCGGCATAGACCTCGTCGGCCGGAATGCTCGCGCCGCTCGCGTCGCCGGCCCGGATCGCCTCGCGCAGCGCCATCAGTTCCTGCCGCTCGCTATCGCGAGATCGGGTCCATTCGCGCAGGGCTTCGCGCACCACCTCGCTGGTCGAAGCATATCCGCCCTCCCGGACGGCCGCCTTGACGGCCGCGGCCATCTCGGCGGGCACGGTGATGGTCATGCGTTCGATCGACGACATTCCAGGCTCCGGCGCGGGCTCACGATAGATGTCCGCATACTTTATCACACTCGCTCCGGAACGTCAGGAGGCAGGGTTTGGACGCTGGGGCACGGATGTGAGAAGCCAGGGCGCCGAGTTCGACAGCCGTCTCTGGCGGGGACGCCTCTTCAGTTTCGAGAGCTACGAAGTGCGCTTGGAATGAAAGCGAATTGCTGATCCTGCTTCGGGTGCCAGATCACCCTCGCGCAGACCCCGAGCCCCGCCCGAGCCTCATCCCGCAACTGTCTCGCAGGCCGCGGGGCTGGCGGGTCGGCGGCAGACGCATGGTACCATCTCCGGATGAAGCGCCCTTCGGACCACGATCGCCCGCATGCCGACGCGCTTCGCCGAGCGCAATTCCAGGTCATGCCGCACCTGGCCGAGTGCTTCTAAGGGGAGGGCGCGGCCAGGTTCCGAAAGGAGATCTTCAAGTCTGTCTCATCGCACCCGTCCCCGGCATGTCGCAGAAGACAGACCCGACGTGCGGTCGCCGTCCTTGGGGCAACGCGGGCGAATGAATGGGTCGCCGCGAGCGCGGCAGCGCTGCGCTCGAGGCGCATGGCGACCCCTTCACGGCACGCCGCATCCGTCAGCATGGTTGTGATCTTGTGATGAAGGGATCTATCATCCCCCGCCAACTCCCATGCGATCCGGCGCGCCTCATCGTCAACCAAAAGGACGAGGCCGGTCGATCTGACACGATCGATAGCCTCGGTCACAAGCAATCGCAGGGAAATCGACATCGTTTGCCTCCGTTCGAAGCAAAAATGTCTGAACAATCGCGTCCAATCTATAACCTACGTTTGATATTCCCGAGACGCGCAATGATAATTTCCCGAATGGACGCAATCGATCTCTTTGCATGTGACCGGTGACGTAGCCTGGGAGCTTCGAACATGAAAAATCCCCTCATCAGAAAACTAGAGCAAGTCGTGGATCTGACTGACGGGGATCGGCGAATGCTTGAGGCGATCGGCTCGTCAGGCCGGCCTGTCAAGCGGAAGCAGGATCTGATCAAGGAAGGCGACAGCCCGAACAACGTCCATCTCATCATGGAAGGCTTTGCCTGCCGGTACAAATTGCTGCCCGACGGACGCCGCCAGATCATGGCTTACCTGGTTCCTGGCGACTTCTGCGATCTGCACATCGCGATCCTCGGGAGGATGGATCACTCCATCGCAACGCTGGAGCCCTCCGTGGTCGCTTTCATTTCTTACGACACCGTGATGGATCTGACCGAAAACCACCCCCGCATTACGCGTGCTCTCTGGTGGGCGACACTGGTTGATGAAGCAGTCTTGCGGGAGTGGATCGTCGGTTTGGGTGCCCGGTCCGCCGACCGCCGGATCGCCCACCTCCTATGCGAGTTGATGGTCCGGCTCGACAGCGTGGGGCTTGTAGAAGACAACAGCTTTCATTTGCCGATCACCCAAGCCGAAATCGGCGAAACCCTCGGCGTCACGATTGTCCATGCGAACCGCATGCTGATGAAGCTCCACGAAATGGGGTTCATCACGCGCAAACGATACCAGATGACCGTTCGTGATCCGCAGGGAATGATGGAGTTCGCACAATTCAAACCCGACTATCTCCATCTCCATCGCCTGAAAGACAAAAACAGATTATTTTCGGGGGAATTCGCTTATTAACATCCCAACCCTAAATTTATCATCCTTAAATTCCAACTTCTTTCCAGACGCCTGCGTAACGCGCTCGTCGTGGACGAGGAGTGAAGATGAAGATGTACTTTTTCGATGTCAGCGATAACGGCAATATCACCCGAGACGACGTCGGTGTTTTTTGCGTTTCTGATGCCGACGTCCGACAGAAGGCCATTGAAGCGCTGCCGGGATTGGCCGATGAGGTGCTTCCCGACGGCGACCGACACGAGATCTCCGTGATCGTGAGAGAAGAGAATGAAGTGTATATTTTCAGGGCGACCTTGCTGTTTACCTCGCACTGGCTTCGCTGAAGCCGCCCTGATCCCGGTCTGATACAGACTTAGCGCGGGATGAGATCAGGTTCGATCGACATCCCGCTCACTCCTCTTCTTGCCGCATGATCTTTCCCGAAAACCGGTTCCCACGTTTCGGGATCATGCTCTAGCAAACCCGGTTCGGACCGAACCCATCCGGCGGCGAAACCCCGCCGCCTTCGGCAGCCCTATTCCGCCACCGCCCCGCGTTCCGACCTGCGGATGCACTCGCTCTCCGCCTCCGGCTGCCGCAGGTGGCGAAGATGGGGCAGTCGCGCGTCTGGCGGGCCTTCTGCAAACCCGAACGGATGGCGGTTCGGTTCCAGCGCGCCGGCGACGGGCGGGCCGCGCAGGCCGGCGGTGGAGCGACGCCCCCTCAGCCGCCGTTGCGGGCGAGCCAGGCCTTCATCTGGGCGATCTCGGCCTCCTGCGCCGCGATGATCGTCTCGGCCAGCGCCCGGGCCTCGGGGTCCTTGCCGTATTGCAGCTCGACCTCCGCCATGGCGACGGCGCCTTCGTGATGGGCCAGCATGCCGCGCATGAAGTCGATGTCGGGATTGCCGGTCATCGGGGTCGCCATGCCGGTTTCCATGTCGCCCATGGCCTTCATGAACGCCCGGGTCGACGGCGTGTCGGCCGCGCCATCCGCCGCCATGCCATGCATGCCTTGCGCGCCGCCCATGCCGGGCATTTCGGGCATGCCGTCCATGCCGTCCATGCCGGGCATGGCGTGGTCCATCATGCCCGGCTCGGCGGGCGCCGGCGGGGTCTGGGCCATGGAAAGGCCCGTCGTCCCGAGCATGAAGGCAGCAGCCAGCGTTGCGATCCTGGTCATCCGTCTCGTCTCCCAGCAAAAGGCCGTCGGTCCCGGAAGGGGCCTGACGCGTTGCGGAGGAGAGATGGAGCTTCCAGCTACTGGAGGGTCAAGGCCGCCCCGGCAAGATCGGGCACGATCGCGTCATCCGGCGGCGAGTTCGGTGACGCGGGCGGCCTCGAGGCTGTCGCGGTCCTTCTTGCGCATGCGCTCCGATTCCGACTTCAGCTGGCCGCAGGCGGCGAAGATGTCGCGGCCGCGGGGGGTGCGGATGGGGGAGGCGTAGCCGGCCTGGTTCACGAGATCGGCGAAACGCTCGATCTGGTCCCAGTCCGAGCACTCATAGGCCGAGCCGGGCCAGGGGTTGAACGGGATCAGGTTGATCTTCGCCGGGATGCCGCGCAGCACCTGGACGAGTTGACGGGCATCTTCCAGGCTGTCGTTGACGCCCTTCAGCATGACGTATTCGAAGGTGATCCGCCGGGCGTTCGACAGGCCCGGATAGGCCCGGCAGGCATCGAGCAGCGCCTTCAGCGGGTATTTCTTGTTGATCGGGACGAGCTCGTCGCGCAGCGTGTCGTTGACCGCATGCAGCGAGATCGCCAGCATGACGCCCATCTCCTCGCCGGCCTTTTCGATCATCGGCACGACGCCGGAGGTCGACAGCGTGATCCGCCGCTTCGACAAAGCGAGGCCCTCGCCATCGGAGACGACGGCGAGCGCCGCCTTGACGGCGTCGAAATTATACAGCGGCTCGCCCATGCCCATCATCACGACATTGGTGACGAGGCGGCCCTCGGAGGGGACGATGGCGCCGGCGGGCGTCGCGGCGTCGGGAAAGTCGCCGAGCCGGTCGCGGGCAAGCAGCACCTGGCCGACGATCTCGTCGGCGGTCAGGTTGCGGACGAGGCGCTGGGTGCCGGTGTGGCAGAAGGTGCAGGTGAGGGTGCAGCCGACCTGGGAGGAGACGCAGAGCGTGCCGCGGCCTTCCTCCGGAATGTAGACGGTCTCGATCTCCACCGGGCGCCCGGCGCCCTTCGCCGGGAAGCGCAGCACCCACTTGCGGGTGCCGTCGACCGAGACCTGCTCAGTGACGATCTCCGGCCGGGCGATGGTGAAGGCGGCGGAGAGCTTTTCGCGCAGGTCCCTGGAAACGTTCGCCATCTGGGCGAAATCGGCGACGCCGCGCACATAGAGCCAGTGCCAGAGCTGGGCGACGCGCATCTTGATCTGGCGCTTCTCGACGCCGACCGAGGCCAGCGCCTCGCCGAGCTCCTCGCGCGACAGGCCGATCAGCGAGGGTTTTTCGTCCAGTGGCTGGGCCGGGAAAGCGGGCGCGGACATGACGGCGCGCTCGGCCAGCGCGGCGCGGTTTTCCTGCGGCTTCAGGTCGATCGAAACGGCCATGACGGTCCTTCGCGAAATCGTCTCGCCACCGGCGCTCGCCGCGCCGATGGAGGGGGAGCGCTGCCACACGGGCGCGCAAAGTGTCGGATTGGGGAGACACATGCCCGTTTATGGCCGATCCTTCAAGGTCCGGCGGATTTGCTTGACGCGCGAGGCGATCACATTCGAGCGCGATCGCCGGTGTTCCCGTGGTTTCGCATCCCTTGGGGCGGCAGGCGGGGTGCGAGCCTTCCACATCATGTGCCGGCGATCCTCGCCTCAGCTCTCGTCGTTCGGGATGTTGAGGCCGTGGCCGCAGGCCTTGCAGTGGACGGCGTCCGGATCGTGGCGCTGCAGGCCGCATTGGGGGCAGGGGTGATGCACCTTGGTCGGCTTGAAGATCGCCTGGGCGAGCTGCACGAACAGGCTGATGCCGATGATCATGACGACGATCGAGGTGAGCTTGCCCCAGGGGCCCTCGAGGGTGATGTCGCCATAGCCGGTGGTCGTCACCGAGGCGACGGTGAAGTAGAGCGCGTCGAGATAGCCGGTGAAGCCCGAACTCTGCCGGAAGAAGGTCGTGTAGATGAAGCCCGTCGCCAGAAACAGGAAGGTGACGAGGTTGAGCACGGCCCGCGCCGGCAGTTCCCATTCGGCGAGGCCCCGGCGCCTGAGCGGCTGCCACAGCCGGCCGGTCTTGGAGATCGACCAGAGCCGGATGATCCGCAGGAAGCCGAGATTGATCAGGGTGTAGGGCAGGAGCAGGGTGAGGAGGATGAACAGGTCGAGGAGGACGACGGGCTGCTTCAGGCGTTGCAGGGGGCGGCGCGAGGCGAGGAGGCGCGCGACGATGTCCACGGCCAGCACCGCCGCCACACTGTAGTCGACGGCGAGAAACACCTCGGTGTCCTTCAGGACCGGCTGCACGACGAACAGGGCGATGATGGCCAGATCGACGGTCAGCACCGCGGTCTGGAAGCGCAGGGCCGTCCGGCTGTCGCCGTGATAGAGGTGGCGAAGGGTCCGCCGCAGGCGGGCGAACGACCGCTCGTAGCGCGGGACGGCGTGGATGGGCCGCGTCTGTTCGGTCATCGTCTTCCTTTGCATGCTCTGGCGGCTGCAGATAGGGCAGGTATCGGCGCCGGCCTTCACCGGTTTTCACAGCTTGGGAGAAAAGCGATGAGCGTTGGGGCGGCCCCGCGGATCTCGATCACCTACTGCACCCAGTGCCAGTGGCTGCTCAGGGCGGCCTGGATGGCGCAGGAACTCCTGTCCACCTTTGCCACCGATCTCGGCGAGGTGGCGCTGGTTCCGGGCACGGGGGGCATCTTCGAGATCCGCTACGACGGCGAGCTGATCTGGGAGCGCAAGGCCGACGGCGGCTTTCCGGAGGCGAAGGTGCTGAAGCAGCGGGTGCGCGACCGGCTGGATCCGGGCCGCGACCTCGGCCACAGCGATCGCAAGTGATCCATCGTCCGGTCGATCTGACCCGACGGCTTCGCATGAAACGCCCGGGGCGTGGGGCGTCAGCGTCGCCGGGCGAGGGCGTAGAGCGAGCCGAAGACGACCAGCGTCGCGGCAGCGCCCGACAGGCACAGGAGCGTCGAAAAGCCGCGATCGGCCATCAGGTTGAAGGCGATAAAGGCGCAGATGCAGGCGGCGGCGACCCAGATCTCGAACAGGACATCCCTGAAAAGACCGCCGAGAAACCTCATTCCAGATAGCTCTCGAACTTTTCGAAGGCGCGCCGGCAGCGCGGATCGCTGCTGTCGATGATGCCGGCGAGGGCGACGAAGGGCGCGAGATCGTCCTCGACGAAGCTGTAGAGCATGTCGACGTTCTGGTCGGCGAGCTTCTTCCAGAGCCTCGGATTCACCCGCCTGAGGCGCTGCGACGCATTCGACGCCTGCTCGATCGTGCCCTGGATCGCGAGGGGCGTCAGAGCGGCGCTGGCGATCTTTCCGGCGATCTGCCGCGCCATGACGTTCGTCACGATCTTCGGCCCGATCTTGGTGACGACGATGTTGGCGACGGTTTTCTTGATGAATTTCCGGGTGTGGGACCTCACCCCCATCTTGAAGCCGCGAAGGACGAGATGTTCCGCCAGCTTGTCCACGGTGGACTGTGGCAGGCGCTCGATGCAGTCGAAGACGACGATCGTGATCACCGACATGATGATGCCGCGGTTCTCGAAGGCGGCCGTCATCAGCCCCCAGACCCGCCTGTTCTCGGCGAAATTCTCGCGTTGCACGTCCTTGCCGAGCAGTCCCGTATCCTCGATCGTCCGGCGCGTGCCGTAGAAGAGGCCGATGGGGATCGAGGCGACGCCGTCGACCACGGCGCCGCCGATGTCCAGAATCCGGTTCATCCGAGCCTCCAAGGACGACACCTCATGGTTGCATATATTGGTAATAAAAGCAATCAGGAGGGGAAGATTTCGACGCCATCAGAGGGGCGGGACCGGTCGGTCACAGGCCCGACGCGTCGCGGCCGGCTGCGCTCGTCAAGTAATGCGGGGGGCGGATCCGATCGGGCGCGAACCGGTGCCGGGTGAGGCTCACCCGGTCAACGTCGTCGCGGCGTCCGGAAACGATTTCCGTGGCTGGCTAAGACGATGCGGCGCGACCGGGGGGGACGTCGGGAGGACCACGGCTGCCGCTACGGGACGTTTCTGCCGCGACGCCGGAGCGAAACCTCCGCCCCGCTCCGGCCGGAGCGGCGCCGGCTTGAAACAGTTCCAAGGAAAATATCGAAGCAAGATCTTATTATATCCAAATATGACTTTCTCGGTCGGCGCCGGTATCTTGAAGAGGGCCGTGCGTTCGCAACGATCGGAACGAGTGTCTCGCGAAGTTCTCGGCAGAGCTCCTGTAACGCCGCCGCGCAGTTCACGGGCTGTGCGCCGGGGCCGGCCGGCGCGCGGCGCGGCGATTTGCCGTTTCTCGCGGTGAAATGAAATGTTCATGTAAATCCGGACGTTAACGGTTTGTTAACCGGGGCCTCGCGCAAGCTTGGATCGGCATTGTCCTCGCGACTCATCAAGCAGTTCGTGCGTATGCGAGGAATGACTATGGCTTTGGCCATCGGCGGGCAGGCCCAGCAGATCATGTCGAACCTTTCCGGGCTCGGAGCGCGCAAGCTCTCCGCGCTCGGTCTCGTCGGCCTATTGGTAGTGGCACTGGTCGGTCTCGGGAGCTACTACCTCTCGCGGCCGGACATGGAGGTCCTCTATTCGGGCCTCGACCGGACGGACGTCACGCGGATCGGCGCGGCGCTCACCGAGGCCGGCATGGCCTTCGACGTCAATGCC
The DNA here is from genome assembly GCF_002088275.1 of Aurantimonas sp. 22II-16-19i. GTDB lineage: Bacteria > Pseudomonadota > Alphaproteobacteria > Rhizobiales > Rhizobiaceae > Jiella. Next base: position 49,949 of record NZ_AQQS01000036.1, read on the forward strand.
AAGGGCGACGCGATCATGACGCCCTTCTCGCAGACGGCGCCGGCGCGCATGCTGCTCGCCGAGAAGGGGCTGCCGCGTTCGGAGAACGCCGGCTACGAGCTGTTCGACAATCTCGGATCCATCGGCCTCACCTCCTTCATGCAGGAGATCACGAGGGTGCGGGCGCTCGAGGGCGAGATCGCCCGGACGATCCAGTCGCTCGCCCATGTGCGCGCCGCCAGGGTCCACATCGTGCTGCCCGACGAGGGAAGCTTCCGGCGCGACCAGAGGAAGCCCTCCGCCAGCGTCGTCATCCGCACCGACCAGCCGGAGGACTTCACCTCGGCCCAGGCGATCCGCCACCTGGTCGCCTCGGCGATCCCCGGCATGACGCCGGACGAGGTGACGATCCTGTCCGCCGACGGGACGCTGCTGGCGTCCGGCGACGATTCGACCTCGAGCGCCCCGACCAAGCTGTTCGGCATCGAGCGCATCGTCGGCAAGAGCGTCGAGGATTCGATCCGCCGCACCCTGTCGCCCTATCTCGGCATCGGCAACTTCCAGACCTCGGTGACGGCGCGGCTCAACACCGACCGCCGGCAGATCTCGGAGCGCACCTTCGACCCGGACGGCCGGGTCGAGCGCTCGGTGCGGGCGATCCGCGAGAACGGCGAGAGCGAGAACTCCACCCGGCAGAACGCCGTCGGCGTCCAGCAGGACATCCAGCCGGCCGGCGGGGCGGCGGAGACCAACAGCGGCCAGACCTCCAAGGACAACAACGAGCGGCGCGAAGAGCTCACCAACTACGAGATCAACGAGAAGACCGTCCAGACCACCAGCGACGGCTACAGCGTCGAGAAGCTGTCGGTCGCGGTGGTCGTCAACCGGGCCCGCCTGAAGGAGGCGATCGGCGAGAACGCCACCGACGCCCAGATCGACGAGCGTCTGGCCGAGATCCAGTCCCTGGTCGCCTCCGCCTCCGGCCTGTCGGAAGCCCGCGGCGACCAGCTGAAGGTGACGGCGGTGGACTTCATCGCCAGCGACTCCTCGCTGGAGCCCATCCCGGCGCCGGGCATCGGCGAGATGTTCATGCGCCAGTCCGGCACGCTGATCAACGCCTTCACCATCCTCGCCGTCGCCGTCATGGTGATCTGGTTCGGCCTGAAGCCGGCGATCCGCGCCATCATCCAGACGCCGGGCCAGGACGCCGCGGCGCTCGAGATGGACGGCGGCCTCGCAGCCCTCGGCGCCGGCGACGACGGCCCGGGCGGGCTGGAACTGCCCGGCGGTTTCGACTTCGCGCAAGGTACACCGGATATATCCCAGTTCGGCGGCGGCGTGCCCGCCTTCCTCGGACAGTTCGACGAGGCCGAGAGCGAAAGCCCGAAGGCCCGCATCGAGCGCCTGATCGATCAGGACGAGCTGAAGGCGGCGAACGTCATCAAGCAGTGGATCAACCATAAAGAGGCGGCGTAAGGGATGATCTCTCTCGCAGACTATCTGACGGAATTTCCCGAGGAGAGCGACAGGCCGTTTCAGAGCCTGAAGGCGGCACGGCCGAAGGCCGAGAAGAAGCCGAGCTTCGAGCACCTGACGCTGGTTTCCGACGGCTTGCCAGTCAAGACGGCGGCGAAGCGGCCGGTGCCGAAGTCGCTCGAGGCGATCCCCGAAATGGGCGCGGCCGAGAAGGCGCTCGAGGAGCTCGACTTCGACGCGGCCGACTTCGGCTTCGAGGCCGAGCCGGCCTTCGAGATGAAGGCGCCCGAGCTGCCGCAGCTGACCGAGGACGACCTCGAGGCGGCCCGTTCCGAGGGCCATGAGGCGGGGCGCGAGGAAGCCCTCGCCGAGGCCGAGGCGCGCATCGAGGCGGCCGTCGCCGAGGCGCTCGCCACCGAGCGCGAACGCGCCGCCGAGGAGAAGGCCGAAGCCGTCGAGGCGGCGCGCCTTGCCGCGCTCGCCGAAGAGGGCGGACGGCTCGGCGAAGGCGTCGCCGACAAGCTGGAGCGGATCGAGGCGGCGCTGCGCACCTCCTTCGCCAGCGTCCTCAAGCCGATTGCCGTCGATCTGCGCACCCGCCAGACGCTGGAGGATCTCGCCGCCGCCGTCGCGACGCTGTCGCTGGACGGGCGGGCGCTGGCGCTCCAGGCCGTCGGGCCGGCGGCGCTGCTCGACGCCTTTGCCGAAGCGCTCGGGCCGCGGCGCGGCTTCGTCGCCTTCGAGGCCGACGACGCCCTCGCCGACATCCGCATCACCTGCGACCAGACGACCCTCGAGACCCGTCTCGCGGACTGGAAGCACGCGCTCGAAGAGGCGCTTCAGTGAGCGAGCAGTCCGAAGCCGGTCACATGGAGAGACAGGAGATCATCATCGTCCGCCGCCGCGGGCATGGTGACGACGGCCATCATGGCGGCGCCTGGAAGATCGCCTTCGCCGACTTCATGACGGCGATGATGGCGTTCTTCCTGGTGATGTGGCTGACCAATTCGTCGGACAACGCCACCCGCAAGCAGGTCGCCCAGTACTTCAACCCGATCAAGCTCAACGACCCGTCGCCGGCGACCCGCGGCATCAAGCAGAAGGACGACGGCGCCGACCGCAAGGCGGACACCAACGGCGAGAGCGACGCCGAGACCAACGGCGATCCGCGCGGCCGGCCGGTCGCCGGCGCCGAGACCGGCGGCGAGGAGAAGTCGATCTTCCGCGACCCCTATTCGGTGCTGGCCGAGATCGTCTCCGAAAGCAGCAAGAACGGCGAGGGCGAGCTGACCGGCAAGCCCGACGGCTCCGGCCTCCCGGGGCTGAACGGCGGCGAAGCGTACCGCGATCCGTTCGATCCCGACTCCTGGCAGCTGTCGCCGAACATGATGGAGAGCGGCGGCCGGCTGGACGAGGTCCCGCCGATCGACTTCCGCACCGCCGTCCTGCCGCCCGAGGATCCGATGAGCGACCCCGAGAAGGGGCGCAAGGGCGAAGGCATCGACGAGCCGGGCAAATCGACGGCCGAGGGCGACCAGGCCGACAAGACCGGCTTCAGGCAGGCCGGCGACGACAAGGGCGCGGCCTCGGGGCCGGGCGCCGATCCGAAGGCCAAGGACGCCGGGGGAAAGGACGCCGGCAAGGGCGACAAGGCCGAGCCGGGCGAAGCCGAGACGCTGAAGGCCGAGATCGGCGCCGAGCTCGCCAAGCTGGGCGACCGCGTGCCGGCGCAGGTCGAGGTCGTCGAGGGCGAGGGCGGGGTGACCATCTCGCTCGCCGACGACGCCTCGGGCGGCATGTTCCCCCTCGGTTCGGCCAAGCCGACCGCCGACGCCATCCGCATGATGGAGACGATCGCCGCGGTGCTGTCGAAGCGGGCGGGCACGATCACCATCCGTGGCCACACCGATTCGCGCCCCTACAGCAGCGGCGAATACGACAACTGGCGCCTGTCCACCTCGCGGGCCCACATGGCCTATTACATGCTTGCGCGCGGCGGCCTCGACGAAAGCCGCGTCAAGGCCATCGAGGGCTTCGCCGACCGCGAGCCGAAGGATCCCGCCAATCCGGAGGCGGCGATCAACCGGCGGATCGAAATCTTCCTCACCGAGCCGCAGGCGTGATGCGCGCACGAACCGATCATCTGGCCGGAGCGATGGCGCTCGCCGCGCTGCTTCTGGCCGGCTCCGCCCGGGCCGAGGACGCGCCCGACGCCGCCGCGACGACCGCCGCCGAACAGGTGCGCCAGGCCGGCGAGGCGGCGCGTCGCGGCGATCCGCTGCTCGCGGGGGAGGCGGCCGGCGAAGCCGCACCGGCTGCAGCGGGCCATGGCGGCGAAGACCATGCCGACGGCGACGCCCATCCCGCCGAGGCTGCGGCCGGTGGCGAGACAGGTCATGGCGAGGCCGGCACGACGCAGGCGGACGCCGAGGCGGGACATGGGGAATCGGGGCCGGCCGAGGCCGATCCAGCCCATGGCGAGGCCGAGGCGGGACATGGTGAGACGGCACCCGGCGAAGCCGATGCCCATGGCGACGGAACCGATGCCGCACACGGCGAGGCGGCCGAACATCACGAGCCGGCGCCCAAGCGTGGCCCCCAGCCATACGAGGTGATCCGCTCGCTGCAGTTCCTGCAGGACCAGGCGGCGCGCGGCAACGCCTCGGCGAACCGCGTGCAGGCCCGTCTGCTGCAGTGGTACGGGCCGGCCTTCGAGCGGGCGAGCCAGGAGACCTGGAAGGACCCGCGCAACCAGCGGGCGGCGGCGCTGTTCGTGCTGAGCGGCGGGCCGCCTGCGGTGCTGCGCATGATTCTCGCCAAGAACGACTTCCCGCCGGACGTCAGGCCGCTGCTGGACGGGGCGCTCGCCTATGTCGAGAACCGCCAGAAGGAGGCCGAGACGCTGCTCTCGGCGCTGGACACGGCGACGATGGAGCCGGGGCTCGCCGCGCAGGTCAATCTCGCCGTCGCCCAGATGCAGGAGAAGGCGGCGCCGGACAAGGCGCTGGAACGGCTGCGCCGGGTGATGCTCGACGCCTCCGGCACGCTTTTGGAGGAAGCCGCGCTGCGCCTCGGCATGGTGCTGGCCGAACAGCTCGGCGAACATGCCCGGGCCGACGACTATGCGCGGCTCTATTTCGCCCGCTACGCATCGTCGATCTATGCCGGCAACTTTCGCGCGAGGTTCACGGCGCTTTATGTGGCGCGGCCGTTCGACCAGGCGGCAGAAACCGTGGAACTGGTCGAGGATGCGGTGGCACGGATCTCGCTGGTCGACCAGGTCAACATCTATCTGTCGATCGGGCGCCGGGCGCTCGTCGCCGGCAACATGAAGCTCGCAGGGCTGGCAGGAGCAAGGGTGCTCGACGTTCGCAATCTCAGCCAGGCCGCACGGCAGCGGGCGCTCCTCTACGTCGCCGCCTCGACCCTGACCGAGCGCGACACGTCGGAGACGCTGGCCTCGCTCGAGGCGATCGACCGGGAAATCCTCCACCCGGCCGACCGCAAGCTCTTCGACGCCGCGATGGGGGTGCTGGGCGAGATCCGCAAGCCGCTGATGGCGGCGGCCGAACCCGACCCGGCCAACCCGACCGAACCCACGTCGGCGGCAGCCCTCGATTCCTCGGTGGTCGATCGGGCGACGAAACTTCTCGATGCCGTGCGCAGCGACCTGGAAGGCATGGACAAATGACGATTGCAGGGCGGGTTCAGGCAGAGGCGACGGCGGTGGCCGGCAATCGCGCGACGACGCGCGGCACCGGCAGTGGCGACGGCGAGGAGTTCTTCGCGGCCATGCGCGAAGCCGGAGCCTCGCGCGACAGCGGGAACGCCGCCTCCGCCAAGCGATCGGCGGACCACGCCGGCAGGACCGGCAGCGGAGCCAGGGACGCCGTCAAGGAGCGGGCATCGGGAGCGAAGGACACGGACGACCTGACCGACATCGTCGCCAGCGTCGCCGAGGCGGAAGACGAGAGCGCGGCGAAGGCGGGCTCGGCCGACGACGCGGCTGCGACGAAGCGCCGGGCGCAGACCCGCAGCGCGGGCCAGGCACAGACGCCGGGCAAGGTGCGGACCGTCGGCGATGCCGTCGACACTTCCGGCGAAGGCGATGCGGCGGCTTCGGCCAAGGGTGCCGATGGCGCCAAGGGCACGGATGGCGCCGAGGGCGCGGTGCAGGGCGACGACCGCGCGTCGATGCGCGCCGAGGGCCGCAAGGGCCGGGCGGCGGCGCCGCAGCCGGCCGCGACCGCCGGCCGGACTGCCGATACCGCGCAGGCCGCCGGGACCGCCGGCGACGCAGCCGTTCCTGCCGATGCCGCCATCGAGCGGACGGACCGCAACGCGCGCCCGGGCGCGGGCGATGCGGCCCCGGCCATCGATTCCAGCGGTCGGCGTCGCCCGGCGCTGCATGCGCCCGCCGCTGCCGTCGCCACGGCCGATCCCGAACTGACCCGGCTGCGCCTCCTGCAGGCGGGCGTCGGCGTCGAGAACCCGACGGTCGGGCTGCAGCTTTCGGCCGAACAGACCGCCAGGCGGCTCGGCCTCCTGCTGCCCGGCGAGACGAACATGGCGGGGCAGAAGGACGTGGCGCCGACGCCCCCGCGCAGCGGCCGCACCATCGTGACCGTCGGCCGGGGGGAACTCGTCGCCGAGCGCTCGCAGGAAGAGGAGCGGGTCATCGAAGCGGCGAAGGCCGCCACGACATCGCCCGCGCCGCTGTCGCCCGAGGCCAAGCTCGCGGCGATCCTCGGCGGCTTCGGCCTCGAGAGCCGGATCTTCGCCGCGGCGGATACCGCACCGAATGCGGATGGCGGGGCGAGAGCCGCGGCGACCTCCGATGCGGCGCAGCCCGCGCACGAGCAGGTCGCGCGCGATCCCGGCATCATGACTTCCGCGGCGCCGGCGGCGCTGCGCGCAGGCATAAGCGCAGGCACGGGCCCAGGCACTGGCCCGGGCACAGGCGCCGCTTCGGGCGAGGCTGCCGGCGGGCCGTCCAGCGCTGCGGGCACGGCTCAGCCCGGCGCCACCGCCTCGACATCTGAAGAGGCCCTGCCGGCCGGGGCGGCGAAGGCTCCGCCGGCGGTCGAGACTCGCCCCACCTTCGTCGTTCCGTCCCGCAATGCCGGCGACCTTACCGACAAGCTGGCCTCCCGGATCGCGGCTGCCGGCGGAACCGGCGAGGCGGCAGGATCGGTGCACACCGACAGCGCCGACCGCGTCGATGCGGCGGTGTTGCGCCGCGCGCCCCGGCAGGCGGCCTCGACATCGACGCTCGGAGCGAAGGTCGACCTCGTGTCCATGCGCACCGATTTCGAGCCGGCGACCCGCCGCGCCGAACGCCAGGCCACCGTCGACGCGCCCGCACGCGCCTCCGGCGCCGCAGCCCCGGCGCAGCCCGATACCACGAGCCGCGTGATGGCGGCGGCCTCTGCCATCGTCGACGCTCCTGCGACGAGCCGGCGCCCGACCGTCGAAGCGGCCGTTGCCGCGCCGGTCGCACCTTCGGCGCCGAGCACCGTTCCGGCGGCGCGCGAGCCGGGCGTCACTGCTCCCGCCGTCTCTGCGCCTGCCGTTGCCGCACCCGTTGCCGCCGCGCCCGTCGATGTCGCACCCGTCGCGGCTGCGCCGGGCGTCACTGCTTCCGCCGTCTCTGCGCCTGCCGTTGTCGCACCCGTCGCCGCTGCGCCCGTCGTTTCTGCGCCGGTCGTCGCAGCCGCTGGTCTGCCGGCGGCCCAGGGCCTTGCCGGACGAACCACTGCCGTGTCCCAGCCGGCCGGCACCCGAGAGCCGCGCGCCGTTCCGGCGAGCGCCCGGGAAAGCGCATCCGCCCCGGCCGCGGCAAAGGCCGCCGCATTCGCCATGCCGAAGGCGGCGGTGCCACCGGCGGCCGGGCAACAGACCGGCACGGGCGCCGTCGAGCGTCCCGCCGCGCGGCCAGCCGCAGCATCCGGCGCGAGCGCCCGAACCGATACGCTCCCGCAGGACAGGGGTCCCGCGCCGGCACGGGGCGAGGCCGCGGCTGCCACCGCGACGGCGACCGAGCCGCTGGCAGGTGCCGATCGATCCGGCGGTGATCGATCCGGCGCGGCGAAGGCCGGCGAGCGGAGCATCACCGCCGCCGCGAACGGTCAGCCAGCGCCGGTGACGCGCGATGGCGCGGATCAGCCGGCGGCGACGAATGCGATGTCTCGGACGGCCGCACCGGCGCCGCAGGCGGCGTCGCCCGCGACAGCTGCTTCTCCGCAGGTGACGTCGCCTGCCCCATCCGCGTCCCTGCCGGCGCCGGACGGCGCGGCAGGCCCGTCGGCCTCGCCCGCTCCTGGACCGGCGACTGCCGGCATGTCCGTTCCGGCGAACTCATCGCCGCCGGTCGGCGAGGTCGCGCCGAAGCTGTCGATGCCGATCGCGGGCCACGATGCCGCGGGCGCGGGCCGTGCGTCGGCCGTGGCCGCGCCGAGCGATCGTTCGGCCCCGGCCGCCCGGCAGGAGGCGGCTCCGGCGTCCCGCGGGACGGCCGCGAATTCCGATTCCGCCGCTGCTTCGCCGGCGGGCGTGTCCCGGGCACCGCAGCAGGCCGAACCCCGGCATGAACAGCCGAAGGCTATCCCCGGCCAGGGCATGAGCGAGACCAAGAGCCCGGCCGGGCCCGCCCCGACCGCGAACGTGGCGACGGGCACCGCGGCGCCAACGGCACCGACCGCGCCGACCCAACGCGCGACCGGCCATGATGCCGGCGCGGTATCGGGCCGTGCGCCGGCCATGGCTGCCGCGAGCGAACGTCCGGTTCCCGCCGGACGACAGGATACGGCCGCGGCAACCCATGACGCCCCCGCAAGGGCCGAGCCCGCCACCGGTGCCTCGCCTGCCGGCCCGTCCCGGCAACCCCAGCAAGCCGGCCCGCGTGACGGCGGTGCCGATGCTCCTCGAGGCAAGGGCCTGAACGAAGCGGAGAACGCGGCAGGCGCCGCCCATGCGTCGAACGCGCCGTCAGGGACGGCGCAGGCGGCAGCCGCGACGCGTGACGACCGCGCCGAGGCGGGACCGCTCACCGGCAACGCCAAGACGGCGGCGGCTGCGAGCGCGCGAGCGGTCTCCGCCGCGAGCCAGGACGCGGCACCGGTGTCGCGCGAGACATCCGCAAGCACCGCGCCAAGGGCCGAGGCTCCGCCGGCGAGCGCCATCCGCGCGACGCCACAGTCCGACGACCGCGGCGCCAGCGCCTCCCATGGGCAGGGCTCCCGGGGCCAAGGCCAGAGCCAGGGCATAAGCGAGGCGAAGGGCCCGGCCCAGAGCCAGGTACAGGGCTCGGCGCAGGCGTCCGGGCCGGCGAACGCGAAGGCGCCAGCCGAGAAGCCCACCGCCGCTGCGGC
>NZ_AQQS01000037.1 GCF_002088275.1 Aurantimonas sp. 22II-16-19i
GGCTCGCCGCGGCCCTCGGGCGAGACCTTCCGGCCGCGCTGATCGAGGATGTGGCTGCGATCGGCGGAGCGATCCTGATCGTCTGGTCCCTCGCATGACCCGGAACTTCGACGCCATCATTATCGGCGCCGGACAGGCGGGGCCCTCGCTCGCCGGGCGTCTGACCTCGAGCGGAATGACGGTGGCGCTAATCGAGCGCCACCTCGTCGGCGGCACCTGCGTCAACACCGGCTGCATGCCGACGAAGACGCTCGTCGCCAGCGCCAAGGTGGCCGCCATGGCGCGCCGCGGCGGCGACTATGGCGTCACGCTTGCCGGCGACGTTTCGGTGGACATGAGGCGCGTCCGGGCACGGGCCGAAACAGTGTCGCGCGACGCCCGTCAGAACAACGAGCGCTGGCTGGAGGGTATGGATCGGCTGACCTTCCTGCGCGGCCACGCCCGTTTCCTCGACGCAGGGACGATCGCGGTCGGCGATGAAACCCTCTCGGCTCCGCTGATCTTTCTCAATGTCGGGGGCCGCGCCATCGTGCCGGACATGCCCGGCATCGGCGACGTCGCGGTGATGACCAACACCGACATCGTCGCGCTGGACGTCCTGCCGCGCCATCTCGTGGTGATCGGCGGCAGCTATATCGGCCTGGAATTTGCGCAGATGTACCGACGCTTCGGCGCCAAGGTCACGGTGATCGAAAAGGGTCCCCGCCTCGTCTCCCGGGAGGACGAGGACGTGTCGTCGGCCATCCGCGAGATCCTGGAAGCCGAGGATATTCATGTCCGCACCGGCGCCGAGTGTATCGCCTTTGCCGCCCACGCCGACGGGGTCGCGGTTCGTGTCGATTGCCGGGAGGGCTCCCCCGAAATCGTCGGCAGCCACGTCCTCATGGCGGTCGGCCGCCGCCCCAACACCGACGACCTCGGGCTGGACGCGGCAGGGATCGACACCGATGGCCGCGGCTACATCAAGGTCGACGACCGGCTGCAGACGAATGTTTCCGGCATCTACGCCCTCGGCGACTGCAACGGCCGCGGCGCCTTCACCCACACCGCCTACAACGACTACGAGATCGTCGCTGCGAACCTTCTCGAAGGGGGCGCACGCAGCCTCGAGGACCGCATTCCCGCCTATGCGCTCTACATCGACCCGCCGCTCGGCCGCGTCGGCATGACCGAGACGCAGGCCCGTGCCAGCGGCCGGCCATTGCTGATCTCGACCCGCCCGATGAGCCGTGTCGGTCGGGCGAAGGAAAAGGGCGAGACGAAAGGGTTCATGAAGCTCATCGCCGACGCGCAGACCAGACGCATCCTCGGCGCGAGCATTCTCGGCGTCGAGGGCGACGAGGCGATCCACGGCATCCTCGACGTGATGGCTGCCGACCTGCCCTACACGATCTTCGAGCGCGCCGTTCCCATCCACCCGACCGTCTCCGAGCTCATTCCGACGCTGGCGGGCGATCTGCAGCCGGCGACGTAGCGACGAGGGCTGGCGCTGGTTTTTGTCAGCAGAGCGGCCAAGGAAACGAGACGACTTTGCAGTCGGTCGAAGCATATTCCGGTTATCTCCAACTCAAGTGCATGCTGCAGTGCATTCTTCATCCTCCACGGGTGGAGGATCCATGGCTTCTGATTTGCATGCGCGTGCGTCCGGCTATTCGACCGGCGCCTTGTTACGGATACTGTTCGCCTTCGGCCTCGTGCCCTGCCTGCCCTCGCCCAGTCGGCTCCCCTCCGGCATTGGCGACGATGGCGGCCAGCGGCTGGTTGACCTCGTGGACGATCGAGGCGGAGAGCTCCGCCAGACTGGCCGCCTGCATCGCCCCGGCCAGCCGATCCTGCAGGCGCCGCAGGGCGCGCTGGGAGCTCACTTCGCTGTCGACGTCGATCAGGATGCCGTAGCGACCGGCGAGATTGCCCGTGTCCCCGGTGGTGGTATGGGAGGCCGCGCGCGGAGCCTTCGGCGTAGCGCTGCGCGCGGCAGAGGGTGAAGCGTCAGATCGTCTGGCCGCCCGAAACCTCGATACGCTGGCCGGTGACCCAGCGATTGTCGGGCCCGAGCAGGCTTGCCACCATCGGGCCGATATCGTCGGGAAGGCCGACGCGGCCGAGCGCCGTCATTCCGGCGAAGGCCGCATTGTAGTCCGGAGTATCGCGCACCGCGCCGCCGAGGAAGTCGGTCTCGATGGCGCCGGGCGCGACGGTGTTTGCCGTGATGCCGCGGCTTCCGAGCTCCTTCGCCATGTAGACCGTCATGATCTCCACCGCTCCCTTGGCGGCGGAGTACGCCGAGAAGCCCGGAAACGAAACACGCGTCAGGCCGGACGAGAAGTTTACGATCCGGCCGCCGTCGGCCAGCATCGGCAGCAGGGCCTGCGTCAGGAAGAAGACGCCCTTGACGTGGACGGCGAACAGCCCGTCGAACTGCTCCTCGGTGGTGGCGGCGAAGTCCGCCATCTCGCCATGGCCGGCATTGTTGACGAGGTGGTCGAATGTCGCCCGCCCCCAGGTCGCAGAAAGAGCACTGCGCAACGCCTCGACGAAGGTTGGAAAGGTCGAGACGCGGCCGGTGTCGAGTTGCAAGGCGACCGCCTTGCGGCCGAGCGCCTCGATGTCGGCGACGACGGCCTCGGCGTTGTCCTTGCCGCTGTGGTAGGTGAGGATCACGTCGCCCCCGTGTCGGGCGATGCTGATCGCGGTGTTGCGGCCAAGGCCGCGGCTGCCGCCGGTGACGAGAGAAATGCTGGACATGGATGCCTCCGGGTTGGTTGGTGTCGGCGATCCTTGTAGCTCAGGCCGTGCGGGCGGGGTTGCGCGATCGTCCTGAAAACTTGCCTGATTATCCTGCCGCGTTGCCGAGACCTCGTTCCGCTTCTATGATCGGTCCATGCACGAACCGCTTCTCGACCATGCGCGGCGCTATGCCGATCGTCTCGCCGATCAGGGCGGCGTCGCCGCTACTCCTGTCGAGGGGCTGGTGATCCTGCGCGAGACCGCCCCCAGCATGCTGCAATACGCGATATCGAAGCCGTTGGTGGCGCTGGTCCTGCAGGGCGGCAAGCGCGTGTCGATGGGAAGCCACAGCTTCGACTTCGGCGCCGGCGAATCCCTCCTCATCACCACCGATGTTCCGACCGTCAGCCAGATCACCAAGGCGAGCCGCGTCTTGCCTTATTATTCGCTGGTTCTCGAACTCGACCCCGCCATCATCGCCGAACTGGTCGGCCAGATCGCCCCGGCACCGGTCAAGGCGGACCGGCCGGTTCGTGTCGATCCGACCGAGGCGGACGTGGCCGATGCCGCTTTGCGCCTGCTGCGCCTGCTCGACCGTCCCGACAGCCTCGCCGTGTTGGGGCCGCAGCTGGTCCGCGAGTGGCACTACTGGCTGTTGATGGGGCGACATGGCGGGGCCATTCGGGCGCTCGGCGTGACCGACAGCCATGCGCAACGGATCGCACGATCCGTCGCGGTCCTTCGCCGGCATTATGCCGAGCCCATCAAGATCGACGCACTGGCGGCGGCTGCCGGGATGAGCCTCTCGGCCTTCCACATTCATTTCCGCAGCATCACCTCACTCTCTCCGCTTCAGTTCCAGAAGCAGCTGCGGCTCATCGAGGCCCGGCGGCGAATGCTGGCGGGGGGAGAGAGCGTGGCGGACGCGGCCTATGGCGTCGGATACGAGAGCGTGCCGCAGTTCACCCGCGAATGTGGCCGCATGTTCGGGCAGCCGCCGGCCCGAGACATCCGCCAGGCCCGATCGCAGCTCGAAGCGGCCGCATAGGAGATCAGCGTGCGCCCGCAGAAGTCCGCGGCAGACGGATCACACGCTCCGGCCGGCATCGATCGGCGGTTCCACGCCGGTTAGGAAGGAAGCCGCTTCGAAGGCCGGACAAAGCGCGGCTGCAGCGACGTCGGCGGGGTTCGGTCAAGTGTCCGATCGAAACGGAATCGAAATATTTCCGTCTGTTCGCCGACTTGTCGGTGTGTAGTCTCGGCGCCGATCGGCGTGATAGGTCGCAGAGCGCTGTCAGCGCTGGGGGAGCAGCATGCGCTGCCGATTGGCAGCACGGAGCTGCCGAGCCTACCGGAAGCCCCTGGAAGTCAGGGGAACTCCCTGCAACAGGAATGCGACATGGAGACCGCGCGTTCGCCAACGTGGCGACGCCTCAATCACCGAATTTTCTAAAGAGTTTGAATGGCTGGGGAACCTGGAACATAATCCAAGTCTCATTAAGCCCTTGTCATCTTTAGAACTATCTGAATTTGTTGCCTTTTTCAAACGAAATTGCTACACTGGGATGCTACACTGATCCCTTCCGAATGGTCTTCAAATTGGCTCGAATTTCCTACCTCACCCGGCGCGGCTCCTCCTATTACGCTCGCATGAAAGTCCCGGCCGAACTCGCAGCAGTCGTCGGCCGAAACGAACTGACGAAGGCGCTCGGCACGAAGGACGAGAACGAGGCCAAGCGCCGACTGTGGCCTGTTATAGAGGGATGGCGGACGCAACTCGACGACGTGTCGCGGCGGCGGACTTTGACCGACGATGATCGTGCGGCAGCACCATGGGCGCACTACGAAGGCACCCTCGATCGCGACGACGCCAGTCGCGCGGCGAGGCCGACGCCAGACAAGATCGACGCGGCGACGCGATCCCTCTTCGCCAATGCCGGCACGATCGACGCCAGCGATCCGCTCGCCATGCTGGACGCCACCATAGAGGTAAAGGCGATGCACAGCGCGGGCGCACTCGACGCCAAGCTGAGACAGGCGAAGGCTGCTGATCTCCGCAAGCACCTCGTCTCTGGCGAACTTGCCCTTGTCCGGCACGAGATCGACGAGTTTGCCCTCAAACATGATCTCATCATCCCGCGCGGATCGCCGGAAGAGGCCGACATAGGCCGGCGCATGATCCGTGCCGAGATCGAGGCGCTTGAGCGCACCTTCGAACGCGACCGGGGCGATTACGGCGGCACCCCGCGCGACCCGATCGTGAAGCCGGCGACGACGCAGGTTCGCGAGCGCGCCAAACCGGGTGAGACGGTCCCGGAACTCTTCGAAGCGTATGCGCGCGACAATCCGAAGGGCATCGCGGCGGACACGTTGAACCAAGCCCGGCGCGACATTAGCACCTTCCTCGATCTTCACGGCCGGACTCTTCCCGTTCGCCGGATCGACCGCAAGGCCATTCGCGAATGGAAGGCGCTCCTTCGCGAGTATCCCGTGAAGGCGACGGAAACGAAGGCGTTCGCCGGCATGGGTTTTGCGCAGATCATCCGGGCGAACAAGGAAGTTGGGAAGCCGGTGATCACGCCCCGCACGGTCAATCGATACCTCGCGAGCATGGGCGCCTTCTGCCAATGGCTCGTCATCAACGGCTATCTCGACGCGAACCCGACGGCCGATATGTCGCTGCCGAAGTCGAAGAGTCGCACGACGAGGCCCTTCACGACCGAAGAGCTAAAGACCTTGTTCGCCTCGCCACTCTTCACCGGCTGCCAATCGGCCGACGAATGGCGCGACATGGCGAAGCCCGGCAACATTCGGATCGACGATCATCGCTACTGGTTGCCGCTGGTCATGCTCTACAGCGGCGCGCGACCGGCCGAAATTGCGCAGCTCGAAATCGCCGACGTGCGGCAACAGCACGGCCACTGGATCATGCACATCACCACAGAAGGCGGCAACGGTAAGAGCGTCAAAACTGACGGGTCTATGCGCGTCGTCCCGGTTCACTCCGAACTCGTTCGGCTGGGCTTCATCGCCTACCGCGACCGGATGGCTGCGGAAGGCCAGACCCGGCTTTTCCCAGAAGCGAAGCGCAACAGCCGAGGCCAGATGATCGCGGAATTCTCACGAGAGTTCGGGCGCTATCTCGAACGCATCGAGTTGAAGAAAGGGCGCGGCCTTTCGCTCTACTCATTCCGCCATGGCGTTGCGGATGCACTTCGCCGCGCCGGGCGTCTCGACGAGGAATTCGGCTTCATTCTGGGACACGTGAAGGGCAGCATGACCGGGCGTTATGGGCAGCTGCCGCAGGGGATGCTTGAACAGCGCGTGGCTTTGATTGAGTCGATCGTTTACGAGAGGCTTGATCTCAATTAATCTAGATTTGGAAATTCTGCAGCATAGCAACTCTCGCCGAAACCAGCTGCTTCTTTTTGTATTCAACGAGATAAAATTGATATACGTAGGGGAGAATTGGATGACGAATCTGAAGGACGGGAGAGACCATCATTGGTGGCCAAAAAGTCTCTCAAAAAACTGGTCATCCGACCCTGACAATAAAATCAATACCATATCACACAGAGGATATGAGAAACGTTACTCACCAAAGGCCATCGGCAAGACATATGATGGACACAATATAATCTTTCACAGTATCTGGGATTCATCGTTCGAACGTAAATTTGATCGTTCTGACAACGACTTCCCCGAGCTTACAAGATGGCTTCTATCGGCGGTGAGCGATGTCAGAGAAGGGCCGAAGCCGCTGCAGCATGATGAACACCAGTTGAAAATGCTGGCAGTCTGCCTTTCGTCGTTAGTTGCGCGGAACCCGACTATTCGAAACACGATCTCTTTGACGATCGAAAGTTATGGCCTTACCTCAAGTAATAATTTGATTGCAGCCAATTTGGCAAATTTGCATGATTTTTTCGCACCTCAGATCGAAAACGGGGGGAAATTTGCGATTTTTTTTGACAAGGCAGGATCGTTTATATTCGGCGATGGGTTTCTACATAATTTTCCTGCCACCCAACTTACTCTGTCGGATTCACATCTATTAGTTCCCATTAGTCCAAACATCGTGGTTATGTGGTTCCGGCCGACAAGATATAGGACTTACCCAAAGATAATTGGCATATCTGGGGATATTGAAGATATAGAATTTATTAACGAGAGCATTCAAGTGTATTCCTCAGAATACATTTATTATAAAGAAATTCGTCCAACGGTTTTGAATATATTTTCTGCCGGCAAGCATCAATGTTACCCATACCACAAGCCGCCCTACCTCGAATATATGATGCAGAAGGTTCTCGACTATCGGCCGAACTAGCAGAATAGGTGGCGTCTGCCCCAGACCGCCAAAGGATGCCAGTTCGTAGCCCTATGAAAATATCCCTAGAATTGTAGGATTATTTGCTTGCGCAGCGATTCGCGCCATGAGACAATATTACCAAGTCAAAGAGCTTGGATTGCTTCATGCGCCTGTCGGCGATCAAGGAGAAGATTGGTAGATTCCTCGCGCCTGTCGAGACGAAGAGCGTAATTTCGCCCTCCGGCTTCTTCGGTCTGGAGGACTTCCTTGTTCCGAATACGATCGCCGGGCCGTCGATCACGGCGCGAACCGCGATGCGCGTCCCGGCCGTCTCGGCTGCCGTCTCGCTGATCTCTTCGTCACTTGGCACCTTGCCGGCGAAAGTCTATGCGCGCGGCGACGAGGCGAAAGCTATTGCGACGGATCATCCCGCCTATCGCCTTGTGCATGGCAAGGCAAACGAATGGACGGCAGCCGGCGCACTTCGCTCGCAGCTGACGCAGGACGCGCTTCTTACCGGCAACGGCTATGCGATCGTTTCCCGCGTTGACGACGGCCGTCCCTCCGAACTCTTCCGCGTCGATCCCGCCGCGATGTCCGTCGAGGCCGATGCCTTCGGCGCCCCGTCCTACAGTCTCACCACGACGGGCGGCGTTCGCCGCTTCGGCTTCCACGACGTGCTTCATCTTCGCGCCCTGACGAGCTTCGACGCACTGAAGGGTGAAGCGCCGATCGCGCTTGCCCGCGAAGCCATCGCCACCCTCGCCGTCATGGAAGAGCATGGTTCGCGGCTCTTCCGCGACGGTGCGCGTCCTTCGGCAGCCGTGACCTACCCGCCCGATGCATCCCGTCCGATGCCGGGGCAGGATCATTCGACGGCCCGGACTAATCTCATTAAGGCTGCCAAACTTGGCCTCCAGGGCGTCGATGCCTCCGGGAAGCTCGCCGTCTTCTTCGACGGTGCGCAGTTCACGCCGTTTGCGTTCTCTTCGACCGATGCACAGTTTGCCGAACTTCGCCGCTTCGCAATCGACGAAATCGCCCGCGTCTTCCGCGTCCCGCCGCACATGCTCTTCGAAATGGGCCGAGCGACGTGGGGTAACTCTGAAGAGATGGGCGCGACGTTCGTTCGCTACACGCTTCTTCCGTGGATTGAGGCTTGGCAGGACGCCTATTCCCGCGTTCTTCTCGATCCCGACGAGGGCGATGCCTTCTCGATCGAGTTCATCGTTGACGACCTTCTCCGGGCCGATACGGCAACCCGCTTCTCCGCATATTCGCAGGCCATCGCCGCGCGCATCCTGAACCCGAACGAAGTCCGGGCGATGGAAAACCGCGCGCCCTATGACGGCGGCGACGAGTTTCTGAACCCCAACACGACGAGCAATCCGAATGGCTAAGGCTGCCAACACCAAGGCGGCGCCCGCCTTCGAACTCACCTCGCTTCTTCTCGATCCGATCACCCGTGCCGTTCACGCCCGCTTCCTCGTCGAGGGGCAGGATGGGCTTTCGGTGATTGTCGAGACCGATGCCGGCGACGATGCGCGCGCGGCCGTTCGCACCGCGCTTCAGGCCGCACTGAACGCGATGCCGGCATGAACCCCGTTCGCCAGTTCTTCGGCGATGCCGAGCGCGACTTTGCCCTGTCTGAAACGCTCGTCGTCGAGATTGAGCGCAAGGCCGGCGTCGGCATCGGCTCTTTCTGGAAACGCCTGATGTCGGGCGACTACTTCCTTGCCGATCCCTTCGAAGTCGTCCGGCTCGCCCTCGTCGGCGGCGGCACCGATCCGCAGGAAGCAAAGGCCCTCGTCGAGACCTACGCCCGGCCGCGCCCGGTTCAGGAAACCGTGCTTCTCGCGCTCGAAATCCTCGGCACCTTCCTCGTCGGCGTCGATAGCGAAGAGGCCGGCGCGTGACGATCGAGCATATCGAGTGCAAGGCCGCGATCACGGTCGACGAGGAAGGCACGATCGAAGTTCTCGCTTGGCCGTTCGGTTCACCCGATGTCGTCGGCGACATGATCGAGCCGACTGCCGAGATCAAGATTGCCTCGCCACTCCCGGCACTCTGGCACCATGACCCCTCGAAGCCGATCGGCGTTTGGGACCGCGTCGAGATCACCGCACGCGGCATCGAAGCGAAAGGCCGGCTTCTTCTCGACGGCGAACGCGCCCGCGCCGTGCGCACCCTCATTCTCGATAAGGGCGCTTCCGGCGTCTCGATCGGCTTCAACGAAACCAAAGCAACCCGCCGCAATCCGCGCGGCCGAACCATTCACGGGCTGACTCTTCGCGAGATCAGCGTGACCCCGACCCCGTGCCATCCCGGCGCGACGGTTCTGACTGCCAAAGCCATCCCGGCAACTTCTGAAGGATCTTCATTGGAAAACGAAACGACCGAAGCCGCGCCGGATAGCGCGGCAATCACCGCGCTCGAAAGCCGCCTTGCGGCCGTCGAGAAGAAGTCCCTCGATCGGCTCGACAAGATCGAGGCCAAGCTTGCCCGCCCGGCGATCGTCACCAGCACCACCGACGAGCCTGTCGAGCGCAAAGCCTTCGCCAATTATCTTCGCGTCGGCGCCCGCGACATGGACCCCGTCGAGAAGAAGGCGCTGAGCGTCAGCACCGACACGTCGGGCGGCTACCTCGCACCGGAACAGTTCACGCTCGACTTCATCCGCGACCTGGTGCCGTTCTCGCCGATCCGCGCCATCGCCGATGTTCGGTCCACCAATTCGCACAGTGTCACGATGCCGAAGCGCACCGCGATCACCAATGCGAAATGGAAGGGCGAAGCCGCGACGATGGAGCGTTCCGAGCCGGCATTCGACCAGCTGGAAATCACCGTCAAGGAACTCACCACCGAAGTCGTCGTGAACAACCAGCTGATCGAGGACAGCCGCGCCGACGTTGACGCGGAAGTGCGCCTTGCCCTGTCGGAAGACTTCGGCGCGAAAGAGTCGCTGGCCTTCGTCAACGGCGTGGGTGGATTGGAGCCGGACGGCTTCATGAAGAATACGGACATCGCCGCGACCTTGAACGGTCACGCGACGAACCTTTCGGCCGATGCCCTGATCAAACTCATGTATGCGATGCCGGCGACCTACCGGAACCGTGGCACATGGGTGCTGAACGGCACCACGCTTGCGGCGATCCGCACGCTGAAGGACACGACCGGCTCTTACATCTGGCAGCCGAGCTATCAAGCCGGGCAGCCGGAAAGCATCCTTGGCCGGCCCGTGGTCGAAGCCGAGCACATGCCGGACCTCGCGGCCAACGCGACCCCGATCATGTTCGGCGACTTCAAGACCGCTTATCGGATTTACGACCGGCTCGACCTGTCGATTTTCGTCAACCCGTATCTTCTCGCCAGCAATCGCCAGACGGTGTTTCACGCATTCCGCCGCGTCGGCGCGGGCGTGGTTCAGCCGAAGGCGCTTCGCGGCCTGAAGATGGCAACGGCGTAAGGGGCGGACCATGGCAAAGGTTGGTAAAGGCACCAAGCTCTTCGTCGGCCCCGCCGCGACCGTTCAGAACCCGGCGCTTGCGGCCTATACGGCCGTCACCGGCACGAGTTGGAAGCAGGTCGCCAAGCTGAAGGAATTCGGCGAGATCGGCGAAGGCTCGCGTGAAGTCGTCAAGGACGAACTTCTCGACGAGGACAACGTGTCGAAGTTCAAGGGCGTCAACGATCCGGGCTCGACGACCGTCAAGGTTCAGCGCGAACCGGCCGACGCAGGCCAGCTTGCGATGAAGGCAGCGGTTCAGACGGACGCGCCGCTTCTTTTCAAGCTCGTCTATTCGGACGGTGCGACGCAGTATTTCGCCGCGCTCGTCGTCTCGGCGAAGAACGAAGCGTCGGGTGCGAACGACGTCATGATGACCTCGTTCGAACTCGAATACACCGGCACCGTCGCCGAACAGGCGGCAGCGTAACCATGTCGCGGCTCGCAATAGAAAATCAGCGGATCACGCTCGACGCGACCCTCGTCGAGTGCAGGCCGACGTTGCGGGCCGCGATCCGCTTGGGGCGTCTCTATGGCGCCCCGAGTGCAATGCTGCGGTCGATCGCCGAAGGCTCGATCACCGTTCTTTCGGACGTGATCCGCGAATGCGCGATCGACCGGCCGAGCGTTCCCGATCCTCTCTTCGAAACAGGAACGGCGGGCATCTACCGCAACATTGCGGCGCTTCAGGCACCGGCCGCGCAGCTTGTCTATGATCTCGCTGGTTTCGATCCGCTCGACGACCTTGAAGACGAGGCCGACGAGGAGGAGAACGAAGAGCCGAGTGACGATGCGCCGGCATCGAAGCCCGTCACCTTCGTCGAGCGCATGACGAACCTCTTCGGCTTCGCGACTGGCATCCTTCGTTGGACGCCCGAAGAGGCATTCGACGCCACCCCTTCCGAGATCATCGCGGCCTATCGCTTTCGCGAGCGCTCCTATGCGCCGAAGAAGGACGAACCGAAAGGCGACACCGCCATTCGCGTCGGCTTTGCGGACCTTCAGGATAAATTCGTCGGGAAGGAAGCGGCCAATGCCGCATAAACCGGCCCGCCTTTGCGCCTGCGGCTACAAGGTCGCGGCCGACGTGCTTTGCGCATGTCAGACAAAGCGCGCCCGCGAACGTAAGGCCCGCTTCGACGCCCGGCGACCCTCGTCGAGCGAACGCGGCTATGACCGGGCATGGCAGAGGGCCAGTGCTGAATACCGGCGCGCCAATCCGACGTGTCGCCGCTGCGGCGCACCCGCGACCCTTGTCGATCATATCGAGCCGCATCGGGGCAACATGCGCCTCTTCTGGAACCGGGCGAATTGGCAGCCGCTTTGCACCGCTTGCCATAGCGGCGCAAAGCAGGCCGAAGAGAAGGCTCGATAAAAATGATTAGTTCAACGAATTCAATCGCCCGAAATATTTCATATGAACCGCAAATTAGCGAAATAATTGATCGATTTTCCGAGCATTATTGCGCAGAACGAGATGACCCTAGTGGAATCATCTTGGGTTTACGTGGTGCTCCAATTTTTCTTTCGATGCTATTCATTTCAGTAATGATCTTGCTCGCGCAATCTATAATGATCCCCGCCACAAAAACGGCGCATCCTGTAATAATTACACTATCAGCAATGGAAACCAGATGAAGATTTGCGATAGCACCAAATCCTCGCCCCGTATCAACACCAACTCCGAAAAGCAAAAACGCCCACCCTGCCGCAGCAATACACAACCCGGTCAGTGTGAGAGGATGATTGAACATGGAATTTCCTCACTTCGATTCTACAACGACACTTCGATACCCAAAATGAGCAGCGCTGCAAACGTTGAAGTCGCGCTTTTCAACCGACTTTTCCTTAGCTGATGACCCTCGCCACGTTTACCCCGCCGATCACGCCCTCGATCGGCATGACGGATAAGCCGGAAGTCAATGTGACCCGTGCTGACTTCGGCGACGGCTATTCGCAGGCCATGCCGAACGGTCTCAACCATGTCCGGCGCGTCGTCACCCTCCGATGGAATATGCTGGCACTCGACGAGGCACAGGCAATCATCGCCTTCTTCAAGGCACACCGCGGCGTCGATCCATTCTATTACCGCATCCCGCGCGAACCGGCCCCGCTGAAGTGGACGTGCGAGGATTGGCCTTCATCGCGCGGCACGGGCGGTTACACCTCGATCGAGGCAACGCTTCGTCAGAGCTTCGACCTGCGATCATGAGTGAAGGCGATGCAGAGCGGGCGCTTTGGGTGAAGGTGATCTTTCAGCACATGGAAGATGCAACGTCGATGTCGCCTTTCTATGCCGGTGACACACCGAATCTTCGGCACCTTGTCCGCCTGAAGGCGCGAACATGGCTTCTAATGCCGAATGATGGTTTCCGCGAAGTCTGCGATCTCGCCGGGCTCGATCATCAAGCCGTTCGGGAAGTCGCACGAGAACAGATCGCGGCATTCGAACGCGACAACGCCGATGCTCTTCGCGAGCGGGCGACCGCGATCAGTGAAGATCAGCCGCCGAAGCCTAAGCGCGCCATCCGCACCGGGGGCGGGTCGGCAATTTTGACCAACAAGCACAAGACCGGCGGATTTCCCTCCGTTCACGACTGTCTCTAAATAGGATTATTTATGTGTCTCTTAAATCCGGCAGATGATCCGCGACATAGTCGTGTCATTTGGGTTGTAACCAATACGTGTTCCCGAAAATCTCTCATCGGTGACCACGAAATTCTTAATGAGATTGACGTGATAAGGTCTGAAACCCACGCCGCTCCCGCCAGAGATTTGCCAGGCACTGAGAGTCAAAGTTCCGGCAGCGCTATTAAATCCCAGAAGATGAGGCTCGACAACACGATCGTCTGGCTGCGATCTCGGATACCAGAACCTGAGAAGGAAGCGCTCACGTATCGCCTCACATATTTGATCTTGAACGTTCATCTGAGATTCTCCCGATTTCGTCCAGTAGAATCCCGATGCCCGTATTCGCGCAACTTACGATGGGCCAATTGTGGAGGCTTATCCACATGAGCGTCACGGTTTCCGACCTCAAATCTCATCTGAACCTCGATACCGTCGAGGATGACGCGCTTCTGTCGAGGAAGATCGCAGCGGCGAAGGCATGGATTGCTTCGTATACAGGCACGCCTTTCCCTGAAACCGATACGCCGGCCGATCTCGACGAAGCGGTGCTTCAGCTGGCAACGCACTTCTACGAACATCGCGGCGACGAGGCCGAAGCCGACATTCCCGCGACGGTGCGCAGCTTGTGCGCCGGTTCCTATGTGTTCGCCTTCTGAATGGCGCGCTCGTCTTCCCAGCTGGCGCGCCTTTCCAAGCGCTTTGAAGCGGTTCCGAAGGCCGTCAAGGCTGCCGTCGAAAAGGCCGTTGAACAGTGCGCCGAAGAACTCGTCGCGCTGGCGACGACGCTCGCGCCTGAAGATCGCGGCGACCTGAAAGAGTCGATCCGCGTCGAGGCCGGCGAGCATGATCTTGCCCGCAAGATTGTCGCTGGCGATCAAGACGCCTTTTATGCCCGATGGGTCGAATTCGGCACCGTCGATCAGCCGGCACAGGCCTTCCTCTTCCCGGCCTATCGTTTGCTTCGCGAGAAGTTCAAGCGCCGGATCGACCGCGCGGCGCGCAAGGCGATTCAGGAAGCGTGGGCACGATGATCGCCGAACCGTCCCTCGCTCTTCAGAAGGCTATCCGGCGCGCCCTCGTCACATCGGCGGACGTGACGAACCTTGTTCCCGCGCGCTCGATCATCGACGGCATGCGCCGGCCCGACGATTTCCCGTCGATCATCATCGGCGATGGGCAGACCGTCAATGAAGGCCTGAACTTCAGCCGCAGCATGATCCGCGTTCATCTCGATCTTCATACCTGGACGAAGGGCGAAGCGCTCGCCGACACAAAGCAGATCGTCGGTGCGGTGACGGCCGCGCTCGACGAGGAACCCGCCGTCGAGGGCGTCGAGCTTGTCGATTTTCTGCTTTCTGGCACTCGCTACCTTCGCGATCCTTCTGGCGAATTCGGACACGCCGTCGTCAGTGTCGAAGCCCTCGTCGAGGTGCGCACATGATCCGCGCCGGCAAGCTCGATCGTCGCATCACCATCGAACGGGAAAGCGAGACTGTAGACGATGCCGGCCGCGTGACGCGCGCATGGGCACCGATCGGTTCGCTTCGCGCCGAGATCGTCCGGCTGTCGACGGGCGAATTCCTGAAGGGCTTCGGCGAGGAAGCGACGACGGGCATCGTGTTCCGCACCCGCTTCTTTGCCGACATCACCACGGCCGACCGGATCGCCTTCGACGGCGACGCCTTCAACGTGCGCGAAATCGTCGAGATCGGCCGTCGTCGGGGCCTTGAAATCCGTTGTGAGGCGCCGGAATGAGGGGCAGGAAACCGACCTCGATCGCGCCCGGCACCGCTGCCGTTGCCGACATCCCGAAGGCACCGGCTGTCTTGTCGCGCGAAGGCAAAGCCGAATGGAAGCGTATCGCCGCGATCCTCGTCGAGCGGCGCATTCTCACTGAAGCCGATCTCGGCATCCTCGAAGCCTATTGCATGGCCTTCAGCCGCATTCGCGAAGCCGAACGCATCATTGCGCGCGACGGACAGACGACTGTGAACGCCAAGGGCGAACACAAGCGGCACCCGGCTTCCTCGCTTCAGGATGCCTCGATCAAGACCCTTCGGCTTTGCGCTGGCGAACTTGGCCTGACGCCCGTTTCCCGCTCCCGCCCCACCATCCGAGATGACGATGCGAACGAAGACCTATCCTTCTTGGATTGATGACGGATCGGAGATCCCCGACCCCTTCGGCTATGGCGAGCGCGCGGTGAACTTTCTCCGCAACCTTCGCCATCCCAAGAGCACCCTTCCGGGCCACGCCTTTGCGCTTGATCCTTGGATGGAACGGATCATCCGGCGCATCTATGGGCCGCGCCATGCCGACGGCACGCGCATCGTGAAAACCGTCTTTGCGATGATCCCGCGCGGCAACCGCAAAACCACGCTTGGCGCTGCCTTGACGCTTCTTCACGCGATCGGTCCTGAGAAGGTGCCAGGCGGGCAGATCGTTTGCGCCGCTGCCGATCAGAAACAGGCGCGCATCGCCTTCGAAGAGGCGACGAGCGTCATCCGCGCCGACAAGCGACTCGTCTCGCTCGTCGATATTGCCGACTACCGCAACCGGCTTCGCGACAACCGATCCGGCTCGATCGTCGAGGCGATCTCGGCAGACGCCAAGACGCAGCACGGCCGAACGCCGACCTTCACCCTGATGGACGAACTTCATGCATGGCCGAAGCGCGATCTATGGGAGGCCCTGAAAACCGGACTTCTGAAAACGCCCGGAAGCCTGAACGTCATCATCACGACGGCAGGGCGTGGGCAGACCTCGATTGCCTTCGAAACCTACGACTACGCCCGCAAGGTCGCGCTTGGCGAAATTGACGACCCGGCGACGCTGCCGATCATCTTCGAAGCGCCGAAGGATTGCGATTGGCGAGACGAAGCCGTCTGGCATGCCGTCAATCCCGGCCTGTCATGCGGCTATCCCGATCTCGACGGGCTTCGCCAGTTTGCCCGCGAAGCCGCAAACCGTCCCGGCGATCGTGAGTCCTTTCGCCAGTTGAACCTGAATGTTTGGCTCGATCACCATAATGACCCGTTCGTCGAGATGGACGTTTACGACGCGGGCCGCGATCCGATCGATTTCGAACGGCTGAAGGCGGTGCCGTGCTTCATCGCGGTCGATATGTCGATCTCGACGGACCTTTCGGCCGTCGTCGCGGCGTGGCGCGATCCCGACGACGAGGAAGCCTTCATCGTCCGGCCCTTCTTCTTCTGCCCTGCGAACAATCTTCGCGCCAAAGCAGAGAAGGACGGCGTTCCCTATCCGACATGGGCCGAAGCCGGCTTCATCACGCCGACGCCCGGCGACGTGATCGACTATCGCGCCATCGTCGAGTGCATCCGCGAACTCGTCGCGACCTTCACCGTTGCCGAGATCGTTTATGATCGCGCCTATGCGATGCCCGTCGTTTTGGGCCTTCAGGAATACGGCATCGACGCGACTGCGATGGCGCTCGATCCGAAGTCGCAGAATGACGGCGTGATGCGCCTCGAAAGAGCGATCGGCGCGCGCAAGTTCAGCCACGGCGGACACCCGGTGCTTCGCTGGAACATGGCGAACGTCTCGATCTACACCGGCCCTTCAGGGCTTCGAACCATGCACAAGGGCCGCTCGACGGATCGGATCGACGGGGCTTTCGCCGCGTGGATGGCCGTTGCCCGTGCGGCCTCGAATGACTTCACCCCGTCCGTTTACGCCGACCCCGATTGCGATCCCGCGTCGTGGTTCGCAGCCGCATAAGGAACCCGATGCCGCGCGCCACCGAATACGATCTTTCAGTTCAGATCGAAGCGAAGATCGACCGCCTCGAGAAGCAGATGGCGAGGGCCGACAAGCTCGTCGATCGGCAGTTTCGTTCAATGGAACGCCGCGCAGAGACAGCCGCAGGCCGCTTTGAACGTTCTATGGCGAAGGCGGCGGCTGGAATGCAGTCGCGCCTTTCGGGGCTCGGCAAGGGCTTCCTAGTCGGCACGGCTGGCCTTCTCGGCGTTCAGTCGGCGAAGGAAATCGCTCAATACGCCGATCAATATCGCGGCCTTCAGAACTCGGTTCGCGATGCCGGGCGTTCGGGCGCCGATCTCACCAAGACTTTCGGTGATCTCTTCAGGATTGCGCAGGATCAGGGCGCAGCGATCGGCTCGCTCGTCGGGCTCTATCGTGATGCCGCCGCAGCCGGCGACGTCCTGAACGCCACCGAAGCCGATCGGCTGAAGTTCGCGTCGGGCGTTGCCAATGCGCTCCGGATCGAGGGCAAAAGCGCGGTCGAAGCTGCCGGGCCGCTTCAACAGCTTGGCCAGCTTCTCGCCGCCGGCACCGTTCGCGCCGAAGAGTTCAATTCGGTCAATGAGGGCACCCGGCCGATCCTTCAGGCCGTCGCCGATGGCTTGGAAGAGGCAGGCGGCTCGATCGCGAAGCTCCGCAAGCTGGTGCTCGACGGCAAGGTTTCTTCGGAGGCGTTCTTCCGCGCCTTCCTCGCCGGATCGGACAAGCTCGCCGATCGCGCCGACAAGGCTGAAGGCCGCGTTGGGCAGTCGATGAACCGCATCGGCAATGCGATGATCCTTCTCGCCGGGCACATCGACGAGGTTTCCGGCGCCTCCGACAATGCCGCCGCTGGCCTGAACGCCGTGGCAACGGTGATTGAGAAGCTGCCGGGCTTCATTGACGCGGCCGTGCAGGGGATGGGCGCGCTCACGAAATATCTGAGCGACCTCGGCAACTCGTCGGTGTTCAAGAAGCTGAATGAGCTTCTCGGCATCAACGAAATGACACCCGACGAGCTTCGCGCCTACGGCATCAATCCCACCAAGGAAACGGCCTCATCGACACCGGACGGCCGGATTGCGCATGCCTTCGACGTGACCGCAGGCACCGGCGTTCCCGAGGGTGTTGCTGCGGCGGGCAAGGCGGGCCGCGTGATCGGCGAAGGCGCGAAGGATGCCAAGGTCAGCCTGAAGGACTTCTCGACGGCCGTTGACGACGTGTCTGGCGATTTGGGCAAGGCAGCCGGCAAGGGCATGCTCGACTTGATCGGCCTCGCAGAAGGCACCGATCGCGGACGCGGCTACAACGAAACGCTCGGCTACGGGAAGTTCACGGGCGGCGACAAGAACCTCGTATTCATGACGCTCGATCAGATCGACGCGCTTCAGTCGAGCATGCTTCAGCATCCCGACAACACCTTCAACTCGTCGGCACTCGGCAGGTATCAGATCGTTCAGAAGACGCTTCGCGGCCTTCGCGGCGAGCTTGGCCTGTCGGGCGACGAACTCTTCTCGCCGGAGCTTCAGGACCGTCTGGCAATGCAGCTTCTTCGTCGCCGGGGCGGCGATGTCGCCGGCTTGCGCAGCGAATGGCAGGGGCTTCGCAAGGTCGATCCGACGATCATTTCGAAGGCATACAACTCCGAAACGTTTTCGATGCCGGCGATCGATCCCGGCTATGCCGCACAGCAGCAGGCATCAATCGACCGGCTCAAAGAGCAGCGCGAGGCCTATCAGCAGATCGTCGATGGCTCGCGCGAGTTCACGATTGCGCAGCAGCAGGAAATGGCGGCGCTCGGCATGTCGTCGCAGGCCGCAGCGAAAGCGCGATATGAAACCGAAATGCTCAATCAGGCCCGACGCGCCGGGATTGAGTTGACGCCTGAACAGCGAAGCCGGATCAGCGATCTTGCGTCCGGCATGGCCGAGGTTGAGGAGAAGACGAAAAAGGCGACGAAATCACAGGAGGAGATGAAGACCGCACAGGAGTTCCTGAAGAACGGCATTGCCAGTTCGTTGACGGGCATCCTGATGGGCACCGAAACCGTTGAACAGGCGCTTCAGCGGCTTTTGGCGAGCCTTGCAGAGGCCGCTCTTCAAGCCGCCCTTCTCGGTCAAGGCCCGCTGGCGGGTCTTTTCGGCGGCGCTGGCGGCGGCATCCTTGGTGCGATCTTCGGCTTCGCCGATGGCGGCATCGCCGCGAATGGAAAGCCGCAGGCGCTTCCTCGCTTTGCCAAAGGTGGCGTTTCACGATCCGCAGCCATCTTCGGCGAGGCCGGCCCTGAAGCGGCCGTGCCGCTTCCCGATGGCCGTCGCATTCCCGTCGATCTCCGCACACCGAATGTCGGGCACACCGGCGCGGTGACGAACACGAACGTCTCGACGGTCAATATCGCCCCGGCGATCTCGATCAAGATCGACGGGCGCGGCAATGACGAGAAGACAAACGCGGCGATGGCAAAGCAGACGGCCGCAGCCGTCGAGAACTCTGTGAGGTCGATTGTTCAGAGCGAGTTGCGTTCGGCGATGCGACCGGGCGGTATCGGCTTCAACTCAGGCTTCGGAAGATAAAAAAGGCGCACCGGCAGAGAACAGGACCGGCGCGCCTTTACAGAGACCGGATAAACTGCCGAGAAGGAGTATCGGCAGCGCATCCACCCTCTCTTATATGGCGGTCGCGCCGGAATGCAGAAAATAATCTTGCGAAACACGGATTTTCTTCGCGTCGGGTCGATGCTATAATCGTTGCACACAGAGAGGTCATGCCGGCCCGAGCTTTGTCAGTTCGGGCCGGACTATATCGACCTCGTTTCAAAGGGTGGGCGGAATACGAGACCGCCCCCATCAGGCCAGTCGAAGCCGCCCGGAAGATCGGTAGTGATCGCTCCCCGATGGAGAACATCGGACGCCCACTCCGGTTTGTGCCGAAGGTGCGCCCGCGCGCGACCTTGAAAGACAATCACAAAAAGACGACGCTCTGCGAACGCCTCAGAGGAGGCACTGCAACGTCGGTCACGCATCGGTCGCGGTTTAGGGCCGGGCGTGAAGTGCTGCGGCTACGGCCGTGGCGACCGGGATGGCTGAAAGGCCGGGTTTCGGAAGTGATGACGCGGTAATGGTCCCCGCCGCGTCGGCTCGACAAGCCAAACTTCTACATCGAACTGTCATACGCAGGATGAACCCCTTAGAAGGACGATGGCAGGCTTTTGGCCTTGCTTCCTTCTAGGGGGAAAGAACTATCTCCGCAGGAATGACACACTTACACGACCGACAAATCATGTTGAGCAGTTTTGTAGACAAGCAGAAAAAATCGACAGGCGAGCGCAGCGAGCCTTCCGAGCGAAGCGAGGTGCTAGACCACGCCTAATGAGCTGCGAAACAATTAGATAGGTCATTAATGATCTATACTTTGATTATTTGAGGCGATACTGAATTTCTTGCTAGACGACGCCTGACATTTGAATCATAGACGCCCTCGCAATTTCCAAAGCGAGGGGAATCCATGGAAATCACACTGTCCCGGCCCGAATTCTGGACCATCGTCGAGAAGCTCGTCGAGGCCGCAGCGGCTGTCTGCCCGATCACCGGCGCACCGGATGCGAGGAACGCCGTCGCGGTCGTCCTGGCTGGCTTCGCCGGCATCTCGGTCGCGGCCGAAGAGGGAGAGGGAGACGCGGCGTGATTGCTGCCGGCGCCTATGGGCAAATTTCTGCCGGAGGAATTTTCTGCATTCGGACCAACGATGCCTATACCGACAAATACACGAGGGAAGCACCATCCGGACTCGTGACAAAAAGTGGAGAACCAGAATGAGTAAGAGGACAGCCGCAGCAGCGGCACGCCACGAGGCAGAAACGAATGGCGAGGGCTTCGAAGTCCTCGTGACCTTTCCAGATGCTGACGGGACGGTGTCCCCGGCGGTCGAGAGCGCGATGCGGACGATTGGAGCGAACGCCGCGCTCGAAGCAGTCAATAGTTTCATCAATGATTTGACGGTCGTCGAGATCGAAGTCGATGGCGCATCGGTTGTCGGTGACTTCGTCGCGTATCAGACCGACGAGGGCCGTCAGCTGGCGGTCTTTTACAAAGATCAGACGAAGATCGTTCCCATTGGCGAGGGCCCGACCGGGGAAGCGCCCGGCGAGGTTCTTCGGGAATTGGTGAAGGCCACTGAGGCAATGAGTGGCGCGGACTTTGTCGCGCCTCCTAGCGGTTCGTGACCACGGTCCGCCAGCGACCTCATCGCGGCATCGACCTATGGCATGAGAGACGCTTTATCTTTTGAGAAAAACTTGATAACGGAAGAACCAGCGCGGCACATATGCCGCGCTGGCTAGCCCCTTTTGGAAGGGGGCTGACAGACCGCCCTTGTGGAAGGGAAGATCTATCGTTCTGGTGTTCGGATGCCGTGGCTGGAACCGGTGGCGTCCGAACGACCCATATATAGACAATGCCGCAGATGACGCGAAGCTTAATATCCGTGATTTTGCCGGATCTGGTGAGTTATCAACGCAATTCACCGCTTCTTCCTGTGGATATCGCTGTGGATAATTCGGGCGCTTGTTAGCAATTACAGCTGTTTAGGGTGGGCCTGATCGGGTTATGCACAGCCTGTGATTTGCGGGGATAACCCCCAGAGGCGGCTGCGATAGCCGCCGCATGGGCTTTCTCGCTACCTCGCCCTCGGCGTTCTCCAAAACGCGCTCACGAATCGTCATTGCGCTTGTTGAGGCATGGGGCGCGCCTAGAGCTTGCTGGCGGTCGCTGGCGATGATGTTGCGCCCTGCGGAGTCAGCATATTCATCCTTCAATGCATATCGGGAAGCACCTATGGCGCTGCCTGCCAAAACCCATGGCGAAAGTCGCGATAATGCGATAACGTTGCGTTAAAAAGAGCGTGTATAATCCGAGCCGAATTGGGTCTTAATGAATGGTCCATCTGGATATTCTTCTCAAAATCATACAGATTGCATTCTACGTCGTTGCTGCTGTTATAGCTATCATGACGTATATTAAAGCTAAGAACGGACTTCTTAATGCCGTTAATACAGAATATCAGAAGCGCGTTATTGAAAGGCTCTCCAACATTTCTGAAGAGCTTTTCGCCGAATTTGATATAGCCTCAGAGGATTCGTGGGCAAACGATAACATTGCGGATATAATATTTTCCAGCGTGAACGAAGAGGCTCTTCGAAACAAGCATGAAATAATTACGAACAAAATGACGATTTCTGGATATCAGATTCCTCAAAAATTCTTAAATATGCGATCACAGATCACCCGTTTTGAGTTTGACCCGTTCATACCAGACCCGATTCGATCAATGATCTTGGAATATCTGAACTCTCGACTAGGGGCTTTATCTAAATCATGCCACATCGCATTTGAATTGTATGAAAAAGGATTATCGGAAGGAAATTACTGGGACGATCTAGATGGCAACAAGCATTGGTTACATAATAAAATTATGGATTCTCTTAGAAAAGAAGGATTCGGGATCGACGACAGCCAAGCAAAAGTGAATGAGATTCGCAAAGCGATCCAAAATTATTTCAATAGTTTTGATACTATTAGCAGAACGTAGCGCCGTCACCTACTACGATGAGGCTCTCAATGCCAAACAGTGACAACGGAGCCCTGTCAGACCTATAGCTAGAGATTTTGACTAGACATCGAGCGTCAGAAAGCGCTCTGATTCTCCCAACTCCGATATCGCTACATAGGCTGCAACGCGGAAAAGGCGTCGCTCCAGACGTTGACTCTACCCGATGACCGATCCGGCTTCATCATCGTCGAGCGCCTGCCGCCGCTCTGACTTGTCCACAGATCGACAAACCCCAGAACTGCTACACTTGTAGCAGCAGGCTATTTCGTAAGTGGTTGATTTTTCAGAATAAAATTAGGCTGGCTGGGGAACCTGGATTCGAACCAGGACTAACGGAGTCAGAGTCCGTGGGTCTACCGTTAACCTATTCCCCAACGGGCGCCCTCGGGCGCCGTGTCCGGCCAAGCCTCGGATACCGGACCATGAGGCCGATAAGTCACGATGCTGGCGCCGAACGTGCCGTGCGGCTCTGACTGCCGCCGACCGGGCGTGATATAACGGGGTCGCGCGGCGATGTGAACCCTTCGCGACGGGTTTTTTTTGGAAGCCTCCCCGCATCCTGGAGACTCACCGCCGGTCGCACCAATGGCGCGGAGGCCGGTGGCGGGGAAAGGTCCGTCCGGCCTCTCCGATGCGGCGCCGGCAATTGACCTTGCCGGTCCGCCCGGTTCTATCTTCTCGAAAGCGGACGGCGGAGCGGCCCCAATGTTGCGTAGCTTATGGCCGACGAGCCTCGCGATGATCGCCTTTGCCGGCAATTCGCTTCTGGCGCGGCTGGCGCTGGCGGACGGCGCGATCGATGCCGCGAGCTTCACGGGCCTGCGATTGCTCTCCGGTGCCGCGGTGCTGGCGGTCATCGTCTTCGCGCCTTGGGGCCCCACGCGATGGAGGCGAGATCAGCGAAGCGGCGACGCGGCGGCGAGCGCCCCGCGCAGAAGGCTCGAGGGCAGCCTGGTCGCGACCCTGGCGCTCACGGCCTATGCGCTGTTCTTCTCCCTCGCCTATCTGCGGCTCGGCGCCGCGGTCGGGGCGCTGATTCTCTTTGCCTCCGTCCAGGCGACGATGATCGCCACCGGTCTTGCCCGCGGCGAGCGTCCCAGCGTCGGGGAGGCGGCAGGCTTGGCGCTCGCCTTCGGCGCCTTCCTCTGGTGGCTCGCACCGGGGCTGACGCGGCCCGATCCCCTGGGGCTGTCGATGATGGTCGCCTCGGGCATCGCCTGGGGCGTCTATTCGCTGAAGGGCCGCGGCGCCCGCGATCCCGTCGCCGCGACGGCGGGCAATTTCATCTTTGCCGTCCCCCTCGCCTTGCCGCTGCTGGCCGTCTCGGTGCTGGGCTTGCCCGGGCTGGGGCTATCAGCGCAGGGCCTCTCGGGGCCTGGCGGCCCGGCCCATGTCGGGTCGCCCCTCATCGGCACGATCACCCTCGAAGGCGCCTTCATCGCCTGCCTCTCCGGCGCCGTCACCTCGGCCCTCGGCTACATCCTGTGGTACCGGGCGCTGGCCGGCCTTACGGCGCTCGCCGCGGCGATCGTCCAGCTGTCCGTGCCGGTGATCGCCGCCATCGGCGCGGTGCTGTTCCTGGGCGAGCCGCTGACGGCCCGCTTCGCCCTCGCCGGCAGCCTCGTCATCCTCGGCATCGGCTTTGCCCTCGTGTCGAAGCAGCGGTGACCGTCATCCCGCGATTTCGGCGCTTCCCGCGCTGGCGCATCGTCGGTGCCGCTCCTACTTCATCCCGGTGACCGCTCATCCCTCCCCTTTTGCGCCCGGCCTGTTTGCGCCGGACTCGGCCCCCATCCACCTGCCGGACCAATTTCTCCAATGGTTCGCGCAGCATGGCTGGGCGCCGCGACCGCATCAGCTTGAGCTGCTTTCGAAGGCCGAGGGCGGCGCTTCGGTGCTGTTGATCGCGCCGACCGGGGCGGGCAAGACGCTGGCGGGGTTTCTGCCGGCGCTGGTCGATCTGTCGCTGCGCAGGCGCAGGAAACCCGGCGAGCGGCCACGCGGGGTGCACACGCTCTACATCTCGCCCTTGAAGGCGCTGGCGACGGACATTGCCCGCAATCTGGAGCGGCCGGTCGAGGAGATCGGGCTTGCCGTCACGATGGAGACCCGAACCGGCGACACCTCCCAGGTGCGCCGCCAGCGCCAGAAGCTGAAGCCGCCGGACATCCTGCTCACCACCCCCGAGCAGCTGGCCCTCTTGATCGCCGGCAAGGACGCGGCCGACTTCTTTTCCGACCTTCGCTATGTCGTCTTCGACGAATTGCATTCGCTGGTGACGTCGAAGCGCGGGCATCTCCTGGCCCTCGGCCTCGCGCGGCTGCGAAAACTGCGGCCGGCGCTGCAGACCATCGGCCTGTCGGCGACGGTGTCGGAGCCGCCCGAGCTCTGCCGCTGGCTGGTGGCGCAGACGCCGGGCGCGATCCGCGAAGCCGAGCTGATCACCGTCGAGGGCGGCGCGAAGCCGGACATCGCCATCCTGGAATCGGAGGAGCGCGTGCCCTGGCAGGGTCATACGGCGCGCTATGCGCTGCCCGAGGTCTATGCCGCGATCAAAGAGCACAAGACGACGCTGCTCTTCGTCAACACCCGCAGCCAGGCGGAGCTGTTGTTCCAGGAGCTGTGGCGGATCAACGACGACACGCTGCCGATCGCGCTGCATCACGGCTCGCTCGACGTCGGCCAGCGCCGCAAGGTCGAGGCGGCGATGGCGAAGAACGAGCTCAGAGCCGTCGTCGCCACCTCCACCCTCGATCTCGGCATCGACTGGGGCGACGTCGACCTTGTCATCCATGTCGGCGCGCCGAAGGGCGCCTCGCGCCTCGCCCAGCGGATCGGCCGGGCGAACCACCGGATGGACGAGCCGTCGAAGGCGATCCTCGTGCCGGCCAACCGCTTCGAGGTGATGGAGTGCCGCGCCGCGCTCGACGCCAACTATCTCGGGCACCAGGACACGCCGCCGCTTCGGGATGGGGCGCTCGACGTGCTGGCCCAGCATGTCCTCGGCATGGCCGTGGCGGCGCCGTTCCGGTCGGACGACCTCTACGAGGAGGTCGCGTCGGCGGCGCCCTATGCGAACCTTCCCCGCGAGACCTTCGAGCGCATCGTCGAATTTGTCGCCACGGGCGGATATGCGCTGAAGGTCTATGAGCGCTATGCCAAGATCAGGCTGACCGAGGACGGCACCTGGCGGCTCACCCATCCCCGGTTTGCCCAGCAGTATCGGATGAATGCCGGCACGATCATCGAGGCGCCGATGCTGGAGATCCGGCTGATCCGCCGGCGCACCGCCTCGGCCATCGCCCGCGGCGGGCGGCCGCTCGGCAAGATCGAGGAGGATTTTCTCGAAACCCTCTCGCCCGGCGACACCTTCCTCTTTGCCGGCGAGGTGCTGCGCTTCGAGGGCATTCACGAGACCTCCTGCCTCGTCACCAAGGCTGCGAGCGAGGATCCGAAAGTGCCCTATTACGGCGGCTCGAAATTTCCGCTCACCACCTATCTGGCGAAGGAGGTGCGGGCGATGCTGGCCGACCCCGCCCGCTGGGCGGTGCTGCCCGATCAGGTGCGCGACTGGCTGTCGATCCAGAAGCTGAAGTCGGTCATTCCCGGGCCCAACGACCTCCTGGTCGAGACCTTCCCGAACGGGAAGCTCTTCCAGATGGTGCTCTATCCCTTCGAAGGCCGCCTCGCCCACCAGACCCTCGGCATGCTGCTCACGCGCCGGCTGGAGCGGGCCCGGGCGATGCCGCTCGGCTTCGTCGCGACGGATTATGCGATCTCGATCTGGGGCCGGCGGGACATGGGGGCGATGATCGCCGATGGATCGCTTTCCCTCGACGCCTTGTTCGACGAGGACATGTTGGGCGACGATCTCGAAAGCTGGATGGCCGATTCCTGGCTCCTGAAGCGCAGCTTCCGGCAATGCGCGGTGATTTCCGGGCTGATCGAGAAGCGCCACCCCGGTCAGGAGAAGACCGGGCGGCAGGTCACCGTCTCCTCCGACCTCGTCTATGACGTTCTCAGAGCCCACGAGCCGGACCACATCCTGATGCAGGCCACCTGGGCGGACGCCGCGACCGGCCTTCTCGACGTCTCGCGCGTCTCCGATCTGCTGGCCCGCATCAAGCACCACATCGTTCCTATCGACCTCGACCAGATCTCGCCGCTGGCGGTGCCGGTGATGCTGGAGATCGGCCGCGAGAGCGTCGCCGGCGAGGCGCGGGACGCGGATCTCCGCGAGGCCTCGCGGGAGGCGATGATCGCGCTGGCGATGGGAGAAGGCTGAGCCCGCCCCCTCCATCGCCGCTGCGCGCCAGGCAGTCGATCGGAGAAGTCCGGGCAGGATGTCTCGCAGCCGAGGACGGGGCTGCTCCGTCTGTCCGGACCGGCCCGCCGGCTATTCGCGGGGCCGGCTGCGGCAGAACGTGAGCGGGATGCTGCGCATGGCCTTTCAACTGAAGGGGATCGAACCATCCTCATCAGCAACTTTGAAGGCTGTCGCTCCACCATTGGGAGCTACAGCCGCGCAGCGCAGGATGAAGCGATGTGGTGGGGGAGGTAGGACTCGAACCTACGAAGGCATAGCCAGCGGATTTACAGTCCGCCCCCTTTGCCGCTCGGGACACTCCCCCTCGAACGTCGGCCGTTCCCGAGACGGCTATAGTCGACGCCGGTCTTGCGACCACGCGGAGCCCTCTGCGCCGAAGCGCCAAGTCCCTGTGCGGCCGGGTTATGGTGACCGGCTCCAACCCTGTCAAGCCTGCATGGCTGAATGCCCGCCGTCGTGACACGGCTGTAATCGCGACGTGGCCGCGGCCATGACATGGAGCGCCGCACGCGAAACAAAACTGCCTCGACATCCCGGGCCCGACCCAGGATCCATTCCCAATCGTCGACGCTACCAAGGCGGTCGCCCCTGACCGCCCTAACCCACAATTTGTCTGGGGCGAATCGACGATTTCAGCGCAGAGGAATGGATCCCGGCTCAGGGGCCGGGAAGACGACGCGGCTATGTTGCAGCCGCACCGCCAACGCTCAGCCCTTGGCAGCCGATGCAACTGAAAGCGCCCTGCGCGGGTCAGTCGGAGAGGGTTGTTAAAGCCTCTGACTTTCGCGGCGCGTCCCCTCCACGCCGTCATCCGCAGTCTTGCGTCTGCGCCGTCCTGCCGCGGCGACGCTGTGCCGGGGACTCTTGCCTTCGCCGCCCCATCTCGACCAAATGGGAACGAACCGCGAATCAGGCAGCGAGACAGGCAGGCGATGAACGCACTGGCACGGCGGCGAGCGCAGGGCGAAGGCGAGGCGCTGGAGATCGCGCTGGCCGGCGAACGGGTCGCCTGCGATCCGGCCGGCGTCCTCTATCTGCCGGCGCAGGACTGTCTCGTCGTCGCCGACCTGCATCTGGAGAAGGGCGCCGCCTTCGCCCGCCGCGGCATGTTCCTGCCACCCTACGACACCGCCGCGACGCTGGCGCTGCTCTCTCTCGTCCTCCAACGCTATGCCCCCGCCCGGGTGATCTGCCTCGGCGATTCCTTTCACGACCGCAGGGGCGCGGCGCTGATGCCGGCCGGCGAGCGCGACAATCTGGCCGCCCTGATGCGCGGCCGCGACTGGGTCTGGATCACCGGCAATCACGATCCGGAACCGCCGCTAGGGATCGGCGGCGAGACGCTGTTCGAGGTGGCGGCGGGCGCCCTCGCCTTCCGCCACGAGCCGAGCGCCGGAACACGGCGCGGCGAGGTCTCGGGCCATCTGCACCCGGTGGCGCGGCTGGCGGGGCGCGGTTCGCGGCGGGCCTGCTTCGCCACCGACGGCCACCGCATGATCCTCCCCTCCTTCGGCGTCACCACCGGCGGCCTCAACGTCCTCGACCGGGCGTTTCACGGGCTCTTCGACATGCCACGGGCGCTCGCCTGCATGATCGGCCATGCCGGCATCTACCCGGTCAGGTTCGAGGCCCTCGCTGCCGGCTGATGCGGGCCGTCAGTTCCACGTCGCGAGG
Source organism: Aurantimonas sp. 22II-16-19i (assembly GCF_002088275.1). Taxonomy (GTDB): domain Bacteria; phylum Pseudomonadota; class Alphaproteobacteria; order Rhizobiales; family Rhizobiaceae; genus Jiella. Next base: position 28,546 of record NZ_AQQS01000037.1, read on the forward strand.
AAGGCGACGATCTGGCAGAGGGTGACGGAGGCCGCGAGCACGAGCCGCAGCCGGCCGAACCATCCCGGCAAGGCGCCGCGTCTTGCGGCGATCCCGTCCCAGACGCCGGTCAGGGCGAAGCCTGCCGCAAAGCCCGCAAAGACCCACGGGCTCGGCACGAAGAGCAGCGCCCAGCCGAACAGCGAAGGCAGCACGGAGAGGACCAGCGTGCCGATCGCCTGGTGCCCGGGGCTCAGCGCGTAGCCCCAGCGGATGCCGCCGAGAAAGGCGAGGATCGTCGCGGAATAGCCCGAGAACGCCAGGACGAGCATCGGAAAGGCGATGAACTCCCGGCCGGCATAGGCCAGCAGCCCCGCCATCACCACGAACGGCACAAGGCCGAAGAGGGCCAGCGCCCAGGCCGTGCGCGCGTGATCGTGCGGAGCCGCGAGGCTTGCGCCACGGGGTGGCCGGGCCGCATGGGCGGCGGGCGGGATGGGTTCGTCGTTCATCGTGCTCATCCCCGTCGAAGATAGGCGGCTACGGGCCATCGTCATCGGCGGAAGCCGCCGCGCCGCGAGCCGCCGCTCGATGCCCGCCGCTCTTCGGCCCGCCCTGTGCTGCTGTGGCGAGACGAGGGTCCAGGCCGAGCGCGGTTTCAGGCCGCCGTCCCCGGCCGGCGACGGGTCAGTCGCGCTTGAAGACCAGGCGCCCGAACCAGCCGGTGAAGATCGCCAGCAGCACCGCGGCGATGCCGTAGAGGACGCCGTAGCGCGTTGCCATGTCGTCGATATAGCTCTCGAAGCCGGACTTGCGCACATAGAGCGGCTCCGAACTCTCGCGGATGAAGACCCCGCTGCGGAAGAGATAGGCTCGTGCCGTGTGCGTGCCGGTGGGAAGGTCCGCCGGCAGCTGCAGGTCGGCCCGGAACAGCGTCGGGCTGACGAACTGGACGGCGCCGACGCTCTGATTGTAGAGGCCCTTGCGCTCGCGGATGCGCTTCAGCGCCTCGGCATAGGCGTCGACGGCGGCGGCTTCCGGCGGCCGGCCGGCGGCGATGGCACGGCGCTCGGCGAGGCCGACATTGGGCTGGATCTCCGCCACGCCCGCCGGCTCGCCCACGGCCGGCGGTGCGCCGGCCAGCCGCGCCGGGACGTTCGTCAGCTGCAGATCTTCGATCCCCAGCGACAGCCTCTCGCGCAGTTCCTTGCGCGCGATGTCGGCGAGCGGCCGCGTCGCAGCCAGCGCGTAGGACGCGGGGACGGATTCGAAGGTTTCCGAACCGCGATTGATCCAGAGGCCGAAGGTGCGCTCCTTCTCGCGCACGACGACCGGTCGACGCGGGCCGGCCAAGACGACGACGATGTCGTAGCGCTGCTGTCTGAGGAGCCGCGAATCGGCGTTGTCGAGGGCGCCGAAAACGACGAGCCGCGCGCCGGTGAAATCCGAGCTGATCGAGATGGTGCTGGTGGAGAGGCCGATCTCGAAGCTTTCGTTGCCCTCCTGGGCCTGGGTTCCGGGCGCGAGGATCGCCAGCCAGCCACAGGCCAGCACCGCCAATGCCATGCGCATCGTCCATGCAAGGCGACGGATCGTCGGCCGGTCGCGCCCGATCCGCCCTTCGCCGGTCACCCGGTCTCTCCCGTCGGCAGGGTGATGGTGTAGGGCTCGACGGGCGTGACCACGAGTTCGAAGCCGAGCCGCAGGCCGACGGCAAGGACCAGCACCGCGAGCAGGGCCCGCAGCTGGTCGCCCCGCAGCTTGCGCCCCGCCTCGGTGCCGAACTGGGCGCCGACGACGCCGCCGAGCATCAGGAGGAAGGCGAGGACCACGTCCACCGTGCGGTTGGTCGCCGCCTGCAGGATGGTCGTGGCGGCGGCCGTGAAGATGATCTGGAACAGGGACGTGCCGATGACGACGTTGGTCGGCACCCTCAGGAGATAGATCATCGCCGGCACCGCGATGAAGCCGCCGCCGACCCCCATGATGCCGGCGAGCAGGCCGATCAGCGCGCCGAGCACCAGCACCGGGATGACGGAGACATAAAGCTTCGATCGGTGGAAGCGCATCTTCAGCGGCAGGCCGTGGACCCAGCTGTGCTGGCCCGGCCGCCTCACCTCGCCCGACCCTTGCGAGCGCGAGCGCAGCATCGACTGGACGCTCTCGACCAGCATCAGCCCGCCGATCCCGCCGAGAAACACCACGTAGAGCAGCGAGACGACGAGATCGAGCTGGCCGAGCCGGCGCAGCAGAGTGAACAGGAGGACGCCCCCGACGGATCCGAAGAGGCCGCCGATCAGGAGCACCGTCCCGAGCTTCAGATCGACGGTGCCGCGCCGATAATGGGCGAGCGCGCCGGAAAAGGAGGCGGCGATGACCTGGTTGGCGCCGGTCGCAACGGCCACGGCGGGCGGGATGTTGTAGAAGATCAGCAGCGGCGTGATCAGGAAGCCGCCGCCGACCCCGAACAGGCCGGAGATGAATCCCACCGCCGCGCCCATCCCCACGAGGACGAAGACGTTCAGCGAGATTTCCGCGATCGGCAGATAGAGATTCACGGGCGGCGCGGCCGATGGAGCTTGAGTGGCCCCGCCGGGCGGCGGGTGCTTTCGTTCTGGCTCGAACCCTGTCCCCTGTCAAACGCCGAAGCGCCGTTGCGCCCGGTCGCGGACGAAGAAAAGCGCAGGCTCAGCCGTCCTTGCGCTCGAGCAGCTTGCGGATCAGCGTCTCGTCCACCTTGCCGCTCGGCTGGAGACCGGAGTCCTTCTGGAAGGCCATGATCGCCTCGGTCGTCTTGCCACCGATGACGCCATCCGGCGCGCCGGGCTCGTAGCCGAGCTTGATCAGGATCGCCTGGATGTTGCGGATGGCGCGGGCCATGTCGATCGACGAGGTCTCGGTCTGCTCCGAGGCGCCCGACCAGTCCTTCGGGATGTCGACGGTGTTGGCCGCCTCGTTCCGCGCCAGCGGCTGGAAGTCGGTGATCTGGGTCTCGGCCACCTTCAACTGCGCCGGGGTCAGCGCCTTGCGGATCTCGTCGCGCTTTGCCGCCGCGTCGGTATCGCCGGACTTGGCGACGATCGAGAACCACTTGTAGGACCGGGCGAGGTCCTGATCGACGCCGGCGCCGCGGGCATAGAGGATGCCGAGATTGTACTGGCTGTCCGGCATGCCGTAGCTGGCCGCCTTCTCGAACCACTTCGCGGCCTCGGCCGGGGCGGACTTGCCGTCTATGCCGGTGGCGTAAAGGACCGCGAGGTTGTGCATGGCGCGCACGTTGCCGCCGTCGGCGGCCGCGAGATAGGCGTCGCGCGCCCGGGCGAGATCGCGCTCGACGCCGTTGCCCTTCTCGTAGAGCGTGCCGAGGCTGTATTCGGCGGGAGCGAAATCGCGATCCGCCGCGAGCTGGAACCATTGGGCCGCGAGCTTGGGATCGGGATCGCCGACGCGGCCCTCCATCAGCCGGAGGCCGATCTCGAACAGCGCCTTGGGATCGCCGGCCTTCGCCGCCTCGGTCAGCGGCGCGGAGGCGAGACCTTCGGGGAGCGCCGGCAGCTCGGCCGCCGCGACCGGCTGCGCACGTGTCGTCGCCGGCACCTCGCCGGCGCCCGCAGTCGCCGCGGCACCGCCCGTATCCGCCTCGCTGGCGACGTCGGAAACGACCGGTGCATCGGCCGGTGCATCGCCCGCCTGCGGCGCCGCAGCGGCCTCGCCGGCGCCTGCGAAACCTGCCTGGCCCGCGCCGTCTTCGAGGGAGAAGCCAACCTTCGGGGCGTCGGCGCCGCTTGCAGGCGCGGCCAACGGCGAGAATTCCGTCTCGCCCGAAGACCGGACCTGCGGCCCGTCGCTCGCTGCGCCCCCCGTCTCCGGCGTGAGGACCGGCGCAGAGGGCATGGCCGGGCCGGGTTCGGACGAGGCCGCCGGCGCAGGGGCCTCGTCGGGGGCGGTCCTCGCCTGTTCGGCCGGACGCTCGTCCGTCAGAATGCCCGAGGCCATCTGGCCGAGGGGGATCGCCAGGAGGGCGAGCAGCACGGCGCTGACGGCGAGGAGGATCGGCTTGCGGCGACGCTGGACGGTCGCGACGAAACCCTCGCCCTGCTCGTCTTCCTCGCCAGGATCGCGCGACGTGCGCATGGCATCGGCTTCGGCCGCCGCAGCCAGGGCAGCGCGGCGGGCGGCCGCGATGAAGTCGGCCTTCCCGCCGTGGTCTTCGGCATCGGCCCGGCCCGCCTGCTGCGCCCGCACCCGCTCGATCAGCGAGACGATGTCGGGTTGTCCCGAACCCACGGCGAGCGGACGGTTGACCTCGCGGGCCGTCAGGGCGTCGGCTTCGCCGTCGACCGCGGCGGGTTCGACGTCGTAGCGGCTCTCTCGCGTGAACTCGCCGTTGACCTCGCTTTGCGGCGCAAATTCTGGCTCGTGCCACGGGTCGCGGGGCAGATCCCGGGGCGCTGGCGCTTCGGCGCGCTTCGGCGTGCGCCGCTTCAGCAAGGCGCGCAGTCCCTGGGGGGCTGCCTCCTGGACGAGTTCGGGAGCCGGTGCGCGGCCCTCGGTCGACGCAGAAGCCTCCCCCTGAATGGTCGTCTCGCGTGTGCTCACCAGCTCGGAATCGATCCGGTCGATCCGGTCGACGAGCTTCAGCAGCGTCTGGTGCATCGCCTCGTAGAAACCCTGGCTCTGTTCGCCGCTCGCGCGGGACATCGCCTGGAGCTCACGCAGGTCGCCGGCCAGCTGCTCGACATAGCCGTTCTGGCCGCCCGCGCCGGTTTCCATCATCCGGCGCACGGCAGCCTCGGCCGCCGCCTCGGCGGATTCCAGGATCGACTCCCGATTCTCCTCGATGCGGAACTCGATCGTCGCGAGGCGTTCGTCGAGATCGGGATCGGACAGGGCGGTGAGGCTTCCGACTTCGGCGATGCGATCGGACAGGCGGACGATCTGGGCCTCGAGGGCGGCGACGATCTCGGGATCGAGGCCGGGCACCGCGAACATCTCCAGCCGATCGCTGAGGCCAGCCAGGCGAGCCTCGATCGCGCTGATGTCGGGCGACTGGGCCTCGCCAAATCCAGCGAGCGCGTCGAGCTGGGTCGAAAAGGATTCGATCCGCTCGGTGAGCATGGCAATGGCGGGGCCGTTGGACAGGCTCTCGATCCGGTCGGCGAGTTCGGCGATCCTCGCCGACATCGCGTCGACATCCGCCTCGGCAAGGCCATCGACCCGGTTCGACAGGGACTGCAGCCGCGCCTCGACGCGCTCGACCGGCGACATGTCGACGGGGGGCGCCTTGGTGGCGGCGGCGACGATCGCCCGCGAGATCTCGTCGAGGCGTTCGTCGATGGCCTGGAAGTGCGCGGTCTCCGTCTCGTCGACGCGGTTCCGGCCGAGCGCCTCGAGACCCTCCGCGAGCGCCTTCAGGCGCGTCTCGATCGGCTCGAGGGCGAGACTGCCCGGAAGCTTGCTCAAGGTCAGCTCGAGCTGCTCCATCCGGCCCGCGAGGCCGGCCATGTTCTCCTCGATCGCCCGCGAGGCGAAGCGTTCCTCGAGCGATCCCCAGCGCGCCTCGACGGCCTTGACCGACTGTTCGGAGGCCAGCGTCTCGAGCTTCTCGCGCAGATGGGCCATTTCCGACTTCAGGAGTTCGGTGAGGTCGGCCCCCTCTTCCTTCTCGGGCTTGTCGAGATAGCGGCTCTCGAATTCGTCCCAGCGGCGCTCGACCGCCTTGACATGCTCTTCGCTGGCGAGCCCGCCGAGAGACAGGCGCAGACGCTCCAGCTGGTCCTTGATGTCGCGGCGCTCGGAGGTGTTGGCCTCCTCGCGGCTGGTGATGGTGGCGCGGATGTCGTCCCACTTGCGGTCGGCGACGTTGAGGCTCTCCTCGCGGGCCAGATCCTTGACCAGCGTCTTGATCGACTCGAGTTCCGCCCTCAGGCTCTCGACACCGGAATTGTCGGCGCCGTTGGTCGCCATCCGGGCCAGCCCGTCGTTGACCCGTGCGATCTCGGCGTCGATCCGGTCGGTGCTCGCCCGCTCGGCGATCATCCGGCGCAGGTCGTCGACCGCATCGCGCATGTCGTCGAAGCGCGGCTGGAAACTCTTCGCCATGTCGGCGCGCAGCTCCTCGCGCAGCCGCTCCAACTGCTGGGTGATCGTCGGCCCGGACGGGACGTTGCCGCGCACGGCGCCCTGCTCTGCAGCGGCGGCAACCGTCGGCAGGGCAGCGACCTTCTGCGTCGCGGCCGGCTCGTCCACAGCTTTTCCGGCGGCGACATCCTCCGCCGCATGGTCGTCGCAAGGGGCGTGCCGGGCGGCCTGCTGCCGGTTCAGCGCCCGCTGGCGCAGGACGATCTGGGACACCGCCTGGGAAAGATCGGCCCGCGGGGCAGCCGCCCCGCCGCCTGCGGCGACCCGGCGCGGCGCGGCGTCGGCGACCTCGTCGCGATAGGGTGCCCGACTTTCCTCGCGCCGCAGATCGGCCGCGGCACGGGCATGGCTGGCGGTCAGCCGAGACAGCCGGGTTTCCAGCTCCTCGAGAGTCCGGTTCAGTGATTCCAGCGACGTCGCCTCGTGTCCACCCTGGCGTCTGCCCGCTGCCATCCCGCTCAGATCGGCCATTTCCAGCTCTTCCCGATTCCCACGGCCGCGGGCCGTGATTGCCCCCGTCTCGTCACGCGTCGCGATTCGTCTTGGAACGGCCTCGATGCACCCCATTTAAAGGCGATGAGAACTAAGCCCGTCCCATTTACGGCTCGCTAGGGATTAGAACGGGAAGCCGGCTTGAAGCTGGAGCCGGTTTCGGTGCCTGTTACAAATATGTCTTTGAAGAGCCGCAATTGGGTCGGTATTCCTCTAGGTAGGGATTCGGGGCTTGCCTTCCGGCAGGTCGACCCGCGTCTCGGGGCAAGAATGGAATCTTGTAATGGCTAATCAAACAGCGGCCGCTCGGCCGATAGAAGAAGAGATCGGCGTCGACGTCGACTTCCTGCTGGGGCTCAGCGGTGATCCCCACGCCGAAAAGGAGACGTTCCGGATCGGCGACCTGTCCCAGGAGTTCGGCGTCACGCTGCGAACCCTGCGGTTCTACGAGGATCGCGGGCTGCTCGCGCCGGCCAGGCGCGGCACGACGCGGCTCTACAGCCGCCGCGATCGCACGCGGCTTCGGCTCATCCTGCTCGCCAAGATGCTGGGCTTCTCGCTCACCGAGGCCAAACAGCTCATCGAGCTCTATCATCAGCCGAACGGCAAGCGGAAGCAGCTCGAAGTCTCGGTGGAGCGGTTCGAAGAGCAGCGCCACATCCTGCTGGAGCAAAAGCGCGAGATCGAAGCGTCGATCAAGGCGATGGATACCACGATCGACTTCGTCCGTTCGCGACTGGACAGTTCGGCGGACTGATCGCCACCGCGGCATCAGCCGCATGTCGGATCGGACCTGGCGCGGCGCGGCGGCAAAGCGTCGCGCCGGTTCGGCTCCCGACACCCGACGCCTCCCGCCGCGGATTTGCGCGGCGGCCTTGGCGTTGCAGGATGTCGCTTTTCCGTCGCAGTGACGGTCTACCGTTTCCGTTGAACCGGTCTGCAGCGAGCTGTGGACACACGAGGCGGGCGTCGCATTTTCATGCGCGAAAATTGACGTTTACGTCAATGTAAGTCATACAGGACGCAACGCGGGCGGCATCGCGGCGACCCATCGCCGACGGTGGACCAGCCCACACCATGGGAGAGGAGGCACGCCGTGGCCGAAGCTTACATCTACGATCACGTCCGCACCCCGCGCGGGCGCGGCAAGAAGGACGGCGCGCTGCACGAGGTGCCGGCGGTTCGTCTCGGCGCCAAGGTTCTCGAGGCCCTGCGCGATCGCAACGGCATCGACACCGCCAGGGTCGACGACATCATCTTCGGCTGCGTCGATCCCGTCGGCGAGGCCGGCAGCGTCATTCCGAAGGCCTCCGCCTTCGAGGCCGGCTACGACTTCGCCGCGCCCGGCATGCAGATCTCACGCTTTTGCGCCTCGGGCCTCGACGCGGTGAATCTCGCCGCCGCCAAGGTGGCGCAGGGCGCCGACGATCTCGTCATTGCCGGCGGCGTCGAGTCGATGTCGCGGGTCGGCATGGGCATGTCCGGCGGCGCCTGGGTCATGGACCCCTCGGTCGGCATCCCGGCCTATTTCATGCCGCAGGGCGTCTCGGCGGACCTGATCGCGACGAAATACGGCTTTTCCCGCGACGACGTCGACGCCTATGCCGTCGAGAGCCAGAAGCGAGCGGCCAGGGCCTGGTCCGAGGGTCGCTTCTCCAGGTCGGTGATCCCGGTCACCGACCAGAATGGCATGATGATCCTCGACCGGGACGAGCACATGCGCCCGTCGACGGACATGCAGTCCCTCGGCAGCCTGAAGGCCTCGTTCGCCCAGATCGGCGAGATGGGCGGCTACGACGCCGTCGGCATCCAGGCCCATCCGGAGATCGAGACCGTCGAGCACGTCCATCACGCGGGCAACTCCTCGGGCATCGTCGACGGCGCCGCCGGCGTCCTCGTCGGCTCGAAGGCGGGCGGCGAGATGCTCGGTGTCAAGCCGCGGGCCCGCATCCGCGCCTTCACCAACATCGGCTCGGACCCGGCGCTGATGCTGACCGGCCCGGTGGACGTGACGAGGAAGCTGATCGAGCGGTCCGGCATGTCGCTGAAGGACATCGACCTGTTCGAGCTGAACGAGGCCTTCGCCGCCGTTGTGCTGCGCTATTGCCAGGCCTTCGAGATCGATCCCTCCATCATGAACGTCAATGGCGGCGCCATCGCCATGGGGCACCCGCTGGGCGCCACCGGCGCGATGATCCTCGGCACGGTGCTTGACGAACTCGAGCGCCAGGACAAGCAGACGGCCCTCGTGACGCTCTGCATCGGCGCCGGCATGGGCACGGCGACCATCATCGAGCGGGTCTGAGGCGCGCGATGTCACCTCTCGCCGGATCGGCCGCGTCAGGCGACCGCTTGCTTGGTTTGGACCGCAGCCATGCCTTCGGCTGCGATCCGGACCGGCGGCAGCGCTTCGAAGCTCGGCCTGGCGAAGTAGTAGCCCTGGAACAACTTCACGCCAGCGGCCTTCAGCGCCCCGAATTCGGTTTCCGTCTCGACCCCCTCGGCAAGCACGGTGATGCCGAGTTCGCGCGCCACATGGAGGATCGCCGACAGGATCGCCTGGCGGGAACGGGACTGGTCGATGCCGCGGACCAGCTTCATGTCGATCTTGATCAGGTCCGGCTGGAAGTCGGCGAGAAGGCCGAGGCCGGCATAGCCCGCGCCGAAGTCGTCGAGGGCGGTGATGAAGCCCATCTTGCGGTATTCGCCGATGATGTTCTGGAGATGGGCGACGTCGGTCATCTCTTCGGATTCGGTGAATTCGAACATGATCGAGCCGAGCGGAAAGTCGCTCTTGCGAGCCGCCGCAAGCGTCGCACGCAGGCAGGCGGCCGGTTCGTAGACTGCGTTCGGCAGGAAGTTGATCGACAGATGCAGCTCGGGACTGGGAAACAACCGTGCGGCGAGTTCGATCGCCTTGACGCGGCAGGCCTGGTCGAACCGATATTTCTGCTCGTCGGAGACGCGACTGAGGATGGAATAGGCCCCCTCGCCGGCTTCGCCCCTGACCAGAGCCTCGTATCCCCAAACGCGGCTGGCCGAGGTGTCGACGATCGGCTGGAAGGCCATGGAGAAGGTGAAGTCGAGGGGCTTCGAGCTCTGACAACCAGGGCATGCAGGCGCGGACATCGAATCATCTCCCTCGCTTTAGTTCGCGAAGGTGACAATGCGCGCGAAAGATTGAGACTGTCTCAACGAGACCTTCGCCAGCGGCGATAACGCATTCAATTCAATGGAAATACGGTAACCGGACAAAGGTCTGCCGGAACGGGATGGGAGCAGCCATGACCTATGAGAACTTCACCGTCGAGACCGATGCCGACGGCATCGCCCTCGTCACCTGGGACATGCCCGGTCGCTCGATGAACGTCTTCACCGACGAGGCGATGACCGAGATGGACCGGATCATCGACCAGGTCGTGGCGGATGCGGCGATCACCGGCGCGGTCGTCACCTCCGGCAAGAAGGGCTCCTTCACCGGCGGCGCCGACCTCAAGACGATCAGCGCGATGTTCGAGAACTTCCACGCCGAGATCGACCAGAACCGCGAGGCGGCGATCGCCACGCTGTTCGACAAGGCTGGGCGAATGTCCTGGCTGTGGCGCAAGCTCGAGACCTGCGGCAAGCCTTTCGTCCTCGCCATCAACGGCACCTGCATGGGCGGCGGCTTCGAGATGGCATTGGCGAGCCACGGCCGGATCGCCGCGCGCTCGGCCAAGATGGGCCTGCCGGAGGTCAAGGTCGGCATCCTGCCCGGCGCCGGCGGCACCCAGCGCGTGCCCCGCATGATGGACACGCAAGGCGCGCTGCAGATGCTGATGAAGGGCGCGACCCTGTCGGCAGACGAAGCCCTGAAGATGGGCCTGATCGACGCCGTCGTCGACGACGCGGAACTGGTCGATGCCGCCCGGGCGATGCTCAAGAAGGGCGTCTCGCCGGTGAAGCCCTGGGACGAGGATCGCTTCAAGCTGCCCTCCGGCCCGGTCTATTCGCCCGCCGGCGCCAAGGTCTGGCCGGCGGTCGCCTCGCTCTATCGCAAGGAGACCAACGACAACTACCCCTCCGCCAAGGCGATCGTGAAATGCGTCTATGAAGGCCTGCTCTTGCCGATGGATACGGCGCTCAAGGTCGAGCAGCGCTACTTCACCGAGGTGCTGCGCTCGACGGAAGCGCGGATGATGATCCGCTCGCTCTTCGTGTCGTCCCAGGCGCTGGCCAAGGGCGCCCGCCGCCCGAAGGACATCGCCCCGAGCGAGTTGAAGAAGATCGGCGTCGTCGGCGCCGGCTTCATGGGCGCCGGCATCGCCTATGTCGCCGCCATGGGCGGGCTCGAGGTGGTGCTGATCGACCAGGAGCAGGCCGCCGCCGACAAGGGCAAGGCGCATTCCCAGAAACTCGTCGAGGGCGCCGTCGCCAAGGGCCGGATGGCGCAGGCGAAAGGCGAGGCGCTGCTCTCCCGCATCACCGCGACGACCGACTACGGCCACCTCGCCGATGCGCAGCTGGTGATCGAAGCGGTCTTCGAGGACCGCGACGTCAAGGCCGAGGTGACGCGGAAGGTCGCCGAGGTGCTGCCCGCCGATGCGATCTACGCGTCCAACACCTCGACCATCCCGATCACCAGCCTCGCCGAGACCTTCCCCGATCAGGGCCGCTTCATCGGCATCCACTTCTTCTCGCCGGTCGACAGGATGCAGCTGACCGAGGTGATCCTCGGCGCGAACACCGGCGACAAGGCCCTCGCCGTCGCCCTCGACTTCGTCCGCGTGATCAAGAAGACGCCGATCGTCGTCAACGACTCGAGAGGCTTCTTCGCCAATCGCTGCGTGCTTCGCTACATGAACGAGGCCTATGACATGCTGGTCGAGGGTGTGCCCCCGGCCATGATCGAGAATGCCGCCAAGTTCGCCGGCATGCCGGTCGGCCCGCTCGCCCTCAACGACGAGACGGCGGTCGATCTCTCCCAGAAGATCATGAAGGCGACCATGCGCGACATGGGCGAGGATGCCGTCGACCCGCGGCACTTCAAGCTGATCGAGACCATGGTGGGCGACGGCCGGCTCGGCCGCAAGGCCGGCAAGGGCTTCTACGACTATCCGGAGAAGCCGGCGAAGAAGAAGCTCTGGCCCGGCCTGAAGGAGATGTTCGACCAGAAGGACCCGGACGGCATCGACTTTGAGGAGCTGAAGCAGCGCTTCCTCGTGACGATGGCGCTGGAAGCGGCGCGCACCATGGCCGAAGGCGTCGTCGTCGATCCGCGCGAGGCCGACATCGGTTCGATCTTCGGCTTCGGATTCGCGCCCTATACCGGCGGCACGATCAGCTACATCGACGGCATGGGCGTGAAGACCTTCGTCGCGCTCTGCGAAAAGCTCGAGGCAAGGTTCGGCGAACGCTTCGCGCCCATCCCGCTGCTGCGGGAAATGGCCGAAAAGGGCGAGACCTTCTATCAAAGGTTCGACCCGGCCGGCGCATCCGCACGGGCCGCGTAGGCCGCTGCAACCGGCGTCGGCGGTTCGCGCCGACGCGTCACCACCGAACTTGCGACCAAGGTCTGGCACCGTCCTGTCCCAAAACGGGATGGCGTCAGACCTTCGCCATGTTTAAAGGCTCCAATTCGAACGAAGGGATGCAAGGCGGACTGTCAGGCGCCTGGATCTTTCAGCTCCGCGGGGACCGGGGCCGAGACGGCAATCTCGAGACGACGTGCGAACGTGCAATCCGGGCCGACCGGATCACGCTCCGCCGTTCGATCGGGCGCTTGCGGGGATCCATTGCGAGGGCGCCGAGGGCCGCAGCCGAGTGTATCGGCAAGGAGACGGGAATTCATGGAAACGGGGGATCGACCGTCCCGCGACGGGGAAAACGTCGTCGCAAAAAACGCGGAAAAGCCGAGCGAACAGGCCATTCGCGGCCGCCTGATCGATCGGCGCATGGCCTTCGACAAGGCCGAGGAAGACCGCCGGCTGATCAACCGGATGCGTCGGCGCCTGGACGCCCGCTCCGGCGCATCGGCGTCCGGCCGCACCCGCGGGGCACCTCTGGCCGCCATCTCGCGCGCCGCTCGAGGCCTGCGCGACCGTCCGATCATCGCCTTCCTGGCAGCGGCGTCGATCTCGGCAGGCATCCTCGTGCCGCTGGCGGTCTCGTCCTTCGCGCCGCTTCCCGGCGAGATGCCGGAGCCGCATGAGACCGCCTTCCGGACCCCGCCGGCAGCCGAGCGAGACATCGAGCCCGCAGGTTTTTCCGGCATGTCCGAGGGGTCCGCCGCGGCAGCGCCGGACGGTGGCGACGGCCAGTCCGACCCCGCAACGGATGCGCGAGCACAGGCAGCGACGGGCGGCAGCACGCGCGCCGATCACGCCACCGGCGAGCGCCCCGTTGCCGCCCCGCCCGAAGCCCCGCAGACGACCGCCCGGGCATCCGCCGACGGCTCGTCCGATACGGCGCTGCTGGACGATGCCTCCCTGCGCCGCGCCGACGCTGCAGCGCCGGCTGACGCCGCGACCGCCGTGCCCGGAACGCCCGCAGAAGCCCCCGGAGAAACCATCATCGACCCCGTCGCGGCCGCCCTTGCCCTTCGCCTTCCGACCGAGATGGCGCCGCAAGCGCCGGGCCTGCCGGATCTCGACCCGACGGCGACGGGCGCCATCGGCGCGGCTGCCCCGATCGCAGACGAGTTCGAAGGCGCCGCGCCGCCGGCTTCATCCGAGGCCTTGCCGCCACCGGAGACGGCCGGAGCCGCCAACGGTCTCGTCACCGTCTCGCCGTCGATCCTTCTTTCGACCGGTGAGGCGGACGAGGCGCCGGCGGCGGCACAGCCACCCGTGCCTGCCGCTGGCACTGAGCCTGCCGAAGCCGCCGGCGAGGAGGCTTCGCAGCAGGAAGCCGCGCTGCCGGCGGCGACCGGCCGCGCCACCGCCTCGGTCAACATGCGGGCCGAGCCGACCAATGACGGGGCGATCGTCGCCATCCTTGGCAAGGGCGATACGGTGACGGTGGTGTCCTGCCAGGGCTGGTGCGAGATCGAGTCAGCGGACGGACAGAAGGGCTTCGTCTACGAAAAGTTCATCGAGCGCGGGACGAAGGGTTGACGCGAAGCCTCTTTCCCGCCAGCGGCTCTATGCGCTCAGTCCGAAGCCCTGCATCAGCCGGCGGGTCACCGCGTCCGCCCCACCGGACGTGAACAGCGCCGTGTCGTCATGGCGCGTCATCGGCGTGTCGGGCGAAGCCTTCGGCAGGATCGACAGGGCGCGGCGGGCGATCGCCTCGGCCGGGTCCAGCCAGTCCACCGGCCATGGCGCCATCTTGCGCATGCGATTGACGAGGAAGGGATAATGCGTGCAGGCGAGGACCACGATGTCGGTCCGCCGGCCATCGTCCTTCTCGACGAAACAGGGGGCGATCTCCGCCCTCACCGCCGCTTCCTCCACGAGGCCCTGGCGCATGTAGGTCTCGGCGAGTGCCGCGAGATTGACGCTGGCGACCAGCGTCACCTCGCATTTCGTCGCCCACTGCTCGACGAGGTCGCGGGTATATTGCCGCTTCACCGTGCCGGGCGTCGCCAGCACCGAGACGAGGCCCGAGCGGGTTCGCTCGGCCGCCGGCTTGATCGCCGGCACCGTGCCGACGAAGGTCATCTGCGGATAGGCGGCGCGCAGCGCATCCAGCGCCAGCGTCGAGGCGGTGTTGCAGGCGATGACGCAGGCGAGCGGATCGTGCCCGGCGATGAGATCGCCGAACAATTCGACCAGCCGCCCGCGCAGCGCCGTCTCCTCCCAATTGCCATACGGAAACGCGGCATCGTCGACGACGTAGACGAAGCGCCGTTCGGGCATCAGGACGCGCGCCTCCCGCAACACCGTCAGCCCGCCGATCCCGCTGTCGAGCACCAGCACCGGCCGGTCCGGCCCCGGCGAGCCGCGCAGCCCGTCGCCGGTCATGACGCATCCCCGAGCTTCTTGCGCAGCTGGGCCGCCTCGTAGTCGAAGGCCTTGATGACGCCCCGCAGCGTGTGAACCTCGGGCTCCGACAGATTGGCCTTGGTCAGCATCGTGCGGATGTTCTGCGTCATCACCTCGCGCTTGGGCTCGGGGAAGAAGTAGCCGGCCCGCTCCAGCGAGGCTTCGAGATGGTGGAACAGTCGGAAGAGATCCTCCTTCGTCGCCGGCTCCGGCACCTTGGCCTCGAAGCGCGGCGACTGGTCCCCCTCCCGGCCCGCCGCCTGAAAGGCATAGCTCATCAGCAGCACCGCCTGGGCGATGTTGAGGGAGGCGAATTTCGGATCGACCGGAAAGGTGACGATCTCGTCGGCGAGGCCGACTTCCTCGTTCGTCAGTCCCCAGCGCTCGCGGCCGAACAGGATGCCTGTGCCCTGCCCCTCGGCCGCCCGGCGCCTCAGATCGACCGCCGCCGCCTCCGGCCCGCGCACCGGCTTGAAGCTGTCGCGGGCGCGCGCCGTCGTCGCCATGACGAAGTTCAGATCGGCGGTGGCCTCCTCGAGCGTCGCAAACAGCCGGACCGCATCGACCACATGATCGGCCCGCGAGGCCGCCGCCCGCGCCTTCTCGTTCGGCCAGCCGTCGCGCGGGTTGACGAGACGCAGGTCGGCGAGGCCGAAATTCGCCATGGCCCGCGCCACCATGCCGATGTTCTCGCCGAGCTGCGGCTCGACGAGGACGATGGCCGGGCCGGCGCCGACGGGACCTTGCTGGCCGGTCGTTTCGCTCAAGATGCATGCCTCCTTCGCAACGTCGGCCGGGCTTTCGCCTGCCGCATCGCGCGCCCGGCCTCCAGCGCCGGCTGCGCGGCGATCCGCGACGTTTCCGACGGCTGATAGCGCTTTGCATCCTGCCAGCCAAGCGGCTGCAGGGTCGCAAGCATCGCGCCAGGGCTCAGATGGCATAGCCGTCGACGCCCTGCCAGGTGATCCGGCGGACGGCCTCGGGGTCCGGCACGACGTGGTCGCTCTCGCCGAAGACCTTGGTCAGGCGCTCGCCGCCGCGATAGGCGGGCCACTCCGTCTCGGGGCTCACATGGGGGCTCGCCTCGCGCACGAAGGCGAGCCAGTGCTCGCGCATCCGCTCGGCGAGCGCGTGGCGCCGCGCATCGGGCAACACCCCGAGATAGGCCGAGCGGAAGGGCTTCAGAAAATCCTCGAAGAGCAGCGGCAGGTCGACCGAATGAGTCGCGCCGAGCCGCGACATCAGGCCCTTGGCCTCCCAGTCCAGCCGGTAGCAGTAGACCGGATTGCCCGCAGCCGCGTGGCCGTCGGCGAAGGCGAGCGCCGGCATGCGGAAGAGCAGGTCCGTGCCGAAGGCGATCCGGCCCTTCCTGTCGTCGGCGTAGAGGCGGCCGATGCGCTCGGCGGCCTCGGGTCCGGCCAGACGCTCGATCATCTCCATCATGGCCGGCTTGTCCGTATCGATCGGCAGCAGGGGAAGGCTAGCAAAGAACGAGAACTCGTCGCGATTGGTGCCGATGAGGAGCGGCACGGGCTTTGCCGCGGCAGCAAATTCGGCCGGCAGGAGATCCGCCATCTCGTGGCCGTCGACATGCGGCCGCGAGATCACCCCGGTGTGGCTCGTCACCGCCCGCCGGGACGCCTCGTCGAGCTGCTTCGGCGTCAGCGTGAATAGGCGCTCCCGGTCGATCCGCAGCCCCATCCCCGCAGTCAGCGCCTCGCCGACCTCGACGGCCCGGGCGCGCGCATAGAAGAGGTTGAGTGCCCCGGACTGCATGATCGCCCGGTGGTAGAGGGGCTGCGAGCCCCTCGTCACGAGGTGCCAGGCGACCGAGACCGACCCGGCCGACTCGCCGGCGATCGTCACGTTGCCGGGGTCGCCGCCGAAGGCCGCGATGTTGTCGCTCACCCATTTTAGGGCGAGGCGCTGGTCGAGGAGACCGGCATTGGCGACGAAGCGCTCGTCGCCCGGAAAGATCTCGGCGAACGGATTGAAGCCGATCAGGCCCAGACGGTAGTTCATCGTCACCACGACGACGTTGCCGCGCCGCGAAAGATCGTCGCCCGGATACTGTTCCCCCGCCCCGAGGATGAAGCCGCCGCCATGGATGAAGACGAGGACCGGCCGGGCGCCCGTCACGTCCGGCGTCCAGACGTTGAGGGAGAGGCAGTCCTCGTCGGCGCGGTGATTCGCTCCGACGAGCCGTGCCAGCGGCGGCGGCAGGAGCGGTCGCTGGGGCGCCACCGGCCCGTAGGAGAAAGCCTCCAGCGGCCGGTTGAACGGCGCCCGCGGCTGCGGCGCCGCAAAGCGCCGGGGTCCGACGGGGGCCTGCCCATAGGGGATGCCGAGAAACCGCACCACCCGATCGCGCCACTGTCCGACGATGCGGCCGCACGCCGCCTCGATGCGCACTTCACCCGTCATCAGCCGATCCCGAACCCTTCATCCTCGGCGCGCTGCGATCCCGCGCTGCCGCAAACTTCGCCGGGCGTCGCTTTGCGTCCGCATTGGCGGGTGTTATAGGGCCGGGCAATGGATCTCGCATCCGTTCTTGGCGGGGTCCGGCCCTGCCCCACTCTGATTCCCAAGGAAGGCACCAATGGCGAAGATCAAGGTCGAAAACCCGGTCGTGGAACTCGATGGCGACGAGATGACCCGGATCATCTGGCAGTTCATCAAGGACAAGCTGATCCATCCCTATCTCGACATCGACCTTGAATACTACGATCTCGGCATGGAGCATCGCGACGCGACCGACGATCAGGTCACCATCGATGCGGCCAACGCCATCAAGAAGCACGGCGTCGGCGTCAAATGCGCGACGATCACGCCGGACGAAGCCCGCGTCGAGGAATTCGGCCTGAAGAAGATGTGGCGCTCGCCGAACGGGACGATCCGCAACATCCTCGGCGGCGTGATCTTCCGCGAGCCGATCATCATGAAGAACGTGCCGCGCCTGGTACCCGGCTGGACCAAGCCGATCATCGTCGGCCGCCATGCCTTCGGCGACCAGTACCGCGCCACCGACTTCAAGTTCCCCGGCAAGGGCAAGCTGACGATGAAGTTCGTCGGCGAGGACGGCGCGACGATCGAGCACGAGGTGTTCGACGCCCCTGCCGCCGGCGTCGCCATGGGCATGTACAATCTCGACGAGTCGATCAGGGACTTCGCCCGGGCCTCGTTCAACTACGCCCTGCAGCGCAACGTGCCGTGCTACCTGTCGACCAAGAACACCATCCTCAAGGTCTATGACGGACGCTTCAAGGACATCTTCCAGGAGATCTTCGACGCCGAATTCAAGGCGGAGTTCGACGCCAAGAAGCTGACCTATGAGCACCGGCTGATCGACGACATGGTCGCCGCCTCGCTGAAGTGGTCGGGCGGCTATGTCTGGGCCTGCAAGAACTACGACGGCGACGTGCAGTCGGACATCGTCGCGCAGGGCTTCGGATCGCTCGGCCTGATGACCTCCGTCCTGATGACGCCGGACGGCCAGACCGTCGAGGCCGAGGCCGCCCACGGCACCGTCACCCGGCACTACCGCCAGCACCAGAAGGGCCAGGAAACCTCGACCAACCCGATTGCCTCGATCTTCGCCTGGACCCGCGGCCTTGCCCATCGCGCCAAGCTCGACGGCAACGACGCGCTGGCCGAGTTCTCCGCCAAGCTGGAGAAGGTCTGCGTCGACACCGTCGAGAGCGGCTACATGACCAAGGATCTGGCGCTTCTGATCGGCCCCGACCAGTCCTGGCTGACCACCAACGGCTTCCTCGACAAGATCGACGAGAACCTCACCAAGGCGATGGCCGCCTCGTAAGCTCGCCGAACCGGCTTGCCGGCTCCGAAGGCCCGGCGCGGTTTGATCCGCGGCGGGCCTTTTGCTTGACGAGAGGAGCGGTTTCCACTTCCCGAAAAAAGCCGTCCCGGCTGCATCGTCGCCACCTGCCGGACGGGCGAGCTTCAGGGCGCCCTCGACGTCTGGTCCGGCCTGTCCGGCTGCACGGGCAAGATCGACGACGACGGGAATTATGCCGTCCTGAAGATGCCGAGCGGCGAGGCGAAAGTCCTGATCCGGGCCGTCGATCACCCGCCGCGCGTCCATTGCGATATCGAGACCGACGACCAGAAAGCCGAAGCGACGCGGCTCGAAGGAGTCGGAGCAAGGCAAATCGGGGCGGTGAAGTCCTGGATCGTGATGGAGACGCCGACCGGCCACCGCTTCTGCCTGGTGGAGCCGCAGCGGGACGATATCGATCGCGATGCCCGAGAGTTCGACCGATTGCCGGCCAATCCGGAAATGCGTCGCCCGATCGATCGGGCCGGCAGGGGCATCGAGCCGGCGCAGCCGTCGAGCCGAGCAAATCAAAGCGGGACGAGATCAGCTTCGAGCGGCATCCCGCTCGATCATCCTGTTGCCGGATGATCTCTCGCGAGAACCGGCTCTCGGGTTTCGGGATCACGCCCCAGCAAAGCCGACATCCCGGCCGACTTCGTCGATGTCACTCTCGATCCGCTGACGCAGCCGGCAGTCGAACCGGCAGCGTCTCACCTGACCTGCCTGGCGGGTGTCAGCCCGCCATTGCCGCCTCGACCGCGGCCACCGCCTGGGCGGCACTGTCGCCGTCCGGGCCACCGGCCTGTGCCATGTCGGGCCGCCCGCCGCCGCCCTTGCCGCCGATTGCGAGGCTCGCGGCCCGGACCAGCTCGACGGCGTCGAAGCGACCAGTAAGGTCCGGCGTCACCCCGACGACGACCGAGGCCTTGCCGTCGGCGACCGCGACCAGCGTGACGACACCCGAGCCGATCTGCGCCTTGGTGTCGTCGACAAGTCCTTTCAGGTCCTTCGGCGAGACGCCTTCGAGGACGCGCCCGACGAAGGCGACGCCGGCCACTTCCTGCGGCGCGGCGCCCGACGAAGCCCCGGCACCGTCGCCGACGAGGGCGAGCTTCTTCCTGGCCTCAGCCAGTTCGCGCTCGAGCCGGCGGCGCTCCTCGACGATCGCGTCGAGCCGGTCCGCCACTTCGCCCTGGGAGACCTTCAGCGCCGCCGCCATCCGGCGCACGCGCTGGTCCTGCTCCAGGAGATGGGCCCGCGCGGCATCGCCGGTCAGCGCTTCCACCCGGCGCACGCCAGCCGCGACGCCGCCCTCGGCGACGACGTGGACGAGGCCGATGTCGCCGGTCGCGCGCACATGGGTTCCGCCGCAAAGCTCGACGGAATAAGCCTTGCCGGCCTTCTCGCCTTCCTCGGCGACGCCCATCGAGACGACCCGGACCTCGTCGCCGTATTTCTCCCCGAACAGCGCCATGGCGCCGGATTCGATCGCGTCGTCAACGGCCATCAGCCGGGTCTCGACGGGAGCATTCTGGAGAATGATCGCATTGGCGAGCCGCTCGACCTCCGCGATCTCCGCCACCTCGATCGGCTTGGGATGTGAGAAGTCGAAGCGCAGGCGATCGGGCGCCACCATCGAGCCCTTCTGGGCGACATGGCTGCCGAGAACTTCCCGCAGCGCCTCGTGCAGCAGATGCGTCGCCGAATGGTTGGCACGGATCTGGGTGCGACGGCGGTGATCGACCTCGAGATCGAGCGCCATGCCGACCTTCACCCGTCCCTTGGTGACGCGGGCCCGGTGGACGAAGAGCCCCTCGGCGAACTTGCGTGTGTCGGTGACGGAAATCTCGACGCCTTCGCCGCGCATCACGCCGGTGTCGCCGAGCTGGCCGCCGGACTCGCCGTAGAACGGCGTCTGGTTGACCACCACCGAAACCTCGTCGCCCTCGCCGGCCTCGCCGACCTCGGCGCCGTCCTTCACCAGAGCCACCACCGCGCCTTCGGCCCGCTCGGTGCCGTAGCCGAGAAATTCGGTCGCGCCGACGCGCTCGCGGATCGGATACCAGACGTTTTCGGCCGCCGCCTCGCCGGAGCCGGCCCAGCTCGCCCGTGCCTCGGCTTTCTGGCGCTCCATGGCGGTGTTGAAGCTGTCGAGATCGACCTCGATGCCGCGCTGGCGCAAGGCGTCCTGGGTCAGGTCCAGCGGAAACCCATAGGTGTCGTAGAGCTTGAACGCGGTCTCGCCGGACAGGCGCTCGCCGGTCGCCATGCCCTCGGTCGCGCCGGCGAGCAGCGTCAGTCCGCGGTCCAGCGTCTGCAGGAAGCGCTTCTCCTCGAGCTTCAGCGTCTCGGAAATCAGCGCCTCGGCCCGCCCGAGCTCGGGATAGGCCCGGCCCATCTCGGCGACCAGCGTCGGTACCAGCTTGAACAGCACCGGCTCCTGCGCCCCGAGCATCCGCGCGTGGCGCATGGCGCGGCGCATGATGCGGCGAAGGACATAGCCGCGGCCCTCGTTCGACGGCAGAACGCCGTCGGCGATCAGGAAGGACGTCGCCCGCAGATGGTCGGCGATCACCCGGTGGCTCGCCACCTTGCCGCCCACCGCCTCGGAGCCGATCGCATGTTCGACGGCGCCGATCAGGGTGCGGAAGAGATCGGTCTCGTAGTTCGAATGGACGCCCTGGAGGATGGCCGCCATCCGCTCGAGGCCCATGCCGGTGTCGATCGAGGGGCGCGGCAGGTCGAGCCGCGTCGACCCGTCGACCTGGTCGAACTGCATGAAGACGAGGTTCCAGAATTCGAGGAACCGGTCGCCGTCCTCGTCCGGGCTTCCCGGAGGGCCGCCGGCAACGCTCTCGCCCTGGTCGAAGAAGATCTCCGAGCACGGGCCGCACGGACCGGTCTCACCCATGGTCCAGAAGTTGTCGGAGGTCGGGATGCGGATGATCCGGTCATCGGACAGACCGGCGATCTTCTTCCACAGGGCGGCCGCGTCCTCGTCCTCGGAAAAGACCGTCACGAGGAGACGGTCCTTGGGCAGGCCGAACTCCTTCGTCGTCAGGTTCCAGGCAAGCTCGATCGCCCGCTCCTTGAAATAGTCCCCGAAGGAGAAATTCCCGAGCATCTCGAAGAAGGTGTGGTGGCGCGCGGTGTAGCCGACATTGTCGAGATCGTTGTGCTTGCCGCCGGCGCGCACGACCTTCTGCGCGGTGGTCGCGCGGCTGTAGGGTCGCTTCTCGAGGCCCGTGAAGACGTTCTTGAACTGCACCATGCCGGCATTGGTGAACATCAGCGTCGGGTCGTTGCGCGGCACCAGCGGCGAGGAGGCGACCCGTTCGTGCCCGTTCTTCTCGAAATATTCGAGAAAAGCCGACCGGATTTCATTGACGCCACTCATGAGCGAGACCTTCGCAAGACATTACGGATCGATTGGCCACATCCCATCACGTCAAGCGACCGGCGAGACCGTCGCGCCTTTTACAAAGGGCAGCCGCCCATGTCCATCGACCGCTCGCGGCGCCGCCCGCGCCTTCCAACGGGCGGCGGAATGGAAATCTCGCGACCCTGCATAGCGCCGCCGCTCGAAACGGCGGCGCGGCCTTTTCAGGCATCTCCGGGTGAGATCAGTCCTCGGACGGTTCGTCGCGACCATCGTCGAGGAGCTGCTCGGCGATCAATCCGGCATTCTGCCGGATCGACGCCTCGATCTCGTCGGCGATCGCCGGATTGTCGCGCAGGAAGCTCTTGGCGTTCTCGCGCCCCTGGCCGAGGCGCTGGCTGTTGTAGGAAAACCAGGCGCCGGACTTCTCGACGATGCCGGACTTCACGCCGAGATCGACGAGCTCGCCGGTCTTCGAGACGCCCTCGCCATACATGATGTCGAACTCGACCTGCTTGAAGGGCGGGGCCAGCTTGTTCTTGACGACCTTCACCTTGGTCTGGTTGCCGGTCACCTCGTCGCGATCCTTGATCGAGCCGATGCGGCGGATGTCGAGGCGGACGGAGGCGTAGAACTTCAGGGCGTTGCCGCCCGTCGTCGTCTCCGGCGAACCGAACATCACGCCGATCTTCATGCGGATCTGGTTGATGAAGATGACCATGCATTTCGACCGCGAGATCGAACCGGTGAGCTTGCGCAGCGCCTGGCTCATCAGCCGAGCCTGCATGCCGGGCAGCGAATCGCCCATCTCGCCCTCGATCTCGGCGCGCGGCGTCAGCGCGGCGACCGAATCGACCACCAGGACGTCGATCGCCCCGGACCGGACCAGCGTGTCGGTGATCTCCAACGCCTGCTCGCCGGTATCGGGCTGCGAGATCAGGAGGTTCTCGAGATCGACGCCGAGCTTGCGGGCATAGACCGGATCCAGCGCGTGTTCGGCATCGACGAAGGCGCAGATGCCGCCCTTCTTCTGGGCTTCCGCGATGGTATGGAGCGCCAGCGTCGTCTTGCCCGAGCTTTCCGGGCCATAGATCTCGATGACGCGCCCCTTCGGCAGACCGCCGACCCCGAGCGCGATGTCGAGACCCAGCGAGCCGGTGGACACGGTTTCGATCTCGACGATCTTCTCGTTCGCGCCGAGGCGCATGATCGAGCCCTTGCCGAAGGCGCGTTCGATCTGCGACAGAGCCGCATCGAGAGCCTTGTTCTTGTCCAACGAATTATCCTCGACGAGACGGAGAGCATTTTGTGCCATGGTGACGAGACCTTATTTCACGCGCCAATGAGGGGTGCAACATGCGAAATCCATTCGTTTTCGTACCGCATTTGTTCTCGCCCCGCAAGGAATATTCGCGATTTGTTCGCATTCGCGAATCGCGCTGAGTGAAACGTGGTAGTTAAAATGCGATGAACATGTCCCGCGGCAGCTCCGCCCCCTCGGTCCTGTTGATCGGAGCAGCCCATGTGGACCGCCGCGCCAGGGCCGGCGGGCCGTTTCATCCGGCTGCTTCCAATCCGGGCACCTTGAGCGACATGCCGGGCGGCGCGGCCTTCAACGCCGGCGTCGCGCTGCGGGCCCTCGGCTGCAGGGTCGGCCTCGTCGGCGCGCGCGGCGGCGACGCCGACGGCCGGCGGATCGCGGCGGAGATCGAAACCGTCGGGCTGAGCGATCTCTCGGTCACCTTTCTCGACCGCAAGACCCCCACTTACACGGCCATCCTCGACGATCGCGGCGAACTCGTCGCGGGCGTCGCCGACATGGCTCTCTACGACCGGCTCGGCCCGAAGACGCTGCGGCGCCGCGTGGTGCGGGACGCGGTCGCCCGGGCCGACGCCCTCCTGATCGATGCCAATCTTCCGGCGGAGACCATCGCGGCCGCCATCGAGGCCGCAGAGGGCCGGCCGGTCGCCGCGATCGGCGTCTCGCCGGCCAAAGTCCGGCGGCTCCTGCCCGTCCTGCCTCAGCTGACGGCTATCTTCCTGTCGCGGGCCGAGGCGGCGGCGCTCGCCGAGGTCACCGCGGCGACGAACCTCCAGCTGATCTGCCAGCTCTTCGCCGAGCTCGGCGCCCGGCGCGCGGTGATCTCCGACGGCGGCCGGGCAGCGGCGATCCTCGATGGCGACGCGATCGTCTTCCAGCGGCCGCCGGCGGTCCGCCCCCACGACGTCACCGGCGCCGGCGACACCCTGGCCGCCGTCGCCTTCGTCGGCCATATCGGTGGCGCATCCTTTCTCGACGGCGCTCGCCGGGGCATCGTCGCGGCGTCGCTGCGGATCTCCTCGGCCAGCTTTCCGCCCGAGGACCTCGTCGCCGGCATCGACCGCCTGGTCCCGCAGCTGCCGGCCCCGACCACAGACCATTGAGATCTCTCCCATGACCGATCACCTCATGTTGTCCCCCGCGGTCGCAGCGGCGAAGGCTGCCGGAAATCCCCTCGTCGCGCTCGAATCGACCATCGTCACCCATGGCATGCCCTACCCGGCCAACCTGCGGACGGCGCTGGCCGTCGAGGCGGCCGTCCGCGACAGCGGCGCCGAGCCCGCGACCATCGCCGTCATCGACGGCCGAGTCCGCATCGGCCTCGAGACCGACGAACTGGCGGCGCTGGCCGAGGCGCGGGACGTGATGAAGCTGTCACGCGCCGACCTGGCCTTCGCCGTCGCTTCGGGCCGCACCGGCTCGACCACCGTCGCGGCGACGATGATCGCGGCGAGAGCCGCCGGCCTCTCGGTCTTCGCGACGGGCGGCATCGGCGGCGTCCACCGCGGCGGCGAGACGAGCCTCGACGTCTCGGCCGATCTCGAGGAACTGGCGCGCACCGATGTGATCGTCGTCTCGGCCGGCGCCAAGGCGATCCTCGATATCGGCCGGACGCTGGAATATCTGGAGACCAAGGGCGTCCCCGTCGTGGTCTATGGCAGCGACGAGCTGCCGGCCTTCTGGTCGAGGCAATCGGGACATGCCGCCCCGCTGCGGCTCGACGCGCCAGCCGAGATCGCGCGCTTCCACAAGGCCCGGGCGGCGCTGGGGATCGCAGGCGGAATGCTCGTCGCCAATCCGCTCGACGCCGCAAACGCCATCCCCCGCGAGACCGTCGAGGGCTGGATCGAGCAGGCGCTCGGCGAAGCCGCGGCGAAGAGTGTTGCCGGCAAGGCGGTCACGCCGTTCCTGCTCGGGCGGATCGTCGAGCTCAGCGAGGGCCGCTCGCTGGAGGCAAACATCGCGCTGATCAAGGCGAATGCCCGGCTTGCCGGCGAGATCGCTGTGGCGCTCGCACAGGATTGAGGGCGCTCGGCGAGGCTGAAGGCGCCGGCCTGCAGGATTTCCGATCCTGGGGCGCGGCAGGCGCAGGCCCCTCTCCCGCGATGGATGGCGATGGCTGGGAGCCGTGCCTTCAAGCCTGCCGAACGATGCCGCCGATCGCGTTGACGAGCAGCCGCGCCGCGGTCAGGGCCGAGATCCCGTCCATGTCGGCGGGCGGATAGAGTTCGACGAGATCGAACCCCGCGATCCGGCCTTTCCTTCGAACACCTGCGATCAGATCGATCACCTGCGTGTAGGTGAGGCCGCCCGGCGTCCGCGCGGCAACGCCCGGCATGACGCCGGGATCGAGGCCGTCGCAATCGAGAGTGATGACGACCCGCGCATCGTCCGGAATGGCATGGAGGGCGACTTCGACGCCGCGGGCATGGACATCGCGGGCCGTGACGAGACGACTGCCATAGCGCCGCGCCGCCTCGTATTCCTCGCGCCGGGCACTGCCGACGCTGCGCAGGCCGACCTGGACGATACCCGCGACATGGGGCATCTCGCTGGCGCGCCGCATCGGGCTCGAATAGCCGAAGCGTTCGCCGTCGATCTCGTCGCGCCAGTCGAGATGGGCGTCGATCTGCAGGATCCAGACGGGACCATGATCGGCAAACCCCGCCAGGAAGGGGATCGGTACGGAATCGTCGCCGCCGATCAGGATCGGCACGGCCGGCATGGCCAGAACCTCCCGGGTCTTCGCTTCGATCAGGGCCCGGTTGCCGGCATTGTCGTGCAGTCTGGTGGGGAGGTCGCCGGCGTCGATGCACGAGATCGGCCCGCCATCGAAGAGCGGCCCACCGAGATCGAAATCCCAATGGCCAACGAGGGATGCATCCTCCTCGCTCGCCTTCCGGATCGCCTCGGCGGCCAGCGCATGGCCGCCGTCGTCCCTGCCCGGATAGCTGCTGCCGTGGCCGGCGGCAAAGATGACGGCGCGAACAGCGCCGACATCGTCGAGACGATCGGGAAGGCCGAGAAACGGCGGGAAACCGGTCATTGCGAAAGAGCCCCGATGATCGTCCTCGTCAGACCCGAGCCTGAAGCCACCATGGCACTCCCCCGGGGGCGATACCGGGCTTGGCCGAACCCGAACCGTCCAGCCGATCGGGGCGTCCGCGCGGTGGCCCCCGCATCGCAGCCCACAATCGCAGCGCACCGCCAGGATCAGCCGTCGAGCATCGTCTTCACCGAGACGGCGAGCTCACGCAGGGAGAACGGCTTGGCCAGGAAGCCGAATTTCTCGCCCTCCGGCATGTTCTTGGCGAAGGCATCCTCGGCATAGCCCGAGACGAAGATGAACTTCAGGTCGGGCCGGGTCTTGCGCATCTCGCGCAGCAGGGTCGGCCCGTCCATCTCCGGCATCACCACGTCGGAGACGACGAGATCGATCTTGCCGTCGAGTTCCTCCATCACCTCCAGCGCCTCTACGCCCGAGGCCGCCTCGTGGACGTCGTAGCCCCGCATCTTCAGCGCCCGCACGTTGCCCGCCCGCACGTGGTCCTCGTCCTCGACGAGGAGGATGGTGGCCGTGCCGGAGAGATCCATCTTGGCACCGGCGACGCTCGCCGCCGCCTCGGGGCTCGTCGCCGCGGTCTCCGCCGGCACGAAGCGCGGCAGGAAGATCCGGAACGTCGTCCCCTCGCCCGGCCGGGAGTCGACGAAGATGAAGCCGTTCGACTGCTTGATGATGCCATAGACCATCGACAGGCCGAGGCCGGTGCCCTTGCCGATCTCCTTGGTGGTGAAGAACGGCTCGAAGATCCGCTCGGCGACGTCCGGCGGCATGCCCGTCCCGGTGTCGGCGACCTCGACGAGGACATAGTCGCCCTCGGTGAGCTCGGCATAGCCGAAGCCGCGCGCCTCGGCTGCGAGGACGTTACGCGTGACGATCGAGATCTTGCCGCCGTCGGGCATGGCGTCGCGGGCGTTCTGCACGAGGTTGGTGATCACCTGCTCGAACTGCCCGATGTCGGCCATCACCGGCCACAGGTCCCGCGCATGCTGGCGCTCCAGCGTCGCATGGTCGCCGCTGACGCGCTTCAGGAGGAGATGCATGTCGGCGACGACGTCGGTGAGGTTCAGCATCTTCGGCCGCATCGTCTGGCGGCGCGAATAGGCGAGCAGCTGGCGCACCAGCGAGGCCGCCCGGTTGGCGCTCTGCTTGATCAGGAGGAGGTCCTGGAAGGACGGATCGCCTGTGCGGTGGTTGAGCAAGAGGAAGTCGACGGATGCGGTGATGATCGTCAGGACGTTGTTGAAGTCGTGGGCGATGCCGCCGGCCAGGTTGCCGATCGCCTGCATCTTCTGGCTCTTGGCGATCTGTTCCTCGAGCGCCCGCTGTTCGGTGATGTCGACGCCGTAGAGGATCGCGCATTCGTCGCTGTCCGCCCCGACCTTCGGCACGGCGCTGAGATAGAGCCTGACGGTGCGCGGCCCCTCGCCCGCGACCTCGGCATCCACCGGCGCGATGCCGGAGCGGCCGACGCTCGCCTCCGCCAGCGCCTTGCGGAACGCCTCGCGGCCAGCTTCCCGGATGGCGGCCTGGAAGCCGGTCGCGCCCTCGGCCGTCTCGCCGCCGAACAGCCTGCGGAAGACCGCGTTCGAACGCACGACCCGGCCGCCGGGATTGAGCGTCGCGATGGCCATCGGCGAGGAGTTGAAGAACCGGGTGAAGCGCGCCTCGGCGAGTTCGACCGGGGTGGCTGCCTCATTGTCTCCGCTGCGGTCGAGAACCAGCGTGCGCACCATGCCGGGCGCCGCGCTGTCATCGTTGACCGGCCGGCGCAGCAGCCGCACCGGCAGGGTCTTGCCGGCGGCGGTGATCAGGTCGATGTCGTCGATGGTGTCGGCAGCGGCGTGCTCGGTGAACATCGCCTGGGAGCCGGGCGCGAGGAACTCGAGGAACGAGCGCTGGTAGGGTTTCACGTCGGACAGGTCGAGGCCGAGCCATTCGGCCAGCGTGGCGTTGATATAGGCGATGCGGTGCTCGCCGTCGGCGGCGAAGAAGCCGGCGGGCGCCTTGTCGAGATAGTCGATCGCGTGCTGCAGGTCCTGGAAGGAGGATTCCTCGTGCTTGCGGTCGGCGGTGATGTCGAGGATCTGCCAGGCCTGCATCTGGCCGCCGCGTGTGGCGAGCGGCCGCACCATGACGCGATACCAGCAGGGCGCGTCGTCGGCCCGGCCGGACGGGGCAAGGCTGCGGGCGAGCCGGAACTCGCGCTGGCCGGACCGGCCGTCGCGGGCGAGGTTGGCGAGATAGTAGATCGCTTCGGTCGCCTCCGCCTCGCGGGCGAGCAGGCGCTCGAGGCTGCGGATGTCGGCCGGCCGGGCCGCGCCGGTCAGGTCCCCATAGGCGCGATTGGCGTAGACGACCTGGCTCTTGCGGTCGAGGATGAGAAGACCGGTGCGGGCCGTGTCGAGGAAGTCGCGGGCGATGCCGCCGTCGCTGGCCCGCGCCGAGAAGCGCATGAAGCCGAGGGCGGAGGCGAAGATCGCCCCGATGCCGATCACCGACAGGGCGCCGAAGATGACGAGCAGCGCCATCTCGCCATATTCGCGCCCGAACAGGGCGAGGCTGGCGCCGGCCAGGATCAAGGCTCCCCCCAGGAGCAGGAGCCGCCTGACACCCGACGCAGCCGCCGTCCGGTCGATCAACGGCTTGTCGATCGCCCCCTGAGCCGCTCCGTTCATCGCGATCTGCCTCTCTTTGCCAGTCGTTTCGTTGTCTCTTGCAGCGCGGACCGCGCCGGCCGTTCGCCCGATGCCCGGCGCGGGAATCGGGCTTCGGCGTCGATGCGCGGAGCATCCCGATTGTGAATCAATTTCCTCGCGGAAGCGAGCGCGCAGGAGACATTTTCGCCTCTCTGCCGGCACTTGGCCGACGAGCGTTGCAGCCCCGTCGCCACGGTCTTCCCGGCTCCGCCTGCGATGGCAAATTCGTCAATCAGACACAGCTATTCGGGCAAAGGCCTTGCCCGACCCTGAATTATGCGGCACCGCTGTCGGCAAGTTCGTTCAGCCGAATGCCAGCCGTGTCGATCAGCCTCGTCGAGGAGCACCCGAAACCATGCCGCAATGGATTGTCGACCTCTTCGGACCCAGCCTTGCCCAGATCGTCTGGGTCGCGCTCGTGGCCGCGATGGTGTGCGGTCTGGCGGTCGTCCTCATCGGCCTGTTCAAGCGGCTCTTCGCCAATGGCGCCGGCATCGGCCCGCGCACTCGCGCACCCCGGCTGCAGATCCTCGACGTCGCCCGGATCGACGAGAAGCGCAAGCTCGTCCTCGTGCGCCGCGACGAGGTGGAGCATCTGGTTCTCGTCGGCGGCCAGACCGACCTCCTGGTCGAAGGCTCGATCCTGCGGGTTCCCGCAGCCGTGCGTCCGCCTTCGCGCGGCGACGAGCCGCGCCTCGACATGTCCGCGGCACCGCCGCCGTCGCAGCATCCCGCGCGGTCGGAGGCGAACGGATCCCTTGATCCCGCGACCGCTTCGACGACGGCTCCGGCAAGGGCGACCGGGCAGGCCCCCCAGTCGCCGAAGCCGATCACGGACGCCGTCGAAGCTCCCCGTCGCGACAGCGGACCGCAGCGCGTTGAGCCGCGCGACATGCGGATTCCGACGCCGGAGCCGCGCCGTGAACCCGCCGCCAATGGGGAAATCCGGGCACCGAACCGGAGCGCCGGGATCGCGGCGATCGACCGTTCGAGCGATGCCGCACCGGAGCCCGCTGCAGCCCGGCCATCGCCGTCGCGCAGCCCGGCGGCGACGCGCACCGACCCGGAGCTGCGGATCGACGCGGAGCTGCGTCCGCAGACGGGGACGCGCGCTGCGGCGGTGGCAGCCGTTCCGCCTGTCGCAGCGCCCCTGAAGCCGACCGAGCCTCCGGCGCTCAACCCGTCGACCCTCGCCTTTTCCCGCGCCACCCCTACCGTCGCCGAACTCGCCGCCCGCCCCGCGCGCGGCGAGGGACAGCCTCCCCAACCCGCCGCTCCCCGCGCCGAGCCCGGCCCCGTTGCCGGCCCCCCCCCCA
>NZ_AQQS01000038.1 GCF_002088275.1 Aurantimonas sp. 22II-16-19i
CTGAATGGTGTCGCCATCGGCGATCTCGACGCGACCGACTTCATCTTCTGAACCCAGCAGGGACCGTGCGAGCCTCCCGCGCGACTGGCTCCCTCATCAGGGGCGGCGGGAGCGCGTGCGCCGCGTGCCGCCGCCGCCCCGGCTGCGCCTGATGCCCGCGGTTTGGACGGCCCGGCCCGGATCTGCCGACGCCGACCGGCGGCCGATCTGCGTTTTCGTCGCGGCCGCCTGTTGACTTTGCGATGGCGCACAAGATTTTGATGCGCTCATCGAACCGACCCTTCGGTCGCATTTCAGGAGAAGCCTTTCGATGAAGAAGGTCCGCAAAGCCGTATTTCCCGTGGCAGGTCTGGGAACACGCTTCCTGCCTGCCACCAAGGCGATCCCCAAGGAGATGCTGACGGTCGTCGACCGGCCGGTGATCCAGTATGTGGTCGACGAGGCGAGGGAAGCCGGCATCGATCACCTGATCTTCGTGACCGGCCGCAACAAAGGGGTCATCGAGGACTATTTCGACATCCAGGTCGAGCTTTCCAACACGCTCGCCGAGCGCGGCAAGACGGCCGAGCTGAAGCTTCTCGACGACCTCCAGCCGAAACCCGGCACCGCGAGCTTCACCCGCCAGCAGGCGCCGCTCGGCCTCGGCCACGCCATCTGGTGCGCCCGCGATCTCGTCGGCAACGAGCCCTTCGCGATCCTTCTGCCCGACATGATCATGCAGGCCGAGAAGGGCTGCCTCGCCGAGATGGTGGCCCTCTACGAAAAGACCGGCGGCAACGTCATTTCGGTCGAGGAATGCGATCCGGAAGAGACCCACAAATACGGCATCGTCGGCAAGGGCGACGCCGTCGGCAACGGCTTCAGGATCACCGGCATGGTTGAAAAGCCCAAGCCCGAGGACGCGCCGTCGAACTTCTCGATCTCCGGCCGCTACATCCTGCAGCCGGAGATCTTCGACATCCTCGCCACCCAGGAAAAGGGCGCGGGCAACGAGATCCAGCTCACCGACGGCATGCTGAAGCTGGCGGAAAGCCAGGATTTCGCCGCCTATCCCTTCACCGGCCGCACCTTCGACTGTGGTTCGAAGGAAGGCTTCATCGAGGCGAACGTCGCCTTCGCGCTCTATCGGCCGGACATTCGCGACAAGGTCATCGGCAACCTGGAAAAGCTGATGAACACGGTGAAGCCGGCGGAGTGATCCGGCGCCGGGCCGCCTGCGGATGCCGGGCCGGCGCCCGGCGCCCGTTGGCGCCCATGCCGCCGACCGTGGGATGAACGCCTGCCGGCGCGCGGTTCCGCCGCGCTCCGCATTCCGGCCGCGACGACGCTCGTCCCGCACCATCACCAGCTACAGCAATGGCAAGTCTCGAAGGGAGGCCAGATGAGCGTCGCGGATCGTGTGCGGCTGGGCGAGGTCACCGTCCTGGCGGATGACTGGGGCGTCCTCAAGAAGACCGTCTTCGACTTCCGCCGCGCCGACGGCAGCTGGCAGCGCCAGACGCGCGAGACCTACGACCGGGGCAATGGCGCGGTCATCCTGCCCTATGATCCCGTCGCGGGGCGGGTGATCCTGATCCGGCAGTTCCGCTTCCCGGCCTTCGTCAGCGGCTGCGACGAGCTGATGATCGAGGCCCCGGCGGGGCTTCTCGATGCGGCGGCGCCGGAAGAGCGGATCCGGGCCGAGCTCGAGGAGGAGGCCGGCCTGCGGGTGCGGGAGGTCGAGCGGCTCTGGGACGTATTCATGAGCCCCGGCTCGGTCACCGAACGGCTGTTCTTCTTCGTCGCCCGCTACGACAGTTCGCACCGGGCGGGCACTGGCGGCGGCATCGCCGCGGAGGGCGAGGACATCGAGGTCCTCGACCTCGCCTTCGCCGAGGCCCTGCAGATGACCCGCGACGGCCGGATCCGCGACGCCAAGACCATCATGCTGCTGCAGCATGCGGCGCTGACGATCTTCGCCGGCCGCTCCGGGGCCGAACCAGCCTCCGCCTGAGCCTCCCGCGGGGGAACGACAGAGCCGGCGCGTCGCCGCCTCAGCGCTGCAGCGTGATGCCGAGCCGGATGGTGTCGGCGCTGTAGCGGCTGTCCTCGGCGACCGCGAAGGACCGGCGGTGTTCGTAGGAGCCGGTCAGGGCGAACTGGCGGTTGAGCCAGTAGTTGAAGCCGGCTTCGCCCGACAGGAGCAGCTTGTCGTCGTTCTCCACGGTCGAATCCTCATAGCCGAGCCGTGCCGCCGCCGTCAGCGTCGTTCGGGCGCCGACGGAGTGGGCGATGGCGAGGGAGGTCTCGTAATTGGTCGTCGCCGACTGTCCGGTCAGCTCCGGCGCGAAGCTGGTGAGGGCGGCGAGGGTCACGTCCGTGCCCCGCTGCGGCGACCAGACGAGGCTGGCGTCGACGGTCGTCGCGCTCGCCGTCCGGGCCGCTTCGTCGTCGGGCAGGTACCAGGCATAGCCGACGGCGATTTCGCCCTTCAGCTTGTCCCGCAGGTCGAGGGCGACGCCGGTCCGCAGCGCCGGCAGCCAGGCATCGCGTGACGGCCCGTCCCGTTCGCTCGGCTGGGGCACGTCGAAGAGCCGCCGGCCGAGGCTCGCCTCGACAAAGGGCTTGATGGCCGGGGAAAGGTCGAAGCCGGTGCGCAGCGCCGCGCTCAGCGTCGTGTAGTCCTCGTCGACGCTGCCCTCCGGCAGGCTCAGATAGGAGCGCCGCGCCGCCGTCAGCGTGCCGCCGACAGTCACCGGATGGAAGTCGTGGGTGAGTTCGGCCGCCAGCGACCCCGAGAACACATCGGCCCGGCCGGAAAGGGATTCGTCGTCGAGGACGTCGGAATAGTCCTCGCGGGCATAGTCGATCGCGCCGCGCAGCGTCGCCACCGTGTCCCGGGAGATGTCGATCCGCAGGCGGCCGTCGACCGCCGCGCTCGGATCCTGCTGCTCGTCCCCTGCGAAATCCTTGCGGTAGGAAAAGTGCGAGTTGAACTCGGCCTGGTGGCTCGACCAGTCGGAGACGAGGCGCGAGGAGATGATCGTCTCGGTGAAGGCGCCGCTCGTGGCATCCCTGTCGTTCTGGAGGTTGCTGGAGGCGCCGATCGTCTGGATCAGCTCCGGATAGAGAATGAAGGTGCCGACCCGCACGCCGACGGGCGCGAAGGGGTCGTCGGCATCGGCGCGGTTCAGCCGGCGGACGCGGTCCACCGTCTCGGCCGCCTGGTTGCTGCGCAGGATCGACTGGGCGCCCCGCGTCTCGTCGGTGATGCCGGCGCCGAGCGTCGGGTTGAGCGGATCGGGCAGGTCGTCGCCCTGGTTTTCGCCGGCGGCCGCCTCGCCGTCTTCGGTCCGCTCCTCGCCGCTTCTCTCGGCCGGTCTCGCCGAGGTGTTGGCGCGTCCGGCCGGCACGGCGAGGCCATCACCGGGAACAAGGGAGGGCGGTCCGTCATCGAGGTCGAAGCTCTGCCGTGGCCCGGTTCCCGAAGCACCGGCATCGGGTCCGGGATCGGCGGCGTCCTCGGCTGCGGGATCGGGGACCTGCCGCAGCTGCGAGGGATCGTCGCCCTTCTCGTCCGGCGCGGTGATGTCCTGGCGATTGTAGGCGCCCAGCGCCTCGATCAGGTCGGCATTGGGATCGGCGAGCCGGCTGGAGCTCGGATTGCCCTCGACGGTCCGCCGCAGTGATCCGTCGCTGGACAGGTCCTGCGCGAGCGCCGGCGAGGCGGACATGGCGAGCCCGGCCGCCAAGAGCAGCATCACCGGCAAAACCCGTCCGTCTGTCTGGTCCATCGTCGCGCGTCGTCCGGCATGTCTGTTGGCGTCCCGCTTGCACTCGGCCGGCGGGGTCTTCAGCGGCATTGACCGATTGTTGCAGATCGGACACTTCTGGGACGAGAACCTAGCCGCCGGCGGTTGCGCGAAACAGGAATCGCGACGCCGTCCCGATACGGTCACGTTTGCGTCAGATAGCCGAAGGCTTCATTCCATCGTCGGGTGCGTCGGTCTCGTCGGCCGCAGCCAGCCCGGCCAAGACGAGAAGAACGAACGATGTCCCTGCCCAACGTCGAGATTGCCGCCGCGAACGACCAGGTCGGTTCGCGCTCCGCCGCCCACACGATCGAGACCGAGATCGAGGCGCTGAAGGCACTGGCGGCGCTGATCAAGACGGACATGGCGGCGAGCTTCGAGGCGGCCCTCGATCTCATCGCGTCGGTCTCCGGCCGGCTGATCGTCACCGGCGTCGGCAAGAGCGGCCATATCGGCTCGAAGATCGCCGCGACCTTCGCCTCGACCGGCACGCCGGCCTTCTTCGTCCACCCCTCCGAGGCCAATCACGGCGATCTCGGCATGATCGGCAAGGACGATGCGATCCTCGCCATGTCGTGGTCCGGCGAGACCGCCGAGCTCTACGGCATCGTCGCCTATTCCCGCCGCTTCCGCATTCCCCTCGTCGCCGTCACCTCGCGGCCGAACTCGACGCTTGCCCGCGAGGCGGACGTGACGCTGCTCCTGCCGCGGGCGACCGAAGCCTGTCCGCTCGGCCTCGCGCCGACCTCCTCCTCGACCATGCAGCTGGTCATGGGCGATGCGCTCGCCGTGGCCCTCCTCGAACGCCGCGGCTTCACCCCCGACGACTTCCACGTCTTCCATCCGGGCGGCCAACTGGGCGCCAGCCTGAAGCACGTCTCCGACATCATGCACACCGGCGAGGCGATGCCGCTGGTCGCCTCCGGCACGCTGATGTCCGAAGCGATCATCACCATGTCGCGCAAGGGCTTCGGCTGCGTCGGCGTGATCGGCGAGGACGGCCGCCTGAAGGGCATCATCACCGACGGCGACCTGCGCCGCCACCTCGATCCGGGCCTGCTCGCCCGCACCGTCGACCACGTGATGACCGCCGATCCGAAGACCATCCGGCCGGACACCCTTGCCGTCGCGGCGCTGGAGATGATCAACACCCGCAACATCACCGCCGTGATGGTGGTGCGCGAGGGCCGGCCGGTCGGCATCGTCCACCTGCACGACCTTTTGCGCCTCGGCGTCGCCTGAACGGGTAGCCACCCCGATAAGCCCCGCGCCCCGTCCGTCGTGATCGGGGGCCGGGTTTCACGGCGACGCGGGGGCCCGTTCAGGACGGGTGATCTGCTCGACCGCGCCGCGAGCGGGCGTGTCAGGTCCGCCCGCCGACCTCGTCGAGATGATCCAGCATGTCCGCCGGATCCTCATAGACCCGGAACGCGCCCGAGCGTTCCAGTTCCTCGCCGCCATAGCCGCCGGACAACAGCCCGACGCCGAGCGCCCGGCAGCGCTGGGCGGCGAGCATGTCCCAGATCGAATCGCCGATCACCATCGAACCTTCCGTCGCGACCCCGAGGCGCTCCGCCGCCGCGATGAACAGGTCGGGCTCGGGCTTGGCGTATTTTACAGCGTCCCTTGTGACCACCGGCACCTCGTCCGGGTCGATCCCGAGCCGGTCGAGATTGTGCTTTGCCGTCTCCATCCGCCCGCTCGTCGCGATCGCCCAGGCGAGCTTCTCGCGGGTCAGGGCGTCGAGCAGCTCGCGCGCCCCCGGCAGCGGCACGACGCTGCGCGAATGGCTCCTGTAGGCCTCCGCATGGGCCTGACGCAGCCGCTCGCGGCGTTCCTCGGTGATCTCCTCGCCGATCTCGCGCAGCAGCTGGTTGGTGAACAGGCCGCCGCTCATGCCGATCTTGCGGTGGATCCGCCAGACCGACAGGGCGATGCCCTCGGCGTCGAGCGCGTCCTTCCAGGAGAGGACGTGCTGGTAGACGCTGTCGACCAGCGTGCCGTCGAGATCGAAGAGGAAGGCGGGGCTTTGGCGCATGATGGCCTCCGGGGAACTGGGGAGGGGAAGATAAGCCAGACGATGGGAGCTTCCATGGCGCCCGCCGCCGGGGCACTGGCAACCCGCCCTCGCAGCCGCCGCCGATCGGGCGCCGGCGCCGGGACCTCGACCGGTTCTGGCGAAGCTTCTGTCACGCAAATGAAAAACTCCACGGGCCGGCACGAGATTGCCGCTGGACAGGGCCCGAAAGCTTTTCTATAAGGCCGCCACTCCCCGCCGCATCGGCCTTGCAGAAACGCTGTAAGCGAGCATCGGCGGCGGCGCCCGGGTAGCTCAGTTGGTAGAGCATGCGACTGAAAATCGCAGTGTCACTGGTTCGATTCCAGTCCCGGGCACCACTCCTGATCGAGGGCGTGGCGACATCGACCGGACGTGCTGCCTGAAGCACTCCTGATCTCGCCGGGAGATTTCCTCCAAGTCGCAGATATCAGCGGATGCCGGCGCGTATCGTGCCGACGCCGACGCTTGCTTTTTCCTCGATCAAGATGCGCGAATGTGCGGGGCGGGGGTTGCACCTGCCGAAGCGACGCGATGCGCCCAACAGCGGCCGCGCCAGGCCCGGCCATTGCAAGCGTTGCGGCGGACGCCGCTTCGCCGCGCACCGTTGCCGTTCCAGCCAATCATCGTCGGTGGAGGCGAAGCGGGAGGCCGCCTGAAGCGGGCCGCCCTCTTCATTCACCCGCGTGACGACCTACGCCGCATAGACCACCAAGAGGTCCTTGGCGTCGATCTGCGAGCCGGTGGAGACATGCACCGCCTCGATCCTGCCGTTGCGCTCGGCGTGGATGGCGGTTTCCATCTTCATCGCCTCGATCGACAGGAGCACGTCGCCCGCCTTGACCTCCTGGCCGGCCGCGACCGCAAGCGTCGAGACGACGCCCGGCATCGGGGCGCCGAGATGGTTCGGATTGGCCGGATCGGCCTTCTGCCTGGCGCCATTGCCGGCGGCGCCATGGGCCCGGTCCGGCACCTTCACCCGGCGGGGCTGGCCGTTCAGCTCGAAGAACACCGTGCGCATGCCCTTCTCGTCGGTCTCGCCGAAGCCGAGGCAGCGGATCACCAGCGTCTTGCCCCGCTCGATGTCGACCAGCACCTCGTCCTCCTGGACGATGCCGTAGAAATAGTTCGGCGTCGGCAGCATGGAGACCGGGCCGTAGAGATCGGCGGCGAGGGCGAAGTCGGTGAATACCTTCGGATACATCAGATAGGAGGCGAACTCCTGATCGCTCACCTTGCGCTCCAGCTTGGCCTCGATCGTCGCCTGCTCGGCGGCGAGGTCGGCCTCCGGGATCAGCGAGCCGGGGCGCACGGTGATCGGCTGCTTGTCCTTCAGGATCTTCGCCTGGATGTCTTTGGGCCAGCCCGAGGGCGGCTGGCCGAGATCGCCGTGCAGCATGGCGACGACGCTGTCGGGGAAGGCCAGATCCTTCTTCGGATCCATCACGTCGGCGACGGTGAGATCCTGGCTGACCATCATCAGCGCCATGTCGCCGACGACCTTGGAGGAGGGCGTCACCTTGACGATGTCGCCGAACATCTTGTTGACGTCGGCATAGGTCTGGGCGACCTGGTGCCAGCGGGTCTCCAGCCCGAGGGAGCGGGCCTGCTCCTTCAGATTGGTGAACTGGCCGCCCGGCATCTCGTGCAGATAGACCTCCGAGGCGGGGCCCTTCAGGTCGCTCTCGAAGGCGGCATACTGGGTGCGCACGGCCTCCCAGTAGAAGGAGATCCGCCGGATCGCGGCCGAGGAGAGGCCGGGATCGCGCTCCGATCCCTTCAGCGCCTCGACGATCGAGCCGAGGCAGGGCTGCGAGGTGTTGCCCGAGAAGGCGTCCATCGCCGCGTCGACCGCGTCGACGCCGGCATCCACCGCCGCCAGCACCGTCGCCGCCGAGATCCCCGAGGTGTCGTGGGTGTGGAAGTGGATCGGAAGCCCGACCTCCTCCTTCAGCGCCTTGAACAGGACGCGCGCCGCCGCCGGCTTCAGGAGCCCCGCCATGTCCTTGACGCCGAGGATGTGGGCGCCGGCGGCTTCCATCTCCTTGGCCAGCGCGACGTAGTATTTGAGATCGTATTTCGCGCGCTCGGGGTCGAAGAGGTCGCCGGTGTAGCAGATCGCGCCTTCGCAGATCTTGCCGGCCTCGCACACGGCGTCCATCGAGACGCGCATGTTCTCCACCCAGTTGAGGCAGTCGAACACCCGGAAGAGGTCGACGCCGCCCTTCGCCGCCTCGGCGACGAAGTACTTCACGACGTTGTCGGGATAGTTGGTGTAGCCGACGCCGTTGGAGCCCCGGAGCAGCATCTGCAGGAGGATGTTCGGCGCCTTCTCCCGGACGAGGGCGAGCCGCTCCCACGGGTCCTCGGTGAGGAAGCGCATGGCGACGTCGAAGGTGGCGCCGCCCCAGCATTCCAGCGACAGGAGCTGCGGCAGGCCCCGCGCATAGGCCTCGGCGATACCGACGATGTCATGGGTGCGGGCCCGCGTCGCGAGCAGCGACTGATGGCCGTCGCGCATCGTCGTGTCGGTGATCATCACCTCGGGCTTGTCGCGCAGCCAGTCGGCAAAGCCCTTGGGGCCGAGCTCGTCGAGCTTCTGCCGGGTGCCGGGAGCGATCGGGGCGTCGAACAGCGGCGCCACCGGCGGGGCGTGGTCCTGCGGCGGCATCGGCCGGTTCTTCGTCTCGGGATGGCCGTTGACCGTGACGTCGGCGAGATAGGTGAGGAGCTTGGTGGCGCGGTCGCGGCGCTTGACCTGCTGGAACAGCTCCGGCGTCTCGTCGATGAACTTGGTGTTGTAGGTGTTGTCCCGGAACTTCTCGTGGCCGATGATCGCCTCGAGGAAGGTGAGGTTCGTCGCGACGCCGCGGATGCGGAATTCGCGCAGCGCCCGGTCCATGCGGGCGATCGCCTCTTCCGGCGTCGGCGCCCAGGCGGTGACCTTTTCCAGGAGCGGATCATAGAACCGCGTGATCACCGCGCCGGAATAGGCGGTGCCGCCGTCGAGCCGGATGCCGAAGCCGGTGGCGCCGCGATAGGCGGTGATGCGGCCATAGTCCGGGATGAAGTTGTGCTCGGGATCCTCCGTGGTGATCCGGCACTGCAAAGCGTGGCCGTTGAGCTTGATGTCGGCCTGGGCGGGAACGCCGGATTCGGGCGTTCCAATCGCGTGACCGTCGAGGATGTGGATCTGCGCCTTGACGATGTCGATGCCGGTCACCTCCTCGGTGACCGTATGCTCGACCTGGATGCGTGGGTTGACCTCGATGAAGTAGAACGCGTCGGTGTCCGCATCCATCAGGAACTCGACGGTGCCGGCGCCGACATAGGCCGTCGCGTCGGCGAGCTTGCGGGCATAGGCGGCGAGTTCGCGGCGCTGCTCGTGGGAGAGATACGGCGCCGGCGCGCGCTCGACGACCTTTTGATTGCGTCGCTGGATCGAGCAGTCGCGCTCGAACAGGTCGACGACGTTGCCATGGGTGTCGCCGAGGATCTGCACCTCGACGTGGCGGGCCCGCTCGACCAGCTTTTCCAGATAGACCTCGTCCTTGCCGAAGGCGGCCTTGGCCTCCCGCTTGGCCTCGATCACCTCGCGCTCGAGGTCCTTCTCGGCGCGGATGACGCGCATCCCCCGGCCGCCGCCGCCCCAGGAGGCCTTCAGCATCACCGGGAAGCCGACCTCGGCCGCCATCCGCCGGACCTCGGCCATGTCGTCCGGCAGCGGCGCGGTGGCGGGCACGACCGGCACGCCGACCTCGACGGCGAGATTGCGGGCGGCAACCTTGTTGCCGAGCCGGCGCATCGTATCCGCCGAGGGGCCGATGAAGGTCAGGCCGGCCTCATGGCAGGCATCGACGAATTCGGGGCTCTCGGAGAGCAGCCCGTAGCCCGGATGGATCGCGTCGGCGCCGGACAGCTTGGCGACGCGGATCACCTCCTCGATCGACAGGTAGCTCTCGATCGGGCCGAGATCCTTGGGAAGATGGGCGCCGCGGCCGACCTGGTAGCTCTCGTCCGCCTTGAAGCGATGCAGCGCCAGCTTGTCCTCCTCCGCCCAGATCGCCACGGTCCGCAGACCGAGCTCATTGGCGGCGCGAAACACGCGGATGGCGATCTCCGACCGATTGGCGACGAGAATCTTGCGAATGGCCACGAACAACACCTCCCGAACTGTCCTGATGGGGCCGCCGGCTTACCGCCGCCCGCCCCGATGCACAAGATTGCGGCGCGTCGCGCGATTTCGCAAGTGCGAAGAAATGGCCCCGGGGTCGTCTCCGCCTATGACGTCGTCGGGCCCTCGTCAAAAGGCGCGGTGCGCGCAGACGCACGCGACCGCGTGGCTCTTGAAATATAGGACCAGGTCATATAGATTTGACCATGTTTCCATGTCGTTTGCCATCTGGGGCCGACGGCTTTTTCGGAGTTCCTGATATTCCACAACCAAACTGACGAGCGAAGGATGCGGGCGTTCAAGACGAAGGAATTCGCTCGCACTGCTCGCAAAGAGGGCGTGGCGGTGGATGAGCTGAGAAACGTCGTCAAGCGAACCCTGGGCGGGAAGATTGACGCCGAGCTCGGCGCCTTCCTGATCAAACAGAGGATATCGCAGGGAAAGGGCGGTCGGAGGGGCGCACACCGGACCATCATCGTCTTCAATGCGAAAGACCGGCTCGTGTTTGTCCACCTCTTCGGCAAAAGCGAGAAGGCCAATCTGAGCACCATTGAGGAGCGTGCCTACAAGAAGGCGGCAAAACTCATCGTCGGCCTCACCGAAGATCAGGTGCAGGCTCTTGTTCACTCCAGAGAATGGATCGAGATCGAGGATGACGGAAAAGAAAAAGGTCTATCGGAGTGAGGCGCTTCGTTCCCTCCATCTGGCGATGGAGGGGCTTCAAAAGGTCGGCGCGATCGATCTGCAGACAATGCGCGAATTCGACGTCGAATGCCTGACGACCATCGAGACATTCGATGCGGAGGGCATTCGGGCGCTCCGCGAGAACGCGCAGATGAGCCAGGCCGTGTTCGCCAAGGTTCTGAACGTCAGCACCTCGGTCGTCAGCAAATGGGAGCAGGGCGAGAAGCGGCCGAGCGGGCCTTCGCTCAAACTGCTCTCACTCGCCTACAAGAAGGGCGTCGAGGCCATCATGTGAACCTGGCTCGGCGTGTCGGATGTGCGTCGTCGAACCTCACCGGTTCCGCACCAGCGGCGTCTTCTGCGGCCAGGCGGTCTTTTCCGTCTCGCGCACGAAGGTGAAGAGCCCGGAGAGACCGACCAGCGCCATGCCGGCCATGGCGATCCAGTCCGGGAACTCCTCGAAGAAGGCCGCGCCGATCACCGCCGCCCAGATGATCTGGCTGTACTGGGTGGGCGCGACCCGGGCCGCCGAGGCGAAGCGGGTCGCGAAGACCAGGAGGAGATGGGCGAGGCCGACGACGAGGCCGCCGAAGACCAGCAGCAGCCAGGTCTCGGCAGGCGGCGCCTTGAAATCCGGCAGCATCAGGACGCCGTTGACGACGACGGCGGCGACGAGCACCGCGCCGATCAGCGTCACGCGCTTTTCGCTCGGGCCGAGCACGCGCAGGACGATCACCGTGATCGCCCCGCAGATCGCGACGCCGACGGCGGCGAGATGACCGGGAAGGATCTCGCGAAAGCCCGGCCGCACGACGAGCAGGACGCCGACGAGACCGCCCACCACCGCCAGCCAGCGCCGCCAGCCGATGTCCTCCTTGAGGACCACGAAGGAGAACACCGTCACGAAGATCGGCAGGAGGAAGATCAGCGCATAGGCCTCGGCCAGCGGCAGGGTGGTGAAGGCGACGACGCCGAGTATGCCGCCGAGGGTGCCGCTCGCCATCCGGATCGCGAGCAGGCCCGGCCGCTTCGGCACGAAGACCGACGGCCAGCTATCCTCCGGCCGCTTGGTGAACAGCGCCGGCACCAGGGCGATCAGCGAAATGAAGAAGCCGACCTCGAACACCGGCAGCTGATGGCCGATCGCCTTCAGCGCCGCATCCCCGCAGGCAAACGAAAAATAGGCCGCAAAGGCGAGCAGGATGCCGGATTGCATGGGGTGCTTTCGAAACGGGCGATCGAGGCCGGTCGATAAGACGGCGTCCGGTGGCTGACAAGCGGCGGACGGCCACAGCCCGGCAAAATCCGCAAGTCTGCGAACAGATTGAGCCGACCGGGGTGGCGACGGCGTGGCGCGACCGGGACACACCCAGCCTCCGGTGCCAGCCGCGTCGAGGACGCCCGCGGGAGGCCTGAGCAAGGCCTGAGCTATGCCCGCGAGAGGCCTCGCGAGAGGCGCGCGGGAGGCCCCGCGAGAGGCGCGCGAGAGAGGATTGACGGCGCTCCGCCGGTGGTGCCAATTCCGCCCGGTCCGAGGCGGCGGGCAGGGCCGTTCGGAACTGCCGCGCCACGGACGATCGCACAATCGAAACTTGGGGAGCGAGGACGATGGTCAGTGTTATCGAGGGAGCCGAGCCGTTCGCATTTGAGGGCAACGACATCGGCGTCGTGGTGCTGCACGGCTTCACCGGAACCACCCAGAGCATGCGCTATCTCGGCGAGGGCCTCCATCGCCGCTTCGGCTTCACCGTCGTCGGGCCGCGCCTGCCGGGGCACGGCACGTCGCCGGACGACATGGAGACGACCGGCTATCTCGACTGGGTCGGCGAGGCGGAGGCGGCGCTGACGTCGCTGGCGGCGCGCAAACGCAAGGTCTTCGTCGCCGGCCTTTCGATGGGCGGCACGCTGACGCTCAACCTTGCGGCCCGCTTCCCCGATCTCGTCGCCGGCATCGCGCCGATCGCGGCGGCCGCCGGCCAGCTGACCGAGCCCTTCGCCGAGGCGCTGATGCTGA
The DNA here is from genome assembly GCF_002088275.1 of Aurantimonas sp. 22II-16-19i. Taxonomy (GTDB): domain Bacteria; phylum Pseudomonadota; class Alphaproteobacteria; order Rhizobiales; family Rhizobiaceae; genus Jiella. The sequence goes on from NZ_AQQS01000038.1 coordinate 12,720, forward strand.
ACCCGCGGCCGAAGCGGCTGCCGGGCATCGGCTCGGACATCAAGGCGGAAGGGGTCGTGGAGCTCGCCTATCCGGAGGTGCCGGTCGCATGCATGGCCGAGGCGGTGGTGCTGTTTGCCGCCACCAGCGATCTGCTGGCGAGGATCGCCTGCCCCTGCCTGGTCGTCCATGGCCGCGAGGACCACGTCGTGCCGGCCGCGAACGCCCTGAAGATCGTCAACGCCGTGTCCTCGGACGACATCCGCCTGCTCTGGCTGAACGAATCCTACCACGTGGCGACCCTCGACAACGACAAGGACCTGATCGTCGACCGCCTGGGGGCGTTCTTCACGGAGATCGGCGCCGCCTGAGACAGCCGCGGGAGTTCCTCGCGGGAATCTCGCGAGGCCCCGCAGGCACTGCCTGTTCGGGGAGCTGCCTGGCCGAGGAGACAGCGAACGGGAAAGCCGAAATTGCGAAGCAGGTGCCGGACACACGAAAAAGGGCAGCGAGGGGGAGCTGCCCTTTTTCGTGTGCATGTTGCGATCGAGGGGGGATGATCGCTTGGGGGTGCCTGAATAATGCACGGGTCTCGCCCGGGTTCCGGGTGTGGCGAGAATTATTTCGCCGGGTGTCGAGAAGGCTGCCTGCCGGCCGAAAGGGCGTCCTGTTCCGCCAAGTATCTGCGCCCGATGGTTATGTCACAGGTTCGGGGATGAAACGGACGGCCCGGTGCAGGACCTCCTCCGGCGGGGATCGGGTCGAACCGGGCGGTGCTGCCCTGATCGTCCCGCTTTTCGGCTTGGCGCGAGCGGCTCCGGGAGTGCATAATTGCCGGATGCAGCCGGTCGGCAGAGCCTGTGGAGGGTGATTTGGTCACGGCGTTTCATTCGCTCGCAAATGCCGGCCGCCATCCTCGCGGCTGGCCCTGCCGCATGCTGGTCTGCGGGCAGTCGGAAGCGCGGCGCTTCCACGCCGAACTGCGGCCGAGCCACGTCCTGTCGATCGTCACCCCGGGGCGCAGCTATCTCGGTCCTAAGGACGTTGCGCCGGAGTGCCACCTGAAGGTCGAGTTCGACGACGTGGAGGAGCCCGCATCCGCCGCCGCCCCGACGCTCGACCAGATGCGCGGGATCATCGCCTTTGTCGCCGACCTGCCGGAGGAGGCGAGCCTCTGCCTGCACGGCCTGCAGGGTGTGCGGCGGGCGCCGGCCGTCGGCCTCGGCATTCTCGCCAGCCTGATGCCCGCAGGCGAAGCGGCGGCCGCCCTGACGCCCTTCTGCCGGCATTCGCCGGATCCCAATCGTCTCGTCGTCCGGCTGTTCGATGCGGCGCTGGCGGAGGAGGGCGCGCTGATCCAGGCCTGCGACAGCCGTTTCGTCGCCGGCAGCGGAACATTGCTCCGGCGCAGCCAGGACGATCGCACCGATTTCGACTTCGGTCTCCTGGCGCTCGAGGAAGACCGCGTGCGCCGCGGCTGAGTGGAAGCCACCGGCTCGGGCCAAGCGGGCGATCCATTAGGGCCACCGCCTGTCCTGGTGGGTGCATCCCGATGGCGACGCGATATCACCTCCCGCATCCGCCGCCGGATGCGGTCAGCCGTTCGAGGGAAGCCGTGTCATGGACGATGGTCTCTATTCCGCTCGGCTCGAACCGGAGCCGCCCACGGCCCATGCGCAGCACCGGCTGAACGTTCCGCTCAATGCGCTTCGCGCCTTCGAGGCGGCGGCGCGTCATCTGTCGATCAAGCAGGCGGCGCTCGAACTGGCGGTGACGCCGTCCGCCGTCAGCCATCAGCTGCGGATCCTGGAAGAGGCTCTGGGCGTGACGCTGATGCAGCGGCTCGCGGGCGGCCTCGTCCTCACAGAAGCGGGCGCAAGGCTGGCGCCCGAACTGACCGGCGGCTTCGGCCGGATCGCCGGGGCGGTGGCCGGGCTGCGGCAGGAGCGCGGGAGCGGGCCGCTGCGGCTGTCGATGCTGCCGACCTTCGCCTCGCACTGGCTCTTGCCCCGGCTGGCGCGCCATCCCCTCGAGCGTGCCGGCTTCGACCTCCTGATCTCGACCACCCAGGACGCCGTGGACCTCGCCTCCGGCGCCGCCGACGTCGCCGTCCGGCACGGACGGGGCAACTGGCGGGGGCTGCGGGCGGACCTGTTGTTCGAGGAGCATGTCGGCCTCTTCGGCCCCGCGACAGCGGATCCCCCCGATCTGGAGGAGATCCGCGCGCGGATCGGCCGGGCGACGCTGTTCCTGTCCCGGCATCGCCGGGAGAACTACGTCCGCTGGAACGACACCCTGCCGGGCGGCCCGATCCGCCCGGCTTCGGTGATGACGGTGGATTCCGCCGGGCTATCGCTGCGCGCGGCGATGGATGGGGCAGGCTTCGCTTTGGCCGGCGTGGAGATGGCGGCGTACGACGTCGGCGCCGGACGGTTGAGCGAGCCCTTCGCCCACCGCATTGCGGCCGGAGGCGGCTACTATCTCGTCTATCCGGAGGCGCTGGCGCGGGATCGGCGGGTGCGCAACCTCAGCCGCTGGATGGCCGACGCGGCGGGCGAGGGCGGCGAGCCCGGCGCCATGCCGTCAAGGGAGAGACCTCACTCTTCTTCGCCCGACCAGTAGTCGACGGCATCTTCCGCCCGGAACGAGGCGGCCACCCGGCGCATCGCCTTGTCGCCGCCCGGCGCCGCGCCTGCGAACACGGTGATCTTGCCGCTGTCGGGATACTCCATGACGTCCGGCTCGCGCATCGTGCTGATGGCGACGTAGCGCAACGGCTCGCTGCCCGTCGCGATCATCTGGTGGGCCGTCTCCGCCCCGCCGGCCGGGCAGACGACGACTGCCCCCGCCGTAACCTCGTAGCGCGCCTCGCCGAAGCGGACGGTGCCGGTCCCGGAGAGAACGACGAACATCTCGTCGTTGCCGTGGTGGCTGTGGAAGGGCCATGCCGCCTTGCCGGGCGGTACCTCGACGAGGCGGGCGCCGAGATGGGCCGCGCCCAGCGGCGCCGCGATCGGCGCCATTGCGGCGGCGAAACGGTCGCCCTGCGTCTGTGAGACCAGCGTCAGCTCGTCGAGCCGGACGACGGGTGAGGGGCGGGGGGATGCAGGATCTCGGGACATGGCGGAGGTCTCCTTGGCGCAATTGAGCGCCGATCGCGGCTCGCTCGCAACTGAGATACCCTCAGCCGGGGACGAGAAAAGCTCACTTGGCGCGACCGATGCTTTGCCGGATCCTGTCCGGCAGGCAGGCTCGCGCGAAGGATGACGATGTGGACACTGATGCTCTACCGCTGGCGGCTGGACCAGACACGGCCCGCCCCCGCCGATCCGGCGCCGGCGCCAGCATTGGGGACGTTCCGGCACCGCCCGACGAGGCCTTCACCGTCCTTGCCGCCGACGGCTACCCGATCCGCGGCAGCATCTGGCATGGCGAGGCGCACGGCCCCGTCGTCGTCGTCCACGCCGCGACGGCGGTTCTGGCGCGTTATTATGCCCGCTTTGCCGCCTGGCTGGCGGGGCGGGGCGCGACGGTCCTGACCTTCGACTATCGCGGCATCGGCCAGTCGCGCTCGACGCCGCTGCGGGCGCTCGATGCCGGCTGGGCCGCCTGGGGGGCGCTCGACGCCGAGGCGGTCCTCGCATATGCGCTGGAGCGATGGCCGGGACGGGCCCTCATGGCGGTCGGCCATTCCATCGGCGGCTTCGCCATCGGGCTTGCGCCGAGTTCGGTGCGGCTGGAGGCGATCGTCACCGTGGGCGCGCAGTTCGCCTACTGGCGCGACTATGCTCCCCGCTCGCGACGCGCGATGGTTCTGAAGTGGCACCTCTTCATGCCGGCCGTCACCGCCATCCTCGGCTATTTCCCGGGCGCGCGGCTGGGCTGGCTGGAGGACGTGCCGCGCGGCGTGGTGCGGGACTGGAGTCGCATGGGGCCGCGTTTCGAGGCGAGCCTCGAGACCGCCCTCGACCGCGCCGAACTCTCGCGGCGCCACAGCGCAACCCGCGCGCGTCTCCTCGCCATCGGCATCAGCGACGATCCCTTCGCCACCGACGCTGCCATCGCCCGCCTTCTCGCCTATTATTCGGGCGCCGACCGCACCCATCTGCGGCTCGCGCCCGGGGATGTCGGGACCGCCGAGATCGGTCACTTCGCCTTCTTCCATGGCCGCTTCAGCCAGTCGCTCTGGCCGCTCGCCGGCGACTGGCTGATCGAGGGGCGGCTCGCGGGCGACGCACCGGGCCGGATCGTTTCGCGCAGCGAGCGCCGCGCAGGTGGCGCCTGACCGGGACCACCGCCGGGCGCCCGCGGCAGCGACCATCCGGGGCGAGACCGCTGGAGCATGATCCGATAGAGGTCGACCGGCTTCCGGCAGGCCCTGCGAAGAGGATCGGATGAAGCCGATCGCGCCCGCCGCCATCTTGCCCTCGCGCCTGCCGCCCCACAGGGGCGCACTTTCCGGCAATCCCGGATTCTTCGGAAGACGGCCACGTCCGGCGAGCGCGGAGCCTGCCCGGCGGGAGGACGCCCCTGCGGGAGAACGGCGGGGATGACGGCCGCGAGCGGCAACCTCTGCGATCACGACATTGGCAATTGATTCACAGAGCTCGTGAAATTACGGTCATTTCGGGGCAAAAAGACGACAATGTGTTGGCAGGAGTTGTGCTGTGAAAAAGTTTGCTCTGGCGATCGCGCTGGCGCTCGCCTCGTGTTTCTCGATGGTCTCCACGGCCGAAGCCGGTCTTGTGGCGAAGGTCGATCTCTCGTCCCAGACCCTGACGGTCATCAATGATGGCCGGGTGATGTATCGCTGGCCCGTCTCGACGGCCCGTCGCGGCTATCGCACGCCCACCGGCAGCTGGTCGGCGAAGCGGATCCACCGCATGTGGTACTCCCGCAAATACGACATGTCGCCGATGCCCTATTCGGTGTTCTACAATGGCGGCTATGCGATCCATGGCACCGGCGCGATCGGCCGGCTCGGCCGTCCCGCCTCCCACGGCTGCGTGCGCCTCCACCCGGCCAATGCGAAGGTGTTCTACTCGCTGGTCAAGCAGAACGGCATGCGCAACACCCGCATCGTCGTCCAGCGCTGAGACGCGCGGAACTGTCCGGCCCCGGAGCGAGCGGACAGGCTCGCCGGTTTCGGCAGTGCCGGTCGAAGCGACGGATCTGCGTCAGGATCGGGGACGGCGGACGGACAATTCCACCGGATGGGCGGGAATTCGCTGTCTCCGGGCCCCATTTCCGGACGGCCCGGGCCTGCGATCTTCGACGGCATCGCGCGGACGGCATCGATGTGCGGTCGATGCTGCTTCGTCCCTGCTCCCGGGCGTTGGCGCGGGCGGCTGTCGGCTCATATCAGCGGCCGATCAGCGGCCGAGAGATTGACTCCCGTACCGCGGGTATCGAGCCCGCGCGGCGCTTGAGCGGCAACCCTCTGGCGCAGGTCGAAGACCGGGGCCGACGGTAGCCGATGGCAGATGGGGCCGGGATCGGTGCCTCGCCGATGATCTCGGACCGCAGTCTCAGACCCTGATCTCACAGCAGACGATGATCTCGCCCCGGTCGCAGCGTCCGGGCCTTCGGGGAATCGACCGCGCCGAAGAGCTGAAGAATTCATCGCCATCGCGACACGGGATGCCGGATGCGGTGGTAAGCAACGGCGGCTCCGCAGGTTCACCGGGTTTGCGCACCGGCCCCGAGTCGTTCCGGCGCGATCTGTCGGCCGACGCATCGCCGGCCTGCCGATCAGCCTCTCTTCCTCGAAGAGGCGGCAATCGCCGAGATCGCCGCCGCCGCGTCAAATGGGCGAGAGCCTTGCCTCGTCTGGGCCGCCGACTTCAGAAGATGAAGTCGCTCGCATCCAGCGCCGCGATGGCGACGTTGTTGAGGGTGATGGTGTTGAAGCCGTCGGTGATGACGGCATTGGCACCGACCTGGGTGAGGTGGTTGGCGGCGAGGTCGGCGAATGAGGTGATGGCGGTGACGGCGGAGAGATCGATCTTTTCGGCCGGGTTCGTCGCCTCGAAGTCGGCGATGATGTCCCGGCCGAAGCCGTTGCCGAAGGCGAAGATATCGGAATCGGCGTCGCCCTGCAGCCGGTCGTTGCCGGCGCCCCCGATGAGGACGTCGGAGCCGGCGAAGCCGCGCAGATTGTCGTTGCCGGTCCCGCCCCAGAGGCTGTTGTTGCCCGCCCCGCCGACGAGAATGTCGTTGCCGCCGCCGCCGCCGAGGAGGATGGTGAAGTCGTTGGCGGTCAGGCGGTCGCTGCCGGACCCTGCGAGCACTCGCTCGATGCCGAAGAGACGGTCCGTGCCGATCGCGGCGCCTGTGGCGAAGCCGGCGACGAGGTTGACGTTGATCGCCGAGGTGATCGCGCTGTAGTCCAGCGTATCGACGCCCGCGCCGCCGCCGATGATGTCCCTGGCGCCATCGGCATCGCCGGTGATCGTGTCGTTGCCGGCCTCGCCGTCGAGGAAGTCGCCGCCGGCGCCGCCGGCCAGCGTGTCGTTGCCGGCGCCGCCCCTAAGGGTGTCGGCGTTGAACCCGCCATCGAGCTGGTCGTTGCCGGCCCCGCCGAACAGCCGATCGTTGCCGGCATAGCCGCGGACGACGTCGTTGCCGCCGCCGCCATTCAGCGTGTTGGCCCCGGAATTGCCGAGGAGGGTGTCGGCGAAGTTCGAGCCGAGGACGCCTTCGATGCTCGCCAGCGTATCGCCGGCGGCGTGGCCAAACCGGCCGGTGCCGTTGCCGAGATTGACGACGACGCCGGCGTTCGAGCCCTGGTAGCTCGCCGTATCGAAGCCGCCGCCACCGTTCAGCCGGTCCGCACCCGAGCCCCCGACGAGGACGTCGTTGCCGCCAAAGCCGTTGAGAACGTCGTTCGCAGCGAGGCCGAACATCGTGTCGGCGTCGGCGGTGCCCTGGAGGTTGTCCGGGCCGGCGCCGAAGCCGAAGACGGAGACGCCTGAATTGTTGTAACCAGAAGCGAAGACGAAAACGTTGCCGCCAACACCAACAACCGTGTTGTCCAAGGTCCCGAAAATGCTCGACGCTTGAGTGTCAACAAATCTGGCATTGGTGGGGGTCAATGTTCCCCCTTGGCCGACCGCGAAGATGGCGATTGCGTTGTCGCTGGGACCACTCACAGACAGGAATGTCTGTCCGTCGACTTCGAATATCGTCATTCCTCGAGCATCATCGATGCCGAGCTGGTCGGGTCCGTATGTTCCAACGTTTGTCAGCTGACCGGAAGCCGTCATTTCAAAGACGGCGATTCCGCGTCCATATATTCCTGCCGCAAAGACATAGGCGCGCCCCTGCACGATGCCCGTTTCAAGAGAAGCCGCAGAATTAAGTGGCAGAGTTTCATTGTCTTCGACGAAGCTTGTTCGGTTCACCGTCCCGTCGCCGTTCAGCCGAAAGGCCGTCAGCCCATCGTCTCCTATGCCTGCGATCACCAGGAACGTCTGGTTGCCAACTCTGATGGACTGGACATCGGCAGCTTCCAGCAGCTGGTTGTTGGGGCTGGCCGCATCGTCCTCATTGTCGGTCGCCGTAAGACGTCCGTCGGCCCCAATTCTGAAGACGCTGAAGCCGGAATCGCCGTATCCCGAAGCGACAAGAAAATTGGTTCCCCCGACAGACGTGACTTCCATCCGCCCGAACGTGCCGTCAATTTCTCGCGTTGCGTTGTCCGAGATGACGTCCACAAAGGAAAGCGTGCCGTTGTTCGCGACCTTGAAGACGGTGATGCCGTCGTCTTCACTTCCATTTACATAAAGATAAGTCCCGCTTGGGAGTGTGATGGACGTGATGTTCGATGCGCCCGCCAATGCTGTGAGGCCGGCATCGGCAACAACGGGTAGAGGTGAAAGCTGACCGGCAGCATCGATTCGAAAACCGTTCACTGTATTTCTGGTATTTCCAGCGGTATATATGTATGTCTGGCCACTTATAGTGAGTGAGTGCACGCCAAAAGCCCGGAGAAGCGACGAGTTCGATACGTCGTCCGTTAGAGTCAGCCCGCCAGTTACCGTCGCCACGTTTTTGGTCTCCACAGAACCACAGTGACGCAACGGTAGCGCAACTCCAGATTATTTTAAATTCGAAAAAAATCAAAAATAGTAGCGGCATACGCCGCTGGGTGTTCAAAGTGGCTGCTCGATTGCGACTTGGTGATCATAACGCAGGTGGAGTGATGCGCTGTGACAGGTAACCAGGCCGTAATGCCAAAAATCTGACGCGTTGACGGCTGCATCCGTCCTGCCGGTGGCAATGCTAGAGGCTTCCCTACTGCTTCTTCTTCCGCTTCCGCATCACCTGCCAGCGGTCGTGGAACCACATCCACTGGTCGGGGTGCTCGCGCACCCAGCCTTCGACCACGTCGTTGAGGGCCTGGCAGCTGGCCTCGACGTCGATCTGGCCGGCGGCGTCGCGGGGCAGGTCGAGCCGCGGCTGGAGTTCCAGGCGGTAGCGGCCGTTCGGAAGCCGGATGCAGCGGGCCGGATAGACCTCGGCGTCGTATTGGCGGGCGAGCTTGGGGAGCAGCGGGTTGGTCTTCACCGAGTGGCCGAAGAAGGTCGTGCGCACGCCCTTGCGGAACTTCTGGTCGACGAGGACGCCCACCGAGCCGCCGCCCTTCAGGATGCCGGCCAGCGACCAGACGGCGCCGGCCTTGGACGGGATCAGGTGGCCGCCGGCGGTGCGCCGGGCCGCCTGGACGCGTTTGGCGACATAGATGTTGTTGGGCTGGCGGAACAAGGCGGTGAACTGCAGGCCATAGGCGGCAGCGCCGATCGGCAGCAGCTCGAAACAGCCGAGATGCCCGGTGAAGAAGATGAAGGGGCCTTTTCGCTCGCGCAGCTCGATGAAGGTCTTGACGCCCGTAACCTCGATCCGGCCTTCGCCGGGCCTGTCGGGATCGAAGTCGAAGAGATCGTCGAGATAGACGAATTCGGCGGCGATCCGACCCATCTGGCCCCAGTTGGCCAGCGCCGTCGCCTCGATCCAGGCAGCATCCTTCTCGGGAAAGGCGCGGGCGAGGTTTTCCCTCGCCAGCTTGTGGCGCCAGGACAAGGGGCCGAGCAGCCGCGCCGCCCGGTCGGCGATCGCCAGCCCGGCATCGGCTGGCAGCAGGCGCAGAAGCCGCAGCAGGCCGAACAGCGTCTTGGCGGTGACGAAGTCGGTCGCCCGCTTGGCCCGGAGCGCGAGTTTCAGGAGGCGTGGGTTCATGCGGGCGTTGCGCCGGTTTCCCCGTCGCCTGGCCCATCGCTGGCCCCGTCGCCGGCCCCATCCTGGCCGACCCGCAGGATGATCTTGCCGAACACCTCGCGCGCCTCCATGCGCTTCAGGGCGAGGTCGATGCCGTCGAAGCCGATCTCGGTGTCGATCACCGGATGGACGAGGCCGCGCGCCATCTTCTCCATGGCATTCGCCATGTTCTCCATGCGGCAGCCGAAGGAGCCGAGGAGCTTCAGCTGCTGCTGGAACAGCTGCATCAGGTTCATCTGGGTCGAGACGCCCGAGGTCGAGCCGCAGGTGACGAGGCGCCCGCCGCGCTTCAGGCACAGCATGGAGCCGGCCCAGGTGTCGGCCCCGACATGCTCGAAGACGACGTCGACGCCCTTCTTCTTCGTCAGTTTCCGGGTGACGCCCTCGAAGCGGTCGACGCGGTAGTTGATGACGTGGTCGGCGCCGAGTGCCCTGGCCCGCTCCGCCTTGTCGTCCGATCCGACGGTGGTGATCACCGTGCAGCCCATGCGCTTGGCGAGCTGGATCGCGGCCGAACCGATGCCCGAGCCTCCCGCATGGATCAGGATCGTCTCGCCGGGCTCGAGCTTGGCATTGTCGAACAGCATGTGCTCGACCGTGCCGAAGGTCACCGGGGCGAGCGCCGCGCCGACGGCGTCGCAGCCGGGAGGGGCGGGCACCAGGAGGCGGGCGGGAAGGTTGATCTTCTCCTGCGCGAAGCCGTCGAGATGGAAGCCATGCACGCCGCCGACGTTTTCGCAGAGATTGTCGCGGCCCGCCCGGCAGTGGCGGCAGAGCCCGCAGGTGCGCGCGCCGTAGATCGAGACCAGTTGTCCCGGCAGCACCGAGGCGACGCCTTCGCCGATCGCCTCGACGACACCGGAGGCTTCGGCGCCGACGGTGAGCGGCATCTTGCGCTTGGCGAAGGCCATGCCGCGCCAGCCCCAGACGTCGATGTGGTTGAGTGCGACGGCGGCGATCCTGACGGTCACCTCGCCGGCTGCCGGGGCCGGGGGAGGGGAGACGTCGACGGCTCGAAGGTCGCGGTCGCCGAAGAGCTGGAGTGCGCGCATGAAAAAGCCCTGACGTTCTGGATGTGGCCGGTGCTCAGGCGCCGGGGGCGCGGCCGAGCACGAGGCAGGCGTTCTGCCCGCCGAAGCCGAAGGAGCTGGAGAGAACCGCGCCGATCTCCTGGCGCCGCGCCACGTTCGGCACGACGTCGAGGTCGATGGCGGGGTCCGGATTGGCGTGGTTGATCGTCGGCGGCAGGATGGCGTCCTTCAGCGACAGGATCGAGAAGGCCGCCTCGATGGCGCCGGCAGCCGTCAGCGTGTGGCCGATCATCGACTTGTTGGAGGAGATCGGCGTCGATTTCAGCCGGTCGCCGAAGACCGCCGCAAGGCCCATGGCCTCCATCCGGTCGTTCTCCGGCGTCGAGGTGCCGTGGGCGTTGATGTAGTCGATGCCGTCCGGTTCGAGCCCGGCATCGGCGAGGCCCGCCTTGATCGCCGCGATGATCGGCGAGCCGTCGGGCTTCGACCGGGTCCGATGGAAGTCGTCGGCCCGTTCGCCGCAACCGAGGATGAGGCCGTAGATCGTCGCGCCGCGGGCTTTCGCGGAGGCGTAGGATTCCAGCACCAGGGCACCTGCGCCCTCGGCCATGACGAAGCCGTCGCGGTCCTTGGAAAACGGCTTGGAGGCCTTTTCCGGCTCGTCGTTCTGGGTCGACAGGGCGGACAGCAGCGAGAAGCGGATCAGCGATTCCTGGGTGATCGAGCCGTCGGTGCCGATGGTGATGGCCCGATCCGTCTCGCCGCGGCGGATCGCCTCGACGCCGAGCTGGATGGCGCTGGCGCCGGACGCGCAGGCCGTCGACAGGGTGATCGGCAAACCGCGCGTGCCGAGGCGGTCGGCGAGCAGCTCGGAGATCCGGCTGCACTGGGTGAGATGGTAGATCGACGGGTCGGGATGCTGGCGGGCGATCTCGAGCAGTCGGTCGTAGCCGGCCTCAGTGGTCGCGGCGCCGTCCATCCTGTCGAGGCCGAGGCGATGCTGCCATTCCATCTCCACCGGCGGTGCGGCGAGAAACAGCGGCCCGGCGAAATCGTCGTCCTTCAGCCCGGCCATGCGGATCGCCTCGGATCCGGCGGCTTCCGCCATGGCGTAGGAGAGGCCGGTCGAGGTCCGGCCCATCTCGCCCATGAAGTCGACGCTGCCGGAGATCGTCGTGCGCAGGCCGTCGGTGGAGAAGCGGTCGATCCGGTGGATGCCCGAGCGCCCGGCGGTGAGCGCCTCCCAGTTCGCCTCGACGCCCTTGCCGAGGGAGGAGACGATGCCGAGGCCGGTGACGGCGATGACCGGGCGGCCGAGGAAGTCGGTGTCGCTGGCGCTCATGGGGAAACGCTCCTGATATCCTTGAAGGAGGGCTGCAGCCGGAAGGCCGGAAGGCCCGCGCCGCCATTCGACGCCCTCTCGTTCGATGGCGTCGTCATCGGCTGGCGCCCTCGATCGCCTCGACGAGGCAGACGCCCTCGCCGTGGAGGTGGCCGAGGCTGGTGACGACCGCCTGGCGGGGCGGAGCCTCGCAGGGCCGTTCCTCGCCGGTGTCGAAGGCGGGGATGGCCATGCCGCGGGCCAGCGCTCCGGCGGCGAGCGCGACGCCCGCCGGCATCTGCGCTTCGAAGGAGTGGCCGAGCATCGTGCCATAGGCGCGCACCGGGGCGCCGGCGAGACGCTCCGCCAGCACCTGGCGCTCGGTCCGGGTCAAATCGCCGAGGCCGGTGGCGCCGGAGAGCACCACGACCTCGTCCATCGGCGCGGTGACGTCGGGCAGCAGCGCCGCAAAGCGCGTCGCCGTCTTTTCCGGATCCCGGCGACCGCGATCGCCGACGGCCGAGACGAGCCGGGCATAGGCCTTCGCCGCGCGGCGTTCGGCATGTTCCGGCGACTCCAGCACCAGAAACGCGCCGACGCTGCCGGCGGCGATGCCCTGATGGGCGCCGGAGCGGGCGAAGACCGGCCGCCACTCGTCCTTGAGCAGCAGTCCGGCGAGGTCGAAATTGAGGATCAGGTCCTTGCGCTCGGCCGAGAAGGCACCGCCGACGAGGCAGATCTCGCTCTGGCCGGAGGCGATCCGCGCCTTGGCGGAATAGAGCGCCGAGATGCCGGCCGCCTCCTCGCCCATGAAGGTGCGCGACGAGCCGGTGACCTTGTGGACGATCGAGATGTTGCCGGCGAGAAGATTGGACAGCTGGGCGAGAAACAGCGTCGGACGGAGTTCGCTCGAGAGCGTGTCGTTGATGACCTTCTCGGTGTCGTTCGAGCCGCGGGCGCGTTCCATCACCATCGCGTCGACGGCAGCGTCGCGCTCGCCGCCGCCGGCCGCGACGATCATGTCGATCTCGGCCCGCACGGCCTCGTCCATCGGAATCCCGGCGTCTTCCAGCGCCAGCCCCGCCGAATAGGTGCCGAGCTTCTGCCAGGTCTCCATCTGGCGCAGATCGCCCTTCTTGGGGATCTGGCGCGACCAGTCGATCGCCGGCAGGCCGTGGACGAAATAGGGCTCGTAGCCCTCCGTCTTGATGTTCGGCTGCAGCCCGGGACCCTTGGCGAGGACGTCGAGATGCGCGCCGATGCCCTCGCCGAGGGATGAGACCAGACCGATCCCGGTGATCAGAACGTCCCTTGACGGATTATTCATGCGATGTGTCCATAGATCCCGATGCTCGAGGGCGAAGGGTCGTTCGCCGTCTCGCGTCCCGTGTAGATGGCGGATCCTGCCGGCGCCGGCTCTGGCAGCGTCGATCCCGCCAGGCGGTTGGGGAGCGGCCCGTCACCGGCCCGCCTCGCGCGACGAGCCCGATCGTGCGCGCCGTTCATCAAGCTTGCCGCCGGGGCGGTCCGCGCCGCCCGCAGACGCCATATAGACGGCAGGCGCGGATTTTCGAAGGGCGCCGCCCCCGTCCGTCCAACCTTCGGACCGTCTCAGCCGGCCGCCTTGGCGGCGACGAGCTCGTCGATCTTGGCGCACAGATTCTTGAGGACGAAGTATTCCTCCGTCGGAACCTGGCCCTCGTTGACCTCCTGCGTCCACTTCTCGAGCGGGATCTTGATCCCGAATTCCTTGTCGATCGCGAAGACGATGTCGAGGAAGTCGAGGGAATCGATCCCCAGATCCTCGATGGTGTGGCTCTCCGGCGTGATCTCCTCGCGGTCGATCTCGCTGGTTTCGGCAATGATGTCGGCGACTCGGTCGAATGTTGAGGACAATGACCTATCCTTATACGCTGCTCTGTTCGGATTGGCGCGAAGCTATAGGGAATTGGCGGGCGAAAAGCAAAGCGTGTTCGGCAGCGCCCACGCCGGGGCGACGGCCCCCGTCTGGGGGTGAGGTTGACGCGCAACAACTCGGGGGACGTTGCACTTTTGGCCGATGCGAACGTTTTTCAACAGTCACACCTTGCACATGGGCCCAAAGCGCGCAAAGTTGAAGTTGCGTTTGCCGTGCAATCAACCCTCATGGTCTGCAAGGAAACGCCAAGAAACGTGGCTGGCTTCGTACATGCGACGTGTCGACATCGTCGGCTGTTCTTCGGGATTGCCGACGCTGCGACCAACGACAACCATTCAGCCAAGGGGCCAGATCATGGGAGGCCTGATTGACCAAGACGACCGACGTCTCGTTTCCAACCGCCTGATTCGGGCGGCCACGGCTCTCGGACGCGTGACATCGCGGGTCCACAAGCGCGAGCAGGGGCTGACCTCGCCGGAATTCGCCGTGCTGCTGGCGCTCGGCAGCGAACGCGCCAAGCTGACCTCGTCGCACATCGTGGACCTGACGGCGATGGACAAGACCAAGGTCAGCCGGGCGGTCGCCTCGCTCGACCAGCGGGGCTGGGTCTCGCGGGAGCGGGCGACCTCGGACCGGCGCTTCGAATATCTGACGCTCACCGAAGACGGCAGGGCCGCGCTCAACCATCTCCTGCCCAAGATCATCGAGGCCGAAGTTGCGGTCCTGAAGAACCTGTCAGAGGATGAGAGGCTCGGACTGGAGGCCGGGCTGAAGGGGCTCGACAGGGCGATCAGCCACTGACGGGCAGGGCGTGCGTCGTCGAATGCCGGGTCGGCGTGCAACGGCCGTGCCTGGAGAGCCGCGAATCGCCATGACCGCGCTGCGCAACGTCGCGCGAGCCCACCGCCCGCCATGCGCTTCGGGTACAACCCGCCATGCGGTCCGAGTACAAGCGGTTCGGGTACAAAGGAAAGGCCGCAGTCGATCCGACGCGGCCTTTTCCGTTTCATGTGCCGATGTGCCGGGGCGGAGCCGGTTGCCCGGCCCCGCCGCCAGTCTCGGTCCAACTGGCTAGTTCAGCTGGCTCGGTTCAACCGGCTCAGTTCAGCTGGGCGTACTTGCCGTCTTTCCATTCGTACATGACGTAGCCCGGCAGGGTGACGTCGCCCTTGTCGTCGAACTCGAGCGAGCCGATGACGGTGTCGAAGGTGCCTTCGTCGAGCGCCTTGACGATCGGGTCGTAGTCGGTCGAGCCGGCCTTGTTGGCCGCATCGGCCCAGGCCTGGATGGCGGCATAGGTGTAGAGGACGTAGCCCTCGGCGGTCTTGCCTTCCACCTCGAGCGCCTCGACGACGGGCTTGGCTTCCGCGTTCTGGCGCGGATCGGGCGAGAAGGTCATCAGCGTGCCGGCGCCGGCATCGCCGGTGATCGCCCAGTACTCGTCGGTGACCAGCGCGTCGCCGGACATGATCGTCGTGTCCATGCCCTGTTCGCGCATCTGGCGCGCCATCAGGCCGGCTTCGGTGTGGTAGCCGCCGATATAGACGAGGGTGACGCCCGCCTGCTTCATCTTGGTGACGAGCGAGGTGTAGTCCTTCTCGCCGGCCGTGTAGGCCTCGGTCAGGACCGGCTTGCCGCCGGCTTCCTCGAAGAACTTCTGGGTCTGGTCGGCGAGGCCCTTACCGTAGGCCGTCTTGTCGTTGATGATCGCGACCTTGGCGTCGGGGAAGTTCTTGGCGATGTAGTTGCCGGCGACTTCGCCCTGCTGGTCGTCGCGGCCGCAGACGCGGAACACGCCGTCGCCCGGACGCTTGTCGGTGAAGTCCGGATTGGTCGAGGCCGGCGAGATCTGGACGATCTGCTCGTCGGCATAGACCTGGCTGGCCGGGATCGAGGAACCCGAGCAGAAATGGCCGGCGACGAAGGTCACGCCCTCGCCGGCGAAGCTGTTGGCGACCGCGACGGCCTGCTTGGGGTCGCAGGCATCGTCGCCGACGGACAGCTTCAGCATCTCGCCGTTGACGCCGCCCTTGGCGTTGATGTCCTTCACCGCCTGCTCTGCGCCGATCTTCAGCTGTTCGCCGAAGCTTGCATACTGGCCGGTCATCGGACCGGCGACGCCGATCGTGATGTCGGCAAAGGCTGCGCCCGCGAAGACGAGATTGAGCGCCGCGCCTAAAAGAAGTGCCTTCTTCATACGAACCTTCCCTGTGTTGAACGACTTTGCGACGAGACCGCCGCACCAGGTAGCGACCTCCCCCTACCTGACGGGGATTAAAGCCCGGAACGCTCCGTCATGGAAGCGTAACAAGCCAAAAAACCTCAGCTTTTTCCGACGAGTCAGCTCGAGACTCGATCGAGGAAGCCGTATTGCCTGGCCATCTGCCGGTTCCTGACGAAGATGCGTCCGGCCGCAGCGATGGCAGCCAGCACGACATAGTCGACGACGGCATAGTATAACCCGGTCCCGAAGTGCGAAAGCGGCAAGAAGAACGTGCCGTTGAACAGGCTGAAATGGATGAAGCGGACCGCGATCGTCAAAAGCAGGAGATAGAAGGCAAGGAGGCCCCAGCCGCTCCAGGTCAGCGCCGTCGAGCGGCCGATCATCCAGGCGCCGCCGCCGCCGAGGATCACGGTGACGAAGAGGAACTCGGCGATGGCGACTTCCCACAAGAGGCCCATTTCCGGCGTCATCAGTGCGCCCCCCCTTCGAGATAGGCGCTGCGGACTTCCTCCCGCGCGAGCAGTTCGCGTCCGGTGCCGGCCATGGTGATCGCGCCGTTGACCATGACGTAGCCGCGATGGGCGAGGCGCAGGGCATGGAAGGCGTTCTGCTCGACCAGGAAGACGGTCAGGCCCTCATTGGCGTTGAGTTCGCGGATCACCGCGAAGATCTGCTTGACGACCAGCGGAGCGAGGCCGAGCGAGGGCTCGTCGAGGAGGAGGAGCTTCGGCCGGCTCATGAGGGCCCGGCCGATCGCCAGCATCTGCTGCTCGCCGCCCGACAGGGTGCCGCCACGCTGGCCGCGCCGCTCCTTCAGCCGCGGGAACAGCTCGAACACCTTGCGCAGGTCGTCCTCGAACCATTTCTCGTCCTCGAGGATCGCGCCCATCTGCAGGTTTTCCATCACCGTCATGCGCGGGAACACCCGGCGACCCTCCGGTGACTGGGCGATCGACATCGACATGATGTCGTGGGTCGGCAGGTTGGTAATGTCCTTGCCGTTGTAGACGATGTGGCCGGTCCTCGCCTGGGGGTTGCCGCAGATCGTCATCATCAGCGTCGACTTGCCGGCGCCGTTGGCGCCGATCAGCGTGACGATCTCGCCGCGGTGGACGTCGATGTCGACACCGCGCAGGGCCTGGATCTTGCCGTAGAAGGTCTCGACGCCGCGCACCGTGAGAAGCGGTTCGCCGGTCGGTTGCGTCTCGACGTGCTGTGCCGCGCTCATCGGGTTCCTCCCTCGGCGGATGCGCGCGCGGCGCTCACCTCGAGATCGCGTTCGACCTCCTCCACTTCCTCGTCGTCGACGCCGAGATAGGCGGCGATGACCTTGGGATCGCTGCGCACCTCGGCGGCGGTGCCGTCGGAGATCTTCTTGCCGTAGTCGAGAACGACGATGTGGTCGGAGATCTCCATGACGACGCCCATGTCGTGCTCGATCAGGAGAACGGAGACGCCGTGATCGTTGCGGATGGATTTCAGAAGACCGTTGAGTTCGGCCGATTCGCGCGGGTTGAGGCCGGCCGCCGGCTCGTCGAGGCACAGCAGCACCGGGTCCGTGCACAGCGCCCGGGCGATCTCCAGCCGCCGCTGGTCGCCATAGGGAAGGTCCGCCGCCGGATCGTCCGCCCGGTCGAGGAGATCGACCCGGCGCAGCCATTCGACCGCCAGATCCTGGGCCGCCTTGGCCGCGCGGCGATAGCCGGGCAGGCCGAGAAGGCCGGCGATGGAGTAGCCGGAGGCGCGCATCAGCTTGTTGTGCTGGGCGACGAGCAGGTTCTCCAGAACGGTCATGCCGCCGAACAGGCGGATGTTCTGGAAGGTGCGGGCGACGCCGGCGACTTCGGTGATCTTGAAGTCGGCCATACGCTCCAGCAGGAACACCGCCTTGTCGGCGTCCTCGCTGTACTGCTTGCCGCTCTTCGTCAGGTCGCCGATCGCCTGCGACGAGACGCCGTGTTTGCGGCGGAGCGCGATGCGCCCCTCGGTCGGCTTGTAGAAGCCGGTGACGCAGTTGAACACGGTGGTCTTGCCGGCGCCGTTCGGGCCGATCAGGGCGGTGATGTCGCCCCGCCCGACGTCGAAGGACAGGTCGTCCACGGCGACGAGGCCGCCGAAGCGCATCGTCAGGTGCTCGACGGACAGGACCGGATCGGCCGCCCAGTTGCGGTTTTCGTTCAGCATCAGTGACCCTCGCCCTGTGCGACGAGATCGGCGCCGATCGTCTTCTTTTCCTTGTAGACCGCCGATGGCGAGCGGGTGGAGACGAGACCGCGCGGCTTCCACACCATGATCACCACCATCGCGAGGCCGAAGATCAGCATGCGATACTGGGTCGGATCGAAGCCGGCGCCGAAGATCGCCTGCAGCCCGGTGAGGTTGCGCAGGAGCTCGATGCCGCCGATCATCACCACCGAGGCGATGACGACGCCGAGCTGCGAGCCGAGCCCCCCCAGCACCACGATGGCGAGGATGATCGCCGATTCGATGAAGGTGAAGCTCTCCGGCGAGATGAAGCCCTGGCGGGTGGCGAAGAACGAGCCGGCGAAGCCGCCGAACATCGCGCCCGTGGCGAATGCGGTGAGCTTGACGTTGACGGTGTTGATGCCGAGCGACCGGCAGGCGATCTCGTCCTCGCGCAGGGCTTCCCAGGCCCGTCCGACCGGCAGCTTGCGCATCCGCATGGTGACGAAGTTGGTCAGGAGCGCCAGCGCCAGGATGATGTAGTAGAGGAAGACGAAGCGCTGGATCGAGGAATATTCCAGCCCGAAGAAGTCCGAGAACGACCCTTCGCCGCGGGAGAATTCGAGGCCGAAGAGGGTGGGCTTCGGGATGCCGAGGATGCCGTTCGGCCCGCCGGTGAAATCGTACCAGTTGAGGAGGACGACCCGGATGATCTCGCCGAAGGCGAGCGTCACGATGGCGAGATAGTCGCCGCGAAGACGCAGCACCGGAAAGCCCAGCACGATGCCCCACATCGCCGCGAACAGCCCGGCCATCGGCAGGCAGACCCAGAAGCCCAGGTCGAAATTGGTGGCGAGCAGCGCGAAGGAATAGGCGCCGACGGCATAGAAGGCGACATAGCCGAGGTCGAGCAGACCGGCGAGGCCGACGACGATGTTGAGGCCCCAGCCGAGCATCACATAGGTGAGGATGAGGATCGCGAGGTCGAGGAGATAGCGGTTCTGGCTGGGCAGGAAGGTCGAGAGCAGGAAGGGCAGGGTGAAGGCGACCAAAAGCAGCGCCACGCCGACGATCTTGCCGAGCCGCAGTTTCGTGGTGGCGGCGGCGACCTTCTTCCAGCCGCCGATGCTCGGGCGTTCGCCGCCGAAGACGAAGTAGGACAGGAGGAAGCGCGCCGCGAAGGCGACGGCGATCCACTTCAGCCAGAGGGCGATGTTGCCGGTCAGCGCCAGGCCGCCGACGGCGATGTCGGTCGAGAAGGCGAAGAAGAACACCGTCAGGACGGCGACGAGGGCGGCGGTGATCGCCGCTTCCTTGAGCGAGCGGACGAGGCGGGTGTCTTCGGTGGGGGCCTCGACGAAGGGTGGTTCGCCGCGCATGGCGTCGCGGCGGTCCTCGGAGAGGCGCTCGGCGCCTTCCGGGCGGTTGGCGCTGGCGGAGCTTGTCGTGTCTGTCATGTCTTCAGACCTTCTCGACCTCGGGCCGGCCGAGCAGGCCGGAGGGCATGAAGATCAGGACGATGGCGAGGATCGAGAAGGCGGCGACGTCCTTGTACTCGACCGAGAAGTAGCCCGACCAGAAGGTCTCGATCAGGCCGATGGCAAGGCCCCCGAGCATGGCGCCGGGCAGCGAGCCGATGCCGCCGAGGACGGCCGCGGTGAAGGCTTTCACGCCGGCGATGAAGCCGATGTAGAAGTCGATGACGCCGTAATAGAGCAGGAACATCATGCCGGCGACGGCGGCGAGCGCCGCGCCCATCACGAAGGTCAGCGAGATCGTCCGGTCGACGTTGACGCCGAGCAGCGAGGCCATCTTGCGGTCCTGTTCGCAGGCGCGCTGTTGGCGCCCGAGCGAGGTCTTCGAGATGATCAGCGAGAAGGCGGTCATCAGGACGATGGTCATCGCGATGATGATGATCTGGATCCACGAGATCTGGACGACGATGCCGCTCGGCGAGTCCATCAGCGTGATGCCGCCCTGGATCTGCGGCGGCAGCGGCTTGACGCGCGCGCCCTGCGTCACCTGGACGAAGTTCTGCAGGAAGATCGACATGCCGATCGCGGTGATCAGCGGCGCGAGGCGGAAGGAGCCGCGCAAGGGGCGGTAGGCGATCCGCTCGATGGTCCATCCCCAGGCCGCGGTGCAGAGCATCGCCACGATGATCATCAGGAGGATGACCAGCGGCAGGAAGGTGATGCCGATCGCCGCCAGCGCCAGGAAGACGGTCAGCGCGATGAAGGAGCCGATCATGAAGATCTCGCCATGGGCGAAATTGATCATGCCGATGATGCCGTAGACCATCGTATAGCCGATGGCGATCAGCCCGTAGATCGACCCGAGGGTGACCCCGTTGATCAATTGCTGCAGAAAATATTCCATCGACCGCCTTTGTGCCGGTTCTTCTTGATCAGGGCGAGCGGCGCGGCATCGTTCGTCAGGAGCGCCGCGTCCGTGTGCATGATGAATTCCATGGCAGCCATGCGCGTGGCAAGTCTTGGCTGTGAAAAAAGTCGGCGCTCGTCGTTGCTGCACTGCAATGTTGCACCGGCTGCCCGGCATCCGCCTCATGGGGGCCTGCGGCGGGACGCCGACCTGCTGCCATGTTCTGAAGAAATGGCAATGAATCCAGAGCGTTGACAAGTTTCGAATGGGCTCGTCCGGGCTGGAGCCCGGGGCCGACGGCAATGGAAGATCCGTCCGGCAAAGGGGCGAGACCGGCGGCGTTTCCGGCGCCGGGGCCGGTTGCCGGAACGGGGGCTAGACGAAAGTCGCAGAGAGCCAAAGTTCCGAAACGGTCCACACGATCGCCGAAGGCATCGATCGAGGCCGACCGGGAATTCGCCTTGCCATGCCGCGTCCGGCAGTGAGGCCACGTGAAAGAGGAAGTTCAGAATGATCGTTGGATACGGACCGATCATCGTCGTCATCGTGTTTCTGGCGCTGATCGCGGTGATGCCGGCATGGCCCTACTCGCGGCAGTGGGGCTATCGCCCGACGATGGTTCTGGGGATCGTCTTCCTGTTGATGGCGGTCTTCGTCGCGATCGGCGGATTCGGGCCGGCATGACGGCCATCGCCGCGCCCTGCCGAAAAACCGGAATGATGACATGGCCGCTGATCCCCGCCGGATGCAGCGGACGACCGTAGCGGCGACCCTGGAACCCGCTGCGAGTAACGGCCGGGCCGGTCGGTCCGGGTTCTGCGTCGCGGGAACGCAATTCGCGTTCAAAGGTTTGTGATGGATTATAAGTCTGTCTGAAGGAATTCCAGCAAGAGCCTCGACACGATCCTCATCGTCATCCTGCTGCTGGTCTGCGCCCTGCCGACCTGGGGCTGTTCGGGCGGCTGGGGTTATGGCCCGTCGCGCATCCTCGGGCTGGTGCTTGTCGCCGTCCCCGTCCTGCTCGTGCTCGTGCTCGGGCGGATCTGATTCCTGCGCATCGCCGGCGGTTTACGGTTGAGTGCAGGAGCGGAAGCCGGTTGCCGGCGGGAATAACGGAGAGACCGGAAGAAAAAGCCGAAGTCTCCTCCTCTGGTGTTCCTCTGGCTGCGCCAACCGCTACCGGCTTGCCGGCAATGGTTAGGCCGCCGAATGGCGCACGCTTGACAGCCCGGCGTCTAACGACACGCTATGGAGAGGCCCGCGGACGATCGTTCGCGGGCCTTTTTTCTTCCTCCGATCCACAGCTGCTTTCACAAGAGCCCGAGCAAAGCCGCCACGCTGATGTGAAGGATCGCCGCGGTGAAGCCGGTTGACGCATGGCTACGCATTGCGGACGTTGCGAGCCGTTCGAAGCCGGAAATTGCGGAGCCGAAACCGTCCCATGCTCAACAACATCCTGATCGGCGTCTTCGTCGTGGTGCTGGCAGGGGCGGGAGGGTTCAAGCTCTTGACCCTGCCCCAGCGGCTGGGTCCCGACCAGATCGCGGCGGAGGGCAGCGGCGACGCTGTGCGGGGCGAGCGGATCTTCTGGGCCGGCGGCTGCGTCTCCTGCCATGCGCCCTCCAGGGCCGAGGGCGAGGACGGGCTGAGGCTTGCCGGCGGCGATCCGCTGAAGACCGATTTCGGCATCTTCCATGGGCCGAACATCTCGCCGCATCCCGATGACGGGATCGGCGGGTGGTCGCTCGCCGACTTCGCCAACGCGCTCCAGCGCGGCGTCGATCCAGAGGGGCGCCACCTCTATCCGGCCTTCCCCTACACCTCCTATGTGCGGATGACGAAGGAGGACGTCGCCGACCTCTTCGCCTATCTGAAGACGCTGCCGCCGGTGGCCGGCAAGGCTCCGGCGAACGAGCTGACCTTTCCGTTCAACATCCGTCCGGCCGTCGGCCTGTGGAAGCTCGCCTTTCTCGGCGACGGCTCGCCCGTCGCCGACCTGCCGGCCGATGCCTCCGAAGCCGCCCATGCCGGCCGATACCTGGTCGAGGGGCCCGGCCATTGCGGCGAATGCCACACGCCGCGCGGCTTCGCCGGGGCCGGCGGCCTCGAGACCGGCGAATGGCTGGCGGGCGCGCCGAACCCCGAGGGCCGGGGCCGCGTGCCGAACATCACGCCGGCCAAAGCCGGCATCGGCTCCTGGTCGGAGAAAGACATCGCCTACTATCTCGAAAGCGGCTTCACGCCGGATTTCGATTCCGTCGGCGGGCCGATGGTCGAGGTGCAGGAGAACATGGCGAAGCTGACCGATGAGGATCGCGCGGCGATCGCCGCCTATCTGAAGGCGGTCCCGCCCCGCGGCGACGGCGAGGCCGCGGCCGAGCGGTGACCTTTGCCCGGCCTTTCGGTCGGCCTCGGGCCGACGTCGGCTCTCCGCCTGCCCTTCGTCAGATCGCCGTCTTCAGCGCTTCCTCGATGTAGATCTCGCGCAGCCTCCCGGCGATCTCGCCCGGACGGCCGTCGCCGATCGGCTGGCCGTCGATCTCCACCACCGGCAGGACGAAGCTGGAGGCGGAGGTGATGAAGGCCTCGCGCGCGGCGAGCGCTTCCTCGACGGTGAAGGCCCGTTCCTCGATGGCAATCCCGGCTTCCCCGGCCAGCCGCAATACGGCGGTGCGGGTGATGCCCGGCAGGATCGCGTGGGACAGGGGGCGGGTGATCAGCCGGCCGGAGGCGTCGACGATATAGGCGTTGTTGGACGAGCCTTCGGTGACGCGGCCGTCCTCCACCAGCCATGCGTCGTCGGCGCCGCGACGCTTCGCCTCGGTCTTCGCCATCGACGAATAGAGCAGCTGCACGGTCTTGATGTCCCGGCGCGCCCAGCGCAGATCGGGCACCGTCACGACCCGAAGGCCGGTCCGGGCCGCGGGCTTGTCGCGCAGGCTGCCCGCCTGGGTGAACAGGACGAGGGAGGGCGGCGTGTCCTCCGGCGGGAACAGGAAGTCCCGGTCGGCGACACCGCGCGTCACCTGCATGTAGACCGCCCCCTCGGCCAGCTGGTTGCGGGCGAGCAGTTCGCGGTGGATGGCCAGGAGTGCGGTCTCGTCCGCCGGGGCCGGCATGGACAGTTCTCCCAGCGAGCGGGCGAGCCGCGCCATGTGGCCGGCAAAGTCGATGAGCTTGCCGTCGAGGACGCTGACCACCTCGTAGACGCCGTCGGCAAAGAGAAAGCCGCGATCGAAGATCGAGATCCTGCCCTCGTCCTCCGGGCAGAAGACGCCGTTCACATAGACCGTCCGCATCGCCAATCCCTCGCGTCAGCGTTTCGCTCGCGGCGCGGTATAGACCCTGACGCGGCGCCGGGGGAGCGAAATGTTCACGGCCCTCACCCGGACCCGTTCGGTCCCCTCCCGGTCCCGGCCAGCTTCCCGTCGCGCCTGCCCGGCCGGATCCTGAGGCTCGGGCCGACCCGAACCCGTCAGCCTCGCGGACTGATCCAGTTTTACGAAAGCTTCACGAGACCGGCCGCATGGTGGCGCAGAGTATCGCACAGCGAGAAGCACCGCGTATCATGGTGGACCAGTCGTTCGAGGCGATCCTGGAAGGGGTCGTCGCCAAGCATGAAGACAGGGGCTGGCGGACCGTGTTCGGCCGGGCGTCGACCGGCGTGATGTCGGTGATCGGCATCCGGCGCGGGCCGAAGCTGGCCGGAAGCGTCGCCAGCGCGGCCGCCGCGCGGGCGGCCTATGAGGACCTGCCGGACGAGGACGACTTCTCCGATTTCGATCCGCCGGCGCCGGCATCCGCGAAGGCACCGGCATCGGCGAAGGCACCGGAGCCGCCGCGCCGGCCGCAGCCGGAAAGGCCGGCCAGCCGGGAGGAGGCGGCCGAGCCCCCCCGTCAGCCCCGGCCGGGCGGGCGGGCTCAGGATCCGGGACCGACGGAAGCCACGAAGGGTTCGGCGGCCGAGGCGAAGGCGGCCTATGCCAAGGACCGCGAGGACGCGCCGCCGCCGCCGCCGGGCGCACCGAGCACGGACCCCTACGAGATCGCCCGGGAGTTGAATATCCTGACCGCCAGTTCGGTGAAGGACCTCCTCGACGCGCGCCGCAACTTCGCCCGCAAGAATCACCCCGACCGCATGCCGATGCTCTACCGCGCCCAGGCGACGATCAGGATGCAGGTCGCCAACCGGCTCGTCGACGACGCCGTCGCCAGGATCAGCGGCCAGGGGCGGCGATAGGAGAGGGCGCTTCGGTTCGCTCTTCCGGGACGCTTTCCATCGCCCGGGCCGCTGGATAGATTGCCGGCACGCAGGAAGGCCGTCTCCGCTCAGGAAGTCGGCCGGCCGCAACGACGATCCTTGGGACATCATGCGCTCATGAATGACGGCAATCCCGGCCCCGTCTGCGGCCTCGCCGCCGCTTCGGGCGCAGAGCCGGTAGCGCCGCAACGTCTGCAGCGCGCCGAAGGGCGCCTCGAGCTGAAGGTCAAGCTTGCGGACGGCCGGACGAGGCTTGCGGATCTTCATCAGGCCGGCTGCCTGAAACTGCGCTTTCCCAGGGTCGCCGGCGTGACCAGCGAAGCCGTGCTGATCAACACCTCCGGCGGGCTGACCGGCGGCGACCGGCTGGACCAGGGCTTTGCCGTCGGTGCGGGCGCGAGCCTCTCCGTCACCACCCAGGCCTGCGAGCGGATCTACCGGGCGAGCTCTGACGAGGCGAGGGTGACGACGCGGCTGAGGGTGGGCGAGGGCGGCTTTCTCGCCTGGCTGCCGCAGGAGACGATCCTCTTCGACGAGGGTGCCCTGTCCCGCCGGCTGGACCTCGATGCGGCGACTGACGCCGGCTTCGTCATCTCCGAAAGCGTCATTCTCGGCCGCGAGATGATGGGCGAGGACGTGGCCAACGGCTCCTTCCGCGAGAGCTGGCGCATCCGCGTCGGCGGCAGACTGATCTTCGCCGAGGAGACGCGCCTCGACGGTGCGATCGCCGAACAGACCCGAGCCGCGGCTTCCCTTGCCGGCAACCGCGCCTTCGCCACCCTCGTCGCGCGCCGCGAGGCGCCCGAGACCCTGATCGAAGACCTGCGCACGGTGATCGGCGAGGCCGGCGGCGCCAGCCTCGTCGACGGGTTGATCGTCGCGCGCATCGTCGCCCCCTCCGGCTATCTCCTGCGGCGGCGGCTGGTTCCGGCCATCGCGGCACTGGCAAAGACCGCCGTCCCGCGGATATGGTCGCTCTGACGCTCCGACCATCCTCAAGGAAGCCAAGATGCAGCTCACCCCCCGCGAAAAGGACAAGCTCCTCGTCTCCATGGCGGCCGTCGTCGCCCGCAAGCGACTGGAGCGCGGCGTCAAGCTCAACCATCCCGAAGCCATCGCCCTGATCACCGACTTCGTCGTCGAGGGCGCGAGGGACGGCCGCAGCGTCGCCGATCTGATGGAGGCGGGGGCAAGGGTGATCAGCCGGGACCAGGTGATGGAAGGCATCGCCGAGATGATCCATGACGTCCAGGTCGAGGCGACCTTTCCGGACGGCACGAAGCTGGTGACGGTGCACGAACCGATCCGCTGAGAAAGAGCGGAGCGGGCGGCCGGAGCGGACGACTGGAGGCGCAACGCGTTCGGCACGACCGGACGGGCTCCTCTCCACCAGCGCGATTTCGCTTGCCGGGACGATTTGTCTGACTTAAGTCAGCTATCATGCATCTCGACCCGACCTCCCGCTTTCGCCGTTTCGCCCGCGCCGTCGTTACCGAGGTCGGCGCGCTCGATCAGTCCTTTCTCGGGCGCGGCCGACCGCTCGGCGTCGCCCGGGTGCTCAATGCCATCGGCCACGGCAAGTGCGACGTCGGCGAGATCCGCGCCTATCTCGATCTCGATTCGGGGCTGGTCAGCCGGCTGTTGCGCGGCCTCGAAGAGGAAGGGCTGGTCGCAACGACGCCGCATCCGGGCGACGGAAGGCGGCGGGTCGTCGCCCTGACCCCGGCGGGCGAAGCCGAATTCGCCGCTTATGAGGCGTTGTCGAACCAGCGGGCGGAGCGGGCGCTCGCGCGTCACGCCAACCCGGACGCCCTCTTGGCGGCGATGGATCTTGTCGCCTCGGCTTTCGGCCGCGACCAGATCGAATTGCGGGAGATGGATCCGCGATCGGCGGTCGCCCGCCATTGCCTCGGCGAATATTACGCCGAACTCGGCCGGCGCTTCGACCGCGGCTTCGACGTGACGCTCTCCGCCGACCCAGACGCCGAGACCATGGTGCGCCCGCGCGGCGCCTTCCTCGTCGCCTTCTCCGACGACATGCCGGTCGGCTGCGTCGGGCTGAAGGGAACATGCCCTGAATACGCCGAGGTGAAGCGGCTCTGGGTGGCGCCCTCGGCACGCGGCCTGGGGCTGGCCTGGAAGATCATGGACCGGGTCGAAGCGCTCGCCCGGGAGCTCGGCATCCCGCTCCTGAGGCTCGACACCAACAAGGCGCTCCCCGAGGCGATCGCCATGTATCGCAAGTCCGGCTGGACCGAGATCGACCGGTTCAACGACGATCCCTATCCGGACTTCTTCTTCGAGAAGCGGCTGTAGCGCGGGCGCCGCAGGAACGGCCGTTCCGACTTCGGCGTTGAGCTTCGTGGTCCGCCCGGGCGCGGACGCTGGAGGGAGAGGGCCCATGTCGCTGAACCGTTTCGTCGAGGCCCAGGCACCGGTCTATCACCGGGCGCTGGCCGAGCTTCAGGCCGGCAACAAGCAGAGCCACTGGATGTGGTTCGTCTTCCCGCAGATCGCCGGGCTCGGCTCCTCGCCGATGGCACAGCGCTACGCGATCCAGTCGCTGGACGAGGCGAAGGACTATCTCGCCCACGAGCTTCTCGGCCGACGCCTGGCCGAATGCACCGCCGCCGTCCTCGCCCACCCCGACAGCACCGTCCATGCGATCTTCGGCTCGCCGGACGACATGAAGTTCCACTCCTCGATGACGCTGTTTCACCGCGCCGATCCGAGAGACGAGCTCTTCGGGCAGGCGCTTGAAGTGTTTTTCGATGGTGAGGAAGACAAGGCGACACTGTCGCGGATCTGAGCGCTGCCCTCGCAGTCGCCCTCATCCTGAGGTTCGAGCCGAGCGAAGCTCGGGGAGCCTCGAAGGGCGAGGGCGTGGCTCCACGGTGACGAGGCGTTTTGCACCAGGCGGGAAGGCGGGTGCCGGGCGCCCCTCGCCCTTCGAGGCTCGCTCCGCTCGCACCTCAGGATCAGGGGCGACTGCGGCGACCCGCCAGCCGCGCTCACCGGGACGGTGCACCTCGCCATCGGCAGGAGCGGCGTTTGCAACGCCGATCTCCCGGTCGATTTGTTGACATAAGAATATCTTTATGTGATGTGGACGGCGACCCAGAAGGATAAGCGACGCTCATGACTTCCACGACCGAACAGCTCTTCGGGCCGATGACCGAAGGCCGCAATCCGTCCGAAGCCGCCGCAGCGCTGAAACAGGCCGCCAGCGAACGCATTCTCATCCTCGACGGCGCGATGGGCACCGAGATCCAGCTCCTCGGCCTCGGCGAGGACGATTTCCGCGGCCACCGCTTCGGGGCCTGCGAATGCCATCTGCAGGGCAACAACGATCTCCTCAATCTGACCCAGCCGCAGGCCATCGAGGACATCCACTACGCCTATGCCATCGCCGGCGCCGACATCCTGGAGACCAACACCTTCTCCTCGACGACGATCGCCCAGGCCGACTACCAGATGGAAGATCAGGTCTACGAGCTGAACCGCGACGGCGCCCGGCTGGCGCGACGCGCGGCGATCCGCGCCGAGCAGACCGACGGCAGGCGCCGCTTCGTCGCCGGCGCCCTCGGCCCGACGAACCGCACCGCCTCGATCTCGCCGGACGTGAACAATCCCGGCTACCGGGCCGTCACCTTCGACGACCTGCGCATCGCCTATGGCGAGCAGCTGCGCGGCCTGATCGACGGCGGCGCCGATCTCGTCCTGATCGAGACGATCTTCGACACCTTGAATGCGAAAGCGGCGATCTTCGCCTGCGAGGAGATCTTCGAGGAAAAGGGCGTGCGCCTGCCGGTGATGATCTCCGGCACGATCACCGACCTGTCCGGCCGCACGCTCTCCGGCCAGACCCCGACGGCCTTCTGGCACGCGGTGCGTCATGCCAAGCCCTTCACCATCGGTCTCAACTGCGCCCTCGGCGCGGCGGCGATGCGCGACCATCTGGCCGAGATCTCCCATGCGGCGGACACCTTCGTCTGCGCCTATCCCAATGCCGGCCTGCCGAACGAATTCGGCGAATACGACCAGAGCCCGGAGGCGATGGCTAGGGAAGTCGAGGTCTTTGCCAAAGAAGGCCTCGTCAACGTCGTCGGCGGCTGCTGCGGCTCGACGCCGGACCACATCAAGGCCGTCGCCGAGATGCTGAAGGCCTACAAGCCGCGGCAGATCCCGACGGTCAAGCCGCTGATGAAGCTGTCGGGCCTCGAGCCCTTCACGCTCACCTCCGACATTCCCTTCGTCAATGTCGGCGAGCGCACCAACGTCACCGGCTCGGCCCGCTTCCGCAAGCTGATCAAGGACAACGACTATCCGGCGGCTCTCGAGGTCGCGCGCCAGCAGGTCGAAAACGGCGCCCAGATCATCGACATCAACATGGACGAGGGCCTGATCGACTCCAAGCAGGCGATGGTCGACTATCTCAACCTCGTCGCCGCCGAGCCGGACATCGCCAAGGTACCGGTGATGATCGATTCCTCGAAGTTCGAGGTGATCGAGGCGGGCCTGAAATGCGTCCAGGGCAAGGCGCTGGTCAATTCGATTTCCATGAAGGAAGGCGAGGAGGCCTTTCTCGCCCAGGCCAGGCTGATCCAGCGCTACGGCGCGGCGGTGGTGGTCATGGCCTTCGACAGCCAGGGCCAGGCCGACACCTACGAGCGCAAGGTCGAGATCTGCACCAGGGCCTACAAGCTCCTGACCGAGGAAGCCGGCTTTGCGCCCGAGGACATCGTCTTCGATCCGAACATCTTCGCCATTGCCACCGGTATCGAGGAGCACAACGGCTACGGCGTCGCCTTCATCGAGGCGACCCGCACCATCCGCAAAACCCTGCCGCACGCCCACATCTCGGGTGGCGTCTCCAACCTGTCCTTCTCCTTCCGCGGCAACGAGGCCGTGCGCGAGGCGATGCATGCGGTATTCCTCTACCACTGCATCCAGGCGGGCATGGACATGGGCATCGTCAATGCCGGCCAGCTCGCCGTCTACGACTCGATCGATCCGGAGCTGCGCGAGGCCTGCGAGGACGTGATCCTCGACCGCAAGCCGGCCGATGGCAGCGATCCGACCGAGCGCATGCTGGAACTGGCCGAGCGCTACAAGGGCCAGGGCGGCGGCAAGGCCAAGGAGAAGGACCTTTCCTGGCGCGAGAAGCCGGTCAACGACCGCCTCGCCCACGCCCTCGTCAACGGCATCACCGAATATATCGACGTCGACACCGAGGAGGCCCGCCAGGCCGCCGAGCGGCCGCTGCACGTCATCGAAGGCCCGCTGATGGCTGGCATGAACATCGTCGGCGACCTGTTCGGCGCCGGCAAGATGTTCCTGCCCCAGGTGGTGAAGTCCGCCCGCGTCATGAAGCAGGCCGTCGCCCTTCTCCTGCCCTACATGGAGGAGGAGAAGCGTCTTCTCGGCGGCGAGCAGCGCAAGAATGCCGGCAAGGTGCTGATGGCTACGGTGAAGGGTGATGTCCACGACATCGGCAAGAACATCGTCGGCGTCGTCCTCGCCTGCAACAACTACGAGGTCATCGACATCGGCGTCATGGTTCCGGCGGCGAAGATCCTCGAAACGGCCAAACGCGAGAAGGTCGACATCATCGGCCTGTCCGGCCTGATCACCCCGTCCCTCGACGAGATGGTGCATGTCGCCTCCGAGATGGAGCGCGAGGGCTTCGACATCCCCCTCCTCATCGGCGGGGCGACGACCAGCCGCGTCCACACGGCGGTGAAGATCCACCCGCAATACGAGCGCGGCCAGAGCGTCTACGTCACCGACGCATCGAGGGCCGTCGGCGTCGTCTCGAGCCTTCTGTCGGAGGAGACCCGCGACAAGACGATCGCCGGCATCCGCGAGGAGTACAAGAAGGTCGCCGAGGCCCACGAGCGATCCGAGCGCGACAAGAAGCGCCTGAGCCTCGCTTCCGCCCGCGCCAATGCGATGAAGATCGACTGGTCCGGCTACGAGGTGAAGGCGCCGTCCTTCCTCGGCACCAAGGTCTATCAGGACTTCGATCTCGCCGATCTCGCCGCGCATATCGACTGGACGCCGTTCTTCCAGACCTGGGAGATGAAGGGGCGCTACCCGGCGATCCTCGAGGACGAGCGTCAGGGCGAAACGGCGCGCTCGCTGTTCGCCGATGCTCAGGCGATGCTGAAGCAGATCGTCGAGGAGAAGTGGTTCATCCCGAAGGCCGTCGTCGGCTTCTGGCCGGCCAATGCCGTCGGCGACGACATCCGCGTCTTCACCGACGATACGCGCAAGGAGGATCGCGCGACCTTCTTCACCCTGCGCCAGCAGCTGACCAAGCGCGGCGACCGGCCGAACCTTGCCTTGTCGGACTTCGTCGCGCCGCAGGATAGCGGCCGCCCCGACTATGTCGGCGGCTTCTGCGTCACCGCCGGCATCGAGGAGGAGGCGATCTCCAACCGCTTTGCCAAGGCCAATGACGACTACGCCTCGATCATGGTCAAGGCGCTGGCCGATCGCTTCGCCGAGGCCTTCGCCGAGCGGATGCATGCGATGGTGCGCCGCGAGCTCTGGGGCTACGCGTCCGACGAGACCTATACGCCGGAAGAGCTGATCGCCGAGCCCTATGCCGGCATCCGCCCGGCGCCGGGCTATCCGGCCCAGCCCGACCACACCGAGAAGTTGACCCTGTTCGAGCTGCTCGACGCCGAGAAGGAAATCGGCGTGAAGCTGACCGAAAGCCTCGCCATGTGGCCGGGTTCGTCGGTTTCGGGGCTCTATATCGGCCATCCGGACTCGCATTATTTCGGCGTCGCCAAGGTCGAGCGCGACCAGGTCGAGGATTATGCGAAGCGCAAGGGAATGAGCGTCGAGGAGGTCGAGCGCTGGCTCGCCCCGGTGCTGAACTACGTGCCGAAGCCGCGGGCCAGCGAGGCGGTCGACGAGGCGGCTTGAGACCGTCGCCAGCTCACGCGACGGAGCCGTCGACGACGAACGGCTCCGTCCGACCATCTCCTGGCCGCAGGACGGCCGAGGCCTATGCTCAAAGTCGTTCGGTGCGGGCGGCCGCATCCCGGCCCGCATAGAAGTCCCCGTCGCCGCGATAGCCGATGCGAATCGCAACGGCCGGACATGGCTCGGCCGTTTCGATTTCGTGCCGATAAGTCCATGCGATTCAAGCGCTTATATGCATCACAGGGATGTTACCAAACCGATGTAGGCAGCCTCGCTGACTGTTCGAACACAGTCTATTGAGGGGATCTGCATTGTCTGACATCGAAAAGCTCAAAGTCTCGACGGCGCTCGCCGTCCTGCTCACCGCCTGTCCTTCCATCGCCCTGGCGCAGGAAGCCTATCTGAACAAGGACGTCCCGGCCTTCATGGACACGGGATACTCCAACGAACGCAACGACCCGCGCTATGCGACCGCGGAAACCAACGCAGCGGTCAGGCTGCTGAGCGGTTTCCTGCAGATCTGGCAGCCGCGCACGCCCTATGTCGATGCCGACAACGCCATCGACGCCGGCTACGGATATCCCGCCGTCCCGAGGACCGACTGGGATGGCATTCCCGGCAGCGCGACGGACGGCAAGGTCCTGAACCAGGCCGTGCACGACTACAACATCCAGTACGTCATCGATGTTACCCGGAACCGCACCGCCCAGGAAGCCGAGGACGCCTATCTGGATGACCGCCGGGCCAAGGGCTACAGCGTCCTGACCGGCCTCGGGCCGCTCCAGGAAGCCTGGGTCAAGGGCAGCAAGCAGTACACGACGATCCTCGGCGTCGCCGACGATGCCACCACCGTCAAGTATGACGACGAGGGCAACAACAACGGCGCCGGCTGGTGGGAAGGCAACGAGGATCTCGGCATCGCCGTCGAGCTGGTCGGCCGGATGGGCTACCACGCCTCGACCGAGCCCTCGAAGCGCTATTTCAAATATGCCCGCCCCTGGCGCTGGTCGGACGAGGTTTCCGTCGTGCCGACGCTGGAGCCCGCCAAGAGCTCGACGCCGGTCAAGGA
This sequence comes from Aurantimonas sp. 22II-16-19i, assembly GCF_002088275.1. Classification (GTDB taxonomy): domain Bacteria; phylum Pseudomonadota; class Alphaproteobacteria; order Rhizobiales; family Rhizobiaceae; genus Jiella. Next base: position 45,301 of record NZ_AQQS01000038.1, read on the forward strand.
CGGCGGCTTCCCGAGCGGTCACACGGCCGAAGCCTGGCGCGATTCGCTCGCCCTTGCCTACATGGTGCCGCAGCGCTTCCAGGAGCTGGTGACGCGCGCCGTGTCGATGGGCGACAGTCGCATTCTCGCCGGCATGCACTCCCCGCTCGACGTCATCGGCGGCCGCATGCTGGGCATCGCCTCCGTCGTCTACAACCTCAACCGCGAGAATGGCGACGACGGCTTCAACTGGCAGGACCTGAAGCACGACGCCTACGAGCAGGCCCAGGCCTGGCTGATGAAGGAGACCGATTCCGCGACGGCGGCCGATCTCTATGTCGCCGCCCATGACGGGGACCTGTCGGTCGATCGCTTCGCCGACCGCGAGGCCAACGCCGCCTATGTCGCCGAGCGCCTCACCTACGGCTTCGCGCCGATCGGCGCCACCGACCAGCCGATGCACGTTCCGAAGGGCGCCGAAGTCCTTCTGGAAACCCGCATGCCCTATCTGACGGCGGACCAGCGGCGCGCGGTCCTGGCGACGACCGGCCTGCCTTCGGGACTGCCGGTGATGGACGATCCGGAAGGCTACGGCCGTCTCAACCTGTTCGCCGCGGCCGACGGCTACGGCGCCTTCTGGGAAGACGTCACCGTCACCATGGACAAGGAGCTCGACGGCTTCAACGCCTTCGATGCCTGGCGCAACGACATCAGCGGCGCCGGCAAGCTGACCAAGGACGGCACCGGCACGCTGATGCTGACCGGCCTCAACACCTATACCGGCGGCACCCACGTTGCCGGCGGCATGCTGGTCGGCACCAACGGCCAGGCCTTCGGCACCGGCGATATCGAGGTCGATGCGGACGGTGAGCTGGTGGTCAACACCCTCGTCGACAGCACGATGGCCAACGACGTCTCCGGCACCGGCAGCTTCGACAAGCGCGGCACCGGCAACCTCCTCTATACCGGCGACGGCTCGGGCTTCACCGGCACGACGCTGGTCAGCGGCGGACGCTTCTCCGTCGACGGTTCCTGGGGCGGGGCGCTCGAGATCGAAAGCGCTGGCATCCTCGGCGGCATCGGCACTGTCGGCAGCGTGACGCTGAAGGACGGCAGCCGTCTGGCACCCGGCAAGTCGATCGGCACGCTCACCGTCAATGGTGACCTGACGCTCGCCTCCGGTTCCACCTACGACCTCGAACTCGCCAGCAATGGCAGCTCCGACCGCACCATCGTCAGCGGCACAGCCGCGATCGACGGCGCGACGGTCAACGCCATCGCCCTCGACAAGACGGTGAGCTATGCGGCGGGACAGAGCTATACGTTCCTGACCGCGGGCAACGTGACCGGCGAGTTCGGCAGCCTGCTGATCGACTCCGCCTTCATCGACTCCAAGCTCTTCTACACCGCGACCGACGTGACGCTGCGCCTGTCCACCTGGGGCGGCAAGGCCTTCACCACGGCGGCGCAGACCGCCAACCAGCGCGCCGCAGCCGCAGGGCTCGACGCGCTCGACCAGACGGCGGGATCGGCCAGCCTCGCCCTCTACAATGCCGTTCTGTTCATGAATGAGGCCGATGCCCGCGACGCCTTCGACCAGGTCTCGGGCGAGTTGCACGGCAGCGTCCAGTCGGCGCTGCTCTCCAATTCCCGGATCGTCAGCGACACGGTTCTCGACCGCATGAGCGCCGGCAATACCGGGATCTGGACCTCGGGCTACGGCGCCTTCGGCCAGTTCGACGGCAACGACAACACCGCGTCCTACGACCTGAACGGCGGCGGCGTCTTCTTCGGCGGCGACGGCTATGTGGCGGACAACCTGCTTCTCGGCCTGATGACCGGCTGGGGACGCTCGTCCCTCGACAGCGACGGCAATGCCGGCTCGGCCGACATCGACAGCTACCATGTCGGCATATACGGCCGCACCGGTCTCGGTGGAGTTTCGGTGAAGGCGGGCGCGGCCTACAGCTTCAGCCAGGTCGATACGGAGCGCTCGCTCAACTTCGGCGGCTTCTCCGACAAGCTTGAGGCCGACTACGATGCCGGCGTGACGCAGTTCTTCGGCGAGGCCAGCTACAGCCTGGCATTGAGCGAGACCTCGGAGCTGGCGCCCTTCGTCAATCTGTCCCATGCGATCGTGTCGACGGACGACTTCTCCGAAACCGGCGGCGCCGCAGCGCTCTCGGGCGAAGATGGGGACGCTCAGGCCACCTTCACCACGGTGGGCCTCAGGGCATCGGGGGATTTCAATCTCGCAGGGACGGCGCTGACCGTCGACGCCATGGCCGGCTGGCGGCATGCCTTCGGCGATCTCGAGCCGGAGGCCCGGATGACGCTTTCCAATGGGGGCAGCTTCACCGTCGAGGGCGCTCCGATCGGCCGCGATGCCGCGAAGGTCTCCGTCGGCGTCGGCATGAAGCTCAGCGACAGCGCAGACTTCGGCGTGTCCTATCACGGCGAGTTCTCCGGCGACGCGTCGGAAAGCAAGGCGCGGGCGGACTTCACCTTCCGCTTCTGATCGAGCCTGCGGCGAGGATCCCGGGGCAGCGTGCTCCGGGATCCTCCACGTTTCGGCCGGTCGGCGCACTGCCGGCCGGCTGCCTTCGACCTGGCCGGGCAGTGCGCCCCGTGACGCCTGCGGCACGGGCCGCCAGACCCTGCAGCGAGGGGCGAGTTGCCATCGACGGCGCTGCGCCGGTCGTTTTGGTCTGGCGCGGGCGCATCTCCCGACACGGCGCCGATGCTGCGGCATGCGAGGCGAGCGGCTTTTCGAGGTCGTGCCGGTGCCTGCGGATCGCCGTTGCGAGCGCAGCTGGTCCATTTTTCCATGCCGGAGGGTTTTTTTGAAACGGCAGACGCTGCGGTTTCGCGCCGCAGCAACTATGTTCTGCCGGATTGACCGCACCCTGGCATCGCAATCATACAGCCGGGAGAATTCGGCGCGGCCGCCATCTAGGGATGGCAGGGGCCGCAAGCCGCTGCGTGAGGCGGCGGAGCCGCGCGGCAGATGACGACGATGAGAGAGGCATTTGGCATGAGTTCAGTCGCGACGAGTGAAGAGACGGCGGCATTCCCGATCCCCGCAGGCGTCTTTGCCGAGACGGTAACGTCGGTGAAGCACTATACCGACCGGTTGTTCTCCTTCCGCATGACCCGGCCGGCGAGCTTCCGCTTCCGCTCCGGCGAATTCGTGATGATCGGCCTGCCGAACGCGGCGAAACCCGTGTTTCGGGCCTATTCGATCGCCAGCCCGGCCTGGGACGAGGAGCTGGAATTCTTCTCGATCAAGGTGCCGGGCGGCCCGCTCACCGAGCATCTCCAGAAGATCCGGCCCGGCGACACCGTGCTGATGCGCAAGAAGCCGACCGGCACCCTGGTGCACGACGCTCTCATTCCCGGAAAGCGCCTGTTCCTGTTCTCGACCGGAACCGGCATCGCCCCCTTCGCCTCGGTCATCCGCGATCCCGAGACCTATGAGAAGTTCGAGCAGGTGATCCTCACCCAGACCTGCCGCGAGAACGCCGAGCTGAACTACGGCCGCGAACTCGTCGAGAACACCAAGTCCGACGAGCTGATGAGCGAATTCGTCGGCGACAAGCTGATGTTCCACGCCAGCGCCACCCGCGAGGGCGAGACGAGGGGCCACCGGATCACCACCCTGATCGAGAACGGCAAGCTGTTCACCGACCTCGGCATCGAGCCGCTGAATCCCGAGACCGACCGGGCGATGATCTGCGGCTCCATGGCGATGCTGCGCGAGATCGAGGGCCTGCTCCAGGCGAGAGGCTTCGAGGAAGGCGCCAACAACAAGCCCGGCACCTACGTCGTCGAGCGGGCCTTCGTCGACTGAGCGGCGGCCACGTCCGATGTCTGAAGATGTCGCGCGACAAGACTGATCCTACCGCAAGGCCCGCTCGCAAGAGCGGGCCTTTCATCATTGCCGGTCAGACCTGCGGATCGAACAGCGGCTCCGGCAGCCCGGGCACCTCGGTGCGCATGGAAAAGACGCCGCCGGAATGCGGCAGCCGCTCGAGCTCTTCCGCCGGCCGGCCGTCCCTTGCCGAGGTGACGTAGAGGGTCCTGAGGTCCGCGCCGCCGAAGGCGACCATGGTCGTGCACGTCGCCGGCACCTGAAATTCGGCCAGAAGCTCGCCCGCCGGCGAATAGCGCTGCACCCGGCCGCCCTCGTAGAGGGCCGACCAGTAGCAGCCCTCGGCGTCGACGGCCGCGCCGTCCGGCCGCCCGCGATCCTCGCCCTCGGGCTTCAGTTCGGCAAAGACCCGTCGGTTCGACGCTTCGCCTGTCTCGACGTCGTAGTCATAGGCATAGATGGTGAAGCGCGGCGTGTCCGAGTGGTACATCGTGCAGCCGTCGGGCGAGAATGCCAGGCCGTTCGAGGTGAGGAGGCCGCCCTCGATCGCCTGAAGGCCCCGCCGGTCGAAGCGGTAGAGCGAGGCGGTGCCGCCGGCCTTCTTCTCGTCGATCGTCCCGAGGATGAAGCGGCCGCGCGGGTCCGTGCGTCCGTCGTTGAAGCGATTGGTGGCGACGGGCTCGGCGTTCGGCGCGAGCATGGCGACGCGCTCGCCCGTCGGCGAAAGCTGCCAGACCCCCGATCGCAGGCCGGCGACGAAGCCGCCGTCCTTGCGGATCGCGAAGCAGCCGATCTCCTCCGACAGTCCGGTGATCGTGTGCTGTCCCGTCTCCGGCTCGAAGCGATGCAGCTTCATGCCCTTGATGTCGGCAAAATAGAGCGCCTTCTCCGCCGGCGCCCAGACCGGGCATTCGCCGAGGGCGCATTGCGAGTCGAGAACGAGGGTGAAGGGCGAGGTCATCGGGAAACTCCAGGGCTGGCGCCGGGCTGCCGGCCGGCAATCCGAAGTGGCGGTGCAACGCGCCCTTCCTGCCTTTCCCCGCGGGGTCCCCGCAAGAGGAAAAACCGGGCCGGGCTAACGGGCGACTGCGTCCTTCGGCCATCCGGCATCGCGCCGCTCCTCGGCGCGCCAGGATGCCGGCGGGAGCGCATGCGGGGCAGGATCTCGCTCGCCGAAGAAGCCAGCGTCGACGTATCCGTCGTCCTTCTGCCGGGCTTCCGCGGGGCGAGGATCTGCCGCTCCACGGCCATCGGCACGTGCTCCCTTCGGGGCCAACACCTACCGGCAGATGAATCTCGCGCCGCGCGCTCATTCTCGCGGAAAAGCATCTTCACGTCCTGTTTGTGTGGTGCATAATGTATGCGTTGATGTCCGATCCGTCGATGACCGCTCGGGAGGCGGTGCCGGATCGCGGCCAATCTCGGGAGGAGACCAGCATGCAGCGCAGACAGTTCATCCAGGGCCTGGCCGGCGGCGTCGCAGCGACGGCCCTGTCCGGCCTCATGGGACGTCAGGCCTTCGCGGCCATGGGGGAATGCATCGTTCCCTGGGCGTCCGACACCAAGATGATCCAGCGCGAGGCGAAGGAAGGCCCGTTCAGGATCGCCCTGTCGAACTCCTACATCGGCAACACCTGGCGCACCGAGATGGTGCAGATCGCCAAGGCCTATACGGAGCGCCCGGAGGTGAAGCCCCTGATCGCCAGCTTCCAGGCGACGAGTTCGGGCAACGAGGTCAGCGCCCAGATCGCCCAGATCAACCAGATGATCCTCTCCGGCGTCGATGCCATCATCCTCAACGCCGCCTCGCCGACGGGCCTCAACTCGGTGATCGACCAGGCCGCCGATGCCGGCATCCTCGTCGTCTCCTTCGACAACGTGGTGACGACGGACAAGGCGGTGACGGTCAATCAGGACCAGTACGCCATGGGCAAGCAGTGGGCCGATTTCGTCGTCGAGAAGACCGGCGGCAAGGGCAACGTGCTGATGGTCCGCGGCGTCGCCGGAACCTTCGTCGACCAGGAGCGGACGCGGGCCGCCACCGACGTCTTCGGCCAGCATCCCGACATCGAGACCACCGAAATCTACGGCAACTGGGACGATGGCACCGCCCAGAAGGTGACGGCCAACGCTCTCGCCTCCGGTACGAAGTTCGACGGTGTCTGGAGCCAGGGCGGCGACACCGGCGTGGTGCGCGCCTTCCAGCAGGCGGGCCTGGACATCCCGCCGATCGCCGGCGAGGCGGAGAACGGCTTCCGCAAGCTGGCGTCGGAACTGAAGTTCCCGATGCTGTCGATCGGCCAGTCGCCGGCGCTCTCGGCCCTGTCGATCATGGTCGCTCTCGAGATCCTGCAGGGCAAGGAAGTGCCGCAGTCGGTCTCGGCGCCGCTGCCGACGGCGACGACGGACACGCTGAAGTCCGGCGTGGACTTCTTCCCCGAGCTGCCCGACAGCTTCTTCACGCCGATCTCCATTCCCGTCTGCGGGCTCGATTTCACCGCCGAGCAGATCCTGAAGCAGAAGGTCTGACGGCGCGCCGCGCCGTCCACGGGGGCGGGTGCCGCGATACGCCGCGGCATCCGTTTCTTTCGTCTTCGAGCCGGAGGGCCGGGCGCTCCCAACGCTCGGCGCCGGCTCCCTGAGGCGGCGTCGGCGCCCTGCGCCGGCCCGCTTCGATCGGCGGAGAGTTCGCGTGACATCCAGGTCCGACCATCCTCGTTCCCCTTGCGGCCCGTTGCTGGAAGCTCGAGGGATCTCCAAGAGCTTCGGCGGCGTCCATGCGCTGCAGGAGGCCGATTTTGCCTGTGATCGCGGCGAGATCCATGCGCTGCTCGGCGCCAACGGCGCGGGCAAGTCGACGCTGGTCAAGGTGCTGAGCGGCGTCCAGCGCGCCGATGCGGGCAGGCTCGCGATCTCCGGCGAGACCGTCAGCTTCTCCGGTCCCGCCGACGCGGTGCGCCACGGCGTCGCGACGGTGTTTCAGGAACTGTCGCTGTTTCCTCATCTCACCGTTGCCGAGAACATCCTGATCGGCCACGAGCCGACCGGCTTCCTCGGCCAAATCAGCCAGCGCCGGATGCGGGCCGAGGTCAGGGCGCTGTTCGAGAGCCTCGGCATCGATCACATCCCGCCCGGCGCGCAAGTCGCCGACCTGTCGCTTGCCGACCGCCAGCTGGTCGAGATCTTCAAGGCGCTGTCGCGCCAGCCGCGGCTCCTGATCCTCGACGAGGGGACGTCGGCGCTGGGGCGCAAGGAGGTCGAGCGGCTGTTCGCGCTCTTGCGCAAGCTGCGCGACAGCGGCACCTCGGTGATCTTCATCTCCCACCGCATGAGCGAGATCCGCGAATTCGTCGACCGCATGACGATCTTCCGCAATGGCCGCCACGTGGCGACGGTGAAGGCCGCCGAGGCGAGCGACGCCGAGATCGTCGAGATGATGCTCGGCCAGAGGGTCGAGCGTTCGTTCCCGGCGAAGACGGCGGTTCGCGGCGAGGATCCGCCGCTTCTGGAGCTCGACGGCTTTTCCGCCGGCGCCGGCCTGAAGGGGGTCTCGCTGTCGCTCCAAGCCGGCGAGGTGCTCGGTCTCGCCGGCCTCGAAGGCCAGGGGCAGGGCACGCTGCTTCTCGCGCTCTTCGGCGCCTATCGCGGCGTTGCCGGACAGGCTCGCATCCGTGGCCGTCCGGCGAGGCTCAAAAACCCCTGGGACGCCAAGGCGAGCGGCATCGCGCTGATCCCGGAGGACCGCAAGACCGAGGGGCTGGTTCTGCCGATGAGCGTTCGCGAGAACATCACCTTCTCGGTTCTCGACCGGTTCGGCCGCTTCGGCTTCGTCAGCCCGGCGAGGGAAAAGGCCTTCGTCTCCCACATGATGGAGCGGCTTTCGGTGAAGGCCGCCTCGATGGAACTGCCGGCCCGCTCGCTCTCCGGCGGCAACCAGCAGAAGCTGGTGCTGGCCAAGTGGCTGGAGACCGGCGCCGAGATCTTCCTCTTCTACGATCCGACGCGGGGCATCGACGTCGGCACCAAACAGGCCTTCTACGAGCTGATCGTCGGGCTGACGCGCGAGGGCAAGGGCGTGATCCTCTATTCCACCGAGACCAGCGAGCTGATCGGCCTCTGCCACCGGATCGCGGTGATGGACGACGGGCGGATCGTCCAGACCCTCGAGGGCGATCATATCACCGAACAGGACATCCTCGCCGCCTCCCTCGGGGTCGGGCGGGGGCGGGCGGATGCCACGCCCGACATCGCGGAGGCCGCCCAATGACCCTGCGCCGCTACCGCAGCTCGCTGCTCGCCATCATCGGCCTGATCCTTCTCCTCGGCTACTACTGGGTCCAGCAGCCGCTGATCCTCTCGCCCTTCGGCTTCCGCCTCCTCGCCAACCAGGGCACGACGCTGGCGCTGGCCGCGCTCGCCCAGCTGACCGTCGTCCTCACCGGCGGCGTCGACCTCTCCGTCGGCGCCATCGTCAGCCTCTCCAACGCGATCGCCGCGACCTACATGGGCGACAGCCCGTGGAGCGTCTTCGGCGTCGTCCTCCTCACCCTCGGGGCCGGGGCGGCGGCCGGCCTCGTCAACGGCGTCCTCGTCGCCTATGGCCGCATCCAGCCGATCATCGTGACGCTGGCGACGCTCTACGTCTATTCGGGGCTCGCCCTGCTGATCCGCCCGCAGCCGGGCGGCTCGGTGCCGGGCTATTACGCCTCGACCCTCACCGGCGCCTGGGGCTGGCTGCCCTATTCGCTGATCGTGCTTCTGGCGGTCACTCTCTTGTTCCGCATGCCGATCATGCGCTCGCGGCTCGGAACCGCGATCTATGCCGTCGGCGACAATCCCGGCGGGGCCCACATGTCCGGCATCAACGTGCCGAGGACGCTGGTCTGCGCCTATGTCATCGGCGGCGTCCTCGCCGCCTGCGCCGGCCTGTTCCTCACCGCCCAGACCACCTCGGGCGATGCCACCGTCGGCACCTCCTACACGCTGAACTCCGTCGCGGCGGTGGTCTTCGGCGGGGCGATCCTCGGCGGCGGCAGGGGCCTCGCCCTCGGCCCGATCGTCGCGGCCTTCTTCATCTCGATCATCATCTCGGTGCTGTTCGCGGCCGGCGTCTCGTCCTTCTACCAGAGCGTCTTCCAGGGGGCGATCCTGATCGTCGTCCTGATGTTCGGCAACGCCTGGACCCTCAGAGCCCGCAACCGCCTGCACGTCCTCCGGAGCTGAGCGATGACCACCGAAACCCGCGCCTCGCAGACGCTCGGCTCGAGCCTCTCCGCCTTCACCCGCCACGGCGTCGCCGTGTCCTATGTCCTGCTCGTGCTCCTCATCGTCGTCGCGGTGATCCTCAACCCGGCCTTCGCCTCCTTCGCCAACGTCAAGGCGCAGCTGCAGATCGCCACTTTCATCGGCATCATCGCCATCGGCCAGACGCTGGTCATCCTCACCGGCCAGATCGACCTGTCGGTGCCGTGGAACCTGACCTTCTCCTCGATCCTGATGGCGACGCTCTACGGCCAGGGCTACGGCATGGGCGTCGCCATCGGCGCGGCGCTCCTCGTCGGCATCGGCGTCGGCCTCGTCAACGCCATCGGGGTCGCGGTCTTCCGGCTGCACTCGCTGGTCTGGACGCTCGGCATGAACGCGCTGCTCGAGGGCGCGACCATGGTCTATACGAATGGCCAGCCACCGGATTCGACGATCCCCTCGGTCGTGCGCTTCCTCGCCGTCGGCAGTCTCGGTGGCTTCCCGGTGTCGCCGCTGGTCTGGGCGTTCCTGGCGCTGGTCACCATCCTCGTCCTTTCCCGCTCGCGCTTCGGCCGCTTCCTCTATGCCACCGGCAACAACGAGCCGGCGCTGTTCCTCTCCGGCGTCGACACCAGGCTCGTCCATGTCGGCGCCTTCGTCGCCTCCGGCGTCTGCGCGGTGATCGGCGGCATCCTCCTCACCGGCTACGCCTCGCAGACCTATCTCGGCATGGGCAACGACTACCTGCTGGTACCGATCGCCGCCGTCATCATCGGCGGCACCAACATCATGGGCGGCGCCGGCGGCTATGTCGGCACCATCGCCGGCACGCTGATCGTCGTCGTCCTCCAGTCGATCCTGTCGATCGCCCAGATCGGCCAGGCCGGCAAGAACATCGTCTTCGGCCTGATCATCATCGCGCTGGTGCTGCTCTATGCCCGGCAGGCAAGGCCGACCGACTGAGGCGGCTGCCGCGGCGCGCCACGCCGTCCCGTCCCGATGGCGGGATGCGCCGCGCATGGCGGGACGAAATCGCCTATGAGGGGGCCGTCCCCCCGATGATCATCTGATTCTGGCCCATGACCCTCCTCACCATCGCGCTCCTCTTCCTGGCCGGCTTCGCCGCGGCCGCGATCAACGCGGTCGCCGGCGGCGGCACCTTCATCTCCTTCGGCGCGTTGACGCTCATCGGGGTGCCGCCGATCTCGGCCAACGCCACCTCCTCCATCGCCCAGCTGCCGGGCTATTTCACCTCGACGCTACCCTATCTGAAGGACATCCGGTCGATCTGGCGGGGCATCGCGGTGCTCGCGGTCGCCTCGATCGCCGGCTCGAGCCTCGGGGCGCTGCTGCTCCTGTGGCTGAACAACGAACAGTTCGCCGCCGCCGTGCCCTGGCTGCTGATCGGCGCGACGGGGCTGTTCGCCGCCGGCCCCTTCTTGAAGCCGAAGCCGCGCGAGGCGGCGGCGACCAGCGAGTGGCGGGGCCTCGCGGCGCCGGCGATGCAGTTCGTCACCTCGATCTATGGCGGCTTCTTCGGCGCCGGCATGGGCATCATGATGCTGGCGACGCTGGGCCTCACCGATGCCGGCGACTATCACCGCCTCAACGCCATCAAGAACGTTTTGGCCAACGTCATCGCCATCGTCGCGATCACCGTCTTCGTCGCCGGCGGGGTGGTCCATTGGCCCGGTGCCCTGGCGCTGATCCCGGGCGTCGCGCTCGGCGGCTATGCCGGCGTCTGGATCGCCAGGCGCGTGCCGCAGATCGCGGTGCGCATCTTCGTCATCGCAGTGGGGCTGTTTCTCGCGGGCTACTACTTCGTCATCGGGTGAGGCTTCGCCTTTCCCGGCCGCCCCCCGCGCGACCGGTTCCACGACGCCCGCATGATGGCTTGCGGCAGGCTCTTCCGACGGAAGACGCAACTCCGCGTTCCCGCGCCGCAAAGCGGCCGGGGCTGGGGATGCGAGCCGCCCGAGGGCAGCCAAGGGCGCCGTCCGGCGGGACGGCGGGATGCCGGAGGCAGACCCTCCGAATTTTTTAGTTTGTACGGTCCGCCTCCGGCATCCCGCGCGGTGCTTGACGGTCTCGATG
>NZ_AQQS01000039.1 GCF_002088275.1 Aurantimonas sp. 22II-16-19i
CGACGACGAGGAGCTGCTCGAGCTGGTCGAGCTCGAGGTTCGCGAGCTGCTTTCGTCCTACGAGTTCCCGGGCGACGACATCCCGATCGTCAAGGGGTCGGCGCTGGCCGCTCTCGAAGACAGTGACAAGAAGATCGGCGAAGACGCGGTGCGCGAGCTGATGGCGGCGGTCGACGCCTACATCCCGACCCCCGAGCGTCCGATCAACATGCCGTTCCTGATGCCGATCGAGGACGTGTTCTCGATCTCGGGCCGCGGCACGGTCGTCACCGGCCGCGTCGAGCGCGGCGTCGTCAAGGTCGGCGAGGAAGTCGAGATCGTCGGCATCCGCGACACCAAGAAGACCACGGTCACCGGCGTCGAGATGTTCCGCAAGCTGCTCGACCAGGGCCAGGCCGGCGACAACATCGGCGCGCTGATCCGCGGTGTGGATCGCGAGGGCGTCGAGCGTGGACAGGTGCTGTGCAAGCCGGGTTCGGTGAAGCCGCACACCAAGTTCAAGGCCGAGGCCTACATCCTGACCAAGGAAGAGGGTGGCCGTCACACGCCGTTCTTCACCAACTACCGCCCGCAGTTCTACTTCCGCACGACGGACGTGACCGGCGTGTGCACGCTGCCCGAGGGCACCGAGATGGTGATGCCCGGCGACAACGTGACCATGGACGTGACGCTGATCGTCCCGATCGCGATGGAAGAGCGCCTGCGCTTCGCCATCCGTGAAGGCGGCCGCACCGTCGGCGCCGGCATCGTCGCGGCGATCGTCGAGTAGGACTGAAGCGTTCAAGGCCGGCGCGTGGTGGTCCATCCTGACCGCGAAGCGCCGGCCGTTTCGTCCCTTTTCTGAGGGGCGGGCGGGAGTTTCCCGCGCACGATTTGGCTGATGAGAAGAATGACAAGCGCTCGGAAAAGGGCTGGCTTGCCGGTCGCTTCCGACAGAGGACAATAGAACATGAACGGCCAGAATATCCGCATCCGTCTGAAGGCGTTCGACCATCGGGTCCTCGACGCTTCGACGCGCGAGATCGTCTCGACGGCCAAGCGCACGGGCGCGAATGTGCGCGGACCGATCCCGCTGCCGACGCGCATCGAGAAGTTCACCGTCAACCGCTCGCCGCACATCGACAAGAAGTCGCGAGAGCAGTTCGAAATGCGCACCCATAAGCGGCTTCTCGACATCGTCGATCCGACGCCGCAGACGGTCGATGCGCTGATGAAGCTCGACCTCGCCGCCGGCGTCGACGTCGAGATCAAGCTCTGATCAGAGCACGGGAAGGATAACGCCCATGCGTTCAGGTGTGATTGCACAGAAGGTCGGCATGACCCGCGTCTATAACGACGCCGGCGAGCATGTTCCGGTCACCGTCCTGAAGGTCGAGAACCTCCAGGTCGTCGCCCAGCGGACCCGCGACAAGAACGGTTACACCGCCGTTCAGCTCGGCGCCGGTCTCGCCAAGGTGAAGAACACGTCGAAGGCCATGCGGGGCGTATTCGCCCAGGCCTCCGTCGAGCCGAAGCGCAAGCTCGTCGAGTTTCGCGTCTCCGAGGACAACATGATCGACATCGGTGCCGAGATCACCGCCGATCATTTCGTCCCCGGCCAGATCGTGGACGTCACGGGCACCTCCATCGGCAAGGGTTTTGCCGGTGCGATGAAGCGCCACAACTTCGGCGGCCTTCGCGCCACCCACGGCGTGTCCGTGTCGCACCGTTCGCACGGTTCGACCGGTCAGCGCCAGGATCCGGGCAAGGTCTTCAAGAACAAGAAGATGGCCGGTCACATGGGCCAGGTCCGGGTGACCACCCAGAATCTCGAGATCGTGCGTACCGATCCCGAGAAGGGCCTGATCCTGGTCCGCGGCGCGGTGCCGGGTTCGAAGGGTGGCTGGATCGAGGTCCGCGACGCCGTCAAGGCGGCGCTGCCGGAGAACGCGCCGAAGCCGGCCGCGATTCGCCAGGCTGCGAACGACGGCGCCAAGGTCGAAGCGACCGAAGCCGAGGGGGCTGAGTAATGGACATCACGATCAAGAGCCTCGACGGTTCCGACGCCGGCCAGGTGACCCTGGCCGACGAGATCTTCGGCCTCGAGCCGCGCGAGGACATCCTCCAGCGCATGGTTCGCTGGCAGCTGGCCAAGCGCCAGCAGGGCACCCACGAGACCCTCGGTCGCGCCGAGATCGCTCGTACCGGCGCCAAGCTGTATCGCCAGAAGGGCACCGGTCGGGCCCGTCACGGCTCGGCCCGCGCGCCGCAGTTCCGCGGCGGCGGCAAGGCCCATGGCCCGACGACGCGCAGCCATGCCCATGATCTTCCCAAGAAGTTCCGGGCGCTGGCGCTGAAGCACGCGCTGTCGGCCAAGGCGAAGTCGGGCGGCATCATCGTCGTCGACGAGCTGAAGTCGGACGAGGCGAAGACCAAGGCGACGGTGAAGCGTTTCGCCGATCTCGGTCTTTCCAACGCGCTGATCATCGGCGGCGCCGAGCTGGACGAGAACTTCTCCCGTTCGGCCCGCAACATTCCGCACATCGACGTCCTGCCGGTTCAGGGCATCAATGTTTACGACATTCTGCGCCGGCAGACGCTGGTTCTGTCGAAGGCCGCAGTCGAGGCTCTCGAGGAGCGGTTCAAATGATCGATCTGCGCCATTACGACCTGATCACCTCGCCGGTGATCACGGAGAAGTCGACGCTCCTGTCGGAATCGAACCAGGTGGTCTTCAACGTTCCGGGCACCGCGACCAAGCCGCAGATCAAGGCGGCCGTCGAGAGCCTGTTCAACGTCAAGGTTTCCGCCGTCAACACCCTCGTCCGCAAGGGCAAGGTCAAGCGCTTCAAGGGCCGCGTCGGCCGTCAGAGCGACCAGAAGAAAGCCGTCGTGACGTTGGCCGAGGGCCACTCGATCGACGTCTCGACCGGACTCTGAGCGGGACCGGAGGAACAGGCAGATGGCACTGAAGAATTTCAAGCCGAACACGCCGAGCCAGCGCCAGCTGGTCATCGTCGACCGTTCGGGGCTCCACAAGGGCAAGCCGGTCAAGCACTTGACCGAAGGCCTCTCCCAGAAGGGCGGGCGCAACAACACCGGTCGCATCACCGCCCGCTACCAGGGCGGCGGACACAAGCGCACCTACCGCGTGGTCGACTTCAAGCGTCGCAAGCTGGACGTCGTCGGCACGGTGGAGCGGCTCGAATATGATCCGAACCGCACGGCCTTCATCGCGCTGATCCGGTATGCGGATGGCGAGCTCGCCTATATCCTGGCACCGCAGCGGCTCTCCGCCGGCGATCAGGTCGTCTCCGGCATGTCCGGCGTCGACGTGAAGCCCGGCAATGCGATGCCGCTGTCGGCCCTGCCGGTCGGCACCATCATCCACAATGTGGAGATGAAGCCGGAGAAGGGTGGCCAGATCGCCCGCTCGGCCGGGGCCTACGCCCAGCTGGTCGGCCGCGACCAGGGCATGGCGATCCTGCGCCTCAATTCGGGCGAGCAGCGGCTGGTGTCGTCCTCGTGCTTTGCGACGGTCGGTGCCGTGTCGAACCCCGACCACGGCAACATCAACCTCGGCAAGGCGGGTCGTTCGCGCTGGCTGGGCAAGCGTCCGCATGTTCGCGGCGTCGCGATGAACCCGGTCGACCATCCGCATGGCGGCGGCGAAGGCCGCACCTCCGGAGGCCGTCATCCGGTCACCCCGTGGGGCAAGCCGACCAAGGGCAAGCGCACGCGCCAGAACAAGGCGACCGACAAGTTCATCATGCGCTCGCGCCATCAGCGCAAGAAGTAAGGGATACTTTCAATGGCACGTTCTGTCTGGAAGGGCCCGTTCGTCGATGGCTTTCTTCTCAAGAAGGCCGACAAGGCCCGTTCGAGCGGTCGTAACGACGTCATCAAGATCTGGACCCGGCGGTCGACGATCCTGCCGCAGTTCGTTGGTCTGACCTTCGGCGTCTACAACGGCTCCAAGCACATTCCGGTCAATGTCAACGAGGACATGATCGGGCACAAGTTCGGCGAGTTCGCACCGACCCGTACCTATTACGGCCACGGCGCCGACAAAAAGGCGAAGAGGAAGTAACATGGGCAAGGCGAAGGCCGAGCGTCGGCTGGCGGAGAACGAGGCGAGGGCGGTAGCCCGCTCGATCCGCGTCAGCCCGCAGAAACTCAATCTCGTGGCTCAGCTGATCCGCGGCAAGAAGGTCGACCGGGCTCTCGCCGATCTCACCTTCTCGCGCAAGCGGATCGCCGAGACGGTCAAGAAGACGCTGGAAAGCGCCATCGCGAACGCCGAGAACAACCACGATCTCGACGTCGACGCCCTCGTCGTCGCCGAGGCCTATGTCGGCAAGTCGATCACGATGAAGCGCTTCCACGCCCGTGGGCGTGGCCGTGCGAGCCGTGTCGAGAAGCCGTTCGCGCATCTGACGATCGTCGTGCGCGAGGTCGAGGAAATCGAGGAGGCCGCATAAGATGGGTCAGAAAATCAATCCGACCGGTTTTCGGCTCGGCATCAACCGCACCTGGGATTCGCGCTGGTTCGCGAACAAGGGCGAGTACGGCCAGCTCCTCCACGAGGATCTGGAGATCCGTCGCTACCTGATGGAAGAGCTGAAGCAGGCGGCGGTCTCCAAGGTCGTCATCGAGCGTCCGCACAAGAAGTGCCGCATCACGATCCACTCGGCGCGTCCGGGCATCGTCATCGGCAAGAAGGGCGCCGACATCGAGAAGCTTCGCAAGAAGCTCTCCTCGATGACCAAGGCCGAGACGCACATCAACATCGTCGAGGTGCGCAAGCCCGAGATCGATGCGGCGCTGGTCGCCCAGTCGATCGCCCAGCAGCTGGAGCGCCGCGTGGCGTTCCGCCGGGCGATGAAGCGGGCCGTCCAGTCGGCGATGCGCCTCGGCGCGGAAGGCATCCGCATCAACTGCGGCGGCCGTCTCGGCGGTGCCGAGATCGCCCGCACGGAGTGGTACCGCGAAGGCCGCGTGCCGCTGCACACGCTGCGTGCGGACATCGACTACGGGACCGCCGAGGCGAAGACGGCCTATGGCATCTGCGGCGTCAAGGTCTGGATCTTCAAGGGCGAGATCCTCGAGCACGATCCGATGGCCGCCGAGCGTCGTCAGATCGAGGGCGATAGCCAGGGCGGCGGCGGTCGTCGCCGCGAGCACGCCTGAGGGCCATTAAGAATTCGGAGTTGGAAGGATGCTGCAGCCAAAGCGTACGAAGTACCGGAAGGCGTTCAAGGGACGCATTCACGGTACCTCCAAGGGCGGAACGGCTCTCAATTTCGGCGCCTATGGTCTGAAGGCCGTGGAGCCGGAGCGGGTCACCGCCCGCCAGATCGAGGCGGCTCGCCGCGCGATCACCCGTCAGATGAAGCGTCAGGGCCGGGTTTGGATCCGGATCTTCCCGGACCTGCCGGTCACGTCGAAGCCGACGGAAGTCCGCATGGGTAAGGGCAAGGGTTCGGTTGACTACTGGGCGGCCCGGGTGCATCCCGGCCGGATCATGTTCGAGATCGACGGCGTTTCCGAGGATATCGCCCGCGAGGCCCTGCGCCTCGGCGCGGCGAAGCTTCCGGTGCGCACGCGCTTCATCCAGCGCATTGCGGAATAAGGAGAGTTTGACGTGAAAGCTTCCGACGTCAGAAGGATGACCCAGGACGAACTCACCGACGAGCTCGCCAAGCTGAAGAAAGAGCAGTTCAACCTGCGTTTCCAGCGGGCCACGGGTCAACTCGAGAACACCGCGCGCGTGCGCCAGGTCCGTCGCGACATCGCCCGGATCAAGACGATCGCACGCGCCAAGGCGGACACCGCCCAGGCCTAAAGGACCAGACAATGCCGAAACGCATCCTGCAGGGGACGGTGGTCTCCGACAAGAACGACAAGACGGTGGTGGTGCTGGTGGAGCGTCGCTTCGCCCATCCGCTGCTGAAGAAGACCGTGCGCCGTTCGAAGAAGTACAAGGCGCATGACGAGGCCAACGCGGCCAAGGTCGGAGACATCGTCTCGATCGAGGAGTCGCGGCCGATCTCGAAGGACAAGAGCTGGATCGTCGTTTCCAGCGCGTCGTCGACGGCGCAAGCAGCAAGTTGAACGAATTCACCGGCGCGCCGCCTGTCGCGGCGTTTCCGGTGCCAAGCTTTTGAAGGCGGTCTGACATGATTCAGATGCAAACAAACCTCGACGTGGCTGACAATTCCGGCGCCCGTCGTGTCATGTGCATCAAAGTGCTGGGCGGCTCGAAGCGGAAGTACGCCTCGGTCGGCGACGTCATCGTCGTGTCCGTCAAGGAGGCGATCCCGCGCGGCCGCGTCAAGAAGGGCGATGTGATGAAGGCCGTGGTGGTTCGTACCGCCAAGGACATCCGCCGCGCCGACGGTTCGGTGATCCGGTTCGATTCGAACGCCGCCGTCCTGATCGACAACAAGAAAGAGCCGATCGGCACCCGTATCTTCGGACCGGTTCCCCGCGAATTGCGCGGCAAGAACCACATGAAGATCGTGTCGCTCGCCCCCGAAGTTCTTTAAGAGGAGAGCGGACGATGCAGAAGATCCGCAAAGGCGACACGGTCGTCGTGCTCGCCGGCAAGGACAAGGGCCGGTCGGGCGAAGTCATCAAGATGATGCCCAAGGACGACAAGGCGTTGGTCCAGGGCGTGAACATGGTCAAGCGCCACCAGCGCCAGACCGCTTCGCAGGAAGCCGGCATCATTTCCAAGGAAGCGCCGATCCACCTGTCGAACCTCGCGGTCGCCGACCCGAAGGACGGCAAGGCGACGAGGATCGGCTTCAAGACTCTCGAGGACGGCACCAAGGTGCGCGTTGCGAAGCGTTCGGGGGAAGAGATCAATGGCTGAAGCCGCCACCTACGAGCCCCGGCTCAAGCGCGTCTATCGCGAAGACATCCGCAAGGCGCTGCACGAGCAGTTCTCCTACGCCAACGACATGCAGGTTCCGCGGCTCGAGAAGGTCGTGATCAACATGGGCGTCGGTGAGGCCACCGGCGATTCCAAGAAGCCGACGGTCGCCGCCGAGGACCTCGCGCGGATCGCCGGCCAGAAGCCGGTGATCACCCGCGCCGGCAAGTCCATCGCGGGCTTCAAGGTCCGCGAGGGCATGCCGATCGGCTGCAAGGTCACGCTGCGCCGCGAGCGCATGTACGAGTTCGTGGATCGCCTGATCCAGATCGCACTGCCCCGGGTCCGCGACTTCCGCGGCCTCAATCCGAAGAGCTTTGACGGCCGTGGCAACTTCGCCATGGGCCTCAAGGAGCACATCGTGTTCCCCGAGATCAACTACGACAAGGTTGATCAGATGTGGGGCATGGACATCATCGTTTGTACGACGGCCTCGACGGACGAGGAAGCACGCGCCCTCCTGAAGGCGCTGAATTTCCCCTTCCGGACGAACTGACGCCTGTAACGGCAGACGAGCAAAGGACGAGACAATGGCCAAGAAGGGCATGATCGAACAGAACAAGCACCGTCAGCAACTGGTGGCGAAATACGCCGCCAAGCGGGCTGCTCTGAAGGCGATCACCAAGAATGCCGACGCTCCCATGGAAGAGCGTTTCAAGGCGCAGCTGGCACTGGCCGAGCTGCCCCGCAACGGTTCGAAGGTCCGCATCCGCAATCGCTGCGAAGTGACCGGTCGGCCCCGCGCCTATTATCGCAAGCTCAAGATGAGCCGTATCGCGCTCCGGGAACTCGGCAACAACGGCCAGATCCCCGGTATCGTCAAGTCGAGCTGGTAAGGAGGGTTCGTCATGTCTTTGTCTGATCCGCTCGGCGATATGCTGACCCGCATCCGCAATGCGGTCATGCGCAACAAGTCCTCGGTCACGACGCCGGCTTCCAAGCTGCGTGGCCGGGTGCTCGACGTCCTCAAGGACGAGGGCTACATCCGAGGCTATACCCTCACCGATTTCGGCAACGGCAAGTCCGAATACGAGATCGAGCTGAAGTACTACGAGGGCCAGGCCGTGATCCGGGAGATTGCCCGGGTTTCCAAGCCGGGTCGTCGCGTGTATGTCTCGGCGAAGACGATCCCGCAGGTCGCCAACGGCCTCGGCATCTCGGTTCTGTCGACGCCGAAGGGCGTGATGGCGGACCACAGTGCCCGCGAACAGAATGTCGGCGGCGAGATTCTCTGCCGGGTCTTCTGACGCGTTAGAATTTATGCCATAGGGCGGGTGTTGCGTCGGCTTTCGCGCCGCGCACCACCCGTCAGCATTTGAAAACGCACGGTATGTCGCCTCGAAAGGGCAGATGGCAGCCGCGCACGAAACGGACAGGGTTTCGAAATGTCCCGCATTGGTAAGAAGCCGGTCTCCGTGCCCGAGGGCGTCACCGCCTCGGTCGAGGGCCAGACCGTCACGGCCAAGGGCCCGAAGGGCGAGCTCGCCTTCGTCGTCAACGACGAAGTGCTGGTGAAGATGGAAGACGGTGCGGTCAAGGTGGACCCGCGCGATCAGTCCAAGGTGGCTCGTTCGAAGTGGGGCATGTCCCGCACGATGATCGAGAACATCTTCGCTGGCGTGAAGACCGGTTTCGAGAAGAAGCTCGAGATCAACGGCGTCGGCTATCGTGCGGCGCTGCAGGGCAAGAACCTGCAGTTGTCGCTGGGATTTTCCCACGAGGTCGTCTATCAGACGCCCGAGGGCATCTCGATTGCCGTGCCGAAGCCGACCGAGATCGTCGTCACCGGCATCGACAAGCAGCGCGTCGGCCAGGTCGCCGCGGAAATCCGCGAGTATCGCGGTCCCGAGCCTTACAAGGGCAAGGGCGTGAAGTACGCGGGCGAGAAGATCGTCCGTAAGGAAGGCAAGAAGAAGTAAGGTCCCGTCATGGCTACTCCTAAGGAATCGCTGCGGCGCCGTGCTTCGCGTATCCGCCGCTCACTCAAGAAGGTCGCGAACGGCCGCCCGCGTCTGTCGGTGCACCGCTCGTCGAAGAACATCTACGCGCAGGTCATCGACGACGAAGCAGGGCGCACGCTCGCCTCTGCCTCGACGCTCGAGCCGACCCTGCGCGGTGATCTGAAGACCGGTGCCGACGTCGCCGCGGCAACCGCCGTCGGCAAGCTCGTCGCCGAGCGCGCCAAGGAAGCGGGCGTCACCGACGTCGTCTTCGATCGCGGCGCGTTCATCTATCACGGCCGGGTCAAGGCCCTCGCCGATTCGGCCCGCGAGGCCGGCCTGAACTTCTGATCGGGCACATCACCCTTTGCGGCGGCGCTCCGGCGCCGCTGCTTCGCCCGGCCGCCTCTTGGCGGCCGTTCCCTTGGACGCCTCCGGAAAAAAACAAGGACTAGGATATGGCGCCTCGTAACGATCGCAATGATCGCCGTGACGATCACGACGACGGATTCGTCGACAAGCTCGTCCACATCAACCGCGTCGCGAAAGTCGTGAAGGGCGGACGCCGCTTCGGCTTCGCCGCACTCGTCGTCGTCGGCGACCTCAAGGGCCGCGTCGGCTTCGGCCACGGCAAGGCCCGCGAAGTGCCGGAAGCCATCCGCAAGGCCACGGAAGCCGCCAAGCGCGAGCTGATCTTCGTGCCGCTGCGCGATGGCCGCACGCTGCATCATGACGCCGCTGGCCGCCACGGCGCCGGCAAGGTCATCCTGCGCACGGCAGACGCCGGTACCGGCATCATCGCCGGTGGCCCGATGCGCGCCGTGTTCGAGGCCGTCGGCATGCACGACGTCGTCGCCAAGTCGCTCGGCTCGTCGAACCCCTACAACATGGTTCGCGCCACCTTCGACGCCCTGAAGAACGCGACCCATCCGAAGGACGTCGCGGCGCGTCGCGGCATCAAGTATTCGACGCTGCAGGCCCGTCGTCAGCATCATGGCGCGGCTCCCGCCGCCGCCGAAGATGCCGCTGCGGCGGAATGACCTGGCTGGCCTGCGTGCCATCGTTTGAAGGAGCCTGAGCATGGCCAATGACAAGACCGCCGGCAAGACGGTGACCGTCGAGCAGTACGGCAGCCCGATCCGCCGCCCGAAGGACCAGCGCCTGACGCTGGCGGGCCTCGGCCTCAACAAGATGAACCGCCGTCGCACCCTGGAAGACACGCCCGCCGTTCGCGGGATGATCGCCAAGGTCGCGCACATGGTCCGGGTCGTCGACGAGGCCTGATCGCCACGCACCGTCGGTCCGCGCGCAAGTCGTGCGGGCCAACCACCCCTTTTGACCGGGCCACCCGTCTGAGCGCTTGTGCGGCTCGATCGGCGGCCGAGGAGAAGAGACATGAAACTCAACGAGCTTTCCGACATCGAAGGCGCCACGCATTCGCGCAAGCGGGTGGGACGCGGCATCGGTTCGGGCAAGGGCAAGACCGGCGGACGCGGCGTCAAGGGCCAGAAGTCCCGTTCGGGCGTTGCCATCAACGCCTTCGAGGGTGGCCAGATGCCGCTCTACCGGCGTCTGCCGAAGCGCGGCTTCGTCAACATCTTTTCGAAGAACTACAACACCGTCTCGGTCGGCCGCCTGCAGCAGGCGGTGGACGCCGGCAAGCTGGATGCCTCGGCGCCGGTCGACGGTGCCGCGCTGATCGCCGCCGGCGTGATCCGTCGTCCCAAGGACGGCGTGCGGCTTCTGGGCGACGGCGAACTGACGGCCAAGCTGACCCTCACGGTCGCGGGCGCCTCGAAGTCGGCGATCGAGAAGGTCGAGAAGGCCGGCGGTTCGGTGACGGCAACGGTGGTGCGCAAGTCTTCCGATGCTGCCGAGGCTGCCTCGGCCTGAGGCTTCCCCACAGGGATGCCCTGAGGCGTCCTGCGGAGAGGCCATAGGCATCCTCGAGAAGCAATGAACTTCGTCGGCCGGTCCTGCCGGCCGACGTCACGAGCGGGCTGGACGCTCATCGCGCAACGTGCCGTTCCCGACGGGGACATTTGGGCGCTTGCGTGGCAGAGCACACCCGCTTATTTGACGGGTCTCGGCAAAGGATCCGTCTCAAGCCCGAGTCCGGTCGGGCGCCAGAAGCGCTGCTCGGCCGTATAGGGGACAACCCGGGGAGCTCCTCGTTATGGCATCGGCAGCGGAACAACTTGCCGCCAACCTGAATTTCTCGGCCTTTTCGAAGGCTGAGGATCTGAAGAAGCGCATCTGGTTCACCCTCGGCGCTCTCCTCGTCTATCGCCTCGGAACCTACATTCCGATGCCCGGCATCGACCCGGCCGCGCTCGCCCAGGCGTTCCAGCAGCAGTCGACCGGCATTCTCGGCCTGTTCAACATGTTTTCCGGCGGCGCCGTCGGCCGCATGGCGATCTTCGCCCTCGGAATCATGCCCTACATCTCGGCATCGATCATCATCCAGCTGATGACGTCGGTCGTCCCCTCGCTCGAGAACCTCAAGAAGGAGGGCGAGCAGGGCCGCAAGGTGATCAACCAGTACACCCGCTACGGCACCGTGCTGCTCGCGACCTTCCAGGCCTATGGCATCGCCGTCGGCCTCGAGACGCAGGCCGGCCTCGTCGTCGATCCGGGCTGGTTCTTCCGCATCTCGGCGGTGATCACGCTGGTCGGCGGCACGATGTTCCTGATGTGGCTCGGCGAGCAGATCACCTCGCGCGGCATCGGCAACGGCATTTCGCTGATCATCTTCGCCGGCATCGTCGCGCATCTTCCGGCCGCCATCGCCAATCTCCTGGAACTCGGCCGCACCGGCGCGCTGTCGACCGCGGTGATCCTCCTGGTGATCGTTGTCGCCATCGCCTGCATCGCCTTCATCGTGTTCTTCGAGCGGGCCCAGCGCCGGCTGCTGATCCAGTATCCGAAGCGACAGGTCGGCAACCGGATGTTCCAGGGCGACACCTCGCACCTGCCGCTGAAGCTCAACACCGCCGGCGTCATCCCGCCGATCTTCGCCTCGTCGCTGCTGCTTCTGCCGGTCACGGTCGCGAACTTCACCGACACCTCGACGCTGCCCGACTGGGCGACGGCGGTGGTCGCGGCGCTCGGCCACGGCCAGTGGCTCTACATGCTGCTCTATGCCGCGCTGATCGCCTTCTTCGCCTTCTTCTACACGGCGGTGGTCTTCAATCCGAAGGACACGGCGGACAATCTGAAGAAGCATGGCGGGTTCATCCCGGGCATTCGGCCGGGCGAGCGGACGGCCGAGTACATCGACTACGTCCTGACCCGCATCACCGTCGTCGGTGCGATCTACCTTGTGCTCATCTGTCTTTTGCCCGAGTTTCTGATTTCCGCCGCGGGCGTTCCGTTCTATCTCGGTGGAACGTCGCTGCTCATCGTCGTCTCCGTGACGATGGACACCGTGGCGCAGATCCAGGGCCACCTCTTGGCCCATCAGTATGAAGGCCTCGTCAAGAAGGCGAAGCTCAGAGGGGGGAGACGCGGAGCACGATGAAGCTGATTTTGCTTGGGCCGCCGGGAGCGGGGAAGGGTACGCAGGCACAGCGTCTGGTCAATCGTCACAACATCCCGCAGCTTTCCACGGGTGACATGCTGCGGGCCGCCGTCGCCGCCGAAACGGAAGTCGGCAAACAGGCGAAGGCGATCATGGACGCGGGCCATCTGGTGCCGGACGAGGTGGTCAACGCCATCGTCGCGGACCGGATCGCCGAGGATGACTGCACCGAGGGCTTCATCCTCGACGGTTATCCGCGCACGCTGAAGCAGGCGGATGCGCTGGAAGCGCTGCTCGAGCGGCGGGGTCAGCACCTCGACCACGTCATCGAGCTGAAGGTCGACGACGACGTCCTCGTCACCCGCGTCTCCGGTCGCTTCTCCTGCGCCAACTGTGGCACCGTCTATCACGACGTGGATCGCCTGCCGAAGGTCGAGGGGACCTGCGACAACTGCGGCTCGACCGAGTTCAAGCGGCGGCCGGACGACAATGCGGAGACCATGCGGTCGCGGTTGCGGACCTACTACAAGGAAACCTCGCCGCTGGTCGGCTACTACCACTGCAAGGGCACGCTGCGCTCCATCGACGGCATGGCGGCGATGGACGAGGTGACCGAAAGCATCGAAGAGATCGTGAAGGGTTGATTCGCGTATTTCGGTGGCCGGGGTGGCAGACCACTCCGGCCGCGACCCTCATGGCCAGTCTTTCCGGCATCATCGTTCCTCCTCGAAGGAACGTCCTCGGATGAAGGGCGAATTCATCACCGTGACGCCGACAACGACCCTCGATCCCGTGAACACCGCCGCGACCAGCGAGGTCGGCAACCGTGAGGCGCTGGAGCCGTCCAGCCCGGTCGCCGTGTTCGGCATGGACGAGCCGCTGCGGCTGGATGCCGGCATCGATCTCGCGCCCGTCCGCATCGCCTACAACACCTACGGCGAACTCAACGCGGACCGCACCAACGCCATCCTCGTCTGCCACGCCTTGACCGGCGATCACTATGCGGCCAGCCGCTCGCCGGTGACCGGCAAGCCCGGCTGGTGGTCGTCGATCATCGGCCCCGGCAAGCCGATCGACACCGACAAGTACTTCGTCATCTGTTCCAACGTCATCGGCGGCTGCCTCGGCTCGACCGGGCCGGCCTCGATCGACCCGGAGACCGGCGAGCCCTACGGCTTGTCGCTCCCGGTGATCACCATTCGTGACATGGTGCGGGCGCAGGCGATGCTGGTCGAACGGCTCGGAATCGAGACGCTGTTCGCGGTCATCGGCGGATCGATGGGCGGCATGCAGGTGCTGCAATGGACGGTGAGCTACCCCGACAAGGTGTTCGCGGCCCTGCCGATCGCCACCGGCGCACGGCACTCGGCCCAGAACATCGCCTTCCATGAGGTCGGCCGCCAGGCGGTGATGGCCGATCCGGACTGGCAGGGCGGGCGGTATTTCATGCAGGGGAAGCGCCCGGTGAAGGGCCTCGCCGTCGCGCGGATGACGGCCCATGTCACCTACCTGTCCGAGATGGCGCTGCAGCGCAAGTTCGGCCGCAACCTGCAGGACAGGGAGGCGTTCGGCTTCGGCTTCGACGCCGACTTCCAGATCGAGAGCTATCTGCGCCACCAGGGGATGACCTTCGTCGACCGGTTCGACGCCAACTCCTATCTCTACATGACCCGGGCGATGGACTATTTCGACATCGCCGCGGATTATGGCGGGTCGCTGGCCAAGGCGTTCCAGGGCTCGCAGACGCGCTTCTGCCTCGTCTCGTTCTCGTCCGACTGGCTGTTCCCGACCGAGGAGAACCGGGCCGTCGTCCATGCCCTCAATGCGGCTGCGGCGTCGGTGTCCTTCGTCGAGATCGACACCGACCGCGGCCACGACGCGTTCCTTCTGGAGGAGCCGAATTTCTTTGCGGCGATCGAGGGCTTCGTTTCCTCGGCGGCGCGGGCGAGGGGGCTCGACCGGTGACGCTCTCCGCCGACACCCATACCAGCGGCCCGACCGCGACGACCGACACGGTGGCCGCCATGCCGGCCGGGATCCGCCTCGACCTCGAGGTCATCGCCGATCTCGTGGCGGAGCGGGCCCGGGTGCTCGACATTGGCTGCGGCGACGGCGCGCTGCTCGAACTTCTGCAGGAGCGCCGCAAGGTCGACGGTCGCGGCGTCGAGCTCAGCCAGGCTGGCGTCAACGAATGCGTTGCCCGCGGCCTCTCGGTGATCCAGGGCGACGCGGACCGCGACCTCGTCCACTATCCGGACGACGCCTTCGACTACGTGATCCTGTCGCAGACGATCCAGGCGACCCGCAATCCCAAGGTCGTCCTGTCGGAACTCCTCAGGATCGGCCAGCGGGCGATCGTCTCCTTCCCGAATTTCGGCCACTGGACGATCCGCTATTCGGTGGCGCTGCGTGGCCGCATGCCGGTGACCCGCAATCTCTCCCATTCCTGGTACGAGACCCCGAACATCCACTTCTGCACGATCCGCGACTTCGTCGCCCTGGCCGACGAGCTCGGGGCGACGGTCGAGACGGCCATCGCCATCAACGCCACCGGCCAGAAGATGGGCATGAAGATGCCCTGGTGGTTCTGGAACCTGTTCGGCCAGCAGGCGGTGTTCGTCCTCAAGCGGTAGCCGAGCGCCGGGCCCGACCCTGGGATCGAGCCCGCGCTGCGCTTGAGCGGCAACCCCTCGGCGCCGGTCGAAGACCCGCCGACGGGATGGCGCGCCGTCCTGCGTTCAGCGCTTGGCGCCGTCCTCGCCGTCGTCCTGGAGGACGCGCCAGCTGGCGCCGTCGAGGTCCTCGTACTGGCCGCTCTTCAGCGCCCAGAAGAAGGCGAACAGCCCCGCAAGACCGAGCAGGAGGGCGATCGGCACGAGGATCAGGAGGACGGTCATGCGGCCAGCTCCACGTCCAGCCCCTGACGATCGGCGCTTCGATGTGGCGTGGGCGCTGCGGCCCGGGCGGGACGTCCCGCCAGTTTGCTGCCGCGGGACAAACGCAGGCTGTTGGCGACGACGACGATCGAGGATGCCGACATGGCGATCGCGGCGACCAGCGGCGTGACGTGGCCGGCGACGGCCAGCGGTACGGCGATGACGTTGTAGAGAATGGCGAGGGCGAAGTTGCCCCGCACCAGCCCGCGGGCCCGGCGGGCGACGGCGACGACGAAGGGCACCGCTTCGAGGCTGTCGCGGGTGAACACGAAGTCCGCGGCGAGCCGCCCCGCGTCGCAGGCCGAGGCGGGCGCCATCGAGACGTCGCCCGCCGCAAGGCTCGGGGCGTCGTTCAGGCCGTCGCCGACCATCAGCACATGGTGACCGGCCGCCTGAAGCTGCCGGATCCGGGCGATCTTGTCGCCGGGCGTCCGCTCGCTGGAGAAGCGGTCGATGCCGAGCGCCGCCGCCGCCCGCGCGACCGGCGCCCTGCCGTCGCCGGACAGGATCTCGACCGGCAGATGCGCCTCTGCGAGCGTGGCGACCGCGTTGGCGGCGCCCTCCCTCAGCTGCTCGTCCAGCGTGAAGCCTGCGATCTGTCCGCCTTCGAAGGCGAAGGCGACGCTGCCGGACGACGTTGCGCTGCCGGCGCCGGCATCCGGCCTTGCGGCGATCTCGGCGACCCAGGCAGGACGCCCGAGGCGTGCGTTGCGTCCGCCGATCCGCGCCTCGACGCCGAAGCCCGGCACCTCGCGCACGGCCTCGAGCAGAGGCTCGGCGCCCCCTGGCAGCCCGTCGCGGATCGCGAGGGATGCCGGATGCGAGGAGCGGGCGGCCAGCGCCCGCGCGGCATCGCTCTCGGCCCCGTCGCGAAGGTCCGTCGCGGCGAGCCGGGGCGTGCCGGTGGTGAGGGTCCCGGTCTTGTCGAACACCACCGTGTCGATCTCCGCGAGCCGCTCCAGGGCCGAGCCGTCCTTCATCAGGATGCCGGCATCGAACAGCCTGGCGGCGCCGACCACGTGGACGACCGGCACCGCCAGCCCGAGGGCGCAGGGGCAGGTGACGATGAGCACCGCGATCGCGATCGTCAGGGCGTGATACCAGTCGCCGCCGCTGGCGATCAGCCAGCCGAGGAAGGCGGCGGCGGCGACGAGATGGACGACCGGCGCATAGAGCCGCGCCGCCCGGTCGGCGACGCGCACATAGGCGCCGCGCCCCTGTTCCGCCGCCTCCATCATCGCCATGATCTCGGCGAGGAAGCTGTCGCCGGCCGCCGACAGCGCCTCCACCTCGAGCGGACCGGACAGGTTGAGGACGCCGGCCTCGACGCGCATGCCGGCGGCCGCGAGCACCGGCTCGCTCTCGCCGGTGACGAGAGAGCGGTCGAGTTCGCTCGACCCTTCCAGAATGCGTGCGTCGACGGGCATGCGATCGCCCGCTGGCACCCGCAGCCGCATGCCGGGCCGCACCTCGTCGATCGGGACGTAGAACTGCTCGGCGCCCTCCACCCGGATCGCGCCCCTGGCCGCCAGCCTTGCGATGCCGAGGACGGCGCTGCGGGCGCGCTCGCGCATCAGCTGGTCGAGATAGCGGCCGACGAGAAGGAAGAAGGTCAGCGTCACCGCCGCGTCGAAATAGGCCTCGGCGCCGCCGGTCAGGCTCTCGGCGAGGCTCATGACCAGGGACAGGGCGAGGGCGAGGGCGATCGGCACGTCCATGTTGAGCTGCCCGGCCCGCAGGGCGGCGAAGGCCGAGCGGAAGAACACCTGGCCGGCGACGGCGACGGCGGGCACGGCGATCAGCGCGGAGATCAGGTGGAAGAGGTCGCGGGTGGCGGCGTCGGCGCCGGACCAGACCGAGACGGAGAGCAGCATGACGTTGGCGGCGGCAAATCCGGCGATCCCCAGCGCCGTCAGGAGCTTTGCCGACTCCTTCTGGCGCGCAAGGTCGCCGAGGTCGCCGAGGTCGACGGGGGTGCCGGGATAGCCGAGGCGCGCGAGCGTCGCAGCGATCGGCAGCGGCGAGACATCGGCCGAGGCCAGGACGACCGTCAGCCGGCGGAGCGTCAGGTTGACGCGCACCGAGACGACCCCGTCAAGCGGTCGGAGTGCGCCTTCGATCGCGGCGATGCAGGCGCCACAATGAACCGACGGTACCGAGAAGACATAGGTGGCGGTGCCGTCCTCGGCGAGACGGCCCGCATGCCTGAGCGCTTCGCCCCTCACGTCGGTGGTGATGGCGCGGTCGTCGCTTTCGGCAAGTTCCAGGGAGGGACTGCAGCAGCTCATCGCCGGATCCTCACTGCACCGAGAAACGGATGTCGCGATGCCAGGCGCCGAGTTCGCCCGCCTCGACGGCGAGCCGCGCCTCCCAGCGGCCGGGCGTCAGATCGGTCTCGCCCTCGTAGCCGTCGCCCGTCGGCGTCAGGGTCAGCGTGCGGTCGAGCGTGGCGTTGACCGGATGGCCGATGGTGACGCGGACCACCGCGCCGGTGACGGGGCGCCCGGAGGCGTCGGCGAGCGCCAGCCGGAACCGGCCCTCCGCATAGCTGGTCTCGGCCGACCAGCCGCGTGCGGCCTCGTTCCTGCGCCGGGCCGTGTCGGCATCGAAGGTCTGGCTGGCGACATAGCTGTTGGGAACGACGAGACCGCTCCAGGTGGTCTTTGCGAAATAGGCCATGGTGAGGTTCACCGTGATGATCGTGCCGAAGAACAGGCCCATCACCAGGGCCATGTGGCGGCCGGTGAATTCGCGCGGGGGAGAGATCTTGGAGGTCATCGGGCTTTCTCCGGGGCTTCGAAGGCGGCGTCGTAGCCGGCCGATTCGGAACTGTTCATGTCGTCGAGGACGAAGCGGAAATCGGTGGTCCCGGGCTTCACGTCCGGGCCGGGCTGGACGACGAAGAACTTCAGCGTCCGCAGCCGGTCGGGATCGACGTTGACGGCGAAGCTGCGCCCCTCCGGCTGGTGCAGGTCCTCCGAGAACATCACCGCGCCGGGCAGCCCCTCGATCGACAGCCGGAACTGGCGCGGCTCGGGGATCATGTTGAGCAGCTTGACGGTGTAGCCGTTGCGGATCGAGCCGTCCGACAGCTTCACGAAGACCGGATTGCGGTCGCGCTGGACGTTCAGCTCCAGCCGTTCGCGCGCCATCAGCGCGACGAGGAGGCCGATGCCGATCGCCGTCCACAGGCCGGCATAGAGCAGCGTGCGCGGCCGCAGGAAGACGTGCCAGTCGAAATGCCGGACGGCGGAGACGAAGCGGCCGTCGGCACCGCGGATCCGGCCCGGCTCAATCGTGTTGGTGACCGGGTCGGTGGCGAGCGCCATGTTGGCGTCGTAGTCCTTCAGCGTCGCATAGGAGATCAGCCCCCGCTCGCGGCCGAGCTTGTCCATGACGCCGTCACAGGCATCGATGCACAGCGCGCAGGTGATGCAGGCCATCTGCTGGCCGTCGCGGATGTCGATGCCCATCGGGCAGACGGCGACGCAGGCGTTGCAGTCGACGCAGTCGCCGACGGCGAGCCCGGCGGCCTTGGCCTTCTTGGCGCCGTGACTGCGCGGCTCGCCGCGCCAGTCGTTGTAGGTGACGACGAGCGATTCCTCGTCGAGCATCGCTGCCTGGATGCGCGGCCAGGGGCACATGTAGATGCAGACCTGCTCGCGCATCAGGCCGCCGAAGACGTAGGTGGTGGCGGTCAGGATGGCGACGGTCGAATAGGCGACGAAGGGGGCGTCGCCCTCGAGAAAGTTCTGCAGGAGCGTCGGCGCGTCGGCGAAGTAGAAGATCCAGGCGCCGCCGGTGGCGACCGCGATGACGATCCACACGACGTGCTTCATCGCCCGCTTGCGGAGCTTCTCGAGGCTCCAGGGCGCCTTGTCGAGCTTGATCCGGGCGTTGCGATCGCCCTCGAAGAACCGCTCGACGACGAGGAAGAGATCGGTCCAGACGGTCTGCGGGCAGGTGTAGCCGCACCAGGCTCTGCCGACGACGGAGGTGACGAGGAACAGCCCGACGCCGGCCATCACCAGGAGCCCCGCGACGAAGATGAATTCCTGCGGCCAGATCTCGATGAAGAAGAAATAGAACCGGCGATGGGCGAGGTCGATCAGCACCGCCTGGTCCGGCGCGAAGGGCCCGCGGTCCCAGCGCAGCCATGGCGTGACGTAGTAGATCGCCAGCGTCACCGCCATGATGATCCACTTGAGCCGGCGGAAGTTGCCCTCGGCGCGCTTGGGGTGGATCTTCTCGCGCTTGGCGTAGAGCGGCTGGCTCTGCTGGCGCGCCGGCGCGTTGACGGGCGCGACGTCGATGCGGTGGATGTCCGGGCTGTCCGGGAGTTGCAGCATGATCGGGTCTCGGCACTGCGCCCGAGGGATCGGGGCGATGGTCGAGGGATTAGGCCGCCGGCGGGCGCGTGTCCTTGATCGAGGTCAAGTGGATCCGGCGTCCGGCTCGGTCACGGCAGCCCTGCCCGCAGTCGCAGCGCCACCGTGATGACTGCCGTGCTCATGCAGGGGAGAGCTTGCTCGCTCCTTGACAGAATGCGTCAGTCACGCAGTCAGGAGAGCGGATGCCGGTATTCCTCATCACCGTCTTCTCGAAGGGGGAGCGGGCCAATCTCACGGCGAAAGAGCGGAACGCGCTCAAGGCAATGTCCGCATCATTGATCGAGGAATACGGCAAACGCTTCGGCGGGACAGGTCGACTGAAATGAGCAAAAAGGCCTTCGACAAGATCGCGCAGGGTCTCAGTGAGGCGATCGCGATCACCAAGGGCGAGATGAAGCCGGCGAAACTTCACCTTCCCGACGAGATCGACGTCCGAAGCTTGCGCAGGCGCCTCGGCATGACGCAGGACGAGTTCGCCTCGGCGTTCGGTTTCACGATCAACCAGATCCGCGAATGGGAACAGGCCCGGGCGCGTCCTTTGGGCGGCTTGCGGGCCTATCTGCTTCTGATCGACAAAGCGCCGGAGAGTGTGCTCGCGCTGCTTCAGGAGAAGATCCCGCGCGAAGCCGCATGATCACACGATGTGGCTCTCGCACTTTTGCGCCAGAGCCACATCCGCTTCAAACCTGTGGTGCCTACTCCCCACCCCCCAGGCTGTGCACATAGACGGTCAGTTCCTTCACCGTCGTCTCGCCGAGCCGAGTGCCCCAGGCGGGCATGACGCCGTGGCGCGGCGTCGTCACCTGGCGGACGATGTCGTCCTTGGCGCCGCCGAACAGCCAGA
The DNA here is from genome assembly GCF_002088275.1 of Aurantimonas sp. 22II-16-19i. Taxonomy (GTDB): domain Bacteria; phylum Pseudomonadota; class Alphaproteobacteria; order Rhizobiales; family Rhizobiaceae; genus Jiella. The sequence continues at coordinate 20,548 of NZ_AQQS01000039.1, forward strand.
TCGCGTCGTTCAGCGCCGGCGCGCCGACTTCCCGCATGCCTTCGCCGCCGTCGCCGTGGCAGGCGGCGCAGTTCTCGGCATAGACCACCGCGCCCCGTTCGGCCGCAGCCGGATCGGCGGCCGTCCCGCCGAGCGTCAGGACGTAGTCGGCGACATCGCCGATCTGCGCCCGGTCGAGGATGCCGTCGCGGCCGAAGGCCGGCATTTCGGAGACCCGGGTGTCGGCGTCCGAAGCATAGCGGATGCCATGTTCGAGGGTCGTGTGGATGGCGTCCAGCTGACCGCCCCAGAGCCAGGCGTCGTCGTTGAGGTTCGGATAGCCCGGCCCGCCTTCCGCGCCGGAGCCGTGGCACTGGACGCAATTGACCTTGAAGGCGGCGCGGCCGCCGGCGATGGCGACGGTGCGAAGGTCCGGATCGGCGGCGATCTCCTCGACGGAGAGCGCGGAGATCTTTTCCAGCTGCCCGGCCCGGGCCGCATTGGCGGCAGCCAGCTCCGCGCCCAGATCGCCGCGGCTCGACCAGCCGAGGAGGCCCGTGGTGGCCGAGTTCACCATCGGCCAGGCCGGGTAGAGAACCGTGTAGACGAGCGCGAAGACGATGGTCGCGTAGAAGGTCCAGAGCCACCAGCGCGGCAGGGGATTGTTCAGCTCCTTGATGCCGTCCCAGGAATGGCCCGTGGTCTCGACACCGGTGATCTGGTCGACGTCCTTGTGATCGGCCATGGGTCAGTCCTCCTTCAGGGGGATGGCGGCGGCCTCGTCGGCCGATCGGCGGGCGCCGGGGCGCAGCACGAAGCCGACGACCCCGAGGAAGAAGAGGGCCATGGCGAGCAGGCCCCAGGTGTCTGCGAAGGCGCGCATGGCGTGATAGTCGGGTTCCATGTCAGGCCTCCTCAGCGCTGGTTTTCGATGGGGTCGTAGGCGGAGAAGTCGACGAGCGTGCCGAGCATCTGGAGATAGGCGACGAGCGCGTCCATCTCGGTCAGGCGCTGGGGATTGCCGTCGAAATCGGCCACCACGGCCTTCGGATAGCGGGCGAGGAGACCGGAGGCGTCGCCATCCGGCTTGACCTGCGCCGTCAGATCGGCGGCGGCGTTCGCGACCATCTCGTCGCTGTAGGGCACGCCGACCGAGCGGTTGGCTTCGAGATGGCCGGCCGGGTCCTTCATGTCGAGGTCGGCATTCAGCAGGAAGCCGTAGGAGGGCATGATCGATTCCGGCACGACCGAGCGGGGATCGGTGAGGTGCTGCACCTGCCACTCGTCGGAGTAGCGGCCACCGACGCGGGCAAGGTCCGGCCCGGTGCGCTTCGAGCCCCACTGGAACGGGTGATCGTACATCGACTCCGCCGCGAGCGAGTAGTGGCCGTAGCGCTCGGTCTCGTCGCGGAACGGGCGGATCATCTGCGAGTGGCAGTTGTAGCAGCCCTCGCGCAGATAGATGTTGCGCCCGGCGAGTTCGAGGGGCGAATAGGGCCGCATGCCTTCCGCCTTCTCGATGGTGTTCTGCAGGTAGAAGAGCGGCGCGATCTCGACGATGCCGCCGATCGTCACCACCAGCAGCGACAGGACGAGGAGCAGCGTGGCGTTGCGCTCGATCTTGCCGTGGTGGGCGAGGATGCCCCTGGCGACGGGGTCGGCCTTCAGCTCCGGGCGTGCCCCGTCGAGGGCGGGATTGGCGTTGTTCTTGTCGGTCATCGGGGTGTCCTCACTCCGCCGGCTGCAGGGTCGGGGTGCCCATCGGCACTTCCCGGCGAACGTCGCCGCGGATGGTCTTGTAGACGTTGAAGGCCATGATCAGCGCCCCGGCGAGGAACATCGCCCCGCCCAGCATGCGCAGGACGTAGTAGGGATGCATGGCGGCGACGGTCTCGGCGAAGGAGTAGACGAGGTAGCCGTCGTCTCCGTATTCGCGCCACATCAGGCCCTGCATGATGCCCGAGACCCACATGACCGCGGCGTAGACGACGATGCCGAGGGTGGCGAGCCAGAAGTGCCAGTTGACGAGGCGCAGCGAGTAGAGCCGCTCGCGGCCCCAGAGCTTCGGCGTCAGGTGATAGACCGCGCCGAAGGAGATCATGCCGACCCAGCCGAGCGCGCCGGAATGCACGTGGCCGATGGTCCAGTCGGTGTAGTGCGAGAGCGAGTTCACCGACTTGATCGACATCATCGGGCCCTCGAAGGTCGACATGCCGTAGAAGGCGACGGAGATCACCATCATCCGGAGCACCGGGTCGGTCCGGAGCTTGTCCCAGGCCCCAGACAGCGTCATCAGGCCGTTGATCATGCCGCCCCAGGAGGGCATCCACAGCATGATCGAGAAGACCATGCCCAGCGTCTGCGCCCAGTCGGGCAGGGCGGTGTAGTGCAGGTGATGCGGGCCGGCCCAGATGTAGAGGAAGATCAGCGCCCAGAAGTGGATGATCGACAGGCGATAGGAATAGACCGGCCGGTTCGCCTGCTTGGGGATGAAGTAGTACATCATGCCGAGGAAGCCGGCGGTGAGGAAGAAGCCGACGGCGTTGTGGCCGTACCACCACTGGGTCAGCGCGTCCTGGACGCCGGAAAAGGCCGAGTAGCTCTTGGCGCCGACGAAGGAGACCGGCAGCGACAGGTTGTTGACCACGTGCAGCATCGCGATGGTCACGATGAAGGCGAGGTAGAACCAGTTGGCGACGTAGATGTGCGGTTCCTTGCGCCTCACCAGCGTGCCGAGGAAGACCGCCAGATAGGCGACCCAGACGACCGTCAGCCACAGGTCGACATACCATTCCGGCTCGGCATATTCGCGCCCCTCGGTGATGCCGAGGAGATAGCCGGTGGCGGCCATGACGATGAACAGCTGGTAGCCCCAGAAGACGAACCAGGCGAGGTTGCCGCCCCACAGCCGCGCCCGGCAGGTGCGCTGGACGACGTAGAAGGAGGTGGCGATGAGGGCGTTGCCGCCGAAGGCGAAGACCACCGCCGAGGTGTGCAGTGGCCGCATGCGGCCGAAATTGAACCAGGGCTGGATGTTGAGATCCGGCCAGGCGAGCTGCGAGGCGATGACGACGCCGACGAGGAAGCCGACGATGCCCCAGAACACCGTCGCGATGACGCCGTAGCGCACGACGTCGTCCATGTAGGCGACGCTGGTCGCGCTCCCGGTGCTCCCTGCGGTCTCGCTCCGCGCCACCAGTCCGCCGCCGGGTCTATCGCCGGACGTATCGGCCCGCAGCGGGATCATCTTGTCGCCGGAAAAGTCGATCCGGCGCATCATGACGATCGCCGTGATCGCCAGGACGACGAACAGGACGTAGGCGTGCTCCCTGAAAGGCACGTCGGCCGCAAATCCCGCGCCGAGCAGCGCCAGGAAAGCGGCGAGACCGACGAGCATCGTCTCGGTCGTATATCGCATTGATTTGCCACCCTCTTTCTCAATCCGGGGCGAGGAGCGGCGCGTCGTGCCGCGACCCCCGGGACTGAGGGCTGAAGTGACAGTTTCCCGCGAGCGCCGCCTTGACCTGGATCAAGGGAAAGCGGCCACGAAACCGGCACGCCTTTCCGCCGCCTGCCGTCCCCCTCCTGGGCGATCGCCGGCTCCGCCGGCGCGGCGGCGGAGCCATCGACGCGCTTGCGCCTCCCAAGCCTCGCGACTATGGAACGGGAGCGCTCCAGGCGCAGCGGTCTGGCAGAACAAGCGGTTTGGCGGAGACGAGATGTCGGCGATGGATTTCGAGGCGGCCCGGGTGAAGATGGTCGACAACCAGATCAGGACCACGGACGTCACCAGTCATGAGATCTTGCGCGCCTTTCTGCAGGTGCCGCGCGAGGAGTTCCTGCCGGCCTCGCGCCGCCCGCTGGCCTATCTCGACGACGACATTGCGCTCGGCGACGGGCGCTTCGTGATGGAGCCGTCGCCGCTGGCCAAGCTTTTGCAGCTCGCCGGGGTGGGCAAGGACGACGTCGTCCTCGATGTCGGCTGCAACACCGGCTACTCGTCGGCGATTCTCTCGCATCTCGCCGGTTCGGTCGTGGCGCTCGAGGAGGATCCGACGCTCGCCGCGGCGGCGACCGACAATCTCGCCCGGCTCGACTACGTCACCTGCGCCGTGGTCGAGAACACCCTCGTCGAGGGCTGCCGGGACGAAGCCCCCTATGACGTGATCATCTTCCAGGGCGCCGTCGAGACGCTGCCGGAAACCTTCTTCGATCAGATGAAGGCCGGCGGGCGAATGGTGGTCGTGCTCGGTGTCGGCAACGCCGCCGGCGCGATGCTCTACGTCAAGGACGAGGAGGGGGTCGTCTCGGAGCGCTTCGCCTTCAACTGTTCGGTCAAGCCGCTGCCGAGCTTCCGGCGCAAGGCCGAATTCGTCTTCTGAGCTCGACGCGTTGCAGATTTGCCCCGGTCCGATGAAAACCGGCGGTGTGGCGACAATACTAGACTGCTTCGTTCACTTAATCGGTTATTAGCTTCGGGCAGGCGGTTCGACACCGAGGTTCGCATGATGCGCCCCTCCATCGAGCCGGATCGCGTTGCAGCCCGGAGTATCGATTGGTGCTGAAGAAGATCACTCTCCTTGCCCTTTTGTCGGGGTCCCTGGCCCTCGCAGCCACCCTTCCGGTCCGTTCGGAAACCCTGGCCGGAGCTCTGGCGAAGGCGTATTCCTACAATCAGGATCTCAATGCCTCGCGCGCCCAGCTGCGGGCGACGGACGAGACGGTTCCCCAGGCGAAGGCCGGGCTGCGGCCGAGGGTGAACGGTGTCGGAACGCTGGGCGCCACGGCCAGCAGGACCACTCAGGGCGACGGCCTTCCCTCCTCGCGCAACCGCACCTATTCGTGGAGCGCCGGCATCCAGATCCAGCAGACGCTGTTCGACGGCTTCCAGACCCCCAACAACGTCCGCTCCGCCAAGGCACAGGTCCAGGCGTCGCAGTTCAACCTGTCGAATACCGAGCAGAACACGCTGCTCGACGCCGTGACCGCCTACATGAACGTCATCCGGGACCGGCAGATCGCCGATCTGCGCCGACAGAATCTCGGCTTCCTGAACGAGCAGGTCCGCGCGGCGCGGGCGCGATTCGACGTCGGCGAGGGCACCCGCACCGATGTCGCCCAGGCGGAATCGCAGCAGGCACTGGCCACGGCGCTCCTCAACAGCGCGCTCTCCAGCGTCGCCTCGAGCGAGGCTTCCTATTTCCAGGTGATCGGCGACGCGCCGAACAATCTCTCTCCCGCCAAGGCCCCGATGCGGCTTCTGCCGAACTCCGTCGCGTCGGCCTTCGCGGTGTCCCAGCGTCAGCATCCGGCGATCCTGGCGGCGCTCTCGGCCGTCGATGCGGCCGCCTATCAGGTGAAGTCGGCGGAAGGCGCCCTGCTGCCGCAGGTCACCCTGAACGGCGACGTCACCAACAGCTACGCCGCGAGCGACACCGATCCGAATCCGAGCAGCCTGCCGGGCGTCGACGTCACCACCTCGAACGACGTATCGGGCACGGTCACGGCGCAGATCACCATCCCGATCTACCAGGGCGGTGCGGCGAGTTCGCTGGTGCGCCAGTACAAGGAAACCCTCGGCCAGCGGCGGATCGAGGTCGACGGCCTGCGTGATCAGGTTCGCGCCTCGGTGGCGACCAGCTGGGCCGAGCTGCAGGCCGCCCGGGCCAACATCACCGGCTATCAGGCGCAGGTGCGCTCGGCGCGTCTCGCCCTCGAGGGCGTGGTCGAGGAGCGCAACGTCGGCCAGCGCACGACGCTCGACGTGCTGGATTCCCAGGCCGATCTGATCTCCGCCCAGATCCTGCTCGCGGGCTCCGAGCGCGACGAGGTGGTGGCCGCCTATTCCCTCCTGTCCTCCGTCGGCCTGCTCAGCCAGAAGTCGCTGAAGCTCGCCGCCACCAATTACGACCCGAACGATCACTACATCGCGGTCGAGGACAAGTGGTTCGGCCTGCGCACGCCCGACGGTCGCTGAGGGCGCGCGTCCTCGGTCCCGTCGCGCCACTCTCCCTCGACCCGTCCTTTCCGAAGACCGATCCCGCGCGTCCGCTTCCATGAAGGCGGGCGTGGCCTTGCGGCGTCGAACGATGCATCGAGGGCCGGGAAATAATCTGGTGAAAGAAGTGTTTCCGCGGGTAGCGGGATTCATCTCTCCGACGCTTCGACATAGGCTTCGCGCATGATTCGGGCGTTACGAACAGATCGTCGCCAAACCTGCGGGAGCCATTCATGAGCAACGCGCTGCCGGCCCGAGACCAGTCGATGGACGAAATCCTCGCCTCGATTCGCCGGATCATCGAAACCGGAGACGAACGCCTGGCCCGGAACGCCACGGCGCTCGACGCCGCTGCCAGGTCCACCACCGGGCCGGCCGTGGCGAGAGCGGGCGTTGCCGCGCAGCCGATGCCGGAGATGACCGGCCAGGCCGACGACATCGCCCGGGCGCGGCTGCGGTCCGAACATCTTGAGGCGGGAAGCGAGCCCGTGGCCCCGGAGACGGATGGTCGCTCGGCCGTTTCGGAGGCGTCGCGCGTCTCCGCCAATGCCCCGCGCAGCATTCGCCGCTCCGCCACCGACATCGCCGGCGACCTGCCGGAATGGCCGCAGGCCATCGCCGCCAACGATCGCTATGTCGAGGTCGCCGCCGAAATGTTCGTCGACGAATTCGACGAGGCGGGTTTTGCCGAGGAGCTCCTGAAGGGCGCGATCGTTGGGGAAGAGCCGGCCGCGCCGGTCGCTTCGGAAGCCCCGACGGAGACTTCCCTGGACATGCGGGCGTTCGATGCCGAGCTGGACCGCGCGCGTCTCGCCGGCTTCGATGTTGCCGGCACGGACGCCGCCGAGCCCGCCCTCGACGACGGCATGCGCGTCGCCCACGCCCTGATCTCGCAGGAGTCCGGCGAGCGCGTCGCCGCCTCCTTCTCCGAACTCGCCGCGGCGATCCGCGACGAGCACCTGCGCGACGCCGACCAGGTCGTGCGCGAGGTGATGCGGCCGATGCTGCAGGAGTGGCTCGACGAGAACCTGCCGCGCCTGGTCGAGCAGCTCGTGCGCGAGGAAATCGAGCGAGTCGCCCGCGGCGGCACGCGCTGAACCGACCGATCCATCACCCGGACAATCGACAGAGCGGGGCGGGCGCCGGAGGGCGGCCGCCCCGCTTCGCGTTGACAGGGAGGAGAGCAAGTGGCTAACCGGAGGGCAACGCGAAATCGCTTTCTGGACATTCCATGATCGAAAAGACCTACGACGCCGCCGCCATCGAGCCGCGCATCGCCGCCCGATGGGAGGACGCCGGTGCCTTCAGGGCCGGCGCTGGAGCGAAGGAGGGGGCCGAGCCCTATTCGATCGTCATCCCGCCGCCGAACGTCACCGGCTCGCTCCACATGGGGCACGCGCTCAACAACACGCTGCAGGACATCCTGATCCGCATCCAGCGCATGCGCGGCCGGAACGTCCTCTGGCAGCCGGGCCTCGACCACGCCGGCATCGCGACGCAGATGGTCGTCGAGCGGCAGATGGCGGCCAGCGGCGAGAACGTGACCCGCCGCGAACTCGGCCGCGACGCCTTCATCGAGCGGATCTGGGACTGGAAGGTGGAATCGGGCGGCACGATCCTCGGCCAGCTGCGCCGGCTCGGCGCCTCCTGCGACTGGTCGCGCGAGCGCTTCACCATGGACGAGGGCCTGTCGAAGGCCGTTCGCCACGTCTTCGTCGAACTCTACCGCAAGGGCCTGATCTACAAGGACAAGCGGCTCGTCAACTGGGATCCGAAATTCGAGACCGCGATCTCCGACCTCGAGGTGGAGAACCGCGAGATCGCCGGCCACATGTGGCACTTCAAGTATCCTCTCGCCGGCGGCGAGACCTATGAATACGTGGAAAGGGACGCCGACGGCAACGAGATCCTGCGCGAGACGCGGGACTACATCTCCATCGCCACGACCCGGCCGGAGACGATGCTCGGCGACGGCGCCGTCGCCGTCCACCCGGACGACGAGCGCTACGCCCCGATCGTCGGCAAGCTCTGCGAGATCCCCGTCGGGCCGAAAGAGCACCGCCGGCTGATCCCGATCGTCACCGACGAATATCCCGACATGACCTTCGGCTCCGGCGCGGTGAAGATCACCGGCGCCCACGACTTCAACGACTATTCTGTGGCCAGGCGCAACGGCATTCCCTGCTACCGGCTGATGGACGAGAAGGCGGCGCTGCGCGCCGACGGCGACGCCTATGCCGAGGCGGCCGCCCGTGCCGCCGAGATCGTCGCGTCGGGCGAGACGCCGGATGCCTCCGTCGTCGACGACATCAACCTCGTGCCCGACGCGTATCGCGGCCTCGACCGCTTCGCCGCGCGCGAAAAGGTCGTCGCGGAGATCGACGCCGAAGGCCTGATGATCAAGGTCGAGGACAAGACGATCATGCAGCCCTTCGGGGACCGCTCTGGCGTCGTCATCGAGCCGATGCTCACCGACCAGTGGTTCGCCGATGCCAAGACGCTCGCCGAGCCGGCGATCGCCTCGGTGCGCGAGGGACGCACGAAGTTCGTCCCCGAGAACTGGTCGAAGACCTATTATCAGTGGATGGAGAACATCGAGCCCTGGTGCATCTCGCGCCAGCTCTGGTGGGGCCACCGGATCCCGGCATGGTACGGACCGGACGGCTCGATCTTCGTGGAAAAGAGCGAGGAGGAGGCGGTCGCCGCCGCGCTCTCGCACTACGTCATGAACGAGACGATCACCGACGAGGAAGCCCGCGAGATGGCCGCGGACCCGGAAAAGCGGGACGGTTTCCTGAAGCGCGACGAGGACGTTCTCGACACCTGGTTCTCCTCGGCGCTGTGGCCGTTCTCGACGCTTGGCTGGCCGGACGAGACGAAGGAGCTTTCGACCTACTATCCGACCTCGGCGCTCGTCACCGGCTTCGACATCATCTTCTTCTGGGTCGCCCGGATGATGATGATGGGCCTCGAATTCATGGACAAGGAGCCGTTCGAGACGGTCTATGTCCATGCGCTGGTGCGCGACAAGACCGGCGCCAAGATGTCGAAGTCGAAGGGCAACGTCATCGATCCCCTCGACCTGATCGAGGAATACGGCGCCGACGCCCTGCGTTTCACGCTCGCCATCATGGCGGCGCAGGGCCGCGACGTGAAGCTCGATCCGCAGCGCATCGCCGGCTACCGCAACTTCGGCACCAAGCTGTGGAACGCCACGCGCTTTGCCGAGATGAACGGCGCGGTGCATGGCGCGGCTCTCGGCCCGCAGAACCTGACGCTGCCGCTCAACCGCTGGATCGTCACGGAGCTCTCGCGCACCATCGCCGAGACGAACGAGGCGATCGCCGCCTATCGCTTCAACGATGCGGCCGGCGCCATCTACCGCTTCGTCTGGAACCTCTTCTGCGACTGGTATCTGGAGCTTTCCAAGCCGACGCTCTCGGGCGAGGACAAGGCCGCGGCCGACGAGGTGCGCCACGTCACCGGCTACGTGCTGGACCGGGTCTTCGCGCTGCTGCATCCGTTCATGCCCTTCATCACCGAGGAGCTGTGGCAGGTGACGGCGGGCGAGGGGACGCGGGAGACGCTGCTCTGCCACACCGCCTGGCCGGCGGTCGACTTCTCCGATCCCGAGGCTGCCGGCGACATCAACTGGCTGGTCGCGCTGGTCTCGGAAATCCGCTCCATCAGGGCCGAGATGAACGTGCCGCCGGGAGCGGAAGCCGCCCTCGTCGCCGTCGACCCGGATCCCGAGAGCGCCGCTCGGCTGAAGCGGCACGACCTGCAGCTGCGCCGGCTGGCGCGGCTCGGCGACGTCTCCGTGGCCTCCGCCGCCCCGGCCCAGTCGGCCCAGGTGGTGGTCGCCGGCGCCAGCTTCGCGCTGCCGCTCGCCGGCATGATCGACGTCGCGGCGGAGCGCGCGCGGCTGACCAAGGCGCACAAGAAGGCCGAGGACGAGATCGGCCGGATCGACAAGAAGCTGTCCAACGAGCGCTTCGTCGCCAACGCGCCGGACGAGATCGTCGAGCAGGAGCGCGAAAAGCGCGAGGGCTACCGGCTGGAGGCGGAAAAACTCGGCGCCGCGCTGAAGAGCCTGGGGTGAGGTTAAGGTGAGCCGGGGCAGTCTGCGGCAGGTGTAACAGTCACCCGCCGCTGGCGAAGAGGTTCGTGTGTTCGGGCGATGCACCCCCCTCTGCGCTTCGGGCATCTCCCCCTCAAGGGGGGAGATCGCCTGGCGGGAGCGTCGACGTCGGGCGGCGGTCCGTCGCCGGCGCATCCAAGCGGCGGGGCCTGGAATGGGCGCCGCGATCGATGATTGGCTGATCTCCCCCCTTTGTGGGGGAGATGCCCGCCCTTCGACATACTCAGGAGGGCAGAGGGAGGTGCCTCGGCGCTGCCCTGGGCCAGTAACCGCGATGCCAGCAAGGCTGGACGATCGAAAGAAGGCGCAGAACTTGGTCGCAGATCTTTCCTATCCGACGGCGGTGCTGGGCGGGGCGCTCTCCTTCCTGTCGCCCTGCGTCCTGCCGCTCGTCCCGCCTTATCTCTGCTACATGGCGGGGGTTTCGGCCGACGACCTGAAGTCCGGACCGGCCGTCGCCACGACGGGCTATGCCCGCCTGATCGGCTCCTCGGTGATCTTCGTTCTCGGCTTTTCCACGGTCTTCGTGGCGCTCGGTGCGGGCGCCAGTTCGATCGGGCTGTTCCTGCGTCAGAATCTCGACTGGCTCGGGATGGTGGCCGGCATCGCCATCATCGTCATGGGGCTGAACTTCCTCGGCGTCTTCAAGCTGTCGTTCCTGTCCCGCGAGGCGCGGATGCAGGCACCGGACCGGCCGAGGAGCCTCCTCGGCGCCTATCTGATGGGGCTCGCCTTCGCCTTCGGCTGGACGCCCTGCATCGGTCCCGTCCTCGGCGCCATTCTCGGCCTTGCCGGGGCCAGCGGCACCGTCGGGGAAGGCGCCGTCATGCTGGCCTTCTATTCGGCCGGCCTCGGCATCCCCTTCATCCTCGCCGCGGCCTTTTCCGGCGCCTTCCTGCGCTGGCTGAGCGGCTTTCGCAGGCATCTCGGCACGGTCGAGAAAGCCATGGGCGGGCTCCTCGTCGTCACCGGCGTCCTGTTCCTGACCGGCGGCATGCAGGACATGTCGTTCTGGCTGCTCGAGACCTTCCCGGCGCTCCAGACCATCGGATGAACCATAACGCGCGGGTCTGGTCGCGTTTCGGCCCGATTTCGTGCTAAGCGGCTCGCTCCTGGTTCATCGAAGTGTTCAGAGGCATTCATGGCGAGACGCTGCCTGTCGATCATCCTGGCTGCGGGCGAGGGCACGCGGATGAAGTCCGCCCGCGTCAAGGTCCTGCACGAGGTGGCGGGGCTCGCCATGGTCCGCCACGTCGTCGCGGCGGCGGGCCGGGCGGGCTCTGATCGCGTCGCCGTCGTCTCCGGCCGTGACAGCGACGCCGTCGTCGCGGCCGTCCGAAAGGACCGCGACGATGCCGAGCACTTCGTCCAGGAAGAGCGCCTCGGTACCGCCCATGCGGTCCTTGCGGCGCGCCCGGCGATCGAGGCCGGCGCCGACGACATCCTCGTCCTCTTCGCCGACACGCCGCTGATCCGCGCCGAGACGCTCGCCCGGGCCCGCGCCTCGCTGATCGCCGGCACCGACATCTGCGTCATCGGCTTCCGGCCGGAGAACCCCTCGGGCTACGGCCGGCTTCTGGAACGCGACGGCGAGCTCCTGGCGATCCGCGAGGACAAGGATGCGAGCGAGGCCGAGAAGGCCATCGACTTCTGCAATGCCGGCGTCATGGCGCTGGCCGGCGACAAGGCCCTGGCGCTCCTCGACGCCATCGGCAACGCCAATGCCAAGGGCGAGTACTACCTGACCGACGCCGTCGAGATCGCCCGGCGCGAGGGCCTGAAGGTCCGCGCCATCGAGGCCGAGGCCTTCGAGGTCGCCGGCGTCAACAACCGCGCCGAACTCGCCGCCGTCGAGGCGACGTGGCAGTCCCTGCGGCGGCGCCGGGCGATGATCGAGGAGGGCGTCACGCTGATCGACCCGGCCTCGGTGACCTTTTCCCACGACACGGTGCTGGCACGGGACGTGACGATCGAGCCCAACGTCGTCTTCGGCGAGGGCGTCACGGTGGGCGAGGGCGCGGTGATCCATGCCTTCTCGCATCTGGCGGGGGCGACCGTCGCGCCGGGCGTCTCGGTCGGCCCCTTCGCCCGGCTGCGCGAGGGCTCCAACCTTGCCGCCGGCTCGAAGGTCGGCAATTTCTGCGAGGTGAAGAATGCCACCCTCGGCGAGGGCGCCAAGATCAATCACCTCAGCTATGTCGGCGATGCCGAGATCGGCGCGCGCACCAATATCGGCGCCGGCACCATCACCTGCAACTATGACGGCGCCCTCAAGCATCGCACCGTTATCGGCGCCGACGCCTTCATCGGCTCCGACACCGCCCTGGTCGCGCCGGTCAGCATCGGCGACAACGCCTATGTCGGGACCGGCAGCGTCATCACCGACGACGTGCCGGCGGGCGCCCTCGCCATCGCCCGCGAGCGCCAGGTGAACAAGGAAGGCCGCGGCCTTGCCATCGCCGAACGCAACCGGGCCGCCAAGGCGCGCAAGGGCGGCGCCGGAGCGGCACCGGAGGCGGCCACGGCCGAAGCCGGGCCCGCTGCCGAACCTGCCGCAGAACCGGAAGCCAAGCCGGACGCCAAGCCGGAAGCCAGGTCTGGCGACAACGCCGGGAAACCCGCGGCGGCGGCGAAGAAACGATCGTGACGACGCGTCATCAATCGTTATTCCGCTTCGCCGGCGGCATGAGCTAAGAGCGACCTGTCCGAAGCCGGAGCGGCGACCGGCACGTCTTCATCGCGGCCGCAACCTGCGACCGAGCCAACGGGGGTCCCTTCATGTGCGGAATCATCGGCATCATCAGCCGCGAACCGGTGGCCGAGCGGCTGGTCGATGCCTTGAAGCGGCTGGAATATCGCGGCTATGATTCCGCCGGCGTCGCCACCATCGAAGAGGGGCGGCTGACCCGGCTTCGCGCCGAAGGCAAGCTCGTCAACCTCCACAGGAAGCTGGTCGCCGAGCCCCGCTCCGGCACCACCGGCATCGGCCATACCCGCTGGGCGACCCACGGCGCGCCGACGGAAGCCAACGCCCACCCGCATTTCGCCGGCGGCATCGGCGTCGTCCACAACGGCATCATCGAGAACTTCGCCGAGATCAAGCGCGAGCTCGTCGCCGAAGGCATCGTCTTCCACACTCAGACCGACACCGAGGTTGTCGTCCAGCTGCTCGCCAGGCTGCGCCAGGAGGGTCTCTCCCACCGCCACGCCATGCAGGCGATGCTGGCCCGCGTGGCCGGCGCCTATGCGCTGGCGGTGATCTTCGAGGATCTGCCCGGGACCATCATGGGCGCGCGCAACGGCCCGCCGCTGGCGATCGGGGCGGGCGAGGGCGAGATGTTCCTCGGCTCCGACGCCATCGCGCTGTCGCCTTTCACCGACGAGGTCCGCTATCTCGAGGACGGCGACTGGGTGGTCCTGACCGGCGACGACGCCGAGATCATGGACGCCGAGGGCCGGCTGGTGGAGCGCCCGATCGTCCGCTCGACCGGCAAGGCGCATTACGTCGACAAGGGCAACTACCGCCACTTCATGCAGAAGGAGATCTACGAGCAGCCGGAGGTCCTCTCCCACACGCTCGGCGCCTTCGTCGACATGACGAGCGGTCGGACGCGCCTTCCCGCAGGTCAGGCGCTGGATTTTTCGGCGGTGCGGCGGATCGCTTTGTCGGCTTGCGGCACCGGCTACTATGCGGCGCTGGTTGGCCGCTATTACTTCGAGCGTTACGCCCGGATCCCCTGCGACCTCGATGTCGCATCCGAATTCCGCTACCGCGAGAGCCCGCTCGGCGACGTCGACCTGGCGATCTTCGTCTCCCAGTCCGGCGAGACCGCCGACACCCTCGCGTCCCTCCGCTACGCCAAGAGCCAGGGCCTGACGACCGCCGTCATCGTCAACGTCGAGGGCTCGACCATGGCGCGGGAGGCCGATTTCGTCCTGCCGACCCTGGCCGGGCCGGAGATCGGCGTCGCCTCGACCAAGGCCTTCACCTGCCAGCTGATGGCGCTGGCGGCGCTCGCCATCCGCGCCGGCGTCGATCGCGGTGTGATCGGCGGCGAGGAGGAGCTGGAGCTGACGCGCGTCCTCGCCGAGGCACCGCGGCTGGCCAAGGAGGCGATCCATACAGAGGCGCGCATCGAGGCGCTGGCGCGGGAGATGGCGACCAAGCGCCACGCGCTCTTCCTCGGCCGCGGCTTCTCCTTCCCCCTGGCCATGGAAGGCGCGCTGAAGCTGAAGGAAATCAGCTACATCCACGCCGAAGGCTATGCCGCCGGCGAATTGAAGCACGGACCGATCGCGCTGATCGACGAGACCATGCCCGTCGTCGTCGTCGCGCCGCATGACCGCAGCTTCGAGAAGACCATCTCCAATGTCCAGGAAGTCGCCGCGAGAGGCGGCGAGATCGTGCTCCTGACCGACGCGGATGGCGCCGCCAACGGTCCGGTCGACCCGGCCCGGTGCATCGTCCTGCCGAAGATGGCGGAGATCCTGACGCCGATCGTCTACGCCATCCCGCTGCAGCTGCTCGCCTACCATACGGCCATCCAGATGGGCACCGACGTCGACCAGCCGCGCAATCTGGCGAAATCCGTGACCGTCGAGTGATACCGGTGGCCGGGGACATCGGCTCCCGGGCCACCGGTATCCGGCCCGTGCGGCGCTTGACCGGTGACCCCCTGCCACCGGTCGACGACCGGGACCGAAGGTACAATCGTCATCGACGTCGCGTTATGCTGCATTGCGAATGACGCCTTGCATTCGCCTGTCGGCGGAACGATGCTCGGCTTGACGGATTCCTGCGCGGTGACTTCGCCCCCGTCCGGTTGGCGACGCCGAAAGGTGAGCAAAAAAGCATGATGCGGCTCAGAAACTACTTCCTGACCGGGTTCATCGTCTGCGCACCGCTGGCGATCACGGCCTGGATCACCTGGTCCTTCATGGGCTGGGCGGACAGCTGGGTGAAGCCCTATGTCCCGGCGCGCTACTGGCCGGATGCCTACCTGCCCTTCGCCATTCCCGGCTTCGGCCTGATCGTCGCTCTGATCCTGATCACCCTGATCGGCTTCCTGACGGCGAACATCATCGGCCGCACCATCATCGGCTGGGGCGAGCGGCTCTTGTCGCGCACCCCGCTGGTGCGCACGGTCTACACGGCGCTGAAGCAGATCTTCGAGACGGTCCTCGCCGACCGCTCGGCCTCCTTCAAGACGGCCGCCCTGATGGAATATCCGCGCAAGGGCGTCTGGTGCGTGGTGCTGGTGGCGACCGATGCGCGGGGCGAGATCGCCCGGGTGCTGGCCGACGAGTCCGACGAGATGACCGCGGTGTTCCTGCCACCGACGCCGAACCCGACCTCCGGCTTCCTGCTCTTCGTGCCACGCGCCGAATTGCGCATCCTCGACATGAGCATCGAGAACGCGCTGAAGCTCGTCGTCTCCTCCGGCCTCGTCTCGCCGGACGATCCGTCCGCCAAGGTCTCGATCGACCAGGCCGCGAAGATCATCTCCGCGCGGCAGAGCCGGGAGCGGGAGCGCGAACCGGCGGAATGAAGGCGGGGCAGTCCACGACCGCGCCCGACTTTCCATCCATCACTCCCGGCGCATCCTTCACTCTCGGCCCATCCTTCACTCTCGGCATGACGCCGGGCTGTGTTCGTCTGCGTCGCCGTAGCCTCCCGGCTCAGCTTTCGCCGCCGCCGACCCGCTTGCTCTCGCCCTGCAGCAGGTCGATCAGCTTCGAGGCGTCGGCCTTGTTGAGGCTCTCGTCGAACGGATGGCCGGTCTCCTCGCACAGCGTCTTGAGGTAGGAGGCCTGCGCGCCGGTCATCGGCTCGCCGCCGGTGGTCCAGTCGGACGGGTCCTTCTCGGTGTTCGACCGGGTATCGGTCTTGGCGTCGACCTGGCTCATCATGCATCTCCGAAACGGTTGATCGTTCCCGAAATGTTCCACGAGCCGGATTGGTTCCGCGAAGCAGGCGGCGGGATGGTCCGGGATCATCGCGGTGTCCGGAGCGCGCCTGCGGCCGCCGATCCGGCGTCTCGCCACCCAACCCTGCCGCTGTCCGGCGGTGCGGCACTGCCGCTTCGCCATCCGCGGGGAACGCCCTGGAGAGCCCCACCGGCGACCTCAAGCTCGGCCTCAGCTCTTCATCGCCGCGTCCGGATCGATGCCGCCCATCTCGCAGATCCGGCGGAACTCCGCGTCCTTCACCGGCTGGACCGACAGGCGGGAATTGTTGACCAGCACCATGTCCTTCAGGTCCGCCTCGCCCTTGATCCGGTCGAGCGACACCGGCGTCGTCACGTCCATCACCGCCTTGATGTCGACGCACTCCCACTTGGGATCGTCGGCGGAGGAATCCGGGTGGATCTCCCTCACCACCTCGACGATGCCGACCACCTCCTTGCCCTCGTTGGAGTGGTAGAAGAAGCCGCGGTCGCCGGTCTTCATCTCGCGCATGAAATTGCGCGCCTGATAGTTCCGGACGCCAGTCCACTCCTCGCCGGCCTCGCCCTTCGCCTTCTGCTGGTCCCAGGACCAGGTGGCGGGCTCGGACTTGTACAGCCAGTAGCGCATCTTACGCCGCGTCCGGGTTCTTGACCGACCAGTTCCAGCGCTTGACCTCGACGGTCTCGAACAGGCCCGCCTTGGCATAGGGGTCTTCGGCGGCCAGAGCCTTGGCCGCCTCCAGCGATTCGGCTTCGAGCATCAGCAGGCTGCCATTCGGCTTCTCGTCGCCGCCGAGGAAGGGGCCGGCGAATTTCAGCCTGTCGCCGAGCTGGTTCAGGAAGGCGAGATGCTCCGGACGGGTGTCCATCCGCGTCTGCAGATGATCGGCCTTGTCGGTGCAGATGACGGCGTAGAGCATGGCGCGTTCCTTGAAGGGGCGCCGGCAGCTTCTGGCGGCGCGGGGGCTGGAAGTCGGCGAAGGCCGAGGGATCGGGCAAGGAGCTATCGCGGCCGGCGGCGGCTTTCAACCGACTTCGCGCTTCAGCGGGCGTGCGAGCAGGCGCTGCGCCGCCTCGTCCACCGATAGCTGGGCGTCGAGCACCTGCGCGACGGTCTCGACGATGGGTGCCTCGATGGCCGATTCTCCGGCGAGCCTGGCCGCGATGGCGGCGGTGAAGACGCCCTCGGCGAGCTTCATCCGCGAGACGTCCTCGCCGCGGCCGAGGGCCGCGCCATAGGCGAAGTTGCGCGATTGCGGCGACGAACAGGTCAGCACCAGGTCGCCGAGGCCGGAGAGGCCCATCAGCGTCTCCGGCCTGCCGCCGAGCGCCTCGCCGAGGCGCCTGAGCTCGACGAAGCCGCGGGTGACGATGGCGGCCTGCGCCGAGGCGCCGAGGCCGCGGCCGGCGACGATGCCGGCGGCGAGCGCGAGGACGTTCTTCAGCGCACCGCCCACCTCGACGCCGCGCAGATCGTCGCTGGCGTAGCAGCGGAAGCTCTCGGTGGACAGCTGCCGGGCCAGGAGGTCGGCGGCCTCGCCGTCCCTGGCGGCGACGGTGACCGCCGTCGGCAGGCCGCTGGCGACGTCGCTGGCAAAGCTCGGCCCGGACAGCGCAGCCAGGGGATGACCGGGCAGGGCCTCCGCCGCAAGCTCGGACAGGAACCGGCCGCTGGTGCGCTCGATGCCCTTGGCGCAGAGGACGAGTGTCGCAGTGGCCGCCAGATGCGGCGCGAGGCTCCCGGCGACGCCGGCAAGGCTCTGGGCCGGCACCACCAGGAGGACCAGCTCGGCATCCGCAAGGGCTTCGGCGGCATCGCCCGTCGCCCGCACCGACGCCGGCAGCTGGATGCCGGGGAGATAGCGCGGATTGGCGTGGCCCTCGTTGATCGCCGCGATCGTCGCCTCGTCGCGCCCGAGGAGCGAGACCGTCTCGCCACCGCGGGCGTAGAGGGCGGCGAGCGCCGTGCCCCAGGCACCGGCGCCGACGACGGCAAGGCGGCTCATGCCTTGGCTCCCCGGCGGCCATGGCCGACCAGCGGCGCGGATTTTTCGTCGAGGGGCCAGCGGGAGCGAACGGCGACGTCCAGCCGGTCGGTGCGTCCTGCCTCGAAGCGCTCGAGCCCGGCATAGGCGATCATCGCGCCGTTGTCGCCGCAAAGGACCAGCGGCGGGGCGACGAGACGCGCGCCGGCCGCGGTGCATTCGGCCAGCAGCGCCGCCCGGATGGCCTGGTTGGCGCCGACGCCGCCGGCAACGCCGAGGACGGGAGCGGCAAGGTCCGGAAACGCGTCCCGGAATCGCGCCAGCGAACGGCGCACCCGGTCGGCGACGGTCTCGGCCGCCGCCAGCTGGAAGCCGGCGCAGAGATCGGCGACGTCCTGATCGCTCAAGGGCGCGTAGGCCTCGGCGACGAGGCGGAGCGCCGTCTTCAGGCCGGAGAAGGAGAAGTCGAGCCGCGCCTCGCCCTTCATCGGCCGCGGCAGGGTGAAGCGCCTCGGATCGCCCTTTGCCGCCATCGCCTCGACATTGGGGCCGCCCGGATGGGGCAGCGACAACAGCTTGGCGGTCTTGTCGAAGGCTTCGCCGAGGGCATCGTCGATGGTCGAGCCCCAGCGCTCGTAGTCGCCGAGGCCGCGCACCAGCAGGATCTGGCTGTGGCCGCCGGAGACCAGCAGCAGCAGATACGGATAGGCGATGGCGTCCGACAGCCGCGGGGAGAGGGCGTGGCCCTCCAGATGGTTCACCGCGACGAAGGGCAGGCCGCGGGCGGCGGCGATCGCCTTGCCGGTCATGGCGCCGACCAGGAGGCCGCCGACGAGGCCGGGGCCGACGGTGGCGGCCACCGCGTCGATGTCGTCGAGGGTGACGCCGGCATCGGCAAGCGCGGCACGGATGATCCCGTCCAGCGCCTCCACATGGGCCCGCGCCGCGATCTCGGGCACGACGCCGCCGAAGGCCGCGTGCTCGGCGATCTGCGACAGGATGACGTTGGAGAGGATCTCGGCGCTGCCGCCGGGCGCCCGGCGAACCACGGCGGCGGCGGTCTCGTCGCAGCTCGTCTCGATGCCGAGAACCAGCGTTCCGTGGCCGGGGCTTGCCATGCGAGGCGCAAGGGACGTTTCGGTGCGTGGCAAGGCGGGCTCGTTCGCTGTCTGGGGCATTGGCCGGGACATGGCCTCGGCCGCTGCGTCCCAGATAGGCGATGGTCGCCCGCCATGCCAGCCGAGGTCGACCCTGTGCCGCCACGAGGGCGGCGAAATCGGACCGCCGCTCGGCAAGGTCCGAGGCGGCGCGCACCAAAAAGATGCAGCATGCGGTTTCACGACCCGCCGGTCCGATCTACTTTGATGACCGGGCGGGCAACACAGGGGCGGACAGGCAGGCGATGGCGCAACAGCAACTCATCCGGATCGGCACGCGCGGCAGCCAGCTGGCGCTGGCGCAGGCAAGCGAGGTCCGCGCGCGACTGATGGCGGCCCACGATCTGCCGGAAGAGGCCTTCGCCATCGAGGTGATCTCCACCTCCGGCGACCGCATCCTCGACCGGCCGCTGTCGGAGGTCGGCGGCAAGGGCCTGTTCACCAAGGAGATCGAGCAGGCGCTGATCGAGGCGCGGATCGACATCGCCGTCCATTCGTCCAAGGACATGGCGACGGCGCTGCCCGACGGGCTGGAGATCTCGGCCTATCTGCCGCGCGAGGACGTCCGGGACGTGTTCATCGGCCGCGCCGCCCCGACCATCGCCGAACTCCCTCCGGGAGCGACGATCGGTTCGGCGTCGCTGCGGCGCCAGGCGATGCTGAAGCGCATGCGCCCCGATCTCAACGTCATCATCTTTCGCGGCAACGTCCAGACGCGGCTGCGCAAGCTCGGCGAGGGGCAGGCCGACGGCACGCTTCTGGCCATGGCCGGGCTCGCCCGCATGGCGATGACCGACGTCGCCACCGAGATCCTCGACCCCGAGAGCTTTCCGCCGGCGCCGGGGCAGGGGGCGATCTGCATCGAGAGCCGCATCGGCGACGCCGAGGTCGCCGCGCTGCTCGCGCCGATCAAGGACGCGCCGACCACCATCGCCCTCACCGCCGAGCGCGCCTTCCTGGCCGAACTCGACGGCTCCTGCCGCACGCCGATCGCCGCCCATGCGCGGGTCGGCGGCGACGGCACGCTGTCGCTGCACGGCATGATCCTGAAGCCGGACGGCAGCGAGATGCACGAAACCCGCCGCACCGGCGTCGTCGAGGATGCCGAGATGATCGGCCGTCTGGCCGGCCGGACGGTGCTGGACGCGGCAGGCCCCGGCTTCTTCGACGGCTGGGCGGGCTGACGCGGCTGACGGGGGCGCTGCGATGGCGCGCGTCCTGATCCTGCGCGAGGCGGCCGAGGCGGAACGGACGGCGCGCGACCTTGCGGCCCGCGGCCATCAGCCGCTGATCCTGCCGCTGGAGCGCACCGTCGAGATCCCTGCGCCGCTCGCCGCCTCGATCCCGCAAACCGCCATCGCGGGCTTCGCGGCGACCAGCGCGCGGGCGGTGCCGGCGCTCGGCGCAGCCTTTGCGGGCGATCCGCGGCCGTTGCTGGCGGTCGGCACCGCGACCGGCGACGCCGCCATCGCGGCGGGCTTCCCGTCAGTTCATGTGGCGGAAGGCGCGGCATCGACCATGGGGCGGCTCGCCTTGGCTGTGGGAATCGCGCCGGGAGAGACGCTCCTCTACGCGGCCGGTCGGCGCCGGACCGGGACGCTCGAGACCGCGCTGGCCAGGGCGGGCATCGGCTGCCTGATCCGGGAGGTCTACGACATCGTTCCCGTGGCGCTGCCAGCGGGCATCGTGCGCAGCGTCCTCGTCGGTGGTCCGCCGGACGTCGTTCTCCTCCTGTCGGCCGGGCAGGCGGAGGGCTACGGCCGCCTGGCGGGCATGATGCCGCAACTGTTCACGCCCGAACCGAACTTGCTGGCGCTTTCCGGCCGCGTGGCGGAAGGCCTGCCGCAATCATTGCGCCCGAAGGCGCGGATTTCGGCGGCTTCCAACCTCGCCGCGCTTTTCGAACTCATCGCCTAACCTACATCACGCATCCATGTGAACTCGGTGCTTGCGCCATGCGCGCGAATGAAGGACCAATGGAATCGTGCAGAAATGGAGCGCCGAGGAAACGACCCGGGGCGCCGCCGTGACCGCAAGCATGGAGCTGACGCTATGACCAACCGTCCCCGGCGTTCACGACCGACGAAGACGCGTGGCCAGACGATCGATCTCAAGGCGGAAAAGAAGACCACAGTGAGCGAAGGCGAAAAGACCACGGCGACGCCCGCCGCCAAACCCGATGCCAAGCCCGACGCGAGCGCCGAGGCTGCCACCGATCGGCCGAGCGCGCAGGCGCCGCTGAAGGGCGGCGCCACGGCGGCATCGCCGGCTGCTGCGCCGGCATCGGCTGCAGCCTCCACTTCGGCAGCGGCGAGCTCGGGCGCGTCCACTCCAAGTCCGACGAAGCCGGCCGCGGCGACCGGTGCTGCGTCGGCTTCGGCTGCTTCGCCCGCGACCGCTTCGCCCGCAGCGGTTTCGCCGAGCGCGCCTTCGAAAGCCGGCATGGCGAGCGCCGCGGCCAATCCGGCCAAGGCCGCCTCCGCTGGCGCCCCGAAGGCGGCGACGGCCGGATCGCCCGCCGCGAGCGGCGGGAAGGCCGACGGACCATCGCCGGTCGCCGCTGCGAGCGCGGCGGCGAGCACCGGTTCCGCCAAGGCCGGCTCCGGCGGGACTGCTTCGCCGGGATCGTCGGGCGCCACGCCGGCAAAGGGCACATCAGCGGCGCCGGCCGGGGGGACGTCTTCTTCGGCATCGTCCGGTGCTTCCTCGACGGGGTCGGCCTCGACCGGCGGCACGAAGCCGTCGTCGGCCGGGACTTCCCCGAATTCTCCTTCGACGACCTCCGGCCGGCCATCCGGATCGGCCTCGACCGCGGGCACGCCGCCACCGCCGCCCTCCGGCCGCTCCGGCGGTGTCGGCCTCGGCGGTGTCTTCGGCGCGGCCGTGCTCGGCGCCGTCCTGGCGCTGGGCGGTGCCTGGCTGCTCGCCACCAACGGCATGCTGCCGGGTCTCGGCGGCCCGCAGCAGAACCTCGCCGACGAGTACGTCACCAAGGACGCGCTGAACCAGGAGATCGCGACGTTGCGCGGCGAGGGCGCGGCGGCCGGCTCCTCGGACGGCGCTCCGGCCATCGACCTGTCGCCCCTGGAGCAGCGCATCGCCGCCCTCGAAGCCTCGACGGCCGACATCGCGACGCTCAAGGAGACCGCGGAAACTGCCGGCACCAGTGCCACCAGCGCCGGCGAGGCCGCGGCCTCGGCCCAGCAGTCGGCGGATGCGCTGAGGGAGGCGAGCGATCGCACCGCCCGCCAGGCGGCGGATGCCATGAGCCAGGCGACGGCGGCGAACCAGGCGGCCGCGGCGGCCCAGCAGGCCGCGACCAACGCCCAGCAGACCGCCAACGGCGCCCAGCAGACCGCGCAATCCTCGCTCGAGAAGGCCGATGCCGCATCGAGCGCCTCAACCTCCGCCAACGAGACGGCAGAGGCCGCCAGCGCCAAGATCGACGGTGCTCTCGCCGATCTCGAACAGCGCGTCGCCGGGATCGAGCAGTCCAACCAGCGGGCGGAAGTCGCTCTGGCGGCGGCCAATCTGAAGTCGGCGATCGACGCCGGCGGGCCCTTCGCCGACCAGCTGGAAACCTTCGCCAAGACGGCGGGAGCGGGCGACACGACCGAGAGCCTCAGGACCTTCGCCGCCGAAGGCGTTCCCTCCGAGCGCCAGCTCGCGGCCCAGTGGCCCGAGGTGGAGGCGAGGATCTCGAACGCCCTGTCGCCGCCGAGGCCGAATGCGCCGGTTGGCGACCAGATGCTGGCGGGCCTGCGCTCGCTGGTGCAGGTGCGCCCGACCGGTTCCGCCCCGGCGTCCGACACCAGCGACGACGCGGTGCTGTCGCGGCTGAACGCGGCCGTCCGCTCCGGCGACCTCGACGCCTTCCGCACGCAATGGGAAGACCTTCCCGACGCTGCGAAGGACGTCAGCCGCGACTTCGCCGACAAGGTGAAGGCCCGGCTGACGGCCGAGGAAATCGTCTCCTCGACGCTGAACGGGGCGATCTCGGGCTCGCAACCATCGTCGCCCGACGCCGCCGAACCCGCCAATCAGGGCTAGTCCCGGGAAAGCCACATGCTGCGTATCCTCGCCTTCCTTCTCGTCGTCCTGGCCCTTTCGCTCGGCTTTGGCTGGCTCGCGGACAATCCCGGCTCGGTCACCTTCGACTGGCAGGGACAGACCGTCCAGACCAGCATGATGATCTTCCTGATCGCGCTGGGGATCTTCGTCTTCGCCGCGATCGTCCTGGTCTGGCTGATCTCGGCCTTCTTCCGCACCCCCCACACGATCAGCAACTGGGTCGAGGGGCGTCGGCGCGACAAGGGCTACAGCGCGTTGTCCACCGGCATCATCGCCGCCGGGGCCGGCGACGCGATCCTGGCGCGGCGCATGACCAAGCGCAGCCAGAAGCTGCTCGATCGGCGCCGCGAGCCGCTGATCCGCTTCCTCGACGCGCAGACCGCGATGATCGAGGGCGATCATGCCCATGCCCGTTCGGTGTTCCAGAGCATGGAGAGCGATCCCGAGACGCGGCTCCTGGCGATGCGCGGGCTCTATCTCGAGGCCGAGCGGGTCGGCGACGAGAAGGCCGCGCGCTTCTATGCCGAGCGGGCGGTGCGGCTGGCGCCGCACGTCCCCTGGGCCGGTGGCGCCGTCCTCGACGGCAAGTCGATCGCCGGCGACTGGGACGGCGCGATGAACGTTCTCGAGGCGCAGCAGAACACCCGCCTCATCGACCGCGACGAATCGAAGCGCACCCGCGCCGTCCTCCTCACCGGCAAGGCGATGGACAGGGTCGAGGCCGATCCGAAGACGGCCAAGGCGGCCGCCCTCGAGGCGCACAATCTCGCCCCGGAGCTGGTGCCCGCAGCGCTGGTCGCGGCGCAGGCCTGCTTCCGGCTCGGTGACCTGCGCAAGGGCGTCAAGGTGCTCGAGAAGAGCTGGACCTACGGCCCGCATCCGGAAGTCGGCGAGGCCTATGTCGCGGCCCGGCCGGGCGATTCCGTCGAGGACCGGCTGAAGCGCGCCCGCCACCTGGCGAGCCTGCGTCCCGGCAACGTCGAATCGGCCCTGTGCCTCGCCCGCGCCGCCCTCGACGCCGGCGACCTGCAGCTGGCCCGCAAGTCGGCCCTGGAAGCCGCCGAGATCGAGCCGCGCGAGAGCGTCTACCTGCTTCTCGCCGACATCGAGGAAGAGGATACGGGCGAAGTCGGCCGGGTGCGCGAGTGGATGGCCAAGGCGATCCGCGCGCCGCGCGATCCGGCCTGGACGGCGGACGGTGTCGTGTCCGAGCATTGGGCCCCTGTCTCGCCGGTCAGTGGCCGCCTCGATGCCTTCGAGTGGAAGTCGCCGCCGCAGCGGGCAATCGCCGCACAGGCGCATGTCCTCGACGAAGCCGCCCAGCCGACGATCGATGCCGAGCCCTCCGGCGCGGGCGACGCCGACGGCGGACGCCCGGGGGCTGCAGCGCCCTCCGGCGCAGCCAACGCGGGCCCGACGTCATCCGGCGCCGACAAGGCGGACACGCGGCCTGCCGGCGAGACCGCGCGGCCTGCGGCGACCGCTGCGCCCGCCGCTGGACCGTCGCCGAAATACCTGCCGGATCCGTCCAGACCCGCCGACGCGCCGGGCAACGGATCGGTGAGGCCTGCCGCCGTGAAGCCGCCGGCGCAGCCGGGAGGCACTCCGGCGCAGCCCGAATTCGGCCGCACCAGCGAGGAGCGCAAGGAGGCGCGATTCGGCTGAGGCCGGCCTCTCACGCGACGGCGGTGGCCCGTCGTCGCGGCAGGCGTTCGCGGACGCGATGCGACCGCGTGATCTCCGACCGCGTCCGATCGTCTGCCGGTTGATTCGGAACGGTCGGACGCTTTGCCAGTTCATGCCTTTTGCCGGACGCTTCGTGCCATTACTGGAGACCCATGTTCGATTCGATCAAAGGCTTCTTTCGTTCTCTTGCCGAGGATACCGGACGTCAGGAGAGCGGCGTCGACGAGGTCAGGCTCGCGACCGCCGCGCTGCTGTTCCACATCATCGAGGCCGACGGGATCGTGACCGATGCGGAGCGCCAGCGGCTGGTGGCGGTCCTCGCCGACGAATTCGGCCTGTCGCTCCAAGAGGCTGAGCGCCTCGCCAGCGAGGGCAAGCGCGCCGACCAGCAGTCCATCGACCTCTATCACTTCACTTCGGTCTTGAAGCGCGAGCTCGGCGAGGAGCATCGCATCCGCTTCGTCGAGCTCCTCTGGGAGGTCACCTATGCCGATGGCGAGGTGCACGAGCTGGAGGACAATCTGATCTGGCGCATTTCCGAGCTGCTCGGCGTCTCGACCCGCGACCGGATGCTGATGAAGCGCGAGGCGGCCGGGCGTCAGGACGAGCATTAGGCGGCGCCGGGTGACGGTCAGTCACCGGCGCAAGCGTCCGGCACGCATCTTGCTAGCCTTGCACCGGCGGGCTGGCGGCGTTAGGTCAAAGGCTCGCAGAGCCTCCGATTTGAACCGCAGCGACCGGGTTGCAGCATCAGGCCATGGCATATCACGAGCATTCGGCGATGAATGAGACGGCATCTCCCCACGGCCTGGGAGCGCCGGAATACGTCCTCGACGCGGCCGACGAGCGGCCGGTCCTGGTCGTCCTCCATCAGGAGACCTCGACGCCCGGTCGGGTCGGGCAGGTTCTCGAGAGGCACGGGGTCCGGCTCGACATCCGCCGCCCCGTTCTCGGCCAGGCGCTGCCGGAGACCCTCGACGATCATCGCGGTGCCATCGTCTTCGGCGGGCCGCCCAGCGCCAACGATCCACACGACTACATCCGGACCGAGCTCGACTGGATGAAGGTGCCGCTCGCGGAAGAGCGCCCGTTCCTCGGCATCTGCCTCGGCGCCCAGATGCTGGCCAAGCATCTCGGCGCGGACGTCAGGTCGCATCCCGAGGGCCTCGCCGAGATCGGCTACTATCCGCTGCGCTCGACGCCGGAGGGACGCCAGATCGTCCGCAACTGGCCGCAGATGATCTATCAGTGGCATCGCGAGGGCTTCGAGCTGCCGCGCGGGGCGCGGCTTCTGGCCGAGGGCGACTGGTACCCGAACCAGGCGTTCCAATATGGTCCGGCCGCCTTCGGCGTGCAGTTCCATGCCGAGCTGACGCTGGCGATGATGTATCGCTGGACGACCAAGGGCCACGAGCGCCTGACGCTGCCAGGGGCACAGGCGCGGCGGACGCATTTCAGCGACCGCGGCGTCTACGACGCGCCGGTGCTGCGCTGGCTGGAGGCGTTCCTGGCGCGAACCTTCGGCAGGCGTGTCGACGACGCCGGCAATTCCTGAACCAGCAAGATCGCGGGCCGATCGCCTCGCAGCCATGCCGAGGCTGCGTCGCGGTCGCGAGTTTCAGGCCGTCTTCGCAGCAGCGACGAGTTCGACAGCCCGGGTGAGGGCGAAGTCGTAGCCCCGCGTGCCGAAGCCGGCGATCACGCCCTCTGCCCGTCCCGAGACGAAGGAATGATGGCGGAAAGCTTCCCGCTTGTGGATGTTCGAGATGTGGACCTCGAAGACGACGCCGTCATAGGCGTTGAGCGCGTCGAGGATCGCCACCGAGGTGTGCGTGAAGGCGCCGGGATTGATGACGATGGCGGCCGCGGCCTCGCGCGCCTCGTGGATCCAGTCGATGATCTCGTATTCGCGGTTCGACTGACGGCAGCGAAGCTCGACCCCCAGCTCGCCGGCCAGCGTCGCAAGGCGTGCCTCGACGTCGGCCAGCGTCTCGAAGCCGTAGACTTCGGGCTGTCGCTTGCCGAGGAGGTTGAGGTTCGGTCCGTTGATGCAGAAGATCGTCGTCATGGGCCGAGTTAGACGCGGCCGCCCCGGATTGGCAAGGGCCGCCGGCAGGCATTCACGATGCGCCCTGGTCGCCCCTCAGCGGCGCGACAGGTTGTCGCCCACCCACTCGCGGGCGATGCGCAGGAAGTTGCGCGAGCGCTTGGCCCGGGCGATCCCCTTCACGGCGGCCTCGACGGCCTTTCCCCGGTCGGCCTTCAGGCCGATGACGAAGGTCGCGACCGGCAGCCGCTCCGGCCAGAACCGGTTCATCACGAAATGATCCGGCATCGCGCAGGAATCGGCCGACTTGATCGCGGGATCGGCGATCAGCGCGCGGGTGGTCTCGGCCATCAGCTGCTGGCCGGGCGAGGCCTGGGCGAAGCTCTCGTCATAGGCGGTCTTCCAGGCGAAGGCCTGTCCCGCCTGGATGAGCGCCACGAGGCTGGCGATCGGGCGATCGCCCACGAGCAGCGTGTAGACCCGGGCTCTGCCGTCCTCGGCAAGCGCGTTAACGGCCTCGCGGGCGAAGGCGGCGCGGTAGCGGTCGAGCACCATCGCGCTGCGCGCCTTGCCCTTCCAGCCGCTGGCCTCGACGGTCAGGAAATCCTCCAGCGCCAGGCGCACGCTTTCAGCCTCGCGGGCGACGCGGAAGCTGACCGGGCCGTGGGCCTGGAGCAGACGACGCTGGCGGTTGAATTCGCGGCGACGGCGCGACGACGTCGGCGGCATTGCCAGGTAATCGGCGGTGTCCGTCTTGATCAGGCCGGCGCGATCGAAGGCGTCGACGGTCGCCATCGGCAGCCCGGCCGCCTCGGTCACGCTGCGAAGCGCGGCGGCGAAGGGGCCGTCGGTCCGGGTTTCGGGCAGGACGAGAACGTCCGGCAGCGCGGCGGCCGGTGCCGCCAGCATCTCGAAGAAGCTCCTCAGGGTTTCCTCGGGGTCGTCGCCGTCGAGGGGCAGGGTTCCCAATCGGCCGAAGGGATGCACCCAGGCGCGGATCGTCGGAACACCCCGCACCGGCGACGTGCGCTCGATGGTGTAGGGCATCAGCAGGCGCAGGCGGCTGCGCGCCTCGCCCTCGTCCCGCAACACCATCAGGCGAACGCTGCGGTCGTCGAGGCGCGGCATGGCCGGCACGAAGAAGCGCGGGTCGAAGAACACGTTCGGCTCGATCGAGCGGCGGGAGAGATGCTGCAGCTCGCCGATCAGGGCGAAGGCCGACTCCGGTCTGTAGACGGTGAAGCGCCGGGTTCCGCCGCTGCGGCTGACGGCCATGTCGAGAACGGCGGGCACGCGGGGGCCGGCAGAGGTCGAGCTGGCCTCGAGGGATCCTGCCGCAGAATCGTGAGCGTCGACCCGCATGACTTGGGAGGGGTCGTGATGAGGGCTGTCAGCCATCCCGGGGCTTGCGGTGGACATGCTCGACATACTCGTTGAAACGCTCGATCAAGGCACTGCCGCAAGAACGTGCCGCGCCCGACACGGCAAATCGCGACCGCCTCGTCCCGCAGCCTGCGAAGCGATCGGTCGCTGCCGAGGTCATCGGAAGTCTCGACAGGGCATCCTCAGACGATTGTCCGACGAAGGCTTTAACATTTCGTCGCATCCCCACAAACACATTCGGCACTTTCCACCGCCGGCCGGCAACGGCCGAGGCGGCCGGCAGATCACGCGCCAGTCGCGTTCCAAGGGCCGGCCGGCACAAACGACCGTTCAGCCGGCAAATCCATCCGCATCCAGATACGCCTGTTCCTCCTGGGAGGTTTCACGGCCGAGGACCGGATTGCGGTGGGGGAAGCGGCCGAAGCGCGCGATGATGTCGCGATGCTCCTCGGCGAAGGAGACGTTGGTCGCGTCGCCCAGACGGCGCATCCAGTCGACGCATTCCTCCTGGTCGGCGTGTTCTTCCGAATGCATCAGCGGCATGGCCAGGAACTGGTTCACGTCCTCGGCCACGGTCTCGTGATCGCCGCGCGCCAGCGCCAGCCGGGCGATCGCGATCGCCTTGTCGTCGGTGGCGAAGGCCAGGGGCGTGCCGCGGAACATGTTGCGCGGGAACTGGTCGAGCAGGATGATCAGCGCCAGGGCGCCGTTCGCGTCCTCGGCCCAGTCGTCCAGCTCGCCGCGGGCGGCCATCTCGTGCAGATCGCCGAAGCGCTGGCGGATGGTCTCGTCGAAGGCGTCGTCCTTCTCGAACCATTTGCCCGGGCCCGCCTCGCGCCAGAAGTCGACGATGGTCTGGGGATCGGGGCGGTAGGAATGAGACATGGCGGCGGCTCGTTGGAAGGGTGCGGCAGTTCGTGGCGCTTGCAGAACTTACGGCCAGAACATAGGCACGGGGCTTGCGGCATCACAGTGGCCAGCAGTTGAAGGCGCCGAGGAAAAATGACCGAGCTCGATCTGCGCGGCCTGCGCTGTCCCTTGCCGGCGCTGCGTACCGCCCGGCAGCTGGCGGAGATGGCGACGGGCGAGACGCTGACCGTTCTGGCCGACGATCCGCTGGCGGCGATCGACATCGCCCATCTGTGCCGGACCGAGGGCCACGATCTCGTCGAGCAGCGTCAGGACGGCGAGGGCGGTCGCTTCGTCATCGTCGCCGGCGGCGCCTGACGACGGGTATCCGCCCGGCCTGCTTCCATCCCGTCGTCGTCAGCCGCCGAAGCGCATGCCGGGGACGGCCAGCGGATTGGCCTCGATCGCCGCGCGATCGGCGGTATCGGCCGCGACGCCGCCGGTGAAGGCCGAGAACAGGTCGCGCGCATAGCGCTCGTCGAGCCCCTGTCCGATGAGGACGATGCGGGTTCCAGGCTTCGTCGAGCCCGGCCAGGCGGCGAGCTGGGCCGGCGGATGCAGGAAGCCCTGGACCCCGTGCAGCACCAGCGGCCGCAGCGGGTTCTCGGCGATCAGCACCACCCCTTTCATCCGGAGGATCGCCTTGCCGGCCGTCTCGGTCAGGATCTGCAGGAAGCTCGCGAGCGCATCGAAGGGCACCGGCCGGTCGGTTTCGAGCGAGAACGAGCGGATGCCGTCATGGCGGTGCCCATGGTCATGGTCATGGTCATGGCCGTGATGCCGATCGTGTCCGTGGTCGTGCGGGTGATGGCAGGCGGCACCGTCGTCCGCGTCGCCTGCGCCGACCGGGCGTCCCGCGCCTGCCTGGTCATCGCCCTGCGTCTCGCCGAGCCAGACGCCGACCCCTTCGCCGCGCGACAAAGCATCGGCAAGGCCGCAGCCGACCAGGATTCCCTCGGCGCTCGTGATCGTGGCGGCATCGATGATCGGGGCCTGCGGATTGAGTCGGCGCACGGCCCGGCGGGTCGCAGCGACGACGTCCGGCGATGCCAGATCGGCCTTGCTGACGACGATCCGGTCGGCGACCGCCACCTGCCGGCGGCTGTCGACATGCTCGGCCAGCGTCGTGCGGCCATGCGCTCCGTCGACCACCGTCACGACGCCGTCGAGCACGTAGCGGTCGGCCAGCACCGGGTGGGACATGATCGCGGCCAGGATCGGGCCCGGATCGGCAAGACCGGTCGTCTCCACCACGACACGCCCTGGGGCGGCGCGGTCGGGGGACCCGATGTCGGCGGTGTCGCCGGTGCCGAGGGCGAGGTCCACGAGGGTGTCGACCAGTTCGCCGCGCACGGTGCAGCAGAGGCAGCCATTGGACAGCGAGATGACGCCGTCGCTCGAGACGGCCTCGATCAGCAGCGGGTCGATCGCCGCCTCGCCGAACTCGTTGACCACGACGGCGGCGTTCGCCAGCGCCGGATCGCCGATCAGCCGGTTGAGGAGGCTGGTCTTGCCGGCGCCGAGGAAGCCGGTCAGGAGCGTCAGCCGGATCGGCGGCTGCCGGGTGCTGTGTTCATCGGTCTGCGCCATGCCGTCAGTTCACGCTGTTCGTCGGCGCTGCTGGGCGCTGGCGGCCGAAGCCGGCCGGCCGCATGTTGGGGTCCATCCGGCTATCGAGGCGCGGGCCCCGCTTGGCCATCGGGCTGCGCACGCCGAGCGGAAATTCGAGGCGGGCGCCGCCCTCGGTATGGGTTTTGCCGCCCGTGGTCCCACCCGGTGAGGTCACGGCAGCCGCGGCGCCGCCGGTGACAGCCCCACCCGTATAGGCATTGGCCGCGGAGGGCTTGTCCCGCGGTTGTTCGGCCGCCGGTGCGGCCGGCTCGGCTGCAGAGGCGGGGGCAGAGGTGGGGGCGGCCTCCGCAGCCGGAGCGCCGGCCATCGTCTCGGCCGGCACGGTGTCGGCACCGTCTTCCGCAGCGTCGGCGACATCAGGGGCGGGCGGTTCCGGCCGGGGCGTCGGGATCGGGATGCCGTAATTGGCGATGATCGAGACGCCGGCCTCGACGAGTTCGTTGCCGGCCGCGCCGCCGAGCCCGACCTTCACCGTCACCGGCGGACGCTTCAGTTCCGTCAGATAGGGCGAGCCGAACATCGCCTCCCGGTCGTTCTCCTCGACCCGCTCGTTGGCGCGGGCGGTGCGGCCGGCCTGGCCGCAGATGTAGTCGGAGATGTCGACCACCTCGCCCGGCGTCGGCGGCAGGTCTTCGACCCGCTCGCTCTTCGTCGCCGGGTCGGTCTCGAAGCCCGCCTGCAGGATCGCCGCCGACAGGCGCTCGCGCTCGATCGTGCCATTGGCGCCGAGGACGACGGCGACGATGGTGCGGCCGTTCCGGGTGGCCGCCGAGACCAGATTGAAGCCCGAGGCGCAGATATAGCCGGTCTTCATGCCGTCGGCGCCCTCGAAGCGGCCGAGCAGCTTGTTGCCGTTCTTCATGATGGCCTTGCCGTTGGTGATGGCCTCGATGTCGAAATAGCCGGAGAAGGCCGGAAACTCCCGACGGATCGCCAAAGCGAGGAGCGCGAGGTCCCGCGCGGTGGAATACTGCCCCTCGCCGGGCAGGCCGTTGGGGTTGACGAAGTGCGTGTCGCGCATGCCGAGCCGGGCCGCCTCGGCATTCATCAGCGTCACGAAGTCCTCCTCGGATTCATGGGCCAGGCTCTCCCCGACCGCCATGGCGATGTCGTTGGCCGACTTCACCAGCATCATCTTCAGCGCATTGTCGAGACGGATGACGGAGCCGGCGGGATAGCCCATCTTCGCCGGCGCCTGGGCGGCGGCGAGGCGAGTGACGATGACCGGCGAATCGAGCGAGCGCCGGCCTTCGCGCAGCGCCTTCAGCGCCAGATAGGCGGTCATCAGCTTGGTGGTCGACGCCGGGAAGCGGCGTTCGGTCGCGTCCTGCTCCGACAGCACCTTGCCGGTGGCGACGTCGACGACGATGCTCGACATCGTATAGGGCGGCGGCGTCTCTGCCGGCGGCTCCGGCTCGGCGGCGGGGGTCGCTGCGCTCTCTGCCGGGGCCGGGGCGGAGGCCGGGGCCGGGGCCGGGGCTGCGGCGGCGGCCGGACGGGCCGGATCGGCCGGGGCCTTCGAGGCGGTCTCGCCGGCTGCCGGGGCCGCACCGGGGCTCGGCTTCGGGGTCGGCACCACGACGCCATCCGCCGCCGCCTGGGCGGCGGCCGGCAGCGGTGCCGCAAGGCCGGCGATCGCCAGAGCGACGACCGCGCCGCGGCACAGACGCTCGAAAAGGGGGATTTGCACCACGCGTTTCTCCCGGAACTCATCTTTGTCGCCGGCTGGCCTGTCGCCGGCTGGCCTCTCGACAGCCGCCCGGTCGGCGGCCATGCAGTCGAGGGCCTTAATGTCGGTGGCCGTCCTGTCGGGGGCCTTCCTGTGGGGGGGCCCCCTGTCGATGGCAACGCCCGCTGGTGCGGCCCGTTGACAGGCCGGCCCCGCCATGTCGCATTGCACAAGCCGGTCCGCGCTTCCCGCAGGGCCGGCGCGGCGGCGATGGCCGGACAGGCCGGCCCCGCGACGCCACTTCATTTCCGGCCCCAGCGCCGGACCATGCCTCGAACGGAAACGGACCATGCCCGTCAGTAACCGAATCGCCGCTCTAAGGCCAGAGATCGAAGCCTGGCGCCGGGCGCTGCATGCCGAGCCGGAACTCCTCTACGACGTCACCGACACCGCCGCCTTCGTATCCGCCCGGCTCACCGAATTCGGCTGTGACGCGGTCGTCACCGGTATCGGGCGCACCGGCGTCGTCGGCCTGATCCACGGCCGGGACGGCGCCGGCGGGCCGATGATCGGCCTTCGCGCCGACATGGACGCCCTGCCGATCGTCGAGGAGACCGGGCTGGAGCACGCCTCGCGGCGGCCGGGCGCGATGCATGCCTGCGGCCATGACGGCCACATGGCGATGCTGCTCGGCGCTGCCAAGGGGCTCGCCGAGACCAGAGGCTTTTCCGGAACCGTGGCGCTGATCTTCCAGCCGGCCGAAGAGGGGGGCGCCGGCGGCAAGGCGATGATCGAGGACGGCCTCTTCGAGCGCTTCCCGGTGACCCATGTCTACGGCATGCACAACCTGCCGGGCCTGCCGGTCGGCAAGTTCGGCATGCGCCACGGGGCGATCATGGCCTCGACCGACGAATTCGTGATCACCCTGAAGGGGCGCGGCAGCCACGCCGCCATGCCGCACCGTTCCGCCGACCCGATCCTCGCCGGCGCGGCCCTCGTCCAGGCGCTTCAGGCGATCGTCTCGCGCAACACCGATCCGCTCAAGTCGCTGGTCGTCTCGGTGACGCAGTTCCACGGCGGCTATGCCCACAACGTCATCCCCGAGACGGCCGAGGTCTCCGGCACGGTGCGCGCCCTCGACACGGGCATGCGCGACCTCGCCGAGCACCGCATCCGCGAGATCGCCGCCGGCATCGCGGCCGCCCACGGCCTGACCGCCGCCATCGACTGGGACCGCAACTATCCGGTCACCGTCAATGACGGGGCCGAGAGCGACTTCTGCGCCGAGGTGGCGATGGACATCGT
Source organism: Aurantimonas sp. 22II-16-19i (assembly GCF_002088275.1). Lineage (GTDB taxonomy): Bacteria > Pseudomonadota > Alphaproteobacteria > Rhizobiales > Rhizobiaceae > Jiella. The sequence goes on from NZ_AQQS01000039.1 coordinate 54,458, forward strand.
CGGGCCGGCCAATGTCGATGCCAACGCGCCGCCGCTTTTGGCCGGCGAGGACTTCTCCTACATGCTCGAGGCCAAGCCCGGCGCCTATGTCTTCGTCGGCAACGGCGACAGCTCGGGGCTCCACACCGCGACCTACGACTTTTGCGACGAGGCGCTGGTCTACGGATCGAGCTTCTGGGTGCGGCTGGTCGAACGGGCGCTGCCGCTGCGCTGACCCGCCGGCCGGCCCGTGTCCTCCCGCGTCCGGCCGAGGCCGGCCGCAGCCATCCCGTCCCATCCGCCCGGTGGTCCCGCCGGGGCGATCCGAACGAGCCGAGAGACCACCATCATGCCGATTGCCGAAGACACCGTCCGCGCCTTCCTGCCCTATCAGCCTGTGCCGGTGGCGAGTGCGGCGTCCGGGCCGCTCGAAGGCCTCAGCGTCGGCGTCAAGGACCTCTTCGACGTCGCCGGATACCGCACCGGCTGCGGCTCGCCCCTGAAGCTCGCGGCGAGCCCCGTCGCCGCGACCACCGCGCCGGCGATCCGGGCGCTGCTCGATGCCGGGGCAAGCTTCGCCGGCAAGACCCACACCGACGAGCTCGCCTGGTCGCTCTACGGCCTCAACCCGCATTTCGGCGCGCCGATCAACGCCGCGGCGCCGGACCGCATCACCGGCGGGTCCTCGTCGGGATCGGCGGCGGCGGTGGCGGCGGGCCTCGTCGACATCGGCGTCGGCACCGATACCGGCGGCTCGGTCCGTGCGCCTGCGAGCTTCTGCGGCCTCTGGGGCATTCGCCCGACCCATGGCCGGATTTCGCTCGCCGGCTGCATGGAACTCGCCGCAAGCTTCGACACCTTCGGGCTGCTGACGCGGGACGGCGAGACCTTGGCGAGGGCGCTCGCCGTCGTCGCCGGCGAGGATCCGGCGCCGCTGCCGGCCCGTCCGCGGCTCATGCGCCCCGCCGACATGGTGGCGCGGCTGGGGGACGCGCAGCGCGCGGTCTATGACGCGGCCTTTGCCGGGCCGGGCGGGGCAGGGGATGCCGGTGCTGCCGGGGACGCGGTCGCCGAAGTCGCCGTTTATCCGGATGGCGGTGCGGGCCTCGCCTATGACGCCTTCCGCATCATCCAGTCGGCCGAGGCGCTGCGGGCGGTCGTGCCGTTCCTCGATGCGAGCGGCGCGCCGCTGGTTGCCGGCCTTGCCGAACGCGTCTCCTTCGCCCGCGGCCTCAGCGATGCCGCCATTGCCGACGCGATGGACGTCCGCGACGCCTTCCGCGATGGCATCGACGCGCTGCTCGGGACCGACGGCGTGCTGCTCGCCCCTTGCGTCCACGACGCGCCGTTTTCCCGCGACGCCGGCCCGGACATCCTCGGCGCCTTCCGCCACGAGGCGATGACGCTCCTCTGCGTCGCCGGCCTCGCCGGCCTGCCGCAAGTGACGCTGCCGGCCGGCCGCGTCGACGGCGCCCCCTATGGCGTCTCGCTGATCGGCCCGCGCGGCAGCGACGTCTCGCTGGTGCGGCTGGCGATGGCGATGGCGCCGGGTATGCCGGCGGGCTGAGGCGCGGCGCGGCGATCGCGTCACGCATCCCTGCGGCCCCCTCGGCTCATGCGCCATCGTCCCCGCGCCGCATGGCGGCCGGAGCGAGGATCGTCGTTCCGCGCCGGCGCGTCGCGTCGTGCGCCGAGGGGCGGGGTGTTGGCCCATGCCGGCGCTTCGTCGGCGCCTCGGCAGGCTGTCGTCGCCGCCCCTCGTGCCTTCGGCAGTCGGGCGGCGATGCGCCGGAGGCAAGCCCTCCGAGGTAGTTTCTCGTATTCCGGCTCGCCTCCGGCGCACCGCG
>NZ_AQQS01000004.1 GCF_002088275.1 Aurantimonas sp. 22II-16-19i
GGCGACGGCCGAGAAGCCGGCCGCCGCTGCGCCGCCGGTCGAGAAGCCGGCCGCCGTTCCGGCGCCAGCCGAGAAGCCGGCCGTCGCTGCGGCGCCGGTCGAGAGGCCGGCCGCCGTTCCGGCGTCGGCCGAGGCCGGGCAGCCGCAGAAGGATGCGCCTGCCGCGCGGCAGGCTCCGGCCATGCCGGTGGAGAACGAGGCCTCGATGCCGGTTGCCGCGACTTCGGACGATACGACCGTCGCAGCGACGAGCGACGTGAAGGCCGTGCCGCGTCAGGACGACCGGGCCGCGTCCTTTGCCCGGACGGGCCTGCTGACGCCCTCGCAGGCTCCGGCCCCCCGTTTCGCCGACGCCATGCCGGCCAACGCGCAGGTGCAGCCCTCGGCGACGAACCAGATCGCCAACGCCCTGGCCTCCGCCCTCACCGACATGTCGCCATCGGCGGGCGCCAACGGCGCGGACCGCACGCGGCTGCGCGCCGGCGGGGCGGCGCTGAAGACCATCCAGATCCAGCTTGCGCCGGAGCAGCTCGGCAAGGTCAACGTGACGCTGAAGCTGATCGAGGGCAACCTGTCGGTCCACATCGAGGCTATGGAACCGGACACCGCCTCGCGGCTGAAGGACGACGCCGAAGGGCTGAAGGCGCTGCTGAAGTCGGCCGGCTTCGACGTCGACGACGCGATGATCACCCTCGGCTCGCGCGAGGGTGGCGGCCAGCGCATGGGACAGGCGAGCAGCATGCCGGGTGACGCTTCGGCCTCCGGGCAGCCGCGCGGCGAGGGATCGGCCGGCGGTCAGTCCGCCCATGGCGGCCAGTCCGGCCAGCGTGACCCGAGCGGTGGCCGGCCGGCGCGTCCGGAGCCGGTCCTGCGCCCGAACGAGGCGGGCGCGGAGAGCGGGCTGCGGCACATGGGGCTCGACCCTTCGGTCTATCTCTGATCGCCGGCTCCGATCCGCCTCTTCCGAGCCCATCGGTCCAGGCGGAACTTCGGACTGCAAAAGATATCAAGGGCTTATTTACCGAAACGCCCCGCCGGAACCCTCCGGCGGGGCGTTAGGCTTTCGTTAACCAAAAATATATCAGAGCGAAATCAGCAACTTACGTGCCAGCCGGGAGCGGATGGTTAACAGATCACTAAATTTCAGGATTGGTGCAAGACTCGCGTCAGGTTACGGTTTTTTTACCAACAACGCGGCGGCGGACGGAGCGGGGAAAATGATCGTAGTGGTTGATAATCGGGAACTGGTGACGAGCGGATACCAGTCGCTGTTTGCCCGCGAGGGCGTCTCGACGGCGACCTTCGGCTCGGAGGAATTTCGCGACTGGGTCGAGACGGCTCCGGAAGCCGACCTGTCGGCGGTCGAGGCCTTCCTCCTGGGCGACTTCGACGAGCGGGCGGTCTGCCCGCGGCTGATCCGGTCGCGTTCGACGGCACCGATGATCGCGCTCTCCGAGAGCCGCAACCTGGACGGGACGCTCGACCTCTTCGCGGCCGGTGTCGACGACGTCGTCGCCAAGCCGGTCCACGTCAAGGAAATCCTGGCCCGCGTCGGCGCCATCCGCCGGCGGGAGAACGCCGAGGCCACCCGGACCGTCGTCGGCGAGATCTGCGTCTATCAGGACGGCCGCGACGCCGAAGTCGCCGGCAAATCGATGGCCCTGCCGCGCCGCGAGCGCCGCATCCTCGAATATCTGGTCTCCAACCGCGGACGCCGGGTCTCCAAGCAGCAGCTCTTCAACGCCATCTACGGCATCTTCGACGAGAACGTCGAAGAGAACGTCATCGAGAGCCACATCTCCAAGCTGCGCAAGAAGCTGAAGATGCGCCTCGGTTACGATCCGGTCTCCTCCAAGCGTTACCTCGGATACGGCATCGGGGTAGAATAAACACCGATTTCTTTCCAAAGTATTAACCATGAATGCCCCGTCGAGCACTTTCGGCGGGGCATTTTTCTTTTGGCGAACAAGCATGAAATCGGGGCTCCGGCACAGCTAGAGACAAGCTTCCAGGCCTATCCGTCAGACGCAGCGGAAGGCTACGGAGACCAGCCCCATGAGCATCAACGGCGTATTCAGAACCAGTGTCTCGGGCATGAACGCACAGGCCAATCGCCTGTCCGTCATCTCGGACAACATCTCCAATTCCGGCACTGACGGCTACAAGCGCAGCGAGGCGGAATTCTCCTCCCTGGTGATCGCCCAGTCCGGCGCAGGCCAGTACAATTCCGGCTCGATCAAGACCGACGTGCGGCAAATGATCAGCGAGCAGGGCTCGATCGCATCGACCTCCTCGGCCACCGACGTCGCGATTTCCGGCGACGGCTTCTTCGTCGTCCAGGACCAGACCGGCCGCGAATTCTATACCCGCTCGGGCTCCTTCGTGCGGCGCACCGAGACGACCCCTGCCGGCGAGACCACCTATCTCGTCAATTCCGGCGGCTATCGCCTGACCGGCACGGATCTCAATACCGGCACGACGGGTGCCATCGAGCTGCCGGTCGGCCAGATCGTCGCCCCGACCGCGACGACCGCGGCCGAACTCGACCTGCAGTTTCCGCTGACCGCCGGCATCGGCGACAGCAAGACGACCTCCTTCGTCGCCTATGACAACGTCGGCTCGGCCACCACCCTGACCATGACGATGACCAAGACGGCGGCCAACGCGTGGTCGCTCAACCTGTCGGACGGCACCACGACGACGTCCAGCACCGTGACCTTCGACCCCACCACCGGCGTCCCCTCGACGACGGGCGCGCCCGGCACGATGAGCATCACGCTCGGCACCGGCAACACCGTCGACGTCGATTTCGGCTCCTTGACCGAATACGACACCGACTTCTCGGCCAAGGTCTCGAAGAACGGCAACCCGGCCGGATACTTCCAGGAATTCACGATCAACGAGATGGGCGGCGTCGCCGGCGTCATGGGCGTCATGGCCGACGGCTCGCTGGTCTCGCTCTACCAGCTCAACCTCGCCCGCTTCACCGCCCCCGACAAGCTGCAGGCCGGCACCGGGAACGTCTATTCGGCGACGCTGCAGTCGGGCACCGTCGAATACGGCCTGCCCAGCACCAACGGCTTCGGCGACATCGTCTCGAATGCGGTCGAGACCTCCAACGTCGACCTCGCCAGCGAGCTGACCAGCATGATCGAGTCCCAGCGTTCCTACAGCGCCAACTCGAAGGTCTTCCAGACGGGCTCGGAAATTCTCGACGTCCTCATCAACCTGAAGCGCTGACCGGCGCGCAGCACCCCCTCGAGAGGGAATAAACCGAGATGTCTCTGCTATCCGCATTCACGAGTGCCCGGTCGTCGCTGGCTGCCGTGTCGCAGCAATCGAACCTCGTTTCGCGCAACGTCGCGAATGCCGAGAATCCATCTGCGACTCGCAAATATGCCAGCCAGTCCGCCTCGGTCTTCGGCGGCGTCTCGATCCTCTCGGTATCCCAGTCGAGCAACCAGGCGCTGTTCCGCTCGATGACGGCGGCGAACTCCACCGTCGCCGCCGCCGAAGTGTCGTACGGCGCACTCGATTCGATCCGGGCGGTCATCGGCGATACCGACTCCATCACCTCGCCGGCCTCGCGCCTGACGGTCCTGGATGCCGCCCTGGCCCAATATGCGGTGACGCCGGAGGACCCGCAGACGGCGCGCGCCGCCGTCACCGCCGCCTCCGATCTCGCCGCGAGCCTGAACGCGACGACCAAGGCCGTGCAGGCGGCCCGCACCGACGCCGACCGGCAGCTCGCCGATGCCGCCGGCACGATGAACAGCCTCCTGAAGGAATTCGAGAAGCTGAACGGCAGGATCATGGCCGGAACGGCGACCGGCCAGGACGTCACCGACGAGGTGGACCGGCGCGACCAGATCGTCACCGAACTCTCCGGCTATGTCGGCCTCAACGTCCAGGTCCGCTCCGGCAACGACATGACGCTCTACACGGACTCGGGCATCACGCTGTTCGAGACCACGGCACGGACCGTCGAGTTCATGCCGCAGTCGAGCTACGACGCCAAGACCACCGGCAATCCGTTCAGGATCGACGGCGTCTCGGTCTCCGGCTCGTCGGCCGGCATGCCGATCAAGAGCGGCAGCGTCTACGGCCTCCTGACCATGCGCGACGAGACCGCCGTGGCCTATCAGGGCCAGCTCGACGAGATCGCGGTCTCGCTGGTCAACGCCTTTTCCGAGACCGACGCGGGCGGCACCAACTGGTCCGGCCTGTTCACGATCTCTACCGACGGCTCGTCGACGGACCTGTCGACGATCACCTCCAAGACCGGCTTTGCCGGGCTCCTCGCGGTCTCGGCGAACGTCATCGCCACCCCGACCCTTCTGCGCGACGGCGACATTTCCGGGAAGGGCGTCGTCTACAACACGAACGGCACCGCCGGCTTCGCCGATCGCCTCAACGACCTGCTCTCCGGCCTCAAGGAGCAGCGCAGCTTCGACGGCAGCTTCGGCGCCGGGACGACGGGAACGATCTCCGACTACATCGCCTCCTCGATCAGCTGGCTGGAGGACAAGCGTTCGACCGCCAGCGACGAGGTCGACTACCAGTCGACCGTGCTGTCGCGGGCGCAGGAATCCCTGTCCAACGTCACCGGCATCAATCTCGACGAGGAGATGTCGCATCTTCTCGAACTCGAGCGCTCGTTCCAGGCCTCGAGCAAGCTGATTTCCACGGTCGGCGACATGCTCGACGCCCTTCTCGCCATCGTCTGAGTAGCGCCATGACCAACTTTCTCGTCTCCAACTATTCGCTCCTGTCCTCGCCGCGCAGTGCCGTGTCGAAGCTCCAGCAGGAGCTGACGATCATGCAGAAGCAGGCGGCGACCGGAAGGCTCGCCGATGTCGGGCTGTCGCTCGGCCTGCGCACCAACCAGTCGATCTCGCTGCGCTCCGAGAGCGAGGGCGTCGACCGGCAGCTCGACACCAACGCCATCCTCGCCCAGCGCTTCTCGGTCATGCAGAACGCGCTGCAGTCGATCGCCGACACCGGCGAGGCGTTCCAGAAGTCGCTGATCGCCAACGGCACGGGCGAAGCCGGCATCGCGGCCGACACACAGCAGGCGATGGCGAGCCTGCAGGGGCTCATGGGGGCGCTCAACTCCTCCTCCGGCTCGCGCTTCCTGTTTTCGGGTGCGGCGACCGACCAGGCGGCGATCAGCTTCCCGACGTCGGGCGGCGGCACGGCCGACACCTATTTCGACGGCTCGCTCGCCGAGGACGCGACGGCCACCGCCTTTGCCGCAACCTTCGGCTACGCCCAAAACGACGCCGCCGTCTCCGGCATGACGCCGGCCGAACTCGAGGCCTTCCTCGACGGGCCGTTCGACGACCTGTTCGCGGTGGGCCCCGGCGGCGGTTGGACGGACAACTGGTCGAATGCCGACGACGGCACGGTGGAGAACCGGATCAACGGCAGCGAGACGATCAAGACCTCCTATTCGTCCAACGAGGAGGCCTTCCGCAACATCGCCAAGGCTTACGTGATGCTGTCCGACCTCGGGGTGGCGAACATGACTGACGAGACGCGCCAGCTTCTCACAAGCCGGGCGGTCGAAACTGTCAGTCTCGGTCTCAGCCAGCTCACCCAGATGCAGGCCGAGATCGGCGGCAGCCAGAACCGCATCAAGCTTGCCAACGAGAGCCTGGAGGCGCGCAAGAGCGTGTTGACCATTTCGATCTCCGACCTCGAAGGCGTCGACCAGTACGAGGCGAGCACCCGGGTCACCGGCCTCGAGACGCTGCTCGAGACGTCCTATGCGCTCACGGTCCGGATCTCGCGACTGAGCCTGTTGAACTACCTCTGAGCCGGGGTGGAGCGATAACGATGCACAGCACGCAGCACCTCGCCGATCGCGCTCCGTGCCACCGGCGCCGGCTCGCGGAGGGCGACCTCCCATCCCTCCCGCCACCGCGCTCCGCGCGGATCGATGGCCTCAGCGGAGCCGACCGGCCCGCAGCCAGGATCGGCCGGGCAGGGGAGGACGGCTGGACGGCCGGACTGCCTTCGGTCCGCCGGTCGGTCCTAGGACCCGGCCAGGCCAAGACATTCGTCGGGGCGCTCTTCTAGGCGCTCCGCCAATCAGCGATCGGACGGCGGCGTCCCGGCGCCGATCAGTAGCTTCATGAAGCCCGACACCGGCCGCCGGCCGATCAACGGGTTGGATCAAGGGGTAGGAATGTACCAGTTCTCCTATGCGGAAATCTCCGAGGACGTGGAGATCAACGCACGCGATCGCGAGCGCCAGGCGCTCGACCATTCGATCGACCTTTTGGAGCGGGCGGAGAAGAACGGCCCGCGCTCGCGCGATGCGATCGAGGCCATCTACATGACGCGCAGCCTGTGGGCGATCCTCGTCGAGGATCTGTCCAGCTCCGAGAACGGTTTGCCTGAGAACCTGCGGGCCGAACTGATCTCGATCGGTCTCTGGATCATGCGGGAGGCCGAGGCGATCCGGCTGGGGCGGTCGAACAACTTTGCAGGCATCATCGAAATCACCACTCTGATCCGCGATGGATTGAACTGACCATGGCAACTCTCCGCATTTCCCTCCGCGCCGGCGAACGCATCTTCGTCAACGGCGCCGTCCTCAAGGTCGATCGCAAGACGACCCTCGAGTTTCTCAACGACGTGACCTTCCTCCTGGAGAGCCACGTGATGCAGGCCGAGCAGGCGAAGACGCCGATGCGCCAGCTCTACTTCATCGTCCAGATGATGCTGATGGATCCCAACAGCGTCGAGGCGGCGGCGGGTCTGTTCGCCAAGGCCCATCCGGCGATGCTGAAGACCTACAGCAACCGCGACATCATCGACGGGCTGCTCGAGGTCGAGGAGCTGATCGGCCGCGGCCGCAGCTTCGAGGCGCTGAAGCGGGTCCGCTCGATGATCCCGCTCGAGGACAACGTCCTCGGCGAGACGCCGGTGGATGCCGGGACCACGGTCGCCAAGTTCGAGCCGCCGATGCGCCTGGCCGCAGGAGCCTGACATGAACGTCAATGGCGCCTCGTCGACCAGCACGACCACCAGCACGACGAGCTCGGTCACCGGCTCGGCGTCGAAGACCGGGATGGACTACGATTCCTTCCTGAAGCTTCTCGTCGCCGAGATGAACAACCAGGATCCGCTCAACCCGACGGATTCCACCGAATATGTCGCCCAGTTCGCGACCTTCTCGAGTGTCGAGCAGTCGATCGCGACGAATGCCAAGCTCGATTCGATGATGGCGGTCTCCGCGCTGACCCAGGCGAACTCCCTGATCGGGCGGACCATCACCTCGGCCGACGGATCCACCACCGGCGTCGTCGCTGCCGTCCGGGCGGGCAGGGACGGGATCGAGGCGGTACTGGAATCGGGCGGCACCGTCACCCTCGAGACCGGATCGAAGGTCGAGTAGCCATGAACCAGGCCGAAGCCATCGAGATCGTCCAGAACGCCGTCTGGACCATCGTCGCAGCCTGCGGGCCGGCCGTCGCCGCGGCGATGATCGTCGGCGTCGTCATCGCCCTGTTCCAGGCGCTGACGCAGATCCAGGAGGTGACGCTCACCTTCGTCCCGAAGATCCTGGCGATTTTCGTCGTCATCGCCATGACCGCCTCCTTCACCGGCGCCCAGGTCTACGCCTTCACCCAGGAATCCTATTCGCGCATCGAGACCGGCTTCACCAACTGACGCCGAAGACGATCCGCGCCCGTCTCGAAAGCCCGCCTTCGAAGCCCGCCTCCCGGACGTCCGGGAGGCGGGCTTTCGTTTGCGCTCCCGACGGGGCGGGCCGGACCAGCCTGAAGCAACCTTGATCTGCGACGAGGACGATGGTGGGCGGTGCGCGCGCACCGACATCTTTCGCTAAGATCATTGGGTGGCACGATGGCCGTCGACATTCTGAAGCCGAGCGCGTCCGCGGCGCAGCAGGCCAGGGACCTGAAGACCGCAGGCAACCGCGAGATCGGCTTCGCCCTCGTCGTCATCCTGATCCTGACGGTCCTCTTCATCCCGATCCCGCCCTTCCTGATCGACATCGGGCTGGCGTTTTCCGTCGCCCTGTCGATCCTGATCCTGATGGTCGCGCTGTGGATCAAGAAGCCGCTGGAGTTCTCGGCCTTTCCGACGATCCTGCTGCTCGCCACCATGCTGCGGCTGTCGCTCAACATCGCCACGACCCGCGTGATCCTGTCCCACGGCCACGAGGGCGTGAACGCCGCCGGTCACGTCATCGGCGGCTTCTCGCAGTTCGTCATGGGCGGCGACTTCCTGATCGGCATCATCGTCTTCCTCATCCTGATCACGGTGAACTTCCTCGTCATCACCAAGGGCGCGACGCGCATCGCCGAGGTCGGCGCGCGTTTCACCCTCGACGCCATCCCCGGCAAGCAGATGGCGATCGACGCCGATCTGTCGGCGGGCCTCATCGACGAGAAGGAATCCCAGCGTCGCCGCAAGGAGCTGGAGGAGGAGAGCTCGTTCTTCGGTTCGATGGACGGTGCCTCGAAATTCGTGCGCGGCGACGCCATCGCCGGCCTGATCATCACCGCCGTCAACGTCTTCGGCGGCATCATCATCGGCATCACCCGCCACGACATGGATGCGGGCGCGGCGGCGGACGTCTTCACCAAGCTGTCGGTCGGCGACGGCCTCGTCTCGCAGATCCCGGCGCTGATCGTCTCGCTCGCCGCCGGCCTGCTGGTCTCCAAGGGCGGCACCCAGGGCGCCGCCCAGACGGCGGTCCTCGGCCAGCTCGGCTTCTATCCGCGCGCGCTGTCGCTCGCCGCCGGCCTGATGGCCATTCTGGCGATCCTGCCGGGCCTGCCCTTCATCCCCTTCATCCTGACCGCCGCGGCGATGGCGTTCGTTGCCTGGACGGTGCCGAAGAAACGCCGCCAGGAGGAGGACGCCGTCGCGGCGCAGAAGGTCGCGCAGGACAAGCTGGCGGCCGAGGCGGAGAAGGATTCCGTCAAGGAATCCCTGAAGATGGTCGAGATCGAGCTGGTGCTCGGCAAGCAGACCTCCGCCCACATGATGGCCAAGCGCGAGGAACTCGCCCGGCGTGTCCAGAAGATGCGCAAGCGCTTCGCCTCGCGCTACGGCTTCGTCGTCCCCGAGATCAAGCTCTCCGACGACCTGACGATCGAGCCGAAATCCTACCAGATCAAGATCCACGGCACGACGATCGCCGCCCAGCCGCTGCGCCTCGGCGAGATGATGATCGTCCTCGGCGACGCGCCGGGGCCGGACGTGCCCCACGACATCACCAAGGAGCCGGCCTTCGGCATGCGCGCCGCCTGGGTTTCGGAGAGCTTCACCACCGAACTGAAGCGCCAGGGCTTCGAGCCGATCGACACCCTGTCGATCGTCCTGACCCACCTGTCCGAGGTGATCCGCAACAATCTCGCGCAGCTGCTTTCCTACAAGGACATGCGGGTGCTGCTCGAGCGGCTGGAGAGCGAGTACAAGAGGCTGATCGACGAGATCATCCCGACGCACATGTCCTATTCGGGCCTGCAGGCGGTGATGAAGCTGCTGCTCGCGGAGCGGGTGTCGATCCGCAACCTCAACCTCATCCTCGAAGCCATCGCCGAGATCGCGCCGCATGTGCGCCGCTCCGAGCAGATCGTCGAGCATGTGCGCATGCGCATGGCCCAGCAGATCTGCGGCGACCTGCTGCACAACGGCAAGCTCTCGGTGCTGCGTCTCGGCAACCAGTGGGACCTCGCCTTCCACCAGGCGCTGAAGCGCGACGGCAAGGGCGACGTCGTCGAGTTCGACATCGATCCTCGGCTGGTCGAGCAGTTCGCCACCGAGGCGACCAAGGTGATCCGCGCCAAGATGGACCAGGGCGAGTCCTTCGTCCTCGTCTCGGCGCCGGACGCGCGGCCCTACGTGCGGATGATGATCGAGCGGATCTTCGTCACCCTGCCGGTGCTCAGCCATGTCGAGATCGCACGCGGCGTCGACATCCGCCCCATCGGTTCGATTTCGTGATCGGCGATCTGCCCGACGTCGTCCTGTCGCTGTTCCTGATCTTCTGCCGGGTCGGGACCTGCCTCCTGGTGATGCCGGGCATCTCGTCGGCGCGCATTCCCGCCCAGGTGCGCCTGTTCCTCTCCTTCGCCGTCTCGCTCGCTTTGGCGCCGGCGCTGCTGCCGGTGGTCGAGCCGCTGGTCAAGGCCGCCGACGACAGCCAGCACCTCTACCTGATCTTCTCGGAGGCGATGGTCGGCTTCTTCATCGGCATGCTCGGCCGCAGCTTCATGCTGGCGCTCAGCTTCGCCGGCCACGTCATCGCCAACTGCATCGGCATGGGCCAGTCGCTCGGACCGGCGATCGAGGAGCAGGAACAGTCCTCGGCGGTGACCTCGCTGGTCACCATGACCGCGACGACGCTGATCTTCGTGCTCAACCTGCATGCCGAGATCGCGAGGGCGCTGGTCGCCTCCTATTCGACGATCACGCCGACGCTCGGCTTCACCGCCAGGACGAGCCTCGTCGCCATCACCGACAACCTGTCGGAGGCGTTCCTCCTGTGCCTGCGGATCTCCAGCCCGTTCATCTTCTACGCAGTGATCGTCAACCTGGCGATCGGCCTCGCCAACAAGATGACGCCGACCATTCCGATCTACTTCATCTCCATGCCCTTCGTCCTGGCTGGCGGCGTCGTCCTGTTCGGCTACACGATCGGCGACTTCCTGACGATCTTCATGCAGGAATTCCAGAACTGGGTGCTGCGCGGATGAGCGAGACGACGGACCGGGTCAAGCGCCTGAACCGCATCCTCAAGGTCCAGGCGCAGAAGCGGCTGCTCGAGGAATGGCGGATCGGCCAGCTGCGCGAGAAGAGCGTCGCCCTCGAACGCGCCGACGCCGAGATCCTCGGCAGCCTCGGCGTCGAGAACGCGCTGCACGGCCTGTTCATCGGCGCGAAGGTCGCCAATCTGCGGCGCAACGAGGTCGAGCGCCAGAAGCTGGCCGGCGAGGAGGTGGTCGCGCAGGAGCGGCTGCGGCAGGTGCGCCGGGTGGAGAAGAGCCTCGAGAAGGAACGCGACAAGTCCGGCCGGCGCGCCGATTCGGAGGCCGAGGCGGACCAGCGCGACGCCAGCATCGACGCCTTCCTCGCCCGCTGGGTCTGACGGTCGCTGCCTCCCGGGGCAGGGCGCGACGGCGGGTCCCGCAAAACCGCCGGGCCGCCGTCCCGATCAAGCCTCGAATAAGCCGGGCGCAATAGAACGGGAACAACCGATCGGCACTCCAACGCGGTACGACGTTCCTTCATGACGGTTTCCACCGACTTCTCCATCAACCCGCTCGCGCCCGCAAAGCTGCAGGCGGACACTCGGATGGCGCGCCCGGCGGCCGCGGAGGCGACGGGCGAGAGCTTTTCGGCGGCGATGGCGACGGCCCGCGGCAGCGCCGCGCCGGGGGCAGGAGCGGGTTCGGCATCGGCCGGGGCTTCGCCCGATGCGCCGCAGGCGGAGACGACGATCCGCCCGCTGGTCAAGCACGAGGCCCGCAAGGCGCCGCCGCTGGAGCAGTTCGAGGGCTTCGTCCTCAGGACCTTCATCGAATCCATGCTGCCGAGCGAGAACTCGGCGTTCTTCGGCGAGGGCACCGCCGGCTCGATCTGGCGCTCGATGATGGCCGAGGAGATCGGCAACGAGATCGCCAAGGCCGGCGGCATCGGGATCGCCGACACCATCGCCCGCAAGGACGACCCGTCGGTGGGCGACCGGGCCCGGGCCGATGTCAGGGCCGAGGTGGCGGCAGAAATCAAGGACGGCATCTCCCAGCTGCGCGCAGAGGACGGCGCCGACGCGATGGCGACCCTCGGGGCCCGCAAGCCGGGCCTTTGAGCCCGGCGCTGAGCCGGGCCGCATGAACAAGCGCGCCGACCAGGCGTCGAGCAGGAACGACTGGCGCCGCTCGCACGAGCCGCGCTCATGAACACGAAAGGACGGCTGGCATGTATCAGGTCATCGAAAAGGCGGCGGAGCGCCTGGAATCCATCCTCTCCCTGGAAATCGACACGCTGCGCGGCCGGGCCAGCGAGCCGCTGGCGGAGCTGACGACGCGCAAGAACCACTGCCTGCTGGAGCTGTCGCGCCTGTCGCGCTCCGTCGCCAGCCTCGGCGACCGCGACCCGCGCATCGAGGACCGGCTGCGCCTCCTGCAGAAGGCGCTGAAGGAGAACCAGCGGGTGCTCGGCCTGCACGTCAAGGCGAGCCACGAGATCGGCGGCGTGATCGCGGCGACCATCGCGGCGGCCGATTCCGACGGCACCTACACCACCGCCTCCGTCCGTCGGGGCTGAGAGCGTGATCAAGCTCATCGGCATCGGCGTCTGGGCAGCGATCGTCGCGCTCGGCTCGAGCTACGTGATGGCCTCGGTCTTCGCTCCGACCCCCGAAGCCGGGGAGGAGAAGGCGCCCACCTATTTCGAGGGGCTCGACTACAAGTCGACCGACAGCGTGACGATCCCGATGATCTCCAACGAGACGATCAAGGGCTACATCCTGGCGCGTTTCGTCTACACCATCGACGGCACCGTCGGGAACACGCTGAAGGTGCCGCCGGATCCGTTCATTCTCGACGAGGTCTTCCGGCGGCTCTATTCGACCGACAACTTCGACTTCGACCGGCCGGAAAAGTTCGATCTCACCGCGCTGACCACCTCGATCCGGGACGCGATCAACGACCGCTTCGGGCAGAAGCTGATCCACGAGCTGCTGGTCGAACAGTTCGACTACATCGCCAAGAAGGACGCCCGGGCGGTCAATCCCGCCGAGGGACAGACCGAAGAGGCGGTCCATATCGGCAAGTCCATGGACCACTGATTCAAAGGGACGGGACGGAGGCGAAACGCCGCGACGCCGCTCGCCCGGCTCGTCGGCTCATGCCGCCGGTCCCGGCCGCCGACCGGCGCGAAGGGGTGGACCGTCCAGGCGCCACGTGGGCTGGCATCACTCCGGCAGGGCGTAGTAGCGCCCGGTCAGGCGCCGGATCTCGGTCCGGTTCGGCAGGATCCCGGCGCCGACGAAGCGCACGCCGATCTCGTAACCGTTGATCCAGACGACCGCGACGGGCAGGAGCTTCAGCTCGGTCTCGTCGAGCACCAGGAAGCGCGGCGGCAACGGGCGCTCGGTGCAGCGCCGGATGCGAGCGCCGCCCTTCGACTCGTCGAACAGCGTGCCTTCGTCGAGGAATCGGCGGGAAAGATCGGCGAGCTTGACCGGGCGCAGCCGCGTGCGGCGCCGCGAGAAGTGGCGGCCGTCGCTGGCTGGATGGGGGTCGCCGAGCTGCTGCATGGCGAAAGGATAGGGCGGGGGCGCAAACAAAGTCTGAAGCTCGTCAGGCGAATGCGCCGTCCGCATCCGAGGCTGCCCTCCGCCTGCCCGTCCCCTCGAGGAGGAGGGCCTCGACGATCGATGCTTCGGCGCCAGACCGGCGCCAGATCGGCGATGGCCCCGACACTCAGCATCACTGATTGCAGGCCTTGATGGCGTGCCGGCGAGGAAAGATTAACCCGCGCCTGCGATGGTCGGGGTATCGAAGCCGCATGAGGCCGCTTCGACCCGTTCCCCCACCGATCGAGGCCGTTCGTCATGAGTGCAAGCGCGACCACCATGTCCGCGAATGAGGCGGGTTCCACGGCGCAGAGGCTGCGCGCCGCCACCCAGTCCGACCGCATGGTGAAGCTCTTGTCGCTCTGCCTGTTCGTGCTGTCGACCGGCTTCTTCACCGCCGTGACCGCGATCTCCTACATGGATCCGGGCTATTTCGACCGGCTCCTGATGGCGCGCATGGCCGAGATCGAAATCGACCCGATCGCCGTCGGCTCGACGGCCAAGGCGGGCGACGGCGAGGCCGCGGCCGAGGTCGCGGCGCTGCCCGTGCCGGAGCTGGTGCGCCCCTGGGTGCTGCGGCCGCAGGACTTCTCCATCGTCATGGTCTATGGCCACGAGGCCCATCTCGCCTCGCCGGGCGAACTCTGGCACATCCAGGTCGGCTCGACCGTTCCCGGCCTCGGCAAGATCCTCGCCATCGAGTCCAGCAAGGATGGCGGCCTCGTCAAGGCGGAGAAGGCGACCCTGAAGGGCATGCCGCAGCAATAGGCGGCGGCATCCCAGACGACACCGGAGCCGGCGCTTCGCCAGCCCCGCGCGGGCGCGGCGCGGGCGCGGGGCCACCGACCGCCGACCCGCCCGCGGCGAGGCCCGTCCGAGGCTCGCCCGGCCGCAGCAGGCCGGCGCTGCCGCGACTACTTCTTCGAGAGAAGCAGCGTGCCTTCCTTCTGCAGCTTGCCCTTCAGCTTGCCGGCGATGGCCGCGAGGAAGCCCGGCAGGTCGATCTCCACATGGACGTTGTCGTCGAGGACGTCGAGGCGGCCGGTCACGGACTGGCCCATCACCCGCGCCCGGAAGTCGAGATGATCGCCGTCCCAGGTGTCCTCGAACTTCACCATACCGCCGAGCATGTCCTGGCGAAGGCTGGCAAAGCCACTTTCGATGCGCCCCCTCGCGGCCTCGCGGGTCAGCTTGTGGGGAATGTCGACCTTCACCGTCTCGGCCATCGGGTTCTCCTGAATTGTCACTGACCGCTGATATGGCGACCGAGCCGGCCGGCTGCAACGTCGCCCGGTCTTCGACCTCCCCAGCTATGGAACGGGAAAGGGCGCGGGATTGCTCCCGCGCCCTTCGATCTCGATGCTCTGGTTCGGCTCAGGCGCCGGCGAAGGCCGGACGCTGGGCGCCGTTGCCGCGGCGACGGTTGCCCTGACGGGCACCGCCGGGAGCGTCCTGGCGGCGGTTCTCGCCGCCACCGGCGTTGCGGGGCGCACCCTGGGCGCCATTGCCGCGGCGCGGCTGCTGGCCGGGGCGACCGCGGGCCGGGCGCGGGCCGCGGGCGGGCCGCTCGTCGCTGTCCTGGGCCGCGCCCTCGGGAATGACGAAGTCGGTCTTCTGCGGCTCCAGCGTCTGGCGGGTCAGCCGGGCGATGGCCTTCAGCTTCGAGCGCTCGGACGGATCGACCAGCGCGATGGCGCTGCCCGACTGGCCGGCACGGGCGGTCCGGCCGATGCGGTGGACGTAGCTCTCCGGCTCTTCCGGCAGCTCGAAATTGACGACATGGGTGATGCCGTCGACATGGATGCCGCGGGCGACGATGTCGGTCGCGACCAGTACCCGGGCCGAGCCCTTCTGGAACGAGGCGAGCGCCTTCTGGCGGGCGGCCTGGCTCTTGTTGCCGTGGATCGCGAGGGCCGGGATGCCGGCCTTCTCGAGATCGCCGGCGAGCCGGTTGGCGCCGTGCTTGGTGCGGGTGAAGATCACCACCTTGGACAAAGCGGCGTCGGCCAGCCGGTCGATCAGCCAGTGCTTCTTGGCCTTCTGGGGCACCAGGAAGACGCTCTGGTCGATCTTCTCGACCGTGATCACCTCGGGCGTCACCTCGACGCGCACGGGCTTCTTCAGGATCTTGGCGGCGAGTTCCTCGATCGACTTCGGCATGGTCGCCGAGAACAGCAGCGACTGGCGCTCGTTCGGCAGCTTGGCGACGATCTTCATGACGTCGCGCACGAAGCCCATGTCGAGCATCCGGTCGGCCTCGTCGAGAACGACGTGCTCGACGGCCGACAGATCGACGGCGCGCTGGTTCATCAGGTCGAGGAGCCGGCCGGGCGTCGCGATGACGATGTCGGTGCCCTTGGCGAGGGTGGCGATCTGCGGGCGGATCGAGACGCCGCCGAAGACGACGGTGTGGGTGATCTTGGTGCCGACGGTGTAGGACTTGACGTTGTCGGCGATCTGGGAGGCGAGCTCGCGGGTCGGGGTGAGGACGAGCGCCTTCACCTGGCGGGGAGCCGGGCGGCCGCCCTTCTTCAGGAGCGCATGGATGACGGGCAGCGCGAAGGCCGCGGTCTTGCCGGTGCCGGTCTGGGCGATGCCGAGGACGTCGCGGCCCTCCATGACGACGGGGATGGCCTTGGCCTGGATCGGCGTCGGCTCGGTGATGGAAAGACGCGCAAGCGCGGAAAGGAGCGTCTCGGCAAGGCCGAACGCCTGGAAATTCTGAGAGGTCAAAGGATGCCTATGGCTGCGTGCGGGCCGCTCGGGCGCCGCAGGAGATGTCGATCGTCTTCGCGCGGGCGGACGTTTCGACGGGCCGTGTCGGGCGGGCTGGCGGCAAGGCCGCTGGGCCGATCCGAATTCGCCGGAGAATTTCCAAATTTCAGGGACGAAGCTTGAAAGGTCGACGATCGCGCGAGCACGGCATGATGGGGCTCATATCGTTCTTTTGCTGCGCCGCGTCAAGGTGCAATCGACAGGCCGGCGGGCTCCGCCAGTCTCGGGCCAGTTCGCGGCGGCCCGGTCGGCACGGGCGGCCCGAGGGCCATGGATGGTCCGAGCGGCCCGGGGCGGCCCGGCCCTGGCGATCAGGGCTGGTCCGGCCGGAACTGGGCTGCCACCGTCGCGGCGATGCGCGACAGGACGCCGGCGCGGGCAACGTCGCCTGCGGCGTAGAGCGGCACCTGGCGCAGCGTCTCGCCGCCGCGGGTGAAGATCGCCCAGCCGGCGCGCTGGCCTTTCTGCACCGGGGCGGGGAGGGGGCCGTTGCTCTCGATGCGGCGGGTCACGTCGGCGAGGCTGCCGCGCGGGACCAGCACCGTCAGCGTCTGTGCGGGAACCAGCGGCACGCTCGCCGCCGCTCCCGCCGAAACCGCCGCCTCGCCGACCGGCTGGCCGGCCTCGACCAGCGTCACCTCCTCGAAGTCCTGCAGGCCGAAATCCATCAGGCGGCGGGCCTCGCGGGCGCGTTCCTCCGAGGACTGCATGCCGGACATGGCAAGGACGATGCGCCGCCCGTCGCGGGTCGCCGAGGCGACGAGGCCGTAGCCCGAGGCGCTGGTGTGGCCGGTCTTCAGCCCGTCGGCGCCGAGCGCCAGGAGCGGGTTGCGGTTTCTCTGGGTGATGCCGTTGAAGGTGAATTTCTCCTGCGAGAACAGCGCATAATCCTCGGGAAACGACTTGATCATATGCTCCGCGAGCACCGCGAGATCGCGCATCGTCACCTTCTGGCCGGGGGCGGGCAGGCCATGCGGATTGACGAAATGCGAGCGCGACAGGCCGAGGGCCGTCGCCTCGGCGTTCATCCGGTCGGCGAATGTCTCGACGCTGCCGGCCAGGCCCTCGGCGATGACGATGGCCGCGTCGTTGCCGGACTGGATGATCAGGCCCTTGATCAGATCGTCGAGACTGACAGCCTCGTTGACCGGCAGGAACATCGTCGAGCCGCCGGAATTGGCGCCGCCCTCGCGCCAGGCCTTTTCAGAGACCTCGAAGGTCGCGTCCCGGGTCGTCTCGCCGGTCTTCAGCATGTCGAAGACGACGGTGGCGGTCATCAGCTTGGCGAGGCTCGCCGGCGGGATCGGATCGTCGGCATTCTTCTCGTAGAGGACGCGCCCCGTGCCGACGTCGACGAGGATCGCCGTCGGCGCCCTGGTCTCGAAGGCGACCGCCGGGCCGGCGACGACCACCGCGAGGAAGAGGAAGCCGGCAAGCCGGGCAAGCCGGACAAAACCGGCGACGCCGCGACGGGGGAAAAGGCGACGGGAAAGAGCGCGAGGGGTCCACATGGTCCTTGCGTAGCCGCCAGTCGGGAGGGCTTCAAGCGCTTCACGAAAGTTTGGCGCGGGACACGCCGCGCGCGAGGCATCCGGAGGGCGGCAGCCGGAGATGGTCCCCCGGCAGGGATCCTGTGGCCTTCCGGATCGCCGGGCGGATCGCGAGGCGATCGGGCATGACAAGCGCGGTGTTCTCTGCCAGAAACCCGGCATGGGCGGATTCCGGCGTTTCCTTCGCGACAGGGTTTCGGCTGCGGCCTTCGCCGTGGTCCTGGCGCAGCTCATGCTGCTGCAGGCGCTGGTCGGCGCGCAGGGCTGCCTCGCCGCAATGTCCGGCGGCGACCCGCAGATCCTGTGCTCCGGCGAGCCCCTGTCCGCAAAAGAGGCGGCGTCGGGTGCCGACCGGACCGGCGCTGGATCCCATTGCGCCGATTGCCCCTGCGCCACGGCCTGCGGGGGATCGGCGCCGCTCGCCGTGCCGTTCGCCGATGCCGGAGAGGCTTTCGCCGCTCCCGCCGCGGAGCCGGGCCGGCCGATCCACGCCGATGCCGCGATCGCGCGCCTGCCGCCGTCCGGGCGGGTAAGACTGCGCGGCCCGCCGGCCTTCGCCGCCTGACATCCTCATCCCCGAACGCGCGGCCGCAGGACGGCGCGCGGCCCATTCCAGACTTTTCCGGAGAATATTCATGCGTCTGATCACCACGGCCGTTGCGGCCGCAGCGCTGCTGTCTGCCGTCGTTGCGGCGAACGCCCACGACTACGCGGTCGGCGATCTCGAGATCGGCCACCCCTGGAGCCGGGCGACCCTGCCGAACGCGCCGGTCGCCGGCGGCTACCTGACCATCACCAATACCGGCACGGCCGCCGACCGGCTGACCGGCGGCGCGACGCCGGCGGCGGCGGCGGAGGTGCAAGTCCACGAGATGACGATGGATGGCGACGTGATGAAGATGCGCCAGATCGAGGGTGGCCTGGAGATCCCCGCCGGCGAGACGGTGACGCTGGCGCCCGGCGGCTATCACCTGATGCTGACGAAGCCGGTCAGGCGCCTGATCGAGGGCGACCGGGTGCCGCTGACGCTGCGCTTCGAGACGGCGGGGACGGTCGAGGTCGAGCTCGTCGTCGACAAGCCGAATGCCCGGGGACCGGAAGGCGCGGGGTCTGCCGGCGAGGACCATGCGGGGCACGGCGCGATGCAGATGAAGTAGGGCGGGGGGCTCGCCGGGGGGGCTGAGGCGTCACGGCCACAGCCGTGCGCTGTCGCCGCGCTCGTCCGCAGCGGCAGAAAGCGGCGATGCCCTTGCAGCTTCGCCGCCCTCGGCCCGTTCCGAGGATCGACGGTTGCTCACGACGGAAGGGCGGTGGCAACCCGCCCTGGCATCAACCGAACATGCGTTTCAGAGCAGGGCGAAGCCGCTCGATCAGCGCCGGCTCCATGAAGTCGTAGCGGTCGGGAATATTCAGGCAGACCACCCGCTTGCCGGGCGGGGTGGGGCCGAGAAGCCGGGTCAGCCGCGCCTGCTGGCGCTTTTCCATCAAGACGATCGTATCCGCCCATTCCAGATGCTCGGCGGTGACGCGCTCGTCGGCATCGGCGCTGAGGCCGGCATAGTCCGGCTCGACGCCGGGCATCTCGGCGGCAAGGGCGGCTGCCGTTGGGCTGCGCCGCCGCGCCTTGCCGCAGACGAACAGGACCCGCGTCACCCTTCCATCTCGGCCTTCAGCATTTCCAGCTCCAGCCATTCGTCTTCGGCCTTGGCGAGCGCCGCGCGCTTGTCCTCGACCGTCTTGGCCAGCTGCTGGAAGCGGTCGGGCTTCTTCGAGAAGAGCTGCGGGTCGGCCATTTCGGTCTCGGCCGTGGCGATCGCCGCTTCCAGTTCGGCGATGGTCTTCGGCAGCGTCTCGAGGGCGAATTTCTGCTTGTAGGAGAGCTTCGCCGAGCTGGCGGAGCCGGTGGCCGACGATCCACCGCCGCTCCCCGACCCCGACGCGGCCGGCGTCTTGCCGGCGTTCGGGCGGGCGGGCGAGGCGGGTTTCGCCGGCTTCTTCGCGGCGGCGGCGGTGTCGCGCTTCTGGGCGAGCATGTCGGAATAGCCGCCGGCATATTCCAGCCAGACGCCGTCGTCCTGGGGCGAGATCACCCCGGTCACCGTGCGGTCGAGAAAGTCGCGGTCGTGGCTGACCAAGAGGACGGTGCCCGGATAGCCGGCGATCAGCTCTTCAAGGAGATCCAGCGTCTCCATGTCGAGATCGTTGGTGGGCTCGTCGAGGACGAGGAGATTGGCGGGCGTTGCCAGCGTCTTGGCGAGCAGCAGCCTGGCCCGCTCGCCGCCGGAGAGCTGGCCGACGGGGGTGCGGATCTGCTCGGGCGAGAACAGGAAGTCCTTCAGGTAACCGGCGACGTGGCGCGGCTCGCCATTGACCATCACCTGGTCGCCGCGCCCGTCGGTCAGCGCCTCGGCGACGCCGACGTCGTCCTTCAGGCTGGCGCGCTTCTGGTCGAGGAAGGCGAGGTCGAGATTGGTGCCGAGGCGGATCTTGCCGGAATCCGGCTTCAACTCGCCGATGAGCATCTTCAACAGCGTCGTCTTGCCGGCGCCGTTCGGCCCGACGAGGCCGATGCGGTCGCCCCGCGCGATGCGGGTGGAGAAGTCCCTGACCAGCGTGCGGCCGTCATAGGCCTTCGAGATGCCTTCCGCCTCGATCACCAGCTTGCCGCTCTCGCGGGTCTCGCCGGCCTGCATCACCGCCTGGCCGACGGCACGCCGCGTGTCGCGGCGCTGCTGGCGCATCGAGTGGAGCTCACCGAGGCGGCGCATGTTGCGGGTGCGGCGTGCGGTGACGCCGTAGCGCAGCCAGTGCTCCTCGCGGACGATCTTGCGGTCGAGCTTCTGGAGGTCGCGCTCTTCCTCCTCCAGCACCTTGTCGCGCCAGGCCTCGAAGGCGCCGAAGCCTTCGTCGATGCGCTTCACCCCGCCGCGGTCGAGCCACACCGTCGCCCGGGTGACGGTCTGCAGGAAGCGCCGGTCATGGCTGATGACGACGAGGGCGCTCTTGATCTGGCGGATCTCGCCCTCCAGCCATTCGATGGTCGGAAGATCGAGATGGTTGGTCGGCTCGTCGAGGAGGATGATGTCCGGCTCGGGGGCGAGCGTCTTGGCGAGCGCCGCGCGGCGCGCCTCGCCGCCGGAGAGATGGGCCGGCGACATCGTCTCCGTCAGGCCGAGCGATTCGATCAGGAAGGTGACGCGGTAGGGATCGTCGGCCGGCCCGAGGCCGTCGGCGACGTACTCGCCCACCGTCCGGAAGTCGCCGAAGTCCGGCTCCTGGGCGAGATAGCGCAGGGTCGTGCCGGGCTTCAGGAAGACCTCGCCGCGGTCCGGCTCGACCTGCCGGGCGGCGATCTTCAGGAGGGTGGACTTGCCGGAGCCGTTGCGGCCGACCAGCGCGATGCGATCGCCCGGCAGGACGTTCAGCTCGACGCCGGACAGGAGCGGCGTGCCGCCGAAGGTGAGCGCGACGCCATCGAGGCGCAGAAGGGGAGGAAGTGCCATGGCGCGCTTCTAACGATTGCCGGGCGACGCGGGAAGGGGGATCGACGGACCTGCTTGCCGATGGGTCGGCAAGCGGCTTGAAGAGCGCCGCGCGGCAGGAGCGATCCCCTGCCGGGAAGCGTGTCCAACGTTTAGCTCCTGAACAGCTCCCGGATCGTCGCCATCGGAAGAGCCATCCTCATCGGGGCCGAGGGCAGCGGCTCGAAGCCGTAACGCCGGTAGAGCAGGCGCTGCCTCTCGACCAGTTCCGGGTTGCCGCAGTCGAGGATGTCCAGCATGACGACGGCGGTTCCCAGCGTCTCTGCCACATGGGTCAGCCGGACGAGGCAATCGACGAGCAGATCCCCGCCATATCCCGAGCCCTGGAAGCGCCGGTCGACACCGATCATCGAGATATAGGCGGCCGGGATGAGGCCATGGCCGGGTCGATTTCGGGCAAAGCGGCCCGGCAGTTCGTCATATGCGACCGCGTGGGCATTGACGGCATAAAAGCCGACAAGATCTCCGCCCTCTGTCGACATCACCCGGACCCGGATATTGTCGGCCTTCTGAAGCTTGTTCGCCGTCTTCCTGAAAAAGTTGTCGACCTGCGCGATGCCGCAGGAAAAGGCCGTCCGATCGTGTCTGGCGGGATCGAACGTTTCAATGATCGTCCGCGACCGCGTCACTTTCCAGAATCGACGGTCGCTCGATATCGAGAGAAGGCCGCACGCAACGCATCGGTCGGCTCGGGCGGATTGTCGAGCGCCGAGAAGAATGCGGCGTGATCGGCCGGCATCAGCGTCGTCCGCTCGTGGGCGGCGATCGTCCGCAAGGCGGCCTCGTAGGCAGCCGTCATGGTGAAGACGGAGTCGTCGACACCGTTCAGTGCGGCCGCGCGCTGGATCGTCTGCTTGATCCGCGGCTTCGTGCGGAAGTTCATCCGCTCGCTGGCCCGATCTTCGCCAGTCTCTGGCTTTGTGCCTCTCACCGAACGCATGGTCGCCGCCTCTCGCTTGGAGTGCGACGGGAACTGTACGTCACGGTGACGCACAATTCAATCCAATGAACCGCACGCCACCATCGGAGGGAGCCTTGCTACTCCGCCGGTGCCGGGTGGCCGCCGTGACCCTTGCCCTGCCCCTTGCCGTGGTCCGCCTCTTCGTCCTCCTCCAGCGCATGGCGACGCTCCGCCGCCGCGACGTCGCGGTGGAGTTCGGCGGTGCGCTCGGAGATCGGCGTCGAGAAGCGGCCGAGAATCAGATAGGCGACCGGGGTGATGTAGAGGGTCGAGAAGGTGGCGAGGCCGAGGCCGCCGACGATGACGTAGCCGAGGGCGACGCGGGCCTCGGCGCCGGCGCCGGAGGCGAAGACCAGCGGCAGGCCGCCGACGACGGTGGCGACCATGGTCATCATCACCGGCCTCAGGCGGATCAGGCAGGCATCCTCCACCGCCTGGCGGAGCGGCACGCCGCGCTCGCGCAGCTGGTTGGCGAATTCGACGATGAGGATGCCGTTCTTCGCCATGATGCCGACGAGGAGGACGAGGCCGATCTGGCTGTAGAGATTGAGGCTCATGCCGAAGAAGGCGAGGGCGAAGATCGCGCAGGCGACGCCCATCGGCACCGTGGCGATGATGATCAGCGCCGAGACGAAGCTCTCGAACTGGGCGGCGAGCACGAGCAGGATGATGACGATGGCGAAGCCGAAGACGAGGGCGAGGCCGTTGTTGGTCTCGCTCAGCGTCGCGGCTTCCGCCAGGGGAATGAGGCGCTGGGTCTGGGGCAGGAGATCCCGGGAAAAGGCCTGCACGTCGTTCCAGGCGTCCTGGATCGCGTAGTCGTCCGGCAGCTGCGCGGTGACCGCGACGGCGCGGCTGCGGTTTTCCCGCTCGAGGCTCGGCGCGATCGGCTTTTCCTCGATGGTCGCCACCGTCGACATCGGCACGATGCGCCCGTCGGAGGCCTTGAGGAAGACGTTGCGCAGATCGCCCGGATCGTTGACCGGATCGCTGGTGGTGATCAGCCGGATCGGCACTTCCTTGTCGCCGATATAGGTCTGGCCGATCTCGCGCCCGTCGAGCAGCGCCTGCATGGCGGTGGCGAGGCCGTCGATGTCGATGCCGAGATCGGAGGCGCGGGCGCGGT
Organism: Aurantimonas sp. 22II-16-19i; assembly: GCF_002088275.1. Classification (GTDB taxonomy): domain Bacteria; phylum Pseudomonadota; class Alphaproteobacteria; order Rhizobiales; family Rhizobiaceae; genus Jiella. The sequence goes on from NZ_AQQS01000004.1 coordinate 23,297, forward strand.
CGATCACCACCGAGAGCTGCGGCTGGGTGGCGTCGTTGGAGAGCCGCACGGTGCCCCAGCGCCCGTCGGCCTGCATCGCCTGGACCAGCTTGTCGGCGCTCGTCGCGAGCTCGTCGAAGTTCTGTCCGGCGATGGCAAATTGCAGGCCCTGCCCGCCGCCGCGGATGCCGAGGGAGTTCGGCTGGATGGCGAAGGCCCTGACGCCGGCGATGTTCCTGAGCTTGCCGTTGATCTCGGCGACGATCTCCTGCTGGCTGCGGGCCCGGTCGGCCCAGTCGGCGAGGCTGACCACCATGAAGGCCTGGTTGGCGCCGCCGCGGCCGGTGATGGCGAAGACGTTCCGGGCCTCGCCGCTGCCGACATAGGGCATCAGGATGTCCTCGACCCGGCGCGTCTGGGCGTTGGTGTAGTCGAGGCTCGCCCCCTGCGGACCGCTGACCCGCATCAGGACGACGGCGCGGTCCTCCGACGGGGTGAGTTCCTGGGGCATGGTCTTGAAGACGGTGTAGGCGCTGAAGGAGAACAGCCCCGCCGCGACGACGACGATCAGCGGAAAGGCGAGGCAGAGCCGCAGCGTCACCGCGTAGAAACCGGCGAGGCGGGCGCCGATCCAGCCGACGGCGCGGGCGAAGAGGCCGGGTTTGCGCTCGTCCTCGCGGGCCTTCAGGAAGGTCGCGGCGAGCATCGGGCACAGGGTGAGCGCGATGAAGGACGAGATGACGACGGCGGCGGCGAGGACGTAGCCGAATTCCTTGAACAGACCGCCCGCCTGGCCGGGCAGGAAGGAGATCGGCACGAAGACGGCGGCGAGCGTCGCGGTCGTCGAGATCACCGCGAAGAACATCTCGCGCGCCCCGATCACGGCCGCGGCGCGGGGCTTGGCGCCCATGTCGCGCCAGCGCACGATGTTTTCCAGAACGATGATGGCGTCGTCGACCACCATGCCCGTCGCGAGCACGAGGGCGAGGAGCGTCAGGATGTTGATCGAGAAGCCGGTGAGATAGATGAACGAGACGACGCCGATCAGCGCGATCGGCATGGTGACGGCCGGAATGAAGGTCGCGCGCAGATTGAGCAGGAACAGGAAGATGACGGCGATGACGATGACGACGGCGAGGACGATGGCGAGCTCGACCTCGTGCAGCGCGCCGTTGATGAAGGTGGCGTCGTCGCTGGTCACCTCGACATGGACGCCCCCGGGCAGGGTGCGGTTGAGATTCGCCACCTCGCGGCGCACGCCGTCGGAGATGTCGAGGGTGGAGGAGCCGGCCTGGCGCACGACACCGAGGCCGATGCCGGTCTCGCCGTTGCGCCGCAGCTGCGAGGCGGCTTCGTCCGGGCCGAAGCGCACGGAGGCGACGTCGCCGAGCCGGGTGCGATCGTCGAGATAGATCGCCTCGAAGGCTTCCGGCGAATTGACGTTCGCGTCGGCCCGGACGATCAGCTGCTGGCTCGGCGAGGCGAGCGAGCCGGCGGGCACGTCCATCGCGGCGTTCTGCAGCGACGTCGCGACGTTGCCGAGGGTGAGGCCCCGGGTCGCGAGCTTGTCGGGATCGATGTCGACATAGATGAGCTTCTCGCGCTCGCCATAGATCTGCAGGTCGGCGACGCCTTCGACGGCGGCGAGCTGGTCGGCGACCCGGTCCTCGACGAGGGTCGTCAGGTCCTCGATCTTCATCGACGTCGACGTCACCGCGAGGCGCATGATCGCCTGGGCGTCGGCGTCGGCCTTGACGATGCGCGGCTCGTCGGCGCCCTCGGGAAGCTGGTTGGAGATGCGGCTGACGGCGTCGCGCACGTCGCTCGCCGCGACGTTGAGATCGGTCGCGTCGGAGAATTCGATCGTCACCCGCGCATCGCCGAATTCCGACTGCGAGGACATCGACTCGATGCCGGTGACGCGGGCGACGGCGCTCTCGATCTGGCTGGTGATCTGGCGGTCGATGGTCTCCGGGCTGGCGCCCTCGAAATCCACCGAGACGGTGATCACCGGCCGGTCGACATTCGGTAATTCGCGGATCTCGACGGCGTTGAGCGCGGCGAGGCCGGCGACGACGATGAGGAGGTTGAGGACGATGGTGAGGACCGGCCTGCGGATGAACAGGCTGGTGAAGGCCGTCAGGCCGTCGATCTGCTGCTCCGGCTTCACGGGCGCTGGTCCGTGGCGGTGGCGGAAGAGGGCGCGGCGCGGGCCGCAAGCGCCGGCGTGCCGGAGAGACCTGCCGGCGGCGGAGCCGGCAGCTCGGCGGCGACGGCGGCGGGGACGAAACTGGCCGAGGTGTTGCTCGCGGCAGCCGAGGACGAGCGGCGGCCATCGGCGGCGGCCGCGCCGTCGCCTCTGCCGGAGGCCGAGGCCCCGGCGACCGGCGAGCGCGGCTCCTCGCCTTCGAGGCGCACCTTGATGCCCGGCCGCATCGACTGCAGCCCCTCGATCACCACGCGGTCGCCGGCCTTCAGATCGGCCGAGGAGACGAGGACGCGGTCGATGTTGCGCTCGACGATCGAGACCGGCGCCTTGACCGCCTCGTCGCCGACGACCTTCCAGACGATCGGCCCGGTGCGTTCCCAGACCACCGAGAGCGGATCGACCGAGAGATATTCCTGGCCGTCGAGGGAGAGCGAGACGGTGAAGGACATGCCCGGGCGCAGCGTGTCGCCCTCGTTGTCGATGAGCGCCTCGGTCCTCAGCGTCCGGCTCGCCTCGTCGAGGCGGCTGTCGATGGCGCTGATGTGGCCCTTGAACACCCTGTCCGGCTGGGCGGTGGGGACGGCTTCGACGGGCGCGTCGATCGTGAGATCGGCGACGAAGCTCTCGGGGGTGTAGAACACCACCTTGATCTCCCGGCGGTCGTCGACCTTGGCGATCGCCGTCGTCGCGCCGACGAGGTCGCCCTCGTCGACGGCGATGATGCCGACCCGTCCGGCGATCGGGGCCTTCACGGTGCGCTTGTCGAGGGCGATCTGGGCGGCGCGCAGGTCGAGCTTGGCGTTGTCGCGTTCGCGAACGACGTCGTTGACCTCGACGCTGGAGATCGTGCGCGACTGGGACAGCCGGGCGTAGCGGGTGAGCTTCTCCTCCGCCGCGTCGACCGCGATGCGGGCGCGGCTGACCGCGAGCTCCTCCGAGGAGTGTTCGAGGACGATCAGCGGCGCCCCGGCCTCGACGGCGTCGCCGGACTTCACCGCGACGGTCTCGATGATGCCGGTGGTGTTGTCGGGATAGACGGTGACCGAGCGGGCCGCCTCGCCGGTGCCGATGGCCCGCATCTCGGTCTGGGTGCGGCCGACCTCGACCGGGTTGGCGACGACGAGCTGGGCTCCGCCGGAGCGGCCGCCGCGCGAGCGGCCCTCGGGCGTCCCGGCCACCGGAGCCTCGCCTTCGGGCGGCGCGAGCCAGGCGATCGCCTCGCGCACCGGCCCCGGCAGCGGCAGCCCGGCCGACAGCAGCGCGCGCCCGGCGGCGGGCTCGATCTTCACGTAGACGGCACCGACCACGATCAGGAGGATCAGGGTGACGAGGATCTGCCGAAGCATGGCCATACGGCGCGATTCTCCAATACTCTTGGCGCATGGCCCGGAAAACCGCGAGCGGCCTCTCCGAAGCTCCATGCTGAAACGATGACATCGGGCGGAGCGACACCGGACCGCCCGTGGCCGTTCTCTCTCACAGGCTCACCAGCATATTCGACAATCGGGCCCTTTTACTCTCATTCTGTAACGAATTGTAATTGGTCCGAAGCATGAGCGAAAGCGCGAGGCCTGCCGCGACGGGTCGCCGCGCGGCCATCGGTCCGCGGCGTCCCGGCCGCGACCCCGGCGCCGCGACATTAGCGGTTCGCGCACGAAAAAGGGCCCGCCTTGCGGCGGGCCCCCGATCATTTTCACGCGATGGCCGCGTCAGTTGGCCGGCTGGGTGCCGGTCTGGCCGGTCTGGCCCGACATGTTCGAGCCGGTGGTCGCCCCACCCTGGAGCCGCATGGTGTCGCGGTTCTCGGCGTAGGTGTCCTTGTTGTATTCCGGCGCGTTGTCCAGCTGGTCCTCGGTGAACTGCGTGTAGAGATACATCGTGCCGCTCTGGTCCCGCATGAAGGTCAGGTTGTCCATGCCGACCGCAACCGGCTTCTCGCCGATGCCGAGGAAGCCGCCGACGTCGACGATGACCGCATCGACCTGGCCGTCGGCGTTGAGGGCGATGTCGCCGATGTCGCCGACGCTCTGGTCGTTCGGCCCGTAGACCGTCGTGCCCATCAGGTCGTCCGCCGTCAGCTGCTCGTCGTCGCTGACCCGGGTCATGCCCTGGCGCTGGTCGCCGCCGGTCGAAGCCGTGGTCGTGGCGTCGCCCTCTGTGTCCATGGTGTTCTGGGCGGCCTGCTGCGTCCGGTCAGCCGCGTTGCCGATGGCCTGGCCGGTGTTCTCGGCGGTCTGCTCGACCTGATCGCCGGCATTGTCCATGGCCTGGCCAGCCGAATTGGCGGCCTGCTCCGTGTCGCTGGCGGTGCCGCTCATGGCAGAGCCTGCCGCCGCACCACCCGCGGCCGCACCACCGGCCGCGACGCCGGGAATGGCGGAGGCCGACTGGTCGCCCGACTGCTGGTTCGCAGTCTGCTGGTCGGCCGACTGCGCGGTGTTCGCCGCCATCTGGTCGCTGTCGCCGTCGGCATCGAAGGACGGCGCCTGCTCGAGGGTGTCCTTGTCGAGGGCGGCGGTGATGCGCGGCTCGGCATCGTCGTCGCGGGTCATCTGCAGCTCGCCGAACGGGACGGCGACGTCCTTCTCGCCGATACCGAGGAAGCCACCGACGCCGACGACGGCCGCGTCGATCTGGCCGGAGGAGGCGAGGACGAGATCGTTTATGCCGCCGAGGTCGCTGGCGTCGTCACCCGCGCCCGAATAGACGTTGGTGCCGATGAGGTTTTCGGTCAGGTACTGGTCCGAGCCGACGGTGGCCGGATAGGAGCCTGCGCCGGCCGTACCGGTCGAGGCTTCGCGATCGGTCTTGCCGGCCGCCATGTTGCCGGCGTCGCTCGAGGCCATCGACTGGTCGGTGCCGGTGGCCGGCTGGGACGCCGCCATCTCGTTACCGGCCGGTGCGGTGGTGCCGCCAGCCGAAGAGGCGTCGGTCGAGGCCTGCTGCTGGGCCGCCTGCTGCTCTTCCATCGTCTGGAAGGTCGGCGCGCTGGACAATTCGTCCATGCTGGCCTTCAGCACGGCGCGCGGCTCCCGGTTCTCGCCCATCGTCCAGCCGATCTGCTGGAAGGGGATGGCGACGACCTTGGACTCGTCGTTGACGGTCGCGTTGACCACCGCCGCGACGACCTTGCCGTCGCTGCCGACGAGGAAGTTCTGGATGTCGCCGACCGACTGTGCGTCCTCGCCTTCGCCGTCATAGAGCGACTTGCCGGTGAGGTTGGAGGCCAGATACTGGTCGCTCGACAGGTTGGTCAGGTAGTTGCCCGAAGCAGCCGCCCGGGTGGCATCACCCGACATCGCGCTACCAGACATCGTGCTGTCGGACTGGGTTGCTGCCGGCTGCTGCATCTGCTGGCCGGACGTGGCCGCGTCCTGGGCCATGGCCGGCGCGGTGAGAAGAGCGGCGATCGCCGTCGTTGCGAGTAGCTTGCGGATCATGATGGAAACCTTTGTCTATATTATTGATAGACCAGTCACGTGTCCGGCCTTGGCGGGCCGGAGCACGCGACATTGGATGCCTGGACAACCATCGTCCGGGCCTTTCGGTTCCCGATAAAACCGCGCCTTAGCGTGAAACCGCGCGGCGCGGGGCGCGACGTTCTAACCGAGGACCAGAACGCCGAAGAGGATCAGCAAGAGCAGTCCGGCAAGCACAATGAAGATAAGGATCTTGGCGATGCCCGCAGACACCCCGGCAATGCCGCGAAAGCCCAGCAGGCTGGCAATCGCCGCAACAATCAAGAGAATGATGATCCATTCGAGCATGCTGAACTCCTTCGACCCGGTGCTTGGCGGAGCGGCCGTCCGGCCGTTCCCGCACGGGGCATCTAGGGTGCGCGCGCGAAAGTTGGATGGAGGGACGCGCCGGCCGCAGGGAATAGGGCGAGGGCGGGCGCTCGCCCGTCGACAAGCCGCGGCGACTCCCTAGCTGATGCGGTTCGGCCCGCCCGAAGCGGGCGGACTTTCATTTCGAATGGTTTGACCCGATGCGAATACTGGCGCTCCTCAACCGCGACGGCGGCACGTTGAAGACCACGGATCTCGACTGGCTGTCGGCGCTGATCCGCGACGAGTTCGCCGTCCACGGCCACGAGGTCACCGTGGAACTCTGTGCCGGGTCGGACATCGTTCCGGCGATCGAGAAGGCGGCCGCGACCGACGCCCTCGACGTCCTCCTGGTCGGGGGCGGCGACGGCACGGTGTCGGCGGCCGTGGGAGCCTTGTACGAGAGCGATACGGCGCTTGCCATCCTGCCCGCGGGGACGATGAACCTGTTCGCCCGCACGCTGCAGATCCCGCTCGGTCTCGAAGAGGCGGTGAAGGCGCTCGCCGGCGGCCGGACCACGAAGGTCGACGTCGCCACCGTCAACGGCAAGCCCTTCGTGCATCAGTTCGCCACCGGGCTGCATGCCCGGATGGTGCGGTTCCGCGAGCGGATCACCTATCGCTCGCGGCTCGGCAAGATGTGGGCGACGACGCGGGCGATCGGGCTGGCGTTCCGCAGACTGCCCAAGGTGGAGCTGGTGATCGACGTCGACGGTCGCAGCGAGCGGCTGAAATGCTCGGCGCTGGCGATCTCGAACAATCTCTACGGCGACCGCCACCTGCCCTTCGCCGACAATCCGAAGGGCGGCCAACTCGGCGTCTACATCTGCACCGAGCGCCGCCTGGCGCGCGTCGCCAAGCTGACGGCCGACATCTTTGCCGGCCAGTGGCGCAAGAATCCGGATCTGGTGGTGAAGTCGGCGACGCGGGTGGATCTCGCCCATCGCGGCAAGCCGCGGTCGAACCGGGCGGTGCGCGATGGCGAATTGGAAGTGCTCGACGACCTGTCGCGGGTGGAGATCCATCCGCTGGCGCTCACCGTGCTGGTGCCGGCGGAGGCGACCTATCTCGAGCAGGAAGTGGAAGCCGGACGCGCGCCGCGGGTCGAAGCGGCGGCACGCTGACCGGGGCGCGGCTGGCAGCGGCTCGCCGGGGAGGCGGGCCAGCGGCGGCGCGCCTCGCATCGCCTCGCATCAGCCGGTCCTCGCGTCGATCTCTCGCGTCAAACCCCGGCGTCAGTGGTTGCGCAGGGCCTCGATGAGCTCCGCCTTGGACATGTCCGAGCGGCCCTCGATCCCGATTTCCTGGGCCCGGCCGTAGAGGTCGTCCTTCGTCCAGTCCTCATAGGCCGGCGTCTTGCCGCCCTTCTTGGACGGGTGCATGTGCGGGTTCGCCTTGGCGTTGGAGATCCGCGCGGCCTTTTCCTTGGAATTTCCTTCCTCGCGCAGGGTCTCGTAGAGATCCGGGTCCTTCAGCGCAGGGTTGCCGCTGCTTGCGGAGGATGACTTGGCCATGACATGTCTCCCTGGTTGAAGGGCGCCGACCCTGAGAGTTAGGGACGACGACGCCCGTCTGACGTTTCCATCGGCGTTCGGCCGCGGGACGGGTGCCGCCGCGGGGCCGTGCCGGGTTCCTGTCCGGTCGAGCCTGGCGGCTCAGTTGGACCCGGTGCCGGCAGCCGGCCCGTCGCCGTCGCTCGGTGCGACGACGGTGGCATCGTCGTCCTCGGCCGCGCCGCCTGCAGTGCCGGCGACCGGCGGCTCGCCGGTGGTCTCGGGTCCGGCCTCGATCGAGGAGTCCGGCTGGCTGGCGCCATAGATCTGCACCCCGATGAACACCACCACGCACAGGGCCAGTGCGGCGATGAGGATCATCAGCACGGGCGTTCCGCGTCGGCCCTGCCTGGTCTTTTCGTCGTCGAACTTGGTCACCGAATAGTCCCTCTGTTGGATTTCATGGATTTCGGCCCCAGCGGCATCGGGTTCTCCGACGGCCGACTTCGGCACCGTGGTCCGGCTGCCCTGCCCGGGCGCGCCGACAATCGTCTCGAGATGAAAACGCCCTCGGCGCAAAGCCGTTCCGGGCAGCCGCCGGGTCGCGCCGGCACACACCGGGCCGCCTGGGCTCCAGCCCCGGCCGGCGCCGGACACGCGCAAAGGCGGCATCGTCCTCGCAGAGAGGACGAGACCCGCGCGGGTCTATCCGAAGAGGCTCAGACGTCGCCGCCCCTGCGATAGGAGGTGATTGCCCGCCAGACGGCCCAGCCGACGGCGCCCACGACCGGCACCAGCAGAAGCTTCTTGTTCCGCTTGGCCGACTGGAAGAGCAACGGCGCGTTGGACAGCGCCGCGACCCCGGCGATCGAGGCGATGTCGCGCTGCAGCCTGTCGTCGGCCCGCTTGCGGGGCGGACGCCTGACGATGATCGTCGCGATCCAGGTCGCGACGATCAGCACGAAGAAGCCCGCGGCAAAGCCGAGAGACGCCGCCAGCGGCCCGTAGAGCCAGGCGATCCAGACATAGAGGGCGCTTATCAGATAGGCGAGCATGAGGATGGCAAACAGCGCCATCGCCGCATAGAGCACCGCCAGCCTGCGCATGCGGGCGACATAGACGCCCGCCTCGCCGGTCACCAGCTTGGCGACGAGTTGCCAGATCATCGGGCCTTACCGGAACAGGCGAGCGTAGAGATAGCCGATGCCGGCCGCGATCAGCACCGCCTTGATCGGCTCGGCGCGGATCCGCTCGGTCACTTCTTCCTCGAGATCGGACGCCGCGTCCTGGGCCTGGCGCAGATACTGCTCGCCGCGCTGGCGCACGTCCTCGCGCAGGGCGGAAGCCTGACGCCGGACGTCGTCGGCGCCATGGCTCGCCATCGACCGCACCGCGTCGGACAGCGCCGCGACGTCCTCGCGCAGCCGTCCCAGCTGCTCCTCGACATTGGCCCGATCGGCCTGGGTCTTCGGATCGGAGCCCGGGGTGTGGGCGCCGCCGCCGGACAGGTTGGGGTCGTTGGCCATGTTGTCGCTCATTGATCGGTCCGTTCGTCGTCTGTGCGTTGCTGGAGAAGGCGTTGCTGGAAAGCCGGGAATGCGGAGAACCGGGACGCACCGCGCCGACCGGGTCGCATCTTCGTGAATAACAAGGCGAGGGCGCTCCGGTTCCCGCGGGGGCTCCCGCTGGCGTCCGGGCTCCCCGCCGGTCAGGCGGCCGGCGCGACGCCGATGATCTGGCTGGAGATCGAATCCGGCCCGTAGTCGCCGTCGCCCTCGACGCCGAGAATCTCGGCGATCCGCGTGCGCGCCCGCGACACCCGGCTCTTGATCGTGCCGACGGCGCATTTGCAGATTTCGGCCGCTTCCTCGTAGGAGAAGCCGGATGCGCCGATGAGGATGAGGGCCTCGCGCTGGTCGTCGGGCAGAAGTTCGAGCGCCTTGCGGAAGTCCTGCAGGTCGAGATGGCCCTGCTGTTCCGGGTGACCGGCGAGCTGCATGGCGTGAATGCCGTCGACGTCCTGAACCTCGCGGCCCTTCTTGCGCATCTGGGTGTAGAACTCGTTGCGCAGGATCGTGAACAGCCAGGCCTTGAGATTGGTGCCGGGCTGGAAGGTGTGCTGCTTGTCCCACGCCTTGACAAGCGTCTCCTGAACGAGATCGTCGGCACGATCGAAAGACCCCGTCAGCGACGTTGCGAAGGCACGCAGATTCGGGATGATCGTGATGAGTTCCTTACGGAAATCGAACTCTACGCTCATGGGTGCCCTCACTCCCGATTTTTCTTCTTCGTTGCCGACTCCGCCTGATCCAGCGCATCGAGAAGGCTGAGGAAACGGTCCGGGACCGGCTCGCTCGCGACGTCGTCGTAATAGGCCTTCAACTGCTTGCCGATCGCCGTGTTGATGCCGAACTCGGCAGGTGGCTGGGCTTTTGGAGTCTGTCCCGTCTGCAACTTGTCATCCTCATTCTCGCGATCGCTCATCGACCATCTCGATACTGGCACCGGCCGTTCGTTCGACGGCAATTGATTTTCAAACGTCTCATCTGGTTCCTGCGCGCTTCCAATTCCTCCGCCGAGAGATAAATCGGCAACCGCATCCCTCAAGCCATCAGATGGATATGGATGCAATTTTCGGCCAGCTCTTCACACCGCGCGCCCACTGTCCCATTTAGGCGAGAACTCACGGCATGCGGCCTTGTTCCCGGCCTCGAAGACACGGCCCGTGCCGAATTCGCCAATATTTGAACGTCTTGTCCAAGGGACACGAGGGGAGTCTAAATGTCGATGTCATCCCGCATAGCGCCGCACATTCCTTATCTGCGCCGCTATTCCCGGGCCCTTACCGGTTCGCAGGCCAGCGGCGATGCGTATGTCGCTGCGGTTCTCGAGGCGCTGATCGCCGATCCCTCGCTGTTTCCGGAAGACCAGTCTCCCCGCATCTCGCTCTACAAGCTGTTCTCGTCGCTCTGGCAGTCGCTGGAGGTGAATATTCGTGAGGATGCGCCGACCTCGGCCTGGGAGGAGCGCGCGGCGAAGAACCTGAAGGCGATCGCGCCGCTGCCGCGCCAGGCCTTCCTGCTCGTCGCCGTCGAAGGCTTCACCAGCGAGGAGGCGGGGCTGATCCTCGGCGTCGACCAGCCGCGCTTCTCCGAGATGATCGATCAGGCGGGATCCGACATCGGTCGGCAGGTATCGACCAAGATCATGATCATCGAGGACGAACCGCTGATCGCGATGGACATCGAGCAGATGGTCGAGAGCCTCGGCCACAAGGTGACGGGCATCGCCCGCACCCACAAGGAGGCGATGACGCTCTTCGAGAGCCACAATCCGGGCATGGTGCTCGCCGACATCCAGCTCGCCGACGGCAGCTCGGGCATCGACGCCGTCAACGACATCCTGGCCAAGGTTTCGGTGCCGGTGATCTTCATCACCGCGTTCCCGGAGCGGCTCCTGACCGGCGAGCGGCCGGAGCCGACCTTCCTCGTGACCAAGCCCTTCAATCCGGACATGGTGAAGGCCCTGATCAGCCAGGCGCTGTTCTTCGACAGCGGCGATCGCGCCGCCGCCTGATGCATAGCCTCGGATCCCTGCGGGGTCCGGGGCTTCGAGCACGCTCGCGCGGCGCCGGGTCGAGCGGGATCAATCCGCCTTCCGATGCGATCGGGCGGCGGATCCGAGGGGCCGGTGGCCGCGGGAGATGGGCCGGCGGCGTCTGGCGTTGCGTCGTCACCGGATGCGGCCCGCAGGCGGCGGGTCGCGACGTCGGGGTTGCCGGGGAAGGCAGGGATGCGTTTCCCGGCGATGGATCGTCGCAAGGCTGCCTTTGGCGGTCAGGCGTTCCTCTTCCGGGGGCGGGTGCCGCTACGGCGGGTGCGGTTCGTCTTGACGATCCGTTCGCACCCGGAAATCTTCGGCCGGAAGGAACGCAATCGCATCGCCGGGGTTGACCTCGGCCTCACCGGGCCCTGTGTAGTCGTGGCTATCGAACGTCGTCTGCGCGGCGCAACGGGATCTTCACCGTGTGGGACTGGAAGGGAAATGCCGTGGAACCGTGTGTCGCATTCGCAGGTTTCACAGGCGGGGACACGGTGTTGCGCCGGATCGTTGTGAGCGTCGATTAATGTTGGCAAAGAAAATCTTGAGAGCGATCGAGAATACGGAGATGTCCGTATTCGCCCAAGATTTGGATTTGCGTTACTCGTGGGTTTCGAACGCTGGACGCTCCTGGCTCGCCGGGGCGATGGAAGGCACCAGCGACGCCGACATCCTCGGCGAGGTTGCGGCCCGGCGTTCCACCGAGATGAAGCGCGAGGTTCTGACCACCGGCCAGCCGCTGCGCTACGAGATGTCGATCAACCAGGGCAACCAGGCCCGATGGTACGACATCTGCGTCGATATCGACCGCGACGAGGCGGGTGTCGCCTGCGGCATCATCGGCACCTCCTTCGACATCACCGACCAAAAACGCCGCGAAGAGACGCTGAAGACCCTCCTTCGCGAGCTTTCGCATCGCTCGAAGAACCTCCTCGCCATCATCCAGAGCCTTGCCAGCCAGACGGCGCGGCATTCGCTGACGGTGCCGGAATTCCTCGTCCGGTTTCGCGGGCGGATCCAGTCGCTCTCCTACTCCCAGGACATCGTCACCGACGCCGACTGGCGGGGCGCCGATCTGCAAAGCCTCGTCACCACGCAGGTCGAGCGCTATGCGCCCGACGGAATGGACCAGATCGAGTTCAGCCCCGTCGACGTCTATCTGTCCCCCACCGCATCCCTGCATGTGGGCCTCGCCCTGCACGAACTGGCGGTCAATGCGGCGTCGTATGGCTCCCTGTCGGTGCCGGGCGGCAAGGTGTCGATCGATGCCCGGATCGAGGATTACGGGGAAGAGACGGGGCTGGTGATCGTGTGGCAGGAGCGCGGCGGCCCCCGCGTCAGGCCGGAACGCGACGCCCGCTTCGGCACCTCCACCCTCGAACGCATCGTACCGAACGCCGTCGGCGGTTCGGCCCGTCTGGACTATCTGGCGGAGGGGATCCGCTACACCCTGACGGTTCCGGAAGCGCAATACGAGGTGATGCAGGGCGGCGCAGGCGAGTGAGCCAGAGCCCTTCCCGCTTGTGATCCACATGGGCCACGGGTGTGCCTGATGCAGGCCTTGAGGCAGGCCGCGGCGCGTCCGCCCACACCTGCCGATGGAGCCGGAACGACCCGGTTTCCCGTGGCCGCCCGGCCGAGCCGCCCCCCGGATGGCGGTCGCCCGCCGACTTTCCTGACTTATGGTAAATTCTCGACGTCTGCGATGCCGACGGGCGCAAGCGGCTCTGATCCTTCCATTCCTGTGTGAAACGAGGGCTGCAGCGGGAGCCATGACGGGACGCTTGCCGGCGTTGGACCAGCCTGTTTCACGCCATCGTGAGACCACATTCCGCTTGCGTGCGGAACCGAGGCCACAGCCCGTGTATTATTCTTCCCAAAGGAGAGCTGGAGATGGAACACGTCGCTGCATTCATGCTTCTGGTGGGTTGCTCGGGGGATCTTTCGGTCTGCAAGGAAATTCCCGTTCCCGTGCCCGCATACGAGACCGTCGCCGAATGTCGCCAGGAACTGCCGCTGCAGATCCGCCTGAGCGGAACGACCGACAAGCGCGTCTATGGCGCGTGCAAGGAAGTGTCCGAGGATGTTTTCCAGCAGTCGGCGACCATCGACTGGTCCGTGTCCCGTGACGGCCAGTTGTCGATCACCTTCGACGCCGAGCCGAGCCTCGTCGCCTCGCGCTGACGGCATCGGGCCCGGGTTTCCCGGGACAGAAGTCGCCGGCGTTTCCCATTTCGCCGGTCCGGGGGCCTGAGGGCGTGTTTCAGCTACGGCCGAACGTTTGCTGCAGATCGCGGCGAGGTCCGGCACAGGGCCAGAGATTTCCTGAATTCGTCAGCCACCCTGAGTTCTGCTTGCGCGGCGAATTGTCCCGGATTACCGCGGCTGGTCTTCGGGCCGCCTGATCGACGTGAGCTTCCCATACCCGGTCTGCCCGCCATCAACCGCCATTCCCCGAGGATTCCGGCTGAGTTCGGAATGTCGACTGCGCAAGCGGCGGCCGTTCATCCGACAGGCCAGGACCCTCACTCCACCCACGCGGCGGCCGAGCCGTTCGGATCTCGGCGCGATTTCCGCCGGGAGCGTCGGGAGACATCCACGCTGCCAATTGAGCGGGGGGAGGTGACGTCGCCGCCGATCCCGCTATAACAGTGACGACTGGGGACATCACAGTGAAGAGTGAGAGACGAGACATGTTTCGCAAGATTTCTTTCGCGACGCTCGCGGTTGCCGCCATGCTGACGGCAGGCTGCACCACCGAGGACCGTTACACGTCGGGCGGCGCGCTCGCCGGTGGTGCCGTCGGCGCTCTCGCTGGCCAGGCCATCGGGCGCGATACCGGCTCGACCCTGGCGGGCGCGGCGATCGGTGCCGGCGTCGGTGCCGTGGCCGGCAACGTCATCGGCCGGTCCAGGGAAAACCCGGGCTATTGCCGCTATTCCGACGGCAACGTCTATCGCTGCCCGGACGGCTACTGATCCCGCGCACCGCAAAGGCGGCGGGGCGCCCGGCAGCATCTGCCGAGGCGCGCTGTCGCGGACATGACGAGATCCCGCCCTCGTGGCGGGATTTCATGCGAACAGACCCGGTGGAAGACTGGAGAATGCCGGTGATGGCCGGAAGCGATCGGCTGCGGCCATGCAGCAGGGGCGGAGTCGTGGCGGCGGGATGCCCGAGGTCCGGAGCCTCGCACCGGACGCGTCGCACCATCGCGGCCCTCGGGGCGATCTGCCTGCTCCTCTCCGCCTGCTCCAGCGGCCCGCGCTCGCCCGTCTTCGGGGCGGTGTTCGGCCTGGAGAATGCCGAGACCATCCCGTTCCGCTCCGGCCAGGTTCCCGAGCCCGCGCCGCAGCCCGGCGACCGGGTCCTCGGCCTTGCGGCCAACGCCCCCGGACAATGCATCTATCTGCGCGCCAATGGCAGGCAGCGGTTCATCGCCAACTGCCCCGAGGGCTACGACGTCTGACGCACGGCCGCTTTGGCTGCGACGCCTGATCGCGGTCGCCTGTCCGTAGCGTGTGTTCGTATCGAGACTTCGCCTTGCGAGGCTGGTCATCCGGCCGCGCCGACATCCGGCTGCGGCGGGCGCAGGAGATGGACGAAGGCCTTGCGGTAGCCGCCTTCGCCGGTCGGGCTGGTGCCGAACTCGATCCGCGCCAGCCTGTCGCCCCGCGCGATCTCGAAGCCGCGGACGTCCACCGTGACGATCTGCCAGCCCGTGCCGTCCTCTCCATGCATCGCCGCCAGCGTGTCGATCGCATCGCCGTGGTCCTCGTTCATGTGGTCGCGGGCCCGGATCGCCCCGGCGGCGAGGTCGCCCGCGGGCGCGTCGACGATGTCTGTGGCGCCGAGTTCGAAGGCGCGGGCGAAACCGCCGTTCAGCGAAGCACCAAGGGGCATAAGCCGCAGGAAGCGGAAATCGGGGAAGTCGACGTAGAGCTTCGCCTTCGGATGGCGCGACAGGAAACGCTCGCGCACTGCGGCGGCATCGCCGCCGCCGGGATCAGCCAGGGCGGCATCGCTGCCCGGATCAGCCAGGGCGGCATCGCCGCCGGGCGCAATCGGAACGGCCTCGGCGAAGATCGTCATGCGCGGATGGGCGAGGGGATCGCCCTTGCCGCTGCGTGCGACGAGGAGCGAGCAGCGGGGGTCGGCGGCAAGGGCCCTGGCGTGCAGCGACAGGGCGGAGACGAGAATGATCGGACGACCGGAAAAGTCGGTGGCGAGAAGCGTGCGGCTGACGGCGGGAAAGCCGTCGCCCGGCCGCAAGACGCCGAGCGCGCCCTCGCGGGCGGAGCGCAGCAGCATCCGCGCCAGATGCCGCGCCGCCTCGTCCACCGGCTGCAGCAACGGCGTCCCGCCGCTTTCGCCGGAGGCGGTCCCGGCGCTGGGGCTGGTCGCGGCGGGGCGAGGCTCCGGCTGCGGATCGGTGCCGGTCGGGGAAGGCGTTTCGTCTGAGGTCATGGCGGGATCCGGCAGGTCGCGAAGGAAATCTGGACCTGCCGTGGATGCCATCCTCGGTCGGTTCCGGCAAGACGGCTCCGGCGGCGATCGGCGGAGGGGAAACCGACTTCTGGAGCCGCCGCCGCCGGTCCGCCGACGGGTTTTTCTTGGACGTTCGGGGGGCGCCGCGATATCTGCGATGCCAATGGTCAGGTTTTCCTGGGAGATTCTCGATTTGGCTGACGAACTCAAGGCCCGCATCCTCGACATCCTGCGGCAGATGACGCCGCCGGACGGCGGGGCGGACGTGGTGACGCGGTCGCTCGTGTCGGACATCTTCATCGCCGACGGCAAGGCGTTCTTCTCCTTGACCGTGCCGGCGGCCGACGCCCAGCGCTTCGAGCCGTTCTGCCGGGCGATCGAGGCCGAGGTGGCCAGGCTCGACGGCATCTCGAAGGCGATGGTCGCGCTGACGGCGGAAAAGACGGCAGGCAGCGCCGGCGCTCGGGCATCCGCCCCGCCGCAGCCGCGGCAGGCGCCGGCACAGGCACCGGCGCCTGCCGCCGGGCGACGGCCCGGCGCCGCCAAACCCGGCATTCCCGGCATCGACCGGATCATCGCGGTTGCCTCCGGCAAGGGCGGCGTCGGCAAGTCGACGACGGCCGTCAATCTTGCCCTCGGCCTCGCCACCTTCGGCCTCAGGGTCGGCATCCTCGATGCCGATGTCTACGGCCCCTCGATCCCGCGGCTCCTCGGCCTCAAGGACAAGCCGAAGACCAGCGGCGGGCGCACCATCGTGCCGCCGGAGGCCTTCGGGCTGAAGGCGATGTCGATGGGGCTGATGGTCGACGAGGAAACGCCGATGATCTGGCGCGGGCCGATGGTGATGTCGGCGCTGACGCAGATGCTGCGGGAGGTCGAATGGGGCGAGCTCGACATCCTCGTCGTCGACATGCCCCCCGGCACCGGCGACGCCCAGCTGACCATGGCCCAGCAGGTGCCGCTCGCCGGCGCGGTGATCGTCTCGACGCCCCAGGATCTGGCGCTGATCGATGCGCGCAAGGGCCTCGCCATGTTCCAGAAGGTCGAGGTGCCGCTCCTCGGCATCGTCGAGAACATGAGCTACTTCGTCGCTCCCGACACCGGCAACCGCTACGACATCTTCGGCCATGGCGGGGCGCGGACGGAGGCGACGCGTCTCGGCGTGCCGTTCCTCGGCGAGGTGCCGCTCGAGATGGCGATCCGCGAGAGCTCCGACGCGGGACGTCCCGTGGTCGCCGCCGATCCGGATGGGCCGCATGCGGCGGCCTATCGCGACATCGCCGCGAAAGTTCTCGCCGAGCTCGAGAATGCGCGACCAAAGTCGCGGGCGCCGAGCATCGTTTTTGATTGAATGGTCAAAGAACGGGGCTTGCCATCGGCAGCCAAAAGCTGTCGGATGGTGACTCAGTGAGCGGACGAAAAGATCCGCCCCATCCTGACAGGAGGCATGCTGAATGAATTCCCTGACCCGGCTTCTCGCCGCGACGGCCCTGACCCTGGCCCTCGGTTCGGCGGCGTCGGCCAAGACGCTCGTCTATTGCTCCGAGGCTTCGCCGGAAGGCTTCGACCCGGCCCTCTACACTGCCGGCACCACCTTCGATGCGTCCTCGCGCACGGTCTATAACCGTCTCGTCGAGTTCAAGCACGGCTCCACCGAGACCGAGCCGGGTCTCGCCGAATCCTGGGAGATCTCCGAGGACGGCACGGTCTACACCTTCAAGCTCCGGCCCGACGTGAAGTTCCAGACCACGGACTTCTTCACGCCGACCCGCACGCTGAACGCCGACGACGTGATCTATTCGTTCGAGCGCCAGCTGAAGAGCGACAATCCCTGGAACCAGTATGTCCCCGGCGCCAGCTGGGAATATGCCAGCGGCATGGGCTTTCCGGACCTGATCAAGTCGATCGAGAAAGTCGACGACCTGACCGTCAAGTTCACGCTGAACCGGCCGGAGGCGCCGTTCCTCGCCGATCTGGCGATGGACTTCGCCTCGATCATGTCGAAGGAATATGCCGACAGCCTCGCCGAGGCGGGCAACGAGGCGACGCTGAACCAGCAGCCGCTCGGCACCGGCCCCTTCCAGTTCGTCGCCTACCAGCCGGACGCGGTCATCCGCTACAAGGCCAATCCGGACTACTTCAAGGGCCAGCAGCCGATCGACGACCTGATCTTCGCGATCACCACCGATGCCTCGGTGCGGGCGCAGAAGCTCAAGGCCAACGAGTGCCAGATCTTCCCCTATCCGAACGCGGCCGACGTCGAATCGCTGAAGAGCGATCCGAACCTCGAAGTGCCGAGCCAGGAAGGGCTGAACGTCGCCTACATGGCCTACAACACCACCCAGGCCCCCTTCGACAAGGTCGAGGTCCGCAAGGCCCTCAACATGGCGATCAACAAGCAGGCGATCATCGACGCGGTGTTCCAGGGCGCGGCCGTGCCGGCCAAGAACCCGATCCCGCCGACGATGTGGTCCTACAACGATGCGGTTGAAGACGATCCGTACGATCCGGAGAAGTCCCAGCAGATGCTGAAGGACGCCGGCGTCGAGAACCTCTCCATGAAGATCTGGGCGATGCCGGTCTCGCGGCCCTACATGCTCAACGCCCGACGGGCGGCGGAGCTGATGCAGGCGGATCTCGAGAAGGTCGGCGTCTCCGCCGAAATCGTCTCCTACGAGTGGGGCGAGTATCTGGAGAAGTCGAAGGCCAAGGACCGCGACGGCGCGGCGATGCTCGGCTGGACCGGCGACAACGGCGATCCGGACAACTTCCTCGACACGCTGCTCGGCTGTGAAGCCGTCGGCGGCAACAACCGCGCCCAGTGGTGCAACGAGGAGTTCGACGCCCTGGTCAAGAAGGCCAAGACGACTTCGGACCAGGCCGAGCGCACCAAGCTCTACGAAGAGGCGCAGGTCGTCTTCAAGCGCGAGGCGCCCTGGCTGACCATCGACCATTCGACGGTGTTCATGCCGATGCAGAAGTCGGTGAAGAACTTCTACCAGGATCCGCTCGGCTATCACCGCTTCGACGACGTCGACATCGCCGAGTGATCTCGGGCTCCGGTCTCTGATCGAGGGGAAGGGGCGGCCTCGGCCGCCCTTTTCCAGTTTGCTGGGGCGTGTGCCGACGGGGCCGGCCAGCCCTTCGGCTTCGATCTGCTCCGGTGATGATGGTTGCCGGACCGGGCGGACGGGCCTGCCAAAGCCGGTCGCGGCGATGGGACCGGGTGACGGGGCCGCGATGCGGTGAACGCGGACGAATTTCCGGCGATGCCGGGCGCTGGCACGATGACGCGGGTCGTTGTCGCGGATCGGACGACGGCAGGACCCGGCGACGCCGCAGCGATGGCGAGACGGCGGCGCAAAGGCGCCAGCGCCGCCAGCCGGACGGGGCTGGGAGAGGTGATCGTGGCCGCCCGTGGCGCGGGCATTTTGCAACGGGAACAGAATGTTGCTATCGCGGCAGCCGGACTGACCGGCGGCGCCCGGCGCGGCGGACGGTGTTGCCGCCCTTGCGATCGTCGCCGAGGCGGCGGACGCTCTCGGCGACGATCCCAGGGGCTGTCGGGCATCTGATGCCGGAGGCCCGAGAGACGGTGGTTCCCGGGGCGCTGGCGTCGAGCCCGCGAGGGCTCAAGCGTTATCCTCGGCACCGGTCGAAGACCGGAGCCGACGGTAAGACCCCATCCAGAGGTCGGCGAAGACCGGCCTTGCAGAAAAAGACAAGAACGACCTGACCATAGGGGCACCATGCAGCGCTTCCTCCTCTCGCGCATCGCGGTCCTGATTCCGACCTTCATCGGCGTCTCGATCGTGGCCTTCGCCTTCATCCGGCTCCTGCCCGGCGATCCCGTCCAGATGCTCGCCGGCGAGCGGGTCGTCTCGCCCGAGCGCCACGCCGCGCTCATGCAGCAGCTGGGCTTCGACCGGCCGCTGGTGATGCAGTATCTCTCCTATCTCTGGGGGTTGCTGCAGGGCGATTTCGGCACCTCGATCGTCACCAAGCGGGGCGTCGCGGGCGAGTTCTTCACCCTGTTTCCGGCGACGCTGGAACTGTCGCTCTGCGCGATCTTCATCGCCGTCTTCCTGGGCGTGCCGGCCGGCGTCTTCGCCGCGGTGCAGCGCGGCTCGTGGTTCGACCAGTCGGTGATGGGCGCGGCCCTCGTCGGCTACTCGATGCCGATCTTCTGGTGGGGCCTGCTCCTGATCATCTTCTTTTCCGGCATCCTGCAGTGGACGCCGGTCTCCGGGCGCATCTCGCTGCTGTTCTATTTTCCCCAGGTCACCGGCTTCATGCTGATCGACTCGCTGCTCTCCGGCCAGAAGGGGGCGTTTTCATCGGCGGTGTCGCATCTGATCCTGCCGTCGATCGTGCTGGCGACCATCCCGCTCGCCGTCATCGCCCGGCAGACCCGCTCGGCGATGCTCGAGGTCCTCGGCGAAGACTATGTGCGCACCGCCAAGGCCAAGGGGCTGGCGAAATCCCGCGTCGTCGGCGTTCACGCCCTCAGGAACGCGCTGATCCCCGTCGTCACCACCATCGGCCTGCAGGTCGGCGTGCTGATGGCCGGCGCGATCCTGACCGAGTCGATCTTCTCCTGGCCGGGCATCGGCAAGTGGATGGTCGACAGCGTGTTTCGCCGGGACTACCCGGTGGTCCAGGGTGGGCTGCTGTTGATCGCGATGATCATCATGTTCGTCAATCTGGCGGTCGACCTCCTCTACGGGGTCATCAATCCGCGCGTCAGGGCCGGGTGAGGAGACCGTCATGAGCCATATTTCAGCCCAGGAAGCCGAAGAGGGCGTCGGCACCGACATCCCGGACCGCCGTCCGAAGAAAAGCGTCCGGCGGCAGATGCTGCAGGAGTTCTGGTACTACTTCTCCGAAAACAAGGGCGCGGTCCTCGGCCTCGTGGTCTTCGCCCTGATCGTCGCGACCGCCATCGCCGCGCCGCTGATCGCGCCGCATTCGCCGATCGCCACCAACAGCCAGGCCCAGCTGGTGCCGCCGGTCTGGGCGGAGGGGGGCAGCTGGACCTACCTCCTCGGCACCGACGCGATCGGCCGCGACATGCTCTCGCGGCTCCTGTTCGGGGCGCAATATTCGCTGTTCATCGGCGTCGTCGTCGTCTTCGTGGCGGTGACGGTCGGCATCTCGGTCGGTCTCGTCGCCGGCTATTACGGCGGCTGGCTGGATACCGTCATCATGCGGGTGATGGACGTCATCCTCGCCTTCCCCTCGCTGCTGCTTGCCCTCGTCCTCGTCGCCGTCCTCGGTCCCGGCCTCACCAATGCGATGATCGCCATCGCGCTGGTTCTGCAGCCGCATTTCGTCCGGCTGACGCGGGCCTCGGTGATGGCCGAGAAGCGACGGGAATACGTGACGGCGGCCAAGGTCGTCGGCGCGGGCCCGTTCCGGCTGATGGTGGTGACGATCCTGCCGAACTGCCTCGGGCCGCTGATCGTCCAGGCGACCCTGTCCTTCTCCAACGCCATCCTCGATGCCGCGGCGCTCGGCTTCCTCGGCATGGGCGCCCAGCCGCCGACGCCGGAATGGGGCACGATGCTCGCCGAGGCGCGGGAGTTCATCCTCAGAGCCTGGTGGGTGGTGACCTTCCCGGGTCTTGCCATCCTCGTCACGGTGCTCGCCATCAACCTCGTCGGCGACGGCCTGAGGGATGCGCTCGACCCGAAGATGAAGCGGAGCTGAGATGGATGGGAAGCTGGATCGGCCCGGCGATCGTCGCAGCGGTCATCGTCGGCATCTTCACCGTCGCGGGTTGGTTCGTGACGGCGAGCCTGGCATTGCGGGCGGAGCAACGGCGACGCCGGGAGAAGGCGAGGGACTTTCGTATCGCGCTTCGCGCCGAGATCATGAGCGAACTCGCCAATCTGGAAGCCTACGATCGGATCTCCCTCGATCAACCGGCAGCCGAGGCGTCCGCAGGCGCTCAGCCAGTACCGTTCATTCCGACCGGCAGCAGGAACCGGATCTTCGAGGCGGTCGTCGGGGAAATCTACATCCTGCCGGAGCCCGTCATCGAGCCGCTGGTTCGCTATGCGCGGCAGCGAGATATCCTGGAGGGGCTGGGCGAGGATCTGAGGCGGCTGGCGGCCGGCGAGGCATCGCAGGTGCGGATCCAGAGCCTGTTCGACGACTACTTGAAGCTTCGCAAAGGTTTGAAATCACTGGCGGAGGACGTCGTCGCAATCCTGAGCCGGACGGACTAACTATAGAGGGCGCTTCAGTAGAAGGGGCGCGGGCCCGTAGGGCCGTCGATCGGCTGGGGAGGCGGCAGCGGCCCCTTCTCCTGCGGGCCAATGATGCGGTCCAGGATCCAATCGAGAAAGCGCACGTAGAGTTTAGCCATCTTCGCCTTCCTGCGATGCGAGCAATCGCCGGGCCCGACGGCCCGCCTACAGACTTGCGTCAAACGAACGGTCTGATCGGTCCAATCATCACACGCCATCTCATGTTCCAACATGACCCATATAGCCTCATTTACCGGCTGAAGTAAGATCATGCCCCTTCTCTCCCTTCGCAACCTCTCCGTCACCTTCGACACCGCCTCCGGCCCGTTCAAGGCCGTCGACGGCGTCGACATCACCGTCGAGCCGGGCGAAGTCCTCGGCATCGTCGGGGAATCCGGCTCCGGCAAGTCGGTGGCGATGCTCGGCCTGATGGGGCTTCTGCCTCCGTCCGCCACGGTGACCGCCGACGAGATCGCCTTCGAGGGCCGCGACATGCGGCAGATGTCCGGCCGCGAGCGGCGCACGATCATCGGCAACGAGGTCGCGATGATCTTCCAGGAGCCGATGTCGAGCCTCAATCCGTGCTTCACCGTCGGCTTCCAGATCAAGGAGGCGCTGAAGGCGCACACCGATCTCGACCGCAAGGCGCGGCAGGCGAGGGCGATCGAGCTGATGAACGCCGTCGGCATTCCCGAGCCCGAGCGACGGCTGTCGGCCTTTCCGCACCAGCTGTCCGGCGGGATGAGCCAGCGGGTGATGATCGCCATGGCGACCGCCTGCCGCCCCAAGCTGCTGATCGCCGACGAGCCGACGACGGCCCTCGACGTGACGATCCAGGCGCAGATCCTCGACCTCCTGCTGGATCTCCAGAAGCAGCGGGGCATGGCGATGATCCTGATCACCCATGACATGGGGGTGATCGCCGAGACGGCCGAGCGGGTCGTGGTGCAATATGCCGGCCAGCAGGTGGAGCGCCAGCCGGTGGCGACGCTGTTCGACCAGCCGCATCATCCCTATACCTCGGCGCTGCTCGCCGCGATTCCCGAGCGCTCGTCGGGCGCCCGGCTGCCGACGATCCCCGGCGTCGTGCCGGGGCAGGGGGACCGGCCGGACGGCTGCCTGTTCAACCCGCGCTGCCCGAAGGCGGACGACCGCTGCCGCACGATCGTGCCGCCACGCCAGCCCGCCGCCCTCGGCGAGGCGCTCTGCCACTATCCTCTCCATCATCTCGCCCAAGTGAGTGCCGCCTGATGAACGCCATCGTCACCGCCAAGGACGTGAGCCAGGTCTACGAGGTGCGCCGCGGCATGTTCGCCAAGCCCCTCGGCCTCAAGGCCGTCAAGGATGCGAGCTTTTCCGTCGAGGAGGGCGAGACGCTGGCGATCGTCGGCGAGAGCGGCTGTGGCAAGTCGACGCTTGCCCGCATGCTGACGATGATCGAGACGCCGTCGGAAGGCTCGCTCACCATCGACGGCATCACCATCACCGGCGACCATCCCGGCGACGTGAAGAAGCTGCGCTCGACGGTGCAGATCGTCTTCCAGAACCCCTATGGCGCGCTCAACCCGCGCCAGAAGGTCGGCTCCATCCTCGAGGAGCCGCTGAAGATCAACACGAAGCTCTCCTCCGCCGAGCGCCGGCAGAAGGCCGAGCGGGCGCTGGCCGAAGTCGGGCTGCGGCCCGAGCATTACGGCCGCTATCCGCACATGTTCTCCGGCGGCCAGCGCCAGCGCATCGCGATCGCCCGGGCGATCATCCTCGAGCCGAAGATCCTCGTCCTCGACGAGCCGGTGTCGGCGCTCGACGTGTCGATCCAGGCGCAGATCCTCAACCTCCTCGCCGACCTGCAGGAGCGGCTCGGCCTCACCTACATCTTCATCAGCCACGATCTCTCGGTGGTCAAACACGTCGCCGACCGGGTGATGGTGATGTATCTCGGCCGGCCGGTGGAGATCGCGCCGGTGGAGGCGCTCTACGCCAATCCCTTGCATCCCTACACCAGAGCCCTCCTGTCGGCGACGCCGGCGACCGATCCGAAATCGAAGGGCCAGCGCATCCGGCTGACGGGCGAACTGCCCTCGCCGATCAGCCCGCCGCCCGGCTGCTCGTTCAACCCGCGCTGCCCCTATGCGAACGAGCGCTGCCGCAATGAGCGGCCGGAACTGACGCCGCACGGGCCGACGCGGGTGGCGTGCTTTGCGGTGGAGGAGGGGCGGATCGAGATGGCGGCGGCCTGATCAGCACCAGTGTCTTGCGTGGATCGCTCCGAAGACGCGCCGGGGCGCGGCTGATGCTCATGCAACGGTTGAAGCTGGACCTCGCTTCTTCGCCACGCACCGAGTTTCTTCGGAACGAAATCGCGCTGACGTTCTTGGGTCTACTAAGCAGTGCGCTGTCCGGCACGATCGGAGCGGCGCGCTATTCAGTGATCGATAGAAGGACGCGCCATCATGAAGCATCTTTACCTAGCCGCCTCTGCTGCCATGGTTCTCACGCTCGCAGCCTGCGGCGACAACAACGAGGCCCAGCTCACCGAGCTGCAGGGGCAGCTGGAAACCGCGCAGACGGAGAACGAGACATTGCGGGGACAGGTCACTGAACTCGAGGCCGCCCAGCAGCCGGCGTCGGGCCAGCTCGATCCCGCGACGCTGCGCGAACCGCTGACGACCGCCTTCACCGCCCTCGGCGAGACCGAGCAGCAGCTGAACCAGTTTTCCGCAGCCCTGACCGCAGAGGGCTACCAAGGCGTCTCGCTCGATCCGCTGCGCGAAAACATCCGCGAGGCAAGCCAGGCCGTCGCCGGGGCGGCACGGGATGTCGGCGTCGACGTCGACGCCGTGCTGGCCGAGGCGCAGTCGGCGATCCAGGAGGAAACCTCCGCGACGCAGCCCGCGATGTCCTCGCCGGACGGAGCCTCGGATGCGAGCGGTGCCGGCACCGGCGCGGCGAGCGGGACGGCGTCCGATGCGGACAGCGACGACACGCAGTCGACGCAGCCGGCCCAGTAACGGTCCAGCCGCGACGCGGCACGAGAGACAGCCTACACCGAGCCGGGGACGGATGACGTCTGCCGGCTCGGCGCTTATATGAAGGGGGCCCTCGAGGGCTGCCCCTCGCCGCTCGGTCCGGGAGTGGAGCGACGAGCAAGGCGGCAGGGAGCCGGGCTGCCGCAATCAGTGAAATCCCGGTCGATCCGGCGAGAGCCCCATGCACCGACCCATCGAGGATCCCGCAGCCGATGCCGCGCCGGACGAGGCAACATTCGCAGCGCAGCTCGCCGCAATGCGTCCCGGCTATCGCGAAGGGCTCTATGACGGCCGCCGCTACGGCGCGACCCTGAAGGTCTCGGCCGACGGGCGGCGCCGCTGGCTCTATGCGGAAGAGCTCGGCGGCACGGAGTTCGTCAGCGCCAACGTCTTCATGCTCGATGGCGCGCGGGTGCTGTTGAAGCCCTGCGAGATGCCGGAGGAGAAGGTCGTGGCCTTCGTGTTGGGCTTCGTTCCCGCCGACTGAGAGCGCGGCGAGAAACCCAGGAGTGCCGACCGGACGATCTGCCGCTCGGCACCCCAGAAGCTGGTCTCAGTTCACATAGACGTAGAGGTAGCTGGGATAGATCTCGACGCAGACAGAGGGGTTGCCGCGGACGATCTGCCGCAAGGTGCTCTGCTCGGTCTGGCCGTTGTCGAGAAGCGCCGGGATCCTCGCCCGTGCGCCGGACGATCCGAAGGTGCGGTCGCCCTGGTCGGCACGGTCCGCATCCTGGAACTTGTGGTAGTTGGCGCGGTCCTGGCGCAGGATGGAGGCGGCGTCGGTCAGCTCGAAGCCGTCGGACGCGACCTTGTCGTGGGCGCTGATCTGCGCGCAATATTCGTCGACGACCCCTTGCGCGGCGGCGGGAGAGGCAAGCGACAGGCCGGCCGCGAGCAACGCGGCACCCAGTATCAGTCTCATCGTCACGCTCTTTCGTTCGCACCCTGAAAAGCTCATCCTCCCCCTCCGGCCCGTCTCCGAAAGGGGCTTATCCGGGCCGGGACCGGAGGCGGAGCGACGAGCGCCGACCGACCCGGCGCACGCATCGGCGCATCCGGCCAGGGCCGGAAGCGCTGTGAAGGCGCGGATTTCGATCGATCGCGGCAGAGACTAGGGGCAGGCCGGGCGCGTCGGTATGTCTGGACGTCCAGTTCTTGCGCCCCTGTGTCCGCGATCCTGCCTGAAGGGCGGATGCGGGGACGGCGGATGCTACTTGCCGGCGGCCTGCTGGCCGACGATCTCGCGCGTCGCGTCGAAGACGATGTCCTTGTTGCGGCTCATGATGTAGCGCAGGTCCCAGTCGTCGCGGCACAGATAGACCGGCCAGCCGTCGCGGTCGCGCACGACGTTCATGGTGTTCTGGCGGATGAATTCCTTCATCGCCGGCTCGTTGTCCGAGCGGATCCAGCGGGCGACGTTGAACTGCACCGGCTCGAAGGAGACGTCGGCCTTGTATTCGCCGGAGATGCGCGAGGCGAGGACGTCGAGCTGCAGCGGGCCGACGACGCCGACGATCCAGTCCGAGCCGATGGTCGGGCGGAAGACCTGGACGAGGCCCTCCTGGGCGAGATCCTCGAGGCCCCGGCGCATCTGCTTCATCTTCATGGAGTCTTCGAGCCGCACCCGGCGCAGCACCTCCGGCGCGAAGGCCGGCAGGCCGGTGAAGCGGAAGGTCTCGCCCTCGGTCAGCGTGTCGCCGACCTGCAGCGTGCCGTGGTTCGGGATGCCGATGACGTCGCCGGCATAGGCCTCCTCGGTCAGCGCCCGCTCCTGGGCGACGAAGTAGATCGGATTGGAGACGGCGATCGGCTTGCCGGAGCGCACGTGATCGAGCTTCATGCCGCGCTTGAAATGGCCCGAGCAGAAGCGGACGAAGGCGACGCGGTCGCGGTGCTTGGGGTCCATATTGGCCTGGACCTTGAAGACGAAGCCGGAGACCTTGTCGCTGGACGGGTCGACGGGACCCTTGTCGGAGGGCTGCGGCCGCGGACCGGGCGCGTGTTCGGCGATGAAGTCCATCAGCCGGTCGACGGCGAAGTTCTGCAGCGCCGAGCCGAACACCACGGGCGTGAGGTGGCCCTGGCGGTAGGCGGCGGGGTCGAAGTCCGCATAGCCCTCGGAGGCGAGTTCGGCCGCATCGCGGAAGCCGGCATAGGCGTCGGCGCCGAGGGCCGCCTGCAGCGCCGGGTCGTCGAGGCCGCCGGCATAATGCTCGGTCTTGTCGAGGCCGGCGAAGAGGAAGTCGTTCTTGACGAGGTCGTAGCAGCCCTTGAACAGGCCGCCCTGGCCGACCGGCCAGATCATCGGCGCGACGGAGAGGGCGAGCTGCTCCTCGATCTCGTCGAGCAGCTCGAACGGATCGCGCCCCTCGCGGTCGACCTTGTTGACGAAGGTGATGATCGGGATGTCGCGCAGGCGGCAGATCTCGAACAGCTTGCGCGTCTGCGCCTCGATGCCCTTGGCGGCGTCGATGACCATGATGGCGCTGTCGACCGCGGTGAGCGTGCGATAGGTGTCCTCGGAGAAGTCGCTGTGGCCGGGCGTGTCGAGGAGGTTGAAGTTGATGCCTTCCTTCTCGAAGGTCATCACCGAGGAGGTGACCGAGATGCCGCGGTTCTTCTCGATGTCCATCCAGTCGGACTTGGCCCGGCGGCCATTGCCCTTGGAGCGCACGGCGCCGGCCATCTCGATGGCGCCGCCGGAGAGCAGCAGCTTCTCCGTCAGCGTCGTCTTGCCGGCGTCCGGGTGGGAGATGATCGCGAAGGTGCGACGCGTCTCGTAGGGGCGCTGGGCGGCCTTGGCCGCCGGCGTTGCTCCGTTGGCCTGGCTGCGCGGTGCGACTTCCTCGGCGAGACGATCCATGGGACGACTTTCTGGTGCTTTTCCCAATCGTCGCCGGTGGCGGCGAATGGCCTGCGGCGGTGGCGACGGTCGGGGCTGGTTTTGCCCGCCGTTTACAGCATCGGGCCGCAAATCGGAATCATTTTCGAGGGAGCGGCAAGGCCGGGCCCTGCTCGAAGGCGGCGACCGCCCCCGCGCATGGGGTCATCGTCCGGTGTCTGGCGCCTGTCGAAGCACGGAGCCGTGTCAGGCTGCGGCGGGCCGCATCAGGGCCAGGCGACGTAGAAGCGCCTCGCACCGTAACCGGACGAAAAGACCGGATCGATCACGATCACCTTCGCATAGCCGGCGCGTTCGAACAGCCGCAGCATCGAGGGCTCGGTGTGCCAGAACGAGGTGGCGTTGCCGATCGAGGCCATCGGATTGTCGCCTTCGGGAAAGTCCACGCCGCAGTAGCCGTCCCGCTCGACCAGCCGGTGCCAGTCCTTCGGCGCATCCGCCACCATCTCGGCGACGTGGACCTGCGTCTCGACGATCACCGGCGCGCCGTAGCAGCAGCGCTTCAGGAGGCTCTCCTGATCGGCAAGTTCCAGATGATAGAGGAGGCCGAGGATCGCCACGACGCCATGGCCGCGGGGATCGTAGTCGCGCACATCCGCCTCGACGAAGCGGATGGTCCCGAGGTCCTCCGGCAGACGCACGGTCCGGCCGTCGACGGCGGTGACGTCGAAGCCGAGCTTCGTTGCCCAGACGCTGAATTTGCAATGCCCGGCGCCGAGATCGACCAATGTCCGCGTCTGCGGGGCGGCGACATGCTTGAGGATATGCACGAAAGTCGCGATCCGGCGGACACCGATGTCGTCGCCCGGCACCGGAATCGTCAGCCGCTCGACGCAAAACGCGCCTTCGCCCAAGGCCGCTCGCATCACCCCGCGCTCTGGTGCCTCTGCAGGGCGTCGACGATCTCCTGCGGCCCGATCTGGCCGAGGATCCTGCCCTTGTGGCTGACGACGACCGCGCCCTTCGAACCGCACACCGAATCCATGATGCGCTTCAGCGGCGTCGTCGGCTCGGCCATGGCCGCGACATTGGCGGGCGTCGCGTCGTCGCGGTCGATCGGCTTCATCACGTCGCCGGCGGTCAGGACGTTGAGCGGGTTCATGTGGGCGACGAAGTCGGCGACGTAGTCGTCGGCGGGGCGCAGCACGATGTCCTGCGCGGTGCCGATCTGGACGATGCGCCCGCCTTCCATGATGGCGATGCGGTTGCCGATCTTGAAGGCCTCGTCGAGATCGTGGCTGACGAAGATGATGGTCTTCTTCAGCTTCTGCTGGAGGTCGATCAGCTCGTCCTGCAGCCGGGTGCGGATCAGCGGGTCGAGGGCGGAGAACGGCTCGTCCATCAGGAGGATCGGCGCGTCGGTGGCGAAGGCGCGGGCAAGGCCGACGCGCTGCTGCATGCCGCCGGACAGTTCCGAGACGCGCGAATGCGCCCAGTCCGACAGGCCGACGAGCTCCAGCTGCTCCAGTGCGCGCTTGCGCCGGGCGGCCTTCGATTCGCCGGCAAATTCGAGGCCGAGCGCGACGTTGTCGACCACCGAGCGCCAGGGCAAGAGCGCGAACTGCTGGAACACCATCGCCACCTCGTGGCGACGCAGCTCGCGCAGGCGGGCGGCGCCGCAGTCCTTGGGGTCGACGGGCTGGCGGCCGGTGTCGATGACGACGCGGCCTCTCGCCACCGGGGCGAGGCCGTTGACGGCGCGGATGAGGGTCGACTTGCCGGAGCCGGACAGCCCCATCAGGACGGCGATCTCGCCCTCCTTGACGTCGAGGCTGGCATTGGTGACGCCGAGGGTCGCGCCGGTTTCCTCGCGGATCTCGGCGCGGTTCCTGCCGGCGTCGGCGAGCTCCAGCGCCTTGTCCTTGCCGCGGCCGAAGATGATCGAGACGTTCTCGAACGATACGACGGTCCTGGTCATCGCCCCTTCTCCTCGACCCGGAAGAAGCGATCGAGGATGATCGCCAGAAGCACGATGGCAAGGCCGGATTCGAAGCCGTTGCCGACGTTGATGGCGTTGAGCGCCCGCAGCACCGGAACGCCGAGGCCGGGGGCGCCGACGAGGGCGGCGATGACCACCATCGAGAGCGACAGCATGATCGTCTGGGTGAGGCCGGCCATGATCTGCGGCAGGGCGTAGGGGATCTCGACCTTGAACAGCCGCTGCATCGGCGTCGCCCCGAAGGCGTCGCCGGCTTCGAGCAGCTGCGTCGGAGTCGAGGCGATGCCCAGCCTGGTCAGGCGGATCGAGGCGGGCAGCGAGAAGATCACCGTCGCGACGAGGCCGGGCACCATGCCGAGGCCGAAGAGGATCAGCGCCGGGATCAGATAGACGAAGGTCGGGATCGTCTGCATCAGGTCGAGGATCGGCCGCAGGATCATGTAGACCCAATCCCGGCGCGCCGCCGCGATGCCGAGCGGCACGCCGATGACCATGCAGGTGACCGTCGCCGCGATGACGAGGGCCAGCGTCTGGGTGGTCGCCTCCCAGAAGCCGAGATTGATGATGAGGAGGAAGCCGAGGAGCGTGAAGAGCACCGGGAAGATCGAGCGCCGGGCGAGCCAGGCGATCAGGCAGAAGGCGGCGATGACGACGAACGGGTGCGGCCAGGTGAGGACGAACAGGATGGCGTCGATCACTGCCTGGAGAAACGCGGTCAGGCCGTCGAAGACGGGGGTGAAGTTCGCCGTCAGCCAGTCGACGAAATCCTCGGCGACGTCGCCGATCGGCAAGGGGTGGGCTTCAAGCCATTCCACGGGCTTCGACTTCCTCTCGGATTTTCAGGGAGTTTGCGGCGCCGCCGCAGGTCTGCGCAGTGGCCGGGGCCGGCCCGGGGCCGGCCCCTTCGCGTTGGCCGGTCGGATGGCCCGAAGGGCCGGGCCATCCTCGGCGGAGAATCCTCAGGACGTGATGCCGAGGGATTCTTTGACCGCCGGCAGGGCGGGCTTGCCGTCCATCGTCTCGACGCCGTCGAGCCACTTGGTCAGCCGGTCCGGATTGGCCTTCAGCCACTCGGTGGCGGCCGCCTCGGGCTCGTCGCCGTCGTCGAGGATCTTGCCCATGATCTGGTTCTCGAGGTCCAGATCGAAGGTCAGGTTCTGCAGGAGCTTGCCGATGTTCGGGCAGGCCTCCGAGTAGCCCTTGCGGGTGACGGTGTAGACCGTGGCGCCGCCGTAGTTCGGGCCGAAGGTGGCGTCGCCGCCGGTCAGATACTCGATCTCGTAGTTGGTGTTCATCGGATGCGGCGCCCAGCCGAGGAAGACGATCGGCTGATTGGAGCGGGTGGCGCGGGCGACCTGGGAGAGCATGCCCTGTTCGGAGGAGGCGACGAGATCGAAGCCCTTGAGGTCGAACTCGTTCTTCTCGATCATGCCGAGGACGAGGCTGTTGCCGTCGTTGCCGGGCTCGATGCCGTAGATCTTGCTGCCCAGCCCATCGGCGAACTTGTGGATGTCGGCGAAGTCGTGCAGCCCCTCGTCATAGAGGTATTTCGGCACGGCGAGGGTGTATTTCGCGCCCTCGAGATTGGTCTGGACCCGTTCGATCGTGCCCGCGTCGATGTATTTCTTGATGGGCTCGTTCTGGGCCGGCATCCAGTTGCCGAGGAAGACGTCGAGATTGTCGTCGGCCAGCGAGGCGAAGGTGACCGGAACGGAGAGGATCTTGACGTCGGGATCGTAGCCCATGCCGTCCAGGAGCTTCGACATCACCGCCGTCGTCGAGGTGATGTCGGTCCAGCCGACGTCGGAGAGCCGAACCGTCTTGCAGCTTTCCGCGTCCGCCGCAAAAGCAGCCGTCCCGAAGGCCGGCAGCATCATGAAGGACGCTCCGACGACGAGGCCGAGAGCCTTCAGATTCCGTTTCATACGGGTCTCCTTGAGATAGATGGTCGAAAGATGGCGGGAAAAGCCGGGTCATGCCGCCAAGGTGACGGCAGCGCCGGCGCAATATCACCCCGTGCTGCGGTCGGGCGCAACAGCCCGCCACGACTTTGTCGCAAATAATTCATCCCGGTTGATCTAAGCCCCGATCCGACATCGGGGCCTGCCACCCGTGCGGCAGGTTCGGATTACGGGCGTAGCCGGGGCCGACGGTCAGCGGTTCCGGCGGCACGATACGATCGGAGATCTTCGAGGATACGGTGAAGGTCTCGCGAAACAGCACGGCGCCGTCGCCGTTCTGCACGAGGCGCACCGACACACGATAGGGCGTGTTCGCCTGGATGCCATGCAGCGGCGGCGACCGGAGGCCGTAGCGGCTCGAGCGCGGCGTCAGCCTGGCGGTGACACGGTGGGGCGGGCCGCCGGCGGGATCCTCGAAATCGGCCTCGATGCGGGAGTAGTTCCTCACCGGCTTCTGGACGAGGGCGGTGAAGCCGTAATAGGCGTCGGCGATCCGGTAATTGAAGATGAAGCCGGCGCCGGCGATCTTCAGATAGGGCTTGTCGGCGACGTCCTCGCGGGTGAGCAGCCCGACGCCGAACAGGACGAGCGCCAGCGCGACGAGACCGATGGCGACATGGCGAAAGCCGACCCGACGAAGAAGCTGCGACATGGCGGACCTCGGGCACCGAAGCTGCGCAAGGATCGCACAGGCTCAAAGCGAGTGCAATCGCGGTCGGCCGCTGCGCAAGATCCCCTCGAGGTCCGATCGACGCGGTCTCAGAAGCTCCAGCTCGAGGAGAGGCGCAGGGTCTTGGGCCGGCCGTTCTCGATCGGCCGCGTCTCCACGTCGAGATCGAGCGACAACTCGTCGAACAGGCGGACGGAAGTGCCGACGTCCAGGCTGAGGGTCCGGTTGGTGCTGAACGAGCCCGGCACGCTGCCAGCGACGGGCCCGGCGCTCTGGCCGCCCATCCGCCCCGCCGCCGCCGTGACGGCCGCCGCGGACTGGCGGTTCAGCGAATAGCCGACCTCGACGCCGGCCTTCGGCGTCACCGCGATCCAGTCCGGCAGCCGGCGCAGCGCCAGCGAGGCGTCGATGCCGATGGTGCCGGCGAGACTGGCGGAATACCGGCCGCCGGTCCGGTAGCTGGAAGAGCCGATCTCCTGGCGCGCGGCGGCGAGGCGCACCATCTGCCCGGCGGCCTTCAGATAGGGCGAGACCCGCAGGCTGCCGATCTGCTCGAGGCGGCCGACGGATACCGTCGCAAAGCCGCCGAACGCGTCGGGGTCGGCACCTGCGGACACATCGTCCGCACCGCCGTCGACGCGGTCGCTGAGGTCGAGCCGTGCGATGCCCACCGCCGCCTCGGCGAAGGAGGCCTCGCTCGGATGATAGGAGGCATAGGCGGCGAGGGAGCCGAGCGCGGCCCTGCCGCGCACCTTCCCCTGGTTCTCGATGGTATCGCCGTTGGAGACGCCAAGCGCCAGTCCGACGGCGAGATCAGCGTCCAGCCGCGCGTCGAGCCCGGCGGCGAGGCTGCTCTCGACACGCTCGAAGCCGCGGCCGGAGGCATCCGGCCCGTCGTTCGACAACGTCAGCGAGCCGCCGGTCCAGGCTCTTGCGGTATTGGCGCAGCGATCGGTGGTGGTCGCCGTCTGCAGCGTCTTCCAGCGGGACGCGTCGTCGGCGTCGGTGATCAGCCGCTCCCAGTCCTCGGTGGCGCTGGTCTGGCCGAGGGACAGGCGCACGGCGACCGGGCCGCAGGCATCCTTCCGCAGGCCCTCCAGATGGGTCTTGATGTTGTTGGTCTGGCCGCTCGTCAGCCGCAGCGCCAGCGCGTTCTGGCGGGAGATGGCGGCGACGGCGACGGACTGGCTGGCATCGTCGAGGCCATCGGCGTCGGCGGGCAGGGCGATCGGCAGGGCCATCGCCGCGGCGGCCACCCCCGAGACAATGCCGGCGGCGCGGCGGCGGCGCTTGCCATGGGGCGTCGGCGCCGGACCCGGGCGCGTCTGCATCGGTGCGTTGATCTGCATGGTTCGCTCGTCTTCGCAGTTGCGAGAAGGTCTCGCGTCGAAGGACACCCGCCACGGTTAACGAGGCGTTAAATTCGCGGCGGTTCACGCCGACGTGCGGTGGCGCCAGGGGCGATCGGCCGCGATCCGGCGTCGCCCCGACCCGTTCAAGCCGCTGCCGCGCCGGTGCTTCGGCTCCGTCATGAGGGCGTGGCGCACGCGGTCACGGCTCCGCAGCCGGCGGGGCATTGGTCGTGCTGCGGTGCATCCGTGCCACGCCCGCCGGCGCCTCGCGGAGCGCGGGGCGGACGGCATGACTTGCCCGGAATCAGTCGCCGGGAATCAGTCGAAGAGGCTGGAGACGGATTCTTCGGAGGCCGTGCGGGCGATCGCCTCGCCGAGGAGGTTGGCGGTGGTGACGACGCGGATGTTTTCGGCGCCGCGGATCGCCATGGTCGGCTGGATCGAATCGGTGATCACCAGTTCCGTCAGGCTGGAGGCGGCGATGCGGGCGACGGCGCCGCCCGACAGGACGCCGTGGGTGATATAGGCCGAGGCGCTGGTCGCGCCGGCCTTCTTCAGGGCGTCGGCGGCGTTGCACAGCGTGCCGCCGGAATCGATGATGTCGTCGATGAGGATGCAGTTGCGACCGGTGACGTCGCCGATGATGTTCATCACCTCCGACTCGCCCGGCCGGTCGCGGCGCTTGTCGACGATTGCGAGGGGAGCGTCGAGCCGCTTGGCCAGCGCCCGGGCGCGCACCACGCCGCCGACATCCGGCGAGACCACCATCAGGTTCTTCAGATCCTGATGTTCCTTGATGTCGCGGGCGAGCAGCGGCACGGCGAAGAGGTTGTCGGTGGGGATGTCGAAGAAGCCCTGGATCTGGCCGGCATGGAGATCGAGGGTCATCACCCGGTCGGCGCCGGCCTCGGTGATGAGGTTGGCGACCAGCTTGGCGGAGATCGGGGTGCGGCCGCCGGCCTTCCGGTCCTGCCGGGCGTAGCCGAAATAGGGGAGCACCGCCGTGATGCGGCGGGCCGAGGCCCGGCGCATCGCATCGATGATGATCAGGAGCTCCATCAGGTGGTCGTTGGCGGGGAACGACGTCGACTGGATGACGAAGACATCCTCGCCGCGAACATTCTCCTGGACCTCGACGAAGATTTCCTGGTCGGCGAAGCGGCGGACCATCGCCTGGCCGAGCGGCAGATCGAGATAGTTGCCGATCGATTCCGCCAGTGACCGGTTGGAATTGCCGCTGAAGAGCTTCATCGCTTTCTTTCCAGTCGATCGGGAGGCGGTGATATCTTTGTTGCGCAAGCTGCCATTCCTTCCGGGCCAGATCGCAGGCAGGCGGATCGACAACGCTGCCAACGTCGCTGCCGCCCGCGACCCTGGGCGCCGCCAAACTCGATCTCGCCCCGCATACCGAAGTTGGCGTCGGGCGCGACCGTCAGATCGTTGCGATGAGCGCGGCTCCCGCGGCCCGTCATCCTGCGATCTGCGCTGGAGGCTCTAGCAGCCTTCGCCAAAACTTCAACCCGACTCAGCTGCGCTGCGGCATCGCAGGCCGAGAAATCGGCGCGTGCTTTCCGCTTTGCTAATCCGCCGGCGGCCTGCTCGCGGCGCTGGCGAGGGCCGCGTGGCCAGGCCGCCGGGCGCGCCGAAGCGGCGCGCTGGCGCCTCCGCCTTGCGGCAGCGGGACGCGAGGCACCGCCGCCGCTGGGGGATGCCGCGGCCGTCGCCGCTCGTCGCGGCAAGTTCGAGAGGTCAGCCGACGTCGGCGCCGAGGCCGGCGGCCTGCCGCATCGTCTCCTGGGCGACCTTGCGCATCGTGTCGAGATCGATCGTCGCCCAGGGATCGGCATTGGTGCCGGCGACGCGCTCCTGCCCCTGGATGCGGCGGATGCGCTGGTCGCTCGAATCGAGCACGTCCCAGACATAGACGAGCATCGTATCGCCGCCGTCGGTGAAGGCGGAGAAATAGCCCTTCAGGCGGATCGGGGCGACCGGGCCGCCGGCGGGCCGGATCGAGACGCCGGCCTTCTGCGACTCCTCCGACAGGGCGCGGGCGAGAAGCTCGGCCTCACGCTGCGGGGCGCCGACGACGGGCAGGAACTGCACCTCGCGGGCGGCGCTCGCAGGGGCT
The DNA here is from genome assembly GCF_002088275.1 of Aurantimonas sp. 22II-16-19i. GTDB lineage: Bacteria > Pseudomonadota > Alphaproteobacteria > Rhizobiales > Rhizobiaceae > Jiella. The sequence goes on from NZ_AQQS01000004.1 coordinate 59,122, forward strand.
TCGCCGCCGCGCATCGAGGCCGGCCGCAGCGGCCCGGCGTCGGCGGCGGGTGCCAGCGCTGCCTGTTCCTGCTGGGGATAATCCGGCGAGGCGGGTTCCTCCAGCGCCGGCTGGGCATAGTCGGAGTTGCCCCCCGAAGGTCCGGTGTCTGCCGCGTAGCCGGTGTCGGCCAGACGCTCGGCCTGGGGCTGGGGCTCTGGTTCGGGGAGGGCGGCCAGCTGGGTGCGGACGGGAGCGGGCGGCGCCGCCTGCGGATAGCCGGCGGGCGCCGGGCCGACCTGCCACTGCATGTTCGACGACGGCGCGCTCGCCATCCGGCTGGATGGCGGTGCGAGGGACCCCTGCTCGATGGGCGATGGCGGCAGCGGCGCCGAGCCGACGCTGCCGGACGGGCTCGCGGCGAGGGGCGACGCGGAAGCCAGGGCGGACGTCGAGGCCGAAGCCGGAGGGGCACCGTAGCTCGACACTGAGCCGATGCTCTCCGGCGGGACCGGACCGTTCGGTCCCATGGCGATCGACATGTCGGCGCCGGTGCAGCCGGACAGCACCGCGCCGACGCCGGCGACGACGAGCGGGCCGCATCTGACGATTTTCGTTGCCACGGGCGATCTCCTTCCGGCCGTCTTCGGCATCGAAGCAAGCCCGATCTTGCCGCCGCGATCGGAAGAAATCGTTAAAGTCTGCGAGAATCGTCCGCTTGCGACATGCCTCATGTCGCATTTGCGTTTTCGCTCACCCGGTCAGCGCACCACCGTCAGGTCGAGGGAGAGCCGCGACAAAGGCTCCGGCTCGGTCTCGGTTGTAAGATAGGTGCGGCCGAGGGTCATCGCGGTCCCGGTATCGGAATCCATGATGATCATATGGGCGAACAGCGTCATGTTCGGCTGGATGACGGCCTGGTTGCCGACATGGAACATCGGCATGTCCATCCAGGACGGCGCATAGCGCGCGCCGAGCGAATAGCCGCAGGCGCTGAGACGGTGGCGCACCAGTTCGTGCTCCTCCATCACCGCCGCATGGGCGTCGAAGACGTCGCCGAAGGAATGCTCCGGCCGCATCACCGCCTCGACGGCGCTGAGCGCCTCGCGGGCGGCGGCATGGAGTTCGAGATGCCGGTCGGTCGGCTCGCCGAGGATGACGGTGCGCATCAGGGCGGCGTGATACTGCGCCTTGACGCCGGCCCATTCGAGGGTGAGCTGGTCGCTGGCGTCGAGCCTGCGACGGCCCGACTTGTAGCGGCAGAGGAGCGCGTCGCGACCCGAGCCGACGATGAAGGGATTGGCCGGATAGTCGCCGCCCCGCTTCAGGACGTGGCCCTGCATCGCGGCGAGGATCTCCGCCTCGTCGGCGCCCGGCACGATCAGCGGCAGCGCCTCCTCGAAGGCCTCGTCGGCGAGCAGCGCCGCCTCGCGCACATAGGCGATCTCCGCCTCGCTCTTGACCGCCCGCAGCATCGGCACGAGGTCGGAGGCGTCCTTCAGCGCGGCGAAGGAGCCGAGCCGCTCGTTGACGCCGAGTCCGGCCTGGCCGGTCAGCCCGTGGGTCAGCCACTCGACGCCGATGCGGGCGCCGAGGAGGCCCATGTCGCCGAGGAGGTTGCGCAGCTCGATGACCGGATCGGCATTGCCGCGGTCGCGCCAGATGACGATCGCCTCGAGGATCGAGGTGTGCCGCGCCTGCCTCAGATCGGCCGAGCGAGTGAGCAGCTGCATCTCGCCGTCGGACTTCAGCACCAGGCACTGGAAGAAGCAGAAGCCGAAGGAATCGTAGCCGGTGAGCCAGTACATCGACTCCTGCGAGAACAGCAGCATGGCGTCGAGCTTGCGGTTCGCCATCTCGTCGAGGAGGCGCGCGCGGCGCTCGTCGAATTCGTCGCGTTCGAAATGAATCATCGTGATCAATCCCGCAGGGCGATCGCCGCGAGCTGCCGGCCGTAGTCGGGCTCGCCGCGATGGGTGGTGCGGCGGAAGGAGAAGAAACTGTCCGGCTCGCCATAGGTGCAGCGCCCGACGAAGCCGGCCGAGACGCCGGCCTCGGAGAGCACCGCGACGATGAAGCCGGGAAGGTCGAACTGCCGCTTGTCCGGGCCGTTTCCTGGCTTGAAGAAGCGCTCGCGCGCCGGGTCGCCGTCGAGGAAGGCGGCCATCATGTCGAGGCCGACCTCGTAGTTCGGCTGGGTGATCGTCGGGCCGAGGATCGCGGTGATCGAACGGCGGTCGGCGCCGGCCGTCTCCATCGCCGCGATGGTGGCTTCGAGGACGCCGCCGAGCGCCCCGCGCCAGCCGGCATGGGCGGCGCCGACGACGCGGTTCTTCGGGTCGCCGAACAGCACCGGGCCGCAATCGGCCGTGACGACGCCGATCGCAAGGCCGGGCGTCGCGGTGACGATGCCGTCGACCTTCGGCCGCTCGCCCGAGAACGGCGCCTCGACGACGATCGCCTCGCCCGAATGGACCTGCCAGGGGGTGGCGAGCCGGTCTGGCGAAACGCCCAGCACCGCCATCGCGAGGGCGCGGTTGCCATGGACGCTGGCCGGCTCGTCCTTCGAGCCGATGCCGGCGTTGAGGCCGTCATAGAGCCCGGTGGAGACGCCGCCACGCCGGCCGAAGAAGCCATGGGCGATGCCGTCGTGCGACAGCTCCGGCGCACGGATCACGTCCTCGTCCTTCAGCGGCTCGGCGTCGATCATGGGGTTCGCCATGGGGGCGGATGGTGGTCGAGGCGGCATGGGAAGTCAATCCGACGGGTCTGGAGCAAAGGGTGGCAGGCGAAGTGGCTGGCTGGCGACGGCGAGCACCTTGAACAGCGCCCCCATCTGGCCCGGTCCGGAGCCGGCGAGGCGGGCGACGGCAGCCTCGATCCGGCGGCGGCCGGCCGCGTCCATCGGCGCTCCGAGGACGCCGGCCCGCTCGATCAGGCCGAGGCCGAGCAGGAATTCGCCCTGGGTGGCCAACGGCGCCACAGTGAGACGGCGCGCGGCGAAGATGTGTCCGAGCCGGCCGAAGTCGACATGGCTGGTGAGATCGGCGCCGCCCGGCCGGTCGAGCGGATCGGCATAGGCATGCTCCCGGATCGCCTGCAGCGTGTCGCCGAAGGCGGTCTCGCCGTGGCCGTAGTCGATGAGGAGCGCGGCACCGCCCTCCGCGGCGAGCCGGTCGGCGAGGCGGACGGCGAGGGCGTCGCGCTCCGGCGAGGCTTCGAGGACGGCGCCGGCCGCCGGCGGATGTGGCAGCAGGGCGGCCGGCGGCTGCGGGGCGAGGGGCTCGCACAGAACGAATTCCAGCTGGCCGGCCTCGGAAAGTCCAACGCAGCGCTCGCGGAACGCCGCGCCGTCGAAGACGAACTGGCGGATGGCGAGGGCGTCGAAGAGTTCGTTGGCGACGACGAGCGCCGGGCCGCCGGGAACCTCTGCGAGGCTGCGGTGGCGCCGGATCGGCAGGTCGAGGGGCGAGAGCGTCTCGGACTGGATCGCCGCGAGCGTCTCGCTGGTCTCGACGAGGTGGATGCTGGCGGCACCGAGGCTGGGCGGCGCGGCCCGTCGCAAGGTGCGCAGCATGTCGGCCATCAGCGTGCCACGGCCGGGGCCGATCTCGACGAGGCGGAACGGCCGGGGCCGGCCGAGCCCGTCCCAGGCGGCGGCGACCCAGGCGCCGAGCAGCTCGCCGAACATCTGGCTGACCTCCGGCGCGGTGACGAAGTCGCCGGCCCGGCCGAAGGGGTTCTTCGTCGCGTAGTAGCCGGCCTTCGCGTCGAACAGCGACAGGTTCCAGAACCGGTCGAGGCCGATCGGCCCCTCCCGGCGGATGATCGCCGCGATCCGTGTGGCGAGGTCGTTCAATGGCGGGCCTGGTCCCGGTTGCTGGCGACGGCGTCGTCGGGACCGCTCGCCTCGTAGGCCACCGGCTTCGCCGTCGCGATCGCCCAGATCCCGACCAGCAGCATCGGGAGGGAGAGGATGATGCCCATGGTCAGCCAGCCGCCGTAGAGATAGCCGAGCTGCGCGTCGGGAATGCGCCAGAAGGCTTCGACGAGGATGCGGGCGACGCCGTAGAAGAAGATGAAGAGCCCGGCGGTCAGCCGCGGCCGGTGCAGCGACTGGAAGCTGTGGGTGGCGATCCTGAGGATGATCCACAACAGCACGCCTTCGAGCGCTGCCTCGTAGAGCTGGCTCGGATGGCGTGGCTCGGGGCCGCCGGTCGGAAACACCATCGCCCAGGGAACGGTCGACGGCGAGCCCCAGAGCTCGCTGTTGATGAAGTTGGCGAGGCGGCCGAAGAGCAGGCCGAAGGGCACCGAGGCGGCGACGACGTCGATCAGGCTGTAGAACGGCACTTTGTACTGCCGGCAGAACAGGACGAGCGCCAGCGTGACGCCGACGAGACCGCCATGGAACGCCATGCCGCCGTCCCAGACGGAAAAGACGGTGAGCGGATCGGCCAGATACTGCATGGGATCGTAGAAGATGACGTAGCCGAGCCGGCCGCCGAGAACGATGCCGAGGACGAGATAGAGGATCATGTCGTCGATCTGCAGCTTGGTGATCGGCGAGACGCCGTTCGGCCAGAGCTTTGCATTGCCGACGAGGTAGCGCCCGTAGAGCCAGCCGCAGAGGATGCCGGCGACATAGGCGAGGCCGTACCAGTGCAGCTTGATCGGTCCGATCTCGAGAAACACCGGGTCGATGTTGGGATAGGCCAGCACGCCGAAGGTCTGAAGGGAGAGCATGGTCGAAGCTGGCCTCGTCGTGCGTTGCGGTTCGGCGCGGCCGCCATACGAACGGCCCTGCGCGACGCTCTCATAGGCCGAAGCGGCGACGCTTTGAAGACCACAGGCCGCGCGGCGCGGCCGAATGCCGTCCAATCGGCCGTCGGACCGGGGCGCGGACCGGCGCAGACACCGGCGCAAACACCGGCGCGGGGGAGGGGCCGAGCGGGCAGATAAGGCGGCGCCACTATTGTCTAAGGGACGGCGCGCCTCTACCTGCGGTGAAACCTATAGAACCCCGGAGACGACGATGCCGAACCGAGCCCCCAACCGCCTTCTCGACGAGTTCGCCCGCGTGATGACCGACGCGGCCGGCACCGCCCAGGGCGTGCGCCGCGAGGTGGAGACGCTGTTCCGCACCCAGGGCGAGCGCCTGCTCAACCAGATGGATCTCGTCCAGCGCGAGGAATTCGAGGCGGTGCGCGAGATGGCGATGAAGGCGCGCATGGAGAACGAGGCGCTGAAGAAGCGGCTCGCCGACATCGAAGCCAAGCTCGCCGGCGGTGGCGAGGGCGTCTGATCGGCGCTGCCGGCAGACGCAGTTCTGCCGGTTCCCTCCGGGGTCGGTCAGCCTTGCGAAGCAAAATTTGCTGGGCTCGCCGTAGGATGGGAGCGTCGCTTGCAGTGGCGCCCGGCGCTTATCCACAGGCTATCGACAGGCTCGGCGGCGGCGCGCCGGCAAAGCCCGATTCCGAAAGTCGTGATCGCAGAGTCGCTTAAGCTTCCGGCCCGCGCCGATTTCCGCGCCGCAAAATCCATCAACATGAAAAAACGGTTAACGCCCTTAGCGTGAAGACTCCCCGTCTGTATGCTGATTCTCAAGGGTGATTCGTCGGCGGCGGCGAATGGATGACCCTGCGGGTGGCTGCCGCGGCGGGCGGCTGCCCGCCTATTCAGCTTCCAGGCATCTTACGGGGAATCAGCATGCAATTCGACGAAATGGCAGTCATGCGACAGTCGAACCCTGTCGACGTGATCGAGTGGGTGGCGACGTCGCGGGAATGGGCGTTCGAGCGCTCCTGCGAGGACGAGCTGGCAGTGGCGGTGGCAGGCGTCTGGACCGATTATTCGGTGTCGTTTTCCTGGATCGACGACATGGAGGCGCTGCATCTCGCCTGCGCCTTCGATCTGAAGGTCCCGCCCCACCGGCAGGACGAGATCCAGCGGCTCCTGGCGCGCATCAACGAGAAGCTGGTGGTCGGCCATTTCGACCTGTGGCGCAAGGAAGGCGCGGTGATGTTCCGCCACTCCCTGCTCCTGTCGAACGGTCTCGACGCCACCAGCGGCCAGGCCGAGCGCATGCTCGCCATGGCGCTGGAAAGCTGCGAGCGCTTCTACCAGGCGTTCCAGTTCGTCATCTGGGCCGACAAGTCGGCCGAGGACGCGCTGGCGGCGACGATGTTCGAGACCGTCGGCGAGGCCTGATCGCGGCGCAAGCGTCGCAGTGTGCGTGATCGCGGCGGCCTTGCGCGGCCGCTACGAGACGGTCGCGCGCCGGCCCACTGGCGACGCGTGCCGGCCGCCGCGCCCGATGCCTTGCGGCTGGACGCGGACGTTTCCGCCGGTCTAGGGATGTCCCGGAAAGGGCGAGAGCGATCGCCCGGAGCTTCCGGAGGCAGGCACCCATGATCGACGCGCGCATTCTCCTTCTCGGCGGCGGCAACATGGGCTCGGCCCTGCTCGGCGGCTGGCTGGACAAGGGGCTGGCGGCCGAGAAGGTCACGGTGGTCGATCCGGCCGTCGGGCCGGCGCTGCAGCCGCTGATCGACAAGGGCGTCACCCATCGCCCGTCGGTGCCGGCGGGGGAGTTCGACATCGTTCTCCTCGCCGTCAAGCCGCAGATGATGACCGCCGCCGTGCCGCCCCTGAAGGCGGCGATGCGGCCGGAGACGCTGGTCGTCTCGATCGCGGCCGGAACCACCATCGCGGCGATCGAGGCCCTGCTCGGGCCGCATCCGGTGGTGCGCGCCATGCCCAACACTCCCGCCCTGATCGGCCGGGGCGTCACCGGCGCCTATGGCAATGCTCGCTGCGGCGAGACGGAACGCGCCGCGGCGACGGCGCTGCTCGAGGCGAGCGGGCCGGTGGAATGGGTCGGCGAGGAGCGTCTGATCGACGCCGTCACCGCCGTGTCCGGCAGCGGCCCGGCCTATGTGTTCCACCTCGCCGAATGCATGGCGAAGGCGGGAGAGGCCCTCGGCCTCGCCCCCGATCTCGCCATGCGCCTCGCCCGCCACACGGTGGCGGGGGCGGGCGAGCTGATGATCCGCTCCAGCGACGCGCCGGCGCAGCTGCGCCGGAACGTCACCTCGCCCAACGGCACGACCCAGGCGGCGCTCGAGGTGCTGATGGACGACGAGCGGCTGGCGCGGCTGATGGAAGAGGCGATGCGCGCCGCGCGCGACCGCGCCGAGGAACTGTCCCGGGGATGAGCGGCGATCGGTGTCGCCGGACGGCTTGCGGCAAGCGCCAAACCTGCCGCAGTCTCAGCCGGACACGCGAATTCCGCCAGATGCGAAAGAGGGGCCAGACATGACCAGCGAACGCGCGCCGGACATCACCTATGACGACTTCCTGAAGGTCGACATCCGCGTCGGCACCATCGTCGAGGCGGCGCCGTTTCCGGAGGCGAGAAAGCCGGCGATCAAGCTGATGATCGATTTCGGCGGCGAGATCGGGGTGAAGAAGTCCTCCGCCCAGATCACCGTCCACTACACGCCGGACGAGCTGGTCGGGCGCCAGGTGATCGCCGTCGTCAACTTCCCGCCGCGCCAGATCGGCCCGATGCGCTCGGAGGTGCTGACCCTCGGCGTGCCGGACGAGACCGGCGAAGTGGTGCTGCTTTCGCCCGGCCACGGCGTGCCGAACGGCGGCCGCATGTTCTGACGGCCGCCGGAGCCGGCAGCCGCCTCAGCGGTTGCCGGTCTGGCCCTGCTGGATCGCGGTATAGGGGATCTTGAAGGCCGATTCCTGGATCTTGCCGCCCTCCTGGACGTTGTAGATCATCACCGTCGTCTCCTTGCCCTGCTTGTCGCGGATGGTCCACTGCTTCAGGTCGGAGGAGGCCGGGTCGAACATCATGGTGATGCGCGAATTGCCGAAGACCGAGCTGTCGCCCATGACGATCGTCGTCAGGTCCGGGTCTTCCTTGATGCTCTGGATGTTGGCCTCGGACAGGTTGATCCGGCGGTCGAGCAGCAGCTTCATCGGCGTCTGGGACAGGGGATAGGTGTCCCAGGTGTTGAGCTTCTTGTTGTTGATGGCGACGTTGGAGCCGTCGGCGATCACCCGCAGCGGCGAGTTCGTGTAGTCGAAGCGGACCTTGCCGGGCCGCTCGATGTAGAACTTGCCCTCCGACTGGCGGCCGTTCGAATCGAACTGGACGAAGTCGCCATGCATCGATGGGATCGCGGCGAAATGGTCGGCGATCTTCTGGGCGGCGGCGCTGGCCTGGGCGTTTGCGCCGGAAACGGCGGCGGGCAGCAGGAGGGCGACGGTCGCCCCGGCGAGCAGGGCGCGGCGGCCCGCGCTGCGGATGAAGGTCATGATCTTGGCCATCTGGATGCGGCTTCCTCTCGTTCATGCGCCTTGCGGCGTCGCGCCGGCCGGCCGGTCGCGTCTCAGCGTCGTCCCGCCCTGCTCGGGGCCGGTCGTCGCCCGGCCCCCTCGCGCATTCGTTTCGAGCTTATCTCGGCAGAATTTCCTGTAGCTGCAATGGGGCCTAACCATGACGTGAAGTCGCCGCTTGCGCAGCAAGTTCGCTTTGCCGCGCAACGTCATGGGAAGGAACGGCCGGCGGCTGAGCGGCCCGGCTTCAGCCGGCCTGGCGCGCCGCCGTGAAGCCGCGTTCGAGGTCCGCCTTGAGGTCGGCGACATCCTCGAGCCCGACCTGAAGGCGGATGAAGGTGCCGTCCGCCGGTCCTCTGGCGATGGTGCGGTCGGAGAGGTCGACGGCGACGGCGAGGCTCTCGTGGCCGCCCCAGGAATAGCCGAGGCCGATGAGCTCCAGCGCGTCGAGAAAGGCGGCGGCGCGCCGGAAGGAGCCTGGCAGGAGGAACGAGAACAGGCCGGAGGAGCCGGTGAACTGTCGCTCGTAGAGCGTCCGGTCGAAGAAGGAGGGCAGGGCGGGATGGCGCACCTCGGCGACCTCCTCGCGGGCCTCCAGCCACGTCGCCAGCTCCAGCGCCGAGGCCTGATGGCGCTCCAGCCGGATCCCCATCGTCTTCAGGCCGCGGATGACGAGGTAGGTGTCGTCCGGGGCGGCGTTGACGCCGATCTGCAGCTGGGTCTCGCGCAGCTGCTTGAAGGTCGCCTCGGTGGCGGAGACCGAGCCCATCATCACGTCGGAATGGCCGCCGGGATATTTCGTCAGGGCGTGGATGGAGAGATCGACGCCGTGCTCGAGGGGCCGGAAATACAGGGGCGTCGCCCAGGTGTTGTCGAGCATGGTGACGGCGCCGCCGGCATGGGCGGCCTCGCAGACCGCCTTCACGTCCATCATCTCGAAGGTGTTGGAGCCCGGCGCCTCGAGGAACACCACCTTCGTGCTGGGCTTCATCAGCGCGGCGATGCCGGAGCCGACATGCGGATCGAAATACTCGATCTCGACGCCCATGCGGGCGAGGGTGCCGTTGGCGAACTGGCGGGTCGGCGAATAGACCGAATCGACGATCAGGCAGTGATCGCCGGCACCGAGGAAGGCGAAGAGGGGAATCGAGATCGCCGCGAGGCCCGAGGGCACGAGAATCGTGCCATGGGCATTCTCGAGTTCGCTCAGCGCATCTTCCAGCACACTCGTCGTGGGGGTGCCGCGTAGTCCATAAGTATAAGGCAGCGACTTGCGGTTCTTCATCGCGTCAGTCGATTCGAACAGCACCGTCGAGGCGTGAATCACCGGCGGATTGACGAATCCGTGCATCGACCGGGGATCGTAGGGCCCATGCGCGAGAAGGGTGTTGGGGCCGGCCTGCCGGGATTTTGAGCGATCCGTGGTCAACTGTTCGTCCTCATGGCTACTTTGTCTGCAGAGTTGATTTTTTCGCCGGTTTGCATTGCAAAAGAAAAAACCGGCAGCTTGACCTGATTAATTTTTTGTCATGGAATTACGGCGGTTGGCGATGGTGCTGGAGATCAAGCGGCGCCGCTGCCACCGTGTCGCATGAACTGCGACCCGGTCCAAGTTACAACGATAACCCAAATGGGGAAGGCTTCCTGATGAAATCCAAGCTCCTGACCGCCGTGCTCGGCCTGACGATCGCGGGGCTCGCTGGCGGCGCTGCCTCCGCCCAGACGCTTCAGACCGTGAAGGAACGCGGCCAGCTTCGCTGCGGCGTCAACACGGGTCTGCCGGGATTTGCTTCCCAGAACGACCAGGGCGCCTGGCAGGGCCTCGACGTCGACTACTGCAAGGCCGTCGCCGCCGCCGTCTTCGGCGATCCCTCCAAGGTGCAGTACTCGCCGCTCTCCGCCGTCCAGCGCTTTCCGGCGCTGCAGAACAGCGAGATCGACATGCTGGCGCGCAACACCACCTGGACGATGGACCGCGACACCACGCTCGGCCTCGCCTTCGCCGGCGTCAACTACTATGACGGCCAGGGCTTCATGGTGAAGAAGGAGCTGGGCGTGAACTCGGCGCTCGAGCTCTCCGGCGCCACCGTCTGCGTCCAGTCCGGCACGACCACCGAGCTGAACCTGTCGGACTACTTCCGCGTCAACAAGATGGAATACAACCCGGTCGTCATCGAGTCCCAGTCGGACGTCAACTCGGCCTATGACAGCGGCCGTTGCGACGTGCTCACCACCGACGCCTCGGGCCTCGCCGCCTCGCGCCTCGAGATGGGCAGCCCGGACGACCACGTGATCCTGCCGGAGATCATCTCCAAGGAGCCGCTCGGACCAGCCGTCCGCCAGGGCGACTCGCAGTGGCTCAACGTCGTCAAGTGGACGCATTTCGCGCTGCTCGACGCCGAGGAACTCGGCGTGACCCAGGCGAATGTCGAGGAGATGAAGACCTCTGAGAACCCCGAGATCCGTCGCCTGCTCGGCGAGGACAAGGACTTCGGTGCCTCGATCGGCCTGTCCAAGGACTGGGCGGTCAACATCATCAAGGCCGTCGGGAACTACGGCGAGATCTTCGAGCGCAACATCGGCGTCGACACGCCGCTGAAGATCCAGCGCGGCCAGAACGCCCTCTGGACCAATGGCGGCCTGCAGTACGGCATGCCCGTTCGCTGAGCCGAAAGACGTCATGCGGGCGCCCCGGTTTCGGGGCGTCCGCTTCTGAGACCATGGCGAAACCGTCAGACCACGGGTCGTTTGCGCAAGGGGCGTGCCGCATCGCACGGATCCCGAGGGCTGCCATTTGCGGTTTTCTGCGTCACAGGAGTTCGTCGCCATGAGCGTCGAGACAGAGGCCGCCCCTCGCGCCACATCCGGATCCTCGATCCTCACCAATCCGACGGTGCGCAGCATCGTCATCCAGGTCAGCCTGATCGTCGCCCTGGCCGCCTTCGGCTGGTGGATCGTCTCCAACACCGCCCGCAACCTCGCCGACGCGAACATCGCCTCCGGCTTCGGCTTCCTGTGGTCGCGGGCCGGCTTCGACATCGCCATCACGCCGGTCGGCTACACGGCCAACTCGACCTACGGCCAGGCCATCCTCGTCGGCATCGCCAACACCCTGATCGTCTCGGCCGCCGGCATCGCGCTGGCGACGATCCTCGGCTTCGTCGTCGGCATCGGACGCCTGTCGCGCAACTTCCTGATCCGCATGCTGTCGACGGTCTATGTCGAGACCTTCCGCAACATTCCGCCGCTGCTGGTCATCCTGTTCTGGTATTTCGGCGTCCTGTCGGTGCTCAGCGGCCCGCGGGGCCTGGAGGAGAACTCCGCCGGTATCTACCTGACGAACCGCGGCCTGCAGATACCGAGCATCATCTTCGGCGCGCTGGCCCTCGCGTCGCTGGCAGCCTTCGTCGTCGGCATCGTCGCCACGGTCTTCATCGCAAGGCGCAACAGGAAGCTGCAGCTGGCCACCGGCGAGCGCAAGCCGCTGCTGTGGACGGCGCTGGGGCTGATCGTCGGCCTGCCGGTGGTGGTCTTCCTCGTCACCGGGATGCCGGCGACGCTGGATTTTCCCATCGCCAACCGCTTCAATCTGGCCGGCGGCTTCCAGATCCGCCCGGAATTCATCGCGCTGTGGCTGGCCCTGTCGATCTATACCGGCGCGTTCATCGCCGAGATCGTGCGCGCCGGCATCATGTCGGTGTCGAAGGGCCAGAACGAGGCCGCCTCGGCGCTCGGGCTGACGCGCGGCCAGTCGCTGCGCCTCGTCGTGGTGCCGCAGGCCTTCCGGGTGATCATCCCGCCGCTCACCAGCCAGTATCTGAACCTGACCAAGAACTCCTCGCTCGGCCTCGCCGTCGGCTATCCGGAGCTCGTCGCGGTCGGCTCGACGGTGCTCAACCAGTCCGGCCAGTCGATCGAGATCGTCTGCATCTGGATGGTGGTCTATCTCACCATCAGCCTGTCGGTTTCGGTGTTCATGAACTGGTTCAATTCGAAGATGGCGCTGGTCGAGCGCTGAGGGGAACGGAAAAATGGAAGAACAGGTTTTCCGGTTCGTCTCGAAGGAGCAGAAGTCGGCGCTGCCGCCGCCCGCGAGCGAGGTCGGCGCGTTCGGCACCGTGCGGCGCAACCTCTTCGCCACGCCGCTGGATTCGGTCCTGTCGATCGCCGCCGGCGCCCTCGTCCTGTGGGGCGCGTGGAACCTCTTCCAGTGGGCGGTGCTCGACGCGGTGTTCACCGGCAACGACCGCGAGGCGTGCCTCGTCGAGGGCGGCGGCCATGGCGGCGCCTGCTGGGCCTTCATCGAGGCGAAGTTCGGCCAGTTCATCTACGGCGTCTATCCGCTCGACGAACGCTGGCGGGTGGACGTGCTGCTCGTCGCCCTGGTGATCCTCGTCGCCGGCATCGCGATCCCGAAGGTGCCCTACAAGCGGCTGAACGCGGTTCTCTTGTTCGGCGTCTATCCGGTGGTGACGCTGGTGCTGCTCACCGGCGGGCAGTTCTCCTTCTCGGGCGGCGGGCTGGCGCTGCTGTTCCTCCTGGCCGCCGGCTTCACCATCGCCGACGTCTCGGCCGAACCGCAGGTCGGGACCCATTCGCTGCCGGTGAAGATCGCGATCGGCGCGGCCCTTTTGTCGCTCGCGTCGATCCTCGCCGCGAGCTTCATCGACGCGCGGACCGTCGTGTTCCTCGACTTCCGCTTCTCGGTCCTGTCCTTCATCTCCTTCCTCGCGGCGCTGGCGGCGCTCGGCGCGGTGCTGTTCGCCGGCTTCATGGCCCGGCGGGGGGAGGGCAATGTCGCGCGGATGTTCTATCCGGCGCTGGCGGTGGTCGTCTTCGTCTTCCTGATGTCGGCGAATTTCGGCATCACCCACGTGCCGACCAATCTGTGGGGCGGGCTGATGCTCACCCTCGTCGTGGCGCTGTCGGGCATCGCGGCGTCGCTGCCGCTCGGCATCCTGCTGGCGCTGGGGCGACGCTCCGACATGCCGGCGGTGAAGCTCCTCTCGGTGATCTTCATCGAGTTCTGGCGCGGCGTGCCGCTGATCACCGTCTTGTTCATGGCGAACTTCATGCTGCCGCTGTTCATGCCGGAGGGCGTGACCTTCAACCAGCTGCTGCGCGCCTGCGTCGGCGTCGCGCTGTTCTCGGCCGCCTACATGGCGGAGGTGATCCGCGGCGGCCTGCAGGCGATCCCGAAGGGCCAGTACGAGGGCGCCGACGCCATGGCGCTGACCTACTGGCAGAAAATGCGGATGATCATCCTGCCGCAGGCGCTGAAGCTGGTGATCCCCGGCATCGTCAACACCTTCATCGGCCTCTTCAAGGATACCAGCCTCGTCTACATCATCGGCCTCGCCGATCTCCTCGGCACGGTGCGCCGCGGCTTCAACGATCCGGCCTGGATCACGCCCTCGACGCCGGCCACCGGCCTGATCTTCGCCGCCTTCATCTACTGGCTGTTCTGCTTCTCGATGTCGCGCTACTCGATCTACACCGAGCGGCGTCTCGACACCGGCCACAAGAGCTGACATCGCAAGGAAATCCCGACATGAGCCTCCAGACCGAAACCGGCGCCCCGCAAGCCCAGCCGACCAAGATGCAGATTTCCGACGAGATCGCCGTCGAGATGATCGGCGTCAACAAGTGGTTCGGCGAGTTCCACGTCCTGCGCGACATCAACCTCACGGTCCGGCGCGGCGAGCGGATCGTCATCTGCGGCCCGTCCGGCTCCGGCAAGTCGACCACGATCCGCTGCATCAACCGGCTCGAGGAGCACCAGAAGGGCTCGATCGTCGTCGACGGCATCGAGCTCACCAACGATCTGAAGAAGATCGACGAGGTGCGCCGCGAGGTCGGCATGGTGTTCCAGCACTTCAACCTCTTCCCGCATCTCACGATTCTGGAAAACTGCACCCTCGCGCCGATCTGGGTTCGCAAGATGCCCAAGAAAAAGGCCGAAGAGGTCGCGATGCACTATCTCAACCGCGTCAAGATCCCCGAGCAGGCGCACAAATATCCCGGACAGCTGTCCGGCGGCCAGCAGCAGCGCGTCGCCATCGCGCGCTCGCTCTGCATGAACCCGAAGGTGATGCTGTTCGACGAGCCGACGTCGGCGCTCGACCCGGAGATGATCAAGGAAGTTCTCGACGTCATGGTCGGTCTCGCCGAGGAGGGGATGACCATGCTCTGCGTCACCCACGAGATGGGCTTTGCGCGGCAGGTGGCGAACCGGGTGATCTTCATGGATGCCGGCCAGATCGTCGAAGAGAACGAGCCGCACGCCTTCTTCACCAATCCCCAGCACGAGCGCACCAAGCTCTTCCTGTCGCAGATCCTGCACTGATTCCGGCAAGTTGTTGTTTTCGCGCCCCGTTGAAGCATGATCTGCCGTCATCTCCGTTGCGATAGAAGTAACCGGATGCGGCAGATCTTCATGATTTCGAAAGTATGCCCGGCATTCGAGCCCCGAAATCAACTTCTAATGATTCCAAATTGATGTAATCTCCCGACGGCGACGATTCGGCCGGCAGGGAGGCGACATGGCAGGCAAATTCACGCGGGCTCTCATCGGGCTCGCCTTCACCGTGATATCCGCCTCGTCCGCCGGGGCAGCCTGCACGGCGCTGCAGACGACGGCCCAGGTGCCGACCGACCTCGCTTTGTGCAAGCGGCTCGATCCGGTCGTCAGGGCGCCGGCCGCGCTGCCGCTGAACGAATACGAGGCGGCCCTCGACCAGTATTTCTCGAACTTCTGCCACCGCGACGAGGCGGCCGGCTGGGTCCACGACAAATATGTCCGCGATACCGGGCCGTATGTCGCGAGCCTGATCAACGGCGCCTGGGTCGGCGGCGATCGCGGCACCCATGCGCCCGTCATGATCTGGTACTCGCCGGAGTTTCACGCCTGGCTGAAGGAGGCCCGGCCGGCGGACGAAGCCGCCCGGCCGGCGCAGGAGCCGCCGGTGCCCGACGGCGCGATGATCGTCAAGGAAATGTATCCGGCGCCCGCCGCGCTCTGCGCCAAGGAAGACCCGCTGCTGCTGAAGCCGACCAGCGGCGCCGCCTTCATGGTGCGCGACACGAAGGCTTCCCATGACGGCTGGTACTGGGGCTGGTACGGCTGGAGCGACGATCGCACCGCCAACATCGACTGGCCGCCGCGCCCCTCGAACGGCCTGCCCTACCAGGGCTTCGGCCAGTACTGCCTGAACTGCCACGCCTCGGCAGCGAACAACTCGACCTTCTCCAGCCTCTCCAACATCGCGGGCGAGCCCGGCGAGCCGATCAGCTTCCTGTCGCAGGACTTCGCCCTCGACCTCGGCTCCGAGCCGCATCACGAGGCGCTGACGGCGATCGCGCCGGCGGTCGATGATCCCAAGCCCGCGCCGAAAGAGCTCAATCCGGACGTCGCCGCGCTCTTCGACTACGTCTTCGCTGAGCTCCCCAAGGACGTCGCCGGGCTGCAGATGCCGTCGGCGAGCTACGACGTCGTCTGGGTGAAGGAACACGCCAAGACCACCGAAAAGAGCCAGTATCTGACGTCGGACCAGTGCGTCGGCTGCCACGACGCCGGCGGAACCGGCCTGCAGTTCGACATGACGAAGCCTGCGCCGCTCGATCCGGTGCACAATCCGGACGGCTCGAAGCTGATCAACATGTCGCCCTACGGGACCTGGCGGACGTCGCCGATGGGGCTCGCCGGCCGCGACCCGATCTTCTTCTCGCAGCTCGCCAGCGAGACCCAGACCTTCCATCCGGGCGTCTCCGACGAGGTCCAGTCGATCTGCCTCGGCTGCCACGGCATCCAGGGCCAGCGCCAGTTCCAGCTCGACGGACATCTGAAAGGCGAGGGCTGTCCGAACTTCGAGCGCTCCATGGCGGACGCCGTGCCCTATCCGCCGAACAACCCGTCGGCGCAGCACGCCGATTTCGGCGCGCTCGCGCGCGACGGCATCTCCTGCACCGCCTGCCACCACGCCGTCTTCAAGGATGCGGACGTCGAGGCGGCGCGTGCCAGCCCGGCCAACAGCTGCATCGCCGAGCGCCAGGACCAGCTCAACCCGAAGGAGCTGGCGGAGGGCTTCGCCCGCACCTTCACCGGCAGCTATTTCGTCGGTGCCGCCGACGAATTGAAGGGGCCGTTCGAGGACCCCAAGCAGGTGCCGATGCGAAATGCCCTCGGCATCACGCCCGGCCATGACGATACCTTCCTGAAGTCCGATCTCTGCGGCAGCTGCCACACGGTGCATCTGCCGGTGCTCGATGACGGCAAGATCCTCGGCTACACCTTCGAGCAGACGACCTATCCCGAATGGGCCTTCAGCGACTATCGCACCGGCGTGACGGCGAATGGCGAACTGCCGGGCGGCGCCGGGCCCAAGGCCGCGAGCTGCCAGGACTGCCACATGAAGAGCCACGACGAGACCGGCCAGCCGCTGGTCTCGAAGATCGCCGGCATCCAGGAGCACAGCAATTTCCCGCAGGTCGAGAACGGCCTCGGGGCGGACGCCATCGATCTGGAGCGCCGCAAGAACTTCGCCCTGCACACCCTCGTCGGCCTCAACGTCTTCCTGATCGAGATGGCCGACCAGTTCCCCGATTTCCTCGGCATCGCCGTGCAGGACCCGATGCTGGTCTCCAAGGGCATCGACAACATCGACACGACCCGCGACAAGATGATGGAGAACGCCAAGACCCTGACGGCCTCGATCGCCGTGACGGATGTGTCGGAGGCGGATGGGCGGCTCAGCGCCGCCGTGCGCATCGACTCCAAGACCGGCCACAAGTTCCCCTCCGGGGTCGGTTTCCGGCGGGCCTTCGTCGAGTTCAAGGCGCTCGATGCGGAAGGCAAGGCGCTGTGGACCTCGGGCGGCACCAATGCCGCCGGCGTCATCGTCGACGCTGCGGGCGAGCCAGTCGCCGGCGAATTGTGGTGGCAGCCGGACTGTTCCGCCCGCATCGCGCCGCTGGAGCGGCGCCACCAGCCGCACTATCAGACGATCACCAGCCAGAGCGAGGCCCAGATCTACCAGGAGCTGGTCTCGACGCCGCCGCTGGCTGGAGCCGGGGCCGGGGCAGGGGAGGCCGCGAATGCCTGTGGCCACGACGCGGCGCCCGCCGGGCAGCTGACGACGAGCTTCCTGTCGATCTGCAGCCATGTGAAGGACAACCGCATCCTGCCGTCGGGCTATCTGGGCTTCGAAGAACGCGTGAAGATCGCCAACGCGCTCGGCTCGAAGGGCACGGCGCTCGCCGAGGACACCGGCTCCGTCGCCATCGGCGACGATCCGGACTACCAGTCCGGCGGCGGCGACACGGTCAACTACGAGATCGATCTCGCGAGCCTGCCGCGGCCGGTGGCGAGCGTCGAGGCGACGCTCTACTATCAGGCGATCCCGCCCTTCTACCTGCAGGACCGCTTCTGCACGGCCAAGGGCACCGACCGCGACCGGCTGGCCTATCTGACCAGCCAGCTGAAGCTCGACGACACGCCTGCGGCCGACTGGAAGCTGAAGATGGTGACATCCGGGCCGGTGCCGGTCGGGCGCTGACGCCGTCCCGCCGACGGTTCGCCGGTCGCTGCCGCGCCGGCGGCCGGCCCGGCCGCGCGGCTTCCACGGGGTGCGGCTCGCTCCACGCACGGGCCGTCCTCTCGCCTCGCGGCGGGGCGGTGCGACCGCCGGCCGGCGGGCGCGTTTGACGTGGTCACCATGGGCTTGCGGAACCTTGAAGATCAAGCTCCGTTGAGGGGGGAAATTCGGGTTTCGGGGGATCACTTGTCGTCGGAAAAAGAAGCCAGCAGGCGGAGCGAGCAGCGCTCCACGACGATCTCCCCGACCATCGGCCTCGTCAACACGCAGAACTTCGAGACCGGCCCCCGCTGGGCCGTCATCGGCATCTTCTTCATTCTGCTCTTCGGCGCGCTCTATCTGACGGCGAGCTTTCTGCTGCCGGTGATCCTGGCGCTGCTCTTTGCGCTGGTGATGAGCCCGATTGTCCGGTTCCTGCGGCGACGGCTGAAGATCTGGGAGCCGCTCTCCGCCCTGGTGCTGGTGGTCGGCTCGCTGATGACCCTGACGCTCGGCTTCTACATGCTGAGCGATCCGATCACCAATCTCGTCAACGACGCGCCGCGCTATGCCGCGGCCGTGGACGACGAGATGCGGTCGGTGCGCGATCGGCTGGACCGCTTCCAGGCCGCGCAGGAGGAAGTGCGCAGCGCGGCTACGGAGGAAAATGCCGGCCAGTCGGAAGACGAAGAGCCGCGGGAGGTGGTCGTCAAGAATCCCGGCCTCCTCGACAACGTCACCCAGACGGCGCCGCAGATCATCGCCTCGATCGCCTTCTCGTTGATCTTCCTGTACTTTCTTCTCGCCTCGGGCGATCTGTTCTACCAGAAGCTCGTGCGGTCGATGCCGACCATGTCGGACAAGAAGCGGGCGCTGCACATCGCCCACGACATCGAGCGCGAATTGTCGCGCTACCTCTTCACCATCACGCTGATCAACATCTGTCTCGGCATCGCCGTCGGCACCTGCCTGTGGTGGGTCGGCATGCCGACGCCGATCGTTTTCGGCGCATTGGCGACGCTCCTCAACTTCATCCCCTATATCGGCTCGATCATGGGCATGGCGCTGGTCGGCGTGATCGCGCTCGCCGAGTTCGGCCACCTGTCGGCCGCGGCCGTGCCGGTGCTCCTCTATCTCGCCTGCACGGCGGTGGAAGGCCAGTTCCTGACGCCGATGATCGTCGGCCGCAGGCTGGAGATGAACGCCGCGGCGATCTTCCTGTCCGTCGCCTTCTGGGGCTGGATCTGGGGCGTCGTCGGCATGTTCCTCGCCGTGCCGCTGATGGTCTGCATCAAGGTGTTCGCCGGCTATGTGGAACCGCTGAAGGCGCTGGGCGACTTCCTCTCCGCCGAGCAGCCCCGCCACACCGAGGACGACGACGAGGATTGATCCCTGCGCGGAGCGCCAGAGGCGGGTCCCGGTGCAGGGCAGCGGCTGCGAGAGACGGCATGAGGGCAAGCCCGGCCGCGCCGAAATGGCGGCCGGTGCCTCTCCTCAATGGGCGTAGATCATCTGGCGCGTCATGCCGCCATCGATCACCAGCGTCTGCCCGGTGATGAAGCCGGCCTTCTCGCCGTCGAGGAGGAAGCTCGCCGCGTGGGCGACATCGTCCGGCTCGCCGACCCGCCCGACCAGATGCTGCTGGTGGTCGACCGGCCGCAAGGCCTCGCCCGAGACGTTGATCCAGCCGGGGGCCACCGCGTTGACGCGGACCTCTGGCGACAGGCTGACGGCGAGGGAATGGGCGAGGGCGAAGAGCCCGCCCTTGGTCGCCGAATAGGACTCGGTGTCGGCTTCCGACATGAAGGCCCGGGTCGAGGAGACCAGCAGCATCGCTCCTCTCGCCTTGCGCAGTTCGGATCCGGCATGCTTGGCGAAGAGGAAGCTCTGGGAGAGGTTGACGTCGAGCACCCGGTGCCAGTCCTCATAGGACAGCTCCGCCGCCGGAACGCGCTTCATGATCCCGGCATTGCAGACGACCGCGTCGATGCGGCCGAAGCGCTGCATTGCCTCGGCGACGCAGGACGCGACGTCTTCTTCCCTTGCGACATCGCCGGCGAGCGTGGCGATCCTGCCGGCCTCGGCCTCGGCCTGTGCCGTTGCGAGGTCGGCGAGGCCCGCCGCATCGGTGTCCATCGCCAGCACCCTGCCGCCCTCGCCGGCGAGCCGCAGCGCGATGGCGCGGCCGATGCCGGAGGCGGCGCCGGTGACGATGGTGGTTTTCTCTGTCTTGCTCATGATGCCTTCGCCTTCAAATGGCCGGGCCGACGCTTCAGGAGAAAGCGCCGGCCCGGCATGTCCGATCGATGGTGGTCGCGCCCGGCGCGAGCGGCGCGAACCGCTCGCCCCAGACGTCGGACCGTCAGTTGCCCGAGGTCTGCACCGGCTTCACCAGCGGGGTGATCCGGCGAACCGTGACGCGGCGGTTCTCGCGGTTCTCGCCCTCGGTGTCGACCTTCAGATAGCCCTCGCCATAGCCCTGGGTCACGAGGTTCTCCGGGGGCACGTCGAAATACTCCGTCAGCGCCGAGGCGACCGACTCCGCCCGCTTGTCGGAGAGCGCGAGATTGGAGATCTCGCTGCCGACGGCGTCGGTGTGGCCCTCGATCAGGAAGGTCTCGCCGGGGTTCTTGTCGACCACTTCCTTGACCGCATCGGCGAGCGCCTCGAGGTTGCCGACCTGGTTCTGGGCGATCGCCGCCGACCCGAAGTCGAAGTTGATCGTGTTGAGGTCGATGCGGCGCACCTTGTCGCGGATGCGCTCGGAGCGGACCACCTCGTCGACCGAGTAGATCCGCTCGACGGTCTCGACCGGCGGAGCGACGAGGGTGCGCAGATAGACCGCCTCGTCGGGCTGGTCGATGTCGACGATGTACTCGTCCCGCGGGATGCCGATCGTCAGCTCCGGCAGGTCGCGGCCGGGATCCCGGTCGTAGCGGGGGCGGCGGTCGTTCTGCTCGTAGGGGTCGTAGAAGAGAACCACCTCACGGCCGTCCGGCATCACCCGCGAGCGGCGCAGGATGTCGCCGTAGCTGTCGGTGACGGTGACGATCTGGACGCCGTTGTCGCGCACGATCGTCTGGCGCGTCCGGCCGCGGGGCAGACGCTCGTAATAGGTCTCTTCGGCATTGCGCGTCAGGCGCTCGCGGTCGTCGCCCTTGATGAAATAGGCGGCGGCACCGCCGGCAACGGCCCCCGCGACGCCGGCGCCGATGATCGACAGGATCTGCCGCCCGTCGTCGTCGCGCCGGACCACCTCGACATTCGGCCGGTCGCCATCCCCGCGCCCGCGGCGATCGCCGGCCTCGCGGTCCCGGTCGCCGCCGCGCGCATCGGCGTCGCGGCCGTTTTCGCCGCGACCATCCCGGTCCCGTCCGTCACGATCGCGGCCGCCGCGGCGCGGGGCCTCGATCCGCTCACCCTGTTCCTCGGTGATCGGGGCGATCTCGACCGGTTCGGCCAGCTGCTGCACCCGCGCGTCGCTGGCATCGATGCCATCAGGGGCGACGGGCTCGTTCTGGGTCGCCGCCGGGACGGGCTGGGGGCGTTCGGCAGGCCGCTCGGCCGCCTCGTCCGGTGCCTCGTCCTCTGCCCCCTGGGGAGCCTCGGCGGGGACCGGCTGACCCTCTGCCGGCCGCTCTGCGGCGGGTTCGCCCGGACGCTCGGCGCCGTCCCGGTCACCATCGCGCTGCCCGCGTCGCGGCCGGTCGGCGCCGCGTTCGCCGGGGCGCTGTTCGGCACCGGGCCGAGCCTCGGCCGGCGCAGGCGCTTCAGCCGGCGCAGCGTCGCCATTGGCGGGCGCTGCCTCGGGCACCGGCGTTCCCGGCTCGTCCTGGCCGGGCTTGTCGGACGGCACGGGCTCGTTGGCCGGCCGGGACCGCGGCGAGGGGGCCTCGCCAGCAGGGGCCGGGCGTTCCTCGGCAGCCGCATCCGGAGCGTCCGGGGCAGGGGGCGCCTCATCGTCGGCGCCGTCGGGGGCGGGCGCCTCGTCGCGGGCTTCGGGAGCAGCCGGTGCCGGCTCCTCCGCCTGCGGAGCGCGATCGGCTGGCGCTTCCTCGGCGGCGGGAGCGGGTTCGGCCGCCGGCGCAGCTTCGGCCTCAGGGGCAGCGGGAGCCGCCTCTTCCGGTGCGGGAGCCGGAGCAGGCTCCGGAGCGGGTGCCGGTTCGGCGGGAGCAGGCTCGCTCGCTTCCGGCTCGGGCTGGGGCTCCGGTTCCGGAGCGGGCGCAGGCTCGGGCTGGGCCTCGGGTTCAGGAGCCGGCGCAGGAGCCGGTTCCGCTGCCGGTGCCTCTGCCTCCGCTGGCGGAGCTGCCGGCTCGGGTGCCGGCTCGGCGGCCTCCGGCGGGGGCGGTACTTCTTCCGGCGCTGCCTGGGCGAGGCGGACGCCCTGCGTGGCGCGGCCGGCCGGCGCGCTGTCCGGCGCCTCGACGGTTGCCGCAACCGTGTGGATCGCCGGTGCGGAGGAGGCCGGCGCCGCCAGCGGCCCGGTGAGGGCCGTCGACGCGGCGAGGGCGGCGACGCCGATGAGCTTGCCGCGGCGTTTGATGTTCGACATGAAATACGTGACCTTCGCGTTGCGTCCCTTGCAGAACCGTTCCGCGCTCGGGCGCGGCGACCGCTGAGGTCTCCCGCGGGCGATGGCTCGCCCGTCCTCGGCGCGGTTCAGGTCATCGGAAACGACCGGGAGCGACGAGGTGTTCCGTCGACGTGGCCACGGCGGCGCCGTTCAGCCTGGACGCCGCGGGTCGAGGGCGGGGGCGCGCCAGTCGTAGAGCCAGGACAGATCGGCCCGCAGTGCGGCAGGCGGTCGCAGGGCGAGGACGGCGTTGCGGGCGAGCGAGAACGGCGCCGGCAGGTGGTAGACGAGGCGGTGGAAGCCGACGCGGCCGCGCACCTTGTCGATCCGCAGCCGGCGCTCGGCCTCGTAGCGCCGGGCGGCCCGGCGCGGATCGTCGGTTTCAGCCAGCGCCGCGGCCAGCACGGCGGCATCCTCGATCGCCATGGCCGCGCCCTGCGCCGCATAGGGCGCCATCGCATGGGCGGCATCGCCGAGAAGGACGACGCGATCGTGGCCGAGGACATAGGGGCGCTCGGTGGGCGCGCCGAACAGCGGCCACGGCGTCGGCGTCGGCGCCGTGTCGATGAGGCTTGCGAGACGCGGGTCCCAGCGCGAAAACCCGGAGATCAGGTCCTGCGTGTCGTCCTGCTCGCCGGAGCCGGGCGCGCGGCTCGGCGCGATCAGCACGAGATTGACGGCACGGCCGGCGCGGACCGGATAGACGACGGCGTGGCGCGCCGGTCCGAGCCAGGCCCGGATGCCGGCGGGCGCGGTCCGGCTGCCGCCCGGCCCTGCAAAGGCCGATGCCGCGTCGCCGGCGATCGTCATGCGCCAGGCGGTGGCGCCGGTGGGCGCTGCCGGCGCAAGGCCGGAAAGGCGCGCGACGGTGGAGCGGACGCCGTCCGCGCCGACCAGGAGATCGAAGCGCTCGGGCCCGCCGTCGCCGGAGGAAATCTCCACCTTGGCGTCGTCGCTCGCCACCTGCCGAAGTTCCGCGCCGAGCGTCAGCGTGATCGCCGGCTCGGCGCGGACGGCGGCGACAAGCACCGCCTGCAGCTCGGCCCGGTGGATGGAGAGATAAGGGGTGCCGTCGGCGGAATGGACCGGCACTTCGGCGATCCGCCGGCCGCTGCGATGGCCGAGAAGCTCCACCCGGTCGGCGGCGACACCGACCTTCCGCAACGCCGGAAGGAGGCCCAGCCGGTCCATGACCGACAAAGCGTTCGGCGACAGCTGCAGCCCGGCGCCCACCTCCTCGAGCGTCTCGGCACGCTCGAAGATGGTCGAGGCAAGGCCGACGCGGGCAAGGCAGAGGCCGGCCGCGAGCCCGCCGATGCCGGCGCCGACGATGGCGATGCTGGGAGACTGGCGGGCGATCATGGGGAACAGCGCCTCGCGCCGTGGCGGATGGGGCGAGCCCTCACGGGCCGGTCGACGGTCGGCGCGAGGCCGCTGCCGTCGGCGCTCAGGCGGCTTCGACGAAGAGGCAGCCGGCGGGAACGGTCTCGTTGGGCTTCAGCGAGGCGTCGTAGCGGTAAAGGGTCGAGCAGTAGCCGCAGACGATCTCCGGCTCGTCGCCCATGTCGAGAAAGACGTGGGGGTGGTCATGGGGCGGGTTGGCGCCGCAGCACATGAACTCCTTGACGCCGACCGAGATGGTGGCGTGCCCGGCGTCGTTCGAAAAATACGGGATCGGATGACCGGCCATGTTTGCTCGAAACCTTCGAAAACGTCCTGCCTTTGATGCGGCGGGACCATAGTGCGACGCCTCGCAAATGAACAGGGGGCAAAAGAACGGGGGTGCCAGCGGCCGGCCGGCGCGTTATCGACAAGGGGCAGACATCTCGAAGACGCGACGAGCAGGGAACGATCCGCGATGACCACAGGCCACTTCACGAATGACGGGCTCAGCCTCGCCTTTCTCGACGAGGGCGACAGCCAAGCGCCGGTGGTGCTTCTCGTCCACGGCTTCGCCTCCTCGATGCGGGTGAACTGGATCGAGCCCGGCTGGGTCAAGACGCTGACGGAGGCGGGGTTCCGCGTCGCCGCCCTCGATCATCGCGGCCACGGCGCCAGCGACAAGCCGCACGACCCGTCGCTCTATACGCCGCAGAAGATGGCGTCGGACTGCTTCGCCCTCCTCGACCATCTGGGCGTCGCCTCGGCCACCTTCTTCGGCTACTCGATGGGCGCCCGGGTCTCGGCCTTCGCGGCGCTCGGCGAGCCCGCGCGGGTCGAGCGGCTGATTCTCGGCGGCCTCGGCATCGCCCTCGTCGAGGGCACCGGCGACTGGGACCCCATCGCCGCGGCGCTGCGGGCACCGTCGCTGGACGACGTCACCGATCCGAAGGGCCGGATGTTCCGGGCCTTCGCCGACAAGACGAAGAGCGACCGGCTGGCGCTCGCCGCCTGCATCGAGACCTCCCGCGACGAGTTGAGCGAGGCGGATGTCGGCCGCATCGTCCAGCCGGTGCTGATCGGCGTCGGCACCGAGGACGAGATCGCCGGCGCGCCCGAACCGCTGGCCGCGCTGATGCCGAATGCGGAGGTGCTCGCCATCGAGGGGCGGGACCACATGCTCTCGGTCGGCGATCGCCGGTTCAAGCTGCGGGTCAGCGAGTTCCTGCGGCAATAGCTCCGTCGCCCGAGCGGTTTCGCCCGCCTCATGGGCCTGTGCGAGCGATCTTCGCAGCGGCCGGAGCCCCGATTCGCCGGGCGGGGAGACCCGGTGACCGAGTGTTGAGCGGGCCGACCCTTCACGGGGCCGGCCGGAGGGGCTAAATGTCCTCGAAACGATCCGCCGGTGATCTGCCCTTCGGCAGGCCGGCGACCGACGTCACGCCGCGGGAGAGCGCCATGAGCGTTGCAGGCAGCCGAAGCCAGGAGAAGATCCAGGCCGTCGATCCGATCTTCGCCGCGATCCGCGACGAGGCGGCGACGGTTGCGGCCGAAGAGCCGGTGCTGGCGAGCTTCATCCATGCCACCATCCTCAACCAGCCGAGCTTCGAGGCCGCGCTGGTCCACCGGATCTCCCAGCGCCTCGACCATCCGGACGTTCCGGCGGTGCTGATTTCCCAGGCCTTCAACGACATGATCGCCGCCGATCACGGCTTTGCCGAAACGGTGCGCACCGACATCCAGGCGGTCTACGACCGCGATCCGGCCTGCGAGCGCTATCTGGAGCCGCTGCTCTACTTCAAGGGCTTCCACGCGATCCAGACCCATCGCCTGGCCCACTGGCTCTGGATGAGCGGCCGCAAGAACTTCGCGCTCTATCTGCAGTCGCGCTCCTCGGCGGTGTTCCAGACCGACATCCATCCCAATGCGCGGATGGGGCGGGGCATCTTCCTCGATCATGCCACCGGCCTCGTCGTCGGCTTCACCTCGACGATCGGCGACAATGTCTCGATCCTGCAGAACGTCACCCTCGGCGGCACCGGCAAGGAATTCGGCGATCGCCATCCGAAGATCGGCTCCGGCGTCCTGATCGGGGCCGGGGCGAAGGTGCTCGGCAACATCAAGATCGGCAATTGCGCCAAGATCGCCGCCGGATCGCTGGTGCTGAAGGAAGTGGCGCCGCAGACGACTGTCGCCGGCGTTCCCGCCAAGGTGATCGGCCACACGCTCTGCGACCAACCGGCGCGGGAGATGGACCAGAGCTTCGAACGCGGCGACTGAGCGCCATCCGGCGCAAAGGGGGCCGCCCTGTAGGGCCCGCCCCCGGTCTCGCCGGTCCCGCGACCGCCTCGACGCCTTGGCCGGAGCCCCGGCAGCGCTGCCCCGCGGCCTCGGCCGATGGGGAAGGGACCGGTATTTGCCGGACGAGGGGGTTGACGCGGGACGGGCGAAGCGACGACACCGCGGCGTGAACGGTCGGCCTGCCCGACTGCGCCGACCGGCCGGCAGCGCCGGCCATTTCATCGATATTCGGGGGGTGCGCCCTAGCTACCGCACCTCCGATCCATCCAGGAGCCGCCCGTGAATCCCGCCGAAATCCGAAAACTCGAAGCCTATCTGAAGCAGACCTTCAAGGGCGTCGATCTGTCCGTGCGTGGCATGCCTCGCAAGGCGGATTCCGCCGAGGTCTATGTCGCCGGCGAGTTCGTCGGCCTGATCTCCAAGGATACCGACGAGGGCGAGCTGTCCTACCACCTCACCATGACGATCCTCGACATCGATCTGGAATAGGCGAGGATCTCAAATAGGCAAAAGGCCTGGGGTCGCCACGAAAGGCCGCCGCAGGAGCAAGACCGGGGACCGGCCGTCCGGTGAAGGACGACCAGCCCCCGGAACGCCCGGGACGGGACGGGACGCCCCGGGCGATCGTGTTGGTTCCCTCCGGGGCAGGGCGGGCGGCGAGACTGCCGCTGCCGCACCGGTGCCGCGGACCTTTCGTCAGCGAACGCTGCCGACCAGGAGGTTGCGGTCGTCGACGATGCCGACCCATTTGCCGGCGTTGTCGACCGCCTGGCGTTTCAGATAAGTGTACTCGGTGGACTGCCAGGCGAGGATCTTGTTGTCGAGATTGTCGAGGACGAAGTCGCCCTGGTCGGTGCGCAGCGTCAGGACGGCATGGCCATCGCCGTTGGTCTGCTTGACGACCGTGATCAGCAGCGCCGAGGCCGGGATGCCCTCGCGCTCCAGCATGTACTGCTTGAGCAGCACGAAGTCCTCGCAGTCGCCTTCCGCCGTCGGATAGGCCCAGTGCTCCGGCACGCCGTAGATGTCCTGGTCGGTGCGCGGGAAGACGTTGCTGTTGACGGCGACGTTGACGTCGACGATGCGCTTCCAGATCGCCGGGGTCAGCTTCAGGGCGGCCTTGCCGGCATTGGCCCCGCAGGTCGCGGCGTAGCGCTTGCAGAATTCATAGTGGCCGATCGGCTGCGAGGTGTAGCCCGTCGTCGGCATCGGCGAGGAAGCCGCCGCCTGCGCCAGCGAAGCCGAAGCGAGAAGGCCGATCGCGCCGAGCGCCAGGCCGAGATGCTTCTTGATCTTGTTCATTGTCATTCTCCCCGTCGTTGGGAGGAGATTGACAGGCGGATTTTACTTCCGGCGAAAATGCAGAAGCGCAATTCTATTCAAATGATACGCAATTGAGAGACGGGATATACTTAGAGAAAGATGCACGGCATGGCGCAAATTGCGCGGCGGCCGTTCATCGATCGGCAAGTATGCCGGGGCGCGGGCCGCGCCGGCGCCGCAGCTCCGGACGCCCCGGCGCCTGCCGCGGCACCGGCGAACCGCCCGGCCTGTCGGGACTTGCAGGCGATGCCGCTCCACCGGGACGGGCGCCTGCCCGTGGCGACGCAGGACCGACCGGTGGGTCGCTTCGGCGGCGCCGGCGGACCGGATGGCTCGATCGTCCGGTGCCTGGCCAACGCCGCCGGGGCCTCGCAAGGGTTAATGGCGGGCGCCGGGGTGCCGGTTTCGCACGTCTTTTCGTTCGCTTCGGCTCTGTTCGCCTGTCGGCGTGGTTAAGGAAGCGCTCCGCGGCCGGGGCAGGGCCAGGCGGGAACCCGGCCGGGATCGACGCCGAAGTCGCTCCGGCGCTGGCCGCAGCCGGTCGCCGACGCGAAGCCAGCCGGACTGACGGACAAGGAAACGGGACCGTCGGACATTTGAACCTGCCGGGACGAGTCCTAAGACAGGCTCCGCCGGACATTCGCGTCCGGGCTCTCTCGAAAGGTATCCAGAGAATGAGAATGTCGCACGCATGCGCGCTGGCCGTCGCCCTCCTCGCGTCGGTCTACGGGACACCCGGCCTTGCCGCCGGTGCGATCGCGGTCGATGACGCAGAGGGCATGAAGGCCGGCGACGTCGGCTACGGCACGGCGACCGGCTATTCGACCCGCGAGGCGGCCGGCGATGCCGCGCTGCAGAACTGCAAGGACGAGGGCAACACCAACTGCAAGGTCGTCGTGCGCTTCGATACCTGCGGCGCCTATGCCGGCTCGGCCGACTATTTCGGCATCGGCTGGGGCAAGAGCGAGAAGGCGGCCCAGTCCGCGGCGCTCGACCAGTGCGGCAACAAGTCCTGCAAGATCGTCGTGTCGGACTGCGAGTAACCGCTTCGGGCGAGCGGACGCGGCGGCAGATCGCGCATCTGCCGCCCGTCCCTTGCGGCGAACCACGGCCAACGCGACGCGGCGGATGTCGGTCGCCGCGTCGTGGACGGACAGTGTCGAAGATGTCGCGGCCGCCCGCCTGCGACGTTGCTCCGCGGCTTCAGATGGCTTAGAGACGGCGCAACTTTTCAAACTCTTCGACACGAAAGAGGCAGCGCGCCATGGCACGCCAGTTCATCTATCACATGTCCGGCCTCTCCAAGGCCTACGGGAACAAGAAGGTTCTCGACAACATCCACCTCTCCTTCTACCCCGACGCCAAGATCGGCATTCTCGGCCCGAACGGCGCCGGCAAGTCGACGCTTCTGAAGATCATGGCCGGCGTCGACACGGAGTTCACCGGCGAGGCCTGGGCCGCCGAGGGCGCGACCATCGGCTACCTGCCGCAGGAGCCGCATCTCAACCACGACAAGACGGTCTTCGAGAACGTCATGGAGGGTGTCGCCGAGAAGCAGGCGGTGCTCGACCGATACAACGAACTGATGATGAACTACTCCGAGGAGACGGCGGAGGAGGGGGCGAAGCTCCAGGACATCATCGACGCGCAGAACCTCTGGGACCTGGAGAACCAGGTCGAGATGGCGATGGACGCGCTGCGCTGCCCGCCGGGCGACGCCGAGATCGAGCCGCTGTCCGGCGGCGAGCGCCGCCGCGTCGCCCTGTGCAAGCTGCTCCTGTCGAAGCCCGACATCCTGCTCCTCGACGAGCCGACCAACCATCTCGACGCCGAGACGATCCTGTGGCTCGAAAAGCACCTGCGCGAGTATGAGGGCTCGGTGCTGATGGTCACCCACGATCGCTACTTCCTCGACAACGTCACCGGCTGGATCCTCGAGCTCGATCGCGGCCACGGCGTGCCCTACGAGGGCAACTACTCCGTCTATCTGGAGAAGAAGCAGAAGCGCATGCAGCAGGAGGGCCGCGAGGACGACGCCCGCATGCGCGCCATCACCAGAGAGCGCGAGTGGATCAGCCAAGGCGCGAAGGCCCGCCAGACCAAGTCGAAGGCCCGCATCAAGGCCTATAACGAGCTCGTCGAGGCCGCCGAGAACAGAAAGCCGGCCGACGGCAAGATCGTCATCCCGACCGGCGAGCGCCTCGGCAACAAGGTGATCGAGGTCGAGAACCTGACCAAGAGCTTCGGCGACCGGGTGCTGATCGAGAACCTCTCCTTCAAGCTGCCGGCCGGCGGCATCGTCGGCATCATCGGGCCGAACGGCGCCGGCAAGTCGACGCTGTTCAAGATGATCACCGGCCAGGAGACGCCCGACTCGGGCAAGATCGACATCGGCGAAACCGTCGATCTCGGCTATGTCGACCAGAGCCGCGACGACCTCAATCCGAACCACAACGTCTGGGAGGAAATCTCCGGCGGCGTCGACATCATGAAGCTCGGCAAATACGAGATGAACAGCCGAGCCTATGTCGGCAACTTCAACTTCAAGGGCCCCAACCAGCAGCAGAAGGTCGGCACGCTCTCGGGCGGCCAGCGCAACCGCGTGCACCTCGCCAAGATGCTGAAGTCCGGCGCCAACGTCATCCTGCTCGACGAGCCGACCAACGACCTCGACACCGAAACCTTGACCGCGCTCGAGGACGCGCTGGAGGAATATGCCGGCTGCGCCGTGGTGATCAGCCATGATCGCATGTTCCTCGACCGGCTCGCCACCCACATCCTCGCCTTCGAGGGCGACAGCCATGTCGAATGGTTCGAGGGCAACTTCGAGGACTACGAGCAGGACAAGATCCGCCGCCTCGGCCCGGAATCGGTCAATCCGAAGCGCCCGACCTACAAGCGCCTGACGCGGTGATCGCCGTCGCTCTCCGGTGATGTCGCCGCAAGGGCGAAGCATCGGGCGTTGGTGATGTTGGAAGAGGGTCGCGGTAACGCGGCCCTCTTCTGCGTTTCGGGCGCGGCCGGGGCTCGGGATCGATATCCGGACGCGAACCGAGGCCGTCACGGGAACATCGGGTCCCTTGGGGTGGCGACCTGTCGAAACGGCAGCGATCGCCATTCCCCAAGGTGCCGAGGACAGGTTAAGGTCGATCCCGGGACCCTCAGGGAGGACGAGATGCGGATCGATCGGATGAGACGTGTCGCGGCGGCGGGCGTCGTCGCGGCGGGACTGGCGGGCATGGGGCTTTCGGCGGGACCGGCCGAGGCCAAGCCGGCGCGCTGTTATGCCACCGACGACGGCTATTTCCCGTGCGAATTCCGCACGACGGACCAGCAGGGCAGCTTCGAGATCGAGGGGCCGGCGGCGACCTATATCGTCAACATCGACACACCCGGCTTCGCCTATGCCTTCGTCAATCTCGGCAATCGCAACATCTCGCTGCCGGGCATGTTCGTGCGCCAGCGCGACGATCCGGCCTGCTGGGCCAATCCCGAGACCAACACCAAGATCTGCGCCTGGTAGGGGGCTGCCCGAACCCGGAAGCCGCGGGGCGATCCCGGGGAGCGCCGCTCCGGCGACAGCGACGCCTCCCGGCCTCTAGGGACGCGGCAGCTGCCACGATCCCGGCCGCATCGGCCCGGACGACATTGACCTTCCGGCCTTGCGGAGTCAGGTGTCGCTGCCGGCCCATGCACGGGGCCGGAAAGGATCTGGGAGACGGACATGAAGATCATCATCGGCGGCGACAGCGCCGGCCAGCCGCTGGTCAAGGCGATCGCGGACTATCTTTCGACCCGCGAGGACGTCACTTTCGAGGATTGCAGCCCCTCCGGCGACACCTCCGGCGAGCGCTACGCCTCGACCTCGGAGCGCGCGGCCGTGGCGATCCGCGAGGGCAGGGCCGAGCGCGGGATCCTGTGCTGCGGCACCGGGCTCGGCGTCTCGATTTCGGCGAACAAGATCCCGGGCATCCGGGCGGCGCTGACCCACGACACCTATTCGGCCGAGCGCGCGGCCAAGAGCAACAACGCCCAGATCATCACCATGGGCGCCCGGGTCATCGGCCCGGAACTCGCCAAGGCGATCGTCGAGAAGTACCTCGATTCGAAGTTCGATCCCGAGAGTTCGTCGGGGCCGAATGTCGAGGCGATCGACGCGCTCGACAGGAAGTATTCGCCCGGCGGCTTCTGAGCGCGGCGGCCGCGGCTTCCCGCCGCCGGCGGCAGCGGATGGTGCGCCGCAGCATGACGACGGCGCGCCATCGGATGCCTGCATGACAGTACCATGACGTTATGTCCCTGGCGCATGGCAGTCCTGAGCCGGGGACTCTTCTTCAGACAAGTTTTACCGTTTATGTGCACTGCATCATAAGAACATACGGTTTGCTGGAGTCTCAGAAGATGCACCGCTCGCGCCTCACGGCAATTGCCATGGACCACGTCGCCTCGTCCCGCCTCACGGGCCGTGCCGCGACCAATGGCGAGGGCATGCGCCGGCCGCCCTATTCGGTGATGAAGACCCTCGGCATCGACACGTCGTTTCACGCGCGCACGCGCTGAGGCCCCGGCGAGCCGCGGCTCCCGCGCGCTGAAGCCTCGCAGACGCCTCAACGGCCCGAGCCGCGGGGCCGGGTTCCGAGCCTTTTCCAGCCATGGCGCGAATCTGCCGGCGCGTCCCTACCGCATTCACACATCTTGTCCGGTTCTTCGTCGGCAGTTCGTGCTGGCGGCATCGGTGCCGGATGAAGGTCGCGAAGATCCAAGCTTCGTCATCCCGGGCTTGACCCGGGATCCATTCCAAAACATCGACGCCACAGCGACAGACCAATCCGAAGTCGTCGAATCTTCTGGAGCGATTGGCTGGCTCCAGGGCAGAGGAATGGATCCCGGGTCAAGCCCGGGATGACGAAGCTTTGTTGCTTCGACCGGTTCTGCGACGTCGATGCCCTGCGACGTCCTTACGGAGAACAGGCGGCCGCTCGTTCGTGTCCGAAAGGAGATGTACGAATCTTGTAGCCGGGCGCCTATTCCATCACCGCCGCATGGCTGTCGCCGCCGCCCGCCGGCCCTTGCTTCTTCGGCGGGCTCATCAGCGCCAGCAGCGGGATGGCGCAGAGCGTGATGATCATCATCAGCTTGAAGTCGTCCACATAGGCGACCATCGCCGCCTGGTCCGAGGCCTGTTGGTCGAGCACCGCCATCATGGTCGTCTGGTCGAGGGGCAGACTGTTCGCGACAGTGGTGAAGCTCGCAGCGAACGGCGTGATGTGGGAGACGAGGTCGGCCTTCGAGATCACCATGTTGCGGGCGAGCTCCACCGAGACGATCGAGATGCCGACCGACGAGCCGATGTTGCGCATCAGCGAGAACAGCGCCGCCGCATCGGCGCGGAACCGCGGCTCCAGCGTCGCGAAGGCGAGGGTCGACAGGGGCACGAAGACCAGCCCGAGCCCCAGCCCCTGGACGACGCCCGAGACGATGATCGGCGTCTCGTCCATGGTGATCGAGAAGCCGGACATCTGCCACAGCGAGATCGCCGTCAGGCAAAGGCCGGTGACGATCAGGATCCGCGTGTCGACCCGGCCGACGAGGCGGCCGACGACGAGCATCGAGATCATCGTGCCGACGCCGCGCGGGGCGAGCACGATGCCGGTCGTCACCACCGGATAGTTCAGGATGTTCTGCAACATGGGCGGCAGCAGCGCCAGCCCGGCGAGCAGGATCATGCCGACCACGAAGATCATCATCAGCGCGATGACGAGGTTGCGATCGGTGAAGATCTTCGGGTCGATGAAGGCCTGCTCGCGCCCGGTGATGTGCAGCGTGAACACCCAGATGCCGGTGATGGCGAGGCCGAGCTCGATCCAGATCTCGGCGGAGGAGAACCAGTCCGCCTGCTCGCCGCGGTCGAGGAACAGCTGCAGCGCGCCGATGAACAGCGACAGCATGGCGAAGCCGAAGAAGTCGAAGCCGCGCCGGCGCTTCGGCGTGTTCGGCAGGAAGAGGATCATGCCGGCGAGAGCCAGAGCGCCGATCGGCAGGTTGACGAAGAAGACGTAGCGCCAGTTGAAGGTCTCGGTCAGCCAGCCGCCGAGCGTCGGGCCGACGATCGGCCCGACCATGATGCCGGCGCCCCAGATCGCCATCGCGCTGCCATGCTGCTCCCGGGTGTTGATGGTGAGGAGCACGGTCTGCGACAGAGGGACCAGGGCAGCGCCGCAGACGCCTTGCAGAAGCCGGAAGAAGATCATCTCTTCCAGGCTGGTGGAGAGGCCGCAGGCCATCGAGGTGGCGACGAAGCCCGCCGCCGAGGCGATGAACACCTGGCGCAGGCCGTAGCGGTCCGAGAGCCAGCCGGTCACCGGCGTCATGATCGCCGCGGCGACGATATAGGAAGTCAGGACCCAGTTGATCTGGTCCTGCGAGGCCTGCAGCGAGCCCTGCATGTTCGGCAGGGCGACGTTGGCGATGGTCGTGTCGAGGACCTGCATCACCGTCGCGAGCATGATCGAGACGGTGATCAGGGCCTTGAAGGGAACATTGGTCGGATCGACGGGCGCCGCCTCGCCGGCGGCGCTCATTGCGAGAAGGTCGCGCCGGCGGCCCCTCCCTGTGTCGGCGTCGCCGCATCGCTCGCGGCGGGGCCCGTGGCAAGCGTCGCGCCGCCGCCGTCCCGTCTGGCGGCGACGGCGTTCTCGCCGTCGATCCAGCTGTCGAGGCCGAGGGCGGTGGCGACCGGCTGCAGGACGTCCGGAAAGCCGCGGACCCGGCCGGTGTCGACGGTGACGTCGGCGCTCATGCCGGCGCGCAGCGGCGGCACATCGGCTTTCTCGTCGATATGGATGCGCACGGGGACGCGCTGGACCACCTTGACCCAGTTGCCGGTGGCGTTCTGGGCGGGCAGGAGCGCGAATTCCGAACCGGTCCCGGCGCCGATCGAGCCGACGACGCCGTCGAGCGAGACGTCCGGATAGGCGTCGAAGCTGACGGTGACGGGCTGGCCCGGCCGCATGTGGGTGAGGTCGGTCTCCTTGTAGTTGGCGTCGACCCAGCTGTCGCCCGCCTCGACGATCGCCATCACCGAGGTCGACGGCGTCACGTACTGGCCGACCTGGAGCCGGGTCGTCTGGCTGGCGACGCCGGGTTCCGATGCCCGGATCACGGTGTGGTCGAGATCGAGCTGGGCGGAATGCAACGCGGCGAGGGCCTGCATCACCGTCGGATGGTCGTCCGTCGCGATGTCGGGATTTCCGGCGAGCGCCGCCTTCGCCGACAAGACCGCCTGCTGGGCGCTGGCCTGGTCGCCCTCGGCCTTCTGCAGGGCGAGGCGGGCGTCGTCGAAGGTGCTCTGGGAGGCGACGCCGTGCTTCACCAGGGCCTGCTGGCGCTCGAAGGTGGCCCGGGCCGTGGCGACCGAATCACCGGTTGTGCGGGCGTCGACGACCGCCTGCTGATAGGCGGCCTTCAGCTTCTCCACCGTCAGCCTGGCGCTTTCGAGATTGGCGTTCGCCTGTTCGACGGCGGCGCGGTAGGAGCTGTCGTCGATGGTGAACAGCACCTGGCCGGCCCCGACCGCCTGGTTCTCGGCGACGTCGACCGCGGCGATCTGCCCGGAGACCTGCGGCATCACGGTCACCCGGTCCTGATGGACATAGGCGTCGTCGGTCTCGACGTAGCGCCCGCCGGTCACCCAGTAATAGCCGCCGGCAACGGCGAGGAGCAGGGGAACCGAGACGATCAGGAGCTTGCGCAACGGGTGGCGCCGGGCCGACGGCTGCGGGGCTGCCGGTTTGGCCGCATCGCCGGAGGCGGGTTTGTCGGCATCCGCCGCCCGCTCGATGCTCGGGGACTGTTCGGAAGGGATCGGTCGCGCGTCGGCCAGATCCTCCTTCCCGGCCCGGACGTTCATGCCGTTTCCTCCTCGGTGGTTGCCGCGTCGCGGCGGGGTTGCGCCATGCGTCCGTCGGCCTCGACCGCCGCTCTTGAGGCCAGATCGGCGGCCTTTTCGGGGGCAGCATCGAGGCTGGCGTCGGGGCCGGCATCGGGATCGGACAGGTTCTTCACGATGAGGGTCAGGGCCTCGAAGAAGCGGGCCCGGGCCTCGGGGTCCAGCCCCGCCTGGGCTTCCTCGAAGATCGCCTCGGCCTTGACGAACATCGGCTGGATCAGGGCGCGCGCCTTGTCGGTGGTGTAGAGCTTGCGGGCGCGCCGGTCGTTGGGATCGGGCTCGCGCACGACGAGGCCGCCGCTGGCCATGCGGTCGATGTGGCGGCACAGCGTCATCGGCTCGAGGTCGACCATCGCCGCAAGAGCGGCCTGGCTGATGCCTTCGTTGCGGGCGAGCCGCGCGATGATGCGCATCTGGGCCGAGGTCATCGGAATGTCGCGGCTGCGCTGCTCGAAGCGTCGGCGCATCAGACGTGCGGCGTCGTTCAGGAGGAAGCCGAGGCTCGGCCCGAGAGGGGGGAACTTGTGATCGGTCATGACGCCCATATAATAACCGTGATTATAATAGGCAAGGGAATTGTCATGGGGCGGGACGGGCCGCGCCGGGCAGTCGGGCCTTCGGCCCATATTCGTGGGGATCGGGGCCTGCGGGATCGTGCCGTGCCGGCGCGACGAGGCGCGACGAGGCGGGCGCCGAGACGTGACACGACGCTTCAGCGGGCCGGCGACGCCGGGTCTTGCGCGATCTGTGTGAAGGCTTCGCGAAAGCGCTGCGGCGCGTTCGACCGATCGCCGGAATGGACGGGCGTTGGAACGCCGTCAACGCCAGCAGACATGGGAGCCGGGCAGGCGCGGGCCTCGGCGGCGGCGTGCCCTTGCGCTTCACCTTGCGTGAGGGACGGCCTCAGACGGCGAGGGCGCGGGCTTCGTAAGGCGTCTCGCCGAACACCCGCCTGTAGCGCTCGACCGCCTCCGGATCGCCGCTGGCCTTGGCCGGATTGTCCGACAGCTTGACCGCCGGCCGGCCGTCGACCCGCGCCACCTTGCAGACCAGCGAGATCGGATCGAGCCCGCCCATCGGCTCGGGGGCGACGCCGCGGAAGTCGTTGGTGAGATTGGTGCCCCAGCCGAAGCTCATCCGCACCCGGCCGTCGAAGTGGCGATACGTCCGCTCGATGGTGTCGGCATCCATCCCGTCGGAGAACACCAGCAGCTTCTCGCGCGGATCCTGACCCATCATCCGCCACCAGGCGATGATCTCCTCGCCGCCCTGGATCGGCGGGGCCGAATCCGGCCTGAAGCCGGTCCAGTCGGCGATCCAGGCCGGAGCCCTGGCGAGAAACGAGCCGGTGCCGAAGGTGTCGGGCAGGACGATCAGGAGATTGCCGCCGTAATAGCTCTGCCACTCCTCGAGCACCTTGTAGGGCGCCTCGCGCAGCTCCGCGTCGCTCCCGGCGAGAGCGGCGATCACCATCGGCAGCTCGTGGGCGTTGGTGCCGATCGCCTCGAGGTCGGTCTCCATGGCGAGGAGCACGTTGGAGGAGCCGATGAAACGCTCGCCCAGCCCCTCCTTCAGGGCCTCGACGCACCAGCGCTGCCAGAGGAAGGAGTGCCGCCGCCGCGTGCCGAAGTCGGTGATCCGAAGGTTCGGCAGCGCCTGCAGCCGCTCGACCTTCTCCCACATCTTGGCCTTTGCCCGGGCATAGAGAACGTCGAGCTCGAAGCGCTTGAAGGTCCGCATCACGGCGCGCGAACGCAGCTCGTTGATGATCGCCAGCGCCGGGATCTCCCACATCATCGTGTGGGTCCAGGGGCCGTGGAAGTCGAGCTCGAACTGGCCGTCGACCCGCCGCAGCTCGTATTCCGGCAGCCGGAAATCGGCCAGCCATTCGAGGAAGTCCGGCCGGAAGATCTGCTTCGTCCCGTAGAACGAGTTGCCGGCGAGCCAGATCATCTCGCGCTTGGAGAAGGTCAGGGAGCGCGCATGGTCGAGCTGGTCGCGCAGTTCCCCCTCGTCGACGATGTCGGCGAGGCGGACGTTGCGGGAGCGGTTGATCAGCGAGAAGGTGACCGAAACGTCCGGATGCCGGCCCCGCACCATCTGCAGCATCAGGAGCTTGTAGAAATCGGTATCGAGGAGGCTGCGCAGGATCGGATCGAGCTTGAAGGTGTGGTTCCAGACCCTCGTGGCGATGTCCGTCGCGACCATTGCGTTCATCGATCCATCTCACTCAACCCGGGCGACGTGCGAGTCCGGGAGGACGAAGGCTCGCAGAGCGTCGATCACCGTCATTCGGGACACCGGCCGTCACACCGGCGATCGCCGACGGCTCGCCCCGGATGCCTCCGATCCCGCACTCGTCCGGAGCCGGGATCTGCTTCATGGAGGCCGGGACGGTGCGGCGTCAAGCCGGGGCCGTCATCTCGGCACGCGGTTGACGACGCGCTTCAGCGAGTTCATCGACTGGCTGACGTTGCGGCAGTCATGCTGGGCTTCGGCGAGGGCCTCGGGATCGACCGGCTTGCCGTCTTCCAGATCCTGCAGGAACTCGCAGATCTCGCTGACCCGCTCGCCGATGGAATTGATCGCGCCGTCGAGATCCTTCGTGGTTGCGCTCATGCCGTCCCCTTCACCGCCGTGAACCGCCGCTTGCCATGGGCGATCCGAACTGCCGCGATCGCGTCGTCGAGAGCGCAGGGGCGCCGGGGGATGCCGGTGCCGCCGCATGCCATCACGCCGAGACCATCGTCCCTTCAAGGGGATGAATATCCCAGCTGGCGGCCGGTGAAAAGACGCCTGTCACGGGACAAGACGCAGTCGGCCTCGACTGTTCGGGTCCGGCGCGGCGGGCAAGGGCGGGATCGCTTTCGCGAGGTTCGCGTCGCTGCGGGCGCAGCGCCAGCCCTGGGAGGGACGACGGCCTCGTCAGGCGACCAGCCCGGCCATCGGCCGGACGCCGATGCTGCCGGGGAAGACGTCGGTGGCCAGAACCTTCTCCGACAGGCCGAGATGGTCCCGGAGGACGCCCTTCAGGACGGCGCGCAGGTCGGTCGTCGGCCTGAGGTCACGGCCGTCCTGGAGATCGGCCTGACGCAAGCCGGGCCAGTCG
This sequence comes from Aurantimonas sp. 22II-16-19i, assembly GCF_002088275.1. GTDB lineage: Bacteria > Pseudomonadota > Alphaproteobacteria > Rhizobiales > Rhizobiaceae > Jiella. The sequence goes on from NZ_AQQS01000004.1 coordinate 97,659, forward strand.
GCGATGACCCGGCCGCCCTTGACGGCGCCGCCGAGGAGGAAGGCGGTGGTGGCGGTGCCGTGGTCGGTGCCGCCACCGCCATTGCCCCAGGCCGTGCGCCCGAATTCGGTGACGACGGCGACGACCGTGTCGCTCCAGGCGGGGCCGAGGGTTCGCGCCAGATCATCCAGGGAGACGTCGAGAGCGGCCAGATTCTTGGCGAGGCGGCCGTTGTCGGCGCCTTCCTGTACATGGGTGTCCCAGCCCTCGTAGCTGATCGTCGCGAGGCGCGGGCCGTCCGCCTTGGCGAGCAGCTTGCCGGCGCCGTTGGCGAGGATGCGAAACGCCCGGGCCGGTCCCTTCTCGACGTCGAAGGGCGTGCCGGCCATCATCCTGTCGGTCTCCAGCCCCTCGGTCAGCAGCCTCGCGAGCTCCTGGTCGGTCTCGCCGTAGAGCGATGCGAGGCGCAGCGCCGTGTCCTCGCGGGCCGCGTTGAAGGTCTGCGGCGACCATGTCAGCGTTCCGGCCGGACCGGCGAGGATCAGCGGGATCGTCGGGCCGATGGCAAGGCCCGGGCTGGTGCCCACCCGTTCGCCGGCCGGCAGGGCGCCGGCGACGCGGTTCAGCCAGCCGCTGCGAACGGAAGTGGAGGGCCCCTCGAGGCCGCTTTCGAGCACGTTCTGTCCGTCGAAATGCGAGCGGTCGCGATAGGGCGTCGCGGCGGCGTGGACGATCGTCGCCTCGCCCTTGCGATAATAGCCGGCGAGCTTGGGCATCGCGTCGTTCAGCGCGAAGAAGCCGCCGTCCAGCGGCAGGACGTCCCTGCCGCCTTCGCCCAGCGCCAGGGCGCCGCGCAGCGAGCGGTAGTTGGGATCGCCGATCGGCGCCACCGCCGCAAGCCCGTCGAGCGCGCCGCGCAGGATGACGACGACGAGGCGCGGATCGCGCGTGCCGGCGAAGCCGACCCTCGGCATCGCCGCCCAGGCGGCGACGACGCCGGCCCCGGCGAGCAGGCGGCGGCGGCTGATGGTGGGGTAGCTGCAGCGTTGCATGGCGCTATCTCCGCTGGAATTCGGGGCTCATCAGCAGCAAGGCATAGGCCTGGGCGGGGCTCTCGGCCCGCCGGATCGCCTCCCGCGTCGGAGCACTGACGAGGTCTCCCAGCGCCGCCTCCGTCAGCATCTGCGGATCCTCGGGGCGGGTGCGGGCGGCGAGAAATTGAGCGTAGTCGAGCCGGTTGGTCATGGCGTCGGCGGCCAGCCAGTAGCGCGAATCGCCGGGATAGCCGGCGGGCGAGATCGGCGACCAGGGCAGCTGTCCGAGGATCGTCAGGCCGCGGCGGACGTCGTTGAACTGCGTCGTGGCGGGGATCGCCCGGAGCGCCGCCCAGACGAATTCCTGCGGTGTCCGCAGCTTGGCGCGGGGCGCCTCCCAGGACGCCGGATCGGTGACCAGCGCCTTCGCCAGCGCCCCGAGATCGCCGCCGGTCTTCATGTAGACGTCGGCGAGCCGGGCGACGAGACCCTTCGGCGGCTCGTCGGCGACGAAGGACTGGACCAGCTTGAAGGCGAGATGGCGCGCCGTCGCCGGATGATGCGCCAGATCGGCGATGATGGCGCGAGCCTGGGCCTCGCCCTTCTGCGGATAGCGCTTGCCGAGCACCGTGACCGGGCCGGGCTCGTGCATGGCGTTGAAGAAGGCGAAGGTGCCGTAGTCCTTGCGCTTCAGGTTGCGCACGATGCCCCAGCCGCTCAGCGCATTGGCAAGCGCCCGCACGTCGCTCTGATCATAGCCGCCGGCAACGCCGAGCGTGTGCAGCTCCAGCATCTCGCGGCCGTAATTCTCGTTGAGCCCGTAGCGGCCGTTCTTGCCGAGGCGGCTGTTGGTGCCGGCGGAGAGGAAGTTGTCGAGATAGGACAGCATCGTCGGATGCTGCGAGACCGCCAGCAGCATGTCCTCGAAGCGGCCGAGCACATGCGGGCGGATCGCCTCGCGCTCATAGGCGCCGACGGTCGCCTTGGTGGTGAAGCTGCGGTCGGCCTCGACGGCGAAGTGGTTCGACCAGAAGCCGACGAGCCGCTCGAAGAAGCCGATGGGCGCGTCGTTCATCCGGGCGATCAGCGCCTCGAACTCGGCGTTGAAATAGGCCAGATGCGGCCGCTCCGGCCTTGCCGGCGCCGCTTCGGGCGCGGCGTCCTTGCCGGACCCCATGGCAGCGGGTCGCTCCATCATTCCCGCCGGCATCCCCGCCGGCATCCCCGTCGGCATACCCGCCGCCATCCCTGCCGCATCGGCGCCGGACTTCTCCATTGCCTGGTTCGCCGCGCGCTGGCGGGCGAAGAACGACTGGACGTCGAAGAGGATCTTCCTCGTCGGCGCGAGATCCCGATCGGGGGGACGCTCCGATTCGCCCGCGGCCTCGTCGAGCAGCGCTGCGACGGGATCGGCGCCGAACAGGTCGACAGGGCTCGCACGCAGGCCGAGGCCGAAGCGGGTGGCGGCGAGAGCGGGGGAGGGACGTTGCATGGCGATGGCACTGGCTCGACGACGGGATGCTGCGGGCTGTTCTCCGGACGCTGCGAGGGCCGGTTCCGGTTGCTCGCCGGGGCGCTATGGTCGGTCCCGCTTATCGAGCCCCAATACGTCCGAAGGATGGCACGGGCCCCCGCGGGAAAGGCGCGCCGCGCCCTTGGCGGCCCCCTCCCGACATGGGGTGTGCGCCGCCGATCGGCAAATCGTTCCAAGGCCCATTTTTGTTTGCCGCCGCTTGCGTTAGACGCGGGAGCGGCGAACACGTCGACCAATGGATTCCAGCGATCACCGGGGAGGGCAACATGGCTGATCCGCAGCATGTCTTGGACGCGCCCGTGCCCGAACGCACCGGGATCTACGACGAGGACGGCTATCTCGCCGAGGACTTCCTCGACCGCATCAAGGAAGCGATCGCGGCGGAGGACGCCGCCTTCCTGCGCGAGACCATCGTCCCCTTGCACGAATCCGAGCTCGGCGACGTCCTGCGCAATCTCGGCCACGACGCACGTCAGTCGCTGGTCCGGCTCATGGGCGACGAGTTCGACTATACCGCGCTGACCGAGGTCGACGAGGCGATCCGCCTGTCGATCATCGACGCGATGCCGAACGAGCGGGTGGCCGAGGCGCTGCGGGAGCTCGATTCCGACGATGCGGTCTACATTCTGGAGGATCTGGACGAGGAGGACCGCAAGGAGATCCTCGCCAAGCTGCCGTTCCGCGAGCGGCTTCGTCTGCGGCGCTCGCTCGAATATCCCGAGGAATCCGCCGGCCGGCGCATGCAGACGGAGTTCGTCGCCGTGCCGCCCTACTGGACCGTCGGCCAGACCATCGACTACATGCGCGACGAGGAGGACCTGCCGGAATCCTTCGCCCAGATCTTCGTCGTCGATCCGACCTTCAAGCTCCTCGGCGCCGTCGATCTCGACCGGATCCTGCGCACCCGCCGTCCCGCCAAGATCGACGAGATCATGCACGAGACGCGCCACGCCATCCCGGCCGAGACGGACCAGGAAGAGGCGGCGCAGATCATCGAGCAGTACGACCTGCTCTCGGCCGCGGTCGTCGACGAGAACGAACGGCTCGTCGGCATCCTGACGATCGACGACGTCATCGACATCGTCCAGCAGGAGGCGGAGGAGGACATCCGCCGCATGGCCGGCGTCGGCGACGAGGAGATTTCGGATACCGTCGTCACGGCGGCGCGCTCGCGTTTCCTCTGGCTGTTGATCAACCTGGCGACGGCCGTCCTCGCATCCCTGGTGATCGGCCTGTTCGACGCCTCGATCCATGAGATGGTGGCGCTGGCCGTCCTGATGCCGATCGTCGCCTCGATGGGCGGCAATGCCGGCACCCAGACCATGACGGTGACAGTGCGGGCGCTCGCCTCCCGCGACATCGACATCTACAATGCCGGGCGCATCGTGCGCAGGGAGGTGATGATCGGCCTCCTCAACGGGGCGCTGTTCGCCATCGTCATCGGCGTCGTGGCGTCCGTATGGTTCAACGACATCGGGCTCGGCCAGGTCATCGCCATCGCGATGATCGTCAACATGTTGGCGGCGGCTCTCGCCGGCATCCTCATCCCGCTGGTGCTCGACCATTTCGGCGCCGATCCGGCCATCGCCTCGGGCACCTTCGTCACCACCGTCACCGACGTCGTCGGCTTCTTCGCCTTTCTCGGCCTCGCGAGCTGGTGGTTCGGGATCTGAGGTCTTCGGTGGGCGAGCGGCGAGCGGTGATGCTCGCCCATCTGGTCCGCGGCGAAGAGGCGCGGTGACTGCGCGAGGGCCTAGAGCGGGATGAAATCAGCTTCGATCATCATCCCGCTCACTCCTCTTCTGGCCGCATGATCTGTCCCGAAAACCGGTTCCCACTTTTCGGGATCATGCTCTAGCGACCGGATCATCCGTCGAGCAGATCCTGCCACTTCCGTGCGCCATGCACGACGCGGACGATCTCTGCGGCGCCATCCGCCGCCTGGCGGTACAGGATGAGGGAATTGCCTGCGGCAAGGCTGCGGAGACCGCCCCGCACCTCCGGCCTCGACACGCCCAGGCCGGGCATCTCTCCGAGCCGGCGGCAGCGTCTCAGCATCTTCTCGTACCAGCCGGCGGCGGCCGACGGGCTGTCCACCGCGATGAATGAAGCGATCTCTTCGATGTCCATCTCGGCCTGGGGCGTGAGACGGAACGCCAAGACCTAGCTCCGGCCGCACGTCTTGGCGTCGAGCGAAGCCTTGATCCGGGCGAAAGCCGCTTCTCCGTCTCGGGCGGGGCCACTTGCGACGCCTTCGTCCCACAGCCGTCCCAGTTCCTCGATCGCCTTGTCGCGCTCGGTTCGCCGGATCTGCCACTGCCGGAGGGCCTCTCGCATCACGTCACTTGCGGAGGCATATTCGCCGCTCCTTACGACCTCGTGCAAAGTGGCGGCCATCTCGGGTGTCAGCGCAACGCTGATCGTCTCGGCATCTGCCATGGAATTTGCTCCGGTTTCTCCGACGGTATGAACGATCAGGACCGATGGCAAGGCCGCCGTCCTGGCAGTGCCGGCATCCGGCAGCGCCGCGCCGACCCCCCGCAACCGGCTCGCGGCCCGGCCACCGCGCAGGGCTGCCGTGCTGCGTCGACATTTGACTTTTACGTAAGTCGTGACGCATGCATGTTCGGGGGGCACGCTTGCAGCCGGGGAACCATGCGGGAACACTACACGATCACCGAGCTGACGCGCGAATTCGGCATTTCGACCCGGACGATCCGCTTCTACGAGGACGAGGGTCTCATCCATCCGATCCGGCGCGGGCGCACGCGGCTGTTCCGACCCTCCGACCGCCAGCTGTTGCGCAACATCCTGCGCGGCAAGCGGCTGGGCTTCGCGATCTCGGAAATCCGCGAGATCGTCCAGATGTATCGCGAGCCGCCGGGTGAGGCGGGGCAGCTGCGGGCGATCCTGCGCAAGGTGGCCGAGCGGCGCGCCGAACTCGAGCAGAAGCAGCGCGACATCGACGACATGCTGGGCGAGCTCGAGGCCGCCGAGGAGGCCTGCCTCACCCGCATGGCCGAACTCGGCGTCGGCCAGACGTCGCGGTCGGGCTGACCTCCCCATTGCGGCGACGCCCCGTCGCGGCGACGCCCGATCGAAAGCGTCAGCCCGCCGGGTCAAAGCTGCAGGCGGTGGTGATCTGCCGGATGCGCGTCAGATCGCCCGGTCCGGCATCGTTCTTCATCAACAGGTCGAACAGGTCCTCCTCCTTCAGCCGCCGCTCGGCGCAGCCGCAATAGGCGGCGCAGAAGGCCGCGTCCTGGCTGGCGAGGCAGGCCCGGGTGCAGTCGCCGAGGAAGATCGCGTCGCGGTCCGGCGGCGCGACGAGGGTGAAAAGCGCGACGAGGCCGTAGAGCAGCGGCTGGTGGACGAGATAGATGACCAGCGCATGGCGGCCGGCGAATTCCAGCGGCCGCAGCCTCGCCAGACTGTCGTTCCAGCCGCGCATCACCGCGACGAAGCCGCGATCCACGGCGAGACGGCCGGCCGAAATGCCGATGAGCACCGCGCCGAAGAACGGGAAGATCGGCACGAGGTCGTTCGACAGGGGCATGGTGTCTGAGAACCAGCCGATCCAGGCGAGCCAGCGGCTGTCGAAGCCGGGAAGGCTGACGAAGACGGGCGCGGCGACGACGAGGATGCCGCAGAGCCCCGTGACGAGGGCCGGCAGCCGCAGGAAGGCGAGGCCGAGGAGGCTGGCGAGCGCGATGTGCTGGAGGATGCCGAAGAACACGAAGCTGTTGGGCGTCGCGAACAGGGTCGCGACCGTCACCGCCAGCGCACCGGCCGAGACCTGCGCCAGCCGCACCAGGAACTTCCGCCAGCGGATCTCGCGGCCATGGGCGAGAACCAGCGAGAACCCGACGAGAAACAGGAAGCTCGAGGCGATGCACCTGGCGAAGATCCGCCAGCCGCCCTGTCCCGTCAGCCCCTCGGGCAGATAGGAGAAGTGCTCGAGATCCCAGGTGAAGTGGAAGATCGCCATCGCGACGATGGCGAGCGCCCGCGCGATGTCGATGATCGCGATGCGGCCGCGGGCGACGGGATTGTCGCCCGGGCTTGCGGCCGGGACGGTCCCGGCGGCGCCTGCGGCCGATGGATTGGCGTTCTGTTGCACTTCGACGACCTCTTGTCTCGCGAGGCCTGCCTCTACAGCGTCCGATCGTGTCGGCAAAGCGACGGCGTGCCGCATGACGGTGGCGAAGTCGATCCGCTCGTCCCGGGCGGCAACGGCCGGCGCCCCGAACGTCGGCAAGCTTCCCCTGATGGAACCCGATCGGCCGCGCCTATTTCTCCTCTCGACAAGCGCCGCGACGGCGCCCGAACGCGCGAGAGAGGCGAATCATGAAGTTCATCGAAGCCGGCACGGCGAGGATCCCGGCCATCGGCCTCGGCACCTACACGCTGGAGGGGGAGGCCTGCGTCGACATGGTGGCCCGCGCCATCGAGGCCGGCTATCGCCACATCGACACCGCCCGCATGTACGGCAACGAGCGCGAGGTCGGGGAGGGCATCCGCAAGAGCGGCATCGCCCGCGGCGACATCTTCGTCACGACGAAGATCTGGTGGACCGATCTCGCCGAGAAGGATCTGAAGGCCGCCGCGGCCGATTCGATCGACAGGATCGGCCTCGGCGCCGTCGACCTCATGCTGATCCACTGGCCGAACCCGGACGTCGCGCTGGAGGAATCCATCGACGCCCTCTCGTCGACCGTCGACGACGGGCTGGCGCGACACATCGGCGTCGCCAACTTCACCTCGACACTGCTCGACGAGGCGGCGGCCATGTCGGACCATCCGCTGGTCTGCAACCAGGTCGAATATCACCCCTTCCTGCCGCAGGCCCAGGTGCTGGCCGCCTGCCGCCGGCACGACATGGGGCTGGTCGCCTATTCGCCGATCGGCCGGGGCGGCGAGGTGCTGAACCACCCGGTGATCCGCTCCGCCGCCGAGCGCCATGGCAAGTCGCCGGCGCAGATCGTGCTGCGATGGGAGATCGAGCAGGCCGGGGTCGGGGCGATTCCGCGCACGTCCAAGCCCGAGCGCCTGGCCGAGAACCTGCAGATCTTCGACTTCGAGCTCTATGAGGACGAGCAGGCGGCGATCACGGCGCTGACCCGGCGCAACGAGCGGCTGGTCGATCCCTCCTTCGCGCCGAACTGGGATCGCACCTGATGGACGGGGCGGCGCTGCAGAAGCTCGCCGCCGAAGCCGCCGGATGGGCGAATTCGGTCCTCGCCTTCTTCTATCAGCCGTCGTCCCTGGCGCAGTTCGCGGCGATCGCGGCCTGCGCCCTCGTCGCCTATCTCCTCGACCGCTGGACCCGCGCCCCGATCGAGGCGCAGGCGAGGAAGATCCGCGCCGCCCCGAGCCTGCTGCGCATCATCGTCGCCATCCGCCGGCGCATGACGCTGGTCTACTTCACCGTCTGCGTCTGGCTGCTGACCCTCGTCGACAGCGCCGCCGGCGGGCCGCGATCCTCGATCATCCGCGTCGTCTTCAATCTGGCGCTGGCCTATCTCGTCATCACCGTCGCCTCGCGCATCGTGCGCAACCGGCTCGCCGCCCGGATCATCGCCGCCGGCGCCTGGATCGTCGCGGCGCTGTCGATCCTCGATCTGGCCGATCCGGTCTCGCGGGTGCTCGACGCGACGGCCATCGACATCGGCAACGCCCGCATCTCGCTGCTCTTCGTCATCAAGGCCTTCGTCGTCCTCGCCGTCACCCTCTGGCTCGCCTCGATCGCCGGCAACTTCCTCGACACCCGGGTGAAGCGCAGCGAGGAGCTGACGCCGGCGCTGCGGGTGCTGATCGGCAAGCTGTTGAAGGTCGGCCTGATCTTCGTCGCCTGCGTCGTCGGTCTGGCGGCGGTCGGCGTCGACCTGACGGCGCTCACCGTCCTCTCCGGCGCCCTCGGCGTCGGCCTCGGCTTCGGCCTGCAGAAGGTGGTCTCCAACTTCATCTCCGGGATCATCATCCTGACCGACCGGTCGATCAAGCCGGGCGACACGATCTCGCTCGGCGACACCTTCGGCTGGATCCGCGAATTGCGCGCCCGCTTCGTCTCGGTGATTACCCGGGACGGGCGGGAGTACCTGATCCCGAACGAGGACTTCATCACCAACCAGGTGATCAACTGGTCGTTCTCCAACGACCTCGTGCGGATCGACGTCACCTTCGGCGTCTCCTACGATTCCGACCCGCACGAGGTGACCCGGATCGCCAAGGAGGCGACGGCGTCGGTCGGGCGCGTGGTGGCGGAAAAGCCGGCTGTCTGCTGGCTGACGGGCTTTGGCGATTCGTCGCTGGATTTCGTCCTGCGCTTCTGGATCCGCGATCCGCAGGCGGGCCTCACGAATGTGCGCGGCGAGGTGCTTCTGGCGCTCTGGGACGCCTTCAAGGCGAATGGCATCGCCATTCCCTTCCCGCATCGCGAGATCCTCATGAAGACGCCGGTGACGCTGGCGGGGGAGGGCGCTGCTCCGGCCGCTGCGCCGGATGATCGGACGGGCGAGGCGGCAGCGCCGATCGACGACGGGGACGCAAGCGCCGGGACGAGGACGGCGCGGCGACAATCGGCGCGACCCGCCGGCCCGGCGAAGACGGCTCCATCCGAGGCGCTCTAGCAACAGCCGCCGCGAAGTCGCATCCCGCCGGTGCATGGGCGGGGCGCGGCGGCTATGGTCGGACCGCCCCTGCCGGGCGACGAACGCCCGGCCGCCGCCCGGAGTGAAAGATCCTGTTCTTCGTCGTCGCCAAGATCGTCTGGTTTCTCGTCCAGCCCCTCGTCGCCATCCTGCTTCTCGCCGGTCTCGGCCTGCTGCTGGTCCTTTTGCGGTGGAAGCGGTCGGGGCTGACGCTCGTCGCGCTGGCGCTCGCGAGCCTTGCCGTCGTTAGCCTGTCGCCGCTCGGCCTGTTGATGATGGCGTCGCTGGAGGATCGCTTTCCCCGGCCGGACCTGCCCGAGAAGATCGCCGGCATCGTCGTTCTCGGCGGCGCCTTCGACACGAGGATCGCAAGGACGCGGGGCCGCTCGGAATTCAACGAGGCGGCCGACCGGGCGACCGAGGCGCTGATCCTCGCCCGGCGCTACCCGGAGGCGAAGATCCTGTTTTCCGGCGGCGACGCCGCGATCCTTGCGCAGGACATTGCCGAGACCCTGTCGGCGAAGGAATTCTTCCTCGGTGCCGGCCTGTCGCCGGACCGCCTGATTCTCGACGACAAGGCCCGCGACACCTTCGAGAACGCCGTCTTCGCGAGACAACTCGCCGATCCGAAGCCTGGCGAGACCTGGCTGCTGATCACCTCGGCCTTCCATATGGCGCGGGCCGTCGGCTGCTTCCGCCAGGCGGATTTCGAGGTTCTGCCCTATCCGGTGGACTATCGCACGCCCGGCGGCGCCGAGGTCTGGCGGCCTTCCAGCGCCTCGGTGCGCAACGTCGAGAAGGTGCATTTCGCCATTCGCGAATATCTCGGCCTTCTCGCCTACCGGCTGCAGGGCCGGACCGACGCGCTGTTTCCCGCGCCGGCAGGCGCAACGGTCACGCCCGCAGGATCTTCAGCGCCGGCGAGCGGAACTGCCGGTTGAGCAGGATCGCTACGACGAAGGCGGTCGAGCCGACGAGGACCAGCGGGCCGAGCAGCCAGCCGAGATAGGCGACGGAGAAGAAGATCGCCCGCAGCCCGGAATTGAAGTGCCGGCCGGCGATCTGGTTGACGATGATGGCCCGCTCGACCGCCCGTTCGGCGGCGGCCATGTCTGCGGCCGCCTCGTCGCGCATCGGCACCGCGCCGATCAGGATCGAGCAGTAGTTGAACAGCCGGTAGGACCAGCCGAACTTGAAGAAGGCGTAGCAGAAGATCACCACGAGGCCGAACAGCTTCAGTTCGACCAGCGGCTTGTCGAGCCCGCCGGAAAACGGCAGGTCCGCGGCGATGGCCGAGATCCGCTCGGCGGAGCCGAGCAGGGCGAAGCAGCCGCCGATGGCGAAGATGCAGGCCGAGGCGAAGAAGGCGGTGCCCTGCTGCAGGCCGGCCATGATCGCCGTGTCGATCATCCTGAGGTCGCGGGTCAGCATCGCCCGCATCCACACCCCGCGCTGGACGTTCATCGCCCCGGACAGGCCGTTGCCGGCGCGCGCCTGCCGCTCGACCATGAAGTTGTAGAGGGTCCAGGCCACGAGGAACAGGACGACGGCGACGGTGTCGGCAGCGGCAAGGGGCATGTCTGCAGATCCTCCGGTGGCAACTTTCGTCGCAGGCGAGCAGGCGAGCAGGCGGGCAGGCGGGCAGGCGGCACAGCGAAGGGCGCCCGTCCCCCCGGGGGCCGGGGTGGGGGCCGGCGTCGCCGACCCGCCGTCGTGAAAGTGTATCGCGCATCCGGTTGCAACGGGAGACCGGCACCGGTTAAGCCCTGTGCAAGGCGAGCCCGCTACAGTACGGGAAAATTTAGCGTGGACCGGCTTGTAGCGGTCGATGTTAAGCGATAATTAACGCCCAAGCTCGCGATCGGGGGGAATGATCGCCTGCTTGGTTTCTGGGGTTCAGGACAGTTTCTGATCATGGATGACAGCGTACGAAAGTCGTGCTGGGGCGTGACCCTTTGGACGGTCGCGATCTTTTCGGCATTGATGATGCTCGGTTTCCTCTGCACCAGTGCGGAGACGGTCGCGATCGCGGCCAACTGAGGCGATAGCCGGACTGGGCGCGAGGCCGCGAAGACCGCCGCCGCATCGCCAGCCGGACCAAATTCCCCCAAGAGTCTCATTGCGCTGGACATCGGCCGACATTCGGCGGATCGCGCTCGCGCGTGGCTTCTCGTGCGGCCGGCTTGCGGCTTGCGGCCGCTGGGCGCGTAGCGCGGCCACTCGTGCTCGCCGGGCGGCCTGTTGCCGACCGCCGTCGCCGATTGCCTTCCGGTATCCGGCGCCGATTTCCGGCATCGATTTCGGTGGCCATTCGCCGAACCGGCCTTGGCAGGAACGGCGCAGTTCGCCAGAACCCTGCCATGGCTCTTCATCTTCTCAAGCTCTGCGTCGGCGCCGACAGCGTGGACGACCTCGCGGCCTTCATCGCGCATCGCCTGGCGACGTCCGGTGCGGCAACACACTGGCACGTCACCCGCATGGTGCCGAAGCGCATCGACGAGCTCGTCGACGGCGGCTCGCTCTACTGGGTGATTCGCGGCAGCGTGCAGGCCCGTCAGGCGATCGCCGGGATCGAGCCGTTCACCGACGAGACCGGCATCGGCCGCTGCCGCATCCTGCTCGACCCGACGCTGGTGCTCACCCGCCAGCAGCCGAAGCGGCCATTCCAGGGCTGGCGGTACCTCAAGAGCGAGGATGCGCCGGGCGATGTCAGGACGTTCGGCGAGGCCGGCGACGGCCTGCCGCCGGAACTCTCCGCCGCATTGCAGGAACTCGGCGTCTTCTGACGCTGCCGGCAGGAACCGGCGGCGGCAACCGGCTGGCCGCGCCGCCCTCAGCGGAAGCGGATGCGCACCGCGGTGGTGCCGGTCGGCGCCAGCGCCCGGATGCGGGTGTGGCTCACCGGCTGCGACGAGCGCCAGGCGCGGGCGCCATAGGACAACAGGAGGCCGACGAGTTCCTTGGCCTTTATCCGCGAGCGGCCGTCGCGCGCCTCGCCGAGACGCAGCGCCGCCTGCTGCAGGGGATGGACCCCAGCCGGCACCGCATCCGGCCAGGGGCCGGAACGGGGCGGAACGGTGAGATTTCGGTTCTCGATCGACATGACTTCCCCTCGCAACTCTACACAGGGTGGCGGCCCGCAGTGCCGGGACCGCCGCCGGAACGGCCGGGTGGACGAATTCCCCCCGGCGCCATCGTCGCCTTCACCCACCCCCATGGGCGCCCGGTGAACGGGCTTTCGAAAGCGTCGTCTTCTCCGGCAATTCGGCGTCATGCCGTTCGACCGGTTGCCGGACTGCGCCAGCCGTCGTCGCCGGGCCTTGCCGCCGACGCCTGCGCCGTCCCCGCCAGGGCGTCATGCCCCGCGCGTTCTCTTAGATTTCGTCCCGCCGCGCGGCGGCGGGAATGAAGCTCAGTTCGCGACGGCGTAGCAGTTGTAGGAGCTGCGCTTCAGCGCCGCGCAGGCCTTCCACGCCTGGTCCTTGCTGCCGAAGCCGGCGAACCGGGCCCGGTAGAGCGTGCTGCCACCGGTGTCGACGCTTTCGGTGAAGGGCTCGGCCGTCGCCAACTCGGAGCCTGCGGCGCTTTTGGCCTTCTTCAGCATCGCCATCGCCTGGGAGACTGAATCCGTCGCCGCGATCTGCACGACCCAGGGCGAGGAGGGCGTCTGCTGCTGCACGACCTTGGCCGCGGTGTTGCGATCGATCGAGCCGGTGGCCTCGCCGTCGACCGAGGCTTCGCGCAGGAGCGAGGCGCTGGTCTGGGGCATCGCCCGCTGGGCGGCCGGACGGGCCAGCGGCAGGATCGCCGCCGCCGCGCCGGACCGGCCCGGGCGCTCTTCGGTGAGGGCGGCCCTGATCGCGTCGCGGCCCATCAGCGGCCTTGCCGTCGGCATCGGCATGCGCGCCGCGACCTGGTCGCCCTCGTCGCTGCCATAGGCCATGGCGATCCGGTCGTTGATCGAGATGCCGCCGGCGCCGGGGCGGAAGTCGGGCACGGGCCCGCGCTTCGGCAGATCCGGCATGGCGGCCGCCACCTGGACGTTCGGATTGGGCGCGGCGGCGATCAGCGGGCCGCCGTCGCGGCGGCTGGCCTTCGGCATGGTGCGCTTCAGCAGATCCACCATGTGGTCGTCGCGCGAGCGGCCCGAGGTGCCGCCCATGACGACGGCGACGACGCTCTTGCCCTCGGTCTTCACCGACGAGACGAGGTTGAAGCCGGAGGCGTTGATATAGCCGGTCTTGATGCCGTCGACGCCCTCGTAGCGGTTGAGGACGCGGTTGTGGTTGCCGATCCGGTGGCCGCGGAAATTGTAGGAGCGGATGGAGAAGTAGCCGTAATATTCCGGGAAGTGCTCGCGCAGCGCGATGCCCAGCGTCGCCATGTCGCGGGCGGTCGTTCTCTGCTCGGAATTCGGCAGGCCATTGGCGTTGCGAAACTCGGTGCGCGTCATGCCGAGGCGATGGGCCTTGTCGGTCATTCGCCGGGCGAACGCCGCTTCCGACCCCGCCAGGAATTCGGCAATGACGACGGCCGCATCGTTGGCCGAGCGCGTCACCAGCGAACTGATCGCCTCGTCGACCGTCAGCGTGCTGCCGACGCGAAGCCCGAGCTTCGAGGGCGGCCGGGCGGCGGCATAGGCCGAGACCGGCATCTTGTCGGTCTTCTTGATCTTGCCGCCCTTCAGCGCCTCGAAGGCGAGGTAGAGCGTCATCATCTTGGTCAGCGACGCGGGATAACGCAACTCGTCGGCGCGGTCCTGGTAGAGAACCTTGCCGTTGTTCGCGTCGATCACGAAACCGGCATATTTCGGATTGGCGGCGCCAGCGTCACCCATCCCGCCGGCAAGCGACAGACCCGTGCCGACGATGGCGATGGCGAGCATCCTGGACAGGGTTCGGGCGGTGCTTCTCAGATGCGTCAGTTCGAATGGCACGCAAAAACTCTTCGATCGTGTTGTTGGCACGGCGAGGTTTCGTTCCCTCCGCTATCGATCGGCCGGGATGCGGGGACTAACCTCTGGTTGGGCCCTTTTGATGACGAGGAGGTTAAGCCGCGTTCGCTTACCAATCGGTTTATATCATTCGCATTGCGTTCACCCTGCTCACCTTTTTCCGTTGATCCCCGGCAATCGGGGGTGACGAAAGGTCACGCCCGGGTGCTGGTGTGGTGGCCGGTGTGGCGGCCTGCGCCGTGCCTGGCGCGCTCCGATGGTGCGCTGCAGCAATTCTGCTTGTGTCGATTTGTGCGATGCAATATATTGGGCTCGTCATTAACAGCGGGGACCACGTGAGCGCCGGAAGAGCGTACGCGACCTTCGCGGAGACGGTATGGACCGGAAAGGACGAGACCCATGAACATGTATGAAGACGCCGGCAAGATGACCAAAGAGGCGATGGACAACGCGCTCAAGTCGTTCGCCGCGATGAGCAAGGGCTTCCAGCAGATCAGCACCGAGACGGCTGATTTCATCAAGCGGTCCTACGAGACCCAGACCGCGATGATGGAGAAGATCTTCCAGGCGAAGACCCTCGACAAGACCATTGAGCTGCAGAGCGAATATGCCAAGACGACCTACGAGACCTGGGTCGCGCAGATGACCAAGATCGGCGACATCTATGCCGACATCGCCAAGCAGACCTACAAGCCGTTCGAGCAGACGGTGGCGGCAAGCTCCGACACCATGACCAAGGTCGCCGACAAGACCGCGGCCGCCACCAAGGAAACCGCCGTCACCGCCGAGAAGAAGGCGGTTGCGGCCGCCAACTGACCTGCGCCGGGACGCAGGTCTGCGCTGCGGGTGGCTGGCGGCGGACCGCGCGCCGCCGACTGACGAAATTGATCGAGAGGCCCGGTTCCAGCCGGGCCTTTTTGCGTTAGTCTCTCACCGGACGACGCGCGGCGACGACCCCGCGGGGGATGCGTCGCAAAGGCTCCTTAAATTCTCATGACACGTGCATACATACGACCCATGGCGATGCTGGCTGAACGGACGGAAGCGGGAATGGACGAGATGCTGGGCGCGAGGCCGGCGAGGCTCCAGGACAATGACAAGGACGGCGGCGGCGGCACCGATCGCGGCACGTCGGTCATCACCCGGACCAAACCGAAAACCAAACGTCCCAGCCTTTACAGGGTCCTGCTTCTGAACGACGATTACACTCCGATGGAGTTCGTCATCCATGTTCTGGAGCGCTTCTTTCAGAAGGACCACGAGGCCGCGACGAGGATCATGCTGCACGTGCACAATCACGGTGTCGGCGAATGCGGCATCTACACCTTCGAAGTGGCGGAGACGAAGGTCACCCAGGTCATGGATTTCGCCCGTCAGCACCAGCATCCGCTCCAATGCGTGATGGAAAAGAATTGAGGTGAAGCTTGCCGACATTTTCGCAAAGCCTTGAGAAGGCACTTCATCAGGCGCTCACTCTTGCCAACGAACGACATCAGGAATTCGCGACGCTCGAGCACCTGCTTTTGGCCCTTCTCGAGGACAAGGACGCTGCTGCCGTGATGCGGGGCTGCAGCGTCGATCTCGACCTCCTGCGCAAGAACCTGACCTCCTACATCGACACCGAGCTCGCCAACCTCGTCACCGGGCACGAAGAGGACTCCAAGCCGACCGCCGGTTTCCACCGGGTGATCCAGCGGGCGGTGATCCACGTCCAGAGTTCCGGCCGCGAGGAAGTGACCGGCGCCAACGTGCTCGTCGCGATCTTCGCCGAGCGCGAGAGCCATGCCGCCTACTTCCTGCAGGAGCAGGAGATGACCCGCTACGACGCGGTCAACTTCATCTCCCACGGGATTTCCAAGCGCCCCGGCGCCTCGGAGAGCCGGCCCCTGCGCGGCGCCGAGGACGAGGCCTCGACCATCGGCCAGGAGGACGAGGGCAAGCGCAAGGCGGCGCCCGACGCGCTGACGGCCTATTGCGTCAACCTGAACGACAAGGCCCGGGGCGGCAAGATCGACCCGCTCATCGGCCGCGCCGAGGAGATCAACCGGACGATCCAGGTGCTGTGCCGCCGCTCCAAGAACAACCCGCTCTATGTGGGTGATCCCGGCGTCGGCAAGACGGCGATCGCGGAAGGCCTCGCCAAGCGGGTCGTCGAGGGCGACGTGCCGGACGTCCTCGCCGACGCGACGATCTTCTCCCTCGACATGGGAACGCTGCTCGCCGGCACGCGCTATCGCGGCGACTTCGAGGAGCGGCTGAAGCAGGTCGTCAAGGAGCTCGAGGAGTATCCGGGCGCCGTGCTGTTCATCGACGAGATCCACACGGTGATCGGCGCCGGCGCGACGTCGGGCGGGGCGATGGACGCGTCCAATCTTCTGAAGCCGGCGCTGTCCTCCGGGGCGATCCGCTGCATCGGCTCGACCACCTACAAGGAGTATCGGCAGTTCTTCGAGAAGGACCGGGCCCTCGTCCGGCGCTTCCAGAAGATCGACGTGAAGGAGCCGTCCGTCGACGACGCGATCGCGATCATGAAGGGGCTGAAGCCCTATTTCGAGGACTTCCACCGGGTGAAGTTCACCAATGACGCGATCAAGTCCGCGGTCGAGCTGTCGGCCCGCTACATCACCGACCGCAAGCTGCCGGACAAGGCGATCGACGTGATCGACGAGACCGGGGCGTCGCAGATGCTGCTGCCGGAATCCCGGCGCAAGAAGCAGATCGGCGTCAAGGAGATCGAGGCGACGATCGCCACCATGGCGCGGATCCCGGCGAAGGCGGTGTCGAAGGACGACGAGGAGGTGCTGGCCCATCTCGACGAGCAGCTGAAGCGCGTCGTCTACGGTCAGGACGAGGCGATCGCCAATCTCGCCTCGGCGATCAAGCTGTCGCGGGCGGGCCTGCGCGAGCCGGACAAGCCGATCGGCTCGTATCTCTTCTCCGGCCCGACCGGCGTCGGCAAGACCGAGGTGGCGCGTCAGCTGGCGTCGTCCCTCGGGGTGGAACTCCTGCGCTTCGACATGTCAGAATACATGGAGCGGCACACCGTCTCGCGGCTGATCGGCGCGCCTCCGGGCTATGTCGGCTTCGACCAGGGCGGTCTTCTGACCGACGGCGTCGACCAGCATCCGCACTGCGTCCTGCTCCTCGACGAGATCGAGAAGGCGCATCCGGACCTGTTCAACATCCTGTTGCAGGTCATGGATCATGGCCGCCTGACGGATCACAACGGCAAGCAGATCAACTTCAGGAACGTCATCCTGATCATGACGACCAATGCGGGCGCGGCCGAGATGGCCAAGGCCAACATCGGCTTCGGGCATTCGCGGCGCACCGGCGCCGACGAGGAGGCGATCAACCGCCTGTTCACGCCGGAGTTCCGCAACCGCCTCGACGCGATCATCCCGTTCGGCGCCCTGCCGACGCCGGTGATCCACCAGGTGGTCGAGAAGTTCGTCATGCAGCTCGAGGCCCAGCTCTCCGAGCGGGGCGTCGTCTTCGAGCTCTCGCCGGAAGCCGTCAAGTGGCTCGCCGACAAGGGCTATGACGAGAACATGGGGGCGCGGCCGCTGTCGCGCGTCATCCAGGAGCACATCAAGAAGCCGCTCGCCGACGAGGTCCTGTTCGGCAAGCTGAAGCATGGCGGCACCGTCAAGGTGCTGGTCGTCGACGACGGCGCGGGCGGCACGAAGATCGCCCTCGAGGCGATCGCCGACGAGGTGCCCCCGCCGCGCGCCAAGCGCTCGTCCGAGCAGAAGCGCGCCGACGGCGCCAAGAAGAAGCCGGTCGCGGTGGCGGCCGACGGCTCGGATATCGACGACGCGCCGGAGGACGACGAGGACGGCGCTGCGCCCGCCGCCGAGGCGCCGGCGCCGAAGAGCCGCCGCGCGAGCTCGGTGCCGAAGGTGCCGCGGCGCTCGAACTGATGGCGGCAGGCGCGGTCCTAACGCGGCGCCTGCGCTCGACGATCCGATTGACGGCCATGGCCGTCTGTCCACCGATTGACGGCCATGGCCGTCGGTCCCTATGACGACAGCGGCCCGGCCGGCGTGTTGCGCTGGCCGGGCCGTCTTTCGTTGAACACCCGCCCTTGGAGCCGGTCCGGCTCATGACAGCCCCCGATCCCGAATTGCCCGAGCGCTCGACGGCCCACTGGATTCTCCTCGGCATGAAGGGGATCCTCAGCCCGCCGGCGCTGATCCTGACGACGGCCTTCTTCGGCTTTGCCGGGCTCTGCCGCGAGGCCGGCATCTCCTGGCAGGAGGCGGCCTTCATGACCGCCGTGGTCTGGGCGCTGCCGGCCAAGATCATCCTGATCGGCGCCATCACCGCCGGCACATCGCTGCCCGCCGCCGCCTTCGCCGTCGCCCTGTCGTCGCTGCGCATGACGCCGATGGTGGTGGCGCTGATGCCGGAGCTGCGCGGCGCGAAGACGCGCACCGCGACGCTCCTGTTCCTGTCGCATTTCGTCGCGATCACCGCCTGGGTGTTCGCCATGGAGCGCATGGAGAACGTCCCCCGGGACAAGCGGGCGGCCTATTTCGGCGGCTTCGCGGTGACGCTGACGGCGATCAACACGGTTCTGGTCGCCGTCGTCTTCAACCTGATGGGCCAGCTTCCGGCGCTGGCGACGGGGGCGCTGGCCTTCCTGACGCCGGTGTATTTCTTCACCTCGCTCTATGGCTCGGCGCGGGATGTCTCCGGCCGACTGGCGCTGTTCTGCGGCATGGCGGCGCTGCCGCCTGCGCATCTGTTGTCGCCCGGCTACGAGCTTCTGGTCGCCGGCATCGGCGGCGGGATCGTCGCCTATGTCGGCGGGCGCCTTCTCAAGGCGCGGCGGGAGGCGGCCTGATGTCGGAGTGGGCCTATTCCAACGTCGTGCCCTGGTGGCCCTACGCCTTCATCCTCCTCGGTGGCTGGCTGCCAACCGACATGTGGCGCTATCTCGGCGTCCTTTCGGCCAATCGCATCGACGAGACCGGCGAGGCGGCGGCCATCGCCCGCACCATCGCGACCGCGCTGGTGGCCGCCGTCATCGCCCAGCTGGTGTTCTATCCGTCCGGCGCGCTCGCCGACATCCCGACCTGGGTGCGCGTCACGTCGCTGGCCGCGGGCTTCGCCGCCTTCGAACTGTCGCGGCGGCGGATCCTCCTGGGGATCCTGGCGGCCGAGCTGGTGATCGGAGGATGGGCGCTGGTGGCGGCGTCGGGGTGAGGGACGCCTTCTGGCGAGCGGGCCTTCGACCGCGGCGCCGGGGCTATTCTCGGCCTGGCGGACATCATCCCGCGGGTTGCTTCGCCCTCCAGGGGCTCTGGTGTGGAAGCGGCGCGAGCGACACCGCATTTCAGAGGTGTGCGGCCAATCCCCCGTCCTTCGAGGCTCGCCTTGCTCGCACCTCAGCATGAGGGATGGGGAGACCGCCGCGGCGAGCATCGTCGCGAACGATGCCGCAGCCTCTCCTGCCGCCTCATCCTGAGGCGCGACGACGAGCGCAGCGAGGCGGAGCCTCGAAGGGCGAGGGGGCGCCGCGCCACGTGTGACGCTGCAACCTTGTCGAACCCGTCCCGGCGCAACGCCGCGACAACAAGGTGCTGGCAGCTAGAGGGGCGGGTACCGCAGGTCGTGAACGAGAGTGGCAAGAGCGGAGCGCCCTCGCCAACCAGCGCAAGACGAAGAATTGGCTGGGCACCTATCGTCGGGGCACCTATCCCTTCGCCAGCTCCGCCCGGATCGCCTCGGCGTGGTCCTTGAGGGTCGCCATCGGCACGTCGCCGAAGGCGTGGCGCGTCAGCTCGACACCCTGATACATCGGGATGACGTGGAAGTGCAGGTGGAACACCGTCTGCCCGGCCGCCTCCTCGTTGAACTGCGCGATCCGCACCCCGTCCGCCGAGAACGCCGCCTTCGCCGCGCGGGCGAGCTTCGCCACCTGCGGCATCACCGCCTGCAGCGTCTCGTCGGAGGCGTCGAGAAGGTTGCGCGCGGGCGCCTTGGGGATCACCAGGCAGTGCCCCTTCGACTGCGGCATCACGTCCATGATCGCGAGGGCGACGTCGGTCTCGAAGAGTTTTTCGCTGGGGATCTCGCCCTTGAGGATCTTGGCGAAGAGGTTGCCGTCTTCATAGGGGGGGAGGGCGGTGGTCATGGGGGCTCCGGAAGCTGTGATTCGTCGAGCCGGATGGTAGTCGCAGGGGCGATCTTGTCGATGGCGTCGGCACGCCTCGTCTTGCAATTGCAGACAAAGCGTTCGACATTAATTTCGGTAAAAGCCACCCGATGGACAGCACATGTCGAACGTCACTTTGCAGGATGCCAAGGCCGACCTCTCGAACGTGGTCGACCGTGCGGCGCATGGGGAAATCGTGAGGATCACGCGCGACGGCATCGCCGTTGCAGCGATCGTTCCAATCGAAGCCGCGGATGCCGCACGCGACGCGGCGGCGAGGCGAAAGCCGGGGCTGGTCGACCATCTTATGGCGTTTCCAGGAGACGACGCGGATCTGGAACGCAATCGCTCTCCCTCGCGAGACGTCGATCTGTGAAAGGCTATTTGATCGACACCAACGTCATCTCGACATTGGCGCCGAGGAAGAAGACTTTTTCACCGAGCTTCGCACATTGGCTCAGGCAGACAGATCGGGACGGACTCGTGTTCATGTCGGTCGTTACGCTCCATGAGCTCGAAAGAGGGATCGAGCGTCTCGATCTCAGGGGCGCAACAGCCAAGGCTGGCGAGCTTCGCAAGTGGCTCGAGACGGTGCTCGTGGAGTTTGGCGGCGCGTTCCTGCCAGTCGATCTTCCGACGGCGGCACTGTCCGGCAAGCTGGAAGCTCGTGCCATCGCTCGTGGCGGGAACCCTGGAATAGGAGATGCCCTCATTGCGGGAACGGCGCATGTCAACGGGTTGACCGTCATCACCGAAAATGCGCGCGACTTCGCGATGTTCGGCGTCTGTCATCTCTTGCCGAGCCAGGCAGCCTCGATTTGAAAATCTCGATTCGATCCGTGCGTTCGGCACGGCTCGGATCTCGACGCTATCCCCGCCTGAACGGCGTGTGCTCGCCCAGCACCTCGACCACCCGCTCCACCTCGTCGCGCTCGGCCTCCAGATAGTCGCGGATGGCGCGGCGAAGGCCGGGATGGGCGATGTAGTGTGCCGAGTGGGTGGTCACCGGCTCATAGCCCCGCGCGATCTTGTGCTGGCCCTGGGCGCCGGCCTCGACGACGGCGAGCTTCCTCTCGATCGCGAAGTCGATCGCCTGGTGGTAGCAGAGCTCGAAATGCAGGAACGGATGGTCCTCGATGCAGCCCCAGTTGCGGCCGTAGAGCGCCTCGGTGCCGATGAAGTTGAGCGCGCCGGCGATGTAGCGGCCCTCGCGCTTCGCCATGACCAGGAGGATGCGACCCGCCATCCGCTCACCGATCAGCGAGAAGAAGCGGCGGTTGAGATAGGGCCGGCCCCATTTGCGGCTGCTGGTGTCCATGTAGAAGGCGAAGAAGGCGTCCCAGGCGGCCTCGGTGAGGTCGCTGCCGGTCAGCCATTCGACCGTGACGTCGTTCGCCAGCGCCTCGCGGCGTTCCTTCTTCAGCGCCTTGCGCTTTCTCGAGGCGAGGGTCTCGAGGAACCGGTCGTAGCTGTCATAGCCGTGGTTGAAGAAGTGGAACTGCTGGTCGATCCGGTGCAGCCAGTCGGCCTGTGACAGGGCGGCGACGTCGGCAGGTTCCAGGAACGTCGCGTGGACGGAGGAGATGCCGGTCTGCGACAGATAGGCCCGTGCGCCGGCCGCCAGCGCGACGCGGCGCGCGTCTGCCTCCGGGCCGGAGCCGACGAGGAGCCGCGGCCCGGTGACCGGCGTGAACGGCACCGACATCTGCAGCTTCGGATAATAGTCCCCGCCGGCCCGCTCGAAGGCGTCGGCCCAGCCGTGGTCGAAGACGTATTCGCCCTGGCTGTGGGACTTGAGATAGGCCGGCGCGACGCCGACGATGGCGCCGCCGGCATCCTCCAGAACGAGATGCTGGGGCAGCCAGCCGGCCCGCTCGCCGACGCAGCCGGCATCCTCCAGCGATGTCAGGAAGGCGTGTGAGAGGAACGGGTTGCCGGGCGAGGGGGCTGCATCGGCAGCGTCCGGCGTCGCCGCGATCGGGACGGCGACGTCATCTGCCTGCTGATCTGCTTGCGGATCTGCCTGCGGGGCTTCGGCGCCCGCGAGGCGCGTCGTCGCCAGCCGGTCCCAGGTCGCCGCGTCGACCGCGGCGATCCTGTCGGCGACCCTGATCGTGATGGCCGCTTCGGCGGGGTCTGGCTGTTGCCTCATACCGGCAGAAGTAACCCTTCCCCGCCGCAGCGCAAGGGATCACTGTTGCGGCGCAAAGTCCTCGAAGGTGATCTGGTCGGCATGGAGCCGGCTGACCGCGTGTTCCGCCTCGTTGCGGACCGTCCAGGAGATCGCCGGCGCCTGCCTTTCGCCCCGCACGAAGTCGACGAAGGCATTGGGCAGGTCGTGGACGTCGTAGGACACGAAGTCGCAGCCCCGCGAAAAGATCTCGCGGTGGGCGGACAGGACGCCGGCGCGCTTGCCGTCGGCCGTCAGCCCGATCGGGCGCTCGGCCGGGCGGTCGGCGAGCATCTGGTCGATCAGCCACTCGTCGAAGGACATCAGCGCCAGATGGCCGGGATAGGCGTCGATCAGCGGCTTGACGCGGCTGAAGTAATCCGGGTCGCGGGTCTTCTCGGCGCCCTTCAGCTCCACCACCAGCGGCACCTGGCCGTGGACGAGGGCGAGGAACTTCTCCAGCGTCGGGATGCCGGACGTCGTGCGGCCGAGGGTGAGGCCGGCGAGATCGCTGTCGGACAGGGCTGCGACGGCGGCGTGGCGGCCGGTCATCCGGTTGGCCGTGGCGTCGTGAAAGACGTGCGGCGTGCCGTCGGCCGACATCTGCACGTCGCATTCGATGGCATAGCCGGCGGCGATCGCGGCGAGGGCGGCCGGGACCGAATTTTCCGGGATGTCACGGTTGCCGTCGTGGAGGCCACGATGGGCGATCGGCCGTTCCACCAGCCAGCGGAACGGTCCGTCATAGCGCGTCGTCACGTCAGGCGATCTCGAAGGTGGCTTCGACCTCGACGGCGGCGTTCATCGGCAGGGCCGGGACGCCGACGGCGGAGCGGGCGTGGCGGCCCTTGTCGCCGAGGATCTCGACGAAGAAGTCCGAGGCGCCGTTGGCGACCTTGTGCTGTTCGGCGAAGGACGGGTCGCTGGCGACGAAGACGGTGATCTTCAACAGCCGGCCGATCTTCGACAGGTCGCCGCCGAGCGCCGATTTCGCCTGGGCGAGCACGTTGATGGCGCAGAGCCTCGCCGCCTTCTGGCCGGTCTCGACGTCGACCTCGGTGCCGTGCTTGCCGGTGACGGCGAGGGCGCCGTTCTCCATCGGCAGCTGGCCGGAGGTCTGCAGGATCGCGCCATAGGTGACGGTCGGAATGTAGTTCGCGGCGGGGGCGGCGGCTTCGGGCAGGGTGACGCCGGCGGCGGAAAGGCGCGCTTCGATCGTGTCGGCCATGATGTTGTCTTCCTCTTCTGACGCGAATAGGACCGAAGATCGGGTGTTCTGCAGTGCGGCAGATCGCGACCTTCGGCGCAGAACGGCTTTCAGCGTTCGGTAGCCCATCCTCGCCATGAGTGAAAGATCGAACTTCATGACGCCACGAGCCGTTTTCCT
The DNA here is from genome assembly GCF_002088275.1 of Aurantimonas sp. 22II-16-19i. Taxonomy (GTDB): domain Bacteria; phylum Pseudomonadota; class Alphaproteobacteria; order Rhizobiales; family Rhizobiaceae; genus Jiella. The sequence continues at coordinate 121,530 of NZ_AQQS01000004.1, forward strand.
GCCCGTCCTCGCCTCCGGGCTCCTCGCCGCCGCGGCAGGCCTCGCGCCCGGTTCCGCCGGCGCGGCGGAGCCGGTCCGGCTCGCGCCGCACCGGGCCGCCTATGACGTCGGCCTCGACCAGGCGAGCGAGCAGCTTCTCGGCGTCGACGGCAAGATCGCGGTCGCCCTCAATGAGACCGGCGACTGCGCCGGCTACGGCATCGACTACCGCTTCGTCGCGCGGTTCATCAAGGATCAGGAGATCGTCGTCACCGACCAGCAGGTGCGCCTGAGCGAGAGCCGCGACGCCCGGAGCTTCGGTTTCGACGCCGAGAGCTTCATCGATTCCCAGCCGGACACCACCACCAAGGGGACGGCGACCATATCCGAGGACGCGACCGTCGTCGCCTATGACGAGCCGGAGGCGCGCGAGGTCACGCTGCCGCGCTCGACCTTCCCGGTCCAGCACACCCGCGAGATCATCGCGGCGGCGAAGGCCGGCGTGCCGATCATCGAGAGCCCGGTCTTCCAGGGCGACGCGGATGCCGAGAAGCATACGACGAGCACCGTCATCGTCATGCCGCTGGGCAAGGACGCACTGGCGCAAGAGATCGCCGGCTATGGCGCGCGGCCGGGACAGGCGGCGGACGAAGCGCTGCCCACGGGCTCCGATGGCCCCGAGTCCGATGGCTCCGAGGCGGTGACGCCCGAGGCAGGCGAGCGCGAAGCGGATGCGCCCGCTTCGGACGCGCCCGACGGGGACGCGGCCGCGGCCGCACCGCAGGACCGGGCCGGCGGACGGGCCGACGACGGCTCCGAGGGCAAGCGCGCGGACGACGCGAAGATCGCAGAATCGCAGGATCCGGCCGCGTCCGCGCCGGAGGCCATCGCGGCCCGGCTCGCGGGCCTCGCGGCCTGGCGGATCAGCGAATCCTTCTACAACTCCGACAGCAACGAGAACGGCCTGCCGGTCTTCGAGACGATCTACACGCTCTTCGAGAACGGCGTGACCGGCAATCAGATCCTGAAATTCGATGGCTATGCGCTGAAGACCCGGCTCGTCAGCCTCGACATGCAGGCGGCGGCGGCGTGCCCGGCTCCCGAAGCCGATTGAGGGGCCGTCCGGGCGGCCGCTGAGGCGTCCGATCACCGTCTGCCGGCGGGCGCCCCGCCGGGCTTGAAACCCGCCGCGGCGGATCGCATCTCAGCGGTGCGGCGGACCGTTCCCGGCTTTCGGACGCCGCTTTGGTTGCCAACTCCGCGAGATTGCGGTATGGCGCCCCCCATTCCACACACGGAAACCGGGTTGGATCGACTGGCGCCTGCAGCTCCGGTCCGTTCCCGCCCACCGGTGGCGACATCCTGTCGCTTCTTTCCGTGGAGGCATAACCGGTCAAAGGACGATCACGATATGGCTCTGCCAGACTACTCGATGCGCCAGCTCCTCGAAGCGGGCGTCCACTTCGGTCACCAGACCCACCGCTGGAACCCGAAGATGGCGCCGTACATCTTCGGTGCGCGCAACAACATCCACATTCTCGATCTCGCCCAGACGGTGCCGCTCCTGCACCGTGCGCTGCTCGCCGTCTCCGACACGGTCGCCCGCGGCGGCCGCGTCCTGTTCGTCGGCACCAAGCGCCAGGCGTCCGATCTCGTCGCCGACGCCGCCCAGCGCTCGGCCCAGTACTACGTCAATTCCCGCTGGCTCGGCGGCATGCTGACCAACTGGAAGACGATTTCGGCGTCGATCCAGCGTCTGCGCAAGCTCGACGAGATGCTCGCCGGCGGCGAGGCCCAGGCCTTCACCAAGAAGGAGCGCCTGACGCTCACCCGCGAGCGCGACAAGCTCGACCGGGCCCTCGGCGGCATTCGCGACATGGGCGGCGTGCCGGACATGATCTTCGTCATCGACACCAACAAGGAGTCGATCGCGATCGAGGAGGCCAAGCGCCTGCACATCCCGATCGTCGCGGTGGTCGATTCGAACTGCGATCCGGTGCCGATCGACTACCCGATCCCGGGCAATGACGACGCCGCCCGCGCGATCTCGCTCTACTGCGACCTGATCGCCCGCGCCGCCGTCGACGGCCTCGCCCGCCAGCAGGGCGACATGGGCATCGACATCGGCGAGATGGAAGACGCCCCCGTCGAAGAGCTGCCGGAAGATGCGGCGGTCGGCGGTGCGTCGGCCGGCGAGGCGGCCGAACTGGCCGACAGCGCGACGGGCCAGGCGGCCGGCTGAGCCCGCCTTCCGGGGATTGCGGAGCGAGGGCGGCCGGTCTGGCCTCGCTCCGACCCCGATCGAGCGTGTAATCATCGCGTCACATTTGCGGCGCACCCGTTCCCACAGAGCCGGTGCGCCAAATCATTTCCGAGGAAGGCTGAAGATGGCAATTTCCGCTTCGATGGTGAAGGACCTGCGCGAGAAGACCGGCGCGGGCATGATGGACTGCAAGACCGCTCTTGCGGAGACCAACGGCGACATGGAGGCGGCGATCGACTGGCTGCGCACCAAGGGCATCGCAAAGGCCGACAAGAAGTCCGGGCGCACCGCCGCCGAGGGCCTGATCGGTGCGGCCGCCGAGGGCACCAAGGCCGTCGTCGTCGAGGTCAATTCCGAGACCGACTTCGTCGCCCGCAACGAGGCCTTCCAGACCCTCGTGCGCGGCATCGCGACCGTCGCGCTCGCCACCGACGGCAGCGTCGAAGCGGTTTCGACGGCCACCTATCCGGCCTCCGGCAAGCCCGTCGCCGACACGATCCGCGATGCGATCGCCACGATCGGCGAGAACATGAGCCTGCGCCGCGCCGCGATGCTGCAGGTCTCCGACGGCGTCGTCGCGACCTATATCCACAACCAGGTCGCCGACGGCCTCGGCAAGCTGGGCGTCCTCGTCGCGATCGAATCGACGGGCGACAAGGCCAAGCTCGCGGCCTTCGGCCGTCAGGTGGCGATGCATGTCGCCGCCACCAATCCGCTGGCCCTGAATGCCGAGGAGATCGATCCGACGGTCGTCGAGCGCGAGAAGGCGATCTTCTCCGAGCAGGCGCGGGCGTCGGGCAAGCCCGAGGCCATCATCGAGAAGATGGTCGAGGGCCGGCTGCGCAAGTTCTACGAGGAGGTCGTCCTCCTCAAGCAGAACTTCGTGATCAACCCGGACCTCACCGTCGAGAAGGCCCTGGCCGAGGCCGAGGCCGAGATCGGCGCCCCGGCGAAGATCACCGCCTTCGTCCGCTTTGCCCTCGGCGAGGGCATCGAGCGCGAAGAGAGCGATTTCGCCGCCGAGGTCGCCGCGGCCGCCGGCAAGAAGTGATCCTGTCCGCGCCGGGCGTCTTCGCAAACGCTCGGCCGGCGGTTCGGTCGCTTTGGCGATCCACTTGATCGGGCGCTCGCTTCACAAGCGGGCGCCCTTATTGTATCGGCTGGCGCAAGCGGCGAGGCGCGAGGCGCTTCGCGGGTGAGGACCCGCAGGCGCGGGGAGGTTGTCCTCGTGCCGGCGGCGAAGGAAATCGGCCGGCCGGCGGGCGAAGACGGCGCGCGGTGCCCGGACCGATACCTGTGACCCGGGAGACCGATCCCGGGTCACAGGTATCGAGCCCGCGGGGCGATTGAGCGTGAACCCCTTGGCACCGGTCGAAGACCGGGCCGAAGGTATGAGACAGGATATCAGATGACCTCGGAAATCCGCTACCGCCGCGTCCTGCTGAAGGTGTCGGGCGAAGCGCTCATGGGGGAGCAGGGCTTCGGCATCGACGTCGCGGTGGTCGACCGGATCGCCTCCGACATCGCCGAGGCGCGGGCGCTGGGCGTCGAGATCTCCATCGTGATCGGCGGCGGCAACATCTTTCGCGGCGTCGCGGTCGCCTCCAAGGGCGGCGACCGGGTGACCGGCGACCACATGGGCATGCTCGGCACCGTCATCAACGCGCTGGCGCTGCGGACCTCGCTCACCAAGATGGGCATCGACGCGATCGTCCTCTCGGCCATCGCCATGCCGGAGATCTGCGAGAACTTCACCCAGCGCGCCGCGCTCGCCCACCAGGCGGCCGGCCGGGTCGTGATCTTCGCCGGCGGCACCGGCAATCCGTTCTTCACCACCGATTCCGCCGGCGCCCTCAGGGCCGCCGAAATGGGCGCCGCGGCCCTGTTCAAGGGCACCCAGGTCGACGGCATCTATTCCGCCGATCCGAAATTCGTGCCCGATGCCGAGCGATTCGACCGGCTGACCCATGCCGAGGTGCTGGGACGCGGCCTCGCCGTCATGGATGTCGCGGCCGTCGCGCTCGCCCGCGAGAACCACATTCCGATCGTCGTCTTCTCGATCCACCAGAAGGGCGAATTCGCCCGGATCCTGGCTGGCGCCGGCCGCGCGACGATCGTATCGGATTGAAGCGTTCCCCCATACCCGCAAGGATTTCAGAGAAGGACCCGCACCATGGCCGAATTCGATCTCAATGAACTGAAGCGCCGCATGGAAGGCGCCGTGAACAGCCTGAAGAGCGATCTGGCGGGTCTTCGCACCGGCCGCGCCTCGGCCAATCTCCTCGATCCGATCACCGTCGAGGCCTATGGCTCCCAGATGCCGCTCAACCAGGTGGCGAACGTCACCGTGCCGGAGCCGCGCATGGTGGCGGTGACGGTGTGGGACAAGCAGATGGTCGGCAAGGTGGAGCGGGCGATCCGCGAGAGCAGCCTCGGCCTCAACCCGATCACCGACGGCACGACCCTGCGCATCCCGCTGCCGGAGCTGAACGAGGAGCGCCGCCGGGAACTCGTCAAGGTCGCCCACCAGTACGCCGAGAGCGCCAAGGTCGCCGTCCGCCACGTTCGCCGCGACGGCATGGACACGCTGAAGAAGGCCGAGAAGGCCGGCGACATCGGCCAGGACGAGAGCCGCCAGCAGTCGGACAAGGTCCAGAAGATGACCGACGACACGATTGCGGAAATCGACAAATTGCTTTCCGGCAAGGAAGGCGAAATCATGCAGGTGTAAGGACGTGTGATCGTCGGCGCGTCGCGCCGGCAGGCCAATCGCAGGGAAGGGCGAGGACAGTGCGGCATCCCCGACATGTCGCCATCATCATGGATGGCAACGGACGCTGGGCGCGGGCGCGCGGCCTGCCACGCAGCATGGGCCATCGCCGCGGGGTGGAGGCGGTGCGTGCGGCCGTGCGCGCCGCCGGCGAGCTCGGCATCGAGTACCTGACCCTGTTCGCGTTTTCCTCGGAGAACTGGCGGCGTCCGAAGGACGAGGTCGAGGAACTGCTCGGGCTGCTCCGGCACTTCATCCGCCGCGATCTCGCCGATCTCCACAAGGAGGGCGTCAGGGTTCGGGTGATCGGCGCGCGGGACGACCTGTCGGCCGACATCCGCTCGCTGCTCGAGGAGGCCGAGAACCTCACCAAGGACAACGGCCGCCAGACCCTCGTCATCGCCTTCAACTACGGCGCCCGCGACGAGGTGGCGAGGGCGGTGCGGCGGATCGCCGAGAAGTTCGCCGCCGGCGAGGTCACCCTCGACGCGCTGACCGCCGACTATCTCGGGGAGCACATGGACACCGCCGGCATCCCCGACCCGGACCTCATCATCCGCACCAGCGGCGAACTCAGGCTGTCGAACTTCCTTTTGTGGCAGGCGGCCTATTCCGAATTCGTCTTCCTGCCGTGCCTGTGGCCGGACTTCGACCGCAAGGCGTTCGAGGACGCCATCGCCGAATATGCCAGCCGCGATCGCCGCTACGGGGGACTGTCGCGGGAAATTGCATCCTGACGAGATGGGGCTCGGGGTCAGACGATTCTTCACCGAGGGTAGCTGGAGCGATCTGCGTTCACGGTTGATCTCGGCCGTGGTGCTCGGGGTTCTGGTCCTGCTGCTGGTGTTCGCCGGCGGCTGGTGGTTCCGGATCCTGTGCTGCGCGACCGGTTTCATCGTCTTCGACGAATGGACGAGGATCACCCGGGCGAGGCGGCTGCGGCCGCACTTCACCTTCGGGCGGCGCGTCTTCTACCTCTCGCTCATCCTCTTCGCCTGCGGCTTCGATCTCGCCGCCCTGGCGGTCTTCTTCGCCGGCACGGGGTTCCTCGCCTTCATCGACCGGAGCGAGCGCAAGGCCGACTGGCTCGTCGGCGGCCTTTTCTATGCGGGGGCGGCGACCTTTCCGCCCGCTCTCCTGCGCGGCGACGACCTGCCGGGGCTCCTGACCATCGGCTTCCTCGTCACCGTCGTCTGGTCGACCGACATCTTCGCCTACTTCACCGGCCGCTCCCTGGGCGGGCCGAAACTGTTGCCGATGGTCTCGCCGAAGAAGACCATGTCGGGCGCGCTGGGCGGGCTCGTCGCGGCCATCGCCTTGGGCTCGCTCTTCGCCTATGGTGCGGGGAACGTCGCCGGTCCGCTGATCGTCGTCCTGGCGGCCGTCCTGTCGGTTGCGGGCCAGGCGGGCGATCTCTACGAATCCTGGATCAAGCGCCGCTTCGGAGTGAAGGATTCCGGCCGCCTCATTCCCGGCCACGGGGGGCTGATGGACCGGATCGACGCCCTGATCGTGGCGACCACCGTCGCCTGGCTGGTCGGGATGTTCGTCGCCGGTTTCGCCAGTCCTGCGGCCGGACTGTTTCCGATCTGAGACCCGGTCCGATCGATCGGACAGGATCTGGTCTCGAATCGGTGCGGCCATCGGGCCGGGTGGAAGCCGGGTATCCCGAAGGGGATCGACCGCAGGTCGCACGAGGCGCCGGCGCGGGCATTTGCGGCACCGCCCGCCACTGCTATAGAATCCGGCAGGCAGCCCTGCCGCCACCAAGGAGAGACGAGACATGGACATCGGAGCGATCACCTCCGGCCTTTGGAGCCATGGCCTGATCTACATCGTGCCGTTCCTGTTCGTCCTGACGATCATCGTCTTCTTCCACGAACTCGGCCACTTCCTGATCGGCCGCCTGTGCGGCATCAAGGCGCTGACCTTCTCGGTCGGCTTCGGCCCCGAGCTGATCGGCTTCACCGATCGCCAGGGGACGCGCTGGAAGCTCGCCGCGATCCCGCTCGGCGGCTACGTCAAGTTCCTCGGCGACGAGAACGCGGCATCGGTGCCCGATCGCGAGGGCGTTTCGGCGATGAGCGAGGCCGAGCGGCGGCATGCCTTTCCGGCGGCGAGCGTCGGGCGCCGCGCCGCGACGGTCGCGGCAGGCCCCATCGCCAACTTCATCCTCTCCATCGTCATCTTCGCCGCCGTGGTCTTCGTCAGCGGCCGGGTCGTCGGCGATCCGGTGGTCTCCGGCGTCGAGCCGGATTCGCCCGCCATGGCGGCCGGCTTCGAGGCCGGCGACCGGGTGCTGTCCGCCGACGGCGAGGCGATCGGCTACTTCTCCGACCTGCAGCGCCACGTCGCCGCGGTGGGCGCCAACCCGATCACCTTCGAGGTGGAGCGCGGCGGCCGGACGGTCGAGCTGACGGTGACGCCACGGATCGAGGCGCGCGAGGACGAATTCGGCAACAGCTTCACCATGCCGGTGGTGGGCTTGCGGGCGGACAATGCCAATGGCGGCTTCCGGGTGGAGGAACTCGGCCCGGTCGAGTCGCTGCAATACGGCGTGTCCCAGACCTGGTTCGTCGCCAGCCAGACGGTCGTCTTCATCGGCCAGGTCGTCACGGGCCGCCAGAGCGCCGACCAGATCGGCGGGCCGATCCGCATCGCCCAGGTGTCGAGCCAGGTCTCGACGATCGGCCTCGGCGCCCTGCTCAACCTGGCGGCGCTCTTGTCGATCTCGATCGGAATCCTCAACCTGTTGCCGATTCCGATGCTCGACGGCGGGCACCTCCTGTTCTACGCCTTCGAGGCGGTGCGCGGGCGGCCGCTGAGCGAGCGGGTCCAGGAACTCGGCTTCAAGATCGGTCTCGCTCTCGTCACGATGCTCATGATATTTGCATTCTGGAACGACATTTCCGGCCAGGTGTAGGGGCGTCTGGCCGGCTCCGGGGGGACAGAATTGGTTAACCATGACGGCATGGTTCGTGACCGCCTTGCAACGGCGTTTCCGATTCCTCAATCCACTGAGACGAGTTTGCTTGAACGCCCTACCAAAGCCGGTACAAGGCAGACTCTGGAAATGCACGTCCTGCTCAACGGCAAGAAGACGACAAGGTGGTTGGAAATATGAAGGCTGGAACGAAAACCCTGCGCGCGGTGGCCGCTATCGCGCTCTCTTCGACCGTCCTCGCCGCCACCACGCTGACCGTGCAGGTCGCCGCGACGTCGGCGGCCAACGCCGCAGTGGTCAATCGCATCGCGGTCAGCGGCAACAGCCGCGTCGATAGCGAGACGATCCGCGGCTTCATGCAGATCAGGCCGGGGCAGAACGTCACCGACGCCGACCAGGATGCGGCGGTCCGTCGTCTCTATTCGACGGGGCTGTTCTCAAACGTGCGGATCAGCCAGTCCGGCAGCACCCTGACCGTGCAGGTCGACGAGAACCAGATCGTCAACCAGGTGCTGTTCCAGGGCAATTCGAAGATCAAGGACGAGCAGCTCACCGCCACCGTCCAGACCTCGCCGCGCGGACCCTATTCGCAGGTCACGGTCGATGCCGACGTCGAGGCGATCAAGGCCGCCTATGTCTCCATCGGCCGCAGCGACGCCATCGTGACCGCGCAGACCCAGCCGATCGGCCAGGGCCGCGTCAACGTCATCTACAACATCCAGGAAGGCGACCGCACGAAGATCGCCTCGATCAGCATCGTCGGCAACAACGCCTTTTCCGACGGCCGGCTGAAGCAGGTGATCTCGCTGCGCGAGACCGGCATTCTGAGCTTCATCCAGCGCGACGACGTCTACGATCCGGACAAGCTGCAGTCCGACGAAGAGACGATGCGCCGCTTCTACTACAACCACGGCTATGCCGACTTCCGGATCCTGTCGGCCGTCGCCGAGCTCGATCCCAGCCAGAACTCCTATTTCATCACCTTCACGGTGGACGAGGGCGAGCGCTACACCTTCGGCGACGTGCGGATCGACTCGACCATCGAAGGCGTCGACACCCAGGTCCTCTATGACGAGCTCGATACGGCGCCCGGCGACGTCTACAGCGCCAAGGAGGTCGAGAACTCCCTCGTCAACGTGACCAACGCGCTGGCCAACAAGGGCTTCGCCTTCGCCCAGGTGACGCCGCGCGGCGACCGCGACTTCACCAACCACACCATCGCCATCGACTATGTGATCGACCAGGGGCCCCGCGCCTATGTCGAGCGCATCGAGATCCGCGGCAACACCAAGACCCGCGACTACGTCATCCGCCGCGAGTTCGACATCTCCGAGGGCGACGCCTTCAACCAGGTGCTGGTGCAGCGCGCCAAGCAGCGCCTGGAGGACCTGCAATATTTCAACACGGTGAAGATCTCGACGGCTCCGGGCTCCGAGCCCGACCGGGTTATCGTCATCGTCGACGTGTCGGAGAAGGCCACCGGCCAGATCTCGGTCGGCGGCGGCTACACCACCAGCGGCGACTCTTCGGGTCCCGTCGCCGAAGTCGGCATCCAGGAGCGCAACTTCCTCGGCCGCGGCCAGTTCATCAAGGTCTCGGCGGGCCTCGGCACCAACAGCCGCAGCTACAACCTCTCCTTCACCGAGCCGTATTTCCTCGGGCAGCGCCTTGCCGCGGGCTTCGACGTCTATCACTCCGAGACCTCGACGGACGACTACGACGTCACCCGCACAGGCGGCGACGTCCGGCTCTCGGCTCCGATCACCGACCATCTGACGGCGACGCTCGCCTACAACATCAAGAGCGAGAGCTACGGCGACAACACCGGCCAGACGGTCGAGAATCCGGACTACGATCCGCTGATACCCGGATCGGAGGAATTCATCGACAGCAGTTGCGGAGCGCCTAACCCACTCGGCAACCTCGTCGACGAAGGCGGCAACCCGCTGACCGCTCCGTCCTTCACCGACTCGCCGATCATCAACGCGGCGATCTGCCAGGGCGACTACCTCACCTCGTCGGTCTCCTACCAGTTCACCTACAACACCCTCGACAACAACAAGGATCCGCGCAACGGGTTCATCGGCTCGGTCGGCCAGGAGTTCGCCGGTCTCGGCGGCGACGCCAGGTTCCTCAAGACCACCGGCAAGGCCTCCTACTTCAACCTCCTCAGCGAGGAGTTCGACGTGGTCGGCCAGCTGTCCGGCGGCGCCGGCAACGTCACCAAGCTCGGCGACGACCTGCGCGTCTTCGACAACTTCTTCAAGGGACAGGACATCGTCCGCGGCTTCGACACGCGGGGCATCGGCCCGCGCCAGTACGGCGTCGCCATCGGTGGCGAGAACTACGGCAACGTCTCGGCCGAGGCGACCTTCCCGCTGCCGGGCATCAGCCGGGATCTGGGCTTCCGCGGCGCGGTCTTCGCCGATGCCGGTTCGCTCTGGGGCAGCGAGTTCGACGACCAGCCCGGCGTGAAGGGCACCGACTTCGCGCTGCGTGCATCGGCAGGCGTCGGCCTGATCTGGGCCTCGCCCTTCGGCCCGCTGCGCGTCAACTACGCCCACCCGCTGATGAAGGAAGACTTCGACGACACCCAGGAATTCTCCTTCGGTTTCTCGTCACGCTTCTGAGGCCCGAGAAAAGGGGGCGGGGAGGTTTGCCTCCCTGCCGTTACCACATGCCCGATACGTCCTTCTTTCCCCGGGGGCCCGGTCTGACCGTGGGCGAGATCGCCGCGATCAGCGGCGCCCGGCCAGGAGAGGGGACAGATCCTGCGATCGTCCTTTCGGGACTGGCGCCGCTGGATCGGGCGCGCGCCGACGATCTGTCCTTCTTCGACAGCCCGCGCTATGCCGAGCAACTGGCCGTGACGCGGGCGGGATGCATCGTCGTTGCCCCCAAGCACCTGGCGTTCCTGCCGGCGGGGCTCGCCCATCTCGTCGCCGACAGCGTCCATCACGCCTTCGCCGCCGCTGGTCGCAGGCTATTTCCCGCCGCCCTGGTGCCGGCCAGCGTCACCCGGGCCGAGGGCATTTCCCAGAGCGCCGACGTCGACCCCTCCGCCGAGATCGAGGATGGCGTGACCATCGAGGCCTTCGCCGTGATCGGGGCCGGCGTGAGGATCGGCCGCGGCACGATCGTCTCCCCGGGCGCGGTGATCTCGCCGGGCTGCGCCATCGGCCGCGACTGCCGGATCGGTCCGCAGGTCTGCCTGTCGAACGCGTTGCTCGGCAACCGCGTGGTGCTGCATCCGGGCGTGAAGATCGGCCAGGACGGGTTCGGCTACGTGGCCGGCCGGGCTGGCCTCGACAAGGTGGTGCAGGTCGGCCGGGTGATCATCCAGGACGACGTCGAGATCGGCGCAAACGCGACCATCGACCGCGGCGCGATCCGCGACACGGTCATCGGCGAGGGGACCAAGATCGATAATCAGGTCCAGGTCGGGCACAACGTCGCCATCGGGCGACACAGCGCGATCGTTGCCCAGGTCGGCATTTCCGGCTCGACCACCATCGGCGACGGCGTCATGATCGGTGGACAGGTCGGCATCAACGGCCATGTCACCATCGGCGACGGGGCGCAGATCGCCGCAGTTTCCGGCGTGGCCGGCGATGTGCCCAAAGGCGCGCGCTGGGGCGGCATTCCGGCGCGGCCGATGCGCCAATGGCTTCGCGAAGCGAGATTCCTGTCTGAACTTGCCGCAAAGGGACGAACACCGAGACATGAGCGCGATGACTGACGCCCCCACGACGCTGGAAAGCGCCGACATCACCAGGGTCATGGAGCTTCTGCCCCATCGCTATCCGTTCCTGATGGTCGACCGGATCGTCGACATCGACCGGGACATGAGCGCCGTCGGGATCAAGAACGTCACCGCCAACGAGCCGCATTTCCTCGGCCATTTCCCTTCCGCGCCGGTCATGCCGGGCGTCCTGATCATCGAGGGCATGGCCCAGACCGCCGGGGCGATCTGCACGCTGGCGAGGGGCGGCGACGCGCCGGCGCTGGTCTATTTCATGACCATCGACAACGCCAAGTTCCGCAAGCCGGTGGTGCCGGGAGACCGGCTCGAATACCACGTCAGGCAGACCAAGAAGCGCGGCAACATCTGGAAGTTCGACTGCGTCGCCAAGGTCGACGACCAGAAGGTGGCGGAGGCCTCGGTGAGCGCCATGCTGCTGCCGCGCGACGACGCAAAGTAGACGATGACCGACACGACCGTTCATCCCTCGGCGGTGATCGAGGCCGGCGCCGAGATCGGCGCGGGCTGCGAGATCGGCCCGTTCTGCCACATCGGCCCGCAGGTGCGGCTCGGCGCCGGCAGCCGGCTGCGCTCCCATGTCGCCATCTGGGGCAACACCCAGATCGGCGCCGGCGCCCAGATCTGGCCCTTCGCCTCCCTCGGCCACGCCCCGCAGCACCTGAAATACCGCGGCGAGGACACCCGCCTCGTCATCGGCGACAACTGCCTGATCCGCGAACACGTGACGATGAATCCCGGCACGGTGCAGGGACGCTCGGAGACGACGATCGGCGACAACTGCGCCTTCTTCACCGGAGCCCATGTCGCCCATGACTGCGACATCGAGCGCAACGTCACGCTGATCAACAACGTCATGCTGGCCGGCCATTGCACCATCGGCCAGTATGCGACGATCGCCGGCGGCTCGGGCATCCACCAGTTCACCCGGATCGGCCACCACGCCTATGTCGGCGGCCTCGCCGCCGTCGAGGGCGACGTCATCCCCTTCGGCATGGTGCTCGGCAACCGGGCCTATCTCTCCGGCCTCAACGTCATCGGCATGAAGCGCGCCGGCTTCGATCGCCATGCGATCCGCAACGTGCGCAAGGCCTATCGCATGCTGTTCTCCGACGATCTGACGTTCAAGGAGAACATGGACGAGGTGCAGAGCGAGTTTCCCGACGATCCGCTGGTGCAGGACCTGATGGGCTTCATCCGCTCCGGCGGCGACCGCGCGCTGTGCTTCCCGCGCCACTCGCAGCATTCCTGAGCCGATGGAGCCGCGCTTTCCCGGCGAGCCGCTCGGTCTGATCGCCGGGGGCGGACGGTTGCCGCGGATCGTCGCCGAGGCGGCGCGAGCCCGCGGCTTCACCCCGATCGTCGTGCGCATCGCCGACGCGGAAGGCGACGACTGGACCGGCTTTTGTGGCGGCTACTTCTCCTGGGGCCGGACGGGCGACGCCGTGCGCTTCATGAAGGCCAGCGGCGTCACCCGCGTCGCCGCCTGCGGAACCGTCAGCCGGCGGCCGGATTTCCGCTCGATCCTGCCGAGCCTGCGCACCCTGATCATGCTGCCGACGGCCTTCCGCATCGTGCGCGGCGGCGACGACCGGCTGCTGCGCAACGTCGCGGCGTTTCTCAAGGCTGAAGGGCTGGAGCCGGTGGCGGTGCAGGATGTCGAGCCGCGGCTCCTGGCACCGCCGGGCGCGATCGCCGGGCGGCGGGCGGATGCGGCCGAGCGCGCGGCGCTCGGCCTCGGCCTGCGGGCGGCCGAAGCCCTCGGCAAGCTGGATGTCGGCCAGGCCGTCGTCGCCTCGCAGGAGCGGGTGATCGCGCTGGAGGCGGCCGAAGGTACGCGCGAGATGCTGCACCGGGTCGCCGAACTGAAGTCGCGCGGACGCATCGGGCGGGGCGAGCGGCTGGTGCTGGTCAAGGCGGTGAAGCCCGGCCAGGACGAGCGCTACGACCTGCCGAGCATCGGCGCGTCGACGATCGTCGAAGCCGAAGAGGCCGGGATCGGGGCCATCGGCGTGACCGCCGAGAAGAGCCTCCTCATCGACTACGAGGCGCTGGTCGCGGCGGCGACGCAGGCGAATATCGCGGTCGTCGGGCTGGTGCCTGGTGATGCGGGGCCTGCGAGGGCCGAGGCGGCGCCAGCCACGACGGAGAGTGTGCCATGAAGATCGCCTTCGTCGTCGGCGAACCCTCCGGCGACGCCATCGGCGCCGATCTCATCCGGGCGCTGAAGGCCCGGCTCTCCGGCGATCTCGAACTCGTCGGCCTTGCCGGCGAGGCGATGCAGGCGGAGGGCCTTCAAACCCTCTTCGACATCGACGAACTCTCGATCATGGGGGTCTCGGCGATCCTCGCGCGATTGCCCCAATTGGTGCGGCGGATCGGCCAGACGGCGGATGCGATCGTCGCGGCGCGGCCGGATGTGCTCGTCGTCATCGACAGCCCGACCTTTTCTCACCGGGTGGCGAAGCGCGTCCGGGCGCGGCTCCCGGCGATGCCGATCGTCAACTACATCCCGCCGACGGTCTGGGCCTGGCGCGAGGGCCGGGCGGCGAAGATGCGCCCCTATGTCGACCACGCGATCTGCGCGCTGCCTTTCGAGCCGGAGACGATGCAGCGGCTCGGCGGGCCGCCCTCCACCTATGTCGGCCATCCGCTGATGAAGGAGCCGGGTCTGGCGGCGATCCTGGCGGACGATGCGTCGCTCGTCGGGAAGGCAGCCAAATCACCGCCGCGGCTCGTCATCCTGCCGGGCTCCCGGCGCGGCGAGATCGACCGGCTGGCGGGCGACTTCGGCGCGACGCTGACGCGGCTTTGCGAGCTCCTGCCCGGCGTGACGGCGGTTCTGCCGACGCTGCCGCGGCATCGGACACGCATCGAGGCCGAGGTGGCGAAGTGGGCGGTGAAGCCGGAGATCGTCACCGGCAATGCGGCGAAGTGGCAGGCCTTTGCCGGGGCTGACGCGGCGCTCGCCGCCTCCGGCACGGTGTCGCTGGAACTGGCGCTGTCGGGGATCCCGATGGCGCTCGCCTACAAGCTCGATCCGGTCGCCTACCAGATCCGCCACCTGATCTCGGCCTGGACGGCGGCGATGCCGAACTTCATCGTCGGCCACCCGCTGGTGCCGGAGCATTTCCACGAATTCGTCCGCCCGGAGATGCTGGCCCGGCGCCTCGTCCGGCTGATGACAGACACCCCCGAGCGCCATGCCCAGCTCGCCGGCTTCGACGAGATCCGCCGGCTGATGGCGGTCGACCGGGCGCCCGGCGAGGCGGCGGCGGACATCGTGCTGGGGCTGGTGGCGAGAGGGCGGGGGTAGGGCTCGCGGAAGCGTATCACGGACAGGCGCCCTCTCTCCCCTTGCGGGAGAGAAAGCGATTTCATCATCTTGGCGAAGCCAAGTGATAGAAATCGCAAGAGAGGGGTTGGAGCGGTTCAGTCTGTAACGACGGCGGCGGGTTGAAGCGGTGAAACCCCTCTCTTGTCATTCTCAAGGTTTGGACCTCGGCGAGCCGAGGCCCAATTCCTTGGAATGACTTTCTCTCCCGCAAGGGGAGAGAGGGCGCCTCGTTCGGTACCCCTCACCCCATCGTCTGCGGCAGGAACAGCACGATCCACGGCAGCGCGATCAGGATGATCAGCCGGATGACGTCGGTGACGACGAAGGGCAGGACGCCCCGGAAGATCGTCACGAGGCTGACGTCCTTGGCGATCGTGTTGATGACGAAGACGTTCATTCCGACCGGCGGCGTGATCAGGCCGAGTTCCACCGTCATGACGACGATGACGCCGAACCAGATCGGGTCGAAGCCCATCTCGAGGATCACCGGGAAGACGATCGGCACCATCAGGATGATCATCGCCATGGCGTCGAGGAAGCAGCCCATGACGAGGAACAGCAGCATGATCAGCGCCAGCGTGCCGTAGCTGCCGAGGTCGAGGCCGATCAGGAAGGCGGTCAGGTTCTGCGGAACCTGGGTCACCGCGAGGAAATAGCCGAACAGGATCGCGCCGATCAGGATGGTGTAGATGGCGACCGATGTGCGCAGCGCCTCGACCAGGCTGTCGAGCAGGCTGCGGACGCCGAGCCGGCCCCTGGCGATGCCGATCAGCGCGGTGAGGACGGCGCCGACGGCGGAGGCCTCGGTGGCCGTGGCGACGCCGAAATAGATCGCCAGGATCACCGCCGCGAAGAGCAGGGTCACCGCCCAGACGCCGGACATCGCCCGCAGTGCCTCGGGAAGGCTGAAGGGGGTGCCGGCCGGAAGCTTGCGCCCGTACCACAGCCGCACCGTCGCCATGTACATCAGGATCGCGAGGATCCCCGGCACGATGCCGGCGATGAAGAGTTTCCCGACGTCCTGCTCGGTGATGTAGGCATAGACCGCCAGCACCACCGAGGGCGGAATGAGGATGCCGAGCGTGCCGCCCGCGGCGATCACCCCGGTCGAGACGTCGTCGGGATAGCCGGCCTTCTTCATTTCCGGATGGGCGATGTTGGTCATCGTTGCGGCGGTGGCGACGGACGAGCCGCAGATGGCCGCGAAGCCGGCGCAGGCGCCGACCGTGGCGAGGCCCAGCCCGCCGCGCAGGGAGCCCAGGGTCGCATTCGCCGCCCGGAACAATTCGCGGCTCATGCCCGAGCGCGTCGCCAGCACCCCCATCAGGATGAAGAACGGGATGAGGGTGAGGTTGAAGTCGGTGACGGTCCTGAGCGGCGAGGTGGCGAGGAGGTTCAGCGCCGGGCTCCAGCCGACGGTGAGGCCGAAGCCGCCGATGCCGACGAGGCCCATGGCGACGCCGATCGGCACGCGGATCAGCATCAGCGCGAAGAGCACGACGAAACCGCCGGCGGCAACGAGTTCGCGTTCACTCATGGCCGGCTCCGTGGGCTTCGTCGTCCTTCAGCGTCTCGTGGGGCTCGAGACTCTCGCCATGGCGCAGCACCAGCCACAGGCGGATCAGCGTCGTGACGACGGCCATGCCGAGGCCGGCGACGACGAAGGCGAGGAACGGCCATTGCGGCAGCCGCAGATCCATCGTCGTCTCGCCGCCCGGCATCTGCGACAGGACGCGGCCGCCGAGCTTCCACGTCAGGAGGAGGGTGAAGAGGAGGAGGCCGAGCCAGGCCAGGAGATCGAGCACCCGCCGCGCCGTTGGCCCGAGTGCCTGGGCGAGGATGTCGACCTTGATGTGGCTGCCGCGAAAGCCCAGCGAGGCAAAGCCCCACATGATGGCGATGGCCAGCGTCAGCCGCGACACGTCGAAGGCGTCGGGTACCGGCGCGGCGAAGAGATAGCGCCCGAGCGCCGAGACGAAGACCAGGATCGTGACGAGGCCGAGCATGACCGCGGCGATCCGCTCGATGGCGGTGACGACGCGCTCGGTAAGGCGGGAGGAGATCATGGGCGTGCCTCGCGGTGGTCATCCGCACCGGCCCTGGGCTTCTGAACGGCCGCGCCCTTGCGGCCACCCCCCTCTGTCCTGCGGGACATCTCCCCCACAAGGGGGGAGATCGAGGTCGCATCGGTGCTTGCACCCACTCCCCTGCGCACGCGCCCTGCACCCACGCTCAAGAGATGGGCCGCGATGGCCGAAGCTGCCGATCTCCCCCCTTGTGGGGGAGATGTCCGGCAGGACAGAGGGGGGTACAGGGGCACGATGGCTGGCATTTTGGCGTGGATGACCGCAGGGCAGGGGGACGTTGACGAGGCGAAGGCGGAAGGATCGTCTTCGCCCCGCAAGATGGAGAAGCCGAGGCGTGCGCAGCACCCCCGGCGCGCGATCAGTATTTCGCGTCGTTCGCCTCGAGCGCCTTGTCGTAGTCGGCGAGGACCTTGTCCGGCTCGTAGCCGGCCTTCTCGGCGTCGGCCTTCCAGGCGTCCATGACCGGCCCGACGGATTCGCGCCACAGCGCCACCTCGTCGGCGTTCGGCGTGTAGACCTCGTGGGACGCGTCGTCGAGGATCGACTGGCGCACCTCGTTGTCGTAGTCCGACCAGCCGACGGAGATCTTCTGCGACCATTCCGGCGTGCAGTGGTCGTCGACGACCTTCCTCAGATCTGCGGCGAGGCCGTCATAGCTGGCCTTGTTGAACAGCATGACCTGGGAGGAGAGATACAGCGGCAGGTCGTTGTGGAACTTCACCACGTCGGCCATCTTGAAGCTCTTCATCGCCTCATAGGGGAAGGTGACGGCATCGGCCGTACCCTTGGAGATGGCGTCGCGGGCTTCCGGCGCCGGCACCTGCACCGAGGTGCCGCCGAGGGAGTTGATGTAGCGCGCCATGGTGGAATGGGCGGGGCGGACGGTCTTGCCCTTGACGTCGGCCGGCACCTTGATCGGCGCGTTGGCGTGGAAGCGGCCGGGATTGTGCGGATTGACGAGGCAGAAATAGACGTCCGCCATCTCCTTGTCCGCGTAGCCGTCGCCCTTGTAGAATTCGTGGATCGCCTTGGCCGCCTTCGGACCGTCATTGGCCTCGAAGGGAACGCCGGTCAGCTCGTAGATCGGAAACCGCCCCGCCGTGTAGCCGGGATTGACGTAGCCGATGTCGACGATGCCGTCCCGCGTCATGTCGTAGTGGTCGGGCGCGGCGCCCAGCTGCTGGGCCGGGTAGATCTCGATCGTCAGCTCCCCGCCCGACGCCGCTTCGATCGATTCGGCCCAGGGCACGATGCCGGTGATGTGGACCGGATGGGTGGCCGGCAGCCAGTGCGACAGCCTGAGCGTCGTCTGGGCGCTGGCCGCGCAGGTCGTGGCGGCGAGCGCCGCAGCGAGGACGAGCAGTCTCTTCATGGTGGTTCCTCCCGTTGTCGCCCTTCCTCCCGAAGGGCGGTGTCTCTGTCGATCGATACCGCCGGCCCGGTCTTCGACCGGCGTCAGGGGATTTGCGGGCACGCGCCGCGCGGCCTTCGTACCAGCGGCCCGGGAGCAGATCTCCCCTGCCGCTGGTATCACATGAAATCGATGCCGACGCCCTGCCTGGCGCCGGCAAGTTCGGTCTCGATGGCCGCGGCGATCGCCTCCGGGCTCCAGCCGCCCGGCCTGAAGGCATGCGCCGCCTCGACCGGATGCGCCCAGACCGACAGCCGGTCGCCGCCGAGGCCGATCGCCTGGCCGGTGACGCCGGCCGAGTTCGCGGAAGCGAGATAGACGAACAGCGCCGCGACGTCCTCCGGCCCGCCGAGGCCGAAGTCCCGGCGCACCTTGTCCGGCAGCGTCTCGCCGCGCTCCATCATCTCCGCAAAGGGCGCAAGCATCGGCACGGTCGCGGTCATCGCGGTCATGGCGTTGGGGACGATGGCGTTGACGGTGACGTTCGCCCGCGCCAGCTCCATCGACCAGGTGCGGGCGAAGGCGGCGATGCCGGCCTTGGCGGCGGCATAGGCGGTCTGGCCGAAATTGCCGCGCTGCCCGGCCATGGACGAGACGAGGATCAGCCGGCCGCCTTCGCCCTGTTCGCGGAAATGCCGGGCGGCGGCCCGCGCGCAGGTGAAGGTGCCGCGCAGATGGGTGGCGACGACGGCGTCGAAATCCTCGTCGGTGGTGTTCCACAGCACCCGGTCGCGCAGGATGCCGGCGTTGCAGGCCATCACGTCGAGCCGGCCGAAGGCGTCGAGGGCGGTCCTGACGCAGAGATCGGCAGCCTCGGCGGTGCCGATCGCGGCGACGGCCGCCACCGCCCGCCCGCCGGACGCCGCGATCTCGGCGACGACGGCTTCGGCGGCCGCGGCATCGATGTCGTTGACGACCACCGATCCGCCCGCCTTCGCCAAGGCAAGGGCGGCGCAGCGGCCGATTCCCTGACCGGCGCCGGTGATCACGACCGCGCGGCCGTCGAGCCTGATGGCGTCTTCGCTCATCCCTGCCTGTCCGCTCATCCCGATTGTCCTCCCCCGCCCCTTCAGCGCCCGGTAAAACGCGCCGGGCGTTTTTCCATGAAGGCGCGCGGCCCTTCCCGCGCATCCTCCGACGCCATGACGACCCGCTTCGCCTCGTCCTCCAGGGCGAAACCTTGTTCGAGCGGGACGCCGGTTGCAAGCCTTACGGTGCGTTTGATCTGCCGGATCGCCAGCGGACCGTTGTCGGCGATGGTCTCGGCGACGCACAGGGCGCGGGCCAAGACCTCCGCCTGCGGCACGACCCTGTTGACGAGACCGATCGAAAGAGCTCGTTCCGCGTCGATCAGGTCGCCGGTGAGCAGCATCTCCATGGCCAAAGCGTGGGGGATCTGGCGCGGCAGCCGGGCGAGCGACCCGGCGAAGGGGATGAGCCCGCGCCTCGCCTCCGGCAGGCCGAAGCGGGCGGTCTCGGCGGCGATGCGGATGTCGGTCGCCAGCATCGTCTCCATGCCGCCGGCGACGCAGGCGCCGTTGATCGCCGCGACGATCGGCTTGTCGATCGCCGTGTGGCGGAGCGCCGAGCGGTCCATCATCGCCGGATCCTCGAGCACCCGCAGGTCCCAGTCGTCCTGGGGTTCGCGGGCGCCGGTGAGGAGCGGCATCGTCAGGGCGAGGTCGCCGCCGGAACAGAATGCCCTGTCGCCGGCGCCGGTGAGGACGAGGACGCGCAGCCGGTCGTCCTCGGCATAGCGGGCATAGGCATCGGACAGCCGGCAGGCCATCTGCGGGCTGATGGCATTGCGCGCCTCTGGCCGGTTGAGGGTGAGGAGAAGGATGTCGCCACGGACCTCTTCCAGAAGATGCGGCTCGTTTCGGTCTGCTGTCACGCCCGCTTCTCCGCGATCATCGCCTTCGCCAGATCCCGTAACTCCACCTTGCGCACCTTGCCGTTGGCCGTTTTCGGCGTTGCCTCGATCACCGCGACATGGCGCGGCATCTTGTGGCGGGCCATGGTCGCCTTGCACCAGGCCTTCAGCTCGTCCGGGTCGATCGTCCGCCCGCTTCTCGCCACGACGAAGGCGAAGATCTCCTCGCCGAACTCGGCATCGGGAACGCCCACCACCTGCGCCTCGGCGATGTCCGGATGGTCGAGCAGCCGGTCCTCGATCTCGACCGGATAGACGTTTTCGCCGCCACGGATCAGCATGTCCTTGATGCGGCCGACAATCCGGAGATGGCCTGCGGCGTCCATGACGGCGAGGTCGCCGCTCTTCAGCCATCCCTCGGCATCGATCGCCGCGGCGCTCGCCTCCGGCATGTCGAAATAACCGGCGGTGACGAGGAAGCCGCGCACCTGCAGCTCCCCCTCCGCGCCGATGGGAAGGACCGCGCCCGTCGCCGGGTCGACGATGCGGATCTCCACATGCGGCAGCGGCACGCCGGCGGTGCGGACCTTGTCCTCGAGCGGTTCGTCCGGCAGGGTCTGGGTGATGATCGGCGAGCACTCGGTCATGCCCATGATGATCGCCGGATCGCAGCCGATCGTCGCCTTCAGCTCCAGCATCAGGCTCGGCGGGATCGAGGTGCCGCCGACATAAGCGATTCGCCAGGCCGACAGATCGCGGCCGCCGGCGGCGAGCCTCTCGTCCTGAAGGATCCGCACATACATGGTCGGCACGGCGTTGACGATGGTGCCGCGATGGCGCTCGATCAGGTCCAGCATCCGGCCCGCCTCGAAGCTCTCCATGGCGACCAGGCAGCCGCCGGCAGCGGCCATGCCGATGACGTTGCAGACGCAGCCGGCGGTGTGGAAGAACGGCATCGCCGAGACCATGACGTCGCTGTCGCCGTATCCGGCGCGCATGCCGGCGAGGAGCGCGTTGTTGACGGTGCCGCGATGGGTGAGCATCGCCCCCTTCGGCTTGCCGGTCGTCCCCGAGGTGTACTGGATCTGCACGATGTCGGCGGGCGAGACGCCGGCCGCACGCGCGGCGAGCGCCGGCTCGGGCACCTCATCGGCACGGCGGAGGAGATCGTCGAAGCTGAGCGCGCCGGGGATCGGCGCATCGCCGATCGCTACGACCCGTCTGAGGGCTGGGAAGGGGCCGCCACTTGGCCGCTCGCCGCCGGCAAGGGCATCCAGGCCGGGGATCATCTCGGCCAGCATGGCGGCCAGCGAGAAGCCGCGGAACGCGCCGGCGCAGCACAGCACTGAGGCGCCGCTCTGGGTGAGGAGATAGGCGAGTTCGCCCTGTCGGAACGCCGGATTGACGGTGACGAGGACGGCGCCGATGCGGGCCAGCGCATATTCCAGCAGCACCCATTCGGGAGAGTTCGCAGCCATCACCGCGACCCGGTCCCGCGGGGCGACGCCGATGGCGATCAGGCCCCGCGCCAACCGGTCGACGCCTTCGTCCAGCTCGCCATATGTGTATCGGCAGCTTGCCTGCGGCTCGTCGAAGACAAGCGCCGGCCGCTCGCCATGGAGAAGGGCGCGTTCCCGCAGCAAATCGCCGAGGGTGATCTCGCGCAGCGGGGCGCTTCCGCCTTCCGGCAGCCAATGGGACAGGTTTCCCGCAACTCCCACGCGCCCGCTCCTCCCAAAGCCGTTCGCATCGTCTTCGCCCCGCTCCAGCTTGCTGGACGCGGCCGACAGGACAGTCCAAGATTGCAGTGACGCCCTTGAACTGTTCGATGTCGAACAATACGATTTTCGGCGGGGCCGTCAAGCCGCCGGCTTCGCTGCTGTGTCGGTGCAGGGGGACGGGCGGGCGCTTGAGGTCGACGAAGGGATGACGAGGCAAAGGCGAGCGGAGGAGCGGGAGAGAATGACCGGACCGGAAGGGCAGGGCGACGACGAGGCGGGCCGCCATCTCGATGCGGGCGAGGCGGAGGCGACGATCGCCTACAAGCTGCGGCTCGCCCAGATCCTGGCGTTTCGCGCCTTCGAGGAAAAGCTCGCCGAGCACGGCCGGGCGCCGCGCTATCTCGGCCTCCTGGCGATCATCCGCAGCCACCCGGGCCAGCCCCAGAGCCGGCTCGCCGAAGCGGTGGCGCTGCGCCGCTCCAGCCTGGTGACGATCCTCGACATCCTGGCGGAAGAGGGGCTGATCGAGCGGCGCTCCTCGCGTCAGGACCGGCGCAGCAACGGCATCTGGCTCACGGCCGAGGGCGAGCGGGTCGTCGCCGAGCTTCTGCGGGAGAGCCGGCGCCACGACGCGGCGCTGACGGCCGGCCTGTCGCCCCGGGAAATCGAGACGACGCTGCACGTCCTCGACCGGCTCATCGCCAACATGCGAGCGGGCGAGGCCGGCTGAGGCAAGGCGCCCGCCGGCCGCCAGTCGCCGGTCCTTGCGCCGGAGCGTCGACACCGGCCGCCGTGGCAACGACGACATTCGACGAACCCGCCGACATGCTGATCGTCGACGCCGTCATCGGTTTCGGGAAACATCGCGCGGCAACGACAAGATGGAGCTTCGATGTCGATCGAAGCTGATCGCATCCCGCTCCAGTCGCGCGCCGAGCCGGCGCGCGACCATCGGGAGCCGCCCGAAACGACCGCGGGCCGTTCCGGCGGGCGTTTCCTCTTGAAGTCTCAGTAGCCCATGCCGCCCGCACCGCTCGTCGCCGGCGCACGGCCCTCGGGAACGTTGGCGATCATCGCCTCGGCGGTGATCAGCATCGCGGCGATGGAGCCGGCGTCCTGCAGCGCGGTGCGCACCACCTTCGCCGGGTCGACGATGCCGGCCGCGATCATGTCGACATAGGTCTCGCTCTGGGCGTCGAAGCCGAAACTGGCGGCGGCGTCCTCCAGCTTGCCGATCACGATCGACCCTTCGACGCCGGCATTCTCGGCGATCTGCCGGATCGGCGCCTCGAGGGCTCTGGCCACGACCGAGATGCCGGCCACGATGTCCGCATTGGCGCCGGCAAGGCCCTTCAGCGACGCCCTGGCGCGCAGCAGGGCCATGCCGCCGCCGGGCACGATGCCTTCCTCGACGGCCGCGCGGGTGGCGTTGAGCGCGTCATCGATCCGGTCCTTGCGCTCCTTGACCTCCGTCTCCGTCATGCCGCCGACGCGGATCACCGCGACGCCGCCGGCCAGCTTGGCAAGCCGCTCCTGCAGCTTCTCCTTGTCGTAGTCCGAGGTGGTCTCCTCGACCTGCGCCTTCAGCTGGGCGATACGCCCCTTGATCGCCTCGGCGTCGCCGGCGCCATCGACGACGGTGGTGGTATCCTTGTCGATGATGACACGCTTGGTGCGACCCAGCATCTCGATCGTGACGTTCTCGAGCTTGATGCCGACATCTTCGGAAATGACCGTGCCGCCGGTGAGGATCGCAAGATCCTCGAGCATCGCCTTGCGGCGATCGCCGAAGCCCGGTGCCTTGACGGCAGCGACCTTCAGGCCGCCGCGCAGCTTGTTGACGACGAGCGTTGCGAGCGCCTCGCCCTCGACGTCTTCCGACACGATCAGGAGCGGCCGTCCGGACTGGACGACGGCCTCCAGGATCGGCAGCAGCGCCTGGAGGTTGGAGAGCTTCTTCTCGTGCAGGAGAATGTAGGGCTCTTCCAGCTCGGCGCGCATCTTCTCGGCATTGGTGACGAAATACGGGCTGAGATAGCCGCGGTCGAACTGCATGCCTTCGACGACTTCGAGCTCTGTCTCGGCGGACTTGGCTTCCTCGACGGTGATGACACCCTCCTTGCCGACCTTGTCCATCGCCTTGGCGATCATCTCGCCGATGGAAGCGTCGCCATTGGCGGCGATGGTGCCGACCTGGGCGATCTCGGCGGAGGAATTCACCTTCGCGGCGCGCTCGCCGATATCCTTGACGACGGCGGCGACGGCCAAGTCGATGCCGCGCTTCAGATCCATCGGATTCATGCCGGCGGCGACGAGCTTGATCCCCTCGCGCAGGATGGAGGAAGCGAGGACGGTCGCGGTGGTGGTGCCGTCACCGGCCTTGTCGTTGGTCTTCGAGGCCACTTCGCGCACCATCTGGGCGCCCATGTTCTCGAACTTGTCCTCGAGCTCCATCTCCTTGGCGACGGTGACGCCGTCCTTGGTGATGCGCGGCGAGCCGAAGGACCTGTCGATGACGACGTTGCGGCCCTTGGGACCCAACGTCACCTTGACGGCATTGTTGAGCAGTTCCACGCCGCGCAGAAGACTGTCGCGGGCATGGGCATTGAAGCGGATTTCCTTGGCGGACATCGGATGTTCCAGTGCGGATGGGAGGAGGTCGATCGAGGGACGGCGTTCGGCCGTCAGGCGCGGGCGGCGGCTGCGGGCTTGTCGACGATCCCCATGAGGTCGGATTCCTTCATGATGATCAGGTCCTCGCCCTCGATCTTGACCTCCGTGCCCGACCATTGGCCGAAAAGCACGATGTCGCCGGCCTTGGCGTCGACCGGAACCAGCGCGCCGGCCTCGTTGCGCGCGCCCGGCCCCACCGCCAGGACTTCGCCCTGTTGGGGCTTCTTCTGGGCGGTGTCGGGAATGATGATCCCGCCCGAGGATTTGGCCTCGGCGTCGATGCGGCGCAGGACGACGCGATCGTGGAGCGGTCGGAATTTCATCGGAGCGTTCTTTCTGCGGCGGGCGTTGAGAGCAGGCCGCAGAGGCTACATAGGCCGACTGGCACTCGATTGATAGGAGTGCCAGAACTTTAAAGCCGGCGCGTTTTATTTTCGATTGGTCGGCTTGATTGAACGCGACCAGAAACAAGCCATGTATGAGTGGGCGTTTTTCTTTCGGCGAGGCTCCCGGCCGCGCGGTCGGGGTGGTAGTCGGACCGGTTCCCGGTCCATGCTCCGCATCCTCGCCCTTGGATTTTCCACCGCACGGCTCTCCTCCAATACGAGAAGTTCATCATCATGGCACTCACCTTCCCCAATCGATCGCGCAGTTACGACGCGCAGGGCCACCGGGTCCGCTTCGTCGGTTATGACGGGATGATGGAGGTGCCCTTCTTCGTCGAGGAGACCGCGCTTTCTTCCAGCGGAACGACGCAGACCGGCTCGGAAACCGGCTTGCTCAAGGCGTTCGACGCGGCGCGCGACATCGTTCTGAGGGTCGCCGCAAAAGCCTATGCCCGCAGCCGCAAGAAGATGTACGTTCTCACCGACAAGGATTTTGCCTGATCCGACGTCCGCCCCCTCGCCAGCGGCGATGGTACCGAATCCGGCGCCCTGTCGGCGCGCCCGTTGATTTCGGCGGCACTTGTAAGTCGAAATAAAATCCCCAATTTACTGAAAGTAGGCCGATAAACGAATTGATTCGAGAGCAGTCTCGAAATTCAATTCCGGCGTTTCCTGCTGAAAATCGATCATCCCCGCCAAGAAATACTTCTAGGCTTACTGCGACTTTTTCTAACGAAAGGGTGTCCCATGACCACGGGAACCGTCAAATGGTTTAGCTCCGACAAGGGCTTCGGCTTCATCGCGCCTGACAATGGCGGCGGCGATGCCTTCGTCCACATCAGCGCCGTCGAGCGCTCGGGGCTGAGCAGCCTGCAGGATGGCCAGAAGGTCTCCTACGAACTCGTTGCCGATCGCAAGAGCGGCAAGATGTCGGCCGAGAACCTCACCACCATCGCCTGACGATCTTTCTCGCGGCGCGCCAGCGCCGCGAGTTCCCTCTGGAGCATGATCCCGAAAAGTGGGAACCGGTTTTCGGGAAAGATCATGCAGCAACAATAAGATGGAGCGGGAAGGGGTCGGAGACGGATGTCCCGGCAAATCTCACTCTCGATCCGACGGACGCAGCGCGTCGAACCCGCTCGCCATGTCGCACCTTTGTCGTAAGCAGATGCCCGCGCCGCGCCGTGACCGACATGGCGCCGGGCCGGCGCACGGAGACGAACATGTCCAAGCGACAAGGCAATCGCGAAGTCCGCAAGCCGAAGGCCGAAAAGCCCAAAGCTGCCGCCGCCGAAGCGACGTTCGCGGGCTTGAGCAAGGGCTCCCCCGAGCCGCTCAAGCCGATGAAGAAGAAGAAGGCTTAGCGCAGCGACCGGGTCCGGGCTTCGTTCGCGCGATCTGGACCGCAGACTTCGACATCGAACGACGGGATCGACCGGCACCTCGCCGACGAACCCCGATCCGGTCTCGACAAGTCTCTGAGACGGCGGCCGGGCGCCACGCAGCCCCGGGCTTCGCCGTCAGCCGGCCAGGCCCCCACGACCGCGCCGACGCCGGCCGTCGACATCGACCCCCTGAAACCGTTCAGCGATGCGAGAGGCAACCCCATGATCAACTCCCGAATGACGCGCGAGCGCGCCGAAATCAGCTTCCAGCCGAAGAGCGAGCGCAGCGACAAGGTCTCGGCGGTGCGCACGATCGAGGCCAGCCGGCTTCTCGTCCAAGCCAAGTCCGCAAAACTCAAAGAGCTCCGCCTGGCGCGGGACGCGACCATTGTCGTCGCGCCGGTCAAGCCCGGCAAGAGCCGGCGCACCAAGCAGGGCGCCTGATCGCTCTCGCATGAGGGAATCGTTCGGGCAGCCGTGCACGCCGGCGGCCGCCCCGTTTTTGTCTTCGTTCGTCCGCAACGAACCGCAAGGCGCCTTCGACCGAACTCCGGCCTCCACGCATCGTAGGAAGGACCGGCCCTGATGATCCCCGAGGCCTATGCAGAAGCAGATCCCGTCGAGACGCGGGAGCGTTCCTCCCGGCACTGGCTCGGCCAGTTGCTGAACCGCGCCGAGAGTTCCACCCTCTGGTCCGACAAGGCGCCGGTTCGCCAGGAGCTGTTCGGCGTCGAACGCCTCGAACAGCATGCCGAAAGCCTCGCGCGGGCCCAGACCGTCACCGACCATCCGCGCGCCGTCCTGTCGCTGCATGTCAGGCTCGGGCGGAACGCGGCCGTGCTGCTCGCCGCCTACCGGGAAAGCGCGGCGGAACTCGAGCAAGGCCGGAGCATCGTTCCCGCCGCCGAATGGCTGCTCGACAACTATCACATCGCCGAGGCGCAGATCCGCGACATCAGGGACGATCTGCCCAGCGGCTACTATCGCAAGCTGCCCAAGCTCGCCGCCGGCCCCTTCGCCGGCTATCCGCGCATCCTCGGCCTCGCCTGGGCCTATGTCGCCCACACCGACAGCAACATGGAAGCGGAGTCGCTGCGTCGGTTCGTGGCGGCCTATCAGCGGGTCCAGCCGCTGACGATCGGGGAACTGTGGGCCGTCCCGATCACGCTGCGCATCGTGCTCGTCGAAAACCTGCGCCGCCTGGCGGACCAGATCACGGCCGGGCGGCTGGCGCGGCAGGAGGCCGACCGTTGGGCCGACCGGCTGCGCGCCGTCGGCGGACCCCCGAGCGAACTCGGCGCGCTGGTCTCGACCCTTTCCAGCGAGCCGCTGTCGGAACGCTTCGCCGCGCAACTCGCCAAGCGGCTGCGGGATCTCGACCCCTCGACCACCCCGGCGCTCGCCTGGCTGGAGGAGCGGCTGCGCCAGCAGTCGACCTCGAGCGAAGAGGTCGTGCACCATGTCCAGCTGCGCCAGGGCGCCTCGAACGTCACGGTCCGCAACATCGTCACCAGCATGCGGCTGGCCTCCGATATCGAGTGGGCCGATCTGTTCGAAAGCGTCAGCCTCGTCGACGCGCGGCTTCGGGCCAGGAGCGGCTTTGCCCGCATGGACTTCGCCACCCGCAACCTCTACCGCAGCGCGATCGAGCAATTGTCGCGCGGCTCCGGCGCGAGCGAGCTGGAAATCGCCGAGCGGGCCCTCGATGCGGCCGAAAATGCCGCGA
Organism: Aurantimonas sp. 22II-16-19i; assembly: GCF_002088275.1. Taxonomy (GTDB): domain Bacteria; phylum Pseudomonadota; class Alphaproteobacteria; order Rhizobiales; family Rhizobiaceae; genus Jiella. The sequence goes on from NZ_AQQS01000004.1 coordinate 149,845, forward strand.
CGACGGACGATGCCGACGGCGAGCGGGTCGCCGACCCCGGCTATCATCTGATCGCCGGGGGGCGCCCAGCGCTCGAACGGGCGATCGACTTTCGCCCGCCCATGCGGCTCTCCTGGAGCCGCTTCGGCATGCGTCTCGGCATTGCCGGCTATGTCGGCGCGATCCTTCTCCTCGCCACGTTGCTCTCGCTCCTGGCCGCCTTCGCAATGGCGAGCGCGGGGGGCGGCATCGTCCTCGTCGCGCTCTTCGCCCTCACCGCGATCGTTCCGGCCAGCGAAGTCGCAACCGTCGTCGTCAACCGGGCGCTGACCTTCGGTTTCGGCGCCAATGCTCTCCCGTCCCTCGATCTCAAGGAAGGTGTGCCGTCGTCCCTGCGCACACTCGTGGTCGTCCCGACGCTTCTGACCGGCGCCGACGATCTGCGCGAGCAGATCGAGCGGCTCGAGGTGCATTTCCTGTCCGGCACCGGCGGGGACATCGCCTTCGCGCTTCTGGCCGACGGCGTCGACGCGGCATCCGAGATCGTGGACGGAGACGCCGGCCTTATCGGCATCGCCGCCGCCGAGATCAAGCGCCTCAATGCGCGCCATGGCGCTGGCCCGTCCGGTCCAAGGTTCCTGTTTCTTCACCGGCGCCGCCTCTTCAACGCCTCGGAAGGCGTCTGGATGGGATGGGAGCGCAAGCGCGGCAAGCTGCACGAGTTGAACCGTCTGCTGCGGGGCGCCACCGACACGTCCTATGCGGGCGCCGACGGCTCCGTGCCGAGCGTGCCCGCCGGCGTGCGCTACGTGATCACGCTCGATGCCGATACCAGGCTGCCACGCGACACCGCCAACCGCCTGATCGCCAAGATGGCACATCCCCTGAACCGGCCGCGGTGGTCGCCATCGGCACGGCGCGTCGTCGGCGGCCACGCGATCCTGCAGCCGCGCGTCACCGCGTCGCTGCCGATCGGGACGGAAGGCTCGCTCTATCAGCGGGTCTTCTCGGCTCCCGGCGGGATCGACGCCTATTCCGCCGCCGCGTCGGACGTCTACCAGGATCTCTTCGACGAAGGCTCGTTCACCGGCAAGGGCATCTACGACGTCGACGCCTTCGAGGCGGCGCTCGCCGGGCGCGTCCCCGACAACACCATGCTCAGCCACGACCTGTTCGAGGGCGCGCTGGCACGATCCGGCCTCGTCTCCGACATCGAGGTCGTCGAGGAGTTTCCGTCCCGCTACGACGTCTCGACGCGGCGCCAGCACCGCTGGGTGCGCGGCGACTGGCAGCTTCTGCCCTGGATCCTGAGCCTTGGCCGAGGCCCGGAGCATCTGCCGGCCGTCGGTCGCTGGAAGATGATCGACAATCTGAGGCGGTCGCTGATCTCGCCGCTGGCGCTGGCGGCACTTTGGCTGTGCTGGCTGATGCCGCCGACCGCGGCCCTGATCGGCACGCTCGCCGTGCTGGCGGCGATCGGCACGCCGACGCTGCTGCCGATCGCCCTGTCGATCGTCCCGCACCGCTCCGGCGTCATGCTGCGCGGCCATCTCGTGCGCATCGCCGGCGAGATCAGGATGGCGGTCCTGCAGGCCGCGCTGCTGGTCGCCTTCCTGCCCGATCATGCCTGGCTCATGGGCGACGCGATCGCCCGCACGCTCCACCGTCTCGTGGTGACGCGCCGGCTTTTGTTGGAATGGACGACGTCCGAGCGCTCGTCGGCGGCGGCGCGATCCGGCCTTCGCGGCTTTGCCCGGAGCATGGCGGGCGGAACCATGCTCGCCGCCCTGGTCACGGCGAGCGCCGTCGTCCTCGCTCCGGCTTCCTGGCCGCTGGCGCTGTCCTTCGCCCTCCTCTGGCTTGCCGCTCCGTTGATCGCCTGGCGGGCCAGCCAGGCCCCCAAGGAAGATGTCGCGACAGCGCCCGGTTCCGAGGTTGCCGTCGCCCTGCGGCTGGTCGCCCGCCGGACCTGGCGGTACTTCGAGACCTTCGTGACGGCGCAGGAAAACATGCTGCCGCCGGACAACTTCCAGGAAGATCCGCACCCGGCCGTCGCCCACCGGACGTCGCCGACCAATATCGGGCTCTATCTCCTGGCTGCGGCCAGCGCCCGCGATTTCGGCTGGGCCGGTGCGAGCGAGACGGCGGACCGCATCGAGGCGACCTTCGCGTCGATGCGGCGCATGCGTCGTGTCAACGGGCATTTCCTCAACTGGTACGAGACCACCAGTCTTGCCGTGCTCGAACCGGCCTATGTCTCCTCGGTCGACAGCGGCAACCTCGCCGGCCATCTCGTCGCCCTTGCCAACGCCTGCGAGGAATGGAGCGCGGCTCCCGTCGGGCAGGGCGCGCGTGACGGCATGACGGATGCCCTGTCCCTGGCATGCGAGGCCCTCGAGACCGCCGCCGGTGGCGGCCCCGCCAAGCGGCAGATCGCGGTCACGCTGGAGGAGATCAGGGCGAGGCTGGACGACCCCGTCGCGATCGAGGCCGTCCTGCCGGTCATCGCGCGCCTGGCCGGCAAGGCCGCCGACGCGGCGAGACTGCTCGCGCGCGCCGATCCGGGTCAGCTGCCGCCGGACATCGTCTTCTGGACCACCGCTATCGCCCGGCTCGCGGCCGAGGATGCGCGCGACAGGCAGACGCCGAGCGTCGGCGCGGCATCTCTTTCCGACCGACTCCGGGCGATCGCCGACGAGGCTCGGACCTTCGCCATGGCGATGGATTTCACCTTCCTCGTCGACCGCGAACGCAGCCTCCTGTCGATCGGCTACGCCGTGAACGACAATGCGCTCGACCGCAGCTGCTACGATCTCCTCGCCTCGGAGGCCCGGCTTGCCAGCCTCTTTGCGATCGCCAAGGGCGACGTCGAGACGCGCCACTGGTTCAGGCTCGGCCGCGCCGCGACGCCGGTCGGCAACGGCTCGGCTCTGGTCTCCTGGTCGGGATCGATGTTCGAGTATCTGATGCCGCCGCTGGTGATGCGGGCGCCGACCGGCAGCCTGCTGGAACAGACCTGCCGCCTCGCCGTCCGGCGTCAGCGGTCCTACGGCCGCGGACTCGGCATCCCGTGGGGCATCTCGGAATCCGCCTTCAACGCCCGGGATTTCGAGTTCACCTATCAGTATTCGAATTTCGGCGTTCCCGGCCTCGGCCTGAAGCGCGGCCTTGCCGACAATACCGTCATCGCCCCCTATGCCACCGGCCTCGCGGCGATGATCGACCCGGTCGCGGCGCTGGAAAATTACGGCCGCCTCGCCGCCATGGGCGCGCTCGGACGCTTCGGCTACTTCGAGGCGCTGGACTTCACCCGCTCGCGCCTCGCCAAGGGCGAGACCTTCGCCATCGTCCGCAACGTCATGGCCCACCATCAGGGCATGACGATCGTCGCGATCGTCAACACCCTCAAGAACGGCCTGATGCGGAACCGCTTCCACCGCGAGCCGATGATCAAGGCCAGCGAACTCCTGCTGCAGGAGCGCATCCCGCGCGATGTCGCGGTGCTGCGCGTGCGGGCCGAAGAGGTGCGCTCGCCGGCCTCCATCTCGGACGAGGGCGCTCCCGCCGTCCGGCGCCTCGTCGCCACCCCGGCCGGGCCACCGGTGACCCACCTGCTGTCCAACGGCCAGTATTCGGTAATGCTGACGGCGACCGGCGGTGGCTACAGTCGCTGGGGCGAGATCGCCGTGACCCGCTGGAAGGAAGACGCGACCCGCGACGACGGGGGCGCCAGGATCTTTCTGCGGGACACGCAGAGCGGCCTGACCTGGACGGCCGCGCAGCACCCCGGCCGCAAGGGCTCGGCGACGTCCAGCGTGACCTTCGGCGAGGATCATGCCGAGTTCCACCATCGCAACGAGACGCTGTCCACCTTGATGGACGTGCTGGTCTCCGGCGAGCATGAGGGTGAAGTCCGCCGCGTCTCGCTGGTCAACACCGGCAGGCGGGCCCGCGAGATCGAGCTTACGAGCTATGCCGAGCTGGTCCTGACCACGGCGGCGACCGACGCCGCGCATCCGGCCTTCGCCAAGATGTTCGTCGAGACCGAGCACCTGCCGGAATTCGGCGCCGTGCTGGCCACGCGCCGGCCCCGGTCGACGGACGAGCCCCGTGTCTTTGCGGCGCATTTCGCCGTCGTCGAGGGGGAGATCGTCGCCGAGCCCCAGTTCGAGACCGACCGGGCGCGCTTTTTCGGATCGGCGACGACGCTCGCGGCCGCGGCGGCGATCGCCGAGGGTCAGCCCTTGTCGAACAGCGTGGGGACCGTCCTCGACCCGATCTTCTCGCTGCGCCAGCGGGTGGCCGTCCTGGCGGGCAAGACCGTCCGGGTGGCGTTCTGGACCGTCGTGGCATCGAGCCGCGACGAATTGATGGATCTCGTCGACACCCATCACGAGCGCAGCGCCTTCGAGCGCGCCAAGACGCTGGCCTGGACACAGGCGCAGGTGCAGCTTCGCCATCTCGGCGTCGGCGCGAACGAAGCCGCCGATTTCCAGCGCCTGGCCGGCCCGATCCTTTATGCCGACAACCGGTTCCGTCCGCCGTCGGAGGCGATCACGGTCGGCGCCGGCCCGCAGTCGGACCTCTGGCCGCTCGGCATCTCCGGCGACCTGCCGCTCGTCGTCGTCTCGATCGACGACGTCGAGGACATCGCCCAGATCCGCCAACTGCTCAGGGCCCATGAATACTGGCGGTCCAAGCAGCTCGCCGTCGATCTGGTCATCCTCAACGACCATGCCTCCTCCTATCAGGACGATCTCCAGGTCGCGATCGAAACGGCGGTCAGGAGCAGCCAGTCCCGCCCGAGGCTGGGCGGCTCGCCGGCCAGGGGCTCGGTCTTCTCGCTGCGCTCCGACAGGATGACCCCGCAGAGCCGGGCCCTCATCCGATCCTGCGCCCGGGTGATGCTGACGGCCCGCCAGGGCGCGATCGACCAGCAGCTCGCACGACTGCTCGAACCGATGCCGATCGGAGAAGCCGTCCATCCATCACCGGCACGGCCGACGCGCAGCGACGTCGACGTCCCTGCCGCCGACGAGCCGGGCGAGGATCTCGAATTCTTCAACGGCCTGGGCGGCTTTGCCGCGAACGGCCGCGAATATGTGACGATCCTGAAGGCCGGGGACGCCACCCCCGCTCCCTGGATCAACGTGATCGCCAATGCCGGCTTCGGCTTTCAGGTCTCGGCCAAGGGCAGCGGCTATACGTGGTGCGGGAACAGCCGCGAGAACCAGCTGACCCAATGGTCGAACGATCCGGTCGTCGATCCCTCGGGCGAGGCGCTCTACATCCGCGACGACGCGAGCGGGGCCCTGTGGAGCCCCACCGCACAGCCGATCCGCGACGACGGCGTCTATGTCGCCCGCCACGGCTTCGGCTACAGCCGCTTCACCCACGAGGCGCAGGGCATCGCCAGCGAACTCACCCAGTTCGTGCCGCTGGCCGACCCGGTGAAGATCTCCCGCCTGACGCTGCGCAATCGCTCGGGTGTTTCGCGCCGGCTGACGGTGACCGCCTATGCCGAATGGGTGCTCGGCACGGCGCGGGGCGCCTCGGGCCCCTTCCTGTCGAGCGAACTCGACGCGGCGAAGGGGGTTCTGCTGGTCCGCAACCCCTGGAACATGGCCTTTCCCGGCCGCGTCGCCTTCGCCGATCTCGCCGGGCGGCAGACCGCATGGACGGCGGATCGCCGCGCCTTCCTCGGCGACGGCGGAACACCGGCCGCGCCGGCGGCCCTGATGCCGGGGGCGAGCCTGTCGCGCGCCAGCGGCTCGGGCCTCGATCCCTGCGCCGCGCTGCAACGGTCGCTGACGATCGCACCCGGCGAAACGGTGGAGGTCGTCTGGTTCCTCGGGCAATGCGACACCGTCGAGGCCGTCCGCTCGCTGGTGTCGCGGTACCGCGAGGCCGATCTCGACGCGGTGCTCGACGAGGTCCACGGCCATTGGCGCAGGATGCTCGGTGCGGTCGAGGTGGCAACGCCAGACCGGTCCATGGACATCATGCTGAACGGCTGGCTGCTCTACCAGACGATCGCCTGCCGGATCACCGCCCGCTCGGCCTTCTATCAGGCGAGCGGCGCCTATGGCTTCCGCGACCAGCTGCAGGATGGGATGGCGCTGACCTTCGTCCAGCCGGACGAGACGCGGCGGCATCTTCTGCGGGCCGCCGGACGGCAGTTCGAGGCCGGCGACGTCCAGCATTGGTGGCTGCCGCATTCCGGCCAGGGCGTGCGCACGCGGATTTCCGACGACCGGGTCTGGCTCGCCTTCGCCGCGGCGACCTATGTCACCACGTCCGGCGACCTTGGGGTTCTCGACGAGGACGTCCCGTTCCTGGAGGGGCCGGAGCTGCGCGAGGGCGAGCACGACGCCTTCTATCTGCCTAACGTCGCGGCAACCTCCGCCTCGCTGTTCGAGCACTGCGCCCGCGGCCTCGACCAGTGCCTGGAACTGACCGGCGCGAACGGCCTGCCGCTGATGGGAACCGGCGACTGGAACGACGGCATGAACCGGGTCGGCGAGGCCGGCCGCGGCGAAAGCGTCTGGCTCGGCTGGCTGCTCGTGCGCACCATCGACCTGTTCGCCCCGCTCGCCGACACCCGGGACCCAGAACGGGCCGCCCGCTGGCGGGCCCATGGATCCCGCGTTCTCGCGGCGATCGAGGCTACCGCGTGGGACGGCGAATGGTACCGGCGCGCCACCTTCGACGACGGCAGCTGGCTCGGCGCGCGCGGCAACGAGGCCTGCCAGATCGATTCCATCGCCCAGACCTGGGCGGTCCTTTCGGGCCGCGCCGACGGGGAGCGGGCGGCCACGGCGATGGCCTCGCTCGACAGGCACCTCATCCGCCGCGAGGCGGGTCTGGCGCTGCTGTTCGTGCCGCCCTTCGACCAGGGCCCCACGGAGCCCGGCTACATCAAGGGCTATCCCCCCGGGCTGCGCGAGAATGGCGGCCAGTACAGCCATGCGGCAATGTGGGCGATCCTCGCCTTTGCCAAGATCGGGGCCACGGACAGGGCGTGCGAACTCTTCGCCATGCTGAACCCGATCAACCATGCGGCGAGCCGCGATGCCGCCGGGCGCTACAAGGTCGAACCCTATGCGGTGGCCGCCGACATCTATTCGGTGCCGCCGCATGAGGGCCGCGGCGGCTGGACCTGGTACACCGGCGCCGCCGGCTGGATGTATCGCGCCGGCGTGGAAGGCATTCTCGGCATCCGCAAGGAGGGAGACTTCCTCGCCATCGCCCCCAGCATTCCGGAGACATGGCCGGGCTTCACCGCGACGATCCGGATCGGCAGCACCTGTTATCGCGTGACGGTCGACAATCGGGACAAGACCGGATCGAAGGTCATCCGTGCCATGCTCGACGGCAGGGATCTGGCCGCCGGAGACACGGGGCTTTACGTCCCGATCGACGATGCCGACCATGATCTGACGATCAGCCTGCCGGCCGTCCTCGTCTAACACCGACAGCCCGGGAGAAGTTCTCCCGGGCTGTCGGCATGAAGCCCGCGCGGCGATCGAGCGTAAACCCCTTGGCGCCGGTCAAAGACCGGGGCCGGCGGTATGACAGGCTGCGGATGCGAATCGGCACGGGGTCCCGACGCCGATCGGCATGGCTCACGCTGACAAGGCTTTGACAGTGCAGCGAAGGGGATCAAGATCGGGGGGCATCCTGTCCCGCCGAGACAGACGCCGCTCCGACGCGGTGCTGCGGCACGCGAGGCGTATAGGACCGGTCAGCTTTCCGCTTCTGCAGGCGATGAATCTCGGGCGCCGCTTTCATGCTCCCTGTGTACCACGGGTGTGTGCCACTGAGCTCTGAAACGGTGCTGATTTGCACGGCCTGTGAGAGATCTCATGGCCTTGCGGGGGAGTTGGTGGAGCCAAGCGGGATCGAACCGCTGACCTCTACAATGCCATTGTAGCGCTCTCCCAGCTGAGCTATGGCCCCACTTTGCCGGCTGGCGGCTGCGACGGACCTGGGTGATCCGTGGCGTGTGGCGGGTACTTATTAGAGAGCGGATCGAAGATCAAGCGGTTTTCGCGGCTTGGCCCGAAGCTCTTGCCGAGGCGGCGTGGCGACGCGCGGTTTCGCCCCGCAAAGCGGCGTTTGACGCTTTGATGACGGCTGGCAAGGCGTCCGAGGCAGCGCGCGCCGCGGCGCTTCCGGGCGGATGTCCGACCGCGCGGCTGCTGGCGATTCGGCGAGGCTCGTCGCGAGGCGGACCGCTCGACGCTCCGAAGCTCGATTCTCGAATCAGCGAAGCGCTTGCGCGTCGCCTGGGGATCATCGAAATTGCGCATGGTTGCGGAAGCGGACATTCTCCTCGTCGATGAAGCCTCGCCGGCACCGGTGCCCGATCTCGCAGCCTGGACATCACCGGGGCGAGGCGGCGCCGATGTTCCGTCGATGCGTGCAGACCTGCGGGATCTTTCGGTTCGCTTCCCGGCGAGGACGGAGCATCATGACGATCCATCCCTCTCAGTTGCTCCACGGCCGCACGGACGGCGAGGCCGCGACCGACGTCGTCCTCGTGATGATGCCGTTCGGGCCGCATCGGATGCCGTCGCTGGGCCTGTCCATGCTGGCCGAGGTGCTGCGCGACGCGAACATATCCGTTCGCGTGGACTACCCGCTGGTCGGCTTCGTCGAGGCGATGGGCGAGCGCGATTTCGAGCTGATCGTCTATGCCTTCGGCAAGCTGTCCCTCGGCGAATGGCTGTTCTCCCGCCTCGTCGATCCGGTCGGCTCGGTGGAGGATTTCCTGGCGCTTTGCGAGAAGAGCATCCGTCCGCAGCAGGCCGTCGAGCTTGCCCGGCTGGTGGAAAAGACCCTGCCGATCGCCGCCCGCCTCGTCGAGGAGACGGCCCGGCGCATCGCCCGCCTCGCGCCGCGCATCGTCGGCCTCAGTTCGTCCTTCCAGCAGCAGATGTCGTCGATCGCGCTCGCCAAGCGCCTGCGCGAGCTGATGCCGGACGTCACGATCGTCCTCGGCGGCGCCAATTGCAGCGCGCCGATGGGGGAGGCCATGTTCAAGGGCTATCCGGTGCTCGACGGCGTCCTCGTCGGCCCGGGCGAGGTGTCGTTCCCGCGCCTCGTGCGTGCCGTCCTCGGCGGCGAGGCGGACATCGCCATTCCCGGCCTCTACTGGCGGAAGACGGCGACAACCCCGCCGCAGGATCCGGGCGTCGCGCCCGAGCCGAAGATGGACGACCTTCCCTACGCCCATTACGACGATTTCTTCGCGTTCTGGCCGCCCAACGCCGCGCAGCCGCCGATGATCCCCTTTGAGGGATCGCGCGGCTGCTGGTGGGGGCAGAAGCAGCACTGCGTCTTCTGCTCGCTCAACCATTCGATCACCTACCGGGCCAAGACGCCGGAGCGGCTCTGCCGCGAGATCGTCCACCTCAGCGAGCGCTATCCGGGCCGCCAGCTCTTCGCCGTCGACGACATTCTGGACCAGCGGGTGATCGGCACCATCACCGACCGGCTCGCCGCCCTGCCGGTGCGCCCGAAGCTCTACTACTCGGTGAAGTCGAACCTCAGGAAGGACCAGGTCGCCGCGCTGGCCGGGGCCGGCGTCAACGCCATCCAGCCGGGGGTGGAGAGCCTTGCCGACGAGGTGCTGACGCTGATGCGCAAGGGCGTCACCGGCCTGCGCAATCTCCAGCTCCTGAAATGGTCGCAGGAATTCGACATCAGGGTCAGCTGGTCGATCCTCTATGGCTTTCCCTTCGACAAGGCCGAGTATTACGAGCGCATGCAGGCCTGGCTGCCGAGCCTCACCCATCTGCCGGCGCCGCGCGGGCTGACCGACGTGCGCATCCAGCGCTACAGCCCGCTCTTCACCCAGGCCGAGCATTTCGGCGTGAAGAACCTGCGGCCGCGGCCGGTCTACGCGCTGATCCACGCCGTCGACCCGGCGATCGTCGCCGAGCTGGCCTACAATTTCGACTGGGATCCGCCAGAGGATCAATCGCGCTACATCGAGCCGCTGCGCGCCGAAGTCCTTCGCTGGATGTCGGCGACGCAGTCGAAGACCTCGCTCCTCGTCCATGCCGAAACCCCGGACGGCCTCGTCGTCGGCGACACCCGCCCGGCGGCGATCCGGCGGATCCACCGCCTCGGCCCCGTCGAGCGGGCGATCTGCCTCGCCTGCGACGGTGTCATGAAGCGCCACCAGATCGCGGCGGCGGTCCGGCAGGCCGGCCATGCCATCGGCGACGACGGCCTCGACGAACTCCTCGCCCGGCTGGTGGAGGATCGCCTGATGCTGGAGCACGACGGCTTCTTCCTGTTCCTCGCCTGTGCCCCCTCCGGGGGGGCGATGCGCTCGAGCGACATCGTCCGGGAGGTGCTGGCGGAAGCCGGGAAGGGCGTGGCGCCGCTCCTGCTGGCGGGCGAGTGAGCGGGAAACGGGTCGTCCGGTCTTGAAGCGAGCAAGGCCCTGCACCCTCACCCCTCGACGCCCGTGCCGGCAGGACTTTGTCCAGATGTGCGTGGTGGTGGCGAAGCCGTTCCGATCCGGGTTCGGTTGCCTTCGATCCGACGGGCGATCAGCCCGATCCGAAGTTCGCCTCCTGGTGGGGCCCGTCCACGTCACGGGCAAGGCCTGTCGCGATCCGGCTCGCCGCTCCGCCGCGTCGGCGGGCCTGCCGCAGGCCTCAGAGCGCCGTGCGCGAGCGCATGGCGGCGGCGAGCGTGCCCTCGTCCAGATAGTCGAGTTCGCCGCCGACCGGCACGCCGTGGGCGAGGCGGGTCACCTTCACTTCGAGGCCCTCGAGCCGGTCCATGATGTAGTGAGCGGTGGTCTGGCCCTCGACCGTGGCGTTGACGGCGATGACCAGTTCCTTGACGCCGCCCGCCTCGACGCGATCGATCAGCTGGCGGATGGTCAGATCCTCCGGCCCGACGCCCTCCAGCGGCGAGAGCACGCCGCCGAGGACGTGATAGGCGGCGTTCAGCGCCTTCGCCCGCTCCAGCGCCCAGAGATCGGCGACGTCCTCGACGACGATGACCGTCGCCTGGTCGCGGGAATGGTCGGTGCAGATCGTGCAGGGATCGCGCGAATCGATGTTGCCGCAGGTCGAGCAGACGCCGATCTTGTCGCGCGCCTCCGCCATGGCGGCGGTCAGCGGCGACAAAAGCTGCTCGCGGCGCTTGACGAGGTGCAACGCCGCACGGCGGGCGGAGCGGGGGCCGAGCCCCGGGAGTTTGGCGAGCAGCTGGATCAGCTTCTCGATTTCCGGGCCGGCGACGGATTTTGCCATGTCGGTGTCAATCGCAAGTTGGGTGCGCGTGGTGGCCCCGCTTTCGGATCTAAACGGTGCGGCATCCAGGTCAGGCGGTATCCGGGTTAAGCGGTGAAGGGCGCGACGTCTGAGGCGGATCATCCTGGCGCAGGCCAACGATCGACCCGCCAGCCCGTCTCAGCCTCCCGCCCGCCGCGTCAGAACGGAAACTTCATCCCCGCCGGCAGGTTCAGCCCGGAGGTCATCTGCTGGGTCTTCTCCTGAATCGCGAGCTGCAGCTTGGCGTGGGCATCGGCATGGGCGGCGACGATCAGGTCTTCCAGGATGTCCTTCTCGTCCTCCTTCATCAGCGAGGGATCGACGACGAGGCCGGCCATCTCGCCGGTGCCGCGCAGGGTGACCGTGACGAGGCCGCCGCCGGACTGGCCGGAGACCTCGACGGCCTTCACGTCCTCCTGCAGCTCGGCCATCTTCTCCTGCATGGCTTTCGCCTGCTTCATCATGTTCATCAGGTCTTTCATCGCGGGGCTCCTCGTTCGGGATCGGACATTGGCGGATCTGCCGGGCGGTGCGTATCCGCTCGATATAGGGGCTCTCCCGGTGCGCTTTGAGGCCTCGCAAGGCGGCTTTCCACCGCTCTTTGCCCGACGAAGGTCGCAAAGGGCGGCCGGCCCCCGTCAGTCGTCGTCGAGAAACTCGTCCGGATCGCCGAGGAAGTCGTCGTCGCCGGCCTCGATCGCCGGCGCCGCAACCTCGTCCTCGTCGGTGGCGGAGCGGACGGTGACGTTGGTGATCTTCGCGCCGGGGAAGGCGGCAAGCACCGCCGCGACTTCCGGGTCGCTGGCGGCGTCGTCGATCAGCGAGGCGCGGCGTTGCGCGTCGCGCTCGTCGAGGGTCGGCTCGCCGCCGGAGGTGACGGTGACGACCCAGCGCTGCCCGGTCCACAGATGCAGCCGCTTCATCAGGTCGCCGATCAGCGTCTGCGGCGCTTCGTCGGTCAGCGCCACCTCGATCCGCCCCGGCTGGAAGCGCACCGGGCGCAGGTAGCGCCGGATCGACACCCGCATCAGCGAATCGCGACGTTCCTCGGCGAGCCTTGCCAGCGCCTCGATGCTGCCGATCGCCGGCATGTCCGGTTCGGGGGCGGGGCTCGTCTGGAGGCGCGGCCGGGCGTCCATCCGGGCGGCGCCGGAACCCGACGATGCGACGAGGCGCGGTTGCGGCAGATCGGCGCCGGCAGAGGGGTCGGGCGAGCCGGCGCCGGCCGCGTTCGGGGAGGCGGCGATCGACGCCGAGCCGTTTCCGCCGCCTTGGCCGTTTCCGCCGCCACCCGGCGAGGCGGGGAGCGCTGCGCCGGCCGGCAGCGCCGCGTCGCCGCCCTCGCGGATGAGGCGCAAGAGATCGTCGGGCGAGGGCAGGTCCGCCGCGTGGGCGATGCGGATCAGCGCCATCTCGGCGGCCTGGCGCGGCGTCGTGGTGGTGCGCAGCTCCTCGCCGGCCTTCAGGAGCATCTGCCAGACCTGGCCGAGGGTGCGGATCGACAGCTTCTTCGACAGTTCCAGCCCGCGCTCGGCCTCCATCGGCGAGATCGCCGCGTCCTCGGTCGATTCCGGCACGTAGCGCAGGGTGGTGACGAGATGGGTGAAGTCGGCGAGTTCGGAGATCACCACCGCCGGGTCGGCGCCGGCGGCATATTGCTCGCGCAGCTCTTTCAGCGCGGCGGCGGCATTGCCCGCCATCAGCGTCTCGAACAGGTCGATGATCCGCACCCGGTCGGCGAGCCCCAGCATGTCCCGGACGGCCAGCGCGGTGACGGTGCCGGCGCCGTGGGCGATCGCCTGGTCGGTGATCGACAGGGAATCGCGCACCGAGCCCTCGGCGGCCCTCGCGATGAGGCGCAGCGCGTCGTCCTCGACGCCGACCTTCTCGGCCTCGGCGATCTTCTTCAGATGGGCGATCAGCGTCGCCGATTCGACCCGGCGCAGGTCGAAGCGCTGGCAGCGCGACAGGACGGTGATCGGCACCTTGCGGATCTCGGTCGTCGCGAAGACGAACTTCACATGCTCCGGCGGCTCCTCCAGCGTCTTCAAAAGGCCGTTGAAGGCCTGGTTCGACAGCATGTGGACTTCGTCGATGATGTAGACCTTGTAGCGCGCCGAGACCGGCCGGTAGCGCACCTGGGCGATGATCTCGCGCACGTCGTCGATGCCGGTGTGGGAGGCGGCGTCCATCTCGACGACGTCGACATGCCGGCCCTCCATGATCGCCTGGCAATGGACGCCGGGGCCGGTCATGTGGATCGTCGGCTCGTGGATCGCGTCGGTCTCGTAGTTCAGCGCCCGGGCGAGGATGCGCGCCGTCGTCGTCTTGCCGACACCGCGCACTCCCGTCAGCATCCAGGCCTGGGCGATGCGGCCGGTCTCGAAGGCGTTGGTGAGGGTGCGCACCATCGGCTCCTGGCCGATGAGATCGTCGAAGGAGCGCGGCCGATATTTTCGCGCGAGGACGCGGTAGGGCTCGGGTTTGTCGGCCGCTGCTGTCGTGGCTTTGTCGGTGCCCTCGGTTTCGCTCATGATGCCGCTTCAGCCGATCCTGCTTCTATGCTCCAGAACCGTTCTGCAGGCATCACGTGGCAGGTGCAAGGGTCATGGTCTGTCGCTGGACATAGGGCCTATCTGGAAGCAGGATAACCCGGATCGTGAAACAGCGCTTCGTAGTCTCTGCCGCGTGGGAAGATGTTGACGATTTCGACTACCTCGGCGACCCGGTAGAGGATCAGGGCACTTTTCTCGAACGGAACAGATCTGAGGCCGGGCCTCAAATCGTCGCGTCGCCGGCCGCCCAAGGGGGCGTCGCCGATCTTTTCACATCTTGCCCTGATGCGTTCCACGAAGCCTTCGGCCACGTCGTGGCTCTGGCTTATATCAAAAATGGCGTCGTAAATCTGTTCGAGATCGAGCCTGGCTTCGTCGCGGTAGGTGACTTCAACGCGTCGCATCACCCTGTCCGGCCCGCCTTTCGCTCATGAAACGCTCCATGCGTGCTCGCATTTCTTCACTCGTCAGGCTCGGTCGCGGATCGTTCAGCGATCGATCGATCTTCGCTCGTATTTCTTCGAGTTGCTTCTCGTGATCCTCTCGCTCCCGCTGCCAGGCCCGCACGGCCTCCTGCAGCGCCTCGCTCTCCGAGCCGAACTCTCCCGCCTCGACACGTTCGCGGATGGTCCGCAGCATGTCTGCCGGCAACTCGACGCTGAGCTTTTCTGCGACTGCCATGGCATGCTCCTCTTTGTCCTCGGAGCGAAGATAAGCCGAGCGCCCGCTTTTTGCACGCGCTTCGGTGCGCCTCCGCCCCCTCAGATCTTCAACAGCCGCCGCGCATTTTCCTTCAATATCAGCGGCCGCACCTCGTCCTTCATCTCCAGCTTCTCGAAATCGGCGAGCCAGCGGTCGGGCTTGATCACCGGCCAGTCGGAGCCGAACAGCATTTTGTGCCGGAGGATGGAATTGGCGTATTTGACGAGGATCGGCGGGAAGTATTTCGGCGACCAGCCGGACATGTCGATATAGACGTTCGGCTTGTGCTGGGCGATGGCCAGCGCCTCTTCCTGCCAGGGGAAGGAGGGGTGGGCCATGATGATCGGCATGTCGGGGAAGTCGACCGCGACGTCGTCGAGATGGATGGGATTGGAATATTTCATCCGCATGCCCATGCCCCCGCGCATGCCCGAACCGACGCCGGTCTGGCCGGTGTGGAAGAGGGCGATGGCGCCGGCCTCCGCGATGGCCTCGTAAAGCACGTAGGCCGAACGGTCGTTGGGATAGAAGCCTTGCATCGTCGGATGGAACTTGAAGCCCTTGATGCCGAATTCCGCGATCAGCCGGCGGGCCTCCCGCGCGCCCGCCTTGCCCTTGGCGGGATCGATCGAGGCGAAGGGGATCATGATGTCGGAGTTTTCCGCCGCGATCTGAGCCACCTCCTCGTTGGCATAGCGGCGAAAGCCGGTCTCGCGCTCGGCGTCGACCGGGAAGATGACGCAGCCGATCTTCTTTTCACGATAGTAGGCGGCCGTTTCCACCATCGTCGGCGGGTGCTCGTAGGGCGCCTTGAAATAGGTCGCCATCGCCGCCTGGAAGTCGTCGTAGCCGTCGTCCGGATGGCAGCCGCAAGGCTCCTCGGCATGGGTGTGGATGTCGATGGCGATCAGGTCGTCGACATTCATCGGGGTGTCCTCCCTGTTTCGGTCTCGCCGCGCGATGGCCGGCCGAGACCCGTGCGGCTCAAAGCCCGTTCAACTTGCGCAGCAGCGCGAACAGCGTCTGCCGCTCGTCCGGGGTGAGACAGGCCGCGCTCGCCTGCTCGTGCTGCCGGAACTTCGCCCTCTTGGCCTCGACCAGGCGGTGGCCGTCCCCGGTCAGCGTCAGCTCCACCGCGCGCCGATCGTCCGGCGGCACCCGCCGCTCGATCAGGCCGGCCTCGCCGAAGCCCTGGACGATCTTCGCCATGTGCGAGCGCTTGATCATCAGCGCCGCGGCGAGAACGCCCTGGCGGATGCCGGGATTCTCGCCGATCGTGATCAGCACCGAGAAGCCGCCGGGCTGCAGACCCTCCTCGGCGAAGGCCGCGAAGAAGGCGTCGAAGGCGCGGATCTGGGCGAGCCGGAGATGGAAGCCGAGGCTCGTCGCCAGCGGCCCGAGGGCGATCTGCGGGATGGCGGAGAGGCGCCCGTCGTCCCCGGCATCGCTCCCCGCATCGTCCGGGACGCTCGTCGCGGCCGCGTGGCGGGAAATGGCGCTCACCTGTCGCCGTCCCGCTTCTCCAGCGCCACCTTGCCGGCGCGCTTTTCCAGGAAGGCTTGCAGCCGCTCCTTGGCCTCGGGGCTGGTCTGGGTGAAGGAGGCCATCAGGCTCTCGACGAAGAGGCCGTCCTCCGAGCTCATGTCCTGGATGCGGGGCAGAGCGTGGATGACCGCGTAGTTCGACAGCGGCGCGTTGCCGGCGGCGGCTTTCGCAATGGTTTTGGCCTTGTCCAGCGCCTCGCCCTCGCCGACGACATATTGCACGACGTTCCAGCGCTCGGCGGTCGCAGCATCGATCACCCGGCCGGAGAGCATGAGATCGCTCATCCGGGCGGCGCCCATCAGCCTTGCGACGCGCACCGCACCGCCGCCGCCGACGAAGATGCCGCGCTGGCCCTCGGGCAGGGCGAAGAAGGCGGAGGCGTCGGCGACGCGGATATGGGTCGATGCGGCGAGTTCCAGCCCGCCGCCGACGACCGCGCCATGCAGCGCCGAGACCCACGGGATGCGGCCGCGCTCGATGGTCGCAAACACCTGATGCCAGCGACGCGAGCCGTAGATTCCCTCGATCGGCGACTTCTCGGAGTGTTCGGCGAGATCCAGCCCAGCGCAGAAATGCGGGCCGTGGCCGAAGATGACGGCGGCCTTGGCGGTCTTCTCGATGCTGGCGACGGCATCGGCGATCGCCTCGACGAAGCGGTCGGAGATGGCGTTGCGCTTGGCCGGGCGGTTGAGCCCGAGAAGCGCGATGGGGCCATCCTCCTCGATGGTCACGAATTCACTCGTCGCCTGGTCCATCCTGCCGTTCCCGCCGCGCTGTCCTCTGCTTCGCCGCCATCACAACACCGGCTGCCGGGAGAAGTCAATTTTGTTTCTTCGTGGATTGTTTTCGAGTGGACAAAATCGCCGGCCTGGGTCACCTTCCACCGGCATCGAAGGGTTCGGGAGCGATGCGACGGGAGGATCACATGGTCGACGGACAGGGGACGGCATCGAGCGCGGCGGATGAGGGTGATGCGGCCCCGCCGCTGCGGCCTTCGCGGGTCTGGGAGCCGGTGGTGCGGACTAAGACGCGGCCGGACGGCAGCCTCCTCGTCACCCAGGACGGCGCCCTGCCGGACTATCCGAAGCGGCTGACCGAGAGGCTGCTGCATTGGGCGGAGCGGGCGCCGGATCGCATCCTCTTCGCCCAGCGGCCCGCGCCCGGTGCGAAGGGCTGGGACACCATCAGCTACGGCGAGATGGCAAGCCGCATCGCCGCCGTCGGCCAGGCGCTCCTCGACAGCCCGGCATCGCCCGACCGGCCGGTGATGATCCTCTCGGGCAATTCCCTCGATCACGCCACCCTTGCTCTCGCGGCGATGCATGTCGGCATCCCCTATGCGCCGATCTCGCCGGCCTATTCCCTGGTCTCGCGGGATTTCGCCAAGCTGCAGGGGATCGCCGCGGACCTGACGCCCGGCGTCGTCTATGCCGGCGACGGCAAGGCATTCGGCGCGGCGATCGCGGCGATCCTTCCCGAGGATGCGCTGCTCGTTCTCGGCTCCGGCGAGGTCGAAGGGACGGCCGCGGTCTTGTTCGGCTCGCTGCTCGAGACGGCTGCGACCGCCGCGGTCGAGGAAGCGCATGCGGCGGTCGGGGCCGAGACGGCCGCCAAGATCCTGTTCACCTCCGGCTCCACCGGCAGCCCCAAGGGGGTGATCCAGACCCACGGCATGCTGGCCGCCAACCAGGCGATGGTCGCCGACTGCTATCGCTTCCTCGAGGACGGGCCGCCCGTCCTGGTCGACTGGGCGCCCTGGAACCACACGGCGGCCGGCAACAAGGTTTTCAACCTCACCTTCTGGCACGGCGGCAGCTACTATATCGATGAGGGCAAGCCGACGCCCGGCGGCATGGAGGAGACCTGCCGCAATCTGAAGGAGGTCTCGCCGACCTGGTATTTCAACGTGCCCAAGGGCTACGAGGAACTCTGCCGCCGCTTCGAAGCGGACGACGCGCTGCGCCGCTCGTTCTTCCGCGACCTGAAGATGATGATGTATGCCGGCGCCGGCATGGCCCAGCACACCTGGGACGCGCTGGAGGCGCATGCGTTCGAGACCCTCGGACACCAGGTCCGCCTCGTCTCCGGGCTCGGCTCCACCGAGACCGGCCCCTTCGCCCTCGCCGGCACCGATCCGCAGCCGCAGGCCGGTAACATCGGGATTCCTGCGAGGGAAGTGACGCTGAAGCTGGTGCCGAGCGGCGGCCGGCTCGAGGCGCGGCTGAAGAGCCCGAGCATCACGCCGGGCTATTGGCGCAGGCCGGAACTCACCGCCGAGGCCTTCGACGAGGAGGGCTTCTACCGGCTCGGCGACGCGCTGCGCTTTGCCGAGGCGGGAAGCGCCGAGAAGGGATTCCTCTTCGACGGCCGGGTGGCCGAGAACTTCAAGCTCGGCACCGGAACCTGGGTGGCCGTCGGCCCCCTGCGGGCCGCCCTCGTCGATCATTTCGGCGCGGCGATCCGCGACGCGGTGATCGCCGGCGAGGGGCAGGACGAGATCGGCGCCCTCGGGCTGGCCGACATCGCCGAATGCCGCCGCCTCCTCGGGGACGGGGCGAGCGGGCTCGGCGACGAGGACCTGCTCCGCCATCCGGGCCTGCGCGACCATCTGGCGGCGCTGCTGGCTGCCTTTGCTGCTCGCGCCACCGGGTCTGCGACCCGCGTCGACCGCCTCGTCCTCATCGACACGCCCGTTTCGATCGACCGCGGCGAGATCACCGACAAGGGGTCGCTCAACCAGCGGGCCGTTCTCGCCAACCGGCCGGAGCTGGTGGCCGCCCTCTATGATGATCGCGACCCCCGTCTCATCCGCGGGTAGATCCCCCGTTGGGTTGCGGCGGCGGGCTGCAGCGGGTTGCAGGCGCAGGCCGCGCCGATCCTCATGTGGCAGGATCGCATGCGATGTTGGCACTGCGCCCACAAAATAGGCGACTGCACAACAATCGGGCGGGCAGATCGCCGACGGGATTGGCAAAACCGTTGCCATTTGCGCGTTTTCTGCGGCGCAGCGAATTGGCATGAAGCTTGATTATTGATCGTCGGGCCCGGAGTTTCAAAGGCGCCAGCCATCAAGGGTCGGTCCACGATCGAAAGTTCGAAACAGATGATGAGACCAGTCTTCAACGCACGCACGCTCGCTGCTGCGGGCCTCGGGCTATGCGCGGCCGCGCTCGCCCTCCATCCGGCCCTCGCCCAGGATGCGCCCGCCGCGGCGAGCGCGGCAACCGAGGCCGCGGCGCCCGCGGCAGCCGCCTCGACGGTCGACAAGGGCGACGTCGCCTGGATGATGACCTCGACCCTCCTCGTCCTGTTCATGACGATGCCGGGCCTCGCCTTGTTCTATGGCGGTCTGGTGCGGGCCAAGAACATGCTGTCGGTGCTGATGCAGTGCACGGTCATCACCGGCGTGGTGATGATCGTCTGGGTGCTGTGGGGCTATTCCTTCGCCTTCGGCGGCGGCACCAGCTATTTCTGGGGCGGCATGGGCAAGGTCTTCCTGGCCGGCGTCACCAAGGATTCCCTGTCGGCGACCTTCTCCGACGGCGTCGAGATCCCCGAATACCTCTTCATCGCCTTCCAGATGACCTTCGCGGTGATCACCCCGGCGCTGATCGTCGGCGCCTTCGCCGAGCGGATCAAGTTCTCCGCCGTGGTGATGTTCACCATCCTCTGGGTGACCTTCGTCTACTTCCCCGTCGCGCACATGGTGTGGGACGCCTCGGGCCTGATCTTCAACGGCGTCCTGTCCAACGGCGTCGCCGCCATCGATTTTGCCGGCGGTACGGTCGTCCATATCAATGCCGGCATCGCCGCGCTGATCGGCTGCATGTTCGTCGGCAAGCGCGCCGGGCTTGGCCGTGACATCATGGCACCCCACTCGATGACGCTGACCATGGTCGGCGCCTCGATCCTGTGGGTCGGCTGGTTCGGCTTCAATGCCGGCTCGAACCTCGAATCCAACGCCGGCGCGGTGCTGGCGATGATCAACACCTTCACCGCCACGGCCGGCGCCATGGTCGCTTGGTGCGTCGTCGAGACGATCATGCGCGGCAAGGCCTCGATGCTGGGCGCTGCCTCGGGCATCGTCGCCGGCCTCGTCGCCGTGACGCCGGCCTGCGGCACGATCGGCCCGGTCGGCGCCATCGTCCTCGGCGCCATCGCCAGCTGCATGTGCTACTTCTTCGTCTCGGTGGTGAAGAACGCACTGAAATACGACGACAGCCTCGACGTCTTCGGCGTCCACGGCGTCGGCGGCATCGTCGGCGCCATCGGCACCGGCGTCTTCACCTCGACCGCTCTCGGCGGCACCGGCTATGCGGAGGGCGTCGGCATGACCGGCCAGGTCTGGGCCCAGATCGTCGCCATCCTCATCACCATCGTGTGGAGCGGCGTCGGCTCGGCGATCCTGTTCGCCATCACCAAGGCGGTCATCGGCCTGCGCCCGAGCGTCGAGGAAGAGCGCGAAGGCCTCGATCTCACCTATCACGGCGAGGTCGCCTACCACTCGTAAGCGGCGGGCTCCGCCGCGGCAACGCGGCGGGGCGGCTCCTGCAAACCAACGAAGCCCGTGTGCCGGACAGGCGCGCGGGCTTTGCCGTGCCCGGTCCGCGAACGCTGCGTCTCCTTGCCGGGCTAGAATTGCCGCTACCTGTGATCGACGAGGGACCGCCGCTGGCGGTCCGGACATGATCGAAGGATGACAGCGATGAAAGCCATCACACTTGCCAAGCCGGGCGGTCTCGACCGCCTGTCCCTCGTCGACATGGCGGATCCCGGCGCGCCGGGACCGGGGGAGATCCGCGTGCGCATCCGGGCGAGCTCGCTGAACTATCACGACTACGGCGTCGTCTCCGGCAACATGCCGACCGAGGATGGTCGCATCCCGATGTCCGACGGGGCCGGCGAGGTCGAGGCGGTGGGCGAGGGCGTCACCGAGTTCGCGGTGGGCGACCACGTCGTCTCCGGCTTCTTCCCGCTGTGGCAGGACGGCGAGGCCGCCGTCGCCGACTTCAAGACGACGCCGGGCGACGGTGTCGACGGCTATGCCCGCGAATTCGTGGTGCGGCCGGCGACGTGGTTCACCCATGCGCCGAAGGGCTACAGCCATGCCGAGGCGGCGACGCTGACGACGGCGGGGCTGACGGCGTGGCGGGCGCTCTGCGTCGACGGCGGCCTGAAGGCCGGCGACACAGTGCTGACGCTGGGCACCGGCGGCGTCTCGATCTTCGCGCTGCAGCTCGCCAAGGCGATGGGCGCCCGCGTCATCTCGACCTCATCCTCGGACGCGAAGCTGGAGACGCTGACGCGCCTCGGCGCCGACCACGTCATCAACTACAAGAGCAACCCGGAATGGGGAAAGACGGTCCGCGAGCTGACAGGCGGCCGCGGCGCCGACATCGTCGTCGAGGTCGGCGGTCCGGCGACGCTCGGCCAGTCGATCACCGCCTGCCGGATCGCCGGCCACATCGCGCTGATCGGCGTCCTCACCGGCCGCTCCGGCGAGGTGCCGACCGCCGCGCTGATGGCGCGCCAGCAGAGGCTGCAGGGCCTCATCGTCGGCAACCGCACGCACCAGACGGATTTCGTCCGGGCGCTCGAGGCGACAGGCGTCAAGCCGGTGATCGATCGGACCTTCCCGCTTGCCGAGATCGCCGACGCGTTCCGGCACGAGGAGTCGGGCCAGCATTTCGGCAAGATCTGCCTGGAGGTCTGAGGGAAGGGGGGCGCCGCCCGGTGGTGTTGGGGCGGGAGATTGGCGGCCCCGGCGTGCGCCGCGGCAGCTCGCCCCTTCTGCCCGCCCTTCGATATACTCAGGAGGGCAGAGGGGGGTGCCTCGGCGCTGCGCATCCGGCTGGCCTCTTCCACAACCGGAAGCCCGGCGAGCGCCTACACCCCGACATCGCTTCCTCGACGCCGCGGTTGATCGGCCAGATGTTGACCGGATAGGCGGTGAGGAAGCCGCATACCATCGCGATCTGCATCATGAACCGGAACTCGGCGCTGTTCACTTCCAGGCTGGCGCCGAGCCGCGAGGCGAAGATCCAGACATGAGCGAGCGCCAGGAAGCCGGACATGCCGATCTGTCAGTCGGTGAGCGACAGCGTGTCCGCCTTCAGCGCCGCGATGATCCCCTGAGGGGCAGGCCGCGCCGACGGCGAGCCAGACGATCGCGAGACGATGGAGCCGGCGGCAATCACGTCGCACCTCCGGAACATCCTGGCGGATGGGAATCGGTGCTGTGACCTCTTCAAACGACGAAGCCCCGCGCTCAGTGCGACCGGGAAGGGTCGTATGGGCAGCGGGGCAGATCTTCGTGCGGCGAGGCCTCTGGGGTCTCGTCAAGGCGCCGCTCGTTCGGCCGGACCGATCCGCCTTGAGACCAAGGGCGAATGACAGAAGGGCGAATCACGGCGGCAGCCGGAGGTTCCGTCAGCCAGGCGGACCGTTCACGGTCCCGTGCCCGGCATTGCGGACGGAGCGGTCTTAGCGGGCGGCGCCGGGAGCGGCGGGAACGCGGCGCTTCGGGCCGGGCAGCAGGCCCTCGCGCTGCGCCTGCTTGCGGGCGAGCTTGCGCGAGCGACGGATCGCCTGCTGCTTCTCGCGGGCGCGGCGCTCGGAGGGCTTCTCATAGGCGCGGCGCGCCTTCATCTCACGGAAGACACCCTCGCGCTGCAGCTTCTTCTTCAGCGCGCGCAGGGCCTGGTCTACATTGTTGTCTCGAACGTCGACTTTCAAAGCGACTCCCTCTCTTCATCCACGACAGGAGCGCCGCGGCGACTGCCGGCAGGCTCCGGTTCCGATTGAACACGAAAGCCGATGCCGGTTCCGGCACCGCAGAGCTTCCGCGCCACGCTCATTCCTCGGCAAGTGCCCGGCCCTTCGGCCAATGCCCGTTGCCTGGACGTTCTTTCGAACGCCCGTACCTCGGCTCGCTCTGCCTCTTGCAGGGGAGCAACGACGTCCTGCCATCGCTGGCGGGTCGATCGCACCGCCGGCCCGGTCAAGTCGGGCGAAGGATGTCCTTCGCCGTCGCCGGGTCGAGAGCTTCCCGAAACGGATGTTCGCCTCCCGCCCTGGTCGTCTGATCCAGGAGGTCGGCGGAACGGGAATGCCCGGTGTATCGAAGCGTCTGGCACGCTGCGTCGCGCCGGCAGGCGTGGCATCGAGCGTGTCAAAGCAAGACCATGGTGGCCCATATAGGGCAAATCGCCGGCAACCGCAAATGCCGATCCGCAATCGCGGCCCCGGCCGCTGATCCCCGCAAGGGCAGGCGGCATGACCGTCCGGGGCGGCGTTCCGGCCGCGCCGCGGGCCGCGGGGTCGGGATCCGTCCGCGACCCCAATCGCGCCATTCGATGCCGCCCGATGCCGTTCGCTGGCGCTTGCCGCCGCTCGATTCGCCGCGATCAGTGCCGGCGCGAGATCCGCATCGGCAGGCCGCCATCCGGCTGCACGGTGATGCGCTGCACGACTTCGGGTGCCGCGCGGCCGGTGTAGTCGAAGCGCAGGTCCTTCAACAGGAGCGCGAGGGCGATGACGGCCTCCTGGATGGCGAAGCTCGCGCCGATGCAGACCCGCGGGCCGACGCCGAAGGGCAGGTACTGGTAGCGGTCGATCCTGTCGCGGTTCTCGGGCAGGAAGCGCGCCGGCATGAAATGGTCCGGCCGGTCCCACAGCATCTCGTGGCGATGCACCAGCCACGGCATGACCAGGAGCGTCGCGCCGGCGGGAATGTCGATGTCTCCCACCTTGTCGGCCGCAAGCGCCGTGCGGTTGAGCGAGGGGGCGGGCGGGTAGAGCCGCATCGCCTCCTCGAAGGCGGCCTTGGTGTGGACCAGCCTGTCGGCCCACTGGCTCGGATGGGTCAGCGTCGGCAGGACCTCGTCGATCTCCCTTTCCACCAGCGCCCGCTCCTCGGGCGCCTGGCTGAGGAGATAGAGCGTCCAGGCGAGCGACCGCGCCGTGGTCTCGTGGCCGGCGCCGATGAAGGTGATGATGTTGTCCTCGATCTCCTCGCTCGACAGGCCCTCGGCCCTGATCAGGAGGGTCAGGAGGTCGTGGGGCGTGCCGTCCGGATCCCGGGCGATCTTGGCGCGGCGCTTCTCGATCGTCTCGGCGATGAGGCCGCGGAAATAGTTCATCGACTTGCGGCCGCGAAGCCGCCTGAGCCGCGGCAGGAAGGCCGGCGCGTTGAGGAGGTCGAGGGGATCGACGCGCCCCATCGAGCCGAGGAAGTCGCGGGTGGAGCGGGCGAAGCCTTCCGGCTCGGAGGCGATGTCGCCGGAAAACAGCGTCTCCTGCAGGATGTCGAAGGTCAGGAGCGTCATCTCGTGGGAAGCATCGACGGTGGAGCCGACGCGCTTCTCCAGCCCTTGCGCAAACAGCGCCGAGCGGGCCTGCATCTGCTCGGTGAAGCCGGAAATGTGGCGGGGCGTGAACACCGGGGCGATCGCCTTGCGGGTCCGCCGCCAGAGTTCGCCCTCGGCGGTGAGCAGCCCGTCGCGCAGCAGCGGCCGCAGGATGCGCTGGCGCAGCGGCTGCATCACGTAGTTCCGGGCGTTCTCCACCAGGCAGTGGCGGATGCCCGCCGGATCGTTGACGACGATGTTCGGCACGCCGAGCCAGGCGCCGCGGATATAGGGCTCCTTGAAGGCGCGCGTTCCCCAGATCTCGATGGGATTGCGCGAGGCGGTGCGGATGAAGCTGGCAAAGCCGAGCGGCTTGGAATGCGGCACCGGGGCCGGGGCACGGAACGGCCTGGCGCCGGCCGATGCGACGGGCGCGGGAACTGGAATGGTGTTCGACATGGCCTTGCGCCTCGCGGGTGATGGACGGTGCCGCCGGTCTTCACGGCATCGGGCGCCGCGAGCCATGCCGGCGGGCTCGCCGCTCATATGGGTGGCGAGGGCACGGGCGTCGAGGAAGAGATCGTCGCAGGTCGAAACGTCCCACCGGCGGCGCTCGGGTGGGATGGGCGCCGGTGCGGCGGTGCCGGTCCGCGTCTCAGCCGGCCGCGTCCTCCGCTGCCGGTTCCCCGGCGATCATGCGGGCGGCGAGCTTTGCCCGCATCCCCTCCGGCAGCGGCGTCGAGCGGCGCGTCGTCTCGTCCATCAGCACGATCACGCTTTCGGCGCTGGCGCAGATCCGGCCGTTCTGGAACAGCGCCTGGCGCAGCCGGATCGAGCTGTTGCCGATCGCCGCGACTCCGGTTCCGATCTCGACCTCGCCCGGCCAGTTCACCTCGCGCCGGAAGTCGATCGTCACCCTGGCGATGACGAAGGCCTTGCCTTCCGGCGGCGGCACGTCGCCGGCATGCAGCATCTCCACCCGGCCGGTCTCGAAGAAGGTCGAATAGACGGCGTTGTTGACATGGCCCTGACGGTCGGTATCGCCGTAACGCAGCTTGTCGGTGGTCCGTGCGGGAAAGTCCTCGAGGCTCGGCGCGTCCTTCGTCATCGGCATCCTTTCGCGATATTGGCGCGGCGCAATCTCCGGGAGGATAGGCCCTTCCGCCCCACTCTGGGCCGAAGCCGGGCGTAGGATGCGGCAGTGCTTTCGTCAACGCGCGAGAGCACCTATATAAAAGCTTCAAATCTGGCCGATTCGCCGCCTCCTCTGCGGCCCGCCCGAGACCAAGGACCATCATGTCAGCGATCCCCGAGACCGACCCCCTTGCCAATGCCGAATACGGCGCCGATTCGATCAAGGTGCTCAAGGGTCTCGACGCGGTGCGCAAGCGGCCCGGCATGTATATCGGCGACACCGACGACGGTTCGGGCCTGCACCACATGGTCTACGAGGTGGTCGACAACGCCATCGACGAGGCGCTGGCCGGCCACGCCACCCATGTGACCGTGACGCTCAACGCCAACGGCTCCTGCACGGTGACCGACAACGGCCGCGGCATCCCCACCGACATCCATACCGGCGAGGGCGTCTCGGCGGCCGAGGTCATCATGACCCAGCTGCATGCCGGCGGAAAGTTCGACCAGAATTCCTACAAGGTGTCCGGCGGCCTCCACGGCGTCGGCGTCTCGGTGGTCAACGCTTTGTCCTCCAAGCTGTCGATGAAGATCCGGCGCAAGGGCAAGATCCACGAGATGTCCTTCACCCACGGCGTGCCGGACGGCCCGCTGGAGGTGACGGGGGATGCCGGCGGCGAGACCGGCACGGCGATCACCTTCATGCCGTCCTTCGACACCTTCCAGGGCGTCACCACCTTCGACTACGGGACCCTCGAGCATCGCCTGCGCGAGCTCGCCTTCCTGAATTCCGGCGTGCGCATCGTCCTCACCGACAAGCGCCCGGCCGACGAGAAGCGGGTGGAGCTGTTCTACGAGGGCGGGCTGGAAGCCTTCACCCGCTACATCGACCGGTCCCGCAAGCCGCTGCTCCCCGAGCCGATCGTCACCATGGGCGAGAAGGACGGCATTACCGTCGAGGCGGCGCTGTGGTGGAACGATTCGTACAACGAGACCGTCCTCTGCTTCACCAACAACATCCCGCAGCGTGACGGCGGCACCCACATGGCGGGCTTTCGCGGCGCGCTGACCCGCCAGGTGACGGGCTATGCCGAGGCCTCCGGCATCCTGAAGAAGGAGAAGGTGTCGCTGACCGGCGACGACTGCCGCGAGGGGCTGACCTGCGTCCTCTCCGTCAAGGTGCCGGATCCGAAGTTCTCCTCCCAGACCAAGGACAAGCTGGTCTCCTCCGAGGTGCGGCCGGTGGTCGAGAACCTCATCAACGAGGCGCTCTCCACCTGGTTCGAGGAGCATCCCCAGGAAGCCCGGGTGGTGATCTCCAAGGTCGTCGAGGCAGCCTCGGCGAGGGAGGCGGCGCGCAAGGCCCGCGACCTCACCCGCCGCAAGGGCGCGCTCGACATCACCTCCTTGCCCGGCAAGCTCGCCGACTGCCAGGAGCGCGATCCGGCCAAGTCCGAGATCTTCATCGTCGAGGGCGATTCCGCCGGCGGCTCGGCCAAGGGGGCACGCTCGCGCCAGAACCAGGCGATCCTGCCGCTCCGGGGCAAGATCCTCAATGTCGAGCGGGCGCGTTTCGACCGGATGCTCGGCTCGGACCAGATCGGCACGCTGATCACCGCGCTCGGCACCTCGATCGGCAAGGACGAGTTCAACGCCGACAAGCTGCGCTACCACAAGATCATCATCATGACGGACGCCGACGTCGACGGCGCCCATATCCGCACGCTGCTCCTCACCTTCTTCTTCCGGCAGATGCCGGAGCTGATCGAGCGCGGCCACATCTTCATCGCCCAGCCGCCGCTCTACAAGGTGACGCGCGGCAAGCAGAGCCAGTATCTGAAGGACGAGAAGGCGCTGGAGAACTACCTGATCGAGGGCGGTCTCGACGACGCCTCGCTGACGCTCTCCCACGGCGAGGTGCGCATCGGCCGGGACCTGCGCGCCGTCGTCGACGATGCGCTCGCCGTGCGCCAGACGCTGGCGGGGCTGCATTCGCGCTACGATCGCTCGGTGGTGGAGCAGGCTTCGATCCTCGGCGCTCTTTCGCCCGAGGTCGCCGATCATCCCCAGGACGGGCCGGCGACGGCGCAGCGGATCGCCGAGCGGCTCGACCTCATCGCCGACGAGACCGAGCGCGGCTGGAGCGGCGAGGCGGTGGACGGCGGCTATCGCTTCATGCGCACCGTGCGCGGCGTCACCGAGCTGCGCATCCTCGACCCGGCGCTTTTGAATTCCGGCGACGCGCTGCAGCTGATGCGCCACGCGCCGCGGCTGAAGGAGGTCTATGACGGCGGCGTCCCGGTGCTGCGGCGCAAGGAGACCGAGCGGGCGATCGCCGGGCCGCTGGAGCTGCTGATCGCCGTCTTCGAGGTCGGCCGCAAGGGCATCTCGACCCAGCGCTACAAGGGGCTCGGCGAGATGAACCCGGAGCAGCTCTGGGAGACGACCCTCGACCCCGAAGCCCGCACCCTCGTCCGGGTGAAGATCAACGACGCCACCGACGCCGACCAGCTGTTCTCGCGGCTGATGGGCGACGAGGTCGAGCCGCGCCGCGAATTCATCCAGGACAACGCCCTGCAGGTGGCCAACCTCGACATCTGAGACAAGCGGTGTGGCGACGCTGAGAACCCCGACTCAACAGGGGTTGGTGTCTGACTCGGATCCCGAAGAATGTTGACTCGCGAGCTGCCCGTCACGGGTGAGCCCGCGGTCGACCATTGCATTTCTGCCCGGCGCGGTGGGGATCTTTCGCAAGCTCTTCCGTCCGTTCACACGCTCGTATTCACCGGCTTGCGAAAGCCAGCGATCGGCATCTTCCAAGAGGTGACGATCTGAGGGGCCGCGCCGGCCCCTGCATGCCTCACCGCATCATGGTGAGTTCGCAGGGGGCAAGCCAGCGCGAGGTGTCGAGGCTCAGAACGTGGCCTTGCCGATCGAGGCGCCGCCGTCGACATGGAGGGTCTGGCCGGTGATGAAGCCGGCGCCTTCGGACAGGAGGAAGGCGATGGCGGCGGCGATCTCGTCCGGCTGGCCGAAGCGGCCCATCGGGACGCCGGCGAGATAGCGGCGCTCGCCGTCGCTGCCGGGGGCGTTGTTGGCGCGGAACAGCTCCGTCTCGGTCGGTCCGGGCGAGACGGCATTGACGGTGATGCCGGTGGTCGCGAGTTCGAGAGCCCAGCTCCGGGAGAAGCTGACGAGGGCGGCCTTGGCCGCGGCATAGGCGGTCCGCTCGACGGATCCGAGGACCGTCAGGCTGGAGATGTTGACGATCCGTCCCCAGCCTCGCTCGCGCATGCCGGGCAGCAGCGCCTGCGCGGCCAGGAGCGCGGGATGCAGGTTGACCCGCATTACCTCCTCGAGCGCGGCGAGTTCGACCGCGCCGAGCCGTTGCGGCCGCACGAGGCCGACATTGTTGACGACGCCGTCGAAGCGAAAGCGCGCGGTCAGATCCGCCAGGATCCGGTCGGTCGCATGCGGGTCGGCGAGATCGACGGCAACGAGCGTGCCGGGAAAGCTCGACGCGGCGCCGCGCGCCAGGCCGACGACGTGATGGCCAACCCCATCGAGACGGCGCGCAAGCGCCAGGCCGATGCCCTTGCCGGCGCCGGTGAGAAGGAAGGTCCGGGACATGAAGGCCTCGCGAAATGAGCCCCGCCGCCGGAGCGACCAGCGACCAGCGGCCGGGGCAACTGGTCAGGCGGCGGCAGTGGCGGCGGCGGCGCGGCGAAGGGCCGGCAGCATGTCCTCGGGCTCGGGGCGCCTTGTATAGTCCGGGTTGACCTCGCCATAGAGGATCGTGCCGTCCTGGCCGACGACGTAGCGGGCCGGCATCGGCAGCGTCCAGCTCGGGTCGCCGTTGAAGGTCGGCAGCTCGTTCTTCAGGCTCTTGTAGAGATCGACGAGATAGTCCGGCAGCGCGAAGCGCAGGCCGAATGCGGCGGCCACGTCGTTGTGCGGGTCCGACAGGATCGGGAAGCCGAGTTCGTTCTGGCGCACCGACTTGCGGCTGTTCGCCGCCGTCTGCGGCGAGATCGCGACGAGGCTCGCGCCGAGTGCTTCGAACTCGGGCAGGGCCGCCTGGAGCGCCTGCAGCTCCATGTTGCAGTAGGGGCACCAGACGCCGCGATAGAAGCTGATGACCAGCGGCCCCTTCGCCAGGAGATCGGCCGAGGAAACCGGCTGGTGGTCGGGGTCCTGCAGCGTGAAGGCGGGTGCCTCGTCGCCGGCCTTGAGCGCACGGGCGGCAGCGCCGCTGGCGACCAGTTCGGCGGTCGTGCGGCGCATCGTCTCGATCACGGCGGGCGGCACGGTGTAGGGCGGCTTGCCCGCTTCGAAGTCGGCCTTGAAGGCGTCGAGCCTGGCTTGAAGGGTCATGACATGTCTCCGGGAATCGGGTTGGCAAGGGGAAAAGGACAGCTCTCGGGCGCCGCCGGGCGGCAGCATCGGGCGGCGATCCGGCATGCGACGCCGGAACGCCGGCTCAGGCGGCTGGCACAAGCGCGTCGACGCGGGCGAGGGCGCGCCGGACGGCGGGCCGCGCCTCGATCTCGGCGTACCAGCGGGCGACGTTGGGCGCATCGTCCAGCCCGACACCGGCGAATTCGCGCCGCCAGAGCCAGCCGAAATGCGCGATGTCGGCGATGGTGAAGGCGTCGCCGGCGGCGAAGCGACGCGCCGCCAGCACGCCGTCGAACACGGACACGGTGCGCCGGGCTTCGCTGGAGAAGCGCTCGATGGCGATCGGCTGCGGCTCGGCGGCAAGGCGCTGGAAGAAGCCGGCCTGGCCGAAGGCCGGGCCGAGCCCCGAGGCGTGGAAGAAGAGCTGCTCGAACACCCGCGCCCGGTCCTCGCCGGAGGCAGGCAGCAGTCGGCCGGTCTTCTCGGCGAGATGCACCAGGATCGCCGCGGACTCGCTCAGAACGAGATCGCCATCGACCAGCACCGGAACCTTGGCGTTCGGGTTGAGCGCGACGAATTCGGGCGCCTTCTGTTCGCCCTTGCGCACATTGATGCCGTGAAGGGCGTAGTCGAGGTCCAGTTCTTCCAGCGCGATCGGCACCTTGATGCTGTTGGGCGTGGCGAAGGCATAGACGTCAAGCATGGTCGTGTCCTGTGAGAGGCAACCCGGTCCGAAGGATCGCCGCGGCCGGCGAGCGACGTGCGCAGGTGGTCTGCATTGGCCGCATCGGCTCGCTCGCTTGGGCTCCGGCTGATCCGAAGGCGTGGGAAAGAGATGCCGCGCTTGCGCTCGACAGGGCAGACGGCTCCGGGCGATAACGCTCATTCCCAGATGGAATGGCCGGTGAGGACAGAGTGGACCGATACCAGGCGATGAAGACCTTCATACGGGTGGTGGAGACGGGGTCGTTTTCCGCCGCGGCACGCCTGCTCGATGTGGGCCAGCCTGCCGTCTCCAAGACCATCGCCCAGTTGGAGGAGCACTTGCAGGTGAGGTTGCTCATCCGCTCGACCCATGGGCTGACGCCGACCGAGGCGGGCCTGCGCTTTCATGAGCGCGCCAAGTCCGCCATCCAGGAAGCCGACGAAGCCGAGCTTGCGGCGAGAGGCGCAGGCGCAGGCCTCACCGGCCGTCTGCGCGTGTCTGCGGCGACCACCTTCGCACGGCTTCACATCGTGCCGCTGCTGCCGCGCTTTCTCGAACAGCACCCCGGGCTCGAGATCGACGTCATCCTCGACGATCGCCTGATCGACCTCGTTGCCGAGGGCGTCGACCTGTCGCTGCGCATGGGCGCTCTGCCCGATTCCTCTGCCGTCGCGCGCAGGCTGGCGACGGGCGGTCGCTCGGTGGTCGCGACGCCGGCCTATCTCGCGCGGGCCGGCACGCCGCAAAGCCCGGCCGATCTCGCCGGCCATGAGGCCGTGATCTACAGCCAGCTCCCGCATGTCTGGTCGTTCACCCGGGAGGGGACCGAGGCTTCGGTCTCGGTGCGGGGCCGCGTCCGCGTGAGCGCGGCCGAGGGGCTGCGCGCCGCGGTGCTCGCCCACATCGGCCTGACGATCACGTCCGACTGGATGTTCGGGCCGGAGCTGGCGACCGGCGCCGTGCGCCGCGTGCTGGAAGACTGGGCCCTGCCGCCGCTCGACCTCTGGGCCGTGTTTCCGGCCGGGCGCATGGCCAGCGCAAAGGCGCGCGTGTTCGCGAGCTTCGTGCAAGAGACGATGGCCGCCGGCCATTCCGGCGTGGCATAAGCCTTATCGCCGCGCGCCGTCCTCCGTCCCGCCGACCGACAGTCTAGCTGATCGTCACGCCGCCACTTCCGGCAGGCTCCAGATCGAGGATCGGCATCATGGCCCCGTTCGAAACCTATCGCGACGCCTTCCCCAACGCCCGCCTGACCCGCAAGGACAACGGCGTGCTCGAGGTCGCTCTCCACACCGACGGCGGCAAGCTCGTCTTCAACGGCCACACCCACGAGCAGTTCGTCGGGCTGTTCCATGCGATCGGCGAGGATCGCGACAACCGCGCGGTGATCCTGACCGGCTCGGGCGACGCCTTCATGGATGCGATCGACCCCGACGGCTTCGACTTCTTCACGCCGAGGGGCTACGACAAGATCCTGCGCGAGGGCCGCAAGGTGCTGTCGAACATCCTCGACATCGAGATGCCGATGATCGCCGCCCTGAACGGACCGGTGCTGCTCCACAGCGAATATGCGCTCCTGACCGACATCGTGCTGGCGACGCCGGAAACGGTCTTCCAGGACAAGCCGCATTTCGAGTTCGGCATCGTGCCGGGTGACGGCGTGCACCTCCTCTGGCCGCATGTGATCGGCTCGATCCGCGGCCGCTATTTCCTGCTCACCCGCCAGGTGCTCGATGCCGCGACGGCGAAGGACTGGGGCGTGGTCAACGAGATCGTGCCGGCCGACCGCCTGCTCGCCCGGGCCCACCAGATCGCCGATGGCATCGCCTCGCTGCCGCCGCTGACCTCCCGCTACACCCGCATCGCGCTGACCCAGCCACTGCGCCGGCTGATCGACGAGGGAACCGGCTATGGCCTCGCTCTGGAGGGCATCAGCGCCGCCGAGGTCGCCCGCTCCATGGCCGCCGAGGGCTGACCCGGCATGCCCCGCCCGGCTGCGTTGCCGGGCGGCAACCCCGACCGGACGCCGACTTTGATGGACCGAGGGACGTTCGTCGTGCGGACCGACAGGTTGGACCGAAACCGGAATGTCCGCGCCTGGAGGCTGGAGATGAAAAAGCGGCCATGAGCTGAGGTGACCTCCGCAACCGCTTGCGACCCGTTATCGGCGTTTCCGACGACATCCCAAACCTTCGGTCGTTCCGGGCAGACGGCAGAGCGGACTGTAAGCGGGCTGTGCGGCGCCAATCCCGCCAGATGGTTAGCTGCCGTTCTCGCCCAGGTGCACTGTAAGCCCAGGCTGCCCTCTTTATACGATGCGAACTGCTTTCGGCCTGCGGGAGTGTCTTCTATCGGAGGCGGGCATTGGACGGGGCTCGCAATCCTGGACGTGGCCAGCAGCCACTGCTGAATATTGACGGCACAACACGGGACATGAATTGACGGATCGCTGAATTGATGACACACATCGCGTCGCTAATTTGGAGATTCTGCCTTGTCCCTGACCCGCGCCTACAACAGCCCGATACGCGCGGCACAGTTCCGCGAAACCCGCGAGGCCATATTGTCTGCCTTGTTCTCTCTGATGGAGTCTGCAGCTACCCCGGACGACATCGGGATGGATGCAATCGCCGCCGAAGCGGGTGTGCAGCGCCGGACGATTTTCAGGCACTTCGAAAACAAGGAAGAATTGCTGCGGACATTCTGGCCATGGCTCAATGCCCGCATCGGGGCCTCGGTCAAGCCGATGACCCCGGAGGACATTTCGGGCGGTCCGCGCCAGGCGTTTCCCCTCTTCGAAGCGCATGAAGCCGCCATACGGGCAGCGCTCCACTCCCGCACCGGGCGGGAGATGCGGGCGGGCACCATTGCGGATCGGCGCCGGGACTTCTCGGTGGCACTTGCTCCCGCCCTCGACAAATTATCCCACGTGGAGCGCCAGAAGATCGAAGCACTGGCTCACCTGCTCTACTCCGCCTCCGCATGGGAGGTTCTCAAGGATTATGGCGGTCTCGACGGCACCCAGGCCGGCGAGGCCGCTTCCTGGGCGCTCGAACTGATCCTGTCCGCGATCAACTCCGGCGAAACTGCGGCGGACACAACCATCGCAGCCAAAGGAGATGCGCGATGACCATAGACGTCAATACTCCCTCCAACGCCGATTGCCGTTGGGTGGTCGCCGACAAGATACGCTTCCTGGGCAACTTCCCGGGCTCTTCAATCGAGCTTCTGGACATCGAGGTGCCTGCGGGCTCCGGTACTCCGCCTCACACGCACGAGTCAGCGGAGCTCTTCTATGTGCTGGAAGGAGAGTTAACTCTGCGGCAGTTCGGCTCGGAAGTTCCTCCCGTGGTCATCCATGCCGGCCCTGGAACATCGGTGAGGATTCCGTCCCGCGTGCCTCACAACTATGTCAATGAAAGCGGCAAGCCGGTTCGCATGCTGGTCATGCTTGAGGCAAGCATGGTGGCTTTCTTTCGCGATATCGGATCCGCCGAGCCGGCAAGCAGTGTGCCGGACTTTGCGCGAATTGGCGCTGCCATGGAGAGACATGGCATCGAAGCACTCGCCAGTGCGGCCTGAAACCGCAAAGCTCTTGATCGCGCCGGCACCAAGGTGCCGGCGCAACCTGCTCGTCGCTCCAAAAGCTGCCGGTCTGTGAGAGGTAAAAGCTGGATATTGACGGCTTTCGGGACCGTCCAGCTGGACGACGAATGCCTGGATTGCAGACGCGTTGCTGCCCAAGCGCGTGAGCCCGTTGAAGGGCAACTCCCCGGCGAAGCTGCAGAAGACGGTCTATGAACCGTCCTGCTGAGAGCTTCGACCCGGTCGCCCGCTGTTCGGGTGGCTGGGGCCGATGCGGCAGCCTGAGACGCCTTGACGGTGCCTCATGTCATGGTGAAAACCGCAGAGCGATGCCAATGCCCACTAGGTGTTGGTGCTCTCCATGCATGCTCCTCGGGACAAGGCGGTCGACTATGGGAATTCTCGCAAAGGCGACTGAAGTCGTGGGTGGCGCTGTCGCGCTCGTCAGGCGCTTCGGTTCTCCGTCGCATCAAGCCGTCGGGCTGACACCCCAGATTCCGGAGGCGCGAAAGCAGGCAATCATGACCTTGAAACTTCCCGCAGCAGAAGGCTGGAAGGACGGGCGCCTGCCCACCTGCGCGCCGGGGCTTCAGGTCAATGCCTTTGCGTCGAACCTCGATCATCCCCGCTGGATCGAGGTCCTGCCGAACGGCGACGTCCTCGTGGCGGAAGCGAAGGAGCAGCCGGAGACGCCGCGCACTCTCATGGACCACGCCCAGCAGGCGACGATGCGCCGCGTCAAGGCGATCGGCGAGAGCGCCAATCGTGTCACCCTTTGGCGTGACGCGGATGGGGACGGTGTCGCCGAGCGCCGCGAGGTCTTCGTGGAAAACCAGAACCAACCCTTCGGCATGGCGCTGATCGGCGACCGGTTCTATCTCGGGAACACGGACGGCATTCGGTGCTTCGACTACCGGCCAGGCGATACGAGCCTCACGGGCGGTGGTGAAACGCTCGTCGACTTCAAGCCGCACGGGCACTGGACCCGCAGCCTGATCGTCTCGCCGGATCGGGCGAAGATCTACGCTGGCGTCGGATCGCTGTCCAACATCGGCGACAAGGGGATGGCGGCGGAAGAGGGGCGCGCGGCGATCTGGGAACTGGACGTTGCCACCGGAAAGGCGCGGATTTTTGCCTCCGGGCTGCGGAACCCGGTCGGCATGGCCTTCGAGCCGGTCACGGGAAAGCTCTGGACCGTCGTCAACGAGCGCGACGGGCTTGGGGACGAAACGCCGCCCGACTACCTGACGTCCGTCGAAGAGGGTGGGTTTTACGGCTGGCCCTACTGCTACTGGGGCAGGACCGTCGACGATCGTGTCCCGCAGGCTCCGGACCTCGTCGCCCGTGCTATCCAGCCGGATTATGCTCTCGGCGGCCACACCGCATCGCTCGGCCTCTGCTGGATGCCGGCCGGCACCTTGCCGGGGTTCGGCGAGGGCATGGTGATCGGCCAGCACGGATCGTGGAATCGCTCGACGCTCAGCGGCTACAAGCTGATCTTCGTCCCCTTCGCCAATGGCGCGCCGAACGGACCGGCCCGCGATATCCTGTCCGGCTTCCTGTCAAAGGACGAGAAACTGGCCTATGGACGTCCCGTCGGCGTGGCGATCGGCCCTGACGGCAGATCGCTGCTGTTGGCCGACGATGTGGGAGACGTCATCTGGCGCGTGAGCGCCGTGTGACGCAGTCGGTCGCACCGTAGCGGTGACCGCGGCGGCTGAGATAAAGCTGTGGACCCGGAACGGGCGCCTGACGGCGAACTCGACCATGCGGGAGCCTCGACCGCGAGCCGCCAACCCGATGGTCGAGCGATCGCGCCGGGTTGCGTCGGCGAAACAGTCGTGAAGATCGGGCTGGGACGGGCCGGAAGCGGCCGGTCCGCTTCCGGGGGTGCGGATAGCTGCCGTTCCGCTCACTTGAAGGGTTCCGAGCGCCGCGAGGCGTACGAAAGTCGCCGAAGAACGAACCCGCGGGATGCCGGTGTCGGGTCATGGAATCTTCGGCTGACGGGGGTGTCGGAATGAGTGATACCAGTGGCCCGGGAGGCTGACTCCCGGGCCACTGGTATCGAGCCTGCGCGGCGCTTGAGCGGGCACCCCTTGGCACCGGTCGAAGACCGGGGCCGACGGTATGATATCCTCGGCGAAGCGTCGTTGATTTTGCCTCGGGACACCGTCGATGTCTTTGCGGCACCGATGCGAAGGAAGGCTCGCTGGTGCGGCTCGCGAGGGTGATTTCAAGGACTGGCAGGTGAGGGCCCGAGCCCCGGATTGCGCCATGCGGGGGTGATGGCGACACGATGCCATGCCGGGTCATGGCAAGCACTTTCGGGCTGATGAGGTGCGCGGTGGCGGACCGCGTGGTTGTCGCCAGCGCAGGAACATCCCGACGACAGTCATGTGTCCGCCGCAGCAGGGGCAGGGCGGGCGGATATCGGGTCGATCCGAGGCTTGCGGATCTTCTTCGGGGAGGCAGGTCCCGGCCAACGGGCGAGGATTCGTGGAGCGTCGCGATAGGTGCTTGCCTATCCCGGCACCATGGCGGACACAGAAACCCATGAGCACGCGCGCGGCCCTGATCCTGATCGTCGAGGACGATCCCGACATCCGCCATCTCGTCACCGACCTGATGGCACGGGAGGGTTTTGCCGTCGAACAGGCCAAGGACGTTGCGGCCGCCGAGGCGTCGATCGCGCGCAAGCGGCCGGACGTCGTCATCCTCGACCTGATGCTGCCGGGAGAGGACGGCCTGTCCTTCTGTCGCCGCCTGAGAGCCCGCGACGCGCTGCCGATTCTCATGCTGACCGCGAAGAGCGACGAAATCGACCGGGTGCTCGGGCTCGAGATGGGGGCGGACGACTATCTCGTGAAGCCGTTCGGGCCGCGCGAGCTGGTCGCCCGGGTCCGGGTCATCCTTCGGCGCCGGCAGTCGCCCGCTTCGCTCCCGCCGCCCTCCCGCCGGTTCGGTTTCGCGGGCTTCGTGATCGACATCGACGCTCGCGAACTGACGACCGAGGATGGTCGAGCGATCTCGCTCACGACAGGCGAGTTCGACCTCCTGTCCTGCTTCGTCCAGCGGCCCCGCCGAGTGCTGACGCGCGACCAGATCCTCGACTGGACCCGTGGCCGCGAGGCCGACCCCTTCGACCGGACGGTCGACATGCTGGTCTCCCGGTTGCGCAGGAAGCTCGACGCCGCGCAGCCGGGCTCGAACCTCATCACCACGATCCGCAATGGCGGATACCTGTTCGTCGCACCGGTCAGACCGGTTTCGTGATGCTGCGCCTGAGCCTCGCCGCGCGCCTCAGTGTTCTCGTCGTCGCCGCGCTGTTGACGGTGTGGTTGATTGTGCTCGGGCTCTACTATCTGGGCTTCGAGGGCGGTGTCGACGGCGCCTTCCCCTCGGCCAGGAAGGTGGCCACAATCATTCGCCTGGTCGAGGAGACGCCACCCGACAGGCGTCCACTCCTCCTGGAAGGCTTGAGCTCGGACACGCTGGAGGTGAGCCTGGCCGCTCCCGGTGCGCTTGCGGTCCGACCGGAAGGACGCCGGGAGGTCGCTGCGGAGCTTGCGAAACGCTACGAGCCGGCGTTCGGGGGGCGAGACGCCGTCTTTGTGGCCGTGCCGCGGGGGCTCATCCAGGAGAGCTTTCCCAGGCTCTTTGGGACCGCAGTCAATGGCCTGCAGTTCCGCATTGCCCTGGGGACCGGCGACACCCTCGTCATTGACACCCGGAACACGACCGTACGCTCGCGGCTCGGGCTACCAGTGGGGTTCGGAGCGGGTTTTATCGGGACGATGCTGGCGCTCCTCGCCTTGATCGTGATGCAACGTGAGATCCGGCCGTTGCGGCGATTGGCGATGGCGGCCGACCAGATCGATCTGTCGAGCGACCCGGTGCTGATCTCCCCACCCAGACGATCCACACCGGAAATTCGTTCGCTCGTCGATGCATTCAACAGGCTGCAATTGCGACTGTCACAGCTCCTCAAGGCGAGAATGGCCTTGCTCGGCGGTATCTCGCACGACGTGCGGACGGTCGCGACGCGGCTCCGGCTTCGGCTCGACCGGCTTGCGGACGGGCCGGATCGGCAGCGGGCGATCCAGGACATTGCCGACATGACCCGCCTGCTCGACGACGCGCTTCTCGCGAGCCGGGCCGGCGCCGGCGAGCTTCAGGAGGAGCTCGTCGAGCTCGACGAGCTCGTCGCGATGGAGGTCGAGGATCGTCGGGAGGCCGGCGCGCTGGCCAATCTCGTCGTTTTCCCCGAAGCGCGGGGTGTCACAGTGCTCGGCGATCGGGTGGCGCTGCG
Organism: Aurantimonas sp. 22II-16-19i; assembly: GCF_002088275.1. Lineage (GTDB taxonomy): Bacteria > Pseudomonadota > Alphaproteobacteria > Rhizobiales > Rhizobiaceae > Jiella. The sequence continues at coordinate 188,409 of NZ_AQQS01000004.1, forward strand.
GCGTGTCGTGTTCAACCTCGTGGGCAATGCGCTGACATACGGTCACGTCGCCCATGTCGTGCTCGACGCAGGTCCGGGCGAGGCGAAACTGACGGTGGACGACGAGGGCGACGGCGTGCCCGAAACCATCAGGGCCATCGTCACGGAGCCGTTCGTGCGCCTGGAAAGCTCCCGCAGCCGGGAGACGGGCGGCGCGGGGCTCGGCCTGACGATCGTGCGCAACCTGGTGGAGGCCCATGGTGGAGAGCTGTCCGTCGGAGACGCGCCGGGCGGCGGGGCACGCTTCACCGTCCGGCTGCCGCTGTTCGATGCCGCAGCGGGACGCTGAGCCCGACAGCATCGGCCCGAAGATCGGGATCGACCCCCGGAAAGCACGACCGTCGATTCAATGAGTTGGAGCGTCCTTTGCGCGTCCGAATGGACGCACGGCGCGCTACGCCGGCTGGGCGGTCTCGACATTCCGCGCACGTTCCGCGACGACGCGTCCATCGGCGAATTCGATCGTCCGGTCAAACAGGTCGAGCGATCGCGGGTCGTGCGTGACGACAAGGACGCCCGCCCGCCGGGCCGTCGCGATCTGTCTGAACAGCTCCATCACCTGGCGCCCGCGCACGCTGTCGAGAGCCGCTGTCGGCTCGTCGGCGAGGATGAGCGGCGGGTCGTTGGCGAGGGCCCGGGCGATCGCCACACGCTGCTGCTCGCCGCCCGACAGGCGCGAGGGCCTGTTGTCGACGCGGTGGCCGAGCGACAGGCCATCGAGAAGCTCGACAGCGTAGTCATGCGCCGCGTCCGCCGGCACGTCGTCGATTTCGAGCGCCAGTGCCACGTTCTCGGCGGCGGTCAGGAACGGGATGAGGTTCGCCTTCTGGAAGACGAAGCCGATGTTGCGCCGGCGGAAGTCGCGCAGGCGGTCGACTTTTGCCCCCGGCTCCGAGACGAGCGTCCCGTTGATGTGGACGTCCCCCCGCGTCGGCGGATCGAGGAGCCCCGCGATCAGCAGGAGCGTGCTCTTTCCCGAGCCGCTGGGGCCTGTGATGCCGATCAGCTCGCCCGGCGCCACGTGCAAAGAAACACCGTCCAGCGCTCGCACGACGGTGTCGCCGCTTTCGTAGTGCTTCGCCGCATCGCGCACGACGAGGACGGGGTGACCGCTCAAGACAGCACCTCCTGCGCCCTGACCTTCAGCGCCCGCTTGATGCCGACCACGCTGGCGAAGGCGCAGATGACGGCCACGGCGCCGAAGAGCAGAGCGAGATCGGTCGTGCCGATCACCACCCGGCGAGGGAAGAACGGGAAGACGGCGAAGGAAGCCGCCACGCCGAAGGCGAAGCCGCCAACGCCGACGAGGCCTGCCTGCTGTGCGATCATGCCGACGATGACGGAGTTGCGCGCACCGATCAGCTTGAGCATGGCGATCTGGTGCAGCTTCTCGATGGTCATGGTGTAGATGATCAGCGAGACGACGATCGCCATCACCACAAGCAGCACGACGGTGAAGGCGAGGATCTGGATCCTCAGCCGCCAGAGGCGCTGGTTGAGGAGAAGGTCGCGCTGACCCTGCCGGCTCAGCACGTTCGCGTCGCCCCAGCCTTCGATCGTCGCCTCGACGGCTCGTGGATCGGCGGCAGGCGAAAGGCTGACGAGGACCGCCGCGATCTTGCTCTCCTGCTCGACCGAGCTGCCGGCGCCTCCCGCCTCCGCCGGGGCGCTCCCGGAACTGGCGCGTGCTAGCAGCACCTCCTCGCTCGTCCTGCGGCGCGCGATCGACATGGCATCGTTGACGCTCACGAAAAGAAGGCTGTCGCCCTGCATGTCGACCATGCCACGCGTGATGCCGACGATCGTGTAGTCGTCCTGGCCGAGGCGGATCCTGTCGCCCTGGGCGAGGCCGAGGCTGACGTCGGCGATCGCCTCGAAGTGGCCGCTTGCGAGGTGGCGGCCGCGGATGAGCGGCAGCCATCCGCCCACGTCCTTGGGGTAGTCGAGCCCGGTGATGGTGGCGCGCTTCATGCGGCCCTCGAACTCGAACTGCTGGCTCGACTGCACGTAGCGCCGCACCTCGTCGATGCCCGGCAGTCCGGAGACGCGCCGGTCCATCTTCGAGGAGATCGCCGAGCTCTCGGCGAAGGGGCCGGCGCGGCCGCCCTGCACGACCCAGAGGTCGGCGCCGATCTTGTCGATCACCAGGAGCGCGTCCTCCACGATGCCGCGATAGAGACCGATCATTCCGATCGAGGCCGTGATCAGGAAGCCGACGCCGATGACCGTCAGGAGGAAGCGGCCGAGGCCGAAGCGAACGTCCTTGAGGGCAAGGTTCATGGTGCGTCGCCCGCGCCGCGCACCCGCATGCCCTCGAAGATCCGGCCGGGCGACAAAACGACGTCACCCTCCCGAAGCCCGGACCTGATCTCGACGAGGCTGCCGCCGATCTCGCCGAGCTCGACGGGTATCCAGCTCGCGCGGCCCTCGAAGAGCGTCCAGACGCCGGCCTGCCCGTCCCGGCGCACGATGTCGCGGCTTGGCACGGAAATGACGTCGGCCTTGACCTCGACCGCGATGACCGCCGTGCCGCGCTGTCCGATCGCCCAGTTCCGGGGCAGTTCGTCAGGCGCGACGTCGACCGTGAACTCGCGCGTCTCGGTGTCGACCTGCCGGCTGAGCCGCAGCACGTGGCCCGGGATGATCTCCCCGGGCTGGGAGACGAAGCGCAGATCGACCTTCTGCCCGGGCTCGACGGACGCGATCGCGCTCTCGTCGAAGCGGGCCTTGAGGACGATCGTGGAGGGGTCGACGATCTCGACGATCGGCGCGCCGGGGGTCGCGATGTTGCCGGCATTCTGCTCGCGAGCGATGACGACACCGTCGAAGGGGGCACGGACGGTCGTCTCTTCGAGCTGCGCACGGTGCAACTCCACGGTGGCCTCGGCCGACCGCTCCTGCGCTTCGGCCTGGGCGACGGCGGCCTCGGCCGCGGCCATGCCCGCCTCGGCAGAGCGAAGGGCGGCCTGCGCCTCGTCGTAGCTCCCCTGCGGGGTCGAATTCTTCTCGAGCAGGATTGATTGGCGCCGGAACGTCGCCTGCGCATTCGCAACCTCCGCCTCGGACCGCTCGCGCTCGGCCTTCGCCTGGAGAATGGCGACCTTGGCCGCCTCCTGCGAGGCCACGACCGCCTGGAGCTGGCTCCTGAGGTCCTCGGAGGCGATCTCCGCGATCACCTGCCCCGCCTTCACCGCGTCGTTGAGGTCGACGTCGATCGCGGCGATTCGGCCCTGCACGCGGGCACTGACGGCGCTGCGGTTGGTCGCGTCGAGCGTGCCTGGTCCATTGCGTTCGACCACCAGCGTGCTGCCGGCGACAATCCGGCCCACGACCTGCCGCGGCAGACCGTAGCGGAGCGCGAGAAAAACGCAGGCGATTGCCACACCGGCGGCCACCAGGATGATGAATGCTCGCCCCTTCCGTCGCGGCCGGGAGGCCGGGCGAGCGCTTGCAACGCGTGCAGGGCGCGCCCGGTCCTGGTCATGAAGATGAGAGCTGTCGTCCGAGGAAGCCACATGACCCTCCAGAGTGGCCGGACCACCGGCGGCAGTGCCGGTTCGCGGCAGAGGCGAGAGCGCAGAGCCGGCCGCAACGCCGGCCTGTCTGGTCGCTTGGATCGACATGATCGGCTCGGATCTTCCGGGGCGGGGGCTTGCCTCGACCCTGCCGTCTAGCGGTTCAGGATCTCGGTGAGCTTTGCCTTGCAAGGCTCCGAAAGCCGTTCGCTGTTGGCCCGCAGGCAGGCCGCAATCCGGCCGTTGCCGGGTTCGATGCCGTCACAGAGCGACCTGACATCGCTGCGGCAGATCCGCGCGACCTCCCGAGCCTCTGCCCGGGTGAGGTTGGGTGGGGTCTGCGCCTGGGCGAGGCCGGCCCCGAGGCCAGCAGAGAACAGCGCGAAGATGATGGCTGCCACCGGCATGGGCCGGGCGAGGATCAGGTTTTTCATGGTCGTCGCATCCTTGTTTCGTTTGGGGGAACAGCAAGGGGTGCCGAATTGTGCGCCGCCTGCTTCTGTGCCTTCAGGTGACGCAAATCGGCTTACCAGCGGACACCGCCGGTCCTTGTCCGCGTGCCACCGTTCGGGCCGACGACCCTGCGGCCGCCGACACATCCGCGAGGGCCGCACGCATGAGCGCCCGAGACGGTGCCGCCATTGGGACCCGTCACCGTGCCGGCGCCGGCACAACCGCGGGGGCCGCAGCCACGCGCCCCCGAGGCGCTGCCGCCATAGGCGCCGGTGACGGTGCCGGCACAGCCGCGAGGACCGCACCCTGCGCTTGCCGTTCTTCCGCGCGGCGGGCCGTAATAGGCCGGGCCTCGGTAGTACCAGGGGTAGCTGGCGTAGTAGCGATCCCAGTAGACGGCAGTGAACGTGACCACCGGCAGGCCGACGCGCGGCCCGACGACCACGGTCGTTCCGGCAACGACCGTCGTCAGGTAGCTTGCCGAGACCCAGCCGCGGGCGCCGGCATAGCCGACGTCGCACCATGAATAGTCCGCGAGACAGCCATGGGCGGCGACCCGCGCGCCCTGCGGCACGACCCTGACGATGGGATAGGCTGTGCCCGGCCCGGCGCGCAGATTGACGTCCGCGGTCGCGACCGAGCCCGTTGCCGCGGATGCGGCGCCGCTGGTCGTCGCAAGCGCGACGGCGAAGGCTGCCACAGCCAGGGGATTGCGATTCATCTTGCACCTCGATGTGAATGAGTGGGCACCGCATCGTCGACGGGGCCCGATGCCGTTGACCACTCTTGTCCCGTCACATCGATGAAGGATGGGCGTAAACGGGCTTTGGGAGCTGTGAAACAGCTCTTGTCGATTTGTCACCCTCCGGTAACAACCGCGCAGCGGCCTGAACTGCGCGTCTGAAACCGAGAGGGGGACGCGCGGGGCCGCAAGACGCTCATGCGACAGCGCGTGATCGATCGCCGCCGTTCTCTTCGCCAAACTGACTCGGCGAAAATTGAAGCGCGGCGCGGCGTGAAGCTGGTCATTGCGGACGACCACAAGGGGTTGCGCGCCGCCGCGCGCCGGGTGTTCAACGCCACCCACCAGCGCTGCCGCATTCACTGGATGAGGAACGCGCTCGCCCATGCGCCGACGAAGCAGCGCATGGCGGTTGCGGCGATGCTGAAGACGATCTTCGCCCAGGAAACCAAGGCCGACGCCGAAACCCAGTGGGAAGTCGTTGCCGACGCTCTCCGAGAGAAACAGCCCAAACTCGGCGCCCTGATGGATGCCTCTCGCGACGACGTGCTGGCCTATATGTCCTTTCCGCGCGAGCACTGGGCCTGGATCGCGTCGACTAACCCACCGGAACGGGTAAACCGCGAGTTGAAACGGCGGTCGGACGTCATCGGAATCTTCCCCAACGACGAGGCCATCGTCCGCCTCGTCGGCGCCCTGATGCTGGAAACGAACGACGAGTGGGCCGTCGCGCGACGCTACATGAGCCTTGAAGCGCTTGTCCGCATCACCGACAATCCACCATCAGGCTGCCCGCCGTGGCCGCCTGACCAGCCTCGGACCTCTCCGAAGGTCGGCGCTCATACACCATCCCAAGGGACATGATCGGGCCCTTCGCCGCCAGAGTCAGGCACCTTGTCGCATTGCGTTGCCTGACGGCAGCATTTGCAGGGGTTCCGCCGATCGTCGGAGTGGGGGGGTGGGGAGCCGCAACAAGCGGGGTGACACGCCGCTTTCCCGCCTGACACGGGCGCCCGTCGGACATCGGCGGCGCTCTCGACATCGCCCCCGGCTCTGCGTCCGGGGCGATTTCGTTTCTTGCCCGCGGCAGGCGAGGGGCGGAATCCGGCCGGATGGGGCCGCGTTCGGGAACTGATGGCGTCGACGGGCGTCTCTCCCGGGACCTTCCCTTCCTCGGCGTGAGCGCGCGGCGTCTCGGACGGGGTCGACCCGCCGTTCCCGCCGTTCCAGATCCGATCGAGGCGTTCGTGAAAAGGCTGCTGCAGATCTGTCTCGCCGTCGTCCTGCTGCTTGCCGCGGCGGCGACGCTGCTGCCGCTCATCGAGGCCAATACATGGTGGATCCGCTACACCGACTTCATCCGAATCCAGGTGAGCATCGTCCTTCTCGCCTTCCTCGCCGGCGCACTCGCCTGGATCCTGTTCTCGCGCCGCTCCGCGGTCGCGCTCGGCACCGTCGCCGTGTTGCTCCCGCTGCTCGGCTACCAGGCCTCCAAGCTCCATCCCTATTCGCCTCTGGTGGCGCCGGTCGCGCCCACCCGGGCCGCCTGTCCGGCGGAGGCTCGGGTGAAGATCCTCAGCGCCAACCTCCGGCGCGGCAACCGCAACGCCGACGCCTTCCTGGACCTCGTGCGGTCGCGGGATCCGGACATGGTCTTCGCCATGGAGACCGATGACTGGTGGGACCGGCAGCTGGCGCCCCTGTCCGACCGCTATGCCCATGTGGTGCAGGACATCCCCCGCGACGCCACCTATTACGGGCTTCACCTCTTCTCGAAACTCGACCTCATCGACCCGCGGACCGTCCATTATTTCGACGCGGACACCCCGACGGTGACGACGGGCGTCCGGCTCGCCTCGGGGGCGACGTTCACCTTCGCCGGCGTCCACCCCCGCCCGCCGCAGTCCTTCAGCCAGCCGACGACGCTGCGCGACGGCCATCTGGCCAAGGTGGCGCTCGACGCCGCCATCTCGGATCGCCCGGTGGTCGTCGCGGGGGACTTCAACGCGGTCTCCTGGGAGCGGATCTTCCGCCAGATGGCACGGGTGGGCGGCTTCCTCGATCCCCGCATCGGACGCGGGCCGATCCCGAGCTACGCCGTCGGCAACCCGCTCATGGCCTGGCCGCTCGATCATGTCCTGTTCCAGGCCGATGTCGGCCTGATCGGGTTCGAGCGACTGCCTGCCATCGGCTCCGACCATTACCCGATCATGGCGACCCTCTGCCTCGATCCCGGCGAGGTTCAGGATCAGCGCGCGCCGACCCCCGCGGCGGACGATGTCGAGGAACTTCGCACCGCCCTTCGCTCGGCCGAGGCGATCGACACGGCGGACTGACGCAGGCGCCATCGGCGCGCCGACGCCCGGCGCGCTCCTCCACCGGAGTCCGGTTCTTCCGCAAGGGCGCTTGCGGCGTTACTGCAGGGAGCCACGGCAATATCGCAGACGAGCGCAGGATCAGCGTTTCACAGACGTCGTGTTGTGTATTTTGCGGTTCAATTCTAGGATGCGGTCCCAGCAACGGGAGGGTTGTCGATGGCGTTGGCATCTCGCACGGGCGCGCAAGAACCCACCGAGCCGGCCGGTCAGGCCGGATCCGACGCCGGTCTTCTCGAATGCGATCTGATCATGAAGGGCGGGATCACGTCCGGCGTGGTCTATCCCGGTGCCATCGCCAGGATCGCCGAGACCTACAGGCTGCGCGACATCGGCGGATCCTCGGCCGGGGCGATCGCCGCGACCTTCGCCGCCGCGGCCGAGTACCGCCGCCAGACCGGCGGCGGCCGGGCCGGCTTCGACGCCATCCTTTCGGCGGGCGACGAGCTCGGCTGCCGGCTGAAATCGCTGTTCCAGCCGACGCCGGCGCTGCGCCCGCTCTTCGCCCTCCTCGAGGCCTTCATCTCGACGCCGCATCGGACCTTCGGCCGGAAGCCGGCCTTCGCGAGGGCTTTGCTGAGCGCCTTCTGGCCGGTGTGGCTCGCCATGGTCGCGCTGCTGGTCGTCGTCGTCGCGCAGGCCACCGAGACCGGCAGTCTTCGCGTCATGGGGCTGCAGATCCTCCTGGTGCTGCTCCTTGCCCTCGGCGCCGTCATCGGCTGGATCTGGGTGCTGCTGTTCGAGACATTGCCGAAGAACGATTTCGGCCTGTGCTCCGGGCTGCGCCCGAAGGGCTCGAAGGAGGAGGCCTTCTGCGAATGGATCGCCGACAAGATCGATGAGATCGCCGGCAAGACCGGGCCCGGCGGCACACTCGGCGAGCCGCTGACGGTCGGGGATCTCGACGGTTTCGGCGACTGCAAGGGCATCCGCGTCGCCGCGATGACCACGGATCTGTCGTCGGGCCGGCCCTATCAGCTGCCGCTGAAGACCCGCACCCACTGGTTCAGCCGCGGCGAGTTCGAGGCGCTGTTTCCACCGCGGATCGTCAACTATCTCTGTGCGAAGGGGGAGCGCCGGACGCCGCTCGCCGACGATCCCGAGGACGTGCCGCGCGATCTCCACAAGCTGCCGGTGGGAGGCGACTTCCCGGTGCTGCTCGTCGCCCGGCTCAGCCTCAGTTTTCCGATCCTCATCCGCGCGGTGCCGCTGTGGCGCGTCGACTACGACCATCTCGATCCCGCTCGCCACGCGATGCGCCGCTGCCTGTTTTCGGACGGCGGGATCTCGTCGAACTTCCCGATCCACTTCTTCGACGCGCTGCTGCCCTCCCGCCCGACCTTCGGGATCGCGCTCGACAGTTTCGACTGCGTGCGGCACACGAAGCGCTGCGACGGAGCCGGCGACCCGGAGGCGACGGCTTTGTGCGCAGAGGAGGGCCTGTCTGCCGAGCGCGTTCACCTGCCGGAGAACACCCTGCGCAGCGACACGCTGCCGGTGCAGGGGATCGGCGGGCTCTTCGACTTCTTCTACCGGATCGTCAACGTCGCCAAGGACTGGCAGGACACGCTGCAGTCGCGCCTGCCGGGCTATGCCGAGCGCATCGTGACGGTGCGCCTCGTCGACGGCGTCGAGGGCGGGATGAAGCTCGACATGCTGGAGCCGACCGTCCAGCGCCTGATCGACCTTGGCAAGGAAGCCGGCGCGCTCCTCGTCGACCGGTTCGACATGACGGAGCACCGCTATCAGCGCGCGATGACGAGTTTCTCGGCGCTGGAGCCGGCTCTCGCATCGCTCGCCCAGGCCTACCGGACGCCGCTGCCGGACGGCTCGGGCGTGCCGCGGTCCTATGACTGGGTCCTGACCGACTACGACCTCCCGAACAGCCCGCCCGCGGCATGGCGTGAGACGCCCCTCAAGGTCTTTGCTGAGGCCTTGGCCGAGATCGGCCTCGATGCGCGGCTGCGCTACGACGCCAAGAACAGCATATATCGGGAACGCGGTCCGGTGTTCGATGGAACCGTCAGGCTCGTCGCGTCGCCGGATCGTGTCCCCGGCGACTTGCGAAGCTGGGGCGCATGGTGCGCGCCGCCCGATCCTCGCCCGCACACGTGACGGCCGGCGACAGGAAGCACATGGCGCAGTTGGCGGTGCGGACTTTACGGCGCGTCCGGCAGAACTCGCGATGGCATCGTGCTGATTGCATGCAATCATGCAGACTGCCCAGAAATCGCGCATCGCTTCCGCCGATCCCCCTCGCAAACTCCCGCAATTGCAGTCTCCGTCGCTTGGCACGCTGATTGCATGCAATCCCGTTCGAGGCCTCGGGGCGCCGTATGCGGCTCCCTGGGGGCCAGGGCAACGGGTGCCGCGCAGCTCTCCGCATGGCGGCGGGCCGCCGGCCGAGGACCAGGGAACCGAGAGGGATGAGCATGTTTGAAATGAACCGCCGCCGCTTCCTGATGACGGGCGCCGCGCTTTCCGCCGCGCCCTTCATCGGCCGGATCAACCCGGCCTTCGCCGCCTCGCTGACCGCCGGCTTCATCTATGTCGGCCCGCGGGACGACTATGGCTACAACCAGGCCCATGCCGAGGGCGCGGCGGCGATCAAGGACATGGCGGGGCTCACGGTCATCGAGGAGGAAAACGTCGCCGAGAGCGACGCCGTCGTCAAAACCATGGAATCGATGATCCAGCTCGATGGGGCGGGCCTGCTCTTCCCGACCTCCTTCGGCTACTACAACCCCTTCGTCGTCGACACGGCGAAGAGCTATTCCGACGTCCAGTTCCGCCATTGCGGCGGGCTCTGGACCGAGAACGACCCGAAGAACGCCGGCTCCTATTTCGGCTATATCGGCACGGCGCAGTATATCTGCGGCATCATCGCCGGCCACATGACCAAGTCGAAGCGCCTCGGCTTCGTCGCCGCCAAGCCCATCCCGCAGGTGCTCCTCAACATCAACGCCTATACGCTGGGCGCGAGAAGCGTCGATCCGGAGATCACCACCCAGGTGATCTTCACCGGCGACTGGGCGATGCCGGTCAAGGAAGCCGAAGCCGTCAACGCTTTGATCGATCAGCGCGCCGACGTTTTGACCTGCCATGTCGACAGTCCCAAAGTGATGGTCCAGACGGCTGCCGGCAGGGGCGCCTTCGTCACCGGCTACCACACCAGCCAGGCGCCGCTGGCGCCCGAAAAATACCTCACCGGCGCCGAATGGCACTGGGCGACGGTCTACAAGATGTTCGCCGAAAAGGCGCTGGCCGGCGAGGAGCTGCCGAATTTCGTCCGCGGCGGCCTTGCCGAGAATTTCGTCAAGATCTCCGACTACGGCCCGGCCGTCACCGAGGCGGCCAAAGCCCAGGCCGACGCCGTCAAGGCGGAGGTGATGAAGGGCGGCTTTGCCGTCATCAAGGGGCCGCTGAAGGACAACAAGGGCAACGAAGTCGTCGCCGCCGGCACCGAATATCCCGAGACCGCCATCGAACTCGAGAGCATGGACTACCTCGTCGAGGGCGTCGTCGGCTCGACCTCGTGAGGCGGCGATGAGCGAGATCACCGAGCGACCGGGTTTTGCCGGCCTCCTCTCCCGCCCGCTCATCGGCGAGGCGGGCAGGCGGCGGCTGGAAGGCTTTCTCATTCCGCTGATCGCCCTTCTCGCCGGGCTGGCGCTGTTCGGCGTCTTCATCGCCCTGAACGGCAAGAGCCCGGCGGAGTTCTACCAGCTGGTCTATCGCGGCGGCTTCGGGACGTGGTTCTCGCTCCAGAACACCATGACGCGGGCAGCGCCGCTGCTCCTCACCGCGCTCTGCGTGGCGCTTCCCGCCCAGCTCGGCCTCGTCGTCATCGGCGGGGAGGGGGCCTTCGTCCTCGGCGGCCTCGCGGCGGCCGTGGTCGGCCCGCTCTTCGGCTTCGCGCCGGGCTCGCTCGCCATCCTGATGATGGCGCTCGCCGGCCTCTGCGCAGGGGGCCTCTGGATCGGTCTCGTCGGCGCGATGCGGCACTATCGCGGCATCAACGAGACGATCTCCAGCCTGCTCATGGCCTATATCGCCATCGCCCTGATGAACCACTTCGTCGAGGGTCCGCTGAAGGATCCGGCGAGCCTCAACAAGCCATCCACCGTGCCGCTGCCCGACGACATGCGGATCGGCGAGATCCCCGGCATGGACGTTCACTGGGGCTTTGCGCTCGGCATTCTCGCCTGCCTTGCCGCGGGCTTCGTCCTGTCGCGCACCACCTTCGGCTTCGCCGCGCGGATCGCCGGCGGCAATGCCAGGGCGGCCGCCGTGCAGGGGCTTCCCGTCGGCTGGCTGATCCTCGCCTTCACGGCGGCCGCGGGCGCCGCCGCGGGCCTTGCCGGGATGATCCAGGTCGCGGCCGTGCAGGGCTCGGCCAATGCCTCGCTGGCGGCGGGTTACGGCTATACCGGCATCCTCATCGCCTTCCTCGCTAGGCAGAACCCCATCGCCATCATCCCGATGGCGCTGCTCATCGGCGGCATCGACGCCGCCGGCGGCTTCATCCAGCGGCGGATGGATCTGCCCGACGCCACCGTCCTCGTGCTTCAGGGGATCCTCTTCGTCTCGATCCTCGTCTCCGAAACCCTGTCGGGCCGGCTTCTGCCGAGCCGCAACGCCAAGGCGGGAGCTGCGAAATGAACGAGGATCTCGGTCTCTGGGCGGTGCCGATCGCCGTTCTCGGCGGCATGCTGCGGGTGTCGACGCCGTTTCTCTTCGTCAGCCTCGGCGAATGCGTCACCGAGAAGAGCGGCCGCATCAATCTCGGCCTCGAAGGGACCCTCGTCTTCGGCGCCATGGCCGGCTATGGCGGCTCCTATCTCACCGGCAATCCCTGGGCAGGCGTGCTGCTGGCCGGCCTTGCCGGAACCCTGTTCGGCCTGCTTCACGCGGCGCTCTGCTCGCTGCCGCGGGTCAACGACATCGCGGTCGGCATTGCCCTGATGATCCTCGGCTCGGGGCTCGCCTTCTTTTTCGGCAAGCCGCTGATCCAGCCGGCCGCACCGATGCTGCCGAGCCTGTCGCTCGGCGGCTGGTCGGACGTTCCGCAGCTGCGCTCGGCGCTGGAGGTTTCGCCGCTGCTCCTGATCGGGATCGCCGTCGCCTTCGTGCTGCTCTTCGTCTTCAAGCGCACGCGGATCGGGCTGATCCTGCGCATGGTCGGCGACAGCGCCGATGCGGCACGGGCGATGGGCTATCCGATCATCCCGGTGCGCGTTGCGGCGACCGCCTTCGGCGGCTTCATGGCCGGCATCGCGGGCGCCTATCTGTCGCTCTATTATCCGGGCTCCTGGAACGAGAACATCTCGTCCGGCCAGGGCCTGATCGCCGTCGCCCTGGTGATCTTCGCGCGGTGGAACCCGCTCGCCTGCCTCGGCGCGGCGCTGATCTTCGGCGGGGCAGGGGCGCTCGGCCCGGCGCTCCAGTCGGTCGGCGTCACCTCGGGCTACTATCTCTTCTATGCCGCGCCTTACATCCTGACGCTCGCCATCCTCTTCGCCACCTCCTCGCCGCGCCGGGCGCTCGAAGGGGCGCCGCGCGAACTGTCCATCACCAAGTAAACACAGGGAGCCACGCCATGAACGGACTGGGCGGTCTCAACAAATCCGAAAACGGCGTCGTCATCGGCTGCGTCCAGCTGCAACTGCCGACCGTCGTCACGAAAGCGGATCTGAAGGCGCAGACGGACAAGATCGTCGCTATGGTCGGCAAGGCCCGGCGCAATCTCGGCACGATGGATCTCGTCGTCTTCCCGGAATACTCGCTGCATGGCCTGTCGATGGACACCAACCTGGAGATCATGTGCCGGGTGGACGGGCCGGAGGTCGCGGCGTTCAGACAAGCCTGCGTCGACAACAGGATCTGGGGCTGCTTCTCGATCATGGAGCTCAACCCCGGCGGCATGCCCTACAACACCGGCCTCGTCATTGACGACACCGGCGAAATCGTCCTCAACTATCGCAAGCTCCACCCTTGGGTGCCGGTCGAGCCCTGGGAGCCCGGCGACAGGGGCATTCCGGTGATCGACGGGCCGAATGGCTGCAAGCTGGCGCTGATCATCTGCCATGACGGCATGTTCCCGGAAATGGCTCGCGAATGCGCCTATAAGGGCGCCGAGATCATGCTGCGGACCGCGGGCTACACCGCGCCGATCCGAAACTCCTGGCGCTTCACCAATCAGGCGAATGCCTTCCAGAACCTGATGATCACCGCAAACGTCTGCATGTGCGGCTCGGACGGATCGTTCGACTCGATGGGCGAGGGGATGATCGTCGACTTCGACGGCACGGTGATCGCCCACGGCACGACCGGGCGGGCCGACGAGATCATCACGGCGGAAGTCCGCCCCGATCTGGTTCGCGAGGCGCGGGCCGGCTGGGGCGTCGAAAACAACATCTACCAGCTCGGCCACCGCGGCTATGTCGCGGTGAAGGGCGGGGCGCAGGACTGCCCCTACACCTTCATGCACGACATGGTGGCCGGCAAATACCGCGTGCCGTGGGAGGACGAGGTCAAGGTCACCGACGGCACCTCCTGCGGCTTCCCGGCGCCGACGCGGGTGTTCGGCGAACGCTTCAAGGACGCGGCGGAGTGATGGGGACGGCTTGCTCATGCACGCGGCAGGCTGGAGCACCCCCCTCTGCCCTGCCGGGCATCTCCCCCACACGGGGGGAGATCGACCCTGCTCGAATGTCGTCCGCCAGCCGCGAAGACCGGTGCCTGCGCAAACGCTTCAGGATAGCAGGCGAACGGCTAAGCCTCCGATCTCCCCCCTTGTGGGGGAGATGCCGACAGGCAGAGGGGGGTACCGCCGCACGGCGCCCGACCATCGCGCCGATCGCCAACCCCGGACAAGGAGCCCGCCGATGACCACCACCCTCGAGCGCGTCGACGCCGCCATGGTCCCCGGCGGCCGAACCGTCGCGTCCGATCCCTATCCCTGGCCCTTCGACGGCAATCTCACGGCGCGGAACACCGCCATCGTCGTCATCGACATGCAGGTCGATTTCTGCGCCCCCGGCGGCTACGTCGACTCCATGGGCTACGATATCTCCCTCACCCGGGCCCCTATCGAGCCGATCGCGAAACTCCTCGCCGTCGCCCGCGCCAAAGACTTCACCGTCATCCACACCCGCGAGGGCCACAAGCCGGACCTCTCCGACCTTCCCGCCAACAAGCGCTGGCGATCGCAGCGGATCGGCGCAGGCATCGGCGATCAGGGGCCGTGCGGGCGCATCCTGGTGCGCGGCGAGCCCGGCTGGGAGATCATTCCGGAGCTTCAGCCGATTGCCGGCGAGCCGATCATCGACAAGCCGGGCAAGGGCTCGTTCCTCGCCACCGACTTCGACCTCGTGCTGCAGACGAAGGGCATCCGCAACATCGTCCTCACCGGCGTCACCACCGACGTCTGCGTCCACACCACCATGCGCGACGCCAATGATCGCGGCTATGAATGCCTCGTCCTGTCCGACTGCACCGGCGCGACCAAGCTGGAAAACCATCTCGCCGCCCTCGACATGGTGAAGATGCAGGGCGGCGTCTTCGGGGCCGTTGCCACCAGCGACGCCTTCGTCGCGGCGATCGCCTGATGCGGCGGGCGCTCGTCCATCGGATCGCCACCGCCGCGCCGGACGACGCCTCCGGCCTGGAAGAGGCGATTGCGGCCGGGCGCATCGATCCGGCCGGGATCGTCGCGATCCTCGGCAAGACCGAGGGCAATGGCTGCGTCAACGATTTCACCCGCGCCTTCGCCGTCTCGGCGCTGACGGCCTGCCTCGCGAAGCATCTGCCCGGCGAGACGGTGGCGGGCATCGCCATGGTGATGTCCGGCGGCACCGAGGGCGCCCTTGCGCCGCACATTCTCGTTCTCGAACGCCGCGACGTTCCGGATGAAGCGGGCGAGGGCCCGGCGCTGGCGATCGGCGTCGCCCATACCGGCGATCTCGGCCCGGAGCATCTCGGCCGCATGGGGCAGGTCTGGCTGGTCGCCGAGGGCGTCGCCAAGGCGATGCACCAGGCGGGAATCGACGATCCGCAGGACGTTCATTTCGTCCAGATCAAGTGCCCGCTTCTGACCGCCGGGCGCATCGCCGGCGCCGAGGCGCGCGGCGAGACGACGGCCACCCGCGACACGCTGAAATCCATGGGGCTTTCCCGCGGCGCCTCGGCCCTCGGCGTTGCCCTGGCGCTGGGCGAGATCGAGGCCCATGCCATCAGCGACGCGGCGATCGGCAGGGATGTTGCGCTCTGGTCGGGCCGGGCCAGCGCCTCGGCGGGGGTCGAGCTCCAGAACCACGAGATCGTCGTCCTCGGCATGAGCAGTGCGTGGACCGGGCCGCTCGCCATCGACCATGCGGTGATGGCCGACGGCATCGATGTCGAGCCGGTGCGCGCGGCCCTCGCGCGACTTGGCTTTTCCGCCAAAGGCCAGCTTTCGGCGGAGGATCGCCCGCGCCTCGTCGCCCTCCTCGCCAAGGCCGAGCCGAGCTCCAACGGGCGCCTGCGGGAAGCCCGCCACACCATGCTCGACGACAGCGACATCGCCGCCACCCGGCACGCCCGCGCCTTCACCGGCGGCGCGCTGGCCGGGCTCACCGGCCTGACGGAGCTCTTCGTCTCCGGCGGCGCCGAGCATCAAGGACCGGACGGCGGCGGCCCCGTCGCCATCATCGCAGCGCGCCAGAAGGGAGAATGCTGATGTCCGCCGTCGCCATCATCGAAGACGTCGCAGAGCCGGCCCCCGTCGCCGAACGGCGCGGCGTGCGTCCGCTGCTGGAAGCCATCGGCCTCACCAAGCGCTTCGGCGCCTTCACCGCGCTCAACGCCGTCTCGATCGAGCTTCATGCCGGCGAGTTTCATGCGCTTTTGGGCGAAAACGGCGCCGGCAAGTCGACCCTCGTCAAATGCATGCTCGGCTACTACCACCCTGACGAGGGCTCGGTGATCCTCGACGGGCGGGAACAGACGATCGCCAGCCCGCGCGACGCCAGGCGCCTCGGCATCGGCATGGTCTACCAGCATTTCACCCTGGTGCCGTCGATGACGGTGCTGGAAAACCTCGTGATGTCGCGCACCGAGGTGCCGCGCGTCATCGACTGGAAGTCCGAGCGCAAGGCGTTGTCGGCGTTTCTCGAGACGATGCCGCTGAAGGTGCCGCTCGACACCAAGGTCGACCGGCTGTCTTCCGGCGAACGGCAGAAGACCGAGATCCTGAAGCAGCTCTATCTCGGCTCCCGCGTCCTCGTCCTCGACGAGCCGACCTCGGTGCTGACGCCGGACGAGGCGCGGGAGGTGCTGGGTTTCCTGCGCGATCTGGCGTCCCGCACCGGCATGGCGGTGCTCTTGATCACCCACAAATTCGCCGAGGTGACGGCCTTTTGCGACCGGGTCACGGTGTTGCGCAAGGGCGCCGAGGTCGGCGCCGGCAAGGTCGCCGAGCTTTCCACCGCCGACATGGCCGGCATGATGATCGGCGAGCGGGAGCTCGCCGCCGTGCCGGACCGCGTGGTCCATGCCGGACAGCGCGAGCCGGTGCTCTCCGCCCGCAACCTCGTCGCCGGGGATGCGGGGACGAGAGGCTCCGTCGCCATCGACAGTCTCGAAGTCCGGGCCGGCGAGATCGTCGGCATCGCCGGCATTTCCGGCAACGGCCAGACCCGGCTGGTCGAACTGATCTCGGGCCAGGCGCGGCCGGACGCCGGCGAGCTCCGCGTCAAGGGACAGGCCTACGACGCCAGCCGCGCTGCGGCCCAGGCGATGAAGGTCCGCTGCCTGCCGGAGGAGCCGCTGCGCAACGCCTGCGTCGGCAAGATGAGCGTCGCCGAGAACCTCGCCTTCCGCGCCTTCGACCGCGACGGCGAGGGCAAGCCGCGCCGCCTGCTCGACAAGGGCGGTATGCGCCGGGAGGCCGAGCGGCTGATCGCCGCCTATGCGGTCAAGACGCAGTCGCCGTCGGCAAGGATCGAGACCCTCTCCGGCGGCAACGTCCAGCGCGCCGTGCTCGCCCGCGAATTGTCCGGCGAGACAGACCTGCTGGTCGCGGCCAATCCCTGCTTCGGCCTCGATTTCGGCGCCGTCGCCGACATCCGGGCGCAGATCCTCAAGGCCCGCAACGATGGCGCCGCCGTCCTCCTCGTCTCGGAGGATCTGGACGAGGTCGTCGCCCTGTCGGACCGCATCGCCGTGATGTTCGAGGGCCGCATCGTCTTCGAATGCGAGGGGGGCGAAAAGGCCGACACGCGCGAGATCGGCGCCCATATGGCCGGCCACTCGGCCGCCGGAACAGAAGGGCTTCACTGATGGTGACGGTTGCGGCAAGGCCGTTCGACTTCAAGCTCGATCCCGCCCGGGTGGCGCTGATCGTCATCGACATGCAGCGCGACTTCCTGGAGCCCGGCGGCTTCGGCGAAAGCCTCGGCAACGACGTCGCCCGGCTTCAGGCGATCGTGCCGGCGACGGCCCGGCTGATCGAGGGGTTTCGCGCGGCGGGTCGCCCGGTGATCCACACCCGCGAATGCCATCGGCCGGACCTTTCCGACTGCCCGCCGGCAAAACTCGCGCGCGGTGCGCCGGGATCGAGGATCGGCGACGAAGGGCCGATGGGCCGCATCCTGGTCGCCGGCGAGCCGGGGGCGGAGATCGTGCCGGAGCTGTTTCCGGCCGAGGACGAGCTGGTGATCGACAAGCCGGGGAAGGGCGCCTTTTATGCCACCGACCTTTCGGCCCATCTCGAGGCGCTCGGCGTCGCTCAGCTGGTTTTCGCCGGCGTGACGACGGAGGTCTGCGTCCAGACGACGATGCGCGAGGCCAACGACCGCGGCTTCGAATGCCTGATCGCCGAGGACGCGACGGAAAGCTATTTCGCCGAATTCAAGCGGGCGGCGATCGAGATGATCGTGGCGCAGGGGGCCATCGTCGGCTGGGCCGCGCCGGTGGCGGCGATCGTCGCGGGGTTGACTGCGGTCGAGGGCGAGCAGGCATCAGATAGTCGCTCCGTTGCCGAGCCTGCAGTCGTCTCGCCGGCGCCGATCGGTTTCGGGGCAGGGTTCTGATGCCGAAGATTTTCCCCGGCCTCGGCGCTCTCGACCTTGCCGCCGTCACCTTCGAGCCGTTCCGCCACGGCGTCGAGATCGCCCGGCTGTCCGGCGAGGGCGACAAGGGCGAGACGGCGCTGCTGCGCTACGCCCCCGGCGCTTCGGTACCGATGCACGAGCACACCGGCCTCGAGACCATCCTCGTCCTCTCCGGCTCGCAATCCGACGACGACGGCACCTATCGGGCGGGGGACCTGGTGCTGAACCATCCCGGCAGTCGCCACCGGGTGTGGTCCGAGGAGGGCTGCACCGTGCTGATCTCCTGGGCGGCGCCGGTGCGGATCTTGGGGGAGGGATGACCGCTCTTGTCGTCGCAGGCCGAGCCCCTGCGCGCGCCCCTCTGCCCTGCCGGGCATCTCCCCCACAAGGGGGGAGATCGATCGCGCGCGAGCGCCAAGGCTTAGCTCCGGTCGATAAGGCTTGCACCCGCCGCCATGGAACGACGCCAGCGCCGAAGCTGCCGATCTCCCCCCTCCTGGGGGAGATGCCGGCAGGCAGAGGGGGGCGCCGGAGGGCACTGCGCCCCCCGCAGATCAGCTGGTTCCGGCCAGGCATGACCAAAACCCACGACCGACCATAAAAAACTGAAAATCCCCGGGGAGGGGAGACATGACCGACCTGCCGACCGTTCTCGATTTCGCCAGCCTCAGCGCCCTCTACGCCGCCGGCACCACGCCCGCCGAGGTGATGGCCGCCGTCGCGGACCGTATGGAAAGCTGCGATCCTGCCGCCTTCATCGCCAGGCGCACCCGCGCCGACATCCTCGCCGACGTCGAGGCGCTGCTGGCCCGTGCGCCGGAACCGAACAGCCTGCCGCTCTGGGGGATGCCCTTCGCGGTGAAGGACAATATCGACGTCGCGGGTCTTCCCACCACCGCCGGCTGTCCGGACTACGCCTATCACCCGGCGGCCGACGCCACCGTCGTCAAGCGGCTGCGCGAGGCGGGCGCGATCCTCATCGGCAAGACCAATCTCGACCAGTTCGCCACCGGCCTCAACGGCACGCGCTCGCCCTATGGCGCGCCGCGCTGCGTTTTCGACGCGTCCTACGTGTCCGGCGGGTCGAGTTCGGGATCGGCGGTGGTCGTCGCCGCCGGCGTCGCGGCCTTCGCGCTGGGCACCGACACCGCCGGATCGGGCCGGGTCCCGGCGGCCTTCAACAACATCGTCGGCATCAAGCCCTCGCCGGGCCGCGTGTCCACCACCGGCGTCGTGCCGGCCTGCCGGTCGATCGACGTCGTCACCGTCTTCGCGGCGAGCGTCGCCGACGGCATGGCGGCGCGGCGGATCGCGGAAGGGTTCGATCCGGCCGACGCCTATGCCCGCCGCTTTGCCGACGAAGCTTTGCCGCGGACGCTGCGGATCGGCGTTCCGGGCGAGGACGAGCGGGAATTTTTCGGCAACGACGCCTATCGGGCGCTTTACGACGCCGCGATCGAGCGGGCCGAGGCCCTCGGCGCGACGATCGTCACGTTCGACTACCGGCCGTTCCGCGAGGCGGCGGCGCTGCTCTACGAGGGGCCCTGGGTGGCCGAGCGCCTCGCCGCGATCGAGCCGTTCCTGAACGAGCGGCCGGACAGCCTCGATCCCACCGTGCGCAGGATCATCGAGGGCGGGCGAGCCATGACCGCCGCCGACGCCTTTCGCGGCGCCTACCGGCTGGAGGCGCTGCGCCGGGAAGCCGAGGCGGAATGGGCGAAGGTCGACGGCCTGATGCTGCCGACCTCGCCGGACATCCAGACCGTCGCGGCGATGCGGGCCGATCCGGTCGCGCTGAACGCCCGCTTCGGCCGCTTCACCAACTTCGCCAATTTCTTCGGCTGCGCCGCCATCGCCGTGCCCGCGGGCTTCACCGAGGCGGGGCTCCCCTTCGGCGTCCAGCTTGTCGCCCCGCGCGACACCGACGAGGCGCTCGGCGCCTTTGCGGCCGCCCTGCACCAGGCGGCCGGCTGCGGCGCCGGGCTCGATCGCGGCTTCGCGCCGCCGGCTCAGGCGACGGCTTCGCAGGCAGAGGACGACCGGCTGCAGATCGCCGTCGTCGGCGCCCATCTCGCCGGGATGGTCCTCAACCACGAACTGACCGGACGCGGCGCGAGCTTCGTGCGGGCGGCGAGGACCGCGGCCGACTACCGGCTCTTCGCCCTCGACACGTCGCCGCCCAAGCCCGGGCTGGTCCGCGAGCCGGGCTTCGGCGGCGCGGGGATCGCCGTGGAGATCTGGTCGCTCGGGGCGGCGGCCTTCGGCGATTTCGTCGCCGCCATTCCGGCCCCCCTCGGCATCGGCAAGCTGGCCCTCGACGACGGATCGAGCCTGCCCGGCTTCATCTGCGAGCCTGCGGGCCTTGCCGGCGCGAGCGAGATCACCGCCTTCGGAGGATGGAAAAACTACCTGACATCGCGCAACAGTGGCGCGTGAGATCCGCCTGCCGTGACGGCCCCCTATAACCAGGCCCGTGACGAGCCCCCGGTGACGAGAGCGTTGTGAAGAAGCGTACCCAGGCCGACATGATCCGCGAGGCCCTCGCCGACAGGATCGTCCACGGCTATCTGAAGCCCGGCGATCCCCTCGACGAGACCTCGCTCGCCGCCGAATTCGGCGTTTCGCGCACGCCGATCCGGGAAGCCTTGCGCCAGCTCGAGACGAACGGGCTGGCGCTGTCGCGGCCGCATCGGGGCGCCATCGTCACCCGGCTCTCGGCGGTCCAGCTCGACGAGACCTTCGTCGTCATGGCCGAACTCGAGGCGTTGTCGGCGCGGCTGTGCGCGACGGCACTGGCGGGCGAGGCGCTGCACCGCCTGCAGAGCCTGCACGACGGCGGGGCGGAAGCGGCCCGGGCGGGCGACGTCGCCGCCTACCGGCTGCACAACGAGCGCTTCCATGCGGCGATCTATGCCGGCTCGGGCAACGCCTTCCTGCAAGAGACCGCGCTCGCCGTCCGCCGCCGCCTCGCACCCTTCCGCAACCTGCAGTTCGAGGCCTTCCGGCGGCCGGAACTGTCGCACCGCGAACACGCCGTGATCGTCGACGCGATCATCGCGGGCGACGGCGACAAGGCCGCCACTGCCATGCGAGACCACATTCTGATCGTGCGCGAGGCGGTGGATCTGGTGGAACTGGCGGAGGCGAGGCCGTAGGGTCGCGCCGCCGGCGTGCGCCAGTTCGGTCTGTTGAACGCGCCCGATCCGACGTCAGGGGGGTATCTTGCGAACGCCAAGTACTTCTGTGAGTTCCACCGTCGACCCAATGGACCCATGGCAACTGAAGCCCTCTGCAGTCTATGTTCGATTTGGACTAGTGGATTAACCGAGACAAAAGCATCCCTTTGGGGATTCCAACGCGCC
>NZ_AQQS01000040.1 GCF_002088275.1 Aurantimonas sp. 22II-16-19i
AACGGGCGGCGCCGGATGGCGCCGCCCGCGGAAAGTCTGGCAGCCTGCCCAATCCTGGGCTGTGGCATCACTCGGCCGGCGCTTCCTCGGCCGGAGCCTCGGCGGGCGCGTTCTTGGCGGCCTCGGCCTCGGCGGCAGCGGCAGCGGCGTCCGCTTCCTTCTGCTTGCGCTCGGCCTCGCGCTCCTGCGCCTTCTTGCCCGGCAGGCCCTTGGTCGGGTTCTTGCGCTCGCCGCGCGACGCGATGCCGGCCTTGTCGAGGAAGCGCAGGACGCGGTCGGTCGGCTGGGCGCCCTCGGACAGCCAATGCTTGATCCGGTCTTCCTTCAGGGCGACGCGCTCGGCGTCCTTCGGCAGCATCGGGTTCCACGAGCCGATCTGCTCGATGAACCGGCCGTCACGGGGCGAACGGGCGTCGGCGACGACGATGTGGTAGTAGGGGCGCTTCTTCGAGCCGGCACGGGCCAGGCGCATCTTCAGGGGCATTGTTCACTTCCTTCTGAGTTTTCTCGGCACCGGCCTTCTTGTGTCGCCGGCATCCGTATCGTTGGGTTCATGGAACGTCGTGTGAGGCCGGAGCCTCGGTTACTTCTTCTTGCCCGGCAGGCCGGGCAGGCCTGGAAAGCCGCCGGGCATTCCGCCGCCACCGCCGAAGCCGGGGGGCATGCCCTTGGGCATTCCCGGCATGCCGCCGGACTGGGCGGCCTTCGCCAGCGCCTCGAGCTCCTTCGGGTCCATCTTCGACAGGTCGGGCATCCCGCCCCCGGGCATCCCGCCGCCGGGCAGGCCCATCTTGCCGGCGAGGCCGCCCATCATCTTCTGCATCATGCCGCCCTTGCCGCCCTTGCCCATGGCCTTCATCATGTCGGCCATCTGGCGGTGCATCTTCAGGAGCTTGTTGATGTCGGCGGCGCCGGTGCCGGAGCCCGCCGCGATGCGCTTCTTGCGGGAGTGCTTGAGAAGGTCGGGATTGGCGCGCTCGGCCGCCGTCATCGAGGAGATGATCGCCAGCTGGCGCTTCAGCATCTTGTCGTCGAGCCCGGCGGCGGCCATCTGGCCCTTCATCTTGCCCATGCCGGGCATCAGGCCCATCATCCCGCCCATGCCGCCCATCTTCTGCATCTGGCGGATCTGATCGGCGAGGTCGTTCAGGTCGAACTTGCCCGACTGCATCTTCTTGGCCATCGCCGCGGCCTTTTCCGCGTCGATGTTTTCCGATGCCCGCTCGACCAGCGAGACGATGTCGCCCATGCCGAGGATGCGGTCGGCGATGCGCGAGGGGTGGAAGTCCTCCAGCGCATCCATCTTCTCGCCGGTGCCGATCAGCTTGATCGGCTTGCCGGTGACGGCGCGCATGGAAAGGGCCGCACCGCCGCGCCCGTCGCCGTCGACGCGGGTCAGAACGATGCCGGTGATCCCGACGCGCTCGTCGAAGGAGCGGGCGAGATTGACCGCGTCCTGGCCGGTCAGCGAGTCGGCGACGAGCAGGATCTCGTGGGGCCGGGTCCTCGCCTTGATGTCGGCCATCTCGACCATCAGCGGCTCGTCGATATGGGTTCTACCGGCGGTGTCGAGGATGACGACGTCGTAGCCGCCGAGGCGGGCGGCCTGTTCGGCGCGGCCGGCGATCTCGACGGGGCCCTGCCCCGCGATGATCGGCAGGGTCGCGACGCCGGTCTGCTCGCCCAGGATCTTCAGCTGCTCCTGCGCGGCCGGGCGCCGCGTGTCGAGCGAGGCCATCAGGACCTTCTTCTTCTGGCGCTCGGTCAGCCTTTTCGCGATCTTGCCGGTGGTCGTCGTCTTGCCGGAGCCCTGCAGGCCGACCATCATCACCACGACCGGGGCCGGCGCGTTGAGATCGATCGGCACCTGGGTTTCGCCGAGGGTGGCGACCAGCTCGTCATGGACGATCTTGACGACCATCTGGCCGGGCTTGATCGACTTCAGGATCTCGGCGCCGACGGCCTTCTCGCGCACCCGGTCGGTGAAGCCGCGCACGACTTCGAGCGAGACGTCGGCCTCCAGGAGCGCCCGTCGCACCTCGCGCAGCGCCGCCGACACGTCCTTGTCGGAGAGAGCGCCGCGGCCGGTGAGGCCGTTCAGGATGGACCCGAGGCGGTCCTGGAGCGAATCGAACATCAAGCTTCCTTCCGTCCTTCCGGTGTCACCCGAAAGGTGGGGCGGACAGGACCGGCTCGCAAACCCTCAGTGCCCGGCCGAGCGAACGGCACACAGCATGAGCGCATCCCCGGGCGAAACTCGCTGGGGGATGGGGACCTCCGGGCGGCTCGTGATCATCGAGAGGATCAGTCGAGGGGCCCGGTCGGCGGATCGCGGACGGCATGTCGCGGATTTGAGGGCGGTTTCAATCAGGAAGAGGGGCGGATGTCAAGTTTGGCGGCAAAGCGGGCGTCGAAAGCGCCCTCCTGCGTCTCGCTGACGCCGGGCTTTCGGGCGAGGCCAGACATCCGGACCACGCCAGACGCCGGGACCAGGAAAGCGGACGCTCGGTCATTGGCTCCGTCTGCCCTTGTCCCGCATGGTCGGCGGCATCGAGGCCGCCGGCCGGCCCGCTCCGCGCGGGAAACCGGCCCCAAGCCGGGATCGGCCCCCATGATACGAAGAGAGCTTCCCATGCGCCAGATGCTCGCATTCGCCATCGTCCTGTCGGCTGCCGCTGCGAACCTTTCGCCCGCAGGCGCCCAGCCCGCCGGCAAGTCGGTGCCGCCCTCAGCCTTCGTCGATCCGCTGGTGGAGACCTGCTTCGCCCGCTCCTATTCGCCCGAGCACATGCGCAGCCATCCGCGCCAGACCGTCACCGACATCGCCGTGATCTACCGCCCCGTGCTGGTCCTCGACGGGGTCGAGACGCCCCAGTGGGACGCCAGCGGCCCCACCACCCTGATCAACGTCGCGATCGCCGTCCGGGTGCGGGGCGGCCCGCCGGCGCCGATGCTCGGCTTCGGCTACTGCCAGCCGACGTCCCGCGACAAGCTCGACTGCGGCATCGACGAGGATGGCGGCCAGTTCAGCCTGCGCCGGACCAAGGGCGGCTATATGCTCGAGAACCCCGACCGCCTGCTGGTGATGCCGGCGGGCAGCCGCAACGACGACGGCACGAGCCACAGCGTGACGATCGCCCGCGCCGACGACAACGGCGAATTCCTGGTCAAGCCGGGCAAAGGCGGCCTCTGCGACGCCAAATATCCGGCGGTCAACCAGGGCGACTGGAACTGAGATGTGCGACGGGACCTCGGCGGAGCGCCGCCGGGCCCCGCCGAAGAGCCCCCTCACGCCCGCGTTTCTCCTGCGCGTCCCGCTGCGGCGCGAGCCCCCTCACCCCCTCTCCCCGAACAGATCCCGCTGGTTCTTCTCCATCTCCTCGGCGTAGCGTTTCCTGACGAAGCTCTCCGACAACAGCCCCAGCACCTGGCCTTCCGCGCCGATGACCGCGAGTTCGTCGGCGCTGGCGGTGTCGAAGGTCTGCATCACCTGGCTGATGTCCATCTCGGGCCGCAGCGCCGCATCGGTCAGCACCGCGACCTCGGCGATGGGAGCGGCCGTGTCGAGGCTGTCGGCATAGGCGGTGGGAGTGACGACGATGCCGGCATAGCGGTCCTGGTCGTCGATCAGGACGACGCGGGTGGTGGAGCCGAGGGGATAGCGGCGGCGGAACTCGGCGATGGTGAGGGCGGCCGGCGTCGCCCGGGTCTCGCGGCGCATCATGCGGCCGGCGGTCAGCGTCTTCACCCAGCCGACGTCGCGCGCCGAGCGGATCGTCTCGCCGCGCAGATGCAGCCGCCAGGTGGAGAAGGAATAGCCGAAGAACACCCGGACGAGGGTGCTCGCGACCAGCGAGGCGACCACCACGACGCCGGTGAGCGAGAGGTTCTGGGTCGTCTCGAGGACCAGCATCGCCATGGTCAGTGGCCCGCCGATCACCGCAACGGCGAGGCCCGCCATCGCCACCAGCGCCGCATGGGGCTGCTCGACGACGACATGGCCGAAGACGAGGAAGAGCGTATCGGCATAGAGCTGGCCGAACAGCGAGCCGACGAAGAGCGAGGCGAAGAACAGACCGCCCCGGAAGCCGAAGCCGAGCGAGATGATCGAGGCGGCGCATTTGGCGAGGATGACGGTGATCAGGAAGCCCATCGGCAGGCCCCCGGAAATGTCCAGATAGAGCGCCGAGTGGCCGGAGGAGAGCACCTGCGGGGTGATCCAGGCGAGCGGCATCAACAGCGCGCCGCCGACGGCCGGCTTGGCGAAGGCCGGCAGGCGCGCGCGCTTGATCAGCGCCTCGACCACCGAGATCGCCCGCATCAGGAAGATGCCGAGGCCGGCGCAGAGGGCGGCGAGCGCGACATAGAGGAGATAGTGGGTGAGGTCGATCGGGCCGGAGCCGCCGGAGGCGATGAGGTAGGGCGAATGGCCGAGGCCGCGGGCAGTCAGGACGGCGGAGACGCAGGCCGCGGCGATCGGCGCGATGGTCGAGGGCGTATAGGCGCCGATGACGATCTCGAAGGCGTAGAAGGCGCCGGCGAGCGGCGTGCCGAAGGCGGCAGCGATCCCCGCTCCCGCCCCGGCGCCGACCAGCGTGCGCAGGTCCGAGCGGCGCACGGCGAGGAAGCGGCCGGCGAAGGAGGCAAAGCCCGAGCCCATCTGCGCATAGGCCGCCTCCAGCCCGACCGAGGCGCCGACGCCGTTGGACAGGAGCGTCTGGCCGGAGACGATGACGCTGTCCTTCATGGACATCTGGCCGCCATGCAGCGCATTCGCCTCGACCGCGTCGACGAGGGCCCGCTTGCGCGCCCGGACCAGAAAGGTGAACAGCGCCAGCGCGGCGCCGCCGAGCGGCAAGGCGAGAAGCTGCAGCCAGGAGAGCGAGGTCTGGGTGCTGAGACGCTCGGACATGGAGAGCCCGTAGAGCAGCGCCTGGATGGCGTGGGCGGCGACCTGCAGTCCCACCGTCATCGCACCGGCCGCAACGCCGAGCAGCGCTGCCAGCGCGGTGAACCAGATCTCGCTCGAGCGCAGCTGCGCCCGCAGTCGCTCGACCAGGCGAGCGGGCAGGCGGGCCGGCAGCGGCGCGGGCGGGGCGGCATCCGCGCCTTCGGTCTCGCTCCCGCCGGTGCCCGGGGGGCCGCCGGCGCTCGAAGATGGGGTCTTGACGGAGGACATCGGACGGGCGGTGACCTGAGCTTTCGAGGGGCCGGACCTGCGGGGCCTTCGGGCTCCCGGTTCTCTGCCACAGCGCTCGCGGCGGTGCCACCCGTGCCCGCTTCGCGGCAAGCCCTGCGCCGGGCTCCGGTGGCGGGCTGGAGGGCGGTGGAGCCTCGAAGCAGGAGGTCGCCGGCCGTTGCCGATCCGACGAACTTGCAGCCTTACCAAATCGTCGATAAACTTGACATATTCAGTCGATGACGCGTCGTCGTGGTGAATTGGCGGGAAGGAACGCGGCCGAAGACTTCGCTGGCGGACGACGTCCCTGCGGCATGGATCGGAAGACGAAAGGGCCGCCGGGCGGGATGGAGACGCGACACCGCCGGAACAAGCGGCGCCAAGCGCGCCGGTCTCGCCGGGCGGGCGAACCAGTCGGCCGGCCGGCCGCGGGCATGGCCGCCGCCTCTCTCGATCGCGGGCCGAGCGTTTCGGACCCGCCGAACACGACGCCAACGCAAGAGCCGCCGGACCCTGGATGAGCGAAACCACGAGCAGACTGACCCGGGCCCTCGACGGGCTCTATGACGCGCTCGAGCACGGCAGCGACTGGCAGGAGACCGTGCGCTGCGGCGCCGAGGCGACCGGCGCCGAGCGGTTCAACCTGATCACCGCCGGCGGCGACGGGGCGGCGCGGCAGTTCAGCCATCCCTTCGACCCGGATTCGGCCCTCGAATATCTCACCGCCTATCTTCCCCGCGACATCCGCCTGCCCCGGCTCGCGGCCCGACCGAGCGGGCTGGTGACGACGCGGGACCTGATGAGCGAGGACGAGATCGCCCGCTGCCCGGTGCATCAGGAGTTCTATCGCCGCCATCCCGAATGCTGGAACATGACGATGGTGTTCGGGCGCAGCCAGGGCGGCATCGTCGCGGTGACGGCGCATCGCCGGCAGGACCGGCCGGCCCTCGACCGCGACGAGGAGGCGGCGTTGATGGTGCTGGCCAACCAGGTGGCCCGCATCGCCCATCTGAAGGACATCCTGCCGAGCGGCGCGATCGCCCGGGAAGGCGCGCTCGCCGCCTTCGACGGGCTGCCCGACCCGGTGGCGATCTTCGACGTCAACGGCCTCGTCATCCACCTCAACCCGGCGGCGCGGAGCCTCGTCGACAGCCGCAACGGGCTGCGGCTCGCCGGGCGCCGGCTGATGGCCTGCCAGCCCGAGGTGACCGACGCCATCACCCGGGCCGTCGCCCGCACGATCCGCGTCATCACCGGCCGGTCGATGACGCTGCCGAGCCCGGTCGCGGTGCCGCATCCGGCCTTTGCCGCGCCGCTCTTCCTGCGGTTCTTCGCCACGCCCTCCGGCAATGGCGGGAGCCGCTACGGCGTCGTCAAGTTCGTCGACCCGGCGGCGAGGCGCATCCCCGACATCACCTTCGTGCGCAGCGCCACGGGCCTCAGCAACGGCGAGGCAGCGCTGGCGATCGGCATCTATCGCGGGCTGACGGTGAAGGCCTTCGCCAGCGAGGCCGGGCTGTCGGAACAGACCATCCGCAAGCGGCTGAAACACGTCTGCGACAAGCTCGGCGTCCACCGCCAGCCGGAGATCGCCACGCTGATCGCAGCCCTCGCCAGCGTCTGAACGCATGTCCGAGCCAAGGCTCCGCCGCGTCTCTCGACGCGTCTTCTCGCCCTCCCCCGCAAAGATCGCTCCAGGCTTTCCACTGATCGGGCGAACGGCAGAGGAGGCCTCGATTGCCCCCGTTTGGGGGCTGGCGAAACGCTCGCGCACGCGCATTGTGTAAGCGTTCCAACAACGAGCTCACGGAACTCTTTCGCTCGCTTCAACGCCCCAAAAGCGAGCCGAAAGGTGGGACCAGCGCGGCCGAGAGGCCGCGCTGTCTCGTTTCGGGATGGGCTTGCGGCACATCGCGGGCCGGTCGGGCCGGTATGATGCGGGATATTTCTCCGCTCCAGCCATGGAAGCTGCGCGGCGGGTGAATAGTTGGCACCGTGCAATCCCGGGGCTCGTCAGCGCCGTGCATCGCCATCTCACCGATCCAGCCGGAGCCCTCGAACGACATGACGTATCTCTTCGCAGCTCTCACCCTGTTCCTCCTGGCTGCGACGGGCATCTCGTTCCTGCGGATCTCCCACGGCTTCGTGCGGGTGTTCTCCTTCCCAAGGCTGCAGATCCTCGCCATAGCGATGATCCTTGCCATCCTCGCCATCTGGCTGCTGGCCTGGCCGGCGCGCGAGTGGATCGTCGGCGGCCTGCTGGTCGTCGCCGGAACGCAGCTCGCCTGCATCGCCCAGTTCTCGCCGCTGCGCTCGCGGCAGTCGAAGCGCTACGAGGGCGATCCGAACGGTCCCGACACGGTCTCGGTGATCTCCTCCAACGTGAAGATGTCGAACCGGCGATATCAGGACGCCATCGACATGGTGCGGCGGGAGGAGCCGGAGATCGCCCTGTTCATGGAGGTGGACGAAGGCTGGGCCAAGGCCCTCGAGCCGCTCGGCGAGACCATGCCGCACGTCGTCTCCCGGCCGCTCGACAACAGCTACGGCATGATCGTCTATTCCCGGCTCGAGCTCTCCGACGTGCGGATCGAGACGCTGGTGATGGACGACGTGCCGTCGATCATCGCACGGGTGCGGCTGCGCAGCGGCCACGACTTTCGCCTCTACTGCATCCATCCCGAGCCGCCGGTTCCCTATGCGGATTCGGCCGGACGGGACGCCGAGCTGATCGAGGTGGCGCGGCTGGTCGGCGAGGACGACCTGCCGGCGATCGTCTGCGGCGACCTCAACGACGTCGCCTGGTCGCACACGACGCGGCACTTCCAGCGGATGTCGCGGCTGCTCGATCCGCGGGTCGGGCGCGGCTTCTACAACACCTTCGACGCGCGCTACCCGCTGCTCCGCTGGCCGCTCGACCACCTGTTCCACAATGCCCGCTTCGATCTCGTCGCCATGAAGAGGTTGCCGCATATCGGGTCGGACCACTTCCCCATGCTGTTCAAGCTGGCGCTGACCCGCAGCGCCGACGGGGCCGACTACCCCGCCGCGGCCGACGAGAACGACCGGGAGGAGTGTCGCGACATCGTCGAGGATGCCGCGCAGCTCGACCGCAAGGCGATCGGCACCGACTGGGAAAAATGAGATCGCCGCGTCCTCCCGGGACGGAACGATAGGCGCCTGGCGACATTCATGCGGATGAAGGGTAACGCCGCACGCCGTCCCTTTCGCGGCACGACTGCCGCGCAGAGGGACGCCCGGTCGCGGCCAATTTGGAGGACATCACCATGAGCAATACGGGCGGACGCAGGCCGGACGGAGATCGCGCGACGATCGTCAACAACGACCGCGGAACCGGCGGTGGCGGCGGCGGCGGCGGTTCCAGCTGGCTGATCGCGGGCATCGTCATCGTCGTCGTGATCGTCGGCGGGTATTTCCTGCTCAACGGCAATTATTTCGGCACGCAGACGGCCGGCGACGGCGTCGTGACCACCGAGGAGCCGGCAACCACCGGCGACGCCGCCGCTCCCATGACGACCACGGCACCCGATGCCGCGGCGCCGACCACCACCGGCACCGATACGGGCGCTACGACGGGCACGGGCACGATGGGCACGGGTACGATGGGCACGGGTACGGAGACCGCCCCGGCCGACGGCGCGACGACGGCTCCCGCCACGGGCGGCGAGACGACCCCGCCGGCGACGAGCAATTGATCGCGGCCAGCGCACAGTCCAGGAGA
The DNA here is from genome assembly GCF_002088275.1 of Aurantimonas sp. 22II-16-19i. Lineage (GTDB taxonomy): Bacteria > Pseudomonadota > Alphaproteobacteria > Rhizobiales > Rhizobiaceae > Jiella. Next base: position 8,922 of record NZ_AQQS01000040.1, read on the forward strand.
CACCCATGAGGAAAGGCGCAACCGCGCTCGCAGGGCTGCTTCTCGTCGCATCCGCCGCCTCGGCCGAGGCGGCGGGAGCATGCGGTGCCCAGGCGGAGGTTCGGCCCGGCGACACGATCAGCTCGATCGCCAGCCGCTGCGAGGTGAGCGAAGGGCTCATCCTGCGGGCCAATCCCAGCGTCGACAGCTCGGCCGACCTGCAGATCGGCGGGACCGTCAGCCTCACCGGCCCGATGGACCGGCTGAAGTCGATGGCCTCCGACGCCGGCGAGGGACTGTCCCAGGCAGCCGGCGATGTCGGCTCCAGCGTGAGATCGTCGGTCGACGGCTTCCTGAACGACAATCCGCAGCTGCAGTCGAACATCCGCGACATCGGCACGCGTCTGGGACTGTCGGAGGGCGAGCAGCCGGCCGAGGTGACCCTGGAACCGGCGGCGCCGGCGCCGGGCGGAACCGTGACGGTCTCGGCCACCGGCCTGCCCAAGGACACGCCCGTGGTCATCGGCGGCGGCAGCCCGGGGGCCGCCTTCGCCGAGCTCGACACCACGCGCACCACGCCGGAGGGAACGCTGCAGGCGGCCATCAAGCTGCCGGTGGACCTTCAGGGGGATCGCTACCAGATCTCGGTGCGCGGCGAGGACGGCGCCTGGAAGGCCGTGGCGCCCGCCTTCGCCGTCACCCGCTGAGCTTCGCCTGCCCCCATCGTTGAACATCCAGACGCCGCCGGATCTCCGGCGGCGTGTGGCGTCGTATCGGCCGGCACGGCCCCCCGGTAGCAATCCGGGAGGTTTCTTGCCATATACGCTGCGATTTCGCTCGAAGCGTCCGGCAGGAAAGTCTTGGCAGTACCCTCCGTCCCCTTTGCCCGCATGAATGGCTGCGGCAACGAGATCCTCGTCGCCGACCTGCGCCAGACGAGCGCGCGCGTCGGTGCCGCGGCGGCGCAGGCGCTCGCCGCGCGGCCCGAGACGCGCTTCGACCAGATCATGGCGATCCACGCCCCCGTCACCCCCGGCACGGACGCCTATGTGCGCATCGTCAACCGGGATGGATCCGAGGCGGGGGCCTGCGGCAACGGCACGCGCTGCGTCGTCCAGGCGCTGGCCGCAGAGACCGGGCAGACCCGCTTCACCTTCGAGACGCAGGCCGGGCTGCTTCTGGCCGAGGAGCATCCGGACGGCACGATCTCCGTCGACATGGGGCTGCCGCGCTTCGGCTGGCAGGACATCCCGCTCGCCGAGGAGTTCCGCGACACCCGGGCGATCGAGCTGCAGATCGGGCCGATCGACGCGCCGGTGCTGCATTCGCCCTCCGTCGCCTCGATGGGCAATCCGCATGCGATCTTCTGGGTGAAGGGGGACGTTGCCGCCCTCGCCCTCGACCGCTTCGGGCCGATCCTGGAGAATCATCCGATCTTTCCCGAGCGGGCGAACATCTCGATCGCACAGGTGACGTCGCCGTCCTCGCTGACCATGCGGACGTGGGAGCGCGGCGTCGGGCTGACCCGCGCCTGCGGCTCGGCGGCCTGCGCCGCCGCCGCCTCCGCCGCCCGCACGCGGCGCACCGGGCGAACGGTCGCGGTCACCCAGCCGGGCGGCACGCTGACCATCGTGTGGCGCGACGACGACCATGTGGTGATGACCGGGCCGGCGGAATGGGAATGGTCGGGCCGCCTCGACCCCGAGACCGGCGCCTTCTCCCGCGATGATGCGGCCGAGACGCGGGACGTCGTCTGATGGGCGTCGAGATCGTCTCCTTCGGCTGCCGGCTCAACACCTACGAGGCGGCGGTGATGAAGCGCGAGGCCGAGGAAGCGGGCCTCGGCGAGGACGCGCGCGGCGCCATCGTCTTCAACACCTGCGCGGTGACCGCCGAGGCCGTCCGCCAGGCCCGCCAGCAGATCCGCAAGGCGCGGCGCGAGAATCCGGACGCCCGCATCGTCGTCACCGGCTGCGCGGCGCAGACCGAACCCGGCCGCTTCGCCGGAATGGACGAGGTCGACGCCGTCATCGGCAACATGGAGAAGCTCTCCGCCGAGACCTACGCCAGGCTGCCGGATTTCGGCGTGTCGGCCGAGGAGAAGGTCCGCGTCAACGACATCATGAGCGTGACCGAGACCGCCGGCCACATGATCGACGCGATCGAGGGCCGCTCGCGGGCGATCGTCCAGATCCAGAACGGCTGCGACCATCGCTGCACCTTCTGCATCATCCCCTTCGGCCGGGGCAATTCGCGCTCGGTGCCGATGGGCGCCGTCGTCGAGCAGATGAAGCGGCTGGTCGATACGGGGTACAACGAGGTCGTCCTGTCGGGCGTCGACATGACCAGCTGGGGCGCCGACCTGCCGGGGACGCCGCGGCTCGGCGACCTCGTCCAGGCCATCCTGCGGCATGTCCCCGGGCTCAAGCGGCTGCGGCTCTCCTCCATCGATTCCATCGAGGCCGACGAAGCGCTGATCGAGGCGATCGCGTCCGAGCCGCGCTTCATGCCGCATCTGCACCTGTCGCTGCAGGCCGGCGACGACATGATCCTGAAGCGGATGAAGCGCCGGCACAGCCGAGACGATTCGATCCGCTTCTGCGCCGAGATCCGGGCGAGGCGCCCGGACATCGTCTTCGGCGCCGACATCATCGCCGGCTTTCCGACCGAGACCGAGGCGATGTTCGAGAATTCGCTGGCGATCGTCGAGGCATGCGGGCTGACCTTCCTGCACGTCTTTCCGTTCTCGCCGCGCGAGGGAACCCCGGCGGCGCGCATGCCGCAGCTGGAAAAGAGCGTGATCAAGGCGCGCGCGGCGCGCCTGCGCGCCGCCGGCGAAGAGGCCCATGCGGCCCACCTCGCCCGGCTCGTCGGCAGCCGGCAAAGCGTGCTGGTCGAGCGCGAAGGGCTTGGCCGGGCGGAGAATTTCACCCTCTGCCAGATCGATTGCGGCCTCCCCGGAGAGGTCGTCGACACTATCATTACGGGGGCAGCCGATGGCGCCCTCGTCGCCCGGCGGATGCCGGCTGGCGGCAATTGAACTTGCGAAGGACGGGCATGGCAGAGAAACAGGGCTTCTTCCGGCGGATCTTTTCCTTCGGCACGGCGAGCGAGGAAGCGCGCACGCCGGAGCACGGCACGACGCCGCGGCCGACGGATACCGAATTCGGCCGCGAGGACGCGCCCGACCCCGACGTGCGCTCGAACGCGGCGGCCAGCTCCGTCGCCGATGCCGAGGCCGGCGCCATTCCCTCGGACGAGGGCGGCATCACGCCGCTGAAGCCACGCGACGACGATGCGACGGCGGCGGGCGACGACGAGGCTCAAAAAAAAACTTCGCCGTCCGGGACGAACTAGCACCGTCACAGGCTGAACTCTCCGAAAGCCCCGGACCGGCCCTGGGCGAGGAGGCACCGGACGAGGAAGCCGAGGTCGCGGACTTCTCGTTCCTGGAATCCGCCGAGCCGGTGCCAGACGCCCCGGCCGACTTCTCCTTCCTCGACGAGCGCGTCGAGCCGGTGGAGACCGCCACGAGAGAGCCCTCCCCGGAGGCCGAAGCCGTCGCGCCGGCGGTCGAGCCCGCGAGCGAGGACGACCATATCGGCGTCGAGCCGGCCAAGCCCGGCGAGGAAGACGCCCTCGACGACGCGGACAGCGCGGCCGATTTCTCCTGGCTGGAAGCCGACCTGCCGCCCGAGGAGGAAGACGAGGACCAGCGTCCGGTAGTGGACGCCGCGTCCGACACCGCCGTCGTTCCCGCGCCTGCCCCCCGTCCCGCCATTCCCGGAGACGCCGGATTTCGCCTGCGCGAGAAGCCCGCCGAGGCCCCCGCAGCGCCGGCGCCGCGGATCTCCTGGGCGGACCGGCTGCGCCTGGGGCTCGCCCGCTCCTCCAGCCAGCTCACCGATTCGATCACGTCGCTGTTCACCAAGCGCCGGCTCGACGAGGAGACGCTCCAGGATTTCGAGGACATCCTGATCCAGGCCGATCTCGGCGTCGAGACGGCGATGCGCATCACCGACCGGTTGTCAGAAGGCCGCTTCGGCAAGGAGATCGCCGGCTCGGAAGTTCGCCGTATCCTCGCCGAGGAGATCGAGAAGACGCTCGCCCCGGTCGCCCAGCCGCTGGAGCTGGATCTGGAAAAGAAGCCGCATGTCATCCTCGTCGTCGGCGTCAACGGCACCGGCAAGACCACCACGATCGGCAAGCTGGCGGCCAAGCTCACCCGCGGCGGCCTGAAGGTCACGCTCTGCGCCGGCGACACGTTCCGCGCCGCGGCCGTCGAGCAGCTGAAGATCTGGGGCGAGCGCACCGGCTCGGAGGTCGTCGCCAAGCAGATCGGCGCCGACGCGGCGGGCCTCGCCTTCGAGGCCTATGACCGGGCGGTCGAGAACGATTCCGACGTCCTCATCATCGACACGGCGGGCCGGCTGCAGAACAAGGCCGAGCTGATGGCCGAGCTCGAGAAGATCAACCGCGTCCTCGCCAAGCGCGAGCCCGACGCGCCGCACACGGTGCTCCAGACCCTCGACGCGACGACCGGGCAGAACGCCCTCAACCAGGTCGAGATCTTCCGCAACGTCTCGGGCGTCAACGGGCTGGTGATGACCAAGCTCGACGGGACGGCGCGTGGCGGCATCCTCGTCGCCATCGCGGCGAAGCACCGGCTGCCGGTCTATTTCGTCGGCGTCGGCGAGGGCATCGACGACCTCGAGCCCTTCAAGGCGAAGGATTTCGCCAGCGCGATTGCGGGGACGCCGCTGAACTGAGACGGTCGGGGCGGCGGCAACGCCATAAATCGACCGGCAAAATCATCCAATGTCGTCATCCCGGCCTTGAGCCGGGATCCGTTCCAAGCCATGTCGGCGACGGGCGGTTCGAGAATGTCGATGACCGCCGGCCGAAACGGCCTTCCGCGGCGATTTGGAATGGATCCCGGGTCAAGCCCGGGATGACGAAGCTGAAAAGGCAAAACCTCTTCCATGACCGAACACATCATCGAGCGTGAACCCAACAAGCCCGGCCGCAAGGAGATGAACCCGCTGCTCAAATTCGCGCTGGAGCTGGGGCCGCTGCTGGTTTTCTTCTTCGCCAATTCGAGGGGCGAGGATCTGGCCGCCGCCTTTCCGGTGCTGGGCGATCTGGGCGGGCCGCTGTTCATCGCGACGGCGCTGTTCATGGGCGCGATGGTGATCGCCCTGTCGGTCTCCTGGGCGGTGACGCGCACCCTGCCGATCATGCCGCTGGTCTCCGGCGCCGTGGTGCTGGTGTTCGGCGGGCTGACGCTCTGGCTGCAGGACGAGACCTTCATCAAGCTGAAGCCGACCATCGTCAACGCGCTGTTCGCCGCCGTCCTCCTCGGCGGGCTGTTCTTCGGCAAATCCTTCCTCGGCTACGTCTTCGACCAGGCCTTCAAGCTCGACGACGAGGGCTGGCGCAAGCTGACCTTCCGCTGGGGCCTGTTCTTCGTCTTCCTGGCGGTGGTCAACGTTGTCGTCTGGAAGGCGGCCGATGCCTATTACGGCCCCGGCCAGATCGCCGACGACGCCTGGGTCGACTTCAAGGTCTGGGGCATCATGCCGATCACCTTCGTCTTCATGATGACCCAGATCGGCCTGATCAAGCGGCATTCGCTGGAGCCGCTCGGGGGGAAGAAGGAGTAGGGTTTCGGTTTCTGCCGCTGCCTCTCCCTTTCGAGGCCCGCGTCGAGGCACCCCCCTCTGCCCTCCTGAGCCAGTCGAAGGGCGGGCATCTCCCCCACAAGGAGGGAGATCGGCGGCTTCGGCTTCTGGCTAAACGGCGCCCGCGCGAACTGAAGCATCCAAGATCGTGGCGACAGGTGGGAGCGCGGGTGCCGCTCTCCCCCCTTGAGGGGGAGAAAGCGATTTCATCGGCTTAGACGCGGAGCGGCTAAACGATCGAAATCGCAAGAGAGGGGTTCGAAGCGTGTCGGCTTGGGCCCCCGGCGGCGGCTTGGGCGGTGAAAACCCCTCTCTTGTCATTCTCAAGGTTTGGACCTCGGCAAGCCGAGGCCCAACTCCTTGGAATGACGTTCTCTCCCGCAAGGGGAGAGAGGGCGCCAAGGTATTCGAGCGCTCACCCCTCGCCCGCAACCATCCGCTCGTGCCGCTCGCGCAGGGCGGCGATCTCGTCGTCGCTCTTCGTCCCGGCGCAGGCGGGACAGGCGACGCCCGCCTCATACTCCGGCGCCGCGCGGTCCTCCTCAGACAGCGGCGCGCCGCAGCCGAAGCAGGCGGTCCAATCCGTCTCCGTCAGCCCATGCCCCAGCGCCACCCGGCCGTCGAAGACGTAGCAGTCGCCCCGCCAGCGGCTCTCGGCCTCCGGCACCTGTTCGAGATAGGACAGGATCCCGCCCTTCAGCTGGTAGACCTCGGCGAAACCCTTCTCCAGCATGAAGGCCGAGGCCTTCTCGCAGCGGATGCCGCCGGTGCAGAACATCGCGACCTTCGGGGTCGTCGCGGGATCGAGCGTCTCCTCGACATAGCGCTTGAAGTCGGTGAACTGGTCGATGCCGGAATCGACCGCGCCCGCAAAACCGCCGACCTTCGTCTCGTAACGGTTGCGGGTATCGAGGAGGAGGACGTCGGGGTTCGAAATCAGGGCGTTCCAGTCCTGCGGCGCGACATGGATGCCGGTTCTCGCCAGCGGATCGCCCGCTTCGTCGCGAAGCGTGATGATCTCCGGGCGGATGCGCACCTTCATGCGGGCGAAGGGCCAGTCGGAGGCGGCGGAGATGCGCAGGTGCTCGGGCGAGAGGGCGAAGCGGCGGGAGAGCTCGGCGCAGAGCTCGGCCATCGCCTCCGGCGCGCCGGCGACCGTCCCGTTGACGCCCTCCGAGGCGATCAGGATGGTGCCGCGCAAGGCCCGCTCGCGGCAGAAGACGAGGAGCGCAGTGCGCGAGGCCTCGAGGTCGTCGAGGGGCAGGAAGCGATAGAAGGCGGCGACGGTCAGCTGCATGGGCGGCGTGATAGCCCCGGCGCCGGAGGAGCGCAATTCGTGCCGTCGCAGGCGATGCCCCGGATTGCTGCGGCACGCCGTCTCGGCCCCGACAGGGCCCGGTGCGGCGCGGGCGGAGCACGCGGCCCCGCTCAACACGCGGCCCCCGCTCCAAAAGGCGCCGGGCGCAATTCTTGCGTCCACCACCGTTGGCGTTATGGTCGCTCTTCTCCGCCCCCGCGATCCGCGCCGGGCCCCGTGTCCGCTCCCCCGCCCGACTGGTTCAGCCCGTGCTCGACAAAATCCTCGGCGCCCTCCTCATCTTCATCGGGGTCGCCGTCATCGTCCGCGAATGGCTCGGCTCCGAGATCGGCGCCATGGCGGCCGCCTGCGGCCTCGTCGTCTTCCTCGCCGTGGCGACGCCCTTCACCAGCTGGTCGCGCAAGGCCTTCGTCGCGATCGGCCTCATCCTGGCCGGCCTCACCGTCGCCCTCCTCGACGACTGGCCGGAGGTGTTCGCCCAGGCCGCGGCCCAGGGCGCCTTCATCGCCACCTTCTTCATCGCGCTGGCCAGCCTGCGCACCCCGGCCTCCGCCTCGCCGGCGATCGAGCGTTGCGGCCAGTATCTCGCCAGCCAGCCGCCGGGCAAGCGCTACATGGCGCTGACCATCGGCGGCCACCTCTTCGCGCTGATCCTCAACTACGGCGCGATCACCCTCCTCGGCGGCCTCACCGAGGCGATCGCCGGCCGGGAGAAGAACGCCGAGATCCGCGAGATCCGCAACCGGCGCATGCTGCTGGCGGTGCAGCGCGGGCTCTGCGCGTCGCTGTGCTGGTCGCCGCTGGCCTTTGCCACCGCCATCACCACCAGCGTCGTCGCCGGCTCCAGCTGGGGCGGCACGGCGCCCTACGCGATCCTCTTCGCCCTCGTCTTCCTCGTCACCGGCTGGGCCCTCGACACGCTCTACAAGCCGACGCTCAGCGCCCCGCCGCCGGCGCGCCAGACGCCGATCGGCAGCATCCGCGATCTCGCGCCGCTGCTGACGCTGCTGGTGCTGCTGTTCGCCGGCGTCGGCATCCTCGAATACCTGACCGGGCTGCGGATCATCGCGGTGGTCATGCTGTTCGTGCCGGTGATCTCGATCGGCTGGATCGCCGCCGAATCGGGCAGCGCCGCCGAAACCCTCCGCCGGCTCCAGAGGCTGTCCCTCGTCGAATTCCCCTCCTATCGCTCCGAACTCGTGCTGCTCGTCATGGCCGGCATCATCGGCACGCTGGGCGCCGCGCTGATCCAGCCGCTGACCGTCGGCCACGCCCTCGATCTGTCCGGCGTGCCGGTCTGGCTGGTCCTCGTCGCCCCGGTGTGGATCATCCCGCTGCTCGGCCAGCTCGGCATGAACCCGATTCTCTCGGTCTCGATGCTGGCGCCGCTTCTGCCGGCGCCGGCCTCCCTCGGCCTGCCGCCCAACCTCTTCGTCGCCGCCGTCACCGCCGGCTGGGCGCTCGCCGGGGCCACCTCCCCCTTCACCGCGACGACGCTGCTGGTCGGCCGGCTCGGCCATGTGAGCGCGCTCACCGTCGGCCTCGTCTGGAACCGGGCCTTCACCGTCTGGGTCGGCGCGGCGGTCTCGCTGATCCTCGTCGGCTTCGCCGGACTGTCATGAAAGCGGCCGGCGCAGGCAGCATGAAAGCGCCTCGCCCCGGCGAAAACTGCGGGCCCCGCTAGTGACAAACCGGCGAAACGCGTATATGAGCGCACCCGATTTCCTCAGAATAACCTGACCGTCACGGCGGCCATGTCGGGTTGCAAGATACCCCGGCGTGAAACGAATTGAGGCTATGCCATGAACATCATCCAGGAACTCGAGGCCGCTGAAGCCTCCCGCATCGAAGCCATCCGCACGATCCCGGAATTTTCCGCCGGCGACACCGTTCGCGTCAACGTGAAGGTCACGGAAGGCACGCGCACGCGCGTCCAGGCCTATGAAGGCGTCTGCATCGCCCGCTCCGGCGCCGGCATCCAGGAGAACTTCACCGTCCGCAAGATCTCCTATGGCGAGGGCGTCGAGCGCGTCTTCCCGGTCTATTCGCCTATGGTCGATTCGGTCGAGGTCGTGCGCCGCGGCAAGGTCCGCCGCGCCAAGCTCTATTACCTGCGCGATCGCCGCGGCAAGTCGGCCCGTATCGTCGAGGCCACCAATGTGCGCGCCCGCAAGCTGAACGACGACGCCCGCCAGATCGCCGCCGCCGAGCGCGACCGGGCCAAGGCCGAGAAGGAAGCGGCGAAGACCACCGCGGCCGAGTAAGCCGAACGCTGAAAACCTGATACGATTCGATTCTGATACGATTCAATTCTGATACGACGCAAAGGCGGCTTCGGCCGCCTTTTTTTGTGCCCGGCTTCGGATCGCCGGACCCATTGTCGGGGACGGACGGGCCAGCTGCGGGCCGACGAGAACCCCAAAGCCCCTGCGGCTTCGACGGGTGCGCACGCAGGCGGCCGCGCCCGCGGCCACCCGGGTCCCGGATCCGGCTGCAAAGCCCCCCGCGAGGGAGGCGCCTCAGCTTCCCGTCGGCGCCGTGCCGACGGGCTGCGACGCGGCGGCCGATGCCCTGTTCAGGCCCCAGCGGATGCCGGCCCAGACCCGTTCGTGCAGGACATACATGACGAAGCCGATGGCGCAGGAGGTCAGGGCGAGTTCGCTGCCGGCGAAGAATGATCCGGTGAACACCTCGCCGAGGATCGCCATGGTGACGAGCCCGACCATCTGCCAGGAGACCGCCTTTGCGAGGCTTCGTTTGCTGGATTCCATGGGTTCGCCTTCCTCTGCATCAGGAACCATTGCCGGTGATGCTCCGCTGCCGGAGCGTCGTGATCGACGGATGGTTCATTGATGGCGACGAAATGCCAAGATCGTTTTAAAGACCAGGGATAAAGAATCCTGCAGGCGTTGCCTCGGGAACGCCCGCTTGAACACGGCAAGCGCCTTCGCGCCGCACTTTGGATTTCGGCAAGCTTCGCCGAGACAACGCCTTGCAAGAACTGCGGCGTGTTCGGGCGCGTCGGCGCGGCGGGCGCCGGCGGAAACGCAACGGCATCGACGGGCCGTCCGACGAGCATTCTCAGCCGGCAGCGCCCCCGCGACCGGCGGCTCGCATCGCTGCCTCCGCGCTCACGAGGTGGCGCGGGATGCGTTGCCGGCGACGGGAAGGCGGGGCCTTTCGGCTCCGGTGGCGGTCTCGGAGGCCCCGCGAGGCGATGTCCCGGCCATGCCCCAGCCGATCGAAGCCCAGACCCGCTCGTGGGCGAGATAGGAGACGAAGCCGAGGAGGCTGGAGAGCACGGCCAGCGCACCGCCGGACGAAAGCGAGCCGGTGAAGAGAAAGCCGAGCATCGACATCGTGACGATGCCGAAAACCTGCCAGGACGCGGCCTTGGCCAAGCTTCGCCTGCGGGTTTCCATGGTGAACTCCTGACTGTGACGGCGGCGCACTTCCGCAGCGCCGGGTTCGCCGCGGGCCTTGCGCCGGGGACACTCGGCCGGGCGGGGAGACGGCGGCTCGCCGGAGCGGCCCGGTCCTTTGCTGCGGCGACGGCCCGATCCTTAGCCGAACGGTCATCCGATGGGCATTCTGAGAATTTTCTTTGTTGCGGTCACGATCCGGGATAACATGCCCGTATCGTGATTTTTCTCAACTGACCTTCATGGACAAGCGCGACCGATCCCGCCTCTTTCGCGACCGGCTGGCCGCGGCGATGCAGACCGCCAACGTCACCAAGAGCGGCCTTGCCCGGGCGACGGGCGCCGATCGCTCGACGGTGTCGCTGGCGCTTTCGGCCGAGGACGGCCGGCTGCCGAACGCCCAGTTCGCCGCCGAATGCGCCAGTGCCCTCGCCGTCTCGGCCGACTGGCTGCTCGGCCTGACCGACCGGCGCGAGCGCGGCGCCGACGTCCTGCAGGCGGCGATGCGCATGGAGGAAGCGGCGCGGGCGCCCTCCGACGAGCGCATCTTCCGCTGGCACGAGGAGGCGCGCGGCTACAAGATCCGCCACGTCCCGGCCACCCTGCCCGACATGCTCAAGTCGGAGGACGTGCTGCGCTTCGAATATGGCGACTTCGTCGGCCGGACGTCGGACCAGGCGATCGCCGACATGCGCGACCGTCTGGCCTATCTGCGCGCCCCCGACACCGACTACGAGATCGCCCTGCCGCTGGACACGCTGGAGGGATTTGCCGCCGGCGAGGGCTACTGGCGCGGCCTCGGCGCGGGCGAGCGGCGCAGCCAGCTGAAGCGCCTCGCCGAGCTGACGGACGAGCTCTATCCTTCGCTGCGGCTCTATCTCTTCGACCGCAAGAAGGTGTTCTCCGCGCCCGTGACGATCTTCGGCCCGCTGCAGGCGAGCGTCTATGTCGGGCGATTCTACCTGATCTTCTCCGAGCGCCGGCAGGTGCTCGAGCTGACGCGGCATTTCGACGGGCTGGTGCGCGAGGCCGATGTCGAGGCGAAGAACACCCCGCGCTTCATCGAGGCGATGCGCGTCGCTGACTGACACCTGCTCCGCTCAGGCAGCGCAGGCACCGCGCGGGCTCGATGCAGGGTCCCATCGGCTGGACTTCTCATGATCCCGGTCACCGGGACTTCAGCGCCAGAACGGCTTGCGCGCCTCCTCCAGCGCCAGATCGCGGGCGACGCCGATGTCGCGCAGCTGGCGGTCGGAGAGCTCGGCGAGGTCGAGGCGGCTGCGACGGCGGCAGGCCCATCTCCGCAGGAGGCGAAACGCCGCGACGGAGAGGCTTGCGCACCCGGCCCACAGGATGGCGGCCTTCGCCGAGACGGTCGCACCCACAGGCCTCGCGGCATCCGCCGGCCGGGTCCGCCCCTGCCTTGCGGAGTGTCCAAAGATCTCGTCCGCCATCGCCGGCTCCCGGGTTCGCTGCTGGGGGCCAAGCGATAGCGGCTTGCGGCGGGCCGATGCTTCGACCAAGGACGAAGCGATGACGCTGGGCTCGACGGTCGTTCCGGGCTAGCCTCGCCTCATGACCAGCCTCGCCTCTCCCGTCACGCTCGCCGCCACCGCCAGCCTCATCGGCGACGTCGCGCGGGCGAACATCCTCTGCGCGCTCACGGGCGGCCAAGCGCTGAGTGCCGGCGAACTCGCCTTCCATGCCGGCGTCAGCGCCCAGACCACCAGCGGCCATCTCGCCAAGCTCGTCGATGCCGGGCTGATCGTCGGCCTCAAGCAGGGACGCCATCGCTATTTCCGGCTGGCGGGCCCGCGGGTCGCCGAGATGCTGGAGATGCTGATGGGGGCGGCCGACCTCGGGCCGGCGCGCCACCGGCCCGTCGGCCCCCGCGACGAGGCGCTGCGGCGGGCGCGCAGCTGCTACGACCACATGGCCGGACGCTTCGCCGTGGACCTCGCCGAACTCCTGGAGGCGCGCGGCATGGTCGTCCTCTCCGACGAGGGTGGGGCGATCACCGAGGCGGGCATGACGTTCTTCGACCGGCTCGGGCTCGAGCTCGGCGATCAGGCGGGGCGTCGCCGGCCACCCTGCCGCTGCTGCCTCGACTGGAGCGAGCGGCGCTACCACATCGGCGGGCGGCTCGGCGCGGCACTGTTCGCCCATGCCGAGCGCGAGGCCTGGGTGATGCGGGCGGCGGACAGCCGGGCGCTGCGGGTGACGCGCAACGGCGAGGAAGCGGTCGCGGGCGGCCTGTTCGCCTGCGTCGCCGTCGATGCTCCAGCCCCTCGTCCCGAAAGGCTCAGAGCGTCAGCTTGAAGCCCAGATGCGACTGCTCGAAGCCGAGCTTTTCATAGAAGCGGTGGGTGTCGAGCCGGGTCTTGTCGGAGGTCAGCTGCACCATGCGGCAGCCGCGGCTCCGGCAGGTATCGACCGCCCAGGCGATCATCTCGCCCCCGAGCCCCTGCCCCCGCAGCTGCGAGGCGATCCGCACCGCCTCGATCTGGCCGCGCCAGGCGCCCTTGTGGCCGATGCCGGGGATGAAGGAGAGCTGCAGCGTGCCGACGATGGCGCCGTCGCGCACGGCGACGGCGAGAAGCTGGCGCGGATCGGCGTCGACCGCCGCGAAGCCCTCGAAATAGGCCGGATCGAGCGGCAGCGAGGCGTCGTCGCGGCTGCGCCCCCTAACGTCGTCGGCAAGGAGCGCGACGATCGCCGGCAGGTCGTCCCTCGTCGCGCGCCGCATCTCCATCGCCATGTCCCCTGCCCTCCGCCATGGAGCCCGCGGCCGGTCGCCGGAGCCATCCCCGAACCCGCGCCGGGCCCGCCCGGGCAGCGTGATAAGCCGCCCGCTCGGCGCCGTAAAGCCGGATCGCGGAGCCACCGCGGGCGGGCTGCCGTCAGTTCTGGACGGCCTGCACCGAGCCGCCGTCGACCCGCATGTTGGAGCCGTTGATGAAGGAGCCGCGCTCCGAGACGATCAGCGCGATCGCCGCGGCGACTTCGTCCACCCGGCCGCGACGCTTCAGGGCGATTCCCGGGCGCTCTTCATCGAGGAAGCTCGTCACCGCCTCCTCCATGGAGACGCCCATTTCCTTGGCGCGCTGTTCCATCATGCCGTCGGTCATGTCGGTCTCGATGAAGGCGGGGGAGACGGTGTTGCAGAGGATGCCGTGCCTCGCCTCCTGATAGGAGAGGTTCTTGACGAAGGCTGCCAGCGCCGCCTTGGCCGTGTTGTAGGTCGCCTCCTCCCAATAGGGCTGGACGGCGTTTTCCGAGGTGATGCAGACGAAGCGGCCCCAGCCCTTCTCGCGCATGGCCGGGAAGGTCGCGCGGGCGAGGCGCACGGCGGAGAAGAAGTCGATGTCCCAGGCTTCGCGGTAATCCGCGTCGGTCATTTCCAGCGGATCGCCCTTGGCGCCGGTGATGCCCGAAGTGTGGACGACGATGTCGACCGACCCGAATTTTTCGCGCCCCTTGCGGGCCAGCGTGTCGACCGCCGCCTGGTCGGTGACGTCTGCGGCGATGCACAGAACCTCGGTCGGGAGCGACGACGCGTCCTTCTCGAGCCGCTCGATCCGGACGTCCGAAAGGACCAGCCTGCAGCCCTCGTCGGCCAGAATCCTCGCAGTGGCAAAACCGATGCCGCCGGTCGCGCCGGTGATCAGCGCGACCTTGTCTCTGATCTGCAAATCCATGAAACGTCCCTTCGGATGAAATGATTGATTTGTGCCGACAACGGTGCGCCGCAGCTTCGGTTGCGCTGCGGGATGGAGCGAGACGCAATGCCCGACCACGATTTCAGGAGCCCGCGCCTCTTCGTCGAGGCCGACCTTTGCGCCGGCGCCGGGATCGGCCTCGACCCGGCCAAGGCGAACTACCTCCTCAACGTCATGCGCCTCGATGCCGGCGCCGTCGTCCTCGCCTTCAACGGCCGGGACGGCGAATGGCGCTGCCGGATCGAGAGGACGGCCAAGAAGAAGGCCGATCTCGTGCCCGAGCAACGGTTGCGCGAGCAGACGCCGGCGCCGGCGCTCGCCTATCTCTTCGCGCCGCTGAAGCACGCCCGGCTCGACTACATGGTGCAGAAGGCCGTCGAGATGGGCGCCGGCATCCTGCAGCCGGTGATGACCCAGCACGTCCAGGCGAGCCGGGTGAATGTCGAGCGGATGCGGGCGAACGCCATCGAGGCGGCCGAACAGTGCGGCATCCTGACCATCCCCGACTGCCGCGAGCCGCTGAAGCTCGACGCGGCGCTGGAGGCGTACCTGCCGCACGGCCCGATGATCTTCTGCGACGAGCGGGAGGATGCCGAAAGCCCGGTCGCGACGCTGGCAAGGCTGCCGAAGGGCCCGTTGTCGCTGCTGATCGGGCCGGAGGGCGGATTTTCCACCGAAGAGCGGGCGCGGCTTCATGCCGAGACGAGCGTCACGGCGATCTCGCTCGGACCGCGCATCCTCAGGGCCGACACCGCCGCCGTCGCGGCGCTGGCGGTGGTTCAGGCGACGATCGGGGACTGGGAATCGGCGGGCTGAACGCTGCGCACCGGCTCGCTGGCCGCACCGTCAACCGATGCAATCTTGCGCCGGATGAAAATTCGGGGCACGACGCGGTCCTGTGGAATGGCCGGTTCCGCGCGCCGGAGCGCCGGCGCTTGCGCAATGAATGGAACGAGAACAATGGCGCGCGACACGACCGATCTGACACCCGTCGCCTCGATCGAGGACCTGGTCGGACATCTGAAGGACGGCGAAAAGCCGGTCGCGGACTTCCGCATCGGCACCGAACACGAGAAGTTCGGCTATTACGTCGAGGATCTCTCGCCGGTCCCCTACGAGGGCGAGCAGGGCATCCGCGCCATTCTGGAAGGCATGCAGTCGCTGTCCGGCTGGGAACCGATCGTCGACGACGGCCGGATCATCGGCCTCTACGGCGCCGAGGGCCAGGGGGCGATCTCGCTGGAGCCCGGCGGCCAGTTCGAACTGTCCGGCGCGCCGCTGGAGACGATCCACCAGACCTGCCGGGAATCCAACGCCCATCTCGCCGAGGTGCGCGCCGTCGCCAAGGAACTCGGCATCGGCTTCCTCGGCATCGGCTCCTCGCCGAGCTGGACGCTCGCCGAGACGCCGATCATGCCGAAGTCGCGCTACGACATCATGCGCCGCTACATGCCGAAGGTCGGCACGCGCGGCCTCGACATGATGCTGCGGACGGCGACGATCCAGGTCAATCTCGACTTTTCGGGCGAGGCCGACATGCGCCGCAAGATGCGCGTCGGCATGAAGCTGCAGCCGGTCGCCTCGGCGCTGTTCGCCCATTCGCCCTTCACCGAAGGCAAGCCCAACGGCCTCGTCTCCTGGCGGTCGGAGGTCTGGCACGACGTCGACAACCAGCGCTCGGGGCTCTTGCCCTTCGTCTTCGAGGACGATTTCACCTACCGGCACTATGCCGAGTGGGCCCTCGACATCCCGATGTATTTCGTCACCCGGAACGGGCGCTACCACGACGCCACCCACGTCACCTTCCGCCAGTTCATGGACGGCGCGCTGAAGGGCGAGATCGACGATCCCGAGCCGCAGATGGGCGACTGGACCAACCATCTCTCGACGCTGTTTCCGGACGTCCGGCTGAAGCGCTTCCTGGAGATGCGCGGTGCCGACGGCGGCCCGTGGCGGCGGATCTGCGCCCTGCCGGCCTACTGGGTCGGGCTGCTCTACGACGAGGCGACGCTCGCAGCCGTCGACGACATGACCGCCGACTGGAGCTTCGAGGAGGTCCAGGCGATGCGCAACGACGTGCCGCGCGAGGGCTTCAGGACGAAGTTCCGGGACGGCTCGGTGCTCGAACTCGCACGCGAGACGGTGAAGCTCGCCCGCCAGGGTCTCAGGGCGCGCGGCCGGATGAACGACGAGGGCAACGACGAGAGCTTCTTCCTCGCCCCGCTCGAAGAGGTCGTCGCCCGCGGCACCACCTCGGCCGAGGAGCTGGTGCGGCTCTACGAGGAACAGTGGGACCGCTCGATGCCGCGGGTGTTCAAGCATCTGAGCTACTGACGGCGCCCGGCCCGAGCGAGATCCGGTCCCGCGGCGAGAGGCCGCGCGGCTCTTTGCCGGCCGCCTTGAAGGACCGACCACCGGTTCTTCTTGTCGAATGGCACGCGCCTGACGCCTCGCATCGGCCGGCGCCGCCGGGGTCGCCCACCCCATGTGAAGCGTGCCGCCCCGCCCTGGCGATCGCCCCGAACAGCGCTGGATCGGGCCAAACCGAAAAATCGGCAGTTTCCCCGCGCCCGCAGCTTGGCGTCGGGACACTTCGTCCCATCTATCCATACTTGGCATTCGCGACGTTCGACGGGGACTGGGCACCCAGCCGACAGGGCCGATCATGACGGATTTCTTCGACTGGCTGACGGCAAGCGACAGCGGCATCGGTGCCGACCGCCTCGCCGACGCGTTCAAGCTCAGCCATCAGGAGCTGCGCAAGACGACGACGGCGCTGGCGCCGGCCTTCGCCCTCGCCCTGCAGCGGGCGATGATCGTGCCCGGTGCGTGGGGCGAGATCTCGCGGCTCTACAAGCCTTTCATCGGGGACGGCTCGTCCGATCTGGCGCAAGGGGCGACGACCAGCCCGGCGGCCAAGGATCTCGCGACGGCGCTGTTCGGCTCGCAGGACCTGGTGTCCTCGGTGGCGCGGCAGGTCTCGGTGGCGAGCGGCGTCGCGCCGGACACGGTCGAGATCATGATCCGCAACATTTCGGTGATGACCATCGGCACCATGCTGCGGATGATGATGGCCAACCTCACCCGCAACCAGCCGCGGGAACTCGCCGAGGGCAACTATCCCGGCGCCATGGCCGAGATGCTGCGCCGCAGCGCCAATGCCGTCGAGGCGATGGGGCGGCCGTCCAACGCGCCGCAGCGCCGGCCTCCGCCGCAGATGCCGGGATCGGACTATCTCAACAAGCTGTTCAGCGACGCCTTGACCGGCACGATTCCGTGGCTTCCCCCGGAAACCGCCAAACCCGCCGACAGCGCCCGTCCGGCGGATCCGGCCGGCGCCGGCGCGTTCTTCGGGCTCTACCCGGCGCTGATGGAGCAGTTCGCCCGCAGCTTCCAGGTCGACATGCCCGGGGCTGGCGGGACGGCCCCGGCGAAGGCGGCCCATACCCCCCCGGATGCCGCTCCTGCCGGTACCGCTTCTGCCGGGAAGTCCGGCGACGGCGCGGCGAATCCGGCGGCATCGAAGGGCGCTGCCGACGATCTCGCCGAGGCGGCGCTCGCCTTCCAGAAGGATTATGCCCGGCGGATGATGGAAATCTTCGCGCCCGGCCCGGCCGGCAAGGTCGCCGACAAGGACGGCTGAGGCTTCCGGCGACATCGGCCCCGGCGGCCTCCGGGACCCGGTTGCGGCGTCCGTCCGCGGCGCTCGCCTGCTGGCTGGTGCCGTCCTCGCTTCGTCCTGCCCGGCCGATGCCGCGCCGGACAACCGGGCGCGGCCGAGGAGCGGTCACGGGAATTGGATGGAACCTCCCATGGCCTGGCAACTTGCGATGAGGGCAGCCCCTGTCGCCCTGTCCGCTCCGCGCCTATATCCGCTTCCTTTCCTCCGTCGCCCCGATTTCGGCATCTGCCGCCGGCCGACATGCCAGATCCGGAACCCGTCTTGCTCTTCGTCAATGCCGCCATCGTCTTCGCCCTCATCCTGCTCAACGGCTTCTTCGCCATGTCGGAACTGGCCGTGGTCTCGGCCAAGAAGAGCCGGCTCGAGCAGATGGCCAAGCAGCGCCGGCACGGCGCGCGGGCAGCGCTGAAACTCGCCGAGAACCCGACGACGTTCCTGTCCTCGGTCCAGATCGGCATCACGCTGGTGGGAATCTTCGCCGGCGCCTTCGGCGGCTCGGTCTTTGCCGGCCCGCTGGCGGAGGTGATCCAGGACTGGCCGGTGCTGGGGCCGGTCGCCGACGATGCCGCCTTCGTCATCGTCGTCATCGTCATCACCTATTTCTCGCTGGTCGTCGGCGAACTCGCCCCCAAGCGCTTCGCCCTGTCGCGCCCGGAAGGCGTCGCCTGCTTCGTCGCGCCGACGATGCGGCTGGTGGCCATGGTCGGCCGGCCGGTGGTCTACGTCCTCGAACAGTCCACCCGCGCCCTGACGGCGATCTTCGGGCTGAAGGAAGACGAGAACGACACGGTCACCGAGGACGACGTGCGCGCGATGATCGCGGAAGGCACGGAGCGGGGCGTCTTCAAGGTGAAGGAGCGCGAGATGCTGGAGGCGGTGATCAGCGTCGCCGATCGCAACGTCCGCTCCATCATGGTGCCGCGCCCCGACGTCGACTGGCTCGACGTGACCGATGCCGCGACCGTCTCGATCGAGGAAATGGTCAAGACCGGCCATTCCCGCTATCCCGTCATCGACACGGACGAGGACGCCGTGGTCGGCATCATCCAGACCAAGGACATCCTCGAGCGCCAGCACAAGAACGGCAAGCTCGTCCTTGCCGACCTCATGCGCGAGCCGCTCTACGTCAACGAGGGAATGCCGATCCTGAAGCTTCTGGAGCGGTTCCGCTCCCATGGCGTCCACATGGCGATCATCCTCGACGAATACGGCTCCTTCGAGGGCATCGCGACGCCCCAGGACATCCTCGCGGCGATCGCCGGTTCGCTGCCCGAGGGGGAGGTGGAATCGCCCGAGGCCTTCCGTAGGCAGGACGGCTCCTGGCTGGTGGACGGTGCGATGGCGGTCGACCGGCTGGCTCGCACGATCGACGAACTCGAATTCCCCGCCGAACGCGAGTACCAGACGGTGGCGGGTCTGGTGCTGGAACTCTTCGGTCATATCCCGTCCGTCGGCGAGCGCGTCCAGTGGGACGGCTTCGAGATCGAGGTCGTCGATCTCGATGGACGGCGCATCGACAAGCTGATGTTCCGCAAGCTGGTCGAGGGCGAAGTGGTCGGCGAGACCGACGATCCGGACGATACGCGGCTCTGATACCGGCGGCACCGGTCTTCGGGCGGCGCCAAGGCGAATCCATTCGAGCACCGTGCGGGCCAGATCCCGGCGGCCCGGGGAGCGATCTCCCGGCCGCAGCTATCAGACGGGGTTCCGGCCGGCCGCGGGGGACGGACCGGCCGGGTTCTCCTGCGCCATGGATGGGCGCAGCTCTCCTCCGGCTGTGGCGGGATCAGCCGTCGAGAGTGCCCCGGCGCCGGTGCGCGGCGATCAGGGCGAGCTTGTAGCTCGGATCCTCGCGCCAGCTGGCGCCGAGGGCGACGGAAATGTCGTCGCGGCGGATGCCGATGTCGTTCAGGACATAGTCCGGCATGTCGGCGAGCTGGTGCACCCGGCGCCGGTTGAGCGCGGTTTTGACGATCGCGCGAGCGGCCGTGGCAAGGACGCGGACGCCGGCGGTGATGCGGCCGGTGGCGGAAATCGTGGGGGTCTGCCTCGCTGTGATCGTCATGGCCTGTCTCCTTTCGCAGCCATCGAAGTCGGAAAAAAGCGGGAGCGCTTCTTCCCACCGCTGGAGCGATGGGCAGCAGCGACTCCCGAATTGTTCCTGACTTGATCACCCTACGTCTGTGTTATTGATCACGCCAACGAATGTTCGTAATGTGTGACATCAGTTTCGTTCATGGATGTCGTCATGGCCAGTCCGCTCGATCTCGATCAGCTCCGCACCTTCGTCGCCATCGTCGATACCGGCAGCTTCACCAAGGCGGCCGAGGACGTGTTCAAGACCCAGTCGGCGGTCTCGATGCAGATCCGCCGGCTGGAGGAGCGGCTCGGCACCTCGCTGTTCGAGCGCAGCGGCCGGTCGATCCAGGTGACCGACGCCGGCTCGCGGCTGCTCGTCTATGCGCGGCGGATGCTCAGCCTCAGCCGCGAGACGCTCTCGGCCTTCGACCAGGAGGCGATCCAGGGCCATGTGCGGATCGGGCTGCCGGACGACTATGCCGAGCGCTTCCTGCCGGAGATCCTCGCCCGCTTCACCCGCTCCAACCCGCTGGTCGAGCTGCAGATCGCCTGCGAGCCCTCCTCCAACCTCGCCGACCATGTCGACAAGGGCCGCCTCGACGTCGCCCTCGTCGCCGACTGCACGGTGGGCCTCGCCGTGCCGGAGATCGTCCGGCGCGAGCCGCTGCATTTCATGACCTCGGCGGCCCACGACGTGCATGAGGAGACCGTGCTGCCGCTGGCGCTGGGGCGGCCGAACTGCTGCTGGCGGGCGGAGGGGCTGAAGGCGCTGGAGGCGGCGGGGCGCCGCCACAAGGTGCTGTTCTCGTCCTGGTCGGCGCAGATCGTCGCCTCGGCGGTGCTCGCCGGTCTTGCCGTCGGCGTCCTGCCGGAATGCGCTCTCAGGCCCGGCATGCGGGTGCTCGGTGAGCAGGACGGGTTCCCGCGCCTGAGGGACAACGAGATCGGCGTCATCCGGGCGCGGACGGCGGACGGACCGGTGGTCTCCGCGCTGATCGAGCACATCCGCGACAGCCTCGCCAACCTGCCGGCCAGCGAGAAGGCGGCCAAGCCCTCGCACCTGCCCGACACCCGGCTGGTGCGGGCGCAGCGCACGCGGCTCGGCGCCATGGCGGCGGAGTAGGCGGGCGGAGCGGAACACGCGGGACCGCGCTTGAAGGCGCGGCGCAAGCCTTGCCGTAAGAGGGCTCCGCCACCACACTACCCGCCATGAGCCTCCTGTCCGAATCGACCCCTGCGAGCAATGTCGCCGAATATACGGTGTCGGAGATCTCCGGCGCGCTGAAGCGCACCGTCGAGGACACCTTCGGCCATGTCCGCATCCGCGGCGAGGTGTCGGGCTATCGCGGCCCGCATTCGTCCGGCCACGCCTATTTCACGCTGAAGGACGACAAGGCGCGGATCGACGCGGTGGTCTGGCGCACCAGCTTCGCCAAGCTCGCCTTCAAGCCCGAGGAAGGGCTGGAGGTGATCGCCACCGGCCGGCTCACCACCTATCCGAACTCGTCGAAATACCAGGTGGTGATCGAGACGATCGAGCCGGCTGGCGCCGGCGCCCTGATGGCCCTCCTCAACGAGCGGCGGCTGAAACTCGAGGTCGAGGGGCTGTTTTCCGCCGAGCGCAAACGCCCCCTGCCCTTCCTGCCGCGCGTCATCGGCGTCGTCACCTCGCCGACCGGCGCCGTCATCCGCGACATCGTCCACCGGATCTCCGACCGGTTTCCCGTCCATGTCGTGGTCTGGCCGGTGCGCGTGCAGGGCGAGACCAGCGGCGCGGAGGTCGCCGCCGGCATTGCCGGCTTCAACGCCATCGAGGCGGGCGGCAAGCTGCCGCGGCCGGACCTGATCATCGTCGCGCGGGGCGGCGGCAGCCTCGAAGATCTCTGGGGCTTCAACGACGAGGCGGTGGTCCGGGCGGCGGCGGCCTCGGCGATCCCGCTGATCTCGGCGGTCGGCCACGAGACCGACTGGACGCTGATCGACCACGCGGCCGACATGCGCGCGCCGACGCCGACCGGGGCCGCCGAGATGGCGGTGCCGGTGCGCGCCGAGCTGGTCGCCGCGCTGGCCAGCCACCATGCGCGGCTGTCCGGCGCGGTGTCGCGCCGGCTCGACCAGGAGAAGAAGGGCCTCGCCGCGCTCGCCCGGGCGATGCCGGGCATCGACGCGCTGCTGCAGCTGCCCCGCCGCCGGCTCGACGAGGCGACGACGGGGCTCGGCGCCAACCTGCGCCACGCCGTCGGCGAGAAGCGGCGGCTGTTCACCTCGGCCTCGGCCCGGCTGGTGCCCTCCACCCTCGAGGCCGGCCTGCGCGACAAGCGCGCGACGCTGCGCCATTTCGGCCTGCACGCCGAGCACGGGATGCGGCTGCGGCTCGACGCGGCGCGGCGACGGCTCGACCGGGTGGCCGCCGATCTGAAGCCCCACACGCTGCGGGCCCGCAGCGAGGCGGCCCGGCTGTCGCTGGTCCAGCTGTCGGAGCGGCTGGAGCGGACGGAGGCGCTGCAGCGCCAGGCCCGCCGCCAGCGGGTCGACACCGTCTGGCGGCTGGCGGCGAGCCTGTCGCCGCTCAACGTCCTCGAACGCGGCTACGTCATCGTCCGCGACGAGTCCGGCGGTGCCCTGACGCGGGCGGCGGATCTGTCGGCGGGCATGCCGGTGACGCTGGAATTTGCGCGGCGCGAGGTCAGGACGGCGGTGGTCACCGGCGACGACGCACCGCCGGCACCCGCGCCGCGATCGCGCCAGCCAAAGTCCGAGCCGGCCGTCGCCAAGCCGCCCAAGCGCCGCTCGAAAGCCGCGCCGGAGGGTCAGGGCTCGTTGTTCTGATGACGAGGCGGCACCGAGCCCGCCACCGTTGCAAGGCCGCATGTCGCCTGCGGGCCGAGCCCGCCGCAAAGCCGCGCGCTACCCCTCGACGCCGAGCTTGCCCAGCATCGCCCTGGTGATCGACTGGCGCAGGGTCGGGCGCTGGAAGGCTTCGCCGGCCTCGATCCGCGCCAGGACGCGCTCCATGGTGAAGGCGTTCGCAGCTTCCAGGTCCTTGAGTTCGTCCCAGGCCAGCGGCACCGCGACCCGCGCGCCGGGGCGGGCGCGGACGGAGTAGTCGGCGACCGAGGTCGCAGCGTGGTCGTTGCGGAAATAGTCGATGAAGATCCGGCCCTTGCGCTTCGCCTTCGACATCGTCGCGACATAGGCTTTCGGTGCGTCGCGGACCATCTTCTCGGCAAACGCCGCGCAGAATGCCTTGATCTGCGGGAACTCCCGCCGGCGGGCGATCGGGACCACCACATGCAGCCCCTTGCCGCCGGTGCATTTGACGAAGCTGTCGAGGCCGAGGCCGTCCAGCCGGTTGCCGAGATCCTCGGCCGCGAGCTTCACCGCCTCAAAGGGGATGCCCTCGTCGGGATCGAGATCGAAGACCAGACGGTCCGGCACGTCGACCCGGTCCACCGCCGAGGCCCAGGGATGCAGCTCGATGCCGCCCATCTGGGTGAGTTCGAGAAGCCCCCTGGCGTCGTCGACGTGGAAATACTCCGTCGTCTTGCCGCCATGGGTGACCTCGACCGGCTTGATGTCGGCGCCCCAGCCCTTGCCGACCGAGCGCTGGAAGAAGCACTCCTCGCCGATCCCGCCGGGACAGCGCAGCAGCGACACCGGATGGCCGCCGATGTCGGCGAGGATCAGCTCTGCCACCTTGCCGTAATATTCGGCGAGGTCGCCCTTGGTGGGACCATCGGCATCGTCGAAGATCGGCCGGTCCGGATGGGTGATCGCAACGCCGGCGACGCGGATCGGCTGGCCCGGACGCTTGCTGCGGGCGGCCTTGGCCTTCGCCGGCGGCTTCGCACCGGCCTCGTCTGCTTCCGCCTTCTCGGGAGTTGCCTGCTTCTTCTCGGCCTTAGAGGACTTGGCCGCAGCGGCTTTCTTCCTCACACCGCCACGGCCGGGTTGCTTCGCCGTCTCGCCCTCGGCCTCGCGTTCCGCCGTCGCCTCGTCCTCGGGCGCCTCGCGCACCACCTCCTCCGCCGGCTTGTCCTCGCGCAGGCCCTTGAAGGACGGGTGGCGGATCTTGCCCTCGCCGGTCCATTCGGTGAAGGCGATCTCGCAGAGGAGTGTCGGCGTCACCCAGGTGGCGCCGCGCTTCTCGGCGGCGGAAAGCCCCTCCACCGGCGGCGTCTTGCGGGTCATCTCGTCGAGCCGGTCGCGCAGCATCTGCGCCGACACGTCGGTAAAGCCCGTGCCGACCTTGCCGGCATGAACGAGGCCGTCCTTGCCGGAATAGCCGAGATGCAGGGCGCCGATCGCCCGGGCGCCGCCGGCCGCCTTGGTGAAGCCGACGATGACGAATTCCTGGCGCTTGACGCATTTGGACTTCAGCCAGCCCTTGGTCCGGCCGGCTCTGTAGGGCGCGTCGGCCTTTTTCGAGATGACGCCCTCGAGCCCCATGGAGCAGGAGCGGGCGATCATCTGGTCGCCCCTGCCCTCGATGTGATCGGAATAGCGCAGGGTCTTCTTTTCCCGCGCCGGCAGGGTTGAAAGCGCCGCCTTCAGCCGCTGCTTGCGCTCGGTCAGCGGCGCCGTCGCCAGATCCTCGCCGTCGAGATGCAGGCAGTCGAACAGGAAGGCGACGATGCCGCGGTTGCGGTCCTCGGGGCCTGCCTCCCCGGACAGGGCATTCTGCAGCTTCTGGAAGTCGCTGCGGCCGTCGTCGTCGAGCACCACCGCCTCCATGTCGACGACCGCCGCCTCGACGTCCAGCTTCGCGAGCGCCCTGGCGATCCGCTCGAAGCGGTCCGTCCAGTCGTGGCCGTTGCGGGTGACGAGGCGGACGGTGCCGCCCGAAACGAGGCCGATGAGGCGGTAGCCGTCGAACTTGATCTCGTGCAGCCAGTGGTCACCCGTGGGCGGCGCGTCGACGAGGGTGGCGCGTTGCGGCTTGCCATGGTCTCTGGCCAGCGCGTCGAGGGAGGCGGCCTTGCCGGAGGATTTTTTCGCCGATTTCGCGGAAGACTTGGCGGACGCGGCCTTGTCTGCCTTCGCGACCACCGGGGCCGGTTCGCCGTCGTCGGCAACGCCCTTGCGGCGTCCCGATGCCGCCCCGCGGCCGCCCTTGCCGCGGGTCGCCTTCGACGACCACTGGTCGCCGCCCTCGCCGCCCTCCTCCTGCGCGATCACCTCCATTGCGCGGCCGGAGACGACGCTGGTCATCTCGCCCGCCAGAAACTCCTCGCCGTCCTCGTCGGGCCGGGCGAACGCGT
Organism: Aurantimonas sp. 22II-16-19i; assembly: GCF_002088275.1. Lineage (GTDB taxonomy): Bacteria > Pseudomonadota > Alphaproteobacteria > Rhizobiales > Rhizobiaceae > Jiella. Next base: position 34,063 of record NZ_AQQS01000040.1, read on the forward strand.
CCTTCTCCTTGATCAGGAGCCAGTTCTCGCGCTTCTCGCCCTTGCGCGGCTTCATGCGCACCAGCACCCAGCGGCCGGTGAGCCGCTGGCCGCTCACCTCGAACTTGAGTTCGCCGCGTTCGAGCCCCTCGGCGACATCGCCGAGCGGTTTCCAGCTGCCGGTGTCCCAGAGCATGACCGTGCCGCCGCCATACTGCCCCTTCGGAATGGTGCCCTCGAAGGAGCCGTAGTCGAGGGGATGGTCCTCGGTGCGCACCGCGAGACGCTTGTCGGACGGGTTGTAACTCGGGCCGCGGGTCACCGCCCAGGACAGGAGCACGCCGTCGTGCTCGAGCCGGAAGTCGTAATGCAGCCGTGTCGCGGCGTGTTTCTGGATGAGGTAGGCGTTGCCGGTCTTGCGGCCGGCCTTGCCGCTCGGCTCCTTCGTCCGGGCGAAGTCGCGCTTCCGGTTGTAGGTGTCGAGCGAGGCCATGGCTTACGCTGCCCGGGAGCTCTTCGAGCGTCCACCCGATTTCCTGGCTGCCGTCTTCGAGGACGATTTCGCGTCGTCTGACGACGACGAGCCCTTGGCGGTCGAGGACTTGGAAGCCGAGGATTTGGAAGCCGAGGTTTTCGAGGCGGATTTCGCCGAGCCGGACGACTTCGCCGGAGCCTTCGATTTCGCCGCCTTGCTTGCGGCCGGAGCCTTCGACGCCGACTTCGCGCCGGACGCGCCCTTGCCGCCGGAGGTTCCGCCCGACTGTTCGAGGCTGCGGCGCAGCGCATCCATGATGTCGATGACGTTGCCGCCGTCTTCCTCCGGTGCCGCCTCGGCTTCCGGTTCCTTGCCGGCGATCTTGGCCTTGATGATCTCCATCAGGCCCTGCTGGTAGGTGTCGCGGAAGGACTGCGGGTCGAAGGGCTTCGACTTCTTCTCGATGAGAAGCTGGGCGAGTTCGAGCTGCTCGTCGTCGATCTCGGCGTCGTCCTTCACCTCGTCGAAGAACTTCTTGGCGTCGCGCACTTCCTGGGCGTAGCGCAGCGTCTCCAGCATCAGCCCGTCGCCGCAGGGCTTGATCGCCGCGATCCGCTCCTTGTTGGCGATGACGATGCGGCCGAGCGCGACCTTCTTGGCCCTTCGCAGCGCCTCGCGGATCGTCACATAGGCGTCCAGCACCCCGTCCTCGTCGGGCGCGACATAATAGGGCCGATCGTAATAGATCGGATCGATGTCGGCAGCGTCGGTGAACTGGGTGAGTTCGATGACATGGTTGCTCTGCGCCTTGAGCGCCTCGATCTCCTCGTCCTCGATGGGGACGAACTGGCCCTTCTCGTATTCGTAGCCCTTGATGATGTCGTCCTTCTCGACCGGCTCCTCGTCCGACCCGGACACCTTCTGATAGCGGATCCGCTTGCCGGTGTTCTTGTCGTATTGGTGGAGCTGGATCGTCTTGGCCGGGCTGGTCGCGGCGAACAGCCGAACCGGGAAGGAGACGAGGGAAAGCCGGATGTGACCGGTCCAATAGGCGCGCGGAGTACTCATGACTCGCCAAACGGGAATCCCGATGAGTGGTTCAGGCGCGGCGAAAAGAATCTGATTCTCGGTAAACGAGTGGCCGGGTAACGGGCCCTCTAATATCGGACCGCCGTTGCCGAGCCGCCGAGTTCGCTCACCGCGCCGCGATAGCGCGGCCGGTCGGTGCCGCAGGCAAAGCCGCCGGCCTCCTCGTCCGCCACCTTGCGGGCGAGGACATTGGCATCGGCATTGACGCTGGCGTCGACATAGCCGACCGGGCAGCTCTCCCGCCCGTTCCCGCCGATCGTATGGACGCCGAGGACGCTCACCGTCTGGCCCGAGCCATCGCCTGGATCGAGATGGAAGCGCAGGATCGCGGCGAAAGGTGTGCCGCCCGAAAGGCGCCATTCGACGGTCGTGCCCGGCGAGTTGAACGGGGCGAAGGTGCCGCCGGTCTCGTTCTGCGTGCCGAAGCCGACGACGGTGCGCAGGTCGCCTTCCGAGACGAAGACAGGAATGCCCCTGTAGCCGGCGCATTGCAGGTCGACGCCGCCGCCCTCCTCATATTCCTTGAGCACCTCGCAGCCGTCGAGGTCGAGTTTTGTATAGGCGCTGTCGAAGCCGGCGGCATGGGCCGGGGCAAAGGTCAGAACCAGCAAGGCCGGGAGCGCGAGGACGCAAAGCGCCCTCGCCATGCGAAGGAAAGCACGATTGCCCCGTGACGCCTGCCGGACATGCGCTGTCATTGCCGCTTCCCCTCCCGATCCGCCTCGATGGCTGCAAGGATCGGCACCAGACTATCATGCGAAACCGCGAGCCGCAGCGTCTTCTGCCGCATGGTGAGGCCGGAGACCACGGCGATCGCCGATTTCGGGATCTTCCAGCTTTTCGCGAGGAGGGCGACCAGCGCCTTGTTGGCCTTGCCGTCCTCGGGCACGGCCCGCAGCCGCACGCCTAGACGCGCCTCCCCGGCGGCATCGACGGTGACGCCCTCGACGGCGTCCCGGGAGGCGCGCGGCGTCACCCGGACGAAGACGAGGACGCCGTCGTCATCCGCCCGGAAGAACGGCTGCCCGCTCACGCGCCGGCCAGGGCCAAGATGCCGGGCTCAGATGCCGGCGCGCATGATCGCGGGATCGATATAGGCGAGGATGAAATACTGCAGGAACATGATGGCAAAGAGCACCACCAGCGGCGACAGGTCGATGCCGCCGAGATCGGGCATGAAGCGCCGGATGCGGCGATAGACCGGCTCGGTCATCTGCCAGAGGAAGCGCCCGATGGCATCGACGAAGGGGTTGCCCGGATTGACGATGTTGAAGGCATAGAGCCAGGACAGGATGGCCGAGGCGATGACGATCCACCAATAGAAGTTCAGCGCCTGGTAGAGAACGAAGGTGACAGCCAGCATTGATCCCGTGCCTTGGTTTGAGCTCCGCCCGATGTAGACATGACGGTCGGGGGGCGCAAGCAGGCGCGGCACCGCAACATTAACGCGGCGGCAGGCGGAGCCCGCCTCGCGGCGCCCGCCGGGGAAGCACCGCCCGCCGCCAGAATTCCTCGCGCGGCCCGAAGCCGTGTGTTGACATGAGCCACGGCGAAGCTCTAAAAGCCGCTTCGCATCGGTGGATGGGGCTGTAGCTCAGTTGGGAGAGCGCGTCGTTCGCAATGACGAGGTCAGCGGTTCGATCCCGCTCAGCTCCACCAATGCTCTCTCTGAAAATGCTCTCTCTGAAAAATCGTCCATGTTCTGAACATGCCCAGTCCGTCGATGTCGGGCTGATCGTGGGGATCGCGTCCGCCGTTCCGCCTGTTCGGCGTCGGGCGGGCCAGCCGGAGCGCCTTCCCGTCGCGGCGCGTCTTGAGGTTGGGATGGCCGCGGATTAGAACGGCGGCCATCGCCGGCTGCGGGAGGACGCCCGGCCGCGGTGCCGGGGCTTTGCGCGCTCCGCGCGTCATCCCTCGTCACGAAGAGTTTCATCTGGCCATGAGCCCCATCTCCTACACCGGCGCCTGGCCGGTCGCGCCGACGCCCTTCACCGCCGACGGCAGCCTCGACCTGCCCGGCATGAAGCGGGTGCTCGACTGCATCGTCGACCAGGGCGCCGACGGCATCTGCATTCTCGCCAACTTCTCCGAGCAGTTCCTCTTGTCCGACGCCGAGCGCGAGACGCTGACGCGGCTCTGCCTCGAACATGCCGCCGGCCGGGTGCCGATGATCGTGACGATCTCCCACTATGCGACGCCGATCGCGGTGGAGCGCGCGCGCCTCGCCAAGGAGCTCGGCGCCGACGCCATCATGATGATGCCGCCCTATCACGGCGCGCTGATGAAGGGCACGGTGGAGCAGACCTTCGAGCAGGTGGCGCGGGTCGGCGAGGTCGGCATCCCGATCATGATCCAGGATGCGCCGCTGTCGGGGGTGGAGCTGCCGGTGTCGCTGCTGGTCAAGATGGCCCGCGAGATCGAGATGGTGAAGCTCTTCAAGATCGAATGCGCGGGCGCGGCGGGCAAGTTGCGCCGGTTGATCGCCGAGGGCGGCGCGGCGATCGAGGCGCCCTTCGACGGCGAGGAGGGCATCACCATGCTCGCCGATCTCGACGCCGGCGCGCGTGGCACGATGTGTTCGGCGATGGTGACGGAGCACATCCGGCAGGTGGTGGTCGATCACCTGGCCGGCGACCGGCCGGCGGCCTCCGCCGGCTACCAGCGGCTGCTGCCGGCGGTGAACCACGAGAACCGCCAGTGCGGCTTCCGGGCGGCGAAGGCCGCGATGGTCGAGGGCAAGGTGTTCGCCTCGGACTTCTGCCGCCATCCGATCCCGCCTCTGTCGCCGGAAACCCGCGCCGAGCTCATCGATCATCTGCGCCCGCTCGATCCGATCGCCATGCGGTGGGGCCACTGACGGCGGACCGAGGTCCGGCCCATCCGCGGGATGGGCCGGCGCTTCGCCAGTCGAGGACAAGTTCCGCCGGCTAAAGCTTCGCTTCCCGTTCCCGTGACGATCAGGAAGCGATGCGACTTCAGCTGGACCAGGCGGCCGCCAAGGCCCGCAAGCTCGAAAAGCGCGGCGAGTTCGACGCCGCGGCCGAGCTCTATTCGCAGATCCTCGGCCAGTTCCCGCAGAACCGGCGCATCGCGGCGGCTCTCGAATCGCTGATCGAGCGGACCGGCAACCCGCCGGTCGAGGCGCTCAAGGCCCTCGAGGCCGCCTATCACCGGCGCGAACATGCCGCCGTCGTGGCGGCCGGGCGCGACCTCGCCGCGCGCTTTCCCCGCTCGGTCACCCTGTGCAACATCGTCGGCGCGGCCGAGCTCGCGCTCAAGGACGCGGCCGCGGCGGAGAGGAGCTTCCGCCGGGCGCTGGCGATCCATCCGCAGAATGTCGACGCCCTGTCCAATCTCGGCGTCGCCCTGAAGGCGCAGAACCGCTTTTCCGAAGCGCTCCTGGCCTACGAGGCGGCCGCGACCTACTCGCCGGGCAATGCCAGCGTCCTGTTCAATCTCGCCAACCTCCTGCGCGAGGCGGGGCGCCTGACGGAGGCTCTCGCCGCGTTCGAGGATCTGGCCCGCGCCCGGCCGGGGGATGCCGAGCCGCGCTTCTCGGTCGCCTCGATCCTGCAGGAGACCGGCCGCGGGCCGGAGGCGGTCGAGCAGGGGCTGAAGGCGCTCGCCATCGATCCCGGCCACGGGCGGGCGCGGGCGCTGGTGATCCACCAGCTCGGCCATCTCTGCGACTTCGAGCGGCTGGCGGCGCATCTGCCCTTCATCCACCAGCTCGGCATCGACGGTGCGGCGATCGAGCCCTTCGCGCTGATCGGTCTCGACGATTGCCCGCAGCGCTTCAAGGCACGCTCGCAGAACTGGGCGAAGCGGTTTGCGACGCCGCCCGCTCTCGCGGCACCGGCCGCCCCCGCGAGAGCGGCGGGTCCGGCGGAGCCGATCCGGATCGGCTATTTCTCCGCCGACTTCCACAGCCACGCGACGATGTATCTGATGGCGCGGGTGTTCGAGCACCACGACCCCGAGCGCTTCGCGGTCACGATCTATTCCTATGGCGGCAAGGAGGACGCGGCGATCGGCGCCCGGCTGCAGGCGACCTGCGCCCGCTACCGCGACGTCCATGGCCTCGGCGACGCCGCGATCGTCGCGCTCGCGCGGCAGGACGGTCTCGACATCGCCGTCGACCTGAAGGGCTACACCAAGGCCGGCCGGCCCGGCATCTTCGCCGCGCGCCCGGCGCCCGTGCAGATCAATTATCTCGGCTTTCCCGGCACGATGGGAGCGCCGTTCATCGACTACATCGTCGCCGACGACGTCATCATCCCCGAGAGCCACCGGGCGTTCTATACGGAACAGGTGATCACCCTCCCCCACAGCTACCAGCCGACCGACGAGACCCGGCAGCTTGTCGAGGACGGGACGGGCCGCGGCGAGCACGGCCTGCCGGAACAGGGCTTCGTCTTCTGCGGCTTCAACGCCACCTACAAGATCCAGCCGCGCGACTTCGCCATCTGGATGCGGCTGCTTGCCGCCGTGCCGGAGAGCGTCCTGTGGCTGCTGCGCTCGAACGCATGGGCCGAGGGCAACCTGCGCAAGGCGGCACGCAACCACGGCGTCGATCCGGAACGGCTGGTCTTCGCGCCGCCGGTCGCCCACCTGCCCCATCTCGCCCGCCACCGCCATGCCGACCTCTTCCTCGACACCTTCGCCTGCAACGCCCACACTACCGCCAGCGATGCGCTCTGGGCCGGCCTGCCGCTGGTGACGCGGATCGGCGAGCAGTTCGCCGCACGGGTGGCGGCGAGCGTCCTTTCGGCGGCCGGGATGGCGGAGCTGATCACCCGCTCCGACGAAGCTTACGAGGCGCTGGCGCTGGCGCTCGCCACCGACCCCGTCCGGCTCGCCGGCGTCCGGCATCAGCTCCTCGCCAGCCGCGCGAGCGCGCCGCTGTTCGACAGCCGGCGCTACACCCGCCATCTCGAGGCCGCCTTCGCGGCGGCGCATCGCCGGCATGTGGCGGGCGAGGCGCCGGCGGCGATCCGCATCGAGGCGGCATGAGCATCGGGCGCCCCTCACCTACAGGCTCACGCAAGTGCTTTGCGAGTATTTCGCAGGCATCTGGAGGATGGGCTGCGAAAGTTCCCGATGGCGACCAAGACTGTGGGGCGAATGAGATCGTGAATATCGATCTAAAGACTTACGATTTCGCCCGTGACCGCGGAGCCACGGCATGAAGGTGGTCATCCTGGCCGGCGGTCGCGGTTCGCGGCTGAGCGAAGAGACGACGCTGCGGCCCAAGCCCCTGGTCGAGATCGGCGACAAGCCGATCCTCTGGCACATCATGAGCATCTACGCCCATTTCGGCTTCGACGACTTCGTCGTCTGCGCCGGCTACAAGGGCTACCAGATCAAGGAATACTTCGCCAACCTGGTGCTCCACCATTCCGACATCACCGTCGATCTCGGCGCCAACACGATCCGATACCACCAGTCGAGCCGGCCGAACTGGAAGGTCACCATCGTCGACACCGGCCTCGACACGCTGACCGGCGGCCGGCTGAAGCGGATCGCGCCGTTCCTTGCGCCGGACGAGCCCTTCCTGATGACCTATGGCGACGGCGTCGCCGACATCGACGTCGCCGCCGAAGTCGCCTTCCACCGCGCCCACGGGCTGAAGGCGACGATGTGCGCCATCGCCCCTCCCGGCCGCTTCGGCACCGTCGAGATCGAGGGGAACCGCGTGGCCGCCTTCGTCGAGAAACCGACGGCCAACCGCCAGCGGATCAATGGCGGCTTCTTCGTTCTGGAGCCCTCCGTGCTGGAGCTGATCGACGGCGACGGAACCTCCTTCGAAGGCCCGCCGCTGGAGAAGCTGACAGCGGAAGGCCAGCTCGCCGCCTTCCGCCATGACGGCTTCTGGCAGCCGATGGACACTCTGCGCGAGCGCGACCAGCTGGAAGAGCTGTGGCGGACCGGGCGCGCCCCGTGGAAGCTCTGGCCATGAGCGGTTTCTGGACAGGGCGCCGGGTCCTCCTCACCGGCCAGACCGGCTTCAAGGGCGCCTGGCTGAGCCTCTGGCTGGAGCGGCTGGGCGCGGTGGTCACGGCGGTCGGGCTCGAGCCCGAGACCGATCCGTCGCTGCATGGCCTGCTGGCGCCCTTCGACGGCCAGACGCATCATCTCGCCGACATCGGCGATCCGGCGGCGCTGGAGCGCATCGTCGCCGAGGCCCGGCCGCAGGTGGTGTTCCATCTCGCCGCGGAAGCCATCGTCCAGCGCTCCTATGCCGATCCGGTCGAAACCTTCCGGACCAACGTCATGGGCACCGTCAACCTGCTGCAGGCCTTGCGCTTCGCGCCGGAGGCGCGGGCCGCCGTGATCGTGACCACCGACAAGGTCTATGAGAACGACGAGGCCGGCACGCCCTTCGCAGAGGGCGACCGGCTCGGTGGCAAGGATCCCTACAGCGCCTCCAAGGCCTGCGCGGAACTCGCGACGGCAAGCTTTCGCGCCAGCTTCTTTGCGGCAGGCGGGCCGGCGATCGCCACGGCGCGGGCCGGCAACGTCGTCGGCGGCGGCGACTGGGCGGCCGATCGGCTGATCCCGGATTTCGTGCGCGCCATGCAGCGGGGCGAGCCGGTCCGCCTGCGCTCGCCGCTGGCGGTGCGCCCGTGGCAGCACGTGGTCGAGCCGCTCGCCGGCTATCTGACCCTCGCCGAGACGCTGGCGAGCCATCCGGAAAATGCCCCGCAGGCGGTGAATTTCGGGCCCGATCCCGAGCAGTTCGCCAGCGTCGCAAAGGTGGCGGAAGTGCTCGGCCAGGCATTCCGGCTGCCCCTGCCCTGGCTTCCGGCCGGCGGCGCGCATCCGGCGGAGGCGCGGCAGCTGCGGCTGTCGTCGCGGCTGGCGGCCGAGACGCTGGGCTGGCGACCGCTGCTGTCGCTGGAGGAGACCCTCGCCTGGACCGCCGAATGGTACGAGGCCTATCCCGCCGGCGCCGACATGCGCGCTTTGACCGCTCGCCAGATCTCCGCCTACGAGGCGCTCCGGCGCACCGCCCGGGCGAAGGCCGCCTGATGCGCTTCGTTCCGACCGCCATCGACGGCGCCTTCCTGATCGAGCCGGAGCCGGCCAGCGACGCGCGCGGGCTGTTCGCCCGCACCTTCTGCGCCGAGACCTTCGCCGGGAAGGGCCTCGCGGCCCACTTTCCCCAGCACAGCACGTCGTTCAACCCGCAGCGCGGCACCCTGCGCGGCCTGCACTACCAGGACGCCCCGAAGGGCGAGGCGAAGCTGGTGCGGGCGACGAGTGGCCGCATCTTCGACGTCGCGGTCGATCTGAGGCGGGATTCGCCGAGCTATCTCGCGCATGTGGGCGCCGAGCTCGATGCCGAGCGCCGCAACGCCTTCTACATTCCGGAGGGCTGCGCCCACGGCTTCCTGACGCTGAGGGAGGATTGCGAAATCCTCTACCTCGTCTCCGAGACCTATGCGCCGGATCTCGCACGGACCGTCCGCTGGGACGATCCGGCCTTCGCGGTCGCCTGGCCGGCCACCCCCACCCTCATCTCGCCCCGCGACGCCACCGCCGAGGATTTCATCCCATGACCATCTCCGTCGATCCCGCAAAGCTCGCACTGGCAGAGACTTCGGAGCCATCCGGCCGGCCGGCCGGCGTCGTCATGAGCCTTTGCGTCCCGACCTACAATCGCGCGCGGTTTCTCGAGCATCTCTTCCCGCATATCCGCGAGGCCGCGAAGGCCTTCGACTTCTCCTACGAGATCGTCGTCTCCGACAACGCCTCGCCCGACGACACGCGCGAGGTCGTCGCGCGCTTTGCGGCCGAGGGCCTGCCGATCCGCTATTTCCGGCAGGAGGAGAACAAGCGGCTGTCGAACCAGTTCTCGGCCTTCCGCCACGCCCGCGGCGAGTTCCTGGTCTATCTCGCCGACGACGACCTGATCATCCCGGAAGCGCTGGCCGACAACATCCGCTTCATGATGGCGAATCCGGAGATCCGGGTGCTCTACACGCCCTTCGAGATCTACAACGCCCTCAACGACGAGCGGCACTGCCTGTTCTACCATCTGCGCCAGCCCGTCGAGATGTTCCGGCCGGGCCAGGAGGTGGACCTCCTGAAGATGCTGGTCGAGAACCACGTCATGCCGGAGATCGGCATCTACCGGGCCGAGGCGGTGCGCCAGCTCGTCTCGGCGCCGCAGTTCTGCTACTGGGCCTTCACCTATCTGGCGACGATGATCTCGCAGGGGCCGATCGCCTTCCGCGACGTGCCCTACTATCGTTCGGTGACGCTGACCCCGGTGATGCCGAACCGGCACCAGGAAGGCACCCACGACAATCTCTACAACTGGGATGCGTTTCGCGGCGGCATCGAGTTCATGATCTTCAGCCTCCTGAAGCGGCTGGACCTCGCCCCGGACCGGGAGCTGCAGCGGATATTCCGCGACATGGTCGACAGTTTCCTGTCCATGCGCATGCATGTGTCGGTGCGGCTCTGGCTCGGCCGGCGGGACTATCTGAAAGCCTATGAGCTGATCACCCGGCTGAGCTATCTCAACCCGGCGAGCGTGAAGAACATCGCCGGCGTCGAGCAGCTGCTGCCGCTGGTCAGGGCGCAGGTTCTGGCGGGGCTTGCCAACGGCATCGCCGAGCTCGACCGCCTCGTCGTCGACGGCGTCGCCGATCTTGCCGGCTTCGAACGGACGCTGCGCGATCTCGGCCTCAAGCCGCACATCGCCGTCGTCGCGGCGGATGCCCCTGCGGCGGGAGACGGGCAGGCGACGAGCCTCGTCTTCACGACAAACGATGCGATGCGCCAGCGCTTCACCGATGCGGGCTTCGAGACCGGGCTGATCGTCTCGAGCCGCGACATCGACGCGAACTTTCCGATCTGACGATGATCGCCGCTGGAGCCATCCTCGCCGCGACGCCGCCTTCGCCGGACCGGCCGGCCGCGACCTCCTGCCGCCATTGCGGCGCCGCCCTGGCGAAGACCTTTCTCGACCTCGGCAGCGCCCCGCCCTCCAACGCCTATCTCGGCGAAGCCGAGCTGCGGGCGCCGGAGACGAGCTACCCGCTGCGACTCCTGGTCTGCGAGGGATGCTGGCTCGTCCAGACCGAGGATCATGCCGGCCGCGAGACGCTGTTTTCCGGCGACTACGCCTATTTCTCGTCGGTCTCCTCGTCCTGGCTCGACCATTCCCGGCGCTATGTCGATGCGATGATCGCACGCTTCGGCCTCGGGCCGGAGAGCCTCGTCGCCGAAGTCGCGGCCAATGACGGCTACCTGCTGCAATATGTGAAGCAGGCCGGCATCGCCTGCTACGGCATCGAGCCGACCGCCGGCACCGCGGCCGCCGCGCGCTCGAAGGGCATCGACATCGTCGAGGCGTTCTTCGGCCGGACCCTTGGCGAGCGTCTGGCCGCCGAGGGACGGGCCGCGGACCTCGTCGCCGCCAACAACGTCCTCGCCCACGTGCCGGACATCGACGACTTCGTCGCCGGCTTCGCCGCCCTCCTGAAGCCGGCCGGCGTCGCGACCTTCGAGTTCCCGCATCTGTTGCGGATGGTCGAGGGGGCGCAGTTCGACACCGCCTATCACGAGCACTATTCGTATCTCTCGCTCGCGGCGGTCCGCCGTATCTTCGCGGCGAACGGGCTCGCCATCTTCGACGTCGAGGCGCTTGCCACCCATGGCGGCAGCCTGCGGGTCTTCGCCAGCCGGGCGGACGGCGTGGCGCGGCAAGCCTTGCCCGAGGTCGCGCGGGTGCTCGAAGCGGAAGCCATGGCCGGCATGGGCGGGCCGGAGTTCTATCAGGGCTTCCAGCGCCGGGCCGAGACGATCAAGGACGATCTCCTCGCCTTCCTGATCAAGGCCAGGCGCGAGGGCAGGAGCATCGCCGCCTATGGCGCGGCGGCCAAGGGCAACACGCTCCTCAACTTCGCCGGCGTCAGGCCCGACCTCCTGCCTTTCGTCGTCGATCGCAGCCCCGGCAAGCAGGGCCGGTTCATGCCCGGCAGCCGCATTCCGATCGTCGGCGAGGACCGCCTGAAGGCGGCGCGGCCCGATTACGTCCTGCTGCTGCCGTGGAACCTCAGGGACGAGCTGACGGCGCAGCTGTCCTATGTCCGCGACTGGGGCGGGCAATTCGTCACGGCGGTGCCGGAATTGACGGTGGCCGAGTGAGCACTGCCGGCGAAGCGGCGCGGCGCCGGACGGCCGCAGCAAGGGAAGACGCATCCATGCAGACATTCAACGGCACCCATCAGTCCGGCATCCTGCTCGCCTGCATGCCCAAGAGCGGCTCGTCCTCCGCCGCGCGGATGATCAGCGGCTTCCCGAATGTCAGGCTCGCCTTCCTCGTGCCGGCCTTCGACATTCGCGAGCAGGAGATCGATCTGAAGATCCTCGAGCAGCAACTCTCGGCCAATGTCGGTCAGACCTTCGTCGCCCAGACCCATGTCTGTCTGTCGAACACGACGCGCACCTTCATCAATGACAAGCTGCTGGTCCCGCTGGTCTCGACCCGCAATCTGCCCGACGACCTGATCTCGTCGATCGACCACTACGCCCAGACCGACAATGCGAAGGAGAATTTCCTCGTCCCGGAGGGTTTCAACGACAGGCCGCTGGAGGAGAAGATCGACTATGTCATCCATTTCCAGACGCCGTGGCTGCTGAAATTCTTCAAGTCCTGGATCCGATATGAGCGGTTCCGGGAAGTCTGGTTGAAATACGAAGACCTTTCGCGCGACAATCTGGACTACCTGCGGAAGATTCCGGCGATGCTGGGGCTCGACCTCGTGATCGATGTCGCGGCCGACGGCCCGCAGCATCTCTCGACGCGGCGGCTCAACAGGGGCGTCAACGGCCGCGGGCGCGACCTGATGTCGCCATCGCAACTCGAGCTGATCGAGAAGATGATCGCGATGTACGACATCCCGCGCGAGTATCGCGGCTATCTGATGACCGGCGAGTGAACCGGCGTCTGAATGCCACCGCCACGCCTTGACCGGTCGCTTCGACCACGGGGAGGAATGAGCCCGATGACGCCATGCCATGCCTGCGGCGAGACCGCCCGTCCGATCGAGGGCGTCGTCTTCCGCGATTTCGACGGCTCGCTGTTCTCCCGCGCCGGGGTGATCCGCCATTGCGCGTCCTGCGGGCTCGGCGCGGTGGACACGGGCCTGTCGGACGCGGAGATCGCACGCCACTATGCCGACGACTGCCTCTATGTCGAGATGACCGGCGTCGGGGTCGGCGGCAACACGCCGGAGGACCTCGCCCGCTACGGCCATTATGCCCGGATCATCGCGCCGCATGTGGACGAGATCGCCGCCAAGGCCGGCCTCGTCGACGTCGGCTGCTCGCGCGGCGGCATGCTGCGCGACTTCAAGGCCCGCCATCCGGACCTGCCGCTCACCGGTATCGATCTCGACGCGACCAGCCTCGCCTCCCTCGCCGAGGCGGGCATTGCCGCGAAAGCCGGCAGCGCGCTCGACCTGCCACTCGAGACCGGCAGCCAGTCGATGCTCTCCTTTCTCCACGTCTTCGAGCACATCCTCGACACCGACGCGGTGCTGGCGGAGGCCTCGCGGGTTCTGGCCGAGGACGGGCTGATCCTCGTCGAGGTGCCGGATGCGGCCGACTACGGCGCGGCGGATGCGCGGGTCGGGACGATGTTCTGGCTGGCGATGAAGGAGCACGTCTATCATTTCACGGAACGCTCGCTGACGGCGATCCTCGCCCGCAACGGCTTTGCGGTTCTGGAGACGGTGCGCTCCCACCTGCCGATGCGCGCCGGCAAGGCCTATCCTGCCCTCACGATCCTCGCCCGCAAGCGCGGGGACGCGGCCGCGATTGGCCTCCCTGCCCCGGCCACGCCCGATACCGCGCTGCCCGATCACATCGCGGCGGAGAGCCAGGCCTTCGCCGAACAGGAACGGGCGCTGTCGGCCTTCATCGCGCGCCACGAGCGCCTCGCCTTCTGGGGCATGAGTCTGGAATTCCTCAGCCTCTGGGCCCGGCTGGGAGACCGGCTGAAGGAAGGCCATGGCGTGCGGCTGTTCGACGGCAATGCCGGCAAGCAGCGGCTGACGGTCGACGGCATCGCGATCGCCCCGGCCGGCCCGCCACAGCCGGCCGAGGGGCTGATCGTCTGCGCCTACATGGCCAGCGAGGCGATCATGCGGGAGGCTGTGCGCCTCGGCTGGGATGCGGACGACATCCTCGTCCTGGAATAGCGCTCAGTCGCCGCGGGCAAGGGCAAGGAGCGCGGCATCGTCCGGGAAGCAGCGGCGGAAATGGGCGAGACTGCCCTTGGCGGGCGTCGCGGCGAACAGCGAACCCGCGCCCGGTACGGCCTCGCCCGGCCCCGTGGCTGACACCCCGCCGAGGCTCGCCGCGAACCAGGCGGCAGGCGTGTCGCCGAGCGCTCCGGCATAGTCGCGCGCACGCTTCGGCGCGGCCATGGCTCGGGTCTGGATGTCCCGGAAGACGCTAAGGCTCGCCGCCGGCCTGTGGGTGCGCGCCACCCGCCGCGCCGCCTCGGCGCCGAGGCTGGCGACAGCGCCGGGATGCCCGGCCATCCAGTCCAGCCAGCCGGCGGCCTCGGCGATGCTCGCAGCGACGATCCCGGTTTCCTGGTGGGTCACGATCGCCCGTTCGGCCGGATTGTCGAGGACGAGCGGGCAGAGGCCGAGGGACATCGCCTCGATAAGGGCGTTCTCGCCGGTGCCGTAGTGGCCGGGTGCGAGGAGATGGACGAAGACGTCGAGCCCGGCGAGGGCCGCGGCCGGATCGTCGGTGTGCCCCTCGAACATGACCCGCGACGGCTGCCGCATCGCCGCGGCCCGCGCCGCGACCGCGCCGCCGGGATCGCAATGGCCGAATAGCCGGACGCCGATGTCGCAGGCCGCGCCGTCGATGGCGTCGAAGAAGCGGGGGTGGAGCTTGGCGAAGTCGAGCGTGCCGACGAGGCCGAAGCGCAGCGGCTGTCCGGCTACGCTCGGGCGCTTGGGTATGGCATCGAAACCGAAGCCGGAATTGGCCACCGCGAAGGCCTGCGGGCGGGCGGCGATCAGTGGCTTGAGGTTCGCCGCCTCGAAGGAGCAGGCGGAGGTGAAGGCCGTGACCCTGGCCAGGGCAACGAGGTCGGCCGGGATGACCGGCGGCGCGAGGCCCGAGACGTGGGTCCACAGCAGCAGCCGATGGGGCGGCAGTTCGGCCCGCGCGAGGCATTCGTAGAGCCGGGGATGGCTCCACCACTCGACCTGCAGGATGTCAGCCGCGGCGACGAGGCGGCGCAGCGCGTCCGGCGCCGGCTGGACGATCACCTCTGCGCCGGTCGCCAGGATCTGATCGGCAAAACGTCCGTCCTGCGGCGTCTCGAGGAGAACGAAGCGATGCTGCTCGGCGTTCCCCTGTTCCCGCCGGGCCTCGGCCAGCGCCGCATGGGCCTTGCCGACCCCGCCGCCGAGATGCGGCGCGAGATGCGTGACGTGCATCGGCGACTACTCGGCAGCTTCCGGCAGGCGCCTGAGGCCGCCCGGCGCCGGCACCGAGGCGTCGGGACGGACGACGTCGCGGAAGCGCGCGAGCAGGGTCTCGCGATACGGGTCGATGTTGTCGGGCAGGCAGTGGGTGAGCTGGCCGCAGCCGCCGCAGACGGCGTTCTCGCAGCGCTTGCCTTCCAGATGCTGCAGCCGCAGGGCGTTCATCTTGTCGGAGGTCCAGATATCCTTCATCGACTGCCGACGCGCGTCGCCGATCACCAGCTTGCGCTCCCAGTCGAGAAAGCAGGAGCTGACGAGACCGTCGGCATTCACCGAGTAGCCGTAGAAGATATACGGGCAAGTATCCGTATCGCCGACATCCTGCTGGTAGATGCCGCCCTGGATCTTGACGCCGGTATGGGCCTCGATGTCGAATTCCGGCCAGCAGGGCGCGAAGTTCTCGATGAAGATGCGGTCGCAGTGGTCACCGAAGGTGTCGTAGAATTCCTGGCGCTGGGCCTCGGTGATCAGTTCGCCGGGGATCTTCACCACCACCTCGCACTGGCCCTTGTTCTCGTAGAGCCAGCGGACGTTTTTCACGAACCCTTCGAAGTCGAAGTCGGTCTTGGTGAAGCGGCTGTACTGCTCGCGGGTCATGCCGTCGACGGAGATGTTGATCTTGTCGAGGCCGGCCTCGATCACCGGGCCGAGCCGTTCCGGCGTGATGAAGGTGCCGTTGGTGGTGGTGTCGATGTATTCCACATGGCCGCTCGCCTTGGCATAGGCGATCATGTCGGCGAGGCGCTTGTTGAGGAAGGGCTCGCCGTCCTTGTAGAGCCGCAGCACCTTGATCGGGCTCTCGAAGGCGCCGAGGTCGTCGACGATCTTCTGGAACAGGTCGTATTTCATCGCGCCCTGATACCGACCCGTATCGCGGATCATGTCGCGATGGCCGGTCGGGCAGAACGAGCACTGGAAATTGCAGGCGCTGGCCGGATCGACGAAGACCACGAAGGGCGTTGCCAGCGGGATCACCGTTTCGAGCCGGGTGCGGCCCTCGAGATTGATGCGCGGCTTGATCTCGGCTTTCATCGCGGGCAGCTCTTTCGGTCTATTGCGGCGCAAGGTTCGGCACGCCGACGACGGCGGCAGGATCGGTTGCCCTTGCGGGCGCCGATCCGAAGTCCAGCAGATCGCGCTGGCCGGTCTCGTCGGCGATCGCCTCGACGAACGCCCGCAGCGTGACGGCGCGACCTGAACAGACGTTGATTGCGCCAGCCTGTTCACCCGACACGATCCGCGCGATCATCCCGCCGGCAACCTGGACGTCGAGGAAGTCGCGCAGCTGCGTGCCGGCGGAGAGCTTCGCCGGCTGGCCGGCGGCGAGCGCGGCCCGCACATGCGGCACCAGGCGGGACGGATGCTCGCCCTCGCCATAAAGGTAGAAGAGGCGGGCCCAGGAAAAGCCGATGCCCTCATTGGCGAGGTGGCGCGCGAGGGTCGTTTGGAGCGCCAGCTTCGCGGTCGCATAGAGCGTCGTCGGCCCGAGCGGCGAAGCAACCGTCAGACGCTCCGACGGCAGGGCATATTCGAAGCAGGTGCCGAGGCCGACGACATGGCCGATGCCGGCACGCGCGGCGGCGCAAGCGAGCGTCAGGCTGCCGGAGAGGCAGGCCAGATTCTCCGCCGCTTCGAGATAGCGCCCGGGCTCGACATACCAGGCGGCGTGAACGAGGGTGTCGATGCCCTGGCAGGCGCGCTCCAGCGCTGCAGGGGTTTCGGCAAAGAGATCGGCGGTCTCGACGACGTCGGCGGGAGCGACGAGCCGGGCGTTCGAGCCGGGCCGGATCAGCACCCGCACGGCGTGGCCCTCGGCCACGAGGGCCCGGTGAATGTGGCGGCCGACGAAGCCGGTGGCGCCGGTGAGGAGGACGCGTTTGTCCGCGGTCTTCGGTTGGGGCATGATCGGTGGCCGGATCCTTCCTTCGGGAAGCACCGCGCGCCCTCCCGTTCCGCCCGCACCCTCGGCCGCAAGGTTTGCGCGAGTCTGACCCGCCATAAGCGCTAAGAATTCTGGCATCGGACGATCGAAGATGGACGCCGTTCTTGCGCATGGCGCGACCGCCCGGACGCTCCCGGCCATGCCGGTCGCGCAGGACGCCTTCGCGCTCCTCTGCGAAGCGAACGGCCATGCGCCGGCGGGCGGGCCGGTCCGACTGGATGGCAGGCCCCTGTGGCTCTACGGCGCCGGCAATCTCGGCCGCCTCGCCCGGGCGCATCTCGGTGTCGTCGGCCAGGAGATTTCAGGCGTCGTCGACGGGAATGCCGCGGCTCACAGGGACAGCGATGCTTGGGCTGGGCTCGACGTTCGGGATCCGGCCGACGTTCCGGCCAAGACCAAGGCGGATGCGCTGCTCGCCGTCTCGGTGGTGACGACGCCCTTCGTGCCGCTGCGCGCCGCGCTGCTTGCCGCGGGTTGGGGGCAGGTCGTGCCCTTCTACGATGTCGCCGAGGGATTTCGCGACCGCCACCCGCTGTCCAACGGCTGGTTCGCCGAGAGGATGGACGAGGCCGCACTCGGCCGGGCAAGCGAGGTGCTCGCGGGCCTTGCGGACGATGCCTCCCGCGCCCACTACCTGCGCTTTGCCGTCTGGCGGCTGTGCCGGCAGGAGTGGGATTTTCCCACAGCGCCGGTGACGACGGGCGACCGCTTCTTCATCCCCGGGACCCTCGCGGCGTTCCGACCCGGCGAGCGCGTCCTCGACGCCGGCGCCCATCGGGGCGAGCTGGTGCCGGCGTTTCATGCTGCGCTGGGGGAGCGGCTGGCGAAACTCTGGGCGGTCGAGCCGGATCCCGCCAGCCTCACGGCGCTGCATGCGGCAAGGGAAACCTGGCCTGCAGCGCTCAGCGAGCGGGTCACGATCATCGACGCGGTCCTTGCCGAGAAATCCGGGCGCTGCCGCTTTCACGCAGGCCTCGGCTATGCCTCGCAGATCGCGGCGAGTGGACAATGCGAGCGGGACGCCACGACGATCGACGCCCTCGGCCTCGAGCCGACGGTGATCAAGCTGCATCTGGAGGGCGGCGAGCTCGCAGCGCTGAAAGGCGCGATGACGAGCGTCCGGCGGCACCGGCCGATCCTCATGCTGACGGTCTATCACGACGCGGCGGGTCTTCTCGAGACGCCGCTGTACCTGATGCGCAACCTCGACGGCTACGCCGTCCTGATGCGCACGCACAGCCATTGCGGCACCGGGGCGGTGCTCTACGCCATCCCGAAGGAGCGGATGCGATGACCACGCTCTTGCCGGCGGGCGATGCCGCGCCCCCTCTCCCCCTTCTCGAGGATGCCGCGCCGGACCTGTGGCCGGAGATCGAGCGCGAGGTGGCGCAACGCTCCGCCGCCGTCGCGGCGGCCCTCGGCGCCGACCGGCTCAGCCTCCTCGGCTGCGGCTTTCACGGACGGCATGCCGCGGCGAGCCTTCAGGACGAAAACCGCCGGCCGGCCGCCTTCTTCGACAACGACCCGCGCAAGGTCGGCACGCGCCAGGCCGGGCTGCCGGTCCTGTCGCTGGACGACTACCGGCCGTCGGAGCACGGCTTCGTGCTGATCACCGCGCGCCACGTGGTGCCGGTGCTGTCGCGCCAGCTCGTCGGACGAGGCATCCTGCATCTGTCCTACGACGCCTTCTTCGTCGCGCGGCATCTCGGCCGGTTTCTGGCCGTGCGCGAGCGCTTCTTCGACGAGCCGCAGTCCCGCATGGTGTTCGACCGACTGCTTCTGGCGATGCTGACGGGCGACGCCGCGCCGCTCGCCGCCATCGTGTCGCCGGACCAGTATTTCCATTTTCCGGCAGAGGCCCGCCTGGCGCGTGAGATCTTCGTTGATGCCGGTGCCCATGACGGCGACACGATCGCAGCCTTTCTCGAGGCCCATGAAGGCCGGTTCGAGAGGATCTTCGCCTTCGAGCCGACGCCCGCGACCTTCGCCGCCCTCGCCGGCAACGTCGAGCTGCTGGCCGCGCGGTGGGGCTTTGCGAGGAGCGACGTGGCCTTGTTCAACGCCGGCGTCGGGGCGGCGAGCGAGACGCTCGGGATTGCCGCCGACCCGGCGATGCCGACCAGCAACGCGCTGGTGGCGCCTGCGGGCGGCGACGGCGAGGGCGTCGCGGTGGTGCCGCTGGACGAAGCTCTCGGCGGCGCGAAGGTGACCTTCCTCAAGGCCGACGTCGAGGGCATGGAACTCGCCCTGCTGCGCGGCGCGGCGCGCACTATCGCCACCCATCGGCCGAAACTCGCCATCAGCCTCTATCACCGGATGGAGGATTTCCTCGACATTCCGGCCGCCATCGCCGAGCTTTCGGGCGACTATCGGCTCCGGCTGCGCCATCATACGGCAAGCCTTCTCGAAACCGTCCTCTACGCCTCTTGCGCAGACCAGCCATCGGACAGGACCCCATGAACGAGAACGATCCCGTCGAACAGTTCCGCCGCTACGTCGCCGGCAACATCGAGGGCGCCGGATCCGACAGTGGCTTCCGCGGTCTCTCCGAGGTCTGGGTGCGCGAATCGATCCGGCACAACTACGCCCAGAACTTCACCTGGCTCGGCCGCCCGATCATCCAGGTGCCGCAGGACACCTACGCGATCCAGGAGCTGATCTGGGCGTGCCGCCCGGACCTCGTCATCGAGACCGGCATCGCCCATGGCGGCTCCTTGGTGATGAGCGCCTCGATGCTGGCGATGCTCGACTATTGCGACGCAGTGGAAGCCGGATCGACGCTCGATCCCGCCGCCAGCCGGCGCAAGGTCGTCGGCGTCGATATCGACATCCGCGCCCACAACCGCTCGGCCCTCGATGCGCATCCGATGCGCCACAAGCTGCATCTCCTGGAAGGCTCGTCCATCGATCCGGCGGTGGCCGACCAGATCTTCGCCCATGCCGAGGGCTACGACAGGATCATGGTGTTCCTGGATTCCAACCACACCCATGACCACGTCCTCGAAGAATTAAAGCTCTACGCCCCGCTGACCTCCAGGGGCTCCTACTGCGTCGTCTGGGACACCGGCGTCGAGGACCTGCCGGCCGACATGTGCGGCGACCGCCCCTGGGGCAAGGGCGACAATCCGAAGACCGCCGTCTGGGCCTATCTCGCCATGCTGGAGACGGACGGCGCCACGGGCCGCGACGGCGCGCCGCTGCGCTTTGCCACCGACAAGACGATCGAGACCAAGCTGATGATCACCGCCTCGCCGGACGGGTTCTTAAAGCGGGTGTAGGTGGCGCGAGAATCATAGTTGGTCCGAGGCGCGGGCCGATAATGGCCGAGCCGAGGCCCGCACGCGTCATCATCGACGCGTGATCGCGGACGGGCCGCTCGCATCGCCGATGCGCTCAGAGCAATGGCTCAGGAATGAGAAGCCTCATCTTCGGACCGCACTCTACGGGAGGCGGTCACAAGCGTCCTGACGGATCGAGGATCGCGAGGATGCTTCAGGCCAACCGCCTGAAAGGAATGGTGGGTGATGTAGGGATCGAACCTACGACCCGCTGATTAAGAG
>NZ_AQQS01000041.1 GCF_002088275.1 Aurantimonas sp. 22II-16-19i
CCCGGATGCCGGCAGCGCCGGGGCGGGCGCGGCTGGCGGGACGGGCGCCGGCTTTGCCGGCCCCGATGCGGCGGCCGTCGCCGCGGCATCGCAGCTGCCGGCGGGCGATCGCCAGGAGATGATCGAGGGCATGGTGGCCCAGCTCGCGGAACGGCTGAAGCAGAGCCCCGACGACGTCGAGGGCTGGAAGCGGCTGATCCGCTCCTATACGGTGCTCGGCAAGACCGACGAGGCGAAGACGGCGCTCGCCGATGCCCGCAAGACCTTCCCGGCGGATTCGGCGGCGGCTCGCGAAATCGCCGCTTTTGCCGACGAGATCGGTCTTTGAGGGGAGAGGAGGCGATGTCCCGATGACCCGCAAGGCCAAACGACTCTATTCGATCGGCGCGATGTTCGTCGTCGTCGGCGGAGCCCTGGCGCTGGTGCTGACCGCGCTGTCGAGTTCGGTCGCCTATTTCCAGTCGCCGACCGACCTCGTCAAGAACGTCCCCGGCCCCGCCCAGCGCATCCGGCTCGGCGGCCTCGTCGAGGACGGCTCGGTGAAGCGCGACGGATCGTCCCAGATCTTCTTCCGCGTCACCGACACCGTCGACAGCGTCCCCGTGACCTATACCGGCATCCTGCCGGATCTCTTCCGCGAGGGGCAGGGGGTCATCGCCGAGGGCACCCTCGGGCCGGACCGGGTCTTCCTCGCCGACACCGTCCTTGCCAAGCACGACGAGACCTACATGCCGAAGGAAGTGGTCGACGACCTCAAGGCGCGGGGCCTGTGGGAAGACGGCAAGGGCCTCGTCAAGAAGCCCGAGGAGACGGTTTCGGCAACGCCGGTGGGAGCAGGCTCATGATCGTCGAGATCGGACATTTCGCCCTCGTCCTCGCCTTGTCGGTGGCGCTGTTCCAGTCGGTGCTGCCGCTGATCGGCGCGAGGCAGGGCGACCAGCGGCTGATGGAGACCGGGACGATCGCCGCCACCGGCGGCTTCGTGCTCATCGCCATCGCCTTCTCGGCGCTGGTGACGGCCAACGTCACCTCGGACTTCTCGGTGCTCAACGTCTTCGAGAATTCCAACTCCGCCAAGCCGATGCTCTACAAGGTGACGGGCGTCTGGGGGAACCACGAGGGCTCGATGCTCCTCTGGGTGCTGATCCTCGCCTTCTTCGGCTCGCTCGTCGCGCTGTTCGGCCGCGACCTGCCGGCGACGCTGAAGGCCAACGTGCTCGCCGTCCAGGCCTGGATCCTCGCCGCCTTCCTCCTGTTCATCCTCCTGACCTCCAACCCGTTCCAGCGCCTCGATCCGGCGCCGATGGAGGGCCAGGATCTCAACCCCATCCTCCAGGACATCGGCCTCGCGATCCATCCGCCGCTGCTCTATCTCGGCTATGTCGGATTTTCCGTCGCCTTTTCCTTCGCCATCGCCGCGCTGATCGACGGGCGGATCGACGCCGCCTGGGCGCGCTGGGTGCGGCCGTGGACGCTGATCGCCTGGATCTTCCTCACCCTCGGCATCTCGATGGGCTCCTACTGGGCCTATTACGAGCTCGGCTGGGGCGGCTGGTGGTTCTGGGATCCGGTCGAGAACGCCTCCTTCATGCCCTGGCTGGCGGGCACCGCGCTGCTGCATTCGGCGCTGGTCATGGAGAAGCGCTCGGCGCTGAAGATCTGGACCATCCTCCTCGCCATCCTGACCTTCTCGCTGTCGCTGCTCGGCACCTTCCTGGTGCGCTCGGGCGTTTTGACCTCGGTGCACGCCTTCGCCACCGATCCGACCCGCGGCATCTTCATCCTGTGCATCCTGTGTCTGTTCATCGGCGGGGCGCTGTTCCTGTTCGCCCTGCGCGCCTCGTCGCTGGAAGGCGGCGGGCTGTTCGCGCCGATCAGCCGCGAGGGGGCGCTGGTCTTCAACAACCTGTTCCTGACGACGGCGGCGGCGACGGTGCTCGTCGGCACGCTCTATCCGCTGGTGCTCGAGGTGCTGGCCGACAAGAAGATCTCCGTCGGCGCGCCGTTCTTCGACCTCACCTTCGGCCCGCTGATGGTGCCGCTTCTGTTCGCGGTGCCCTTCGGCCCGCTGCTCGGCTGGAAGCGCGGCGACCTCCTCGGGGCGGCGCAGCGGCTGTATTTCGCCGCCGGCTGCGCGCTCGCGGCCCTCATCGGCGTCCTCGCCTATACCGGCGGCACGCGGATCCTGACGGCCTTCGGCTTCGCGCTGGCCTTCTGGCTGCTGGCCGGCAGCCTGACCGACCTGTTCCTCAAGGCGGCGTTCCTGCGCACCGGCTGGCGCACCGGGCTGTCGCGTCTTCTCGGCCTGCCGCGCTCGACCTTCGGCACGACGCTCGCCCATTTCGGCCTCGGCGTCACTCTGCTCGGCATCGTCTCGGTGTCGAGCTTCGAGGAGGAACTGATCACCACCATGGCGCCGGGCCAAAGCGCCGAAATCGCCGGCTACACCCTCACCTTCGACACCATCGCGCAGCGCGACGGCCCGAATTTCGAGGCCCAGGCGGCCCAGTTCTCGGTGCGCCGGGGCGGGGTCGAACTGGCCGAGATCGACACCTCCAAGCGGTTCTTCCCGGTGCGGCAGATGACCACCACCGAATCCGGCATCTGGACCCACTGGTTCTCGCAGCTCTACGTCTCGCTCGGCGACCCGTCGGAGGATCGCCAGTCGATCGTCGTGCGGATCTGGTCGAAGCCGCTGGTGACGCTGATCTGGATCGGCACCGTGTTCATGGGGCTCGGCGGCGTCTTCTCGCTGGCCGACCGCCGCCTGCGGGTCGGCGCGCCGGCCCGCAACAAGGGCAAGGGCAAGGGTGCTGGCACCGGGGCTTCCCCGGCGGTCGGGGCGGGGACCTGACGTGGGGGCGCTCCGCCGCATCCTGTTGGTCCTCGGCGCGGTGTTCGTGGTCGTCACGGCTGCGCCGACCGGACTGCTCGTCGCGCCGGCCTTCGCCGTCAATCCGGACGAGGTGCTGGCCGATCCGGCGCTGGAGGCGCGGGCCCGCAAGCTGTCCGAAGGGCTGCGCTGCCTCGTCTGCCAGAACGAATCGATCGACGATTCCAACGCCGATCTCGCCAAGGACCTGCGGCTCCTGGTGCGCGCCCGCCTCGAGGCCGGCGACACTGACACGGAAGTGATCGACTATCTCGTCTCGCGCTATGGCGAGTTCGTGCTGCTGCGGCCGCGGCTCGACTGGCTGAACCTGGCGCTCTGGGCGACACCGCTGGTGGTGCTCTTCGGCGGCGCCGTGCTGGCCGTGGCGACGGTCGCGGGGCGACGTCGCAGGCGCCAGGCACCGCCGGAACTGTCGGCGGCCGAGGAAGAGGCGATCGCCAGGATCACCGGCGGCCGCGGGTAGCGCCCAGGGCGGCGCCCCAACCTTACCGAGTTTTCACCCGGGAGAAAAACTCCCGTAACGTCCCGATCGCTAGGTTCACTTCCAAGCAATGGACGGCACGGCGTTTCCGCCTACCGTTGCTCCGAAATCACGGACCCCTGGAAAGGAACCACGATGCAACAGCAAAATCAGCCGAGGACGAAGCGCAGCCGGCTCGTCGCGGGTGCCCTGGCGGCGGGTGTCGCCGGCGCGGCGCTGGCAGGCGGCATGGTCTCCAACACGCTTCCCGTTTTCGCCGAGCCGGTGCGTGTCGAGGCGCCCCAGCAGAACTTCGGTTTCGCCGACGTCGTCGCGAAGGTGTCTCCGGCGGTCGTTTCGGTCCGGGTCGACCAGGACATCGCGCCGGCCTCCGACGATGGCGACGGCGAGCAGATGCAGAATCCCTTCGACAACCTGCCGCGCGATCATCCGCTCCGCCGCTTCTTCGACATTCCGGGCGGCCCCGGCATGCCGGGCCTGCAGCCGCGCGGCCGTCAGGCGCCGCGTCAAGCGACCGGCCAGGGCTCCGGCTTCTTCATTTCCGAGGACGGCTATCTCGTCACCAACAACCACGTGGTCGACGGCGGCTCGAAATACACTGTCGTCATGGATGACGGGACGGAGTACAACGCCAAGCTGATCGGCACCGACGCGCGCACCGACCTCGCGCTCCTCAAGGTCGATGCCGAAGATCACAAGTTCACCTATGTCGGCTGGGGCGACGACAGCAAGGTGCGCGTCGGCGACTGGGTCGTGGCGGTCGGCAACCCGTTCGGCCTCGGCGGCACCGTCACCGCCGGCATCATCTCGGCCCGCGGCCGCGACATCGGCGCCGGCCCCTATGACGACTTCCTGCAGATCGACGCGGCGGTCAACCGCGGCAATTCCGGCGGCCCCGACTTCAACCTGAACGGCGAAGTCGTCGGCATCAACACCGCGATCTTCTCGCCCTCCGGCGGCAATGTCGGCATCGCCTTCGCGATTCCCGCCTCCGTCGCCAAGGACGTGATCCAGTCGCTGAAGGAGAACGGCTCGGTCGAGCGCGGCTGGCTCGGCGTGCAGATCGCGCCGGTCACCGACGACATCGCCGAGGCGGTCGGCCTCGCCGAGGCGAAGGGTGCCATCGTCACCCTGCCGGACAACGAGACGCCGGCCTCCAAGGCGGGCATCAAGACCGGCGACGTCATCACCGCGGTGAACGGCGAGACCGTCGAGGGACCGCGCGAGCTCGCCCGGCTGATCGGCAACGACCGTCCGGGCACCAAGGTCGAGGTCACGCTCTGGCGCGACAACGAGGCGAAGACCCTCGACGTCACGCTCGGCAATCTTGCCAGCCTCGACGAGGCGGCCTCGGCGAACGGCCAGGGCAGCCAGCGCGTGCCGACCAATCCGTCGTCGCTCTCCGGCTACGGCCTGACGCTGACGCCCTCGGAGGACGGCAACGGGGTCGTGGTGACGGACATCGATCCGGACTCGACGGCGGCCGAAAAGGGCTTGCAGGCCGGCGACGTCATCGTCTCGGTGAACGGCAGGGCCGTGACCAACCGCAGCGACGTCAGCCAGGCGCTCGCCGATGCCGCGAAGTCCGGCCGCAAGGCGGCGCTGTTCCAGCTGCGCCAGGGCGACCAGAACCGCTTCGTCGCGCTGCCGCTGTCGAAGGGCTGATCGGTCGATGAAGGACGGGCGAGGCGGCGCACCATGCGCCGCCTCGCCCCCGCCAGTTGCATCGGCATGATCGTTCGAGGTGGCGCCGGCGGCACGGCCGGCAGCCTGCTCCCACCCTCCGCAGGCCCCGGCGAGCCCCGGCCGACCCCATCGCGATCATGTCTTTCGAGGAGCGGCGTTGCCCGCTTTTCGTCCCCCCGGGCAGGCGGGTGCCGTCCCGTACGGCGCCCGCCTCCTGGCGACGGCCAACCAAGCAGTTGCCGCCGCCGCATTGATTTCGGACCCGATGTCGTCGATCTAGGGAAGTGACATGATGCCAGCCCCAGCCGCCACCACGTCGACGGAGTCCATGCGAATCCTCATCATCGAAGACGACCGCGAGGCCGCCGCCTATCTCGTCAAGGCGCTGAAGGAGGCTGGACACGTCGCCGATCACGCCGCCGACGGCGAGGAGGGGCTGCATGCGGCCGAGACGCGCGGCTATGACGTCCTCATCGTCGACCGGATGCTGCCCAAGCTCGACGGCCTGTCCATCGTCACGAAGCTGCGCGACAGCGGCCAGGCGACGCCGGTGCTGATCCTCTCGGCCCTCGGCCAGGTCGACGACCGGGTGAAGGGCCTGCGCGCCGGCGGCGACGACTATCTGTCGAAGCCCTTCGCGATCTCGGAGCTGCTGGCACGGGTCGAGGTGCTCGGCCGGCGACGCGGCGCCAAGGACGTCGAGACGTCCTACCGCGTCGGCGACCTCGAGCTCGACCGCTTGTCCCACGAGGTGCGCCGGGCCGGCAAGCCGATCGTGCTGCAGCCCCGCGAGTTCCGGCTGCTCGAATATCTGATGAAGCACGCCAACCAGGTGGTGACCCGGACCATGCTCCTGGAGAACGTCTGGGACTACCACTTCGACCCCCAGACCAACGTCATCGACGTCCATATCTCGCGGCTGCGCTCGAAGATCGAGCGCGACTTCGGCTCGCCGATCCTGCACACCGTGCGGGGCGCCGGCTACATCATGCGCGCCGAAGCCGAAGCCTGACCCGGCCGTTCTCCCGCCCTTCCTTCGGCGCCGGGCGCGCGGACAAGGATCTGCCGGTGCAACGATTTCGTCCTTTCAATCTCGGCCGCATGGGACGCTTCCGCTCGCTGATGCGGATGACCGCGGTGCGCCTCTCGGCGGTCTATTTCCTCCTCTTCGCCATCTGCGCGGTGGTCCTCGTCGTCTATGTCACGGCGACCGCCTCGACCATCGTCGAGGACCAGAGCCGCCGGGCGATCTCCGAGGAACTCTCCGACCTGGCGCAGGTCTACCAGCAGAGCGGCATCGTCGGCCTGGTGCGGACCATCGACCGGCGCTCGCGCCAGCCCGGCGCCTCGCTCTATCTCGTCACCGATCCCGTCGGCCGGATCATCGCCGGCAATGTCGAGAGCCTGCAGGCGGGCGTCCTCGACGACCAGGGACCGACGCCGGACGCCTTTTCCTACGAGCGCTACGCCGACGATACCGGCCGCCGCTACCATCTCGCCATCGCCGAGGTCGTCAGCCTGCCCAACGGCATGCGCATCCTCGTCGGGCGCGACCAGAGCGAGCAGGTGCGGTTTCGCGGCGTCGTCCAGAGCGCGCTGATCCTCGCCTTGGCCCTGATGGGCGTCGCCGCGCTGATCGCCTGGTTCGTCGTCGGCCGCAGCGCGCTGAAGCGGCTCGACGGCGTCACCGCCTCCAGTGCGCGGATCCTCTCCGGCGATCTGTCGGAGCGGCTGCCGGTGACGGGGGCGGGCGACGAGTTCGACCGCCTGTCGGACAATCTCAACACGCTGCTGGCGAGGGTCTCGCTGCTGCAGGAGGGGCTGCAGCAGGTCTCCGACAACATCGCCCACGACCTGCGCACGCCGCTGACGCGGCTTCGCACCCGCGCCGAGGGGGCGCTTGCCGCGCCGCCGGATGTCGGGGAGGCGCGGGAGGCGATGGAGCAGATGATCGCCGAATGCGACCAGATGATCCGCACCTTCGACGCGCTGCTGATGATCTCGCGGGTCGAGGCCGGCTCCGACCAGGTGATCAAGTCGCCGATCGATCTCGCCGCCATCGCCGCCGACGTCGTCGACCTCTACGAGCCTCTCGCCGAGGACGCCAATGCCGAGCTGCTGCTCGACGCGCCATCCAGCCTCACCGTCGTCGCCAGCCGCGAGCTGATCGCCCAGGCGCTCTCCAATCTCGTCGACAATGCCCTGAAATATGCCACCGATCCGGAACGAAAGATCCGGATCCGCGTCACGCTCTCGGAGGGCGACGGTGCGTGGAGCCTTGCCGTCAGCGACGATGGGCCGGGCATTCCGCGCGAGAAGCGCGAGCGGGTGCTGGAGCGCTTCTACCGGCTGGACCAGAGCCGTTCGATGCCCGGCTCCGGCCTCGGCCTGTCGCTGGTGCAGGCGATCGCGCGCGTCCATGGTGGGCGCCTGGTGCTCGACGATGCCGGTCCCGGACTGACCGTTCGTCTCGATGTGCCGACGGAGGAACGGCAGGGGAGCGGGCGAGGCGATGGATGACGGACAGCAACGGGACGGTGGATTGCGGATCGGCGGAGACTGGTCGCCGGCGCCGCTGAGCGCGCAAAAGGCCGGCCGCTGGCGCGCCGACCTCGCCGGCCTCGCCCAGGAACGGGGCCTCTCCGGGCTGTCGGCGCTGCTCGCCGGCGACCACCCCGACGCCGCTCGGCTCGCCGCGGTCCTCGATCTGTCGCCGCATCTCGGCGCGCTGATCTTCCGAAACCCGGAGTGGCTCGAGGAGCTGACGCGGCAGTCCGCCGTGGAACTCGCACGCTCGACGATCGTCGAGGTGTCCAGCCTTCCGGCCGCGCAGGACAGCGAAAAGGCGGTGATGGCGGCGCTGCGACGGGCGAGGGGCCGCGTCGCCCTGTTCGTCGGCCTTGCCGACGTCTTCGGGGCGCTGACGCCGGACGAGACCACCCGCATCCTCTCGGGTTTCGCCGAGGCCGCCGTCGCCGCGGCGCTGCGCTTCTGCCTGCTCGACCTTCACGGCCGGGATAAGATCGTGCTGCCGCATCCGGGCGAGCCGGAGAAGGGCTCCGGCGTCTTCGTCCTCGGCATGGGCAAGCTCGGAGGGCAGGAGCTCAACTACTCCAGCGACATCGACATCATCGTCCTCTACGACGAGCGGCGGGCGCTGACCAAGGATCCGCTGGATGCGCCGGAGACGCTGTCGCGGCTGGTGCGGCGGCTCGCCCGCATCCTCAGCGAGCGCACCGGCGACGGCTACGTGGCGCGCACCGACCTGCGGCTGCGGCCGGATCCGAGCGCCACGCCGCTGGCGATCTCCACCGCCATGGCGCTCGGCTACTATGAAAGCTCGGGCCGCGACTGGGAACGGGCGGCGATGATCAAGGCGCGGCCGATCGCCGGCGACGTCGAGGCGGCCGAGGTCTTCCTGAAGGAACTCACCCCCTTCGTCTGGCGCAAATATCTCGACTTTTCCGCCGTCGCCGCCATCCAGGACATGAAGCAGCGCATCGACCGCCATCGCGGCTTCGACGACATCGGCATCGGCGGCCACAACGTCAAGCTCGGCCGTGGCGGCATCCGGGAGGTCGAGTTCTTCGCCCAGGCCCAGCAGCTGATCGCCGGCGGGCGGGCCCCGAAGCTGCGCCGGCGCCGGACCGACGAGGCGCTGGCGGAGCTTGCCGCCGGCGGTTGGATCGACGCCGAGACGGCGGCGGAACTCACCGCCGACTACTGGCTGCTGCGCCGGATCGAGCATGCGATCCAGATGGTCGCCGACGAGCAGAGCCACACACTGCCGGAGGATGCCGAGAAGCTGCGCGGCGTTGCCCGGCTGGCCGGCTTTGCCGACGAGACGGCGCTCGGCGAGGCCCTGCTGCCCTGCCTGAAGCGGGTCGACCGGCGCTACGGGCGGCTGTTCGGCGGCGAGCGGGACGACAGCCCCGGTCACGGCGCCGCCGGCGCCCTGGAGCGCCTGGCGCAATCGGCCGAAGACGACGAGGCCATCGCGGCGATCGCCGCACTCGGCTACGGCCGGCCAGCCGATATCGCCCGCGTCGTCCATGGCTGGACGCTCGGGCGCTACCGCGCCACCGGCTCGGCCACCGCCAAGGAGCGGCTCGCCGAACTCCTGCCGACGCTGCTCGAGGCCTTCGGCAAGGCCCATGACCCCGACGCCGCGCTGCTCGCCTTCGACCGGTTTCTCGCCGGTCTGCCGTCGGGCATCCAGTTCTTCTCGCTGATCGCCTCCAACCCGAAGATCCTGCAGCTTCTCGCCGACATCATCACGGCGGCGCCGGCGCTGCGCGAGACCATCGCGGCCCGCCCGCACGTCTTCGACGCGCTGCTGGATCCGGCCTTTCTCGGCGAGGTGCCGGACCGCGATCTTTTGGACGAGCGCCTGTCGGTGTTCATGGGGCTTGCCCGGGACTACGAGGACGCTCTCGCCCGCCTGCGCATCTTCGCCTCGGAGCAGCGCTTCCTCGTCGGCGCCCGGATGCTGAGCGGCATCGTCGATGCGGGCGAGGCGGGCGCCGCCTTCGCCAACATCGCCGACGTCGTCTTGAAGGCGACGCTGGATGCTGTCGAGGCCGAGTTCGCGCTCACCTACGGCCGCATTCCCGGCGCCCGGATCGCGCTTCTCGGCATGGGCCGGCTCGGCAGCCGCGAGCTGACCGCCGGCTCCGACATCGATCTGATCCTGTTCTACGACCACCACCCGGATGCCGAGGCATCCGACGGCGCCCGGCCGCTGGCGCCCAGCACCTATTTCGCGCGCCTGACCCAGCGCCTGATCGCGGCGATGACGGCGCCGATGCGCGAGGGCGTCCTCTACGATGTCGACTTCCGGCTGCGGCCGTCGGGCAACAAGGGGCCGCTCGCCACCCATGTCGACGCCTTCCGGCGCTACCAGCAGAACGAGGCGTGGACCTGGGAGCGCATGGCGCTGACGCGCTCGCGGGCGGTCTCGGGGGATCCGGCGTTCATCGCCGAGGTCGCGGCGACGATCCGCTCGATCCTCGCCGAGCGGCGCGATCCGGCAGAGGTGACGCGGGACGTCGCCGCGATGCGCCAGCGCATCGAGGCCGGCAAGCCGGCATCCGGAGCCCTCGACCTGAAGCTCAGGCCGGGCGGCCTGATCGATCTGGAATTTTTGGCGCAATGGGCGCTTCTGACCGGCCGGGCCGATCTCGACCTTCGCGGTGCGCCGACCGCGACGGTGCTTGCCGCCGCCGATTTCGGCGAGGGCGTCGACGGCGCTGAGCTGGCGCGGGCGATGGATCGCTTCACCCGCATCATCCAGCTCTTGCGGCTGGGGCCGGCCGAGGCGCGCAACCCCGATGACGTGCCGGAGGGCCTTGCCCGGGCGATCGTTTCGGCCGCGGGTCTCGACGGCTGGTCGGCGCTGGGAGACGCGCTGGAGACGGAAACGGCCCGGGTGCGCGCGGTCTTCCGGAATGTCCTCGGCGATCCGGAGCCGTCATAGGTCGATCGGACGGCGTCGTCGGACCGGTGGTCTGGCCGTGTCGGATCGCGCGAGGCGCGACGGGGTGCCGCGCGGAGTGGGCCCCGCGACTGGCCGCCGCCGCTGTTTCGCCAGGACGCGCCGATCAGGCCGCGGCGCGGCTTTGCTGCTTCTCGGTCCGCTGCCGGGGGCGCATGTTCGGTGCGAGCGTCGGCTCCTGCGGCCTGTCGATCCGCGCCGCCTCGCGCTTCAGCGGCAGGCGCAGGCTGACCAGGGTTCCGCGCCCGACCGAAGAGCCGATGCGCAGCCGGCCGCCATGGAGATGGACGAGGGCCTTGGCGATGGCAATGCCGAGGCCGGTGCCGTGGCATTTCGACCGGACCAGTTCGCTGCCGAGCTGGGCGAAGGGCACGCCGAGCAAGGCGAGGGCCGATTTCGGGATCCCCGGGCCGTCGTCGATGATCGACAGGCACGCCGTGTCGCCGACCTGGCGCAGCCGCAGCCCGACCTTGCCGCCCTCGGGGGTGAAGTGCACCGCGTTCGACAGGAGATTGAGGACGGCCTGGGACGTCGCCCGCCGGTCGGACATCATCGGCAACGTGTCCGGCACCTCGACGGTCAGGTCGATGCCCTTCTTGCGCGCCAGCGGCTCGATCATCGCGGCGCTGGCACGCACGATCTCGCTGAACTCGACCTCCTCGGACTTGAGCTCGAGGCGGCCGGATTCGATCGTCGCCATCT
Source organism: Aurantimonas sp. 22II-16-19i (assembly GCF_002088275.1). Lineage (GTDB taxonomy): Bacteria > Pseudomonadota > Alphaproteobacteria > Rhizobiales > Rhizobiaceae > Jiella. The sequence goes on from NZ_AQQS01000041.1 coordinate 11,257, forward strand.
GCAGCACGTCGTCGATCATCCGCAGGAGGTGGCTGCCGCTGGTGTGGATGTCGTCGACATATTCCCCGTATTTCTCGCCGATGCCGCCGAAGATTCGCTGGCGGATGATGTCGGAGAATCCGAGGATGGCGTTCAGCGGTGTGCGCAGCTCGTGGGACATGTTGGCGAGGAAGGCGGTCTTGGCCCGGGAGGCCCGCTCGGCGCGGTCCTTCTCGGCGATGTAGCGCAGGTTGAGCTCGCTCAGCTGGTCGGCCTTGCGCTCGGCATCTTCCGTCGCCGCCTCGAGCTTGGCGATGGTGGCGAGGAGCTTCTGGCGGGAATCCTTGGTCAGCGTCTTGTGGTGCTTGATCTGGGTGATGTCGGTGCCGACCCAGACGGTGCCGCCGTCGGTGGTCAGGCGCTCCGAGATCAGCAGCCAGCGCCCGTCCGGCATCTGCGCCTCGACGGCGCTCTCGCCGGCGGCGAGGTTGTCGGCGTCGAGGGCGATCGAGCGGATCGGCCGCCGGGCCTTGCGCAGCACCATGTCGACCGGCGTGCCGGCGACGACGTCGGCCTCGTCGAGACCGAAGGTCTTGCGGTAGACCGAGTTGCAGATCACCACCTTGCCGTCGCGATCGCACAGGAGGAAGGTCTCCGAGATGTGCTCGATGGTGTTCTGGAGACGGTGGTTGGCCTCGTCGGTCTGGCGCACGAGCTCCTTCTGCTCGCTGATGTCGGCGGCGATCCCGATCAGGTGCATGTCGCCGTCGCTGCCGTGCACGATGTTCGCCCGGCCCCTGATCCAGATGTAGGCGCCATCGGCACGGCGCATGCGGAAGACCTGGTCGAGATGGTCGATCCGCCCTTCCGCGACGCTGCGGGCGATCTGGAACAGGCCGCCGTCGCTCGGATGCATCAGCGGCGCGATCTCGGCGAAGGACATGATGCCGTCGCGCGGTTCCATCCCGAGGATCTCGTACATCGAGCGCGACCAGTACATCTGCCCCCGTGCGATGTCCCAGTCCCAGAGCCCGCAGCGGCCGCGCGACAGGGCGATCTCCACCCGCTGGTGGGTCTCGGCGCAAAGCCCGCTGAAGTCTTCGGCACGGCGCGTCTGGCGGAAATAGGCGTTGAGGACGAGAAGCATGATGGTGCCGGTCAGCGCGAAGAGCGACACGCTGACGGCGGTCTTCTCGCGCCATTTGGCCAGATAGGCGGCCTGCGGCAGGATCAGGCTGATCCTGCCGTCCTGGCGCGGCAGGTCGGCGGCAGCGGCGATCGCCATGTCGCCGGTGTAGTGGATGTCGAGGATGCTGCCGCTGGCCTTCGAGCCGAGAAGATCGCGGGGGTCGGCGACGAGATCGTAGATGCTCGTGCCGATCCTGCTGGCGTCCGTGGGGATCGAGGCCATGACGATACCGTCGCGGTCGGTCACCAGGAGCAGGGCCTCGGCGGGGAGAACGTTGCCGACGACGAGACCGTCGAGGAAGCTCTGCTGGTCGAACTCGGCGCCGCTGGTCTCGATCAGCTTCAGGCTGGTCGCGATGAGCGCGGTTACGGTGGAGAGATTCTTCTCGGCGCCGTCGACATAGAGGGAGCGGTCGGCGAGCGTCATGACCAGGCGCGAGGCCGCCAGGGTCAGAAGGAAGAGCAGGACGAGGGTCGGGATGACCTTGCGGGACACCAGGAAGGTCGGCTCTTGCGATCGGCTCCCGTCAGGTCCGTCGTGATCAGGCCCCCAGAGCGCCGGTTCCGCCCCGGTGCGTGCCGCACCGGGAAACAGCCCCCGCCATGCAAACACACCTTCCCCGTTCGGTGCGCTGGACGCGTCCGCTCGCATCAAAGACCCCTCGTTGCCGCATCATCGATCCGGTATCCGCATTACCGAATCGCAATGAATTGATCAGACACGAATCGCCTTGTCCATAGCTGACGGACTCAGGTCGGTAAAATTTTCAATAAGCCGAACCGTTATTTCAACGAACGATCCACAATATCCTGCAGATCTTTGGAAAGCCCTTTTATTTCAGAGAGTTGACGCAAGGTCTGCTCAAGTTGGGAGCGCCGCCCGCGCTCGAAGCTGCGCCAGGCCCGGAAGGTCGTGGCGATGCGGGCGGAGATCTGCGGGTTGATCCTGTCGAGCGCTGCCAGCTTCTCCGCGACCCAGCGATAGCCGGCGCCGTCCGGCCGGTGGAAGGCGACCTGGTTGCTGGCGGCGAAGGTGCCGACGAGGGCGCGCACGCGGTTCGGGTTGCGCATGGTGAAGCGGGGATGCCCGGCGAGCCGGATGACGGTCTCCAGGGCGCCGTTGAAGGGGGCCGCGGCCTGCAGCGCGAACCACTTGTCGAGGACGAGGTCGTCGCCCTCGAACCGCCGGTAGAAGTCGTCCAGAGCCGCCTCGGTGCTCGCCTCGCCGGGGAACCGATGGGCGAGGATCGCCAGCGCGCCGATCCGGTCGGTCATGTTGGTCGCGGCCTCGTACTGGGCGAGCGCAGCGGCCGGCTCCTGCCGCGCGGCGGAGAGATAGCCGAGGGCGGCATTGGCGAGGGCGCGGCGGCCGGCGCTGGCCGCATCGGGCGAGAAGTGGGCGTCGGCGGCGAGACCATGCAGCCGCTCGAACATCGCAAGCCCTCTGGTGCCGATCGCCAGACGCGCCGCGTCGACGACCTCGTGGACCCGGTCCGGGTCGACGTCGACGCCGATCTGGCGGGCGATGTCCGCCTCTCCGGGAAGCGCCAGCGCCTGGGCCCGGAACGCCGGGTCGAGCCCGTCGTCACCGGCCGAGGCGAGCAGCGCCTCGACGACGGCCTCCGAAATGACCGGGGCGGTGTCGCCGAGCGGGCGCCCGGAGGCTTCGGTCAGGGCGCCGGAGATGAGGTCGTCGAGGGCGCGCCAGCGGTTGAAGAGGTTCGGATCGAGGCGGGCGAGGGCGAGCCTGTCGGCTTCGCCCTGCTCGTGGTCGAGCGTCACCGGGGCGGAGAAGTCCCGCAGCACCGACAGATAGGGGCGGTCGGGAAGCCCGGTGAAGGTGATGCTCGCCTCGCGGCCGGTGAGGACGATCAGGTCGTCCTTGAGGCTGGCGCCGCCGCTGACGCTGGCTGCGGCGTCCCGGTCCTCGCCATTGCCGCCGACGAGGCCGAAGCGCACCGGCAGCACCATCGGCTGGATGCCGGTTCCGGCCGCGCCCGGCACCAGCGACTGGCGCAGCGTCACCACATGGGTGCGCGCCTCGTCGTCCCAGCTCTCGCTCACCGCCAGCGTCGGCGTGCCGGCCTGCACGTACCAGAGCGCGAATTGCGACAGGTCGATGCCGGCGGCGTCCTCGAAGCAGGCGATGAACTCCTCGATCGTCGCCGCCTCGCCGTCATGACGCTCGAAGTAGAGATCCATCCCCTTGCGGAAATCGGCCTCGCCGGCGAGGGTCGCGATCATCCGGACGAGCTCGGCGCCCTTGTCGTAGACGGTCGCCGTGTAGAAGTTGTTGATCTCGCGGTATTCGCCCGGGCGCACCGGGTGCTGCAGCGGGCCCTGGTCCTCGGGAAACTGATGCGCCTTCAGCCGCCGGACCGAGCCGATCCGCTGCACCGTGCGCTCGCGCTCGTCGGCGGAGAACTCCTGATCGCGATAGACGGTGAGGCCTTCCTTCAGGCAGAGCTGGAACCAGTCGCGGCAGGTGATGCGGTTGCCGGTCCAGTTGTGGAAATATTCGTGGGCGATCACCGTCTCGACGCCGGCATAGTCGCCGTCGGTGGCGATGTCCTGGTCGAGCAGGACGTATTTGTGATTGAAGACGTTGAGGCCCTTGTTCTCCATCGCGCCCATGTTGAAGTCGGCGATGGCGACGACGTTGAAGACGTCGAGGTCGTATTCGCGGCCGAAGCGCCGCTCGTCCCAGGCCATCGAGCGCTTCAGCGCGTCCATCGCATAGGCCGCCTGGGGCGCGCGGCCCTTTTCGGTGTAGATGCCGAGGGCGACCCGCCGGCCGCTCATGGTGACGAATTCGTCGGTGAGGAGGTCGAGGTCGCCGGCGACCACGGCGAAGAGATAGGACGGCTTGTTGAACGGGTCGTCCCAGACGGCGAAGTGGCGGCCGCCTTCGAGATCGCCGGCCTCGACGGGGTTGCCGTTGGACAGGAGGATCGGCGCCGCCGTCCGGTCTGCCTCGATCCGCACCCGGTAGGGTGCCAGCACGTCCGGCCGGTCGAGGAAATAGGTGATGCGGCGGAAGCCCTCGGCCTCGCACTGGCTGCACCAGATGCCGTTGGAGCGGAAGAGGCCCATCAGCTTGGAATTGGCCTCGGGCGCAATGCGTGTCCCGATGGCGAGTTCGAAGCGCCCGCTCTCGGCGAGCCCGGTCACCGTCAGCTGCTCGGGCGTCGCCACGTAGCGGGACGGGGACAGCGTCTCGCCGTCGAGGGCGAGGCTCTCGAGGATCAGCTCGTCGCCGTCGAGGACGAGCGGCGCATCCGCCGCGACGCCGGCGCGGCGCTCCAGCGTCAGCGTCGTGGCAATCTCCGCATGGCCTTCGAACAGCATCAGCGTCATGTCGACGCCATGGAGGACGAAATCGGTCGGCCGGTAGTCGGCGAGCTTCACGGTCTGGCCGTCTTCGGTGCGCTGCATGATCGTCATCCTCGTTGTCCGGCCCGGTGTCTCGTCCGGAATCTGGCCCTGTGGCTGGCCGAGTGGCGGGCTCCGCGTCCGGCGCAGTGCGCGGCGCGTCGTCCGGTGCGTCTTCTGCTATCGCCCGCAATGGCCTGCGTCGCGCCGGCTTGCAAGTGCTGCGAGAGGATGGCAGCCGGCCGCGACGGCCGTCGACCGGGCCGCGCGGCATCATTGTTGGCAGCAATGCACTCGACGCCGTTCGTCCGTCGCAATAAGTGTTATCCTCGTTCGCCCGTCGAAGTGTGTTCCACGCCGAGCCGATGGGCAAGCGTCCGCCAGCCAGTTGCCGACGCAGGCACCCTTAGCCATCGTCGCCGGAGAGTTCGACAATGACCGTGATGACACCGAAGTTTGGCCTTGGCGCGTCCGTGCTGCGCGTCGAGGACGACCGCCTGATCCGCGGCGCCGGACGCTACACCGACGACGAGAGCCGGCCCGACATGCTGCACGCGGCCGTCGTGCGCTCGCCCCATGCGAGCGCCAGGTTCACCATCGCCGATGTCGAGGCTGCGAAGGCCGCGCCGGGCGTGAAGCTGGTGCTGACCCATGCGGACGTCGCCGGGCTCGGCGACATTCCCTGCCTCGGCATGCCGGCGATGGAGGACGGCGTGCCCTTCGCGGCGCGCAACGCGCCGGTCTTGTGCCGCGACGTGGTGCGCCATGTCGGCGACGCCGTCGCCTTCGTCGTCGCCGAGACCGCGATGCAGGCCAAGGATGCCGCCGAACTGGTCGAGGTGGATTATGAGCCGCTGGACGCGGTCGCCGACCTCAAGGCGGTGATGGGCGAGGGCGCCCCGCTGGTCTGGCCGGAAGCCGGCAGCAACGTCGCCGGCCGCATGCATGTGGGCGACAAGGCGGCGAGCGAGGCAGCCTTTGCCGCCGCCGCCCGGACGGTGCGGATCGATCTCGTCCAGAACCGGCTGGTCTGCAACTACATGGAGGTCCGCTCGGCCATCGGCGAGTTCGTCGAGGAGGAAGGTCGCTATCAGCTGACCTCCGGCAGCCAGGGCGTCCACGGTCTGCGCGACACGCTGGCGAACATCGTCTTCAAGGTCGAGCCCTCGAAGATCCGCGTCCTCACCCGCGACGTCGGCGGCGGCTTCGGCACCAAGGCCTTCCTCTACCGCGAATACGCGCTGGTGCTGTTCGCCGGCCGGAAGCTCGGCCGGCCGGTCAAATGGACCGCCGATCGCGGCGAGCATTTCGTCACCGACACCCACGGCCGCGACAACATCGTGTCCGGCGAGATGGCGATCGACGCTGACGGCCGCTTCACCGCGCTGAAGATCGACATCGCCGCCAATCTCGGCGCCTATTCCTCGCAATACGGCCCGATGATCCCGTGGTTCGGCATGTCGATGGCGACCGGGCTCTACGACATCCCGGCGATCGACGTCTCCTGCGCGGTCTACTACACCAACACCGTGCCGGTGGACGCCTATCGCGGCGCCGGGCGGCCGGAGGCGGCCTATCTGATCGAGCGGCTCGTCGACAAATGCGCCGCCGAACTCGGCGTGACGCGGGACGAGATCCGGCGCAAGAACTTCGTCAAGCCGGAGCAGCTTCCCTACAGGACGGCGTTCGGCCGGCTCTACGACACCGGCGACTTCGCCGGGCACATGGCCGAGGCCATGCGCCGCGCCGACTGGGCGGGTTTCGAGGCGCGGCGTGAGGCGGCCAAGGCCGAAAACAAGCTGCGCGGCATCGGCATGGCGACCTATGTCGAGGCCTGCGCCTTCCCCGGCTCCGAGCCGGCCTATGCGGAGCTGACCTCCGACGGCCGCGTGACCCTGAAGATCGGCACCCAGTCGAACGGCCAGGGCCATGAGACGGCCTATGCGCAGTTCGTCGCCGAGGCGCTGAAGCTCGACTACGACCGGATCGACGTGCGCCAGGGCGATACCGACGAGACGCCGACCGGCGGCGGCACCGGCGGCTCGCGCTCGATCCCGCTCGGCGCCGTCTCCGTGCGTCGGGCGAGCCAGGCGCTGGCGGAGAAGCTGAAGAAGCTCGCCTCGGACGAGCTCGAGGCGGCGGCGGCCGACATCGAGATCGAGGGCGGCTTCGCCCGGGTCGCCGGCACCGACCGGGCCATCGACTTCGCCGCGCTCGCGGCCGCGGCGAAGAGCGCCGACGATCTGAAGGCGATGGGCGAGTTCAAGCAGGACGAGTGCACCTATCCGAACGGCACCCATATCTGCGAGGTCGAGATCGAGGCGGAGACCGGTGCCACCCGCATCGTCGCCTACACGATCGTCGACGACTTCGGAGTGACGGTGAACCCGGTCCTCCTCGCCGGCCAGATCCATGGCGGCGTGGCGCAGGGCCTCGGCCAGGCGCTTCTGGAAGACACGGTCTATTCGGCCGACGGCCAGCTCGTCTCGGCGAGCTTCATGGACTACGCCATGCCGCGCGCCTGGGACCTGCCGATGTTCGACTTCAAGACCCGCAACGTCCCCTCGACCACCAATGCCCTCGGGATCAAGGGCGCCGGCGAGGCGGGCACGATCGGCGCGGCGCCGGCGGTGATGAATGCGGTCGCCGACGCCCTGCGGCCGGTGGGCGTCGACCACATCGACATGCCTGCGACGCCGTCGCGGGTGTGGCAGGCGCTGCAGGGCGGCTCGACGGCGGCCTGAGAGGGTTGAACGGTCCCGGCGCGCCGCCGCACAAAAAGTTCGGCGGCGCGTCAGCACTATCGTAACCATTTTTCATCAGTTTCATTCCGCACTCTCATTTCGCCCGGCGCCCTGATGTCGTCCCAGACGGCCGGCCGGGCGGCGTCTTTCCGATCGAGAACAAGGTGCCGGCGGGCCGAAGCCTCGCGGGCAGGAACCAGATCATGGCGATGTCGCCGCCGGCCGACCCGAACCCCACGGTGGGGATCGGCCTGAAATGCATCTCGGTCGTCGTCTTCGTCGCGATGCAGACCCTGATCAAGACGGTCGGGGAGGAGGTCCCTCCCGGCGAGGTCGTCTTCTTCCGCTCCTTCTTCGCGCTCATCCCGGTCATCATCTATCTCGCCTGGCTCGGTGACCTGCGGCGATCGCTGGTGACCGACGACGTCTCGGGCCACCTCTTGCGCGGCGTCGTCGGCGTCACGTCGATGATCCTGTCCTTCTATTCCCTGGCGCGGCTGCCCTATCCGGAATGGATCTCGATCTCCTACGCGGCGCCGCTGCTGACGGTGGTCTTCGCGGCGATCTTTCTGAAAGAGGTCGTGCGGGCCTATCGCTGGACCGCGGTGGCGATCGGCCTCGTCGGCGTCTGCGTGGTGACGGCGCCCAATCTCAGCCTTCTGTCGGCGGGCGGGCTCGGCGGCGCCGAAGCGCTGGGCGCCCTCGGCGCGCTCGGCTCGGCCTGCCTCGCCGCCGTCGCGATGATCCAGATCCGGCGGCTGGTGAAGAAGGAGAAGACCGCGACGATCGTCGTCTACTTCTCCCTGACCTCGTCGCTCCTGGCACTCCTGTCGGTGCCGTTCGGCTGGGTGCTTCCCGCCCCTCGCGAGGCGGCGGTGCTGATCGTCGCCGGGCTCCTCGGCGGCGTCGGCCAGCTGCTCCTGACGGCGAGCTACCGCTACGCCGACACCTCGACCATCGCCCCCTTCGAATACACCTCGTTGATCCTCGCCGTCGCCATCGGGGTGTTCCTGTTCGGCGATCCGCTGGCCTGGACGACGGTCCTCGGCGCGGCGATCGTCGTGTCGGCCGGGATCTTCATCATCTGGCGCGAGCACCAGCTCGGCATCGAGCGGCGCAAGGCGCGGCGCGTCTCGCCGCCGGGCGGCAGCTGAGGCCCCGAGGGCGAGGGCAAGGCCCTCGCAGATCCATCTTTCCGCGCAACGCCTTGCCATGTCGCCCCGGCATCCGCCGGGCGACCTGCGACGGCCGTCATGTCACTGTCTTGTTACGTTATACCGTTTAAAATCTGGAAGCGTTCGAACTTGATGGGGCCGGGACCGAGCCGGCCGCGCGGGACGCGCTTCGACAACGGGGTAGACGAGATGAGCGACAAGACATCGAACCAGTCGGTTTTCCGCACGAGCCGGCTCGAGGAAGCGGACGGCGACGGCCTCAATCCGACCAGCAACCGGACAATGGGCGAGATCATCGCGGCGCGCTTCTCCCGCCGCGGCTTCCTGCGCGGTTCGCTGGCGGCCACCGCGATCGCCGCGACGGTCAGCCCGATGGCGCTGATGACCGCCGGGAAGGCCAAGGCCCAGACCGCGAAGTTCTCCTTCACCGAAGTCGAGGCGGGCGTCGACGCGACCCATCACGTCGCCGAAGGCTATGACGCCGACATCCTGCTGCGCTGGGGCGACGCGGTGTTTGCCGACTCGCCGGACTTCGACCCGGCGAACCAGACGCCGGAGGCCCAGGCCCGCCAGTTCGGCTACAACAACGACTATGTCGGCTTCATCCCGATCGACGGCTCGTCCGAGCACGGCATGCTTGTCGTCAATCACGAATACACCAACGAGCACCTGATGTTCCCGGGTATCGTGACGGTCGTCGACGGCAAGGTCGAGGTGGCCCCGGCCGACCGGAAACGCGTCGACATCGAGATGGCCGCCCATGGCGGAACCATCGTCGAGATCCGCAAGGACGGCGGCAAGTGGCAGGTGGTGCGCGACGGCGCCAGGAACCGTCGCATCACGTCCACGACCGAGATGGAGCTGACCGGCCCGGCTGCCGGCCACGACCGCCTCAAGACCTCCGCCGATGCGACCGGCACCAAGGTTCTCGGCACGATCAACAACTGCGCCGGCGGCGTCACGCCCTGGGGCACCTACATCATGGCCGAGGAGAACTTCCACGGCTACTTCATCGGCGAACTGCCGGAAGGCCATCCGGAAGCCGAAAACTACAAGCGCTACGGCGTGCCGGACGGCTCCTATGCCTGGGGCAACTTCCACGAGCGCTTCGACGTCTCCAAGGAGCCGAACGAGCCGAACCGCTTCGGCTGGGTCGTCGAGGTCGACGTCGCCGATCCGAACTCGGTGCCGAAGAAGCGCACCGCGCTCGGCCGCTTCAAGCACGAGGGTGCCGAGTCGATCGTCAACAAGGACGGCCGCGTCGTTTTCTATCTCGGCGACGACGAGCGCTTCGACTATGTCTACAAGTTCGTGACCGCCGGCACCTACGATGAGAACGACCGCGCCGCCAACATGAACCTTCTCGACGAGGGAACCCTCTATGTCGCGAAGTTCGAGGAAGCCGGCACCGTCACCTGGATGCCGCTGGTCCACGGCGAGGGCCCGCTGACCGCCGAAAACGGCTTTGCGAGCCAGGCGGACGTCGTGATCGAGACCCGCCGCGCCGCCGACCTTCTCGGGGCGACGCCGATGGATCGTCCGGAGGACATCGAGCCCCATGGCGACGGCCGCGTCTACGTGATGCTGACCAACAACACCCGGCGCAAGGAGGCCAATGCGGCCAATCCCCGCGTCGACAACGCCTTCGGCCACATCATCGAGATCAACGAGGAGGGCGGCGACTTCGCGTCGACCGAGGGCCGCTGGGAGATCCTCCTGAAGTGCGGCGATCCGTCCGTCGCCGAAGTCGGTGCGACCTTCTCGACCGAGACCACCAGGAATGGCTGGTTCGGCATGCCGGACAACTGCGCCGTCGATTCCGACGGGCGCCTGTGGGTGTCGACCGACGGCAATTCGCCGAAGGCGACCGGCCGGACCGACGGCCTGTGGGCCGTCGAGACCGAGGGCGAGCGGCCGACCTCGAAGCTGTTCTTCCGCGTGCCGATCGGCGCCGAGATGTGCGGCCCGCTGCCGACGCCGGATCTCACCACCTTCTTCGTCGCGGTCCAGCATCCGGCCGATGGCGGCGACGACTGGGAAGGCTTCGGCCGGCCGTCCTATTACGAGGATCTCTCCACCCGCTGGCCGGACTTTCGCGACGACATGCCGGTGCGTCCGGCGGTCGTGGCGATCACCAGGCAGGGCGGCGGCAAGATCGGCGTCTGACGGGGAGGAAATCCCGGGCCGCCCCAGCGGCGACCCGGGGATCGGCGACAGCCAGGCCCTGCGAGGACAGGGGCGGACTCGGCGGTGCGGCAATGGCACCGTCCGAGAACGGCCGAGCATTACATTCCTGTCATCTGGCACCGCTAGAGGGATGCCGGGGAGGGGCGCGGTTGCCCCTCGACAGGAGAGGCTCCCAAAAATGAAGAAACTGCTGCTCGCAAGCGTTGCCGCGCTCGTTTCCACCGCTGCCGTCGCGCAGGATTCCCTGCCGCAGGCGAACAGCCCGTGGTTCACCGACGCCCAGGCGAAGATCAACGAGATCATGGCGCGCCAGCCCAACACCAAGCGCGCCAAGAACGTCATTCTGCTGGTTTCCGACGGCAACGGCGTCACCACCAACTATGCGACGCGCCTTTTCATGGGCCAGCAGGAAGGTGGCATGGGTGACGACTACGTCCTGCCCTTCGAGACGTTCCCGCATCTCGCCCTCGCCAAGACCTACAACCTCAACGCCCAGACCCCGGACTCCGCACCGACCGCCGGCGCGATGAACACCGGCGTCAAGCAGCTGTTCAACACCATCAACCTCTCCGAGAACGGCGTCTTCGAAGATTGCGCCTCGGTCGAGGGCAACCAGCTCAAGACCTTCGCCGAAATCGTCAGCGAGAGCGACAAGTCGGTCGGCGTCATCTCCACCGCCCGCATCACCCATGCGACGCCCGCCGCCGTCTACGCCAAGACCGCCGCCCGCGACTGGGAGGAATCGGTTCCGGAAGGCTGCACCACGCAGAAGGACATCGCTTCGCAGCTCGTCGACCAGATGAAGGCCGGCGTGATCGACCTCGCCATGGGCGGCGGCCGCGGCATGTTCGTCGGTGCGGAGACGACGCTCGCCGATCAGGAAGGCACCAAGGGCAAGCGCGCCGACGGCAAGAACCTCATCGACGAGGCGACCCAGGCCGGCGCGCAGTACGCCTGGAACACCGAGACCTTCAGCGGCCTCGATCTTGCGGCCGACAAGCCGGTGCTCGCTCTCTTCGAGGGCAGCCACATGAAGTACGAGGCCGACCGCACCGACGCCGACGAGCCCTCGCTCGCCGACATGACCAAGGCGGCCATCGAATACCTCTCCAAGAACGAGAACGGCTACTATCTCGAGATCGAGGCCGGCCGCGTCGATCACGCCAACCATGACGGCAACGCCTATCGGACCCTCACCGACGGTGTCGCCTTCTCCAAGGCCGTCGCCATGGCCGACGAGATGACCAATGACGAGGACACCCTCATCATCGTCACCGCCGACCACGAGCATGCCATCGCCCTCAACGGCTATTGCGGTCGCGGCTCGCCGATCCTCGGCCTGTGCTACGACGTCAACACCAACACCGCCGGCGGCAACTACAAGCACGCCGCCGAACCGAATCTGGCGGCCGACGGCAAGCCCTACACCGTCATCGGCTACCTGAACGGCGCCGGCTCGGTGCTCAAGGAACAGACCGACGGCACCTTCTCCGGCGCGCGCGAAGACGTCACCAACGAAGCTGCGCAGGACAAGGAATATCTGCAGCAGGCGCTGATCCCGATGAACTCGGAAACCCACGCCGGCACCGACGTCGCGATCTACGCCAAGGGCCCCTGGTCGCACCTGTTCGACGGCACCGTCGAGCAGAACTACATCTTCCACGTCATGAACAAGGCCGTTCAGGACGGCGAGACCGCCAAGTAAGGCGTCTCGACACCAAATGGAGGGACCCGGCCGCCGTGCCGGGTCTTTCCCGTTTTTGATCCTCGACGCAGATTCCCCGACTGTCACGACGCGTCGACGATAACGACAGAGGAGACGAGCGATGCAGCGACGTCAGTTTCTGGTGGCCTCGGCGGCCACGCTTCTGGTTCCGCACCTTGCCAGGGCCGATACCCCGGCCGGCGATGGGCCGGTCCGCATGCGCGATCTCTACAACAAGGATCTCACCTTCTCCGACTACGCCAAGGAGCGGGAGGGCGAACGGATCGCCGTCGAAGGCTTCATGGCGCCGCCTCTGAAGGCCGAATCGAACTTCTTCGTCCTCACCAAGCGGCCGATGGCCGTCTGCCCGTTCTGCGAGAGCGAGGCGCAGTGGCCGGACGACATCCTCGCCGTCTACACCCAGCGCATCATCGACCAGGTGCCGTTCAACGTGAAGATCGTCACGAACGGCAAGCTCGAACTCGGCACCTATAAGGATCCCGAGCTCGGCTTCGTCAGCCGCGTGCGCCTCGCCGACGCCGTCTACGAGCGAAGCTGAGGCAGGGCGGATGTCCCTCGACCTTCAGATCCGCGATCTCGTCGTTGCGACCCGCGAGGGCCGCTCGCTCCTGACCGTCGAGCGGCTCGACGTTCCGGCGGGTGCGAGGATCGGCATCCGAGGGCCCTCCGGTGCGGGCAAGTCGACGCTGCTGTTCGCCGTCGCCGGTCTCCTCAAGCCGGCCAGCGGTGCCGTCGCCTGGGGCGAGCATCTCGTCTCGGAAATGGGGGCGGCCGAGCGCGCCCGCTTTCGCCGGGAGAATGTCGGGCTGGTGTTCCAGGATTTCCTCCTGTTCGAGGAGCTTTCCTCCCTCGGCAATGCGGCGATCGCCGCCCGCTATGCGAGGCGCTCCTCCCGGCGCCGGATCGTCGAGACCGCCCGGGCCGGACTGGCGAGGCTGGGTCTCGAAGCGCTCGGCGGCCGCCGGGTCGACAGCTTTTCCGGCGGCGAACGCCAGCGCGTCGCGGTCGCGAGGGCGCTGGCCAACGATCCCGCCATTATCCTCGCCGACGAGCCGACGGCAAGCCTCGACCGGGCCTCCGCCGACCGGCTGATCGACGATCTGGCGGCGCTGTCGGCCGAGACCGGCCGCACGCTCATCGCCGTCAGCCATGACGCGGCGCTCCATGCCCGCATGGACCGCGTCATCGACGTCGTCGACGGGCGCCCGCTCGTCTGAAGTTTCCTGCCGCTGCAAGAGGCCGAGCGTGGTTTCCGAGTTCTGGTCCGAGTTCTGGTATGGGCTGCCCGTCGTCGCGCAGGATGCGCTCTGGTTCGTCCTCCTGCTGCTGCCGGCGCTCCTCGCCGGGGTGGCGGTGGTGTGGTCCTACCGGCCGTTCTCGCTCGTCCGGGCGATGATCTGGCGCTATCGCTGGACCAATGCGCTGTTCGTCCTGCTCATCGCCGTCTCGGTCGGCCTCGGCGTCGGGCTGATCGCCCAGGAGCGCGGCATCCGGAAGGGCACCGCGCGGGCGGCGGAGAAGTTCGACCTGGTCGTCACCGCGCCCGGCTCGGAGGTGCAGATGATGCTCGCCACCGTCTATCTGCAGCCGGTCGACGTACCGCTCATCGACGGTGCGACCTATGATGAGATCGCGACCAACGAGGACGTCGCCCTGGCCGCGCCCATCGCCTACGGGGATTCGTACCGCGACTCCTCGGTGGTCGGCACCACGGCGGCCTTTGTCACCCACCTGTCCGGAGATCTCGCCGAGGGCCGGATGTTTGCAACGATCGAGGAGGCCGTGGTCGGCGCCCGGGTTCCCCTCGACGTCGGCGCCCTGTTCACCCCCTCGCACGGCGTCGGCGACGGGGCGGAGGAGCACGCCCATGACGGCGTGTCGCTGCGCGTCGTCGGCCGGATGGCGCCGACCGGCAATCCCTGGGACAAGGCGATCCTCGTGCCGGTCGAGAGCGTCTGGAAGGTCCACGGCCTGCCGCTCGGCCATGGGCCGGAGCGGGAGGGGCAGATCGGGCCGCCCTTCGACCCGGACTATTTTCCCGGCACGCCGGCGATCCTGGTACGCGCCGACCAGCTCTGGGCGAACTATGCCCTGCGCTCCGAATTCACCACGGAGCGGACCATGGCCTTCTTCCCCGGCGCGGTGCTCTCCCAGCTCCATGGACTCCTCGGCGACGTGCGGCAGGTGATGTCGGTGATGGCGGTGGTCACCCAGCTCCTGGTCGCCGCGGGGGTCCTCGCCGGCCTCGCCGTGCTGATCCGGCTCTATGCCCGGCGCCTCGCCCTTTTGCGGGCTCTCGGCGCGCCGGACCGCTTCGTGTTTTCCGTCGTCTGGACCTATGCCGCGACGCTGATCGGCGCCGGCGCCGTCCTCGGCATCGGCGTCGGCCTCGCCGCCGTCGGGATCATCTCGCGGATCGTCACCGCGCGCACCGACATCCTGGTCGAGGCGACCCTCGGCTGGCCGGAGTTCCATCTCGTCGCCGGCTTCGTCAGCCTCACCGTCCTTATCGCGCTGCTCCCCGCCTTCGGCGCCCTGTCGCGCGACGTCATCACCGACCTGCGATCCTGAATGCTGCCTGGTCAACCATCTCCGGAGCCTTCCCGATGATCCGAACCACCGCCGCCGCGCTCGCGCTTCTCGTCGCTCTCGCCGCGCCGGGCCTTGCCCATGACGCCAACGGGCAGCATGGCGATCAGGCCGGAGCCCACCACGAGGAAGGTCACGAAGAGAAAGGCCACGACGAGGCGGGGCATCCCGGCCACAAGGAGGAAGAGGCCCACCATCTGGCCGAGATCGAGGGCGTCCGGGCCCTGCACGCCTGGACGCGGGCGACGAGCGAAGGCACCGCGCTGGTCTTCGTGACGATCGAGAACAAGGGCGAGGCCGAGGTGAAGCTCGAGGGCGCCGAGAGCGCGGCGGCGAAGACGGCCGAGCTCGTCGGCTTCCAGCTGAAGGACGGCGAGCCGACCTACGTCGCTTTGCCCTTCGTGTCGGTCAAGCCCGGCCGCAAGCTCGTCCTGCAGCCGAAGGGCCTGGCGATCCGGCTCGTGGGGCTCGCGCAGCCGCTGCAGAAGGGCGACGAGCTGGAGGTCGAGTTCGAATTCGACACCGGCCATCTGGAGATGCATGTCCAGGTCGAGGCCGCCGACGCCACCCAGCACAGCCACGCCGGGCACCAGCACTGAGCCGAGGCCGCTGCTTGGACCGTCCGGCTCGGTCTTCGGCCGGCGCCACGGGGTTTGGGCTCAGGTGCCGGGCGGCCTCGCAGCTCGGGAATCAATCTCCGAGACCGCTGGTCTGATCGACTTTGACGAAAGCCTCAAACCGCATTGCAACCGCCGGATCGTCCCAGTCGACGGGCCCGGCAAAGCGTTCGACCACCGTCCCGTCGGCGGCGACGAGCAGCGTCGCGGGATAGCCGAACAGCCTGAAGGCGGTGCCGGCATTGCCGTCCGTGACCTGCCAGGGGCGCAGATGCGACGCGTCGAGCTCCGCGAGGAACGCTGCGATGTCGGCGTGCGGCCGGGTGTCGACCGAGACCGCGATCAGGCGGTCGCGGATGCCCGCCCCGAGACCGGCCGCGAAACGGTCGACGGCCGGCAGTTCGTCCCGGCAGGGAACGCACCATGTCGCCCAGACATGCAGGATCGTCGGCTGGCCATGCATCAGCGCCGCGAGTGTGTGGGAGCGTCCGGACCCATCGCCGACGGTGACCATCGCGGCGCGGACGGTCTCGGCCTGCGCCGGCATCGCCGCAAGCGCCGCCGCGGCGAGGGGACAAAGGGCGAGACCGGCCCGAAGGGCGATCGCTCGAAGCATGTCCGTCAGGCGTCGCATCGGAAGCCTCGTATTCGCTGCAATGCACCGACGATGCCACCCGGCGATGACGACCGGATGATGCCGCCGCGATGACGACGCCTGACGACGCCTACCGGATGATCAGCGCCGGGACCGCGCAGCGGCGGATGATCTCGGTGGTCGTCGAGCCGACGATGAAGGTGCGGATGCGCGAGTGGCCATAGGCGCCCATCACCACGAGGTCGATCGCGTCGCGCTCGACCTTCCGGGCGATCAGTTCCTCGGCATCGCCCTCCTCGATATGGACGGATACTGCATACCCGGCCGTACGAAGGCGCTTTTCGGCCTCGTGCAGCCGCTGGCCGGCATCGCCGCTCGGCTCGCCCACCATGAAGAGCTGGCAGGGGACGTCCTTGAGGAGCGGGCTGGCGAACAGCCGTTCGACGATCTGCGCCGAGCTCTTGCCGCCGTCGAAGGCGACGAGGAACTTGCCGATCGGCCGGAAGGCCCGCGACGCGATCAGCAGCGGGCGCTTGGCGGAGCGCGCCACCCGCTCGAGGTTGGAGCCGAGATGGCCCTTGGCAAAATCCGCCGCCTCGCCGCGCTTGCCGACGACGACGAGACGGGTCTCTTCGGCAAGGTCGGCGATGGTGTCGGCGATGTCGCCATGGCGCAGCTTCCCGCTCACCTCGGCAACGCCGGCGGCCTTCAGCCGCGCGACCGCCTCGTCGACCACGACCCGGCCGCGCTTCATGGCGATCTTGGCGCGCTTCTCGTCGAGTTCGGACAATTCGCTCATCAGGATGCTGCGCTCGTCGAGGTCGAGATTGCCCGACATGTCGAAGGCGCCGCCGCCGGCCTCGCGTCGGCCGATCGCATGCACGACCTCGACGGGCGCAGACAGCCGCGTCGCAGCCCAGGCGGCGTGGTCGGTGACGCTCTTGCCGTAGATCGACCCGTCGACGCAGGCCAGGATCGTCTGCATGGTTTCCTCCCCAGGAATGATCGCCATGGGACCCTCTCTCTTTTCTTGAACCATCGACCGAAGGGCTGCCCGCCACGAAGCGTAGCAGACGCGCGGGGCTGGTGTCGCCCCACGCCGGGCCCCGTCAGTGCGCCGCCAGCTGATCCAGCGCGCCGGGCTTGTCGTGGACGGCGATCTTGTCGACCAGCGTGGCGCTCGCCTCGTTCATGCCGCGCAGCTCGACCTCGGCGCCCTCGCGGCGGAACTTCAGGATGACCCGGTCGAGCGCGCCGACGCCGGAGAGGTCCCAGATATGCGCCGCGCCGACGTCGATGATGACCTTGTCCAGCGCCTCCTTGAAGTCGAAGGCCGAGGCGAAGCGCTCGGTCGAGGCAAAGAACACCTGCCCCTCGACGCTATAGGTGCGCGTGCGCCCGTCGGGCGACAGGGCCGAGGTGACGCGGAAGATCTGCGCGACCTTGGAGGCGAAGAAGACGCCGGACAGCATCACGCCGATGACCACGCCGATCGCCAGATTGTGGGTCCAGACGACGGCGACGACGGTCGCCAGCATCACCACCGACGAGCGGCGCGGATGGTCCTTCAGGTTGCGGATCGAGGACCAGGAGAAGGTGCCGATCGACACCATGATCATGATCGCGACGAGGGCCGCCATCGGGATGATCGCCACCCAGTCGCCGAGGCCGACGATGAGGATGAGCAGGAAGATGCCGGCGCAGAAGGTCGACAGCCGCCCGCGGCCGCCGGACTTCACGTTGATGATCGACTGGCCGATCATCGCGCAGCCTGCCATGCCGCCGAAGAAGCCGGTGACGGTGTTGGAGACGCCCTGGCCGACGCATTCGCGGTTCTTGTTCGAGCCGGTGTCCGTCAGGTCGTCGATGATCTGCGCGGTCATCAGCGACTCCAAGAGGCCGACGACGGCGATGCCGGCCGAATAGGGCAGGATGATCAGCAGCGTCTCGAGGGTCAGCGGCACGTCCGGCAGCAGGAAGAAGGGCAGGGAATCCGGCAGCTCGCCCATGTCGCCGACGACGCGCAGATCGATCGGAAAGGCCAGCGAGATCGCCGTCAGCACCACGATGGCGACCAGCGGCGAGGGGACCGCCGTGGTCAGCCTGGGGAAGAGATAGATGATGGCGAGGCCCGCCGCGACCATGACGTAGGTCATCGGCGGCACGCCGATCAGCTCGGGCAGCTGCGCCATGAAGATCAGGATCGCCAGCGCGTTGACGAAGCCGGTCATCACCGAGCGCGAGACGAACTGCATGGCGTTGCCGAGCTTCAGGACGCCGGCGATCATCTGCAGGATACCGGCAAGTACGGTGGCCGCGAACAGATACTGCAGGCCATGGTCGCGCACCAGCGTGACCATCAGCACCGCGGTGGCGGCGGTGGCGGCGGAGATCATGCCCGGCCGCCCGCCGGTGAAGGAAATCAGGACGGCGATCGAGAAGGAGGCGTAGAGGCCGACTTTCGGATCGACGCCGGCGATGATGGAAAAGGCGATGGCCTCGGGAATGAGGGCGAGGGCAACGACGAGGCCGGCCAGGATGTCGGCTCGCACGTTCCCGAACCACTCGTGGCGGAGGGTTTCAGCAAAGGTCATGGATGTCTTCAGCTTGCGCGGAGAAACGGGGCCTGAAAATGCGGCCCGAACAGAATGTTCTCGAGGTTGGCCGAGGGATAGGCGCCCGGCATAGCCACCCAAGCGAATGGGTCCTTATGCCGCTTTCTTGCCATCTCGCATCTGCGAGATCAACCCTTCGACGCTGCCGCTGCGCTCGCTGAAGAACAGGACGGGCGGTCATCGACCTATCCGTCCTGTCTTGCCTGCGCAAGACTGATCAGGTTGCGCGATACTCCGTCGGGATCTCGAAGACCTCGTCGGCGCGGCCGTAGCCGCCATCCTTGACCTCCTCGATCAGCACCATCGTGTAGGGCCTGACGCCCTCGCCGAAATATTCGGCGAACATCGCGGTGGTGCGGTGCACGATCTCTTCCTTCTGGGCCTTAGAGAGGGCGCCTTCCGGCGTCTTGAAATTGGCGAAGGGCATGGCCGTTCTCCTGTTTGCAGTTGATGAAGGGGGAGATTGCTCCGCCTCAGACGACGCCGCCATTGGCGCGGATCGTCTGGCCGTTGACCCAGCCGCCGTCCGGGCCGGCGAGAAAGGCGACGACGCCGGCGATCTCCTCCGGCCGGCCGATCCGCTTGAACGGGTTCATGGCGGCCATCGCCGCGACCTGTTCGTCGCTCTTGCCCGAAAGGAAGAGTTCCGTCTCCACCGGCCCCGGCGCGACGGCGTTGACGCTGATGCCGCGGGGCCCGAGCTCCTTGGCGAGGATGGGCGTCAGGGTCTCGATGGCCGCCTTGATCGCGGCATAGACGCCGTAGACGGGCAGCTTCATGCCGACGACGCTGGTCGAGACGCTGACGATCCGGCCGCCGTCGCGCAGCCGGTTCGCCGCCTCCAGCATGCCGCGGAAGACGCCGCCGAGATTGACGGCGACCTGGGCGTCGAAGCTCTCGTCATCGACCCCGGCGATGGGGGAAAGCTTCATGATCCCGGCGTTGTTGACGAGCACGTCGACGCCGCCGAATGCCGCCTCCGCAGCGTCGAAGAGGCTTTTCAGGCCGTCCCTCGCGCCCACATCCGCCTGAACGGCGAGGGCTCTGCCGCCCGCCGCCTCGATCGTGCCGACGACCTGATCGGCGCAAGCGCGGTTGCGGGCGTAGTTGACGACGACGGCGAAGCCGTCATGGGCGAGCCGGGCCGCGATGGCCGCGCCGATGCCGCGCGAGCCGCCGGTGACGATCGCCACCCTGGTGGCTGTTCTGGACAATGGTTCTCTCCCGGTCCGTGGACGATGACCGGGAGATAAATCATCGGCCGACCGGTATAATCCCCTGACAACCGGCAAGACTATTCGGACGAGGGGAACAATGGACCAGATCGATCAGATGCGCCTCTTCGCCCGCGTCGTCGAAACCCGCAGCTTCACGGTCGCGGCCGGCGATCTCGGCCTGTCGCGCTCGACCGCGACCGATGCCATCAAGCGGCTGGAGGCGCGGCTTGCGACCCAACTCCTGACGCGCACGACGCGGCACGTCGCCCCGACGCCGGACGGCGAGGCCTATTATCGGCGCTGCCTGCAGATCCTCGACGAGATCGACGATGCCGACGCGATGTTCGCCGACGTGCGGCCGAAGGGCCGGTTGCGCATCGACGTCCACCCGCGCATCGCGATGTCGTTCATCCTGCCCCACCTCGACGCGTTCTTCGCGCTCTATCCGGAGATCGAGCTGTTCATCGGCGAGGGCGACAGGATGGTGGATCTCGTGCGGGAGGGCGTCGACTGCGTGCTTCGTGCCGGCGAACTCGACGACAGCTCGATGATCGCCCGGCGCCTCGCCTTCATCCGCGAGGTCACGGTGGCAAGCCCGGCCTATCTGGCGAAGACGGGGACGCCTCGATCGGTGGAGGACCTGACGAACCACGAGGCGGTCGGTTTCGTCTCGTCGCGCACGGGCACCGTGCTGCCGCTGGAATTCACCGTCGAGGGGCAGGTCCGCTCCATCGCCCTTCCGGCTCGCATCACCGTCAACGGCTCCGAGGTGATGGCCGATCTCGCGCGGCGCGGCTTCGGGCTCGTGCAGGCGCCATATTACCGCTTTGCGGCGGACCTTGCGGCCGGCACGCTCGTCGAGGTTCTGCCGGAGAGCCCGCCGCAGCCGACGCCGCTGGTCGTTCTCTACCCCCGCAACCGCCAGCTGTCGCGGCGTGTGCGGGTGTTCATCGACTGGGTGGCGACGCGGTTTCCCGGGGGGGCGATCTGATCGCGCGTCCCGGGCGTCGTCAGGCGGCTTCCCGGTTGCCGCCGGACCGCGGCCTGCCGGTGTCTTCCAGATCGTGCTCGCTCGCTACGGCATCCGCCTCGAGGCTCGCCTCGGCGCGGGGGTCGAGGCTGAAGCTCGCCGGCGTCTGGACGCGGGCGAAGGGGATGGTCTGGAAGTCCGGGCGTTCGTCGGCCGGGATCGCGACGCGGCGGAAGGTCCGGTAGAAGGCGTAGGCGGCGTAGATCGCCATGGCCGAGCCCATCGCCTGGAAGAGGCCGACCGGCCCGATCGTCTCCATCAGGACGGCGGTGTAGATCGGCCCGATCATCGTGCCGATGCCGTAGAGGATCAAAAGGCCGCTCG
The DNA here is from genome assembly GCF_002088275.1 of Aurantimonas sp. 22II-16-19i. Lineage (GTDB taxonomy): Bacteria > Pseudomonadota > Alphaproteobacteria > Rhizobiales > Rhizobiaceae > Jiella. The sequence goes on from NZ_AQQS01000041.1 coordinate 32,615, forward strand.
ACACCTTCACGAAGTCGGCGTCGGCGGCATAGTCGTTTGCATGGGCGACGGCGAGGGAATAGGCCGGATAGATGATCCCGCCGAGGACGAAGGCCGTGGCGAAGAGGGCGATGGGCGAGGAGCCGGCGAGATAGACGCCGGCGACCGCCGCGCCGACGCCGATGATGCCGGCGGCGGTCATCACGTAGCGTCGGTCGGTCTTGTCGGAGATCCGGCCGAGCGGGATCTGGAACACCGCGCCGCCGAACATCGCCGAGACCGTCAGCGTGGCGATGTCGGTGGTCGACAGGCCGGTCTGCTGGCCGAACACCGGCGCCATGTTGCCCCAGCCGGCCGACAGGATGCCGGCGAGGAGGATGCCGACGGCCGCCACCGGCGAATTGCGGAACAGCATGAGGACGTCGATCTTGACGGTGGCGATCGGCGACGGCGACTGGGCCCGCGACAGCGCGGTCGGGATCACCGACAGGGCGAAGACGATGGCGCAGAGCATGAAGGGCGCGGCGACGCCGGGGTTCGACAGCGGCATGACGTATTGGCCGCCCATCATCGCGGCCATGGTGACGATCATGTAGACCGAGAAGATGGTGCCGCGGGTCTCGTTGGTGACGCGCTCGTTGAGCCAGCTCTCGATGACCATGTAGCTGCCGGCAAGGGCAAAGCCCGACAGTGCCCGGAACACCACCCAGCCGACCGGATCGACGAAGAGGCCGCAGAGAAGGATCGAGATCGCCAGCAGGGCAGCGAGGCTGGAGAACGTCCGCACATGGCCGGCGCTGCGCACCATCCACGGGATCACCACGCAGCCCAGGGTGAAGGCGAGGGCGTAGCTGGTGCCGAAGGCGCCGATCTCGTAGCTCGTCCAGCCCTCGATCGAGCCGCGCACGGGCAACAGGATGCCCATCAGACCCGCTCCCGCCATCAGGAAGAAGGTCGATGTGAGGAGTGCGGCGATGGGCAGGAGGTGCATCGGGAGCTCGCGCGGCAGGAGGATTTGCGGCGGTCGGCGCCGGAGGGAATCGATCCGCCGTGCCTTACGTCGTCGGGCCGTGTTTGGCGAGGACTTGTAAGGGCGCAATGTTACGGATTTCGGGCACGCCGTCCGGCCGGAGCGACAGGTCGTTGCGCCCGCGCTCAGAGCTCGTCCAGCTTCGCCTTCAGGGCCAGGAGATCCTGCCAGGCGAGCTTCTTCTGGGCCGGCTGGCGCAGGAGATAGGCCGGGTGCAGCATGGCGATCGCCGGGATCGTTGCGCCCGGATCGATGTCGAAGCTGTAGCTCTGCCACTTGCCCCGGATCCTGAGGATCCCCTCCGCCGAGCCGAGGATCGCCTTGGCCGAGGGCGAGCCGAGACAGACGATGACCTTCGGCGCCACCAGTTCGATCTGCCGCTGGACGAAGGGCAGGCAGATGCGCGTCTCGGCCGGTGTCGGCGCCCGGTTGCCGGGCGGGCGCCAGGGCACGGTGTTGGTGACGCGCACGCTCTCGCGCTCGATGCCGATGGCGGCGAGCATGCGGTTGAGGAGCTGCCCCGACCGGCCGACGAAGGGCACGCCCGCCATGTCCTCGTCACGGCCGGGCGCCTCGCCGATCAGCATCAGCTCGGCCTTGTCCGGCCCGTCGCCGAAGACGGTGTGCTTGGCGGTGATCTTCAGGTTGCAGCCCCCGAAGCCATGAAGCAGCTCGCGCAGCTCTGCCAGCGAGGCGGCGCTCACCGCCCGCTCCCGGGCGTCGGCAAGCGCTGCGTCGTCGGGGATCGCGATCCGCGTCGAGGGAAAGGCCGAATCGCCCATGGTGGTGGGGGAAGGTTCGCCGAAGGCCTGCCGGCTCGGTGGCGATGGCGGGGCCGACGGCGCGCCGCGCTCGCGCTGCACGCTCTCGGCCCGTCCGTCTGGCCGTCCGTCCGGCCGACCCTGAGCCTGCGTCGCCGCGGTGCCGGCCGGCCGCGCCTTCGCCTTGCGCCGTTCGGTCTCCGCGGCGGTCTCGGCGAAGCGGTCGCGCGGCTGGTCGAGAAGCAGCGACTCGATCCCCGCCTCGCGGTACCAGGCGAGCAGGGCGACGGCGGCGTCGCGGGTCAGACGGGGCGTTTCCTCGAGCATCCCCGATCCCTAGCCGATCCCCGCCACGATTGCAGCCCGCCTCAATGCCCGACGGACGAGGAGAACAGGTTGATGACCAGGACGCCGGCGACGATGAGGCCGAGGCCGAGGAAGGCTGCGGCGTCGAGCTGGGTGCGGAACCAGAAGAGGTCGATCATCGCCAGCATGGCGATGCCGCAGCCGGACCAGATGGCATAGACGACGCCGACCGGCATCGTGCGCAGCGGCAGCGAGAGGAAATAGAAGGCGAAGGCGTAGAAGAGGACGGTGACCAGCGACGGCGCGAGCCGGGTGAAGCCGTCGGATGCCTTCAGCGCGCTGGTGCCGATGATCTCGCAGACGATGGCGACGCCGAGATAGACCGCATTCATGACATCGCTCCGCCGTCTTCCGATTTCGCCCCGCTTTAGCACCCTCCCGATCGGCCCCGTCAACCGCCGGTGGGCGGGACGCATCCGGGCGAATTCGGCCGTTCCGGTCGATCTTTGGCGCGAAAGGACTAGAACGACTACAAAAGCGCCGGCTATGAAGGCGCCCTGGCCTCCGCCTCGGGACGTGGCGGGCGCGAGGCGGCCGCAGGGGCGGCAAGACCAATCGAGGGAGACGACATTGAGCCAAGCAGCCGAGACGCCGGAACGCGAATCCCCTGAACGCGAGTCCCCCGAACGCGAGTCCATGGAGTTCGACGTCGTGATCGTCGGCGCCGGGCCCGCCGGGCTGGCAGCGGCCATCCGGCTGAAGCAGATCGACCCCGAGATTTCCGTCGTCGTCCTCGAGAAGGCCGCCGAGGTCGGGGCGCATGTCCTGTCCGGCAACGTCCTCGATCCCTCCGCCCTCGACAGGCTCTTGCCGGAGTGGCGCCAGGAGGAGACGCCGATCAAGACCGCCGTCACCGAGGACCGCTTCTATTTCTACGGCGAGGGGGGCTCGGTCCGCCTGCCCAACGCCCTGATGCCGAAGCTGATGTCGAACCACGGCAATTTCGTCGTCTCGCTCGGCCTCGTCTGCAAGTGGCTGGCGGAAAAAGCCGAAGCCCTCGGCGTCGAGATCTATCCGGGCTTTGCCGCGTCCGAACTGCTGTTCGACGACGCCAACGCCGTCATCGGCGTCGCCACCGGCGACATGGGCGTCACCCGCTCGGGCGAACCCGGCGGCATGTATCAGCGCGGCATGGCGCTGCTCGGCAAGTACGTCTTCCTCGGCGAAGGCGTCAGAGGGTCGCTGGCGAAGACGGCGATCCACGCCTACGGCCTCGACCAGGGGCGCGAGCCGGCGAAGTTCGGCCTCGGCATCAAGGAGCTGTGGGAGATCGAGCCGGAGAAGGCGAAGCCCGGCCGCATCGAGCATTCCTTCGGCTGGCCGCTCGGCGACAAGACCGGCGGCGGGTCGTTCCTCTACCATCTCGGCGACAATCAGGTCTATGTCGGCTTCGTCGTCCACCTGAACTACAAGAACCCCTATCTCTCGCCCTTCGAGGAGTTCCAGCGCTTCAAGACGCATCCGGACGTCGCCGAGCTGCTCAAGGGCGGCAAGCGCATCGCCTATGGCGCGCGGGCGATCACCGAGGGCGGCTACCAGTCGGTGCCCAAGCTCGTCTTCCCGGGTGGCGCGCTGATCGGCTGTTCGGCGGGCTTCGTCAACGTGCCGCGCATCAAGGGCGTCCACAACGCGATGACCTCGGGCATGCTGGCGGCCGAACAGGCGGCCGAGGCGCTGAAGGCCGGCCGCTCCCACGATCTCCTCTCCGGTTACGACGATACGTGGCGTTCTTCGCCGATCGGGCAGGACCTGAAGCCGGTGCGCAACGTCAAGCCGCTGTGGTCGAAATACGGAACCCGCATCGGCATCATGCTCGGCGGTCTCGACATGTGGACGAATTCTCTCCTCGGCTTCTCCTTCTTCGGAACGAAAAGCCATGGCAAGCCGGACTATGCCTGCCTGGAGCCGGCAGAGAAGCACAAGCCGATCGCCTATCCCAAGCCCGACGGGGAACTCACCTTCGACAAGGTGTCGTCGGTCTATCTCTCCAACACCAATCACGAGGAGGACCAGCCGGTCCATCTCCAGGTGAAGGACCCGGCGCTCCAGAAATCTTCCGAACTCGGCGTCTATGCCGGCCCGTCCCAGCGCTACTGCCCTGCGGGGGTCTACGAGTGGGTGAAGGAGGGCGGCGAGGACAAGTTCGTGATCAACGCCCAGAACTGCGTCCACTGCAAGACCTGCGACATCAAGGATCCCAACCAGAACATCAACTGGGTCCCGCCACAGGGCGGCGAGGGACCGGTCTACGAGGTGATGTGAGGGGCCGGGCCGGGAGCGTGGGGAACGCGCGGTCGACGGTCGCCCGGCTCGCCTTGCGGGTGGCGCTGCAGTTCTCGCTGGCCTACGGGCTCGCTTCGCTGCTCCTCGGAATGGCGCTGGGGTTCCTGGCGCGCGTCCTGCCGCTCGACGCGATCGCCTTCTGGCTGGCGGTGCGCCTCGCCGACTTCGTTCCGGCGGAGGCTTCGCCGCTGGCTCCCGTCGCGGATGCCGCCGTCACCGTGCTGGCGGCGGCGGGGCTGGCGCTCGCCAACTTCCTCCTCGTCGCGGCCGTTCTGTTCCCGATCCTGCGCTGGAACCTGGCGCGGGCGCGGTCCGATCTTGCGGACGCGTTCGACTGATCCCATGTTTTTCCCGGCGGTCGGGGAAGGGCAAGCCACAGCCGTCCGATCGCCGATGGACCGTCCGAATCTTTACCCTATGTTCACGACTTTTCGCCTTGCCAGGGGCTTGTGAATCGGGGCAAAGGCCGTTAGAAGACCCATCCAATGGAAACGGCGCGTGGGGTGTTGAGGCACTCTTCACGCGCTTTAGCCGTGAGCAGTCGATGGCGACCAAGACCAATCCGTTCAAATTTCTGGAGCAGGTGCGTTCCGAGACGGGGAAGGTGACGTGGCCGACCCGGCGCGAAACCATGATCTCGACGCTCATGGTCTTCGTCATGGTCGCATTCGCGGCGGCATTCTTTTTCATCGCGGATCAGGCGCTCGGCTATGCCGTCGGCCTGATCATGAATGCGGGCGTCTGACGCTGCCGCAGGAGATATTGAAGTTTACATGACCGCCCGCTGGTACATCGTTCACGCCTATTCGAATTTCGAGAAGAAGGTGGCCGAGTCGATCGAGGAGCAGGCCCGCCAGAAGGGGCTCTCCGACAAGTTCGAGAAGATCCTCGTTCCGACCGAGAAGGTCGTCGAGGTGCGCCGCGGCCGCAAGGTCGATGCGGAGCGCAAGTTCTTCCCCGGCTACGTCCTCGTCAAGGCCGAGCTGACCGACCAGGTCTTCTCGCTGATCAAGAACACCCCGAAGGTGACCGGCTTCCTCGGGCCCGACAATCGCCCGGTGCCGATTTCGGAGGCCGAGGCAACCCACATCCTGAACCAGGTCCAGGATGGCGTCGAGCGCCCCAAGCCGACCATGTCCTTCGACATCGGCGAGAACGTCCGGGTCTCCGACGGCCCCTTCGCCTCGTTCAGCGGTGTCGTCCAGGAAGTCGATCAGGAGCGCGCCCGCCTCAAGGTGGAAGTCTCGATCTTCGGCCGCGCGACGCCGGTCGATCTGGAATTCGGCCAGGTCGAAAAGACCTGACCCGAAGAGCGGCGCCCGCCGATGCGGGCGCCATTGTCGTGCGGAAGGCGTCGTGGGCTCTTCAAGCCGGCCCATGCCACGCCGTACCGCGCGGACTGCGAACCGCCGGATGGTCCGAGATCTCCGGCATGACGAAAGAAGGCAGGAAAAATGGCTAAGAAGGTAGCGGGCCAGCTGAAGCTGCAGGTCGCGGCCGGTTCGGCGACGCCGTCGCCCCCGATCGGTCCGGCGCTCGGTCAGCGTGGCATCAACATTATGGAGTTCTGCAAGTCGTTCAACGCGCAGACTCAGGAGATGGAGAAGGGGCAGCCGATCCCCGTCGTCATCACCTACTATCAGGACAAGTCCTTCACCTTCGCGATGAAGACTCCGCCCGTGAGCTACTTCCTCAAGAAGGCGGTCAACCTGAAGTCCGGCTCCAAGACCCCGGGCAAGGCCAGTGCCGGAACGATCACCCGCGCCCAGCTGCGCGAGATCGCCGAGAAGAAGATGGTCGACCTCAACGCCAACGACCTCGACGCCGCGACTGCGATGATCGAAGGCTCCGCGCGTTCGATGGGTCTCGAGGTCACGGAGTAGGCATCATGGCGAACACTGGCAAGCGTATCCGCTCCGCCCGCGAAGGTGTCGAGCGCACCAAGCTCTACACTCTCGACGAGGCGATCGAGATGATCAAGGGCAAGTCGAGCGTCAAGTTCGACGAGACCATCGAAGTCGCGATGAATCTCGGCGTCGACCCGCGCCACGCCGACCAGATGGTCCGCGGCGTCGTCAACCTGCCGAACGGCACCGGCCGTACCGTCCGCGTCGCAGTCTTCGCGCGCGGCGACAAGGCGGACGAGGCCAAGGCCGCGGGCGCCGACATCGTCGGTGCCGAGGATCTCGTCGCCGAGATCCAGGCCGGCAACATCAACTTCGACCGTGCCATCGCGACGCCCGACATGATGGGCCTCGTCGGCCGCCTGGGCAAGGTGCTCGGCCCCCGCGGCCTGATGCCGAACCCGCGCGTCGGCACGGTGACGCCGGACGTCACGGCTGCCGTCAAGGCGTCGAAGGGCGGCGCAGTCGAGTTCCGCGTCGAGAAGGCGGGCATCGTCCACGCCGGCGTCGGCAAGGTGTCCTTCGACGCGGCGAAGATCGCCGAGAACATCCGCGCCTTCGCCGATGCGGTGACCAAGGCCAAGCCGTCGGGTGCCAAGGGCAACTACGTCAAGCGCGTGGCGATTTCCTCGACCATGGGCCCGGGCGTCAAGATCGACCCGTCGACCCTGTCGGGCGCTGCCTCGGCCTGATCGGCCGGGTCCCTTACAATCGCCGCGCCGGGCAACTATATCCGGTGCTTGCGATTTCGAAGAATTCCGGGGTGACCCGGAACAGGAAGGCCTCACGGGGCCTTCCACGCATGCCTGTCCGAGATTGTGGGCGGCCGCGAACCATCTTCGGTTCCGGTCTTAATCGTCAGAAAGCCCGCATGAGACGAGCGAAGAACCGTTTTCCGGCGATTGCCGGGGCCGGGTTCGAACTCTGAATGCCTTGCGCCGCCCGCGGGTTCCATCCGCAGGTAACGGGTAAGGGGACAGGATCTCCGAGCGTCGCCCGGCTGATCCGGGCGGCAAAAGGCAAACCGACCGCGATGCTCCGCAAGGGGTGTTTCGGTCAACTGGAGAGAGGCAGTGGACAGAGCGGAAAAGCGCGAATTCGTCACGACCCTCAACGAGACCTTCAAGGCCTCGTCGACCGTCGTGGTGGCCCACTATGCCGGACTCACCGTGGCGCAGATGAACGACTATCGTTCGAAGATGCGCGATGCGGGCGGGTCCGTCAAAGTCGCGAAGAACCGTCTCGCCAAGATCGCTCTTCAAGGCACGGACGCCGAAGGCATCTCGAACCTGTTCGAGGGCCAGACACTGATCGCCTATTCCAGCGATCCAGTGGTGGCGGCCAAGGTCACCAACGACTTCGCCAAGGGCAACGACAAGCTCGTGATCCTCGGCGGGGCGATGGGGGCCTCAACCCTCGATGCGGACGGTGTGAAGGCTCTCGCCTCGCTGCCGTCGCTGGATGAACTGCGGGCGAAGCTCGTCGGCATGATTCAGACGCCGGCCACGCGCATCGCCGGGGTGGTCCAGGCGCCTGCGGCGCAGCTCGCACGCGTATTCGGGGCTTATGCCAAGAAGGACGAGGCGGCGTGAGGTTGGTTCCTCGCTGCTCAAACCAAAGTTCGAACCTGAAGGAAATGTAACATGGCTGATCTCGCCAAGATCGTTGAAGACCTGTCGAGCCTGACCGTCCTCGAGGCGGCCGAGCTGTCGAAGATGCTGGAAGAGAAGTGGGGCGTCTCCGCCGCCGCTCCGGTCGCGGTTGCCGCTGCCGGCGGTGCGGCCCCCGCCGAGGCTGCCGAGGAGCAGACCGAGTTCAACGTCATCCTCGCTTCCGCCGGCGCTCAGAAGATCAACGTCATCAAGGAAGTCCGCGCGCTCACGGGCCTCGGGCTCAAGGAAGCCAAGGACCTCGTCGACAACGCGCCGAAGCCCGTCAAGGAAGGCGTCGACAAGGCCGAGGCCCAGAAGATCAAGGACCAGCTCGAGAAGGCTGGCGCCACGGTCGAAGTCAAGTAATCGGGGCGCTCCGGCGCAACGACGAATTCGGTGGGCGGGGCGGCGTTTCGCCGTCCCGCCTTCCGTGCCTGCCGGCCGCTGCGAGATGCAGGGGCCGGCAACGGCCCGGCGAAGGCCGGGCGGCCGTCCGGATTCAGGGCGGTGTCGAGAATGCGAGGGCGTATCTCTCAACTCCCGGATGACGGCGCGGGTGTTGGGTGATGCGGGCCGGGCGGCTCGACGCAAGGACGTAGGGATGTCCCCGCTTGCTGCGGGGAGGGCGCCGCCTCCGCTGGCTTGCGGAATGGCGCGGGGCTTGCCGGCCGCTTGGCCGGAAACGGGGTCATCGCCCGCAAATCGATTTGCCGCTGCGAAGCGGCAGCCCTCATGTGATGAGGGATAGCAGGGTCAGCCCTTGGGTCAAGGGCGAAGGCGTTACGAGAAGGAGCGACGATGTCCCAGACGACGACATTTTCCGGTCGCAGGCGGGTGCGCAAGGTCTTCGGGCACATCCCCGAAGTGGCACAGATGCCCAATCTCATCGAGGTCCAGAAGGCCTCCTACGATCAGTTCCTGATGGTGGACGAGCCCGAAGGCGGGCGGGCTGACGAGGGTCTCCAGGCCGTCTTCAAGTCGGTCTTCCCGATCACGGATTTTTCCGGCCAGGCGATGCTGGAATTCGTCAAGTACGAATTCGAGGCACCGAAGTTCGACGTCGACGAATGCCGTCAGCGCGACCTGACCTATGCGGCGCCGCTGAAGGTGACGCTGCGCCTCATCGTGTTCGATATCGACGAGGACACCCAGTCCAAGTCGATCAAGGACATCAAGGAGCAGGACGTCTACATGGGCGACATGCCGCTCATGACGATGAACGGCACCTTCATCGTCAACGGCACCGAGCGCGTCATCGTCTCCCAGATGCACCGTTCGCCGGGCGTCTTCTTCGACCACGACAAGGGCAAGTCGCATTCCTCGGGCAAGCTGCTGTTCGCCGCCCGCGTCATCCCCTATCGCGGCTCCTGGCTCGACATCGAGTTCGATGCCAAGGACGTCGTCCACGCGCGCATCGACCGCCGCCGCAAGATCCCGGTGACGTCGCTCCTCATGGCGCTCGGCATGGACGGCGAGGAAATCCTCTCGACCTTCTACAACGTCCTCGAGTTCAAGTACGACAAGAACGGCTGGCGCGTGCCCTTCTCTGTCGACCGCGTCCGCGGCCAGAACGCCGCCGTCGACCTGATTGACGCCGACAGCGGCGAAGTGCTGGTCGAGGCCGGCAAGAAGGTCACCGCCCGCCAGGCCCGGCAGATGCAGGAGAAGGGCGTCAAGGCCCTGCGCGCGACGGAAGCCGATCTCTACGGCTACTATCTCGCCGAGGACATCGTCGACTTCTCCACCGGCGAGGTGTTCCTCGAAGCCGGCGACGAGATCGACGAGAAGACCCTGAAGGTCCTGATCGACGCGGGCTACGACGAGATCTCGGTGCTCGACATCGACCACGTCAATGTCGGCGCCTACATCCGCTCGACCCTTGCCGCCGACAAGAACGAAGGGCGCCAGGACGCGCTGTTCGACATCTACCGGGTCATGCGCCCGGGCGAGCCGCCGACGATCGAAACCGCCGAGGCGATGTTCCACTCGCTGTTCTTCGACAGTGAGCGCTACGACCTGTCGGCCGTCGGCCGCGTCAAGATGAACATGCGTCTGGAAGTCGACGCCGAGGATACCGTGCGCGTGCTCCGCAAGGAGGACATCATCGCCGTCGTCAAGACGCTGGTGGACCTGCGCGACGGTCGCGGCGAGATCGACGACATCGACAATCTCGGCAACCGCCGGGTGCGCTCGGTCGGCGAGCTGATGGAGAACCAGTACCGCGTCGGCCTGCTCCGCATGGAGCGGGCGATCAAGGAGCGCATGTCCTCGGTCGAAGTCGACACGGTCATGCCGCAGGATCTGATCAACGCCAAGCCGGCGGCCGCCGCCGTGCGCGAGTTCTTCGGTTCCTCGCAGCTCTCGCAGTTCATGGACCAGACCAACCCGCTCTCCGAGATCACCCACAAGCGTCGTCTCTCGGCGCTTGGACCGGGCGGTCTGACGCGTGAGCGGGCGGGCTTCGAGGTCCGCGACGTCCATCCGACCCACTACGGCCGCATCTGCCCGATCGAGACGCCGGAAGGCCCGAACATCGGCCTGATCAACTCGCTGGCCACCTTCGCGCGCGTCAACAAGTACGGCTTCATCGAGAGCCCGTACCGCAAGGTCGTGGACGGCAAGGTGACCCACGAGGTCGTCTATCTGTCGGCGATGGAGGAATCCAAGCATCACGTCGCCCAGGCGAACGCCATCCTGACCGACGAGAGCACGTTCCAGAACGAGTTCGTGGTCTGCCGTCATGCCGGCGACGTCTTCATGACGCCGCGCGACAACGTCGACCTGATGGACGTCTCGCCCAAGCAGCTGGTGTCGGTCGCCGCGGCGCTCATCCCGTTCCTCGAGAACGACGATGCCAACCGCGCCCTCATGGGCTCGAACATGCAGCGTCAGGCGGTGCCGCTTGTGCGCGCCGAGGCGCCGTTCGTCGGCACCGGCATGGAGCCGATCGTCGCCCGGGATTCGGGTGCCGCGATCGGCGCCCGCCGCACCGGCGTGGTCGACCAGGTCGACGCGACGCGTATCGTCATCCGCGCCACGGAAGACCTCGAGGCCGGCAAGTCCGGCGTCGACATCTACCGGCTGATGAAGTTCCAGCGTTCGAACCAGAACACCTGCATCAACCAGCGTCCGCTGGTGGCGGTGGGCGACCGGGTGGCGAAGGGCGACATCATCGCCGACGGTCCCTCAACCGATCTCGGCGATCTGGCGCTCGGCCGCAACGTGCTCGTCGCGTTCATGCCGTGGAACGGCTACAACTACGAGGACTCGATCCTGCTCTCCGAGCGGATCGTCGCCGACGACGTCTTCACCTCGATCCACATCGAGGAGTTCGAGGTCATGGCGCGCGACACCAAGCTCGGACCGGAGGAGATCACCCGCGACATTCCGAACGTCTCGGAAGAAGCGCTGAAGAACCTCGACGAGGCGGGCATCGTCTATATCGGCGCGGAAGTGCAGCCGGGCGACATCCTGGTCGGCAAGATCACGCCGAAGGGCGAAAGCCCGATGACGCCGGAGGAGAAGCTCCTGCGCGCCATCTTCGGCGAGAAGGCGTCCGACGTCCGCGACACCTCGAGCCGCATGCCTCCCGGCACCTACGGCACCGTCGTCGAGGTGCGCGTCTTCAATCGCCACGGCGTCGAGAAGGACGAGCGCGCCATGGCGATCGAGCGCGAGGAGATCGAGCGTCTCGCCAAGGACCGCGACGACGAGCAGGCGATCCTCGACCGCAACGTCTACGGCCGTCTCGTCGAGATGCTCGACGGCAAGGCCGCGATCGCGGGGCCGAAGAGCTTCAAGAAGGGTTCGACCCTGTCGGCCGAGGCGATGGCGGAGTATCCGCGTTCGCAGTGGTGGATGTTCGCCGTCGAGGACGAGAAGCTGCAGGCCGAGCTCGAGGACCTGCGCAACGTCTACGACGAGTCCAAGAAGACGCTCGAGCAGCGCTTCATGGACAAGGTCGAGAAGGTCCAGCGCGGCGACGAGCTGCCGCCGGGCGTCATGAAGCAGGTGAAGGTCTTCGTCGCGGTCAAGCGCAAGATCCAGCCGGGCGACAAGATGGCCGGCCGTCACGGCAACAAGGGCGTGGTCTCGCGGATCGTGCCGGTCGAGGACATGCCGTTCACCGAGGACGGCACCCATGTCGACATCGTTCTCAACCCGCTCGGCGTGCCGAGCCGGATGAATGTCGGGCAGATCCTCGAGACCCATCTCGGCTGGGCTTGCGCCGGCATGGGCAAGAAGATCGGCGAGATGATGGAGGTCTACAAGCAGACCCACGACGCCTCGCCGCTGCGCGACGAGATCGCCGGTCTGCTCGGCGACAACGACCGCAACGAGCCGGTGAAGTCCTACGACGACGCCAGCGTCGTCACGCTCGCCAAGCAGATGACCAAGGGCGTGTCCATCGCGACCCCGGTCTTCGACGGGGCGAACGAGAAGGACATCGTCGAATGGCTGGAGAGGGCCGGGCTGAACGGCTCGGGCCAGGTCACGCTCTATGACGGGCGGACCGGCGAGGCCTTCGACAGGCAGGTGACCGTCGGCTACATCTACATGCTGAAGCTGCATCACCTGGTGGACGACAAGATCCACGCCCGTTCGATCGGACCGTACTCGCTGGTCACCCAGCAGCCGCTCGGCGGCAAGGCGCAGTTCGGTGGACAGCGCTTCGGCGAGATGGAGGTCTGGGCCCTCGAAGCCTACGGCGCGGCCTACACGCTGCAGGAGATGCTGACGGTCAAGTCGGACGACGTCGCGGGCCGCACCAAGGTCTACGAGTCGATCGTCCGGGGCGACGACGCGTTCGAATCGGGCATTCCGGAGAGCTTCAACGTTCTCGTCAAGGAGATGCGCTCGCTCGGCCTCGACGTCGACCTGCAGAACACAGCGGCCGAACTGCCGGCGCCGGCGACGCCGACCAACCTGCCGGATGCGGCAGAGTAAGAGGCAAACGAACGAGCGGGGAGGGGCGTCATGGCATTGATGATGGGATCACTCTATGACGCCCTCCGCTCGGCGAATGTCGACGACGAAAAGGCGAGGAAGGCGGCTGAGGAAGTCGCCGACTACCAAAAGCAGATCGGCGAGATCCGGACTGATCTCGCCGTCCTGAAATGGATGACCGGGATCGGCGTGGCCGGAATCGTGGCGCTTCTGGTGCGGTCTTTCGTCAGTTGAAGCATGGTTTGGGGATCGTTCGCTCACGATCCAGCGGGGCGGCAGGACGGCCGCCTCTTGAGAGCTGATTTTTCAGTGTCATCTCGGGTGGCATGAATGAGGCCCAGCGCCTCGAAAGGAGAAAGCCATGAACCAAGAGGTCATGAACATCTTCAACCCGCAGGCTGCGGCGCAGACGTTCGACTCGATCCGGATCTCGCTGGCGAGCCCGGAAAAGATCCTCTCCTGGTCCTTCGGCGAGATCAAGAAGCCGGAAACCATCAACTACCGGACCTTCAAGCCGGAGCGCGACGGCCTGTTCTGCGCCCGCATCTTCGGTCCGATCAAGGATTACGAGTGCTTGTGCGGCAAGTACAAGCGCATGAAGTACAAGGGCATCATCTGCGAGAAGTGCGGCGTCGAGGTCACCCTCTCGCGCGTGCGGCGCGAGCGCATGGGCCACATCGAGCTCGCCGCGCCGGTCGCCCACATCTGGTTCCTGAAGTCGCTGCCGAGCCGCATCGGCACGCTGCTCGACATGACCCTGAAGGACATCGAGCGGGTCCTCTATTTCGAGAACTACATCGTCACCGAGCCCGGCCTCACCTCGCTGAAGGAGCACCAGCTCCTCAGTGAGGAAGAGTACATGATCGCCATCGACGAGTTCGGCGAGGATTCCTTCACGGCCCTCATCGGCGCCGAGGCGATCCAGGACCTGCTCGCCTCGATGGATCTCGAGAAGATCGCCGTCGACCTTCGCGAGGAGCTGGCGACCACGACGTCCGAGCTCAAGACGAAGAAGCTGATGAAGCGGCTGAAGATCGTCGAGAACTTCCTGGAATCCGGCAACCGCCCGGAATGGATGATCATGACGGTCGTGCCGGTGATCCCGCCGGACCTGCGCCCGCTCGTCCCCCTGGACGGCGGCCGCTTCGCCACGTCCGACCTCAACGATCTCTACCGCCGCGTCATCAACCGCAACAACCGTCTGAAGCGGCTGATCGAGCTGCGCGCGCCGGGCATCATCATCCGCAACGAGAAGCGGATGCTGCAGGAAGCCGTCGACGCCCTGTTCGACAACGGCCGTCGCGGCCGCGTCATCACGGGCGCCAACAAGCGTCCGCTGAAGTCTCTGTCCGACATGCTGAAGGGCAAGCAGGGCCGCTTCCGGCAGAACCTTCTCGGCAAGCGCGTCGACTATTCCGGCCGTTCGGTGATCGTGACCGGTCCCGAGCTGAAGCTGCACCAGTGCGGCCTGCCGAAGAAGATGGCGCTCGAGCTGTTCAAGCCGTTCATCTATGCCCGTCTCGACGCCAAGGGCTTCTCCTCCACGGTGAAGCAGGCGAAGAAGCTGGTCGAGAAGGAGCGTCCGGAGGTCTGGGACATCCTCGACGAGGTGATCCGCGAGCATCCGGTGCTTCTGAACCGTGCGCCGACCCTGCATCGTCTCGGCATCCAGGCCTTCGAGCCGGTGCTGATCGAGGGTAAGGCGATCCAGCTGCATCCGCTGGTCTGCACGGCCTTCAACGCCGACTTCGACGGCGACCAGATGGCGGTCCACGTGCCGCTGTCCATCGAGGCGCAGCTCGAAGCCCGCGTCCTGATGATGTCGACCAACAACATCCTGCATCCGGCGAACGGCGCACCGATCATCGTGCCGTCGCAGGACATGGTGCTCGGCCTCTACTACCTGTCGATCATGAACGAGAACGAGCCGGGCGAGGGCATGGCCTTCTCCGACATGGGCGAGCTCGACCATGCGCTGGCGACGAAGTCGGTCACCCTGCATTCGAAGGTCCGCGGCCGGTTCAAGACCGTGGACGCCGAAGGCAAGCCGGTGTCCGGCATCCACGAGACGACGCCCGGCCGCATGATGATCGGCGAACTGCTGCCGAAGAACCACATGATCCCCTTCGACATCTGCAACCAGCTGATGACGAAGAAGAACATCTCCAAGATGATCGACACGGTGTATCGCCACTGCGGTCAGAAGGAGACGGTGATCTTCTGCGACCGGATCATGCAGCTCGGCTTCCGCAATGCCTGCACGGCGGGCATCTCGTTCGGCAAGGACGACATGCTCATCCCCGAGACCAAGGCGCGGATGATCGGCGAGACCCAGGCGCTCGCGAAGGAATACGAGCAGCAGTACAATGACGGCCTGATCACCCAGGGCGAGAAGTACAACAAGGTCGTCGACGCCTGGGCCAAGTGCACCGACAAGATCGCCGAGGAGATGATGGCCCGCATCAAGGCCATCGAATTCGACGACAACGGCCGTCAGAAGCCGATGAACTCGATCTACATGATGTCGCACTCCGGTGCGCGTGGTTCGCCGACCCAGATGCGCCAGCTGGCGGCGATGCGCGGCCTGATGACCAAGCCTTCGGGCGAGATCATCGAGACGCCGATCATCTCGAACTTCAAGGAAGGTCTGACCGTGCTCGAGTACTTCAACTCGACCCACGGCGCCCGCAAGGGCCTGGCGGACACCGCCCTGAAGACGGCCAACTCGGGCTATCTCACCCGTCGTCTCGTCGACGTGGCGCAGGACTGCATCATCACGCAGACCGATTGCGGCACCGAGAAGGGCCTGACGATGCAGCCGATCGTCGACGCCGGCCAGGTGGTCGCCTCGATCGGCCAGCGGATCCTCGGCCGGACCGCGCTGGAGGACATCCTCCACCCGCTCACCGGCGAGGTCATCGTCAAGGGTGGCGTGACCATCGAGGAGCCGGATGTCGAGATCATCGAGAAGGCCAGCGTCCAGTCGGTGAAGATCCGCTCGGCGTTGACCTGCGAAATCCGCACCGGCATCTGCGCCACCTGCTACGGGCGCGATCTCGCCCGCGGCACGCCGGTCAACATGGGTGAGGCCGTCGGCGTCATCGCGGCGCAGTCGATCGGCGAGCCGGGCACCCAGCTGACCATGCGCACCTTCCACATGGGCGGAACCGCGCAGGTGGTGGACTCCTCCTTCCTCGAGGCCTCCTACGAGGGCTCGGTGAAGATCCGCAACCGCAACGTGGTTCGCGATTCGGGCGGCAAGCTCGTCGCCATGGGCCGCAACATGGCGATCCTGATCATGGATCCGAGCGGCAAGGAGCGGGCTTCGCACCGCGTCACCTACGGTTCGCGCGTCTATGTCGACGACGGGGACACGGTGAAGCGCGGCCAGCGTATCGCCGAGTGGGATCCCTATACCCGTCCGGTGCTGACCGAGCTCGAGGGCACGGTCGACTACGAGGACATGGTGGACGGCATCTCGGTGTCGGAACAGGCCGACGAGGCCACCGGCATCACCAAGCGTGCGGTCATCGACTGGCGGGCCAGCCCGCGCGGCACGGACCTGAAGCCGGCGATCATCATCAAGGGCGACAATGGCGAGATCCTGAAGCTCGCCCGTGGCTCGGACGCCCGCTACTTCCAGTCGGTCGACGCGATCCTGTCGGTCGAGCCGGGGCAGCGGGTCCAGGCCGGCGACGTCCTGTCGCGCATTCCGATGGAAAGCGCCAAGACCAAGGACATCACCGGTGGTCTGCCGCGCGTCGCCGAGCTGTTCGAGGCCAGAAAGCCGAAGGACAACGCGGTGATCGCGGAGATCGACGGTACGGTGAAGTTCGGCCGCGACTACAAGAACAAGCGCCGCATCATCATCGAGCCGCACGAGGATGGCGTCGAGCCCGTCGAATACCTGATCCCGAAGGGCAAGCCCTTCCATCTTCAGGAAGGCGACGTGATCGAAAAGGGCGACTACATCCTCGACGGCAACCCGGCGCCGCACGACATCCTGGCGATCCGCGGCGTGGAGGCTCTCGCGAGCTACCTCGTCAACGAGATCCAGGAAGTCTACCGGTTGCAGGGCGTTCTGATCAACGACAAGCACATCGAGGTCATCGTCCGGCAGATGCTGCAGAAGGTCGAGATCGTCGAATCCGGCGATAGCGGCTACATCCCGGGCGACCACGTCGACCGGATCGAGCTCGCGGAGCTGAACGAGAAGCTGGAGGAAGAGGGCAAGAAGCCGGCTTCCGGCAACCCGGTCCTGCTCGGCATCACCAAGGCCTCGCTGCAGACGCCGTCCTTCATCTCGGCGGCCTCCTTCCAGGAGACCACCCGCGTCCTCACCGAGGCCGCGGTCGCCGGCAAGACGGATACGCTGCAGGGCCTGAAGGAGAACGTCATCGTCGGCCGCCTGATCCCGGCGGGCACCGGTGGCATGATGACCCAGATGCGCCGCATCGCCGGCTCGCGCGACGACCTCATCATCGAGGATCGCCGCAAGGCGGCGAACGCCGCCGAGACCGACCGGATGCTCACCGCGGTGGACGACGCCGCCGAGTGACGTCGGCCGCATCTGATCGACAATCCTGTGAAAGGCCGCTTCCGAAAGGGGGCGGCCTTTCGCTATGAGGGGCCTGCGAGAAGCGCTGCCACTCCGAGGAGCGCCGGTCACCGGGGACGCAGCTGCGAGCGGCCCGCGCCGGAGCGAGATCGCGGCACGACAAGGAGCGGAAGCGATGGCGGATGGCAGAACGGGCGCCGATCCCGTGGACGGCGGCAGACCGGCGATCATCTCCGTCAGGGCAGAGGATCAGCCGCTGCTCCTCGTCCTCAACAACGACCACGCCGCCGAACTCTCGCTCCTCGACGGGCCCGGATTCGCGCGGCTGATCGACACGGCCTTCCTGGCGCTGCAGACGGAGGACGCGACCGCCCTGCTGATCGCCTTCGATCAGGCGAGCGACTACGACAGCCCCAACTTTCTCTGGTTCCGCGCGCGCTTCCAGCGCTACGTCTATGTCGACCGGCTGGTCGTGTCTCCCGCGGCACGGGGGAGGGGGCTGGCGAGGGCGCTCTACGAATCGCTGTTCGCGGCGGCGTCGGCGGCGGGAATCGACCGAGTCGTCTGCGAGATCAACGTCGAGCCGCCGAATCCCGGCTCCATCCGATTCCATGAGGCGCTCGGATTCCGCCGGATCGGTGACGCAGCGCTCCCGGGGGGCGCCAAGCGGGTGGCCTATTACGAGCGAACCGGGGCTTGCAGGGCTGATCTGCGCCGATAAGGGGGAAAAGGCCCAGAAATGCGGGTCCTGCCGCTTGACGCGAGGAAGCCGACCGTTTAGTTACGCCTCAACAAAGCCGATGTGAGACCGAATTCTTCCTGTCGACGCCAAGTCCGGGAAACAGTCGCCTCAAACAAGGCTTCGTTCAACGAGACGTCAATCTCTGGCGCATGACCGTTCGCGGTCCTCTGCTTCTCGCCGGGCAATCCGCAAGACATGCGGATCACTGCCCGGTTTCGCGCATGGCGAGGTCACCCTCGTCAGCTGGGCTGACGCATCGTTATGAACCTGGGACTGGAAGACTTAGAAGGTAGGGTTGGATGCCGACCATCAACCAATTGATCCGGAAGCCGCGGGTGCGCCCGACCGAGCGTAACACGGTCCCGGCTCTCGAAGCGAACCCGCAGAAGCGCGGTGTCTGCACGCGCGTCTATACGACGACCCCGAAGAAGCCGAACTCGGCGCTTCGTAAGGTCGCCAAGGTGCGTCTCGTCAATGGCTACGAAGTCATCGGCTACATTCCGGGCGAGGGCCACAACCTTCAGGAGCACTCCGTGGTGATGATCCGCGGCGGCCGCGTGAAGGATCTTCCCGGTGTGCGCTATCACATCATCCGCGGCGTTCTCGATACGCAGGGCGTGAAGAACCGCAGGCAGCGCCGTTCGAAGTACGGCGCCAAGCGTCCGAAGTAACCGACCCGCGATCAGTTTGAAGAGACGATAGAATGTCCCGTCGCCACAGTGCCGAAAAGCGAGAGATCAACCCGGACCCGAAGTTCGGTGATCTCGTCGTGTCGAAGTTCATGAACGCCGTGATGTACGACGGCAAGAAGTCGGTCGCCGAGCGCATCGTCTATGGCGCCTTCGACGTCGTGCACGAGAAGACCCGCCAGGAGTCTGTCGCGATCTTCCACCAGGCGCTCGAGAACATCGCGCCGCATGTGGAAGTTCGTTCCCGCCGCGTCGGCGGTGCGACCTACCAGGTCCCGGTCGATGTGCGCCCCGAGCGGCGTCAGGCTCTGGCGATCCGCTGGCTGATCGCGGCGGCGCGCAACCGTAACGAGACCACGATGGTCGACCGCCTCTCCGGCGAGCTGATGGACGCGGCGAACAACCGTGGCTCGGCCGTCAAGAAGCGCGAGGATACGCACCGGATGGCCGAAGCCAACCGCGCCTTCTCGCACTATCGCTGGTAATTCAAGCTTCCGTCTGAAAGGCGACGCCCGATGGCACGCGAATACAAGATCGAAGACTACCGCAATTTCGGCATCATGGCCCACATCGACGCGGGCAAGACGACGACGACCGAGCGGATTCTCTTCTACACCGGCAAGTCCCACAAGATCGGCGAAGTCCATGACGGCGCCGCGACGATGGACTGGATGGAGCAGGAGCAGGAGCGCGGCATCACCATCACGTCCGCTGCCACGACCACGTTCTGGCAGGGCCGCGACGGCAAGAAGCGCCGCTTCAACATCATCGACACGCCGGGTCACGTCGACTTCACGATCGAGGTCGAGCGTTCGCTGCGCGTGCTCGACGGCGCGATCGCGCTCCTCGACGCCAATGCCGGTGTCGAGCCGCAGACCGAGACTGTCTGGCGTCAGGCCGACAAGTACCAGGTTCCGCGGATGATCTTCGTCAACAAGATGGACAAGATCGGCGCCGACTTCTTCCGCTGCGTCGAGATGATCAAGTCTCGTCTCGGTGCCCGTCCGATCGTCATCCAGCTGCCGATCGGCGCGGAGAACGAGCTGAAGGGCGTCATCGACCTGATCGAGATGAAGGCGCTCGTCTGGCGCGACGAGAATCTCGGCGCCCAGTGGGACATCCTCGAGATTCCCGAGGACATGCGCGCCCAGGCCGAAGAATATCGCGAGATGATGATCGAGGCTGCCGTCGAGGTCGACGAGCCCGCGATGGAGCGGTATCTCGAAGGCCAGATGCCGGACAATGACGAGATCCGCAAGCTGATCCGCAAGGGCACCTGCGACGTCTGGTTCACGCCGGTCCTGTGTGGCTCGGCCTTCAAGAACAAGGGCGTCCAGCCGCTGCTCGACGCGGTGGTCGACTTCCTGCCGTCGCCGGTCGAGGTCAAGCCGATCAAGGGCATCGATCCGAAGACCGACGCGGAGATGATCCGCAAGTCCTCGGACGACGAGCCACTGTCGATGCTCGCCTTCAAGATCATGAACGACCCGTTCGTCGGTTCGCTCACCTTCGCTCGCATCTACTCCGGCGTTCTGACCAAGGGCACCTCGCTCCAGAACACCGTCAAGGAGAAGAAGGAGCGCATCGGCCGCATGCTGCAGATGCACTCCAATTCCCGCGAGGACATCGAGGAAGCCTTTGCCGGCGACATCGTTGCTCTGGCCGGCCTCAAGGACACGACGACCGGCGACACCCTGTGTGACCCGCTGAAGCCCGTCATCCTCGAGCGCATGGAATTCCCCGATCCGGTCATCGAGATCGCGATCGAGCCGAAGACCAAGGCCGACCAGGAAAAGATGGGCCTCGCGCTCAACCGTCTCGCCGCCGAGGATCCGTCCTTCCGCGTCAAGACCGACGAAGAGAGCGGCCAGACGATCATCGCCGGCATGGGCGAATTGCATCTGGACATTCTCGTCGATCGCATGAAGCGCGAGTTCAAGGTCGAGGCGAATATCGGCGCGCCGCAGGTGGCCTATCGCGAGACGATCACCCGCCGGGCCGAAGTGGACTATACCCACAAGAAGCAGACCGGCGGCACGGGCCAGTTTGCCCGCGTCAAGATGACCTTCGAGCCGGCCGAGATCGGCGCGGGCTTCTCGTTCGAGTCGAAGATCGTCGGTGGTTCGGTTCCGAAGGAATACATCCCCGGTGTCGAGAAGGGCATCAAGTCGGTCATGGGTTCGGGTCCGCTCGCGGGCTTCCCGATGGTCGACATCAAGTCGGAGCTGACCGACGGCGCCTTCCATGACGTCGACTCCTCGGTTCTCGCCTTCGAGATCGCCGCACGGGCGGGCTTCCGCGAAGCCATCCAGAAGGCCGGTCCGCGGCTGCTCGAGCCGGTCATGAAGGTCGAGGTGGTGACGCCGGAAGACTATGTCGGCGACGTCATCGGCGACCTGAACTCCCGGCGCGGGCAGATCCAGGGCACCGAGCCGCGCGGCATCCTTCAGGCCGTGAACGCGATGGTGCCGCTGGCCAACATGTTCGGCTACGTCAACACGCTGCGCTCCATGTCCCAGGGCCGCGCGCAGTACACGATGCTTTTCGATCACTACGAGCCGGTCCCGAACCAGGTCGCCGAAGAGATCCAGAAGAAATACGCCTAAGGACCCTTTCAGGTCGGACCAGTTCGGCTCGCTTGAGCCAAGATGAAATGAATGGAGTGGCACTATGGCCAAGAGCAAATTCGAGCGTAACAAGCCGCATGTGAACATCGGCACG
>NZ_AQQS01000042.1 GCF_002088275.1 Aurantimonas sp. 22II-16-19i
CAGCGCGCCGCAGAAGGTGACGCCGGCGCCGCAGCCGCTCAATCCGGGCGGCAAGCCCAAGCAGATCGAGTTCGCGCCGCGGCCCGCACCTGCGCCTGCGCCCGCCGCCGAGGCTGCGCCGACGCCTGCCGAGCCGGCGGCTGCGACGCCGGCCGAGCCAGCAGCCGCGACGCCGGCCGCGGAGACCGCGCCGGCCGCCGAGGCTGCGCCCGCGCCCGTCGAGGCCAAGGCTGTGGAGCTTCCGGCCCAGGCGCCAGCCGCCGCCCCGGCCGAGGCGTCCGCTCCGGCCGCTGCGACGCCGGCGGCCGAGGCTCCTGCCGCTCAGGCTCCCGCTGCCGCTGCGCCGCAGGAGGCTCCCCGAGCCGCCGCTCCGACGCCAGCCGCCACGCCCCAGCCGCGCCCCGCCGCTTCGCCCTCCGCACCGAGCCAGGCGCGTCCCGGCCAGTCGCAGGCGCCCGCCGGGCGCGGCGGCCGTGACGGCTATGGTGGCAACCGCGATGGCGGCAACCGCGACGGCGGACGTGGCCCGCGCAGCGACAACCGCCCGGACAACCGCGGCGGTGCCAACAACCGCCCCGGCAGTGGCGGGCGCGACGATCGCCGTCCGCAGGCGGCCGCCGCTCCCGGCCAGCGCCAGCCGCGCGGCGCGGTGCTGTCCGATCTCTCCTCGCGGGAGATGGACGCCCGCCGCCGGGCGCTCGAGCTCGCCAAGCAGCGCGAGGTCGAGGCGCGTCGCCTGTTCCAGGAGGACGAGGCGCGCCGCATCGCCGAGGACGAGCGTCGCCGGGCCGAGCGCGAGGAATCCGAGCGCCGCCAGGCCGAGGAGCAGGCGCGTCTCGAGGCCGAGGCCGAGGCCAAGCGCAAGGCCGAGGCCGACGCCGCCACCCGCCGCGGCAACAAGCCGGCGCCGGTCGCCAAGGAAGCGGCACCGCTGTCGCCGGCCGACGCGGAGGCGGCTGCCCAGCGCGCCGAGAAGGGCGAGGGACGCCGCCGCAGCATCGCCGACGACGAGGAGACCGCGCGCCGCGGCGCCAGCGCCCCGCGTCGCAGCCCCCGTGGCGGAGCGCCCGCCGAGGCGGCGAAGCCGGCTCGTCCGGCTCGCGACGAAGGCCGCCGCAGCGGCAAGCTGACCCTCGACAAGGCGCTGACCGCCGAAGAGGGCGGCCGTGGCCGCTCGCTGTCGTCGATCCGCCGCCGTCAGGAGAAATTCAAACGCTCGCAGCAGAACCAGCCGCGAGAGAAGATCATACGCGAAGTGATACTGCCAGAGACGATCACGATCCAGGAACTCGCCAACCGCATGTCGGAGCGTTCCGTCGACGTCATCAAGTTCCTCATGAAAGAGGGACAGATGATGAAGCCGGGCGACATCATCGAGGCCGATCTCGCCGAGATCATCGCGTCGGAATTCGGCCACACGGTCAACCGCGTCGCCGAATCCGACGTCGAGACCGGCATCTTCGGTGTCGAGGACAATCCCGAGAAGCTGGTGTCGCGGCCGCCCGTGGTCACCATCATGGGCCATGTCGACCACGGCAAGACCTCGCTGCTCGACGCCATCCGCCACACCAAGGTGGTGTCCGGCGAGGCCGGCGGGATCACCCAGCATATCGGCGCCTACCAGGTCGAGCAGAACGGTCACAAGATCTCGTTCATCGACACCCCGGGCCACGCCGCCTTCACGGCGATGCGGGCCCGCGGCGCCCAGGCGACGGACATCGCGGTGCTGGTGGTGGCGGCCGACGACAGCGTCATGCCGCAGACCATCGAATCGATCCGTCATGCCAAGGCGGCGGGCGTTCCGATCGTCGTGGCGATCAACAAGATCGACAAGCCGGGCGCCGATCCGGCCAAGGTGCGCAGCGGGCTGCTGCAGCACGAGGTGTTCGTCGAATCCATGGGCGGTGAAGTGCTCGACGTCGAGGTTTCGGCGATCAAGGGCACCGGCCTCGACAAGCTGCTCGAGGCGATCCTCCTGCAGGCCGAACTCCTCGACCTGAAGGCCGATCCGACGCGTACCGCCGAGGGCGTGGTCATCGAGGCGCAGCTCGACAAGGGCCGCGGCCCGGTCGCGACCGTCCTCGTCCAGACCGGAACGCTCAAGGTCGGCGACATCGTCGTCACCGGCGACGAATGGGGCCGGGTGCGCGCGCTGATCAACGACAAGGGCGAGCAGCTCAAGGAAGCCCCGCCGTCCTTGCCGGTCGAGATCCTCGGCATGCAGGGCACGCCCCATGCCGGCGATCGCTTCGCGGTGGTCGAGAACGAGTCCAAGGCCCGCGAGATCTCCGAGTACCGCCAGCGTCTCGCCCGCGAGAAGCAGGTGGCCAAGTCCGCCGGCCAGCGCGGCTCGCTCGAGCAGATGATGTCGCAGCTGCAGGATACCGGCCTCAAGGACTTCCCGCTGCTCATCAAGGGCGACGTGCAGGGTTCGATCGAGGCGATCACCGGCTCGCTCGACGCCATCTCCACCGACGAGGTGCGCGCTCTCATCGTCCATTCGGGCGCCGGCGCGATCACCGAGTCCGACATCTCGCTGGCCGCCGCATCGAACGCGGCGATCATCGGCTTCAACGTCCGTGCCAACAAGCAGGCGCGCGAGGCGGCCGAGCGCGAGGGCATCGAGATCCGCTACTACAACATCATCTACGACCTGGTGGATGACGTGAAGGACGCGATGTCGGGCCTGTTGTCGCCGGAGCGGCGCGAGACCTTCCTCGGCAATGCCGAGATCCGGGAGGTCTTCAACATCACCAAGGTCGGCAAGGTCGCCGGCTGTCTCGTCACCGAGGGCGAGGTCGAGCGCGGTGCGGGCGTCCGCCTCATCCGCGACAACGTCGTCATCCACGAGGGCACGCTCAAGACGCTCAAGCGCTTCAAGGACGAAGTGCAGAAGGTCATCAGCGGCCAGGAATGCGGCATGGCGTTCGAGCGCTACGAGGACATCCGCCAGGGCGACATCATCGAGTGCTTCCGCGTCGAGCATGTGGCGCGGACGCTGTAATCCAGCCAGAGACCGTCATCTATCGGGCAGGGCGGGGGATATCCCCCGCCCTGCCTTTCGTTCGGCCATTGCCTTGGAAATTCGATCATGACCCACCAGCCCATCAACGATGCGGCGCTCGACCGCCTGTTCCGCGACGCCCGCAGCGAGAACGCCTGGACCGGGGAAGCCGTCCCCGAAGCGCTGATCCGCGCCACCTACGATCTGGCCCGCATGGGACCGACCAGCGGCAATTCCTCTCCCGCCCGCTTCGTCTTCTTTCCCAAGGGCGAGGCGCGCGAGAAGCTGTTGCCGCTGATCTCCGAGGGCAACCGCGAGAAGACGGCGGCGGCACCCTGGGTTGTCGTCATCG
Organism: Aurantimonas sp. 22II-16-19i; assembly: GCF_002088275.1. GTDB lineage: Bacteria > Pseudomonadota > Alphaproteobacteria > Rhizobiales > Rhizobiaceae > Jiella. The sequence goes on from NZ_AQQS01000042.1 coordinate 3,357, forward strand.
CCTACGACCTTGCCTTCGCCGACAAGATGCCCGAACTCTTCCCGCAGCGGCCCGACATGTTTTCGGGCCTGCGCGACAGGCCCGAGGCGGCCGAGATCCACGCCTTCAGGAACGGCACGCTGCAGGGCGCCTATCTGATGCTGGCGGCGCGGGCCCTCGGCCTCGACATCGGCCCGATGTCCGGCATCGACGCCAGGGGCATCGACGAGGCGTTCTTTCTGAACGACCCGCAGCGCCAGACCTGGCGCACCAACTGGGCCTGCAACATCGGCCACGGCGCCGGCGCCACCTTCGACCGGCTGCCGCGGCTGGGTTTCGACAGCGCCTGCGTCATTCTGTAGAATTTTCAACGAGCCCCGCCGCCAGTCTCGGCGCCGCGGGGCGCCGACACCGCAAAGGGGTTCCAATGGCCCGCGCAACCACATCCGCGCCGTCCCAGCGCATGCTCTCCGTTGGCGAGAAGGTGCGCCACGCTTTGACCGAGGTTTTCCAGCGCGGCGAGATCATGGATCCGCTGCTCGAAAAGGCGCTCGTCTCGGTTTCGGAGGTCAGGATGTCGCCGGATCTGAAGATCGGGACGGCCTTCGTCACCATTCTCGGCCAGGAAGACACCGCTCCCTTCGTCGCGGCGCTGAACAAGAATGCCAAATTCATCAGGGGCCGCATGGCGCCGGCGCTCAAGCAGATGAAATACATGCCGGAGGTGCGGTTCAGGACCGACACCTCCTTCGACAATTTCGCCCGCATCGACGCGATCCTGAAGTCGCCCGAGGTCCAGCGCGACCTCGATGGCGACGACGCGGGCGAGGCGGACGAGGACGCGGCGCGGGCCGGCAAGACCAACGGAGACAGGAACTGATGGCGCGGCGCGGCAAGAAGCCCAAGGGACGGCCGATCAACGGCTGGGTCGTCCTCGACAAGCCGAAGGGGATGGGCTCGACCGATGCGGTGGGCAAGCTGAAATGGCTGTATTTCGCCCAGAAGGCCGGCCATGCCGGCACGCTCGACCCGCTCGCCTCGGGCATGCTGCCGATCGCGTTCGGCGACGCCACCAAGACCGTTCCCTTCGTCATGGACGGACGCAAGGTCTATCGCTTTTCCGTGCGCTGGGGCGCCGAGACGACCACCGACGACACCGAGGGGCCGGTGACGAAGTCGTCCGGGGACCGGCCGGACCGCGAGGCGATCGAGGCGCTCCTGCCGAACTACATCGGCGAGATCACCCAGGTGCCGCCGGACTTCTCGGCGGTGAAGATCGCCGGCGAGCGCGCCTATGATCTGGCCCGCGAGGGCGAGGTCGTCGAGATCGCGCCCCGCACGGTCGAGGTGCTGCGCCTCGAGATCGTCGACCAGCCCGACGCCGACACCACGGTGTTCGAGGCCGAATGCGGCAAGGGCACCTATGTGCGCGCCATCGCCCGCGACCTCGGCCGCGACCTCGGCTGTTTCGGCCATGTGGTCGACCTGCGCCGCACCTCGGTCGGGGCGTTCGGCGAGGACGACATGGTGCCGCTCGACGAGCTTCTGGAAGCCGCCGACGAGGGGCGCGAGACGCTGGACGCGGAGGCGATCGAATCCGGCGCCACCGCCCGGGTCGTCGACTTCAAGCCGCTCGACGAATATGTCATCGCGCCGGAAGCGGCGCTCGCCGATCTCTACGAGGTGATGCTCACCGACGAGCAGGCGAGCCGGGTCCTCTCGGGCAATCCGGTGATCCTGCGCGGCCGCGACGCCCCGGTCTTCTGCGAGGAGGCCTTCGCCACGGGCCACGGCCGGCTGATCGCGCTCGGCGCCATCGAGGAGGGCGCCTTCAAGCCGAAACGGGTCTTCGGCGGCAAGGGCTGACGGAGCAATTGCCTCGAGATCGGGAACGTCCCGGCGATCTGATCCCTTTCCTCACGGGCGTTGCGATGCCCACACGATGGACAGGCAGAAGCAAGGACGGGAATGATCAATCTGACCGGGCGCAGGAAGAGCAGACACAAGCGCGAGAAGGCCAAGCGCTCGGCGATCGGCGCGCCGCCCGGCCAGCTCGTCGCCGATCCGCAAGCCACCCGCTCGCGCCTGACCGCGACGGGCCTCGGCGGCGGCGAGACGAAGCGGCTCGAGGGCTGCACGCTGGAGGAGGCGCTGGCCTTGCGCGGCTCCTGCCACAAGGTCTGGCTCGACTGTACCGGACTTGCCGACGTCGACCTGATCGGCCGCATCGGCGCGGCCTTCGGCCTCCACCCCCTGACCCTCGAGGACGTGGTCAACACCGACCAGCGGCCGAAATGCGAGGCCTACGGGGCCTATGCCTTCATCGTCATCCGCATGCTCTCCGGCGAGGACAGCGAGCAGTTGTCCCTGTTCTTCGGGGAGGGGTTCGTGATCACCTTCCAGGAGCGGGCGGGCGATGCCTTCGATCCGGTGCGCGACCGCATCGCCCGGGGCGCCCCGCGACTCCACGACGGCGGGGCGGACTATCTCGCCTATGCGCTGATCGACGCGGTGGTCGACGCCTATTTCCCGGTGGTGGATCACCATGGCACGCGCCTCGACGCGATCGAGGACGCGATCTTCGACGACGTCGACGCCGTGCAGGTGCAGGAGCTCCACGCCATGCGCCGCGAGCTCTTCACCATGCGCCGCTATCTGCGGCCGACGCGGGACGCCCTCGGCGTCGTCCTGCGGATGGAGCGGCCGTTCCTGTCGGAGGAGACGAGGATCTACTTCGCCGACGTTCAGGATCATTGCGACCAGCTGGTCGACCTCAACGACACCTATCGCGAGACGGCGGCCGGGATGATCGATCTCCACATGACGCTGTCGGCGGCCAGGACCAACGCGGTGATCAACCTCCTCACCATCATCTCGGCCATCTTCATCCCCCTGACCTTTCTCGCCGGCATCTGGGGCATGAACTTCAACCCGGACGTCTCCTGGTGGAACATGCCGCTGACCCAGCACCCCTACGGATATCCGGTGGCGCTCGCCGCGATGGGGATCATCGGCATCGCCCTGTTCCTGCTGTTCAAGAAGAAACGGTGGATCTGACCCGATGCCGAACCCGCAAGCGCAAGCCGTCCTCGCCGATCTCGCCCGCAAGAAGGCGGTCCAGACGGAGCCAGAGGACGCCGAGCAGGAGCTCGCCCAGGCGCGGGCGATGACCGGATCCCTCAAGGACTATTCCGGCGAGGCCCCGACGGGGGTCGCCAGCGAGGACATCGTGGTGGAGCGGCTTGCAGGAAGTCAGGACGAGACGAGAGGCGGCAGTAGCGGCAAGACGGCCGCCGGGCCGATCCCGGTCCGCCTCTACCGGCCGGCAGCGCCGCATCAGGGCCTGCTCGTCTGGTATCACGGCGGCGGCGCGATGGCCGGCTCCCTCGACGGCCACGACGTCGCGCTGCGGCAGCTGTCGGCGACGACCGGGCGACTTCTCGCCTCGGTGGATTACCGCCTCGCCCCCGAGCACGTCTCGCCAGCCCCGCAGGAGGACTGCATCGCCGCGACGCGGGCGCTGATCGGACGGGCGCGCGAGCTCGGCTGCGACCCGCGCCGCGTGGCGATCGGCGGCGATTCCATCGGCGGGCTGTTCGCCGCGGTGGTGGCGCTGGCGCTGCGCGATGCCGGCGAGGCGATGCCGGAGAAGCTGGTGATGCTCTATCCGAACACCGATCTGCGGCCCGATCGGCGCTTCGCCTCGCTGGAGAGCGAGGCCGGCAACGTCATGACGGAGGCCTCGCTCGCCTACGAGAATGGCCTGTTCGTGCCGGATCCCGCAGGCCGGGCCGATCCCGTCGTCTCGCCGCTCCTCGCATCCGACCTCTCCGGCCTTCCCGAGACGCTGCTCGTCACCTGCGAGAACGATCCCCTGCGCGACGAGGGCGAGGCCTTCGCACGCCGGCTCGAGGAGGTGGGCGTTGCGACCGTCACCCAGCGCTTCGACGGGATGATCCACGGCTTCCTGCAGATGGACGGCTGGATCGGGGAAGCCGTGGCCCTGCGCCAGACGGTGGCGCGGTTCCTGGCGTAGCGACCGGTCGCCTCATCGCCGGGCCGTCGTGCAGGCCGGACGCCTATCATGTGGGCAACTGCCGCAATTGTGTGCATTGCGGCAGTTTTCGAGGCGATCCACACCCGCTGGTTTCGCCTCCTGACCGGGCAAATCCGCCATCTCCCGGAAAAGTCGCAGGCCTCGGGCCGTTTGGCACGTTCCTTGATTCTCATCCTGTCGTTCCCCCGCGCACCGATGGTCGCGATCGGGCAACGGTTCAACACGGCGTCCCTGGCGGCGCCGCCCAAGGTTCGAGGTGCACATGAAAATCGTGATGGCGATCATCAAGCCATTCAAGCTGGACGAGGTGCGTGAAGCGCTGACCGGCGTCGGGATCCAGGGGCTGACCGTCACCGAGGTCAAGGGCTATGGCCGCCAGAAGGGGCACACGGAAATCTATCGCGGCACCGAATATGCCGTCAGTTTCCTGCCCAAGCTGAAGATCGAGGTCGCGGTGCCGCTGGACATGGTCGACCGGGCGGTCGACGCGATCCAGCAGGCGGCCAAGACCGGCCAGATCGGCGACGGCAAGATCTTCGTCTTCGGCATCGATTCCGCCGTGCGCATCCGCACCGGTGAGACCGACGCCAACGCGCTGTGACGCGGACGAGAAGCGATTCAGATTCCTCAAGGAGAACGATCGACTGATGCGATTGAAGAAAGCCATTTTCTGCGCCGGCCTGATGGCCGGCATGGCCGCGACCGCGGCCTTCGCCCAGGATGCCGCCCCGGCCGCCGCCGAGGCGGCCGGACAGGGATCGGAAGCGGCGGCGGCTGCGGTCTCCGCAGCGCCCAGCCCCGAGGTCGCCTACATCTTCAACACGCTGCTGTTCCTCGTGGGCGGCTTCCTCGTGATGTGGATGGCGGCGGGCTTCGCCATGCTCGAGGCGGGCCTCGTGCGCTCCAAGAACGTCTCGATGCAGTGCCTGAAGAACATCGCGCTCTATTCGATCGCCGGCATCATGTACTGGATCGTCGGCTACAGCCTGATGTATACGGGCGTCGACGGCGGCTATATCGGCACCTTCGCGCCCTATGCCTTCGATCCCGTCGGCGGCAATGCGCTGGACACCGGCTATTCGACGGCCTCCGACTGGTTCTTCCAGATGGTCTTCGTCGCCACCGCCGCCTCGATCGTCTCCGGCACCCTCGCCGAGCGCATCAAGCTCTGGCCGTTCCTCGCCTTCACCGTCGTCCTCACCGGCTTCATCTACCCGATCGCCGGCTCGTGGAAATGGGGCGCCGGCTGGCTGCAGGAGATGGGCTTCCAGGATTTCGCCGGTTCGACCCTCGTCCACTCTGTCGGCGGCTGGGCGGCGCTTGCCGGCGTGCTCCTCCTCGGCGCGCGCACCGGCCGCTTCGCCCCTGACGGACGCGGCGTCGCGATGCCCGGCTCGTCGATCCCGCTGGCGACGCTCGGCACCTTCATCCTCTGGCTCGGCTGGTTCGGCTTCAACGGCGCGTCCCAGCTCGCCATGGGCACGATCAACGACGCGTCCGACGTCTCGCGCATCTTCGCCAACACCAACCTCGCCGCGGCGGGCGGTGTCGTCGCGGCGCTGATCCTGTTGCAGGTGATCTATCGCCGGGTCGACGTGACCATGGTGCTCAACGGCGCGCTTGCCGGCCTCGTCTCGATCACCGCCGAGCCGCTCCAGCCGTCGCCGCTCGCGGCGATCCTGATCGGCGCCGTCGGCGGCGTGATCGTGGTCTTCACGGTGCCGCTCCTCGACAAGCTGAAGATCGACGACGTCGTCGGCGCGATCCCGGTGCATCTCTTCGCCGGCATCTGGGGCACCCTCGCCGTGCCGCTCACCAATGCGGATGCGAGCTTCGGCGTGCAGCTGATCGGCATCGCCGCCTATGGCGTCTTCGCCTTCGTCGCCAGCCTCGTCGTCTGGGGTCTTCTCAAGGTCACGATGGGCATCCGCGTCTCGGCGGAGGAAGAGGCGCTCGGCCTCGACCGCACCGAGATCGGCGTGGAGGCCTATCCGGAGTTCGCGGTCGGTCGGGTCTGATCGCAGCCAATCCATCGCGGGGGCTCCGGCGAGCCCCCGTTCGAAACACGCGGCCTCGCCCCTCGGGCGGGGCCGCTGTCGTTTGGTGGCAGGGCCGGGTGGCTGGCGGGACAGCGCGCGCATCCCGGCCCTTCTTCCGCCGCGGCGGCTCGGGCTCGCAGCCGCCTCCTGCGCGGCGGCTGGCGCCGACCTTCCCCTGAGAAAACCAGGGAAAGACTGGGATCGGGGAAAGATTTACGAATTCTCTCACCCGGATAGGTTTCGTTAACCATACATTGAGGTTTTGCGGACGATAACAGCGTGAACAGCCGGAACGCCGGCCCGGTTTACGGGAGTTGTCGGATGAGCCTTGCAAGGATCGCGGTGATTGGCGTGGCGACGATGGCCGCCATCGGCGCCGGACTGCTGGCCCTCAGTTTGTCGCAGTCGAAGCCGCAGGAGCCGGTGATCATTTCCGCCGCTCCGGCCCAGCCACCCATCCGCCTCGTCGACGTGCTCGTCACCAAGAGCGAAGTGCCGATGGGCTCCACGATCGCCGGCACCCTCGGCTGGCAGAAGTGGCCGGAAGACGGCATCGGCCCCGACCTCGTCCTGAAGTCGTCCAAACCCAATGCGGTCGAGGAATTCAACGGCGCGATCGCGCGGCAGTCCTTCTTCGCCGGCGAGCCGGTGCGCGAATCCAAGCTGATCCGTCCCGACCACGGTTTCCTTTCCGCCATCCTCGACGAGGGCAAGCGGGCGGTGGCGATCCGCATCTCGGCGGAGACGGCGGCCGGCGGCTTCATCCTGCCGAACGACCATGTCGACGTGATCATGACCCGCCGCGCCGAAACCACCGACGGCCGGCCGCCGCGGCTCTCCACCGAAACCGTGCTGCGCAACCTGCGCGTCCTCGCCATCGACCAGTCGGTGCAGGAGCAGAACGGCCAGCAGGTCGTCGTCGGCCAGACCGCGACGCTCGAGGTCGACCCGTCCCAGGCCGAGGCCCTGACGGCGGCCCAGCAGATCGCCGACCGGCTGGTGCTGTCGCTGCGCTCGCTCGCCGACTCGGTCCCCGGCTCGCCCGGCTACGCCCGCTTCCTGCTCGAGCAGGAAAAGGCCCAGAACAACAAGATCCGCGTCGTGCGCTACGGCCGCATCGACGAAGTCACCACGGCGCAGTGAGGGTGGAACAGATGGCGACCCGTTTTAGCTTGCATGCCCTCAAGATCGCGCTGCGCAACGCCGTCGTCGGCCTCGCCGCGACCGCGACGGGCCTCGGCCCGGTCTTCCAGATCGCGCCGGCGGCGGCCGACCAGGCGGTCGTCAACGTCAGCCAGGCCCGCCAGACGATCAAGCTCGGCCTCAACAAGTCGAAGGTGATCGTCCTTTCGGCCGACGCCCACGACATCCTCGTCGCCAATCCGGCGGTGGCCGACGCGGTGACCCGGGATGCCCGGCGCATCTACGTCTTCGGCAAGCAGATCGGCCAGACCAACGTCGTCGTCTTCGACGCTCGCGGCCGGCAGATCGCCGCCATCGACATCGAGATCGAGCGTGACATCACCGGTCTGGAGGCCTCGATCCGCAAATACGTGCCGGATTCGAAGGTCACCGTCGAGATGATCAACGACAACGTCGTCCTGACCGGCCAGGTCCTGACGCCGCAGGATGCCGCCAGGGTCGAGCGGCTGGCCAATCTGTTCGTCACCGGCGGCGAGGGCACCACCGGCCAGTACATCCAGTCGGCCGCCGCCACCGGCAGCGGCGCGGGCAGCGGCGCCGACGTCGCCTTCGCCCAGGAGAACCGGCGCTCCAGCCAGATCGTCAACCTCCTGCAGATCGCCGGCGACGACCAGGTGACGCTGAAGGTGACCGTCGCCGAGGTGCAGCGCTCGATCGTCAAGCAGCTCGGCCTCAACGGCTCCCTGTCCTCGGCGATCGACGGCATGACCTTCGGCGTCGTCAGCGACAACCCCTTCGGCCTCGGCAAGGCGCTCTCGGGCAGCGGCGGGCTGGCCCAGGGCACCATCGGCACGACCTCGATCGATGCGGAGCTCTCCGCCCTCGAACAGGCGGGCGTCATGCGCACGCTGGCCGAGCCGAGCCTGACCGCGATCTCCGGCGAGAAGGCGAGCTTCAAGGTCGGCGGCAGCTTCAGCGTCAGCAACGGCAAGACCGAGAAGGCCGAGACCCGCACGCCCATCCTCAACTCGGCCGGCAACATCGTCGGCTACGACATCGAGCCGGCGAGCGTCGTCTACGAGAGCAAGGAAATCGACTACGGCATCGGCCTCGACTTCACGCCGGTCGTGCTCTCGGCGGGCCGGATCAACCTGAAGATCCGCACGAGCGTCTCCGAGCCGACCTTCGAGAGCCCCTTCAACATTCCGCGCGGCGTCGCGCCGGCCGTCAACAACATCGGCCTCAGGAAGCGGCTGGCCGACACCACCGTCGAGATGCCGTCCGGCGGCTCGCTGGTCATCGCCGGCCTCGTGCGCGACGAGGTGCGCCAGGTCGTCTCCGGCATTCCCGGCCTCGGCAAGATCCCGGTGATCGGCTCCCTGTTCCGCAGCCGCGACTTCCAGCGCTACGAGACCGAACTGGTGGTCATCGTCACGCCCTATCTCGTGCGCCCCGTCGCCCGCCAGGCGCTGGCGCGGCCCGACGACGGCTTCGCCCTCTCGAGCGACGGCTCGGCCAACTTCCTCGGCCGGCTGAACCGGGTCTACGGGCACATGGAAACCAAGCTTCCGCCGGGCCGCTACTACGGCGTCGTCGGCTTCATCTACAAGTGAGCGCTCGAGGGATCGTACGACCGTGACACAGCATCCTCTCTTTTCGCGTCGATCTTCCGCAAAGGCCGGCACCGCCGGACCGGGGCTGGGCGCCCGCCGCGTCCTCGCGCTTCTCGCCATGTCGCTGCTCGCCGGCTGCGGCAACGTCCAGCACGTCGAGGTCGGAGCCATTCCCGACGACTACCGCACCCGGCATCCGATCGTCGTGTCGCAGGCCGAGACGGCGATCGACATCCCGGTCTCCTCCTCGGAAGCCCGGCTGACGCTGTCCAGCCGCAGCCGCGTCGAGGAGTTCGCCAGCCGCTTCAATGCCGACCGGATCGACACGATCCGCGTCCTGGTGCCCTACGGATCGGCCAACGAACGGGCCGCCGACGCGGTCTCGCGGGATGTCGTCAAGACGCTGCAGAAGCAGCGCGTCGATCGCAAGCGGATCCTGATCATGCCCTATTCGGCGGTCGGCGACACCGGGCCGACGCCGATCCGGCTGGCCTATTCCACCCTCGTCGCCGAGACCGGGCCCTGCGGCCGCTGGCCCGAGGATCTCGGGGAAACCCAAGAGAACAAGAACTACTACAATTTCGGCTGCGCCAGTCAGCAGAACATCGCGGCGCAGATCGCCGACCCGCGCGATCTGCTCGCGCCGCGCGGCATGGATCCGTCCGATGCCCAGCGCCGCACGAACGTGATCGACAAATATCGCAACGGCAAGGTCACGAGCGCCGATCCGATGGACGCCGAGTCCGACTACGAGTGGTGATGGGGAACATGTCGATGGAACAGACGCTCGCCACCGGATCCGGGGCGTTCACGCCGCAGGATCGCCAGCAGATCGACAAGGTTCGCCCGATCCCGCGGATCTCGATCCAGGCCTTCTGCGAGACCGAGGGCGTCGCCGTCCCGATCGAGAAGGCCGGCAGCGACCGGCGCATGGCGAAGGCCCACCTGAAGGTGCAGATGGGCGGCATCAAGGCCGCCACCGAGCACTTCCAGACGGCGCCGACACCCAATCTCGTCATCCTGGAATCGCGCCTCACGCCCCTCGAGCTGGTCTCCGAGCTCGACGTCCTCGCCGACTTCTGCGATCCCGGCTCGAAGGTCGTGATCATCGGCCATCACAACGACGTGGCGCTCTACCGCGACCTGATCCACCGGGGCATTTCCGAATATCTGGTGGCGCCGATCTCGCTCGGCGACGTGATGACGGTGATCGGCGAATTGTTCCTCGCCGAAGGCGCCGAGCCGCTCGGCCGCACCATCGCCTTCGTCGGCGCCAAGGGCGGCGTCGGCTCCTCGACGCTCGCCCACAACGTCGCCTGGTCGATCTCCAAGCTGTTCTCCACCGACGTGGTGCTCGCCGATCTCGATCTCGCCTTCGGCACCGCCAACATCAATTTCGACCAGGATCCGGCCCAGGGGATCGCCGAGGCGCTGCAGTCCGCCGACCGCATCGACGACGTCTATCTCGACCGCCTGCTCGCCCAGTGCGCCGAGCACCTGTCGCTGCTCGCCGCGCCCTCGATGCTCGACCGCACCTATGATTTCGAGGGCGACGCCTTCAACGCGCTGATCGAGACCGCCCAGCGCGGCGCCCCGGCGGTGCTGCTCGACGTGCCGCATGTCTGGAACGAGTGGACGCGCACCGTCTTGGCCCGCGCCGACCAGGTGGTGATCACCGCCGCGCCGGACCTTGCCAACCTGCGCAACGCCAAGAACCTCGTCGACACCCTCGCCAAGGTCCGGCCGAACGACGCGCCCCCCTATCTGATCCTCAACCAGCTCGCCATGCCGAAGCGGCCGGAGATCTCGGCCTCCGAGTTCACCGAGCCGCTCGGCCTGCATCCGCTGGGCGAGATCGCCTTCGATCCGGGCACCTTCGGCAATGCCGCCAACAGTGGCCGGATGATCGGGGAGACCGACGTCAAGCACCCCTCGATCGCGGTCTTCCACCACATCGCCCATGTCCTGACGGGCCGGGGCGAGGCGAGAAAGCCGAAGAAGCCGGGCCTCTTCGGCCGGCTCCGGCTGAAATCGTAAGCATCGGGAATCGGGAACCAGACCATGTTCGGCAAGCGCGGAAACGAGAAGGCGTCCTCGGGCAACGTCGCGACCATGCCGCGGCCGGTCGAGCCGCAACAGCCGGCTCCCGCGCCGAGGCCGGTCGCCGCGCCGGCGCCGCAACGGACGAGCCAGCCGGCTCCGGCCGCCGTGCCGCGGGCGGCGCCCGAGCGCACGCCCGAATATTACGACCGCAAGAGCCAGGTCTTCGCCGCGCTGATCGACACGATCGACCTGTCGCAGCTCGCCGGCATGGAGCAGGACGCCGCCCGCGAGGAAATCCGCGACATCGTCAACGACATCATCGCGATCAAGAACTTCGCGATGTCGATCGCCGAGCAGGAGGAACTGCTCTCCGACATCTGCAACGATGTGCTCGGCTACGGCCCGCTGGAGCCGCTGCTGGCCCGCGACGACATCGCCGACATCATGGTCAACGGCGCCCGCGACACCTTCATCGAAGTCGCCGGCAAGGTGCAGAAGACGACGGTGCGCTTCCGCGACAACCAGCAGCTCCTCAACATCTGCCAGCGCATCGTCAGCCAGGTCGGCCGAAGGGTCGACGAGACCTCGCCGATCTGCGACGCGCGCCTGCCGGACGGCTCGCGCGTCAACGTCATCGCGCCGCCGCTGGCCATCGACGGCACGGCGCTGACGATCCGAAAGTTCAAGAAGGACAAGCTGACCCTCGACCAGCTCGTGCAGTTCGGGGCGATATCGCCGGCCGGCGCCGACATCCTGCAGATCATCGGCCGGGTGCGCTGCAACGTCGTCATCTCGGGCGGCACCGGCTCGGGCAAGACGACGCTGCTCAACTGCCTGACCCGCTACATCGACGAGGACGAGCGCATCATCACCTGCGAGGACTCGGCCGAGCTGCAATTGCAGCAGCCCCACGTGGTGCGGCTCGAGACCCGGCCGCCCAACATCGAGGGCGAGGGCGAGATCACCATGCGCGACCTCGTCAAGAACTGCCTGCGCATGCGCCCCGAGCGGATCATCGTCGGCGAGGTGCGCGGACCGGAGGTGTTCGATCTCCTCCAGGCGATGAACACCGGCCATGACGGCTCGATGGGCACGATCCACTCCAATTCGCCGCGCGAGTGCCTCAACCGCATGGAATCGATGATCGCCATGGGCGGCTATTCGCTGCCGTCGCGCACGGTGAAGGAGATCATCACCGGCTCGGTCGACGTCATCGTCCAGGCGGCGCGCCTGCGCGACGGCTCGCGCCGCATCACCCACATCACCGAGGTCCTCGGGATGGAGGGCGACGTCATCACCACCCAGGATCTCTTCGTCTACGAGATGGTCGGCGAGGACGCGAACGGGCGCATCATCGGCAAGCACCGCTCGACCGGCATCGGCCGTCCCGCTTTCTGGGATAGGGCCCGCTACTACAACGAGGAGAACCGGCTCGCCCGGGCGCTCGACGACAGTTCCGTCGACAAGCTGGAAACGGGACGCTGAGCCATGGACATCGGCGCAGTCCTCCTCTTCGTCGTGCTCTCCACCATCGCCGCCGGCGGCCTCGCCTTCGCGGTGCTGCAGCCGCGGATCGACAACGAGAAGAAGACCCAGCAGCGGCGCAGCCTCGTCAGCCGCAACGAGACCGACCGCCTGGCCCACAAGGCCACGCGCGACCGGCTGCAGGAGCAGGTCAAGCGGCGCAAGACCATCCAGAATTCGCTGAAGGACCTCGAAGCCCGCCAGAAGGAACGCGACAAGCATGTCGCGAAGGTCTCCCTCGACCGGCGGATGGAACAGGCCGGCTGGACGATGAGCGTGCGCCTGTTCTGGCTGATCGGCGCCGGCCTCGGGCTGTTTGCGGCCCTGATCAGCCTGGTCTTCGGCGCCCCGCTCGTCATCGCCCTCGGCATCGGCCTGATCGCCGGTCTCGGGCTGCCGCGGTTCTTCCTCGCCCGCGCCCGCAAGAAGCGCTTCGCCGCCTTCACCCAGGAATTTCCCACCGCGATCGACCTGATCGTGCGCGGCGTCAAATCCGGCCTGCCGCTGAACGACACCCTGAAGATGATCGCCAGCGAGACCTCCGAGCCGGTGCGTTCGGAGTTCCGCCGCATCGTCGAGAGCCAGCAGCTCGGCATGTCGATCACCGACGCCGTCGAACGGCTCTACCGCAACATCCCGACGGCGGAATCCAACTTCTTCGCCATCGTCATCGGCATCCAGGCCCAGGCCGGCGGCAATCTGTCCGAGGCGCTCGGCAACCTTTCCAAGGTGCTGCGCGAACGCAAGAAGATGCGCGACAAGATCCAGGCCGTCTCGATGGAGGCCAAGGCCTCGGCCGGCATCATCGGCGCCCTGCCGGTGGTGGTGTTCGCGCTGGTGACGCTGACCAACCCCGACTACATCAGCCTGCTCTACACCAACATCTACGGCCAGATCCTGATGGGCATCAGCGCCTTCTGGATGCTGATCGGCGTCGTCGTGATGAAGAACATGATCAACTTCGACTTCTGATCGGTCGGGTCCGCCGGCCCGCCCACCCGCCGCGATGATGCAAAGACGAACGGATGGCACGCGACCGGCGCGCTGCCATTCCGCTCCAGCGCTCCAGAAGGTTCCGCGCGCCATGGAAGACATGTTGCAAGCCATCGGCCTGTCGAGCCAGATCGTCCTCAGCGCGATCGTGGCGATCGGGGTGTTCACCTCGCTCCTCGCCGTCGCGCTGCCGGCGATGGGCGGCGACAAGCTGAAGGGCCGCATGAAGGCCGTGGCGCTGGAGCGCGATCAGATCCGCGCCCGCGAGAGGGCGCGGCTCGCCTCCGAGAAGGAGCGCAGCCGGGGCCTGCGCCAGGAGGACAATCGCGGCATCGCCGGCCTCGTCGTCGAGCAGCTGAACCTGCGCAAGGCGCTGGTCGACGACAAGACGCTCGCCACCCTCAGGGCGGCCGGCTATCGTGGCCAGCGACCGCTGACGATGTTCCTGTTCGCCCGGGTGACGATCCCGCTGGTCTTCTTCGCCATCGCCGCCTTCTACATCTTCGGCCTCGGCTTCCTCGCCGCCTGGCCGATCTCCGCCCGTATCCTGGTTTTTCTCGTCGCCGGCTGGGTCGGCTTCTACATTCCGGTGATCCTGGTCAAGAACACCGCCTCCAAGCGCAAGCAGTCGATCATGCGGGCCTGGCCGGACGCGCTCGATCTCCTGTTGATCTGCGTCGAATCCGGCAATTCCATCGAGGCGGCGTTCCGCCGGGTGGCCGAGGAGATCGGCATCCAGTCGATCCCGCTCGCCGAGGAGCTGATCCTGCTCACCGCCGAACTGTCCTTCCTGCCGGACCGCAAGCTCGCCTATGAGAACCTCGTGACGCGCACCGGCCTCGACGGCGTGAAGGCGGTCTGCACCGCGCTGATCCAGGCCGAGCGCTACGGCACGCCGCTCGGCCAGGCGCTGCGCGTCATGGCCCAGGAGAACCGCGACATCCGCATGAACGCGGCCGAGAAGAAGGCCGCCGCCCTGCCGCCGAAGCTGACGGTGCCGATGATCGTGTTCTTCCTGCCGGTGCTGTTCGCCGTCATCCTGGGGCCGGCGGTCATCCGCGTCATCGGTCTCGACTGAACCGCCTGCGGGGCGGGGGCGGGCGCTATTCGGCGAGGTCGACGGCCGAAAAGTCGTGGAAGCCGAGCGGGTTCATGACGAAGTTCATGACGGTCGCCCGCGCCGCCACCAGAAAGCGGGGGCTGGCGATCGGCACCCAGGGCGCTTGTTCATGGAAGATCGCCTGGGCGTCGGCGTAGATCCTCGCCCGCGCCGTCCGGTCGGTGACCTGCCGCGCCCGTTCGATCAGCGTGTCGTAGCCGGCGTCGCACCAGCGCGCGACGTTGTGGCCGCCCCTGGCCGCGCCGGCACAGGAAAGCAGCGTCGCCATGAAGTTGTCCGGATCGCCATTGTCGCCGATCCAGCCGGCGAGGGCGAGGGTCGTCTCGCCGTTCATCAGCTTGCGCCAGTAGGTCTCCCAGGGAGCGGAATTGCGGACGACCTTGATCCCGAGCGGTTCGAGATCCGAGGCGATCATGCGGGCCATCCGCCGCGCATCGGGATTGTAGGACCGGTCGTCCGGCGGATACCAGAGATCGACCTTCAGGCCGTCGGTGACGCCGGCCTCGATCAGCAGCCGGCGGGCTTCCTCGGGAGCGTAGGGATAGGCTTGCGCTGCGCCGGCACTCGCCCAGGACGCCGACGGCAGCGGCGTGTCGGCCCGCGTGCCCATGCCGGGATAGATCGCCGAAAGGATCGCCTCGCGGTCGATCGCCATGTTGAGGGCGCGGCGCACGCGCACGTCGTCGAACGGCTTGCGGGTCGTGTTGATGGCGAGATAGCCGATGCTGAGACCGGAAATCGCAAAGAGCCTCAGCGAAGGGTCGGCGGCGATCTCGGCGATCTCGCCTGGATTGGGCGTCGCCGAGACCTGGCATTCGCCCGCCTTCAGCTTCTGCAACCGCGCCGAGGCCGTGGGCGTGATCGAGAACACCAGCGTGTCGAGTTTCGGCCGGCCGCGCCAATGGTCTTCGAAGGCCTGGTAGCGGATCGCGACGCCTTGCCTGAAGTCGAGGAAGCGGAACGGGCCGGTGCCGATCGGCCGTTCGTCGAAACGCTCCGGCGTGCCCTGCTGCACCATCCGGTGGCGGTACTCGGCCGAGAGGATCGAATTCACCGGCATCGCGAGCTGGGCAAGCAGCGCCGCGTCCGACCGCTTCAGGCGGAACCGCACCGTGTGGTCGTCCAGCGGCGTCACCGATTCGAGGAGGCCGGCAAGGCCGGGATCGCGAAACTCCTCGTAGTCCGCGCCGCGCTCGCCGCCCGCCGATCCGCCGAAGCTGAAGATCACGTCGGCGGCGTCCATCGCCCTTGTCGGCGTGAACGCCTCGCTCGCCTGGAAGGCGACGTCTTCGCGCAGGTGGAAGGTGTAGTCCCGCCCGTCCGGCGAGATCGACCAGTGCGTCGCCAGCGACGGGACGATGTCGGTCGTTCCCGGCGCGAAGGCGACGAGCGTGTCGAAGACCGGCCGGATCGCATCCATGGCGACGCTGGAGGCGGCCAGCGGCGGCGACAGGGTCTCCGGGCTGTCCTGCGAGCAGAAGACCAGCGTCTTGGCGGCCGTCGCCGCCGTCGCCGGCACGGCTGCGGCGACGGCGAGTGCGAGACCGAGACCGAGACCGCGGATACGGGCAGACGAAAGAACGGGCAAACGGACGGGCAAGGGTCTCCTTTCTGCGACTTCAGGCGTTGAGGGCCGGCTCGCGCGAGCCGTTGCCGGCGGGGTCGTGAGCGGCAGCCGAGGCATCTTTGGAAACGCGCGGGATGTCGATGACGAAGCTCGTGCCGCCGCCGAGCGCGCTGACGGTCTCGATCGATCCGCCGAGGGTGGCGGTGACGAGGTTGTGGACGATGTGCAGGCCGAGCCCGGTGGATCCGGACGCGCGGCCGGTGGTGAAGAACGGGTCGAAGATGCGGGCGAGATTGCCGGCCGCGATGCCGCGCCCGTCGTCGGAGAAGACGATCTCGACGCGGTCCGGCCCCTTGCCGCGCACCCGGACCTCGATGCGGCCGGTCTCGCCCTCCTCGAAGGCGTGGGCATAGGCGTTGGTCAGGAGGTTGGTCAGCACCTGGGACAGGGCGCCGGGATAGGAGACCATGGCGATTCCGCCCTCGCAGTCGATCTCCAGCTCGTGTCCGGCGCGCCGGCGCATCGGCCCGAGGCTGCGGAAGAGATCCTCGATGAACTCGTCCATCCGGAAGGCCCGCCGCTCGCCGCTGGCCTGATCGGCCGCCACCTGCTTGAAGCTGACGACGAGGCCGGCGGCGCGCGACAGATTGGCGTCGACGAGGGCCGTGCCTTCGCCGGTGCGCTCGATGAAGTCGTCGAAGGCCTGCCGGGTGACCTTGCCCTCGCTGGTCGCCCGGCGGAACTTCTCGGTCTCCTGGCGCATCACGGTCGAGGTGGTCAGAGCGACGCCGAGGGGCGTGTTGATCTCGTGGGCGACGCCGGCGACGAGCTGGCCGAGGGAGGCGAGCTTCTCGCTCTGGATGAGGTCCCTCTGGGTCCGCTTGAGTTCCGCGAGCGCCCGGTCGGTCTCGTCCTTGGCGAGCAGCAGCGCCGCCTCGCGCTTGGTGAGCTCGTCGAGGAAATGATTGGTCGCCCGCGTCATCCGGCCGATCTCGTCGGTGCGCTGAGCTTCCGGCAGGGGGCCGAGGGTGGGATCGGCCGCCCGCACCAGCATGCCCTGCTCGAGACGCTTCAGCGGCAGGGTGATCGAGCGTGCGACCCCGAGACCGAAGGCCATCGCGACGAGGAGGCAGAGGACGGCGCTGACGATCAGGATCCGACGCGCCGCAGTACCGATGTCGTCGGCGTTCGTCGACAGGGACGAGTTGAGGTTGGAGACCTCGAAGACGATGCCGGTCGAGGCGACCGCCATGCGCCGCAGGATGGCGTTCTGGGCGGCCAGCCCGTCATGGGCGGCAGCGAGTTCGCGCCGCCAGGAATCCAGCGCGTCGAGCATCTCGGACTGGACGATCGGCGAGATCGGCAGTCCGGCGATCGCCTCGCGCAGGCTGGTGTTGCGCTCGATCATCCGGGCAATCTCGTCGCTGTCGCGCAGGCGCATGGCTTCGCGGGTCTTCTCGCCGAGCCGGATCGTCTCGACGGTGATGTCCTGCGCCCGCTCCTCCGTCGTCTGGGCTGCCACCGCATTGTCGAGGAGGCCGGCGAAGGACTCCTCGGCGGCCCTGACGGCGCTGCCGTCGATCTTCAGGGAGCGGCTGAGGGATGTCAGCAGCCGCTCGGGCCAGCCATCGGCGCGAAAGCCGGCGAGTTCGGCCTCGAATTGCGCGATCTGCGATGCCCGTCCCGCGGCCCGAAAGGCGGTGCGCAGGCCGTCGGCGGCATTGGCGAGGCGGGCGGCGGCAAGGCTGTCCTCGCTGGCCGCGACGCCGGTGGCCGAACTGCCGGAAATCGGCTGTTGCGCGCCGGCCTGGCCGGCGGTTGCGGCTTGGCCCGGCGTCGGTTCCGGCAGGGACTGCGGAGATGGCGGGCGGGCGTTCGAGGCAGCCGCCGGGTTGGCTCTCAGGCGGCGCAGCCAGCTGTCGATGACCGCTCCGCGCATGGCGATCACTGCCGAGGTCAGATCGAGCGCCTCGCGCATCGCCCGGTCGCTCTGGCGCAATTGCGCCACGACGCCGGCATTGGCCGCCTGCTGGCGGCCGCTCGCCTCCTGCGCCAGGGCGATCAACCGGTCGAGGCGGGCGCTCATCGCCTGCCTGCGGGCGTCGTTCTGCTCGATGGCGATCTGCAGCTCGCCCATCGCCCGGCGAAAGCGCTCCAGCGAGCCGATCGTCGCGGTCACCGCATCGCTGACGTCGCCGTCGCTGGTTTCGGTGCCGATCTCGGACAGGCCCGCGGTCGCCGCCCCGATATTGGCCATGAAGGCGCCGAGAGGGGTGTCGCGGCTGGACGGATCGGCGGCGATGAAATCGTCCCGGGCGCTCATCGCCGAGACCACGTTGCGGAAGACGGCGGAGACGGTGAGGGCGCCGCGGCGCGCCTCGTCGGCCCGGTCGAACAGGACGATGGAGCCGACGCCGAGCAGCACCGCGAGGACGATCGGCATCGCACCGACGAGGAAGACCCTGCGGGTGATCGAGAGCCGGAAGATGCCGCCGCCCTTTCCCGATGACGCAATGTCGAAGGGCGCCGGCAAGGGCTCGCGTGGGAGGGTCAGGTCGTGATGCACCACCGCCGCCCCGGCGCGAACGCCACCGACGCGCACGGCGCAAGCCGCCGACCCGCGTGAAAACGAACGGTGATCATCCTATCGATTCAGCCGTGCTCGTAAAGCCGAATGCCGCGAAGATCCGGATCCGTCCCGGTCGTCATGGCACATCCCGCCTCATAGGCGATCCGTGTTTCGTCAGCGTTTCTTCGGGGTTTCGTCGCCGCGGCCAAATCGGGCCAGGCGGCGCCGGGCGCCGGGGAAAGCCTTGGTGCCGCAAGCTGTTGTCGGGCCGGAGGCGTGCCGTTCAGTCCGGCGAGAACATGTAGCCGGCGCCGCGCACGGTGCGGATCACCGTCGGCCGCGCCGGATCGGGCTCGATCTTCTTGCGGATGCGGGTGATCCGAACGTCGACGGCGCGGTCGAAGGGCTCGGAGTCCCTGGCGCTGGCGAGATCCAGCAGCCGTTCGCGCGACAGCACCCGGCGCGGGTTCTCGGCGAAGGCCTTGAGCAGCGAGAACTCGCTGTGCACCAGCGGCTGCTCGTCGCCGTCGTCGCTCCGCAGCGACTGGGCGTCGAGATCGAGCCACTTGGTTCCGAAACGGATCTCGCGGCGCGGCTGGGCCGGCTCGTCGGCGCGGGCGGCCGGCTTGCCGCCGGCGCGCCGCATCACCGAGCGGATGCGCGCGAGGAGCTCGCGCAGCTCGCAGGGCTTGGCGAGATAGTCGTCGGCCCCGAGTTCGAGCCCGACGACCCGGTCGACCAGGCTCGCCGTCGCCGTCAGCATGATCACCGGCACGTCGGTGACCGCCTTGAGGCTGCGCACGATCGACAGCCCGTCCTCGCCCGGCATGTTGAGGTCGAGGAGGATCAGGTCCGGCCGCTCGATCGCCATCTGTTCGCGCATCCGGGCGCCATCCTCGAGCAGCCGCACGCAGAAGCCGTGCATGACGAGATAGTCGCCGATGAGTTCTCGCGTCTCGGCCTCGTCGTCGACGACGAAGATCCGGGGTTCTGCCATGGCGGTCATCGGGGCTCCAGAACCGGCAGGAGAATCGCGAAGGAGGCGCCGCCCAAGGGTCCGCTCTCCTCGACGACGATCTCCCCGTGATGCAGCTCGACGATCTTGCGCACGATCGACAGGCCGAGGCCGGTCGAGCTTTCGCCCGCCGTCGGCTGGGCCGAGAGCCGCTGGAACCGGCCGAACAGGCGGACGATGTCCTGCTGGTTGAGGCCGGGCCCGGAATCGGAGACCGTCACCTTGGCTTGGTTGCCGTGGCGCGCCGCCTCGACCCGGATCTCGCCACCGACCGGGGCGTATTTCATCGCGTTGCTGACGAGATTGTCGATCGCCTCGGCGAGCCGGTCCGGGTCGCCCTCGACCTCGAGGGGCGCGTCGGCGGCGACGGTCAGGGTCTGCCGCTTGTTCTCGGCGAGGGCGCGGCTGAGTTCGGCGGTCGCCGCGGTGATCGCGGACAGGTCGACGGGGCTCCGCTCGACGGTGATGTCGAGGGCGTCGGCAAGGGCGTCGGCGATCGACATGTCGACGATCCGGGTCATGCGCTCGGCGGAATTCCTGATGTGGCCCACCTGCTTGGCGAAGCGCTCGCGCATCGCCTCGTCCAGCTGCTCCATCATGCTGGTCATCATCTCGCTGCGCCCGAGGATCACCGCGATGGGATTCTTCAGGTCGTGGGCGATGGTGCCGAGGATCTCGTTCTTGAAGGCGTTCACCCGCTTCAACTGCGCCCCTTGCGCGTTCAGCCGCTCGTTGGCGTTGGCCAGCTCCAGCGTCCGCCGGGCCACCCGCGCCTCGAGTTCCTCGTTGGCGATCCGCAATTCGTCGTAGAGCCGGGCATTGTCGAAGGCGATGGCGAGCTTGGCGGAGAACACCGACACCAGCGAGGCCTGGGTCTCGGTGAGTTCGCTGGCCGTCGCCAGCGCCACCAGGATCTCGGCGCCGCTGCCGGTCTTGACGAACAGGCAGACGAGACCGTCGTGCCGGACCGGGCGGCCGATCTCCACCGTCGCGGCGGCGGCGAACAGCTCGCTCCGGTCGATCCCGGTCTCCTCCGGCCTCTCGAACTTGCCGAGGCCGGCGAGCACCATCGGATCGGCGCCATTGGTCTCGCGCATGATCAGGATGCCGTCGGTCTCGATCTCCAGAAGCGCGCTGATCTGGATCAACACGCCATGCGCCAGGGTCTTCAGGGACCGGTCGTCGAACAGCGACGCCGAGGCCGCGACGATCATTTCGAGGCCGACGCGGGTGTCGTCGAGCCGCTTCAGCTGGTCGTAGCCGCGCAGCGCCGCCGTCAGGGTGGTGAACAGGCGGTCGGCGGTGAGCTCGGTCTTGGCCTTGTAGTCGTTGATGTCGTAGTCGACGACGACCTGCCGCTCGGGCGCCTGGCCCGGCTGGCCGGTGCGCAGGATGATCCGCACGAGGTCGTTCTTCAGCTCCTCGCGGATCGCCTTGGCGAGCTTCAGCCCGGCATCGTCGCTCTCCATGACGACGTCGAGGAGGACGACCGCGGTGTCGGGATGGGCCTTGAGCAGCTTAAGCCCCTCGCGCGCCGAGCGGGCGCCGATGATCTCGAGGCTCCAGCCATGCAGCGCAAAGTGCCGCAGCGCGAATCGCGTGCCCTCGTGGACCGCCTCGTCGTCGTCGATGACCGCAAGCTTCCAGCCCGGCCGGGAGGAAGGCTCCTCGACGGTCTCGTCCGGTTCGGCGAACTCCAGGAAATCACTCGTCATTGTTGCGTCGGCCGTCGTCTAGCCCGTTCAGCTGGTCGATGGAATCCGTTCCTTCGGCGCATGGACATCCTTCATCATACCCGAGCGTAAGATCAGGGACCAGCAGTTCCGGTTGCAAATCCCTGCCGGCCTGGGCGTTGCGCGGCCGGCGGGGCTCCGATCCTCGCATGGCGCTCGCCTCAACGCTTGGCCGGGCGGCCCCGCGAGGCGAATTCCCGGGCCATGTCCGCCTGGCGGCGCGCGCGCTCGCCGGCCGGCAGCCGCGAGCCGCCGGCAAACCCGCCGAGACCGAGGTCGGCGAGGATGCCGGGATCGATGTCCTCGATGTTCTGGAGGCGCCGGCGGGAGGGGCCGAGGAGGGCACGGGCAAGCGCGGTGGCGAGGGCGGTGGCGGGGCGCCGGCGAAGCGGCGCGGCGACGGGCCTCGACGCCGCGACGGGCGGGCAGGGGGGCAGGCAGGCGGAAAGGGGTTCGCAAAACGACGTCATGGCGGTATCCAATGTGTGGCAGCCCCGGTGGTGATCGCGATCAGGGCAGACGGCGCGAGCCGGTTCGAGGTTCGAGGGGCGGTGCGGCGACGGCTTGCGCCGCCGGCGTCCCGGAAGCCGGCACCGTCGCTGGAACGGAGCCGGCCTTGCGACGGCCCGGCCTTGCGGCAGCGCCGGCCTTGCGACATTGGAAAACCCAGAGCCGGCTCGGCGTCGCCCGGCGGCGGAACACCAACGAGGGAGACGGCGGCCGGGTATTCCAGCGATCGCGCGGGAGCGACCGGTCCGTCACCGAAACGATGCAGTCATTCGACCTTCTCGACGAGGAACTCGACCAGTGGGCGGCCGCCGGCCGGGCGGCCTCGCTGTGGTGGCGGGACGACGACGCGGCGGCCGCGACGCCGCAGCTCGCCCGGCTGGTCGGCGCGGCGCGGCGCCACCGTTTGCCGATCGCCATCGCCGCGGTGCCGGCGGCGATGACGGCCGATCTCGTCGGGGCGCTGGCCGCTCCCGGCATCACGGTGCTGCAGCACGGCTACGCCCACACCAATCATGCCGGCCCCGGCAGGCGCGCCGTCGAATGCGGCGGCGAGCGGCCGCTCGAGACGGTGCTCGCCGAGCTCGGCGACGGCATGCGCATCCTGATGCGGACCTTCGGTGCGAGTTTCCTGCCCTTCCTGGTGCCGCCGTGGAACCGCATCGACCCGGCGGTGGCGGCGGCCCTGCCGCAACAGGGCTATCTCGGCCTGTCGGGCTTCGGGCCCCGGCATTATCAGGGACCGGGCGGCGAGGGCTCCACAGAGGACGCGCCGCTCGTCCTGCCGCCGCGCCTCGCCGCGATCAACGCCCATCTCGACCTTCTGACCTGGAAGGGCGGACCGGCCTTCGCCGGGGCCGAGAAGCTGATCCGGCTCCTGGCCGAGCGGCTTCGCGATCGCCGGCTGGGCCTGACCGATCCGGACGAGCCGCTCGGCATCCTGACCCACCATCTCGACCACGACGAGGCGACCTGGTCGTTCCTCGAGCGGCTGCTCGGCCGGGTCGGCGCGCATCCGGCCATCCGCTTCCTGCCGATCACGACGCTCCTCACCGAGAGCCCGGTGCGCTGACGATGGCGGCGCGGGTCCGGCCGGCCGGAGAGGGCGACGTCGATGCGGTGGCGGCGCTGCTGCACGAGAAGATGAACCGCCGCATCCCGGCCGAGACCTGGCGGCTGCTGCTCGACTATCCCTGGCGCCCCGAGGGGAGCGAGCGGGGCTGGCTGGTCGAGGATGCCGGCCGGATCGTCGGCTTCATGGGCACGATCTATTCGGACCGCCCGACGGCCGCCGGAACCCGCCGCTTCTGCGACCTTTCCTCCTGGTACCTGATGGCCGACTATCGCGGCACCGGCGTCGGCGACGAGCTGCTGCGATCCGGCATGGCCAAGCCCGGCGTCACCTACCAGACGATGACCGCGCGCCGCGCCACCGGCCGCAAGATCCGGGCGCTCGGCTTTTCCGTCCTCGACGACACCCGCAGCCTCTTCCGGCCGGGCCACCACGGGGGCAACGGCGGGGGACATCCCGGCGGCAATGGCGTCGGCAGCAGCGGGGGGCGGGAGAACGGCGCCGACCTGAAGCTGATCCGCGACCCGGCCGAGATCCGGGAACGGCTTTCGGCGGCCGAACGGCAGATGCTCGACGATCACCACGCCCTCGACATCCATCATGCCGTCATCATACCCGGCGGCGCGGATGGCGCGGGCCCGGCCCGCCTCGCCGGTGCGCAAGGCCCGCCGCACGAGGCGGTGCGCCGGAGTGGCGGTGGTGGCGGTGGCACCTGGCTGGTCTGGCAGAGGAAGCTGAAGGGCGACGCCGTCGCCTATCACGAGGTGCTGCACGCCTCGAATGCCGATTTCCTCTCGGCCAATGCGGCCGAGATCGCCGCTCTGGTCACGGTCGGCGAGAAGGCGGTGCTGGCGATCGACACGCGGATGATGAACGCGGGCGACGATCCGGGCGAGGTCGAGACCATCCCGCTGCCGCGCTGGTACCGCTCGCCCGACGTCGCCCCGCGCGACGTCGGTCATCTCTATTCGGAAGTGCTGCTCCTCGACCAGAAGCTGCCTTGATCCGAGCGGCCCGGGCGGCTGCACGGCGCCATCCCGCTCACGCCAGCGCCACCAGCCCCAGCGGCTCGGCGACGCCGGCGACGCGCCGGGCGGGAAGATGGGTCACCCGGCATTCGGGGCGAAACCCTTGCAGGATCGCAGCCTCCAGCGTCGCGGCCGTGGTCAGCGCCGCCGTCCCCTCGGCCTTGTTGTGCTTCTCGAGCTTGGCGGCGAGGTTCACCGCCTCGCCGATCACCGTATATTCGAGCCGCGCCGTGTCGCCGAGGGCGGCGAAGATCACCGGTCCCGCCGTCACCGCCCCGTTCAGCGACAGGCGCAGGCCCGTCTCGCCGCTGTGCTCGTCGGTCCAGCGGGTGGCCGTCTCGACGATCTCGCCGAGCGCCTTCAGGGCGTCGGCGGCCGGCGTCTCGCTCGCTCGCGCGGCGCCGAAGGTCGCCAGCATGCCGTCGCCGAGATATTTGTCGACGATGCCGCCGTGCTTCTCGATGATCGGCACGACGATCGCATGCAGGGAGACGAGGGCGGCGACGACGTCCTTCGGGTCCTGGCGGGCGGCAAAGGCCGAAAAGCCGCGAATGTCGAGGATCAGCATCGCGGCGTTGCGCTCGACGCCGTCGCCGGCGACGATCGCCTTGTCGGCGCCGGTGATCGCCGCTTCCACCGGCGCGGGCAGGAACCGGCGGATCTCGGCGCGTTCCATCTGCTCGCGGGCGGTGCGCAGCACGAGCTTCTGCGCCCGCGCCACGGCGATGGCGAGAATGGCCGAGACCACGACCATCACGACGATCTTGTCGACCTCGGCGCCGATCAGGATCCGGGCCCCGTCGATATATTCGACGAAGCTCCGGGTAATGGCGTCCCTGCCGTCCTGGGCGATGGCGTTGATGACCATGATCACCCAGCCCAGCGCGGCGACGAGGCCGGTCAACAGCACCCAGATCGGGTCGAAGCGCAGCGCCCTGAGCGCGATGAAGACGAAGACATAGAGGATGGTCGGCGCCTTCAGGGAGAAGGCCTGCGACTGCTCGTATTGCAGATGGAACGACCAGATCAGGGCGTAGAGGAGGGCGACGTCGACGATCAGCGAGCCGAACAGAAAACTCTTCGGCAGCGGCGCCCGGTAGGAGAAATAGAGCCGGATGAGCGTCAGGCCGAGATAGGCGGCAAGGCCGAGGGGGACGAGGCTCCTCGATATCGAATCGACCGGCTTCGGAGCGATCAGGTAGAGGGCCAGAATGAAGCCGCCGAGGGCGAACTGCACCCAGCCGGTCAGCCTCTCGCTCGCCGCGTCGAAACGCAGGATATCGGCGGCAACCTGCGGCGGCAGGGGGCCCGGCGAACGCATTGCCCAAAAGGCCATCGGCATTTCCTCCCGCCGGCTCCCGGACGAACCATCATCCATCTCGTGCGGCCTTCGCTGCGATCATGGTCCACGAAACGCTTCCATTACGTCAACTGTATGTGACGCGGGAAAGGCTCGTCGATCGACCGGGACGCTGCGGCCATCGTCGGCGCTCCGTTTCGTATCGCTTGATCGAACGGTTGCGACGCAATAGGTAGGGCGACCGGAGTGGGTCGTTGCACGAGGGATCGGCAGACGGCCGACCGGGACCTGCCGGACGAGGTTCAGTCCGGCCGGTCGGGGGCGTCGAAGACGGGTCCCCGGCCTGTCTGCGGCATCACAATCAGGGCTGCGCCAGGAGTCGTCATGCAGTCTCGCTCTCCCCGCATCCTGATCTACAGCCACGATACCTTCGGGCTCGGCCATCTGAGGCGCTCTCGGGTGATCGCCCAGGCGCTCGTCGCGCACCGGCCGGACACCTCGATCCTGATCATCGCCGGATCGCCGGTCGTCGGCTCCTTCAGCTTTCCGCCCCAGGTCGATTTCATCCGCGTGCCCGGCGTCGTGAAGCTCGGCGCCGAGAGCTACGCGCCGTCCAATCCAGGGCTGTCGATCGAGGACCTGACCGAGATCCGCTCGGCGATCATCAAGAAGACCGCCGAGATCTTCGATCCCGACATCTTCCTCGTCGACAAGGAGCCGCTGGGCATGCGCGGCGAGGTCGAGGAGAGCCTGACCTTCCTGAAGTCCACCGGCTGCCGGTTGGTGCTCGGCCTGCGCGACATCATGGACGAGCCGTCGCGGCTCGCCGACGAATGGACCCGCAAGGGCGCCTTCGCCGCGGTCGAAAATCTCTACGACGACGTCTGGATCTACGGGCTGCCCGACATCTGCGATCCCCTGGAGGGGATCGGGATCTCCCAGCGGGTCCGGGACCGGGCGGTGTTCACCGGCTATCTGCCGCGGGCGGACGAGCCGTCCGGCGCGCTGCCGGACCAGATCCGGATCGGCGAGCGGCCCTTCGTGCTGGTGACGACCGGTGGCGGCGGCGACGGCGCGCGCCTCGTCGACTGGGTGCTGAGAGCCTATGAGAGCGATCCGTCGATCGGGGTCCGGGCGAAGATCGTCCTCGGCCCGTTCATGGAGACCGGCTTTGCCAGCGACTTCCAGGCCCGCGCCAGGAAGCTCGACAGCGTCGACCTGATCACCTTCGCCGCCTCGATCGAGCCGCTGTTCGAGCGGGCCGAGGGCATCGTCGCCATGGGCGGCTACAACACCTTCTGCGAGATCCTCTCCTTCGACAAGCCGGCGGTCATCGTGCCGCGGCGCCATCCGCGGCTCGAGCAGTTCATCCGCGCCTCGCGGGCCGAGGATCTCGGGCTTGCCCGCATGCTGCTCGACGACGAGGTGGAGAACGCCGCGATCATGGCCGGGGCGATCCGCTCGCTGCCCGGCCAGAACCGGCCCCAGGCCGCGGCCATCGACAAGCTGCTCGGCGGCGTCGAGACGATCCGGCGCCTCGTCGACGACATCGTCGCCGACGGACGGCGGGGGGCCGTGCGCTCGCTTGGCCGCCGCCAGGATCCGCGCCACGTCGCCGGGCGCCCGTGAGGATCGCCTTCTACGCGCCGATGAAGGCGCCTGACGATCCGGTCGCCTCCGGCGATCGCCTCGTCGCGCGCAATCTCGTCGCGGCGCTGGAGCGCAGCGGCCACGACGTCGGCCTCGTCTCGCGCTTTCGCAGCTACGACCGCGGCGATCGCGAGCGGCAGGCGCGGCTGGCCCGGCTCGGCGCAAGGCTCGCGGCGCGGCTGGGGCGCATCCTCGCCGAGCCGGCGAGGCGGCCGGACCTCTGGTTCACCTACCATCTCTATCACAAGGCGCCGGACCATCTCGGACCCGCCGTCGCGGCGGCGCTCGCCATTCCCTATGTGGTCGCCGAGGCCTCGGTGGCGCAAAAGCAGCGGGGCGGGCGATTCGATCCGGGCTACCGGGCAAGCCTTGCCGCGCTGGCTCGCGCCGACTGCGTCCTGACCCTCAACCCGAACGACGCGGCGGGGGTCGCCCCGCATCTGCGGCCCGGCGTGCCGATGGAGCCGCTGGCACCCTTCGTCGATGCCGCGCCGTTCCTTGCAGCGGCGGCGGGGCGAAAGGTTGAGCGGGCATCGCTCGCCGCCCGCCATTCCCTCGATCCCCGCAAGCCCTGGCTGGTCGCGGCGGCGATGATGCGGGCGGACCAGAAGCTTGCCTCCTACCGTGTCCTTGCCGAGGCGCTGTCCCGGCTTGCCCCTGACAGCTTCGAGCTGCTGATCGCCGGCACGGGACCGGCCGAGCCCGCGGTGCGGGCGGCATTTGCCGAAAGAGGGGTTGCCGCGACGTTTCTCGGGCAGGTTCCGTCCGGCGAAGTGCCGGGGCTTCTTGCCGCCTGCGATCTCTATGTCTGGCCGGCGGTGAAGGAGGCCTTCGGCATGGCGCTGATCGAGGCGCAGGCGGCGGGCCTGCCGGTCGTCGCCGGAACGAGCCCCGGCGTCGCCTCCGTCGTTGCGGACGGCGAAACGGGACGGCTCGTTCCGCAGGGCGATCCGGGCGCCTTTGCAGAGGCCGTCCGCGAACTGCTCGATCCGCTGCGGCGGGCGGCCGGCGCCGAGGCGGCGCGCCGAAACGTCGCCGAGCGCCACGACATCGGCGCCGCGGCTCCCGTCCTCGACCGGGTGCTCGGCGAGACGCGCCGGCGCTTCATTGCGGCGCAAGCGGCGACACCACCATTCGAAAGGGCCGGCTGATGCGCGTTCTCTTCCATGTCCAGCATCTTCTCGGCGTCGGGCATCTGCGCCGCGGCGAACTGATCACCCGCGCCATGGCGGCGCGCGGCATCGAGGTGACGGTGGCGCTCGGTGGCCATCCGGTGCCGCAGATGCCGTTTGCCGACGCGGCGGTGATCCAGCTGCCGCCGGTCGCGATCGCGGGCGCCGACTTCAAGGTGCTCTACGACGAGGCCGGGGCGCCGATCGACGAGGCGTGGAAGGCGCGGCGGACGCAGGCGCTGCTCGACGTCTACGAGCGGGTGCGGCCCGACGTCGTCCTGATGGAGATGTTCCCCTTCGGCCGCTGGCGCTTCAAGTTCGAGCTCGTGCCGCTGATCGAGCGGGCGACGCGGGACGGGGCGCAATGCGTCACCTCGGTGCGCGACATCCTCGTCGCCACCAAGCATCCGGAGCGGGCGAAATACGCCGCCGAACTGGCGCGCGAGCGTCTTGCGGCCGTGCTCGTCCATTCCGATCCGGCCCTCTTCACCTTCGGCGAGACCTATCCCCATGCCGGCGAGATCGCCGACCTCGTCGCCTATACCGGCTATGTCACCGAGGCGGCGGAGCGCGGCGCGGTCGAGCGGAACGACCGGGTCGTGGTCTCGGCGGGGGGCGGTGCCGCCGCCGGCGCGCTGCTGGATACCGCGGTCGCGGCGCGCGAGTTGGCGCCGCCGCACATCCGCGACCGGGTGTGGCATTTCCTCGCCGGCGCCCGGGCCAGCGAGGCGCAGCTCGCCCGGCTGGCCGGTCTGGCGAATGAGCGGACCATCGTCGAGCGCTTCTCGCCCCGCTTCCAGGCGCTGCTCGACGGCGCGGCCCTGTCGGTCTCCCAGGCCGGCTACAATACGGTGATGAACCTGATGCGGGCGCAGATCCCGGCGGTCGTCGTGCCCTATGACGACGGCGAGGAGACCGAGCAGGCGTTCCGCTCGGCGAGGATGGAGGCGATGGGTCTCCTCGAGGTGGTGCCGGGGGCGGCGCTGTCGCCGGACAGTCTCGCGGCGGCGATGGTCCGGGCCGACGCGCGGCGCGACCGCCCCGCTCCTGCGATCGACCTCGAAGGCGCCGAGGCGACGGCCGCGGCGATCGCCCGGCTGATCGGGGGATGAGGCCCGCGTCTGCTCGCAACGGCGATGCGCGACGAAATCACTGGCGAAGCGGTGCCGCTGTCGTGATAATGCAACGAAAGCCTCGGCAGAGAGAGGCAGGGCGTTCAGCCGTGCGACGGCGCAAATGGGAAACGGGTCGATGAGTGACGCAGCGGTGCTTTCGTCCTCGGCATCGCAGGCGGTTCCGGTCGATGCCGACCGGGCGGCGACGGCGCTTCTGTCGATCGAGGATCTGTCTGTGGAGTTCCGCTCCATGGCCGGCACCACCAAGGCGGTGGCCGGCCTCTCCATGGCGGTCGCGCCGGGGCGCACCGTCGCCCTCGTCGGCGAATCGGGCTCCGGCAAGTCGGTCACCTCCCAGGCGATCCTCGGGCTTTTGCCGAAGAACGGCGTGATCACCTCCGGCCGCATCCTGTTTCGCGACGGCGAGATGGGGGAGGTGGATCTTGCGACGATCCCCCGCGCCTCGCCGCAGTTCCGCTCGATCCGCGGTCGCTCGATCGCCATGGTGTTCCAGGAGCCGATGACGGCGTTTTCGCCGCTCCACACCCTCGGCGACCAGATCGGCGAGATGGCGGCGGTGCATCGCCGCGCCTCGAAGGCCGAGATCGCCGAGCTGACGGCCGAGACGCTGCGGCTGGTGCGCTTTCCCGAACCGCAGCGCGCGATGCGCATGTATCCCTTCGAGCTGTCCGGCGGCCTGCGCCAGCGGGCGATGATCGCCATGGCGCTGATGTGCCGGCCGCCGCTCCTGATCGCCGACGAGCCGACCACCGCCCTCGACGTCACTCTCCAGGCGCAGATCCTGAAGCTCCTGAAGGATCTCCAGGCCGAGCTCGGCATGGCGCTGCTTCTGATCACCCACGATCTCGGCGTCGTCGCCAATCTGGCGGAAGAGGTGGTGGTGATGCATCACGGCCGGATCGTCGAATCCGGACCGGTCGAGACGATCTTCACGCGGCCGAGCCATCCCTATCTGGTCTCCCTGATGAAGGCGGTGCCGGATTTCTCCGATTCGGAGCGCCGGCGGCTGACGCCGATCCGCGAGATCAAGATCGACGCCGACGTCCTGATCCGGCCGAAGGCGAGCGGCCCCGTCGGCGAGCCGCTGGTCGAGGCGCGGGGCCTGACCAAGAGCTTCTCCCTGCGCGGTGACAGAAGGCTGGTGGGGCGGGCGCCGGCGCAGGTGATCCGGGCGCTCGACGACGTGTCGATCACCGTCCGGCGCGGCGAATGCCTCGGCCTCGTCGGGGAATCCGGCTCCGGCAAGACGACGCTGGCCAGGGCCCTGATGCGGGCGGTGACGGTCGATGCCGGCTCGATCGTGATCAACGGCGCGGACGGACCCGTCGACCTCGTCTCCGCCGACCGGGACACGATGTTCAAGGTCCGCAAGCGGATGCAATACGTCTTCCAGGATCCGTTCTCCTCCCTCGATCCGCGCATGACCGTCGGCGCGATCCTGTCGGAGCCGCTGGAGATCCACGACCTCTGCGAGGCGGGCGAAAGGCGGGCGAGGGTGGAGCGGCTGCTCGCCGCGGTCGGGCTGGAGCCGAGCCACGCGGCGCGCTATCCGCACAGCTTCTCCGGCGGCCAGCGTCAGCGGATCGGCATCGCCCGGGCTCTCGCGCTGGAGCCGGAAATCCTCATCTGCGACGAGCCGGTCGCCGCCCTCGACGTCTCGGTCCAGGCGCAGATCCTCAATCTCCTGCGCGATCTCCAGCGGCTGTCGGGCCTGACCTATGTCTTCATCACCCACAACCTCGCGGTGGTGAACCACATCGCCGACCGGATCGTGGTGATGTGCGACGGCACCGTCGTCGAGATGGCGCCGCGGGCCGATCTCTTCCGCGAGCCCCTGCATCCCTACACCCGCCTTTTGATCGAGGCGGTGCCCCATGCCGATCTGTCCCGGCCGCTGGACTTCTCGCATCTGCCGGAGGCCGGACTGATCGGTCGCCGCGACTGGCCGGCGCCCTTCACCGTCCGGCCCGGCCTGTCGATGCCGCCGCTCCTGGAAGCCCGACCCGGCCATTTCGTCCGCGCCGCCGATCTCGGTTTTCTCGGGCCCGCACCCGGCCGCCGCGCCGCGCCTGCCGAAAGTGCCGTTGCCGAAAGTGCCGTGCCGGCGCTGGAGACGCAGGCATGACGTCTTCGGACGAGCTCGACGAAAGCGTCTTTCGCTATGTCTGGCGCTACACCCGCAGCCAGCAGCTGTGGCTGTTCGCCGTCCTCGCGATGTCGCTGCCGCTCTACTATCTGACCCTCGACCTGCCGAAGCGCATCGTCAACGGGCCGATTTCGGGCGACTGGCAGCCCGGGCAGACCCAGACGCTGTTCGGTTTCAGCCTGCCCGTGCCGGAGTTTCTCGGCGGCGGCGAGCTGCGCATCTCCGACGGCGTCGATCTCGACCGGTTCGGGGTGCTGATCGCCTTGTCCCTGACCTTCCTGTTCTTCGTCATCGTCAACGGTCTCTTCAAGTTCTATCTGTCGACCTACAAGGGCAAGCTCGGCGAGCGGCTCCTGCGGCGCCTGCGCTTCCAGCTGGTCGACCGGGTGCTGCGGTTTCCCTCCGGCCGTTTCAAGCAGGTGCGCGGCTCCGAGATCGCCTCGATGATCAAGGACGAGACCGAGCCGGTGGGCGGCTTCGGCGGCAGTGCCTTCGCCGATCCGGCCCTTCTCCTGAGCCAGGCGTTGACGGCCCTGTTCTTCATCGTCCTGCAGAACTTCTGGCTCGGCCTCGTCGCCGGCGGCATCGTTCTGTTCCAGATCATCCTCATTCCCCGCATGCGCCGGCGGCTCGTGGTTCTCGCACGCTCGCGCCAGCTGACGGCGCGGCTGTTGTCGGGCCGCATCGGCGAGGTGGTCGAGGCGATCCCGTCGATCCGCACCAACGACACGTCGAACTGGGAACGGGCCGAGCTCGGCGACCGGCTCGGCAAGATCCTGAAGATCCGCTACGACTTCTACCAGTGGAAGTTCTTCGTGAACTTCCTCAACAACCTGATCGCCCAGATGACGCCGTTCATCTTCTATCTCGGCGGCGGCTATCTGGTGATCACCGGGCGGCTGGACATCGGCCAGCTGGTCGCCGTCATCGCCGCCTACAAGGACCTGCCGGCGCCGCTGAAGGAACTGATCGCCTGGGATCAGAACCGGGTCGACGTCCAGTCGAAATATCTCCAGATCCGGGAGCAGTTCGTCATGCCGGATCTGGTCCCGGCCGATCTGCAGAGGGTGAGCTTCGACGCGGCGCCGAAGCTGGACGGCGAGGTGGCGGTATCGGGCCTGAAGGTCAGCGACGATTCCGGCAACGAACTCCTCTATCCGACGACGCTCAGGCTTGCGCCTGGCGAGACGGTGGCGGTCGTCGGGCCGCCGGGCGGCGGCGGCGAATATCTCGCCGAGGCGCTGGTGCGGCTGATCCAGCCGGCGGGCGGGCGCATCGCCTTTGCCGGCTCGGCGCTGGAGACGATGCCCGATGCCATTCCCGGCCGGCGGCTCGGCTACTCGGCCTCGGGCCTCTACCTGCCGCAGATGAGCGTGCGGGATGTCCTGACCTATGGGCTCAAGCATGTGCCGACGCGCCATGTCGAGCGCACCGACCGGGCCGAGGTCATGCGCCTCGAGGAGGCGCGGCTCTCCGGCAATCTCGACCTCGACATCCGCGACGACTGGATCGACTACGAGGCCGCCGGCGTCGAGGGTCCGCAGGACCTGGCCGCGCGGCTCGCCGAGGTGCTCGACATCGTCGAGCTGAAGTCCGACATCGCGCGCCTCGGCCTGCGCGGCAAGCTTCCCGAGAGGCTGGCCGACGGCGTCCCCGACCGGATTCTCGACGCCCGCGCGCGGTTTCGCCAGCTTTTGATCGAGGGCGGCGACGAGGACTATTTCGAGAGCTTCGACAAGAGCCGCTACTCCGACTACGCGACGGTGTTCGAGAACCTCGTCTTCGGCACCGCCGACCCGGACGCCGAGG
The DNA here is from genome assembly GCF_002088275.1 of Aurantimonas sp. 22II-16-19i. Lineage (GTDB taxonomy): Bacteria > Pseudomonadota > Alphaproteobacteria > Rhizobiales > Rhizobiaceae > Jiella. Next base: position 36,572 of record NZ_AQQS01000042.1, read on the forward strand.
CCGAGGCTCCGATGGCCGGCCGCGCCTCGGTCCAGGCGGCGCTGCGGGCCTCCGGTCTCGACGAACGGCTCTATCTGATGGGTCGGCAGATCGCCGAGACGCTGATCGAGATCTTCGGCGATCTGGCCGCCGACAACCCGCTGCTCGACGACATCGATCTGATGTCGCCGGACGACGTGGAGCTCTACCGGGCGGCGCTGCGCCGGACCGACGGCGACGGCAAGCGCGACGACAAGGATCGCCAGGCCTTCCAGCGGCTGGCCTTCGGCTATGTCGAGCCGCGCCACCGCCTCGGCCTGCTCGACGAGACGCTGAAGAGCCAGGTCGTCTCGGCGCGCGATCACTTCGCCGACGATCTCGGCCCCGACCTTTCGACATCGGTGTTCCGCCACGACGCGGCCGGCATCAACCGGGCAGCCAGCCTGCAGGACAACATCCTCTTCGGCCGCATCGTCACCCGCTACGCCGAGGCGTCGGGGCGGATCAACACGGTGCTCTCGGAAACGCTGCACGCGACCGGCCTGTTCGAGGTGGTCTTCGACCTCGGCCTCGGCTTCGACATCGGCAGCGGCGCCAAGCGCCTCTCCTCCGGCCAGCAGCAGAAGCTGACTCTCGGCCGGGCGCTGGTGAAACGGCCCGACCTCCTCGTCCTCAACCGCCCGCTCTCGGCGCTCGACGGCGAGACCCAGCGCCGGATCGCCGGCGCTGTCATCGAGGCCCGGAACACGCTCGCAACGCCGCGCCAGACCATCCTGTGGGTCCTCGGCATTGCCGATCACGCCGATCTCTTCGACCGGGTGGTCGAATTCCGCGAAGGGCGCATGCAAGGGGGCGAGAGCGAGGCCTCGCCGCCGCAGGAGGTGATGTGAGCGTTTACCCTCTCGCCGGGTCGCTGGGCGCCGGGCCGGGCGCCATGCTATTGATGCGGCCGGCAAAGACGTGCCAAGCTCTGCCGACGGAACGTGCGCGGGGCACGGGCTCCCAGCCGTCCGGCGGGCTGGCTTCGGACGATCCGCTCGCCGCGGTCGACGACGCGGGGCACCACGCCGGGCGCAAGACCGGGCACGAGACTGGGCACCGGGCGTTGGCGGGCGCCCGAGAGATTGCGAGAGGCAAGGGTCGGGGACGATGCTTCTGAAATCCGAAATCGACCTTTTGAGGGCGGTGCCGTTGTTCGCCGGGATCGAGCCGAGCCGGCTGAAGCTCATCGCCTATACGGCCGAGACCGTCACCTACCGGCAGGGCCAGGTGCTCTGCCGCCAGGGCGAGACCGGCGACGCGGCCTTTGTGCTGATGGAGGGCGAGGCGGACGTCTCGATCGCCACCGAGACGGACGACTTCGTCGTCGCCACGCTGAAGACCGGCGACGTCGTCGGCGAGATCTCGATCCTGTGCGACGTGCCGCGCACCGCGACGGTGACGGCGACGACGAGGCTCTCGGCGCTCCGGGTGCGCAAGGAGGCCTTCCTGCAGCTGGTGCGGCAGTTCCCGGAGATCGCCACCGAGGTGATGCGCGGACTGGCCGAGCGTCTCTCCCACACCAACGAGGAGCTGGTCCGGGCGCGCAATCTGGCCGCGGGGCAGGGGCGCCCACGATGAACCGCTTCGAGCTGACCGTCTGGGGCGCGCGCGGCTCGATCCCCGCGCCGGCGGCGGCGAACCAGATCTTCGGCAGCGATACCAGCTGCGTGGAGCTGCGCTGCGGCGACAGGCTGATCTTCCTCGATGCCGGAACCGGCATCGTCACCGCCGGGCGCAAGCTCTACGAGGAGAAGGTCAGCGACTTCGACATCCTCTTCACCCATTGCCATCTCGACCACATCATGGGCCTGCCCTTCCTGATCCCGCTCTACAAGGATCACGTCTCGGCGCGGATCTTTGCCGGCCATTTCCTCGACGACACCACCTGCCAGGCGATGGTCGAGGGCTTCATGTGCCCGCCCTACTTCCCGGTGAAGCCGAAGCAGTTCGCGGCGAAGATCGACTATCGCGACTTTCGTCCGCCGCAGCCGCTCGATCTCGGCGACGGCATCGCGGTGAAGACCTTCCGGCTCGATCATCCGAACGGGGCGGTGGGGTACCGGGTGGAATATGACGGCCGGGCCGTCTGCTACATCACCGACACGGAGCACCAGCCGGGCACGATCGACCCGGCGCTGGTCGAATTCATCGCCGGGGCCGCGGTGATGATCTACGATTCCACCTATACGGACGAGGATTTCGAGCGCTTCGTCGGCTTCGGCCATTCGACCTGGCAGCAGGGGGTGCGCCTCTGCCGCGCGGCGAAGGTTCCGCAACTGCTCATCTACCACCACGACGTGTCGCGAACCGACATGTGGCTGGAGGAACTGGCGGCCGAGGCGGCAGCCGAGTTTGCCGGCGCCCAGGTGGCGCGCACGGGGCTGACGATCGCGATCTGACCGGTCCGGGCGTCGGCAAAGTCCGCCTTGAAGTAGCCGGATGGGCATGCATCTCTCGGGGGACCGGTCCCCCGGGCCTTCCGAGGATCCTAGCGAAAGGGCCGCCCATGGGGCTCGCCGACCAGGTCAACGAATGGCTCCTGAGCGAGGCGCTCGGCGAGCCGAAGCTCGAGCAGCTGTTCTACCGCCTCTGCATCAAGCTCCTGGGCATCGGCGTGCCGATCTCCCGGGCGCGGCTGAACTGGCCGACGCTGCACCCGCTGTTCCGGGCCGAGATGATCTCCTGGGATCGCGAGGAGCGGGAGGCGACGCTCGGCCACTTCAACCACCAGGATTCCAATACCGAGGCCTGGCAGGCCAGCCCGTTGCGCCACATGCTGGCGAACGACCTGAAGATCCTGCGCCGGCGCCTGACCGGGCCGGGCAAGCTCACCGACTTCAAGCTCCTCGAGGAGCTGTCGGCCGATGGCTTCAGCGACTATCTGGCGCTGCGCACCGAGTTCAAGCAGCCCGGCAAGGGGACCGAATTCCGCGGAACCGGCATCATCGTGATCTGGGCCTGTGATCGCGACAGCGGCTTCACCGAGGAGGATCTCTCCATCCTGCAGGAGATCCAGCGCAGCCTCGCCCTCGTCTGCAAGTCGATCATCCAGCAGCAGATCACCACCAACATCGTCGAGACCTATCTCGGCCGGGAGGCCGGCCGCAGCGTTTTGGAAGGCAACATCCGGCTCGGCGACGGGGCGACCACCAAGGCCCTCGTCTGGTATTCCGACCTGCGCGGTTCGACCCATCTGACCGCGACCCTTCCCAGCGACGACTTCCTCGCCCTTCTCAACGACTATTTCGAATGCGCCGCGCGCCCTGCGATCGCCGCCGGTGGCGAGGTGCTGGCCTTCATCGGCGACGCCGTCCTGATCGTCTTTCCGATGGAGACGCGGGCCGAGGGCGAGCAGCTGGCGGGGAAGGTGCTGCAGGCCGCCGCCGAATCCTTCGCCATGCGGGACGCCGTGAACGCCGTGCGGCGGGAACGCGGCGAGGCCGAGATCGCCTTCGGCATCGGCCTCAATGTCGGCAAGGTGGTGTTCGGCAACATCGGCGTGCCGGAGCGTCTCGCCTTCACCGTCATCGGCTCCAGCGTCACCGAGGTCGAGCGGATCGAGAAGCTGACCAAGACGCTGGGCGTCGCGGTGCTGGCCACCGCTCGCGTCGCCGAACTCCTGCCCGGCCGCTGGTCGTCGGTGGGAGCCCATGAGCTGGCCGGGGTGGACGCCAAGATGGAACTCTTCACCCCCCGCGGCAGCGACGAGGCCGCCCTGAGGGCCGCGGCGGAATAGCCGCCCGGCCTTCGCCTTCGGGCAATCTTTCGACAGGACAGGGGACGACCGGCCGGCGACAGGCCGGGCGAAACGGTCCCGACACGCTTGCCGGGACCTGCAAACCCAGGCTTCAGAGGGTCAGCGGCAGCACGAAGGATCGGCCCGCAAAGGCGTCTTCGCCGCGCCCGATCGCCCGGATCGCCGCGACCATCCGGCCGCCCCGCTGCAGCCGTTCGTCGGCGAGCGCGATCAGCCGGGGATTGGGCGTCGCCGAGGGCGAGCGGCGGCGAAGCTCGCGGGCGAGCGCCTCTTCGCCGAGATCGGGATTGATGGCGAGCGCCAGGATGTAGGCGGCCGCCGTCGAGCGGCTGATCCCCGCCCAGCAGTGGATCGCCAGCGGCGTGTCGCGGCTCCAGCGGCTGCCGAATGCGATCATCTGGTCGAGATGGTCGCTGGAGGGGGCGGTGAAGCCCTCCATCGGTTCGGCGATGTCGTTGAAGCCGAGGAACAGGTGGCGCGGCGCCTCGATCGTCGTCGGCCGCGCCACCGCCGTCTCGGCGTTGATCAGCGTGACGAGATCGAGCGCGCCATGTTCGGCGACGGTCTTCGGCATATCGGCGAGGGAGGAGACGACGAGATAGCTCATCGTCCCGCTATAGGTCGATCGGCCGCATCTGGCCAGAGCCGGGGCGGCGGCGGCGCGATCACGACTTCGAGGCGGCGGGCGATCCCTGTGCGTCCGGCTGATCCGCGAGCCGGCAGGCGGGGCCGCGGGCGCCGGTGAGCTCGGCGTCGAGGGCGGCGAAGCGGGCGAGGAAGGCCGCCTCCATCTCGCGGGCCGGGCGCGGCGTGAACGCCTCCCTCTCGCAGGCGGCGTTTCCCGGCTCGCCGAAGAACTTCGCCGCTTCCCTCGCCGCAAAGCCGGCCAGCAGCGTCGCCTCGAAATAGGCCGAGATCCGGTCGGCGGCCTTGATCGCCTTCTCCACCGCGGGCGGCAGATGCCCCGGCAGGCCGAAGCGCAGATGGATCGCCGCCTGCAACCGCTTCTCGACCGCCTTGTAGTCGCCGCCCATCACCGCCTTGAACGGCGAGATCATGTCGCCGACGACGTATTCCGGCCCGTCATGGAGAAGCGCCGCCATGCGCCAGCGCGGGTCGGGCTCCTTCGCCGCCACGATTTCCTCGACGATCAGCGAATGCTGCGCGACGGAAAAGGCGAAGTCGCCGCGGGTCTGGCCGTTCCAGCGGGCGACGCGGGCAAGGCCGTGGGCGATGTCGGATATCTCGACGTCCAGCGGCGAGGGATCGAGGAGGTCGAGCCGGCGCCCCGACAGCATGCGCTGCCAGACGCGCGGCGCGGCCTTGGCGCCCTTGCGCGAAGGCATCGGACGTTGCTCGCTCATGCCGAGTTGCCAGCCAGGTCGCCGGCCGTGTCCGCCTCGCCGTCGCGGCGCTCGGGCAGGGTGTAGCCGGCATAGGCGGGGATCGACAGCGCCACCGGCACGCCGCCGGCGGTGATCGCCTCGCCGCTCGCCGCCGCATTCGCCAGCCGGTCGATCCGCACGATGGCGAGGCCGCGATCGTCCCTTGTCGACAGGATCTCGCCGACGACCTTGTCGCCCGCCCGGATCTCGATGCTCGTCGTGTTTTCGCTGTTGATCCCGTTCTCGCCGGCCTCACCCAGCGGCGCCGCGGCGCTCACCAGCATCAGCCGCCGCCGGGCGGTGCCGCGATGCTGCATCCGCGAGACGACCTCCTGGCCGACGAAGCAGCCCTTCCGGAACGACAGGCCGCCGGAATAATCCATCAGCACGTCGTGAGGAAACACCTCCGAGGGCGGATAGTCCGACCCGAGTTCGGCAACGCCCGAGGCGATCCGCAGCGTGCGAAACTCCTCCGCCGGAGCCTCGCCGACGCCGGCGGGCGCATCGCCATAGGCCCGGAGCACCGGCTCGCCGGGAAAGCGGCGATCGGTCAGGCCGAGGACGCCGGCAGCGCCGCCATCCTCGCCCCAGACGGCGAAGACGGCCTCCTCGCTCGCCTCGATGGCGATCTTCAGCCGCAGCCGGTAGAGCGTCAGCCGCTTCTTCAGATCCGCCCGCAAGCCGGCGGGCGTGTCGAGCCGGAAGCCGTCCGGGAGCCGGCTGAGGAGAAACTCGAACATCACCTTGCCCTGCGGCGTCAGCAGGGCCGCCGGGCTCGCCGCATCGGCACTGACGGCGCCGACGTCGGCGGTGACCAGCCCTTGCAGGAATTCTTCGGTCTCGGCCCCGGTCAGATGCAGCGTGGCGCGATCGGGAAGGGGCGTGAAGGGCATGGGGGGAGCTCGTCTGTGGTCGAGTTGGCGCTGTCCTCGCCGGATTTCGCCGCGGAACAAGCCGTGCGGGCCGACATGCTGAGTGGACGCGTCGCAATTACGTAAGACCATCAGCTGAACAGGACAAGCCGGTTGCGGGGGGCTGACTCGCCCCCGCCTCGTTCACACGATAGCTTTCTCCGCCGTCTCGAGTGGCGCCTTATCTGGTGAGTGACGCTTGGCGGCATCTTGCAGATGCGCAATTCTGCGCCAACTCCTGGCACCGAAAGGAGCCATGCGTCATGAGCGAGCTCACCCCCGAGGAATATGCCGCCTTCCAGGAGATCGCGACCCGCGTCTTCGACATCGCGCGGGCCGGCGATGCCGGGGAACTGGCGCGTTATCTCGATGCCGGCATTCCGACCAATCTCACCAATGGCAAGGGCGACAGCCTGTTGATGCTGGCGAGCTATCACGGGCATCTGGAGGCCACTCGGCTCTTGCTGGAGCGCGGCGCCGATCCCGAGCGGCGCAACGATCGCGGCCAGACGCCGCTCCAGGGTGCCGCCTTCAAGGGCGAGATGGCGATCGCCCGGCTGCTTCTCGACCATGGCGCCGCCGTCGACGGAGCCGGCGAGGACGGGCGCACGGCGCTGATGATCGCCGCGATGTTCGACCGGGTGGAGATGATCGACCTTCTCGTCGAGCGCGGCGCGGATGTCGGAGCGAGAGCCGCCGACGGGGGCACGGCGCTCGCCGCCGCCGAGACGATGGGGGCGCAAAGGGCCGCCGACCACCTGGCCCGGCTGTCGGACTGAGCCGCTTCGCGGTCAGTCGCCGCCGCCGCCATCGCCGCCCCCGCCGCCATCGCTGGCCGAGCCGGCGTGACACGAATCGTCCGAGCCGCCCAACCAGCCGGACAGGCCGCCGTCGCCGGCAGCCTCGCCGTCATCGGTGAAGCGGCGATCGCTTCTGGCGAACTTTGCGACAACCGTCGTCACGGCCAGGACGAGCAGGGCGCCCGGCGCGATCCAGAGCACGAGCTGCGTGGTCGACATTGGCTCTGCCTTCCATGGGTTGCATCATGCCCGCCTCTCGGATCAGGAGCCAGATCGAGACTCACGACGCCGGGGCGGTCTCTCCGGGCACATCGGGCACCAGCGCCTCGAGATCGGGCCGCAGCACCACGCTCTCCTGCTCGTTCGGATCGGTCCGGGCGATCACCGCGACGACCGGCTCCGTGCCGGGATTATAGGGAAGATGCGGCACGCCGGCGGGGATGTAAAACAGGTCGCCCGCCGCGACCGTCGCGTGGTGCTCCAGCCTTTCGCCGTAATAGGTGCCGGAGACGCCGCTGATCACGTAGATCGCCGTCTCGTGGCTCTCGTGCAGATGCGCCTTCGCCCGGCCGCCCGGCGGGATCGTCAGAAGGTGCATGCAGAGGCCGGTCGAACCGACCGTCTCCCTGGCTATCCCCTCGAAATAGCGGAATCCCTGCTTGCCGTCATAGGTCGAAGCAGGCCTTATGAGGGTGCATTCAGTGTGAGGGTTCGAGGATGCGTCCATCGAAAAATCTCCCGTCGTCGGTGGGGGAAGACCATGCTTTCCCGCCCGGGGAAAATAGCGCGAAAGTGCTGGCGGGAACCAGTGCCCCGGTCATCGCGGCGCGCGGCCTCGACCTCGTCTTTGCGACGGCGGATGCTCCGGTCCATGCATTGAAGGACATCGACCTCACCGTCCATCGCGGCGAGTTCGTCTCGCTGATCGGCCCGTCGGGCTGCGGCAAGACCACGCTCCTGCGCGTCATCGCCGATCTCGAGCGGCCGACCGGCGGCACGATCGGCGTCAACGGCATGAGCCCCGACGAGGCCAGGCGCCGGCGCGCCTATGGCTACGTGTTCCAGGCCGCCGCGCTCTATCCCTGGCGCAGCATCGAGAAGAACGTCGCCCTGCCGCTGGAGATCATGGGCGTCGAGCCGGCGGAGAGGGCGAGGCGGGTCGCCGACGGCCTCGATCTCGTCGGCCTCTCGGGCTTCGGCGGCAAGTTTCCCTGGCAGTTGTCCGGCGGCATGCAGCAGCGCGCCTCGATCGCCCGGGCGCTCTCCTTTGATCCGGACCTGTTGCTCATGGACGAGCCTTTCGGCGCCCTCGACGAGATCGTCCGCGATCATCTCAACGAGGAACTCCTGAAGCTCTGGGCGAAGACGAACAAGACGATCGTCTTCGTCACCCACTCGATCCCCGAGGCGGTGTTCCTGTCGACCCGCATCGTCGTCATGAGCCCGCGGCCGGGCCGCATCCACGAGATCATCGACTGCGACCTCGGCTCCGACCGGCCGCTCGACATCCGCGACACGCCGGAATTCCTGGCGATCGCCCACCGGGTGCGCGAGGGGCTCAGGGCCGGACACGGCTACGACTGAGCCAGCCCATCCGATAGCCGTCGGCAAAGGCACGCGCGCGATCACGGGAACGTGATAAGCCATCCGCACGAAGTGACGACCCGCCGGGTCGGGGATCATTATCCGGCACATGGACCAGCCCCCGGTGGGCGCATCGCACGGTCCCGACCGCTGACGTTCCGTCACTGGCCGCGATGACGGCCGGTCTCGTACGCGCCGATCCCGACAAGCAAGTGTCTGATCGCGAACACGTCAGGGATGGCGGTTCTCGGCCCGTTGCGGCCGGCGGAAAGGCTTAGCCGCAGCCGGCGCCGGAGCGTCACGCTGTTCCCTGGAAGAATTCCAGAATACCGCGGGCGTCGTTCGATGAGCGTCATGCCGGTTGCTGACGGGGACCAGATCTCGATTGGTCATCAACCCAGATAATAATGGCCATCATGAAAATTGTGGTTGCGGTGTGACATGCGTCACAGGGTTCGACGGCGTCCGGCGGACAGAGTGCAAGCGCGACGGCACCCCCTGTCCCGGCCTCCTCTCACGGCCACGCATCCGTCGCGAAACCCGGCGTTCGCCCATGGCGATCAGACGACGTGCGGCGCGAGCGCCTTTTCATCTTCACGGCGAAGCGAGGCTTCGCACCGGTCAAAGGATCATTCGTCATGGCAGTCGACCTCGATCAGTCAGGCAACCAGGCCCAGATCAACAACTCGAACGTGCGGGACGGCCCGTTCTTCCTCGAAACCGAGGACGTGCGCGCGACCAATACCGTCTCGGCCATCCTCATCAACGAGAATCGCGACGATGCGGACGCCTTGCTCATCCTCGATGGCCGGGTGATCAGCGGGGTCGACGGTGTCGAGATCACCTCGTCCGACGGCGGCGAGGGCATCACCCTCGGCACAACCGGCGGCATCTTCGCGGCGGAAGACGGGATCAGCACGGTCGCGGGAAACAACACCCTCACCCTCGCAGGCATGATCTCCGCGGATGGCGACGGCGTCGCTCTCGGCGGCGACGGCCTCAACCGCGTCATGCTCAGCGGCATCATCTCCTCAGCCCTCGACGGCATCGAGGCTGCCGGCAATCAGAACAAGGTGACGGTCTCGGGCGCCATCGTCTCCGGCGGCCAGAACGGCATGGTGTTCAACGGCAATGCCAACACGGTCGTCGTGTCCGGCAGCGTCGAGGGGACGCTGGACGGCATCCGGCTCGTCGGCGACGGCCAGAACGTCAAGATCGACGGCCTGGTCGGCGGTCTCGACAACGGCGTCGCTTTGACCGGCGACGGCGCCAAGATCACCGTCGGCACGACGGGCGTCGTGCGCGGCGGCGACAATGGCGGCCTGACCTCGGCGGTGACCTTCCAGGCCGGCGACGTGGCCGATGGCGTCGGCGGCGCCAGCACCCTCGTCAATCACGGCTCGCTGATTTCCGACACGGTGTCCGAGATCACCAACACCGCCGTCGCCGTCTGGGACTTTTCCGGCCAGGCCCAAGTCTTCACCAACACCGGCGACGTCCAGGGCGACGTGCTCCTGCAGGGCGGCGACGACACCATGACCAATGCCGGCATCATCATCGGCAACATCTCGGTCGGCACCGGCAACGACAGCTTCACCACGATCGGAACCGGCGCCGTCACCGGCAAGATCGACGGCGGCGCGGGCTTCGACACCTTCCGCGGCGGCGATCTCTCCGACAGCTTCTTCGGCGGCGACCAGGCCGACAACATGCGCGGCGGTGCTGGCATCGACAGCCTCTTCGGAGAAGCCGGCAACGACCTCATCATCGGCGACACGGACGGAGCGAACGACCTCTATGACGGGGGCACGGGGATCGACACGGTCAGCTATGCGGAAGCTGTATCGGCAGTCCGGGCCAATCTCACTCTGCAATTTGCACTCGGCAGCGAGATCGGCGTCGATCGTCTCGTCGGCGTCGAGAGCCTCACCGGCGGCAGCGGCGATGACAGTCTCACCGGTTCGACTGCGGCAGGGACGTTCAGTGGCGGCGCCGGCAACGACATCCTTTCCGCCGGGTCGGGCAACGACGTCCTTCTGGGCGGCGACGGCGCCGATACGATCAACGGCGGTGCCGGCTTCGACACGATCACCGGCGGGACCGGCAACGACCGTCTGACCGGCGCCTTCAATGCCGACACCTTCATCTTCGCCAACGGCTTCGGCAAGGACATCATCACCGACTTCGATTCATCCAACTCGGCCGAGAAGATCGACCTGTCGGCGGTCGCCAACATCACCGACTTCAACGATCTCGCCCTCAATCATCTCACCCAGGTGGGCGCCAACGCGGTGATCTCCGACGGCGTCGACACCATCACCCTCCTCGGCGTCCAGGCGACCAGCCTCGACTCCAACGACTTCATCTTCTGAGTTTTCAGGCGCGGGGAGACCGTTTCCCGCGACGATGAGCATGGCTGGACACCGGCCGTCACACCGACAGCCGGTGTCCTCTTCGCATGATTGCCGACAAATACACTGAGTCCGATCGCGGAATGGAAGCGAAACCGGTCGGCCCTCCAACGTCATCGCAATTCACGGTCACCCGAAGTCGGGCGTTTCCTGCGCCGAGGCTGGCTCCGGCCCGCGCGGTCGCCGCGCGGGATCACCCGACGTGGCCTTGCAGCGGAACGGTTGCGCACATCGGGGGCCGCCGGCAGCCACCGCACGGCTGAAGGATCCACAAACACACCCCCAAGAAAGGTACTATCCCATGACGATCTTCATCTCCGGCGGCGATCTCGGCGCCTTCACGGTCGGCAATGCCCAGGTCGGCGACAATCCCATCGTCCTCGCCCCAGGCGTCGCCCGCAGCAGCGATGGCGACCTCGTCGTGGTGACGGAAAGCCTCGCCGATGCCGATGCGCAGATCGTCCTCGCCGGCCTCGCCGTCGCCGGCGCGGACGGCATCGAGGCCACCGGCTCCGACGGTTCCGACACCTATACCCTGACCGCCTCCGGCTCGATCTTTGCCGGCAGCGACGGAATCGTTACCGCAGAGGGCGGCAACCTCGTCACCGTCGCCGGCAGCATCGAAGCCGGCGAACAGGGGATCGACCTCAACGGTTCCGGCCAGAACCAGGTCACCGTGTCCGGCAGCATCTCCGCCGATGACGACGGTCTCCAATTGCACGGCAATTCCAACCGGGTCACGGTGTCGGGCGCGATCGTCTCCGCCTTCGCCAACGGCGTGGACATCGACGGCAGCGGCAGCCTCGTCGACATCTCCGGAAGCGTCACCTCTCTCGCCAGCGGCCTCTCCGTGTCGGGCGAGGGAACCCTGATCCGCGTGTCGGGCGACATCGTCTCCTATCTGGATCGCGGCATCTCCGTCTCCGGCGACAACAGCCAGATCGCCGTGACCGGCACGCTCGAGGCGCGAACGGACGGCATCGGGGTCAAGGGCGACGGGCACGACATCAGGGTCGACGGTTCGGTTTCCGGCTTCAACAACGGCCTCGCCCTCACCGGCGAGGAAACGACGATCACCATCGGCACGACGGGCGTGGTGCGCGGCGGTGACGCCGGCGGCCTGACCTCTGCGGTGACCTTCCAGAACGTCATCGCCAGCATCGACGGCGGCGCCAGCACCCTCGTCAATCACGGCTCGATCATCTCCGACACGGTGTCGGCGGTGACCAACACCGCCGTCGCCGTCTGGGACTTTTCCGGCCAGGCCCAAGTCTTCACCAACACCGGCGACGTCCAGGGCGACGTTTTGCTGCAGGGCGGCAACGACACGATGACCAATGCCGGCACCATCGTCGGCAACATCTCGCTCGGCACCGGCAACGACGTCTTCACCTCCATCGGAACCGGCGTCGTCACCGGCAAGATCGATGGCGGCGCGGGCTTCGACACCTTCCGCGGCGGCGATCTCGCCGACACCTTCTTCGGCGGCGACCAGGCCGACAACATGCGCGGCGGCGGCGGGTCCGACGAGATCTTCGGCGAGGCCGGCAACGACCTCATCATCGGCGATGCCGATGGCGTCGCCGACCTCTATGACGGCGGCGAGGGGATCGACAATGTCAGCTATGTCACGACGGTCGCCGGCATCAATGCCAATCTCGGGCTGAACTTCGCCTTCGGCTCCGACATCGGGGTCGACCGCCTGGAGAACATCGAGAATCTCACCGGCGGGCGCGGCGACGACAGCCTGATCGGCGCAGCGTCGACCCAGAGACTGGACGGGGGCGCCGGCAACGACGTCATCGATGGGGGAACCGGCAACAACACGCTGCTGGGCGGCGATGGCAACGATACCATTCGCGGCTTTGCCGGCTTCGACCGGATCGAGGGCGGCGCCGGCAACGACCGGCTCACAGGCGACTTCAACGCCGACACCTTCGTCTTCACGAACGGCTTCGGCAAGGACACGATCACCGACTTCGACGAGTTCAACAACTCCGAGAAGATCGATCTCGCCGGCGTCACCGAGATCATCGACTTCGCCGATCTTGCGGCCAACCACCTGACACAGGTCGGCACCAGTGCGGTGATCATCGACGGGGCCGACACCATCACCATCCTCAACGTCCAGATCGCCGATCTCGACGCGAGCGACTTCGTCTTCTGACGGGGCAACCTTCGAAGTTCACTTCGAGAGCGGCCGTTCGGCGCCGCATGAGGATCATCACCTCCCGAGATCGGCCGTCGCATCGATGGCCGGTTTCATCGGCTCCCGCCAGCCCGACGCGCCGCGCCGTCCCGCCACCCTTGCGATCTCGGCGACAGGCGATGGCCGGACGGTCGGGGCCGATCCGGGTGTGACCTCCGTCACAGTGGTCTCGCGGCGAATGCCCTAGGGTCAGGCTGTCTCCGGCGACACGGCGCGGCAGGACACGGGATCCCGGCACATACGGGCCGTGCGTCGACGACCGGTCCCATCGACACACCGCACCGCGCCTTTTCATCCGGTTGGACGGGACGGCTTGGACAAGACGGACACCACTCTCAAAGGAAAGGATCTTTCCATGACGACTTTCATCCCCGGCGGCGATCTCGGAACCGGTACCATCGACAATACGAACGTTGCCGACGGTCCGTTCGTGCTGGCGCCGGGCGTTGCCCGCAGCGCCGACGGCGACCTCATCGTCGTGAACGAAACCCTCGTCGACCAGGACGCCGAGATCGTCATCGCTGGCCTCGCCATATCGGGACTGGACGCCATCGACACCCTCGTTTCGGACGGGGGCGACACCGTCACTGTCACGGCATCGGGTTCGATCTTCGCCGGCAGTGACGGAATCATCACCGGCGGGGAGAACAACACCATCGACATGGCCGGCAGCATCAATGCCGGTAACCAGGGGATCGATCTGAACGGTGCGGGCGGTGACATCGTCAGCGTTTCCGGAAGCATCGTCTCGGAAGACGAGGGGATCGATGCCGACGCGGGCGGAAACGAGATCACCGTCTCGGGCACCATCGTTTCCACCACAGATGACGGGATCGACATCCGGGGTCTGGGCGCGAACCGCATCACGGTTTCCGGAAGCATCCGCGGCGATGATGAAGGCATCGAAGTCGATGGCGACGCCAACGAGGTCACTGTGTCTGGCGCAGTGAGTGCCGACGGGAACGGCATCAGTTTCAATGGCAATGACAATCGTCTGGCCGTGTCAGGCAACGTCGAGGCCCGGTCGAACGGCATCAATTCCTTCGGTGACGGCCTGGATGTCCGGGTCGACGGGAGCGTTGCCGGCGCCTTCAACGGCATCTCCACGACCGGCGACGGCGCCAAGATCACCATCGGCACGACGGGCGTCGTGCGCGGCGGCGATGCCGGCGGCCTGACCTCGGCGGTGACCTTCCAGGCCGGCGACGCGGCCGACGGCGTCGGCGGCGCGAGCACCCTCGTCAATCACGGCTCGCTGATTTCCGACACGGTGTCCGAGATCACCAACACCGCCGTCGCCGTCTGGGACTTTTCCGGGCAGGCCCAAGTCTTCACCAACACCGGCGACGTCCAGGGCGACGTGCTCCTGCAGGGCGGCAACGACACGATGACCAATGCCGGCACCATCGTCGGCAACATCTCGCTCGGCACCGGCAACGACGTCTTCACCTCCATCGGAAGCGGCGTCGTCACCGGCAAGATCGACGGCGGCGCGGGCTTCGACACCTTCCGCGGCGGCGATCTCTCCGACAGCTTCTTCGGCGCGGCCCAGGCAGA
>NZ_AQQS01000043.1 GCF_002088275.1 Aurantimonas sp. 22II-16-19i
GTTCGCCGGGCTGTTCGATGCGGTCAAGCCGCTGAAGCCGCTCGCGGCCATGCTGAAGCTGGCGCCGACGGCGCTGCCGCGAAAGTCGGCGGTCAACCAGCCGGGCGTGCGCAAGGCCGAGAGCGCGCGCGTCAAGCGCGTCGCGCTGCTGAGGGGCTGCGCCCAGTCGGTGCTCGATCCGAAGATCAACGAGGCGACGGTGCGGCTCCTGACCCGGCTCGGCGTCGAGGTGGTGGTGCCGGCGGGCGAGGGCTGCTGCGGCGCGCTCGTCCATCACATGGGCCAGGAGGAGCCGGCGCTCGACTTCGCCCGCCGCAATGTCGATATCTGGATGCGGGAGATCGAGCGCGGCGGGCTCGATGCCATCGTCATCACCGCGTCGGGCTGCGGCACGACGATCAAGGACTATCACCACATGCTGCGCCTCGACCCGGCCTATGCGGACAAGGCCGCGACGGTCTCGGCGCTGGCGAAGGACGTCACCGAATTCCTGAGCGACCTGGAGCTGCCGACCCCGCGGAATGTCGAGCCGATGGTCGTCGCCTACCATTCCGCCTGTTCGATGCAGCACGGCCAGAGGGTCATCCGCCAGCCGAAGACGCTTCTGTCGAAGGCCGGCTTCGTCGTGCGGGACGTGCCGGAGGGGCATCTGTGCTGTGGCTCGGCCGGCACCTACAACATCCTGCAGCCGGAAATCGCCGACCGGCTGAAGCAGCGCAAGGTGAAGAACATCGAGAGCGTCGCCCCGCAGGTGATCGCCACCGGCAATATCGGCTGCATGACGCAGATCGGCGGGGGGACGGCGATTCCGGTCGTCCACACGGTGGAACTGCTCGACTGGGCGTTCGGCGGGGAGAAACCTGCAGCGCTTGGGTGAGGGCGCGACGCTGCGCCGATCAAGGGGCGACTTCTTCGAGGAACCGCATCAGCCCGGTCTCCGGCGCGGTCATCCGCTCCCGCCGGCGGCCCCGCAGGAGGTCGCCGGGCAACGCGCCGGCCTCGAAGGCCTCGACGATCGCCGGATGGACGTAGGACGAGCGGGCGACCGCCGGCGTGTTGCGCAGCCGGGCGGCGACCGAGCGCATGGCGGCCGCGACGGCGCGCTTGCGCTTGTTGGGCGTATCGGCGCCGGCGGCGTCCTCGATCAGGAAGCGCAGCGCCTCGGCCGAGCCGTGGAAGGTCCGAAAATCCTTGGCCGAGATGTGCGCCCCTGATGCCTCGGCGAGATACTCGTTGAGGCCATTGGCGGTCAGCTCGCGCTGCTTCTTGGTCTTGCCGGGAAAGCGGAACAGCCGCTGGCCGCGGCCCTGGCGCATCTTCTTCAGGGAGGAGACCAGCGGCCGCTCGGCGATCTCGATGCGGTGTTCCTTGTTCGACTTGCCGACGAATTTCAAAACCGCGACATTGTCGACGATCCGAAGGTTCTGGCGCCGCAGCGACGCGACGCCGCGGCCGCCGTCGGCAGCGTATTTCTCGTGGCCGGGACGCATGGCCGCGACGTCGACCAGGCGTGTCGCCAGCGCCGCCGTCATCCGGCGGTCGGCCTTGCGGCGGCGCAGGTCCCGCTCGATCTGGCCGCGCAGCACCGGCAGCGCCTTGCCGAAGCGCAGGAGCCGCTCGGTCTTCACGGCGTTGCGGACGTTCACCCAGGCATCGTGGTAGCGGTATTGCAGCCGGCCCTTCTCGTCACGGCCGACGGCCTGGATGTGGCCATTGTCGGAGACGCAGATCTTCACGTCGGTCCAGGCGGGGGGAATGGCGAGGGCCTTGATCCGCTTCTTCCGTTCCTTGTCGTGGACCGTCTCGCCGGAGCGCAGGCACAGCTTGAAGCCGCGACCGGACTTGCGCCGCTCGATCTCGAAGTCCCCCGGATCGACCATTTCGAGACCGAAACGTTGGGCGTGGAGAGCGAGCTCGTAATGCATCGGGGTTTCCGGTTCGTCGAGATTCCAACGGCACTGCGAGGCCCTAACGTCGCTTGACGCGGCGGCGTTCCGCCTCTTTGCCTGCGACAATTCCGATTCAGGATCAAACACTTGTAAAGGAACCAGGGAACCGCCCGGGCCCGTCAGCCGTCATGGGTCGAACGAAGATGCGAGCGAAGGAGCCAGAGGCCGATGACGAAATTTGCGAAAGGCCAACGCGTCGCCTGGTCGTGGGGCAATGGCGAGGGCGAGGGCAAGGTGAAGGAGCACTTCACCGAGAAGGTGACGCGGACGATCAAGGGCAGCGAGATCACCCGCAACGCCGACGAGGCGAACCCGGCCTATTTGATCGAGCAGGACGACGGCGACCAGGTGCTCAAGTCGGAGTCGGAATTGAAGAAGGCGGGCTGAGCCAGAGGACGGGGCGCCAAGGGCGTCGCCCGACTTCGACGGGAGGCTTCCGCCGCTCTTTCCCGCGGGCTGGCGACCCTCGTCAGAACCAGGGCCATGCCAGCACGCCCGCGGCAACGACGAGGTAGCGGGCGAGCTTGCCGGCCCCGACGAGGACGATGAAGACCAGGACGTTGACCCTGGCGATGCCGGCGACGACGGTGAGGGCGTCGCCGCCGATCGGCGCCCAGGCGAGGAGCAGCGTCCAGACCCCGTAGCGCTGGAAGACCCTCGTGAAGCGGTCGATGTGGCGCGGCGCGACGGGAAACCAGCGCCTGTCCCGGAAGGCGATGAGGAACCGCCCGCACATCCAGTTGACGAGGGAGCCGAGCGTGTTGCCGAGCGTCGCGAGCGCGATCAGCTGCCAGGGCTCTGCCGTCCGTTCGACGAGACTGGCGGCGAGCACGACCTCCGAGGCGCCCGGCAACAGCGTCGCCGCGAGAAAGGCCGACCAGAACATCGCCGCGCCGGAGAGGAGTTCGTTCGTCATGGCGCGGTCATAGCCAGTGTCGGGCGAAATTCGAAGCAGGCCGTCGACGGGGCTGATCGTCCGCCCGAGGCAAGGTGCCCGATGTCACATGGATGACACCAAGCACTGGCTCCATCGCCGGGAAGCGGCAGGCAGGGCGGAGCAGGACCATCAGCGATCGTGATCGGAACGGACCGGGTGTGAGGCGCGGCGCCGCCCTGGACCCGCATTTGGCCTGCGCGCAGCAGAGACCGACGGCGCCAGCCTTGCGTTCGCATGTCGTCCTCCCCGATCCCGCCGCTCTTGCGCACGGCGCCCGCTGATGGCGCCGGTTCTGACGCAAGCCGAAACCCGTCCGCATCTGGCCGAGGCCCCGTCCTTCGGCGAGGCGACGCGTGCCTTCGGGCGAATCGCCTGCCTGTCCTTCGGCGGACCGGCGGGCCAGATCGCGGTGATGCACCGCATCCTCGTCGAGGAGAAGCGCTGGATCGGCGAGGAGCGGTTTCTCCACGCGCTGAATTTCTGCATGCTCCTGCCGGGGCCGGAAGCCCAGCAGCTGGCGACCTATTGCGGCTGGCTCCTGCATCGCACCCTCGGCGGCCTCGTCGCCGGGCTGCTGTTCGTCCTGCCCGGCTTCCTGGCGATGATGGCGCTCAGCATCGTCTACGCCGCCTATGGCGAGGTCGGCATCGTCGAGGCCCTGTTCTTCGGGTTGAAGGCGGCGGTGCTGGCGATCGTGTTGCAGGCCGTGGTCCGGATCGGCGGCCGGGCGTTGAAGAACCGCTGGATGATCGGCCTCGCGGCGCTCGCCTTCCTGGCGATCTTCGTCTTCGGCGTCCCGTTTCCGCTGATCGTCGCGGGGGCGGGAGTGATCGGCCTTGCCGGGCAGCGGATGGGCCATCCGGCCTTTGCCAGCTTTGGCCGCGGCGAGAGCGCGGGCGGCGACGCGGCGTCCAATGGCATCGCCGGCACGGAGCCCGGCCGCCAGCGGCCGGAAGCCCGCTCGTCCAGGCGCAAGTCCAGGCGCTCGGCCATCGTCACGGCGGCCATCTGCCTGGCGCTGTGGCTGCTGCCGACCGGCGCGCTGCTGCTGCTGCTCGGGCCGAACGATGTGTTCTCGCAGATCGCGGTGTTCTTCTCGCAGATGGCGGTGGTCACCTTCGGCGGTGCTTATGCCGTCCTCGCCTATGTCGCACAGGAGGCGGTCGCGACCTATGGCTGGCTGAGGCCCGGCGAAATGCTGGACGGCCTCGGGCTTGCCGAGACGACGCCGGGGCCGCTGATCATGGTGACGCAGTTCGTCGGCTTTCTCGCCGCCTTCCGCGAGCCGGGCACGCTCGACCCGTTCGTCGCCGGCATCCTGGGCGCCTGCCTCACCACCTGGGTGACCTTCGCGCCGTGCTTCCTGTGGATCTTCGCCGGCGCGCCCTTCATCGAGCGGCTGCGGCAGAACCGGGCGCTGAGCGCGGCGCTCGCGGCGATCACCGCCGCGGTCGTCGGCGTGATCGTCAACCTCGCCGTCTGGTTCGCGCTCCACGTCCTGTTTGCGAGCGTGCGGACCCTGTCGGTCATCGGCCTGACGCTGGAGGTTCCGGTCCTGTCGAGCCTCGATCCGGCCGCGCTCGCGCTGGTGCTCCTTGCCCTTGCCGCGATCTTTGTCGCGCGCCTCGGCATGCTGGCGACGCTCGGCCTGTGCGCGGCCGCGAGCGTCGCCTTGGACGGCTTCGGCCTGTTGCCTTAGCGCATCCGGCTCAGAGCGGCTGACCGCCGGCGTCGCCGCCGCTGTCCCCGTCGCCATCGAGGCTCCCGCCGTCGCTGCCGTCGTCGCCACCCTCAAGGGCCGGCGGCGCGGGAACGGCGTCCGGTGCGGTCTCGGGGGTGATTGCGGGAGCTTCGGGAGCGGGGGCGTCGGGGCCCTTGATCGTCACGCCGTTGATCTTCACCGAGCCGTCGGCGGCGGTCTCGATCAGCCAGCCGGTCCTGTCGTCTCCGAGCGGCTTGCCGAAGCCCTTGGCCATCGATCCGAAGGCGAAGCCCTGCAACGCCGCCGGGTCCTGCGCACCGGCGTCCTGCAGCGCCTTCAGGGCGGCGTCGAGCCCGGTTGCGACGATGTCGAAACGCGTCTCCGGCTTCTCCGTCTCGAAGCGGACCTCGCCGTTCATGGTGAACTGGTAGTCGCGGGCGGCGAGCCTGACATTCTCGAGGCGCAGCGTCGGGCGATGCGCCTCGAAGCTCGCGAGGATTTCCTGGCCGGCCTCGTCCGACACCGGCTTGTCCGCGGACAGGTCGAGATTGGCGAGAAGGATCCGCATCGGGGTCGCCAGATCGACGCCGGCTCCGACGACGTCCATCGTCACGTCGCGGGGGATGAGGGGCGTCGCCCAGGCCGGGATCGCGGCGATGTCGTAGGTCATGCCGCTGGACGCGAAACTGTAGCGATAGGAGCCGTCCTCGACGATCCCGTCGCCCGTGACGCCGATCCGGAAATCGGCGAGGTTCACCGAACCATAGGGCGTCTCGACCGCGACGTCGGTCATGCCGTTCTCGCCGCTGATCGAGGTCCAGAGCGGCAGGCTGTCGCCGGCGAGCCGCTTCAGATCGGCTTCCGCGGCGCGGATCCTGTCCTTGTCGGCATTGCGCAGGAGAAGCGCGAACAGATCGGTGATCGGCCGGGTGCGAAGACCGGCGGCCTGCGTCTCCAGGGTATAGCCGCCGGCGTTGAAGACGATGTCGACCAGCTTGTCGGGCTCGGCCGGATCGAGGGGCATCCGGATCGTCTCGGTAAAGCCCGTCGCCCGTTGCGACAGGCGGTAGTCGACATGGCCGTCGGCGTCAGGCTCGGCGCGGGTCTCGAAGGTCTGCGGACCGACCTTGATCGCTATCTCTCCCGTCGGCTGCTGCTGCGCCACGGTCATTTCCTCGATCCCGCCGGTCGCGGTGAGGAAGGCGCGGATCTTCGGGTCGTAGACGCCGGACATCCGCAACCCGTTGATGGCGTAGTCGACATGGGTCTTCTGGCCGGCGATCTCGGCGTCGTAGGACATGGCGATCGCGCCATCGCTGTCGACCTGCCAGTCGCCGTCGCTGCGCTGGCTGACGACAATGGAATAGGGCGTCAGGGTGGTGCTGACGCTGCCGCCTCCGGGCATTTCGGTGGCGAAGGATCCCTTGGCGCCGAAAGTGATCCGGTAGCCCTTCGGATCTGGCTCGATGGTGACGAATCCGCCGTCGAAGGGGATGGGGCCGAGATAGTCCTTCAGCGCCGCCCGCAGTGTCGCGGCTCCAAGAGCGGTACCGGCCTTGTCTGCGGCGGCGGCGGGCGCGGCGGCGGCGGGCGCCGTTCCGGCCGCGCCGGTCTGGGCATGGGCCGCGGCGGGTGCGAGGAGGATGACGGCGGCGATGGCGAAGCGAAGGGTCATCTGGTCTCTGGTCCGGCCTAGGGGTCTGTCGCAATCAGGCAGCGTGGAAGTCGTAGAGCGTTTTATGGCGGCACGAAGCGATTGTCGAAAACGCGCGGCAGGCGATCGCCCTTCGGGCGTCCGGCCGGCTTCCCACGGGTCGCCGGTTCGATCGTCAGGGACGTCGCAGCTGCAGCAGTGACCGGCGGCTCAGGGCTCGCTGGCCGACGATTTCACGATGCCGAACGTCGTATATGTCGTCTTGCGTTGCCGGGTCTCGTCCCAGATCTTCTTGTTTTCGGCGATGCCTTCGTCCTCGACATAGGATCGCGCATGGTCGAGATGGACGCAGATCGCGCTGTAGCGGATCTGCTTCGCCCTGATGCCGATATTGCGGAGCCGATCGCCCATCTCGCGGTCCTCGGCTCCGTAGACCATGCGTTCGTCGAAGCCGTTGACGGCCACGATGTCGCTCTTCCACCCGGACGCGTTGTGGCCGTTCCAGGACGGTCTGGTCGTGGTGACGGCGTTGAAGAGCGGGGCAAGGCCCGCGTTCTTCGCCGCCAGCCGCAGGTCCTTGAAGGACCGCTTCTTGCCCTGGTTCCACATCCACGCGGGCCGGAAGGCTCGCCCGCTCTGGATATCGTCCCGGGTCAGGTCCCGGCTCAGTTTCAGGGGGAGCTTGTGATACCCGCCCGACAGGAAACACCCCTTCTCGCGCAGCCCGAGATGGGTCGACACGAAATCCCGCCGCGCCACGCAGTCGCCATCACTGAAGATCAGATAGTCCGAACGGCTTTCCAGGATGGCCTTGTTCAGGATGATCGTCTTCTGGAAGCCGTTGTCGGGATGCCATGCATGGACCAGCGGATGCGCGAACTGTCCCTGATAGGACGCGATCAGGTCGCGGGTTTCGGAATGCGATCCATCGTCGGCGATGACGATTTCGAAGTCGGCTTCATCCTGTGCAAGGTATCCCCAAAGCACTTTCTCCAGCCATTCCGGGGAATTGTAAGTCGATAAGATCACTGAGCATAGCATATGGCAACGGCCTTCAACCTCGGCTCGGATTTGTCCAGTACAGCGACCCGGCGAGCAGACATAGCATCAGGACACGCGCGGGGACATCACTGTCCGTGGCCTGCGATCGTCTTCCACCGCCGGATGACGTTGCCTGAGGTCGGGCGCCGCGAGTGACGAACGAAAACCGGGCCGGCCCCATCCTGACGACCGGGTCCGTCAACGATGGGGCTTTGTGGGGTATCCGGCCGAACCCGGCTGCGCCGAGGCCTCGCCCCTCGATCAGCGGGCCTTCGCGGCGACCGCGGGCGCGACATAGGCGTCCCAGCACGGGGACAGCGAGATCTTCGCCTTTGCCGCCAGCGCCGGCGCGTAGAGATCGCGCAGCCTTTCGTTGGCGCCGGTGATCGGGCAGAGCGGATAGAGGACGAGATCCGTCGCCGCGACGGCGCTAAGGACGGCGGCGTCGGGATCGGGGACCGCGCGGTAGGGATCGGCGCCGATGGCGATGCCGTGGGTGGCCTGCCGGTCGAGCAGCCAGGGGAAGGGATTGGTGAAGTTGAGGCTCATCATGGTGTCGAAGCGGACGTCGTGGCTGGATTCGAACGCCTTGATGGCACCAACGGCCTCGTCCACTGCCATCAGCCAGCCGAGCTGGAAGTCGGGTTCGTTGTAGAGGGTGAAGCTCGGCAACTCGCCGGCCTTCGCGATCGCCTCGTAGGTGGCGGGATGGGCTGCATAGATCGTCTTCATCGCCCGCGCGCGTTGCATCATCTCAGGCCGCTGGTTGACCTGCCCGAGCTGGGCGAGATTCTCGTGCCGGAGCCGCTCGTACTTGATCTGGCCGACGAAGGCCCGCGCGGCGCGCGCCGTCACCTCGGTCAGGTAGGGCAGCGAGGCGGCGGCGATCAGCACCGCGAGGACGCCGAGCCGCGCGCCCGCCAGCCCGCCCCGCCGCTCCCAGGCGAGAAGCAGCAGCGGCCAGAGGAAGATGAAGCCCTGGCCCCCGGTGTTCTGGGTCTCGATGAAGAGCGCGCCGAAGGTGGCCGCGGCGATCCAGACGAGCGGGCGATCAACGAGCTCTGCAAGGCGAGACCAGCCGGGCGCGCGGGCAAGGTTCCCGGCCCGATCGATGATGTCCCGACCGTCGAAGACGAGCAGCGCCAGCATCAGCGCGCAGAGCGGGGCGAAGACCTTCACATGCATGGACGCCGCCTGCAGGAAGCGCGGCAGGAGGCTGCCCTCGTTGAGCGAGAGGAGGAGGGCGATGTCGCTGACATAGGCCGAGACGACGCCGAGCCAGATCTCCATGAGGGCGAGGATCGCCAGGAACGCACCCGCCGCGAGCAGCGAAAGGCGCAGGTCGATCCGCCGGGCGGCAAGGGCGACGACGCAGAGGAGACCGCCGGCGAAGAAGCCGGTGACCTTGACCAGGAACAGCGTCAGCATCGTGCCGACGAAGACGGCGAGCAGGGCGCGCCGCGACGTCACGAACACCAGCGCCGCGGTCAGGACATAGAGGATCTCGGTGATCTGCCGGTTGTAGATGCCGAAGCCGTCGACGCTTGGAAACGAGTAGTATTCGGTGACGTTGACCGGCAGGATCTGGAACACCAGGAACGGCAGCAGCAGTGCCAGGGCGAGGCCGCGCGAGCGCCGGTCGACGTCGGCAACGACGAGGGCCATCAACGGTCCGGACACCACCAGCAGCGACCACTGGACGAGGAGCAGCGGCTGGCCCTGCGGGAACAGCCATTCGACGAGGGCGAACAGCCAGTAGCCGAGCGGGCCGACCGGGGTGAAGAAGTCGACGCCGGGCACCTGGCCGGAGAAGATCCGGTTGGCCGCGTCGAAATAGATGAAGAGATCCCAGTAGAAGGCGCCGATCGGCACCGTCAGCGGCACCAGCAGCAGGCAGGCGAGAACGAAGCAGACAACCGCCAGGATCACCAGGGGCGAGGCGAGGGCGTGCAGACGGCTCGAGCGACTGGCCTGGCGGGAGGGCGAGATGAGCGTCACGGGCAGGGTCCCGGCGGTGAAAGTCGCGGCATCATGCCGCGCCGGCCTTAAGAAAGGCTGATGAGGCTGGGAGCAATCCAGGCGTATCGCCGGATCCTGCCGGCGGCGTCGAAGCGCCAGCCAACGACCGTGTGACGGTTTTGTGAGTTGCGCGGGCGGCAGGTCGGCGTAGCGTGTTGCGATGCGATTGCGGCGTTGCAACCACATGAAACGAAACCTCTACCGGGTGCAAGGGGCGCCCCGCAGGTCGCCGCGCGCTCAAAGCCCGGACGTCCCGGAGGCGTCGGCGGGCGAGACGGCGGCATTCCGGTTCTGGCCGCTTGTGGCAACTCTGCTGTGGACGCTGAACCCTTCGCCGGCATCGGCCGTCGAGCGGGGCCTGTCGGATTTCGGGGCGGCACCGGCGGAGCGCTCGGACGGCGCGCCGGTCGACGTAGAGCTGGTCCTTGCCGTCGACGTCTCCTGGTCGATGGATCGGGGCGAGCAGGAGATCCAGCGCGACGGCTATGCCGCGGCGTTTCGCAACCCGAAGGTCCAGGAAGCCATCATGGAGGGGGTGAACGGCCGGGTCGCCGTCACCTATGTCGAATGGGCGGGGACCGCGACGCAGACGGTCGTCGTTCCCTGGACGCTGATCGATTCCAAGGAAACCGCCGACGCCTTCGCCTACCGGCTGGCGACCGAACTCCCCGACCGCGAGCGCCGCACCTCGATTTCCGGGGCGATCGACGCCATTGCCCCGATGTTCGTCGGCAACGGCTATGACGGCCTGCGCCGAGTCATCGACATTTCCGGCGACGGGCCGAACAACCAGGGCCGCATGGTCACCCTCGCCCGCGATGCCGCGGTGGCAGCCGGCATCACCATCAACGGGCTGCCCCTGATGACGTCGGGCGGCGGATTTTCGTGGGGATCGATCCCCGATCTCGATCGCTACTACGCCGAATGCGTGATCGGCGGCCCGCGGGCCTTCGTCATCCCGGTGAACGACTGGTCGCAGTTCCCCGAGGCGGTCCGGCGCAAGCTGATCCTGGAACTCGCCGGCGACTGGCCCTCCGGTGAACCGGCGGCGCCTCCGGTGCTGAAGGCACAGGCGATGCCCGCCGCCGATTGCCTGATCGGCGAGAACATGTGGATGGAGCGCCAGCAGCGCTGGATGGACGACGCCCGCTGAGGCTTCGGCCGACGGACGGTGCCCTCGGCGGAGTTCCGGCTTCCGAGCCGCCTCCGGTCGCCTCGATTCGTTCAGGGCCGCTTCAGGCCGCTCAGGCGACGGATGCGACGCTCTGGCGACCGGCGCGTTCCTGCTGCGGCGAGCGGGCGTGGAGTTCGCGGTAGCACTTGGCGAAATGCGACGCCGAGACGAAGCCGCAGGCGATGGCGATCTCGACGATGGGCATCTGCGACTGGCGCAGGAGGTGCCGCGCGCGGTCGAGGCGCATCTCCAGATAGTAGCGCGCCGGCGACAGGCCCATCTCCCGCTCGAACAGCCGCTCCACCTGCCGGCGCGACAGGCCGACATGATAGGCGATCTCGGCGAGGGACAAGGGATCGGCGAGATTGGCCTCCATGATCTCGATCGCCCGCACCACCTTGGCATGCTGGACGCCCAGCCGGGCGCGAAGCGGCAGCCGCTGGCGATCGTGGGAGCCGCGCACCCGGTCGGTCAGCGCCTGCTCGCAGACCTTGTTCACCACCCCGTCGCCGAGATCCTCCCGGATCAGCGCCAGCATCATGTCGAGGGCGGCGGTGCCGCCCGCGCAGGTGTAGATGTTGTGGTCGATCTCGAAGAGGTCGGCATAGACGTCGGCGAGCGGGAAGGCCTCGGTGAAGCCGGCGAGGTTCTCCCAGTGGATGGCGCAGCGGCGCCCGGACAACAGCCCGGCCCGCGCCAGCACCCAGGCGCCGGTGCACAGGCCGCCGATGGACACGCCGCGCTGATGCGACTCGCGCAGATAGGAGAACAGCGCCTTGTCTTGGAACTCCTCGACGAAGACCCCGGCGCAGGCGAAGATCATCGACGGGCGCCCGCCGCCGGTCAGGCTGCGGCGCTCCGCCTCGACCCCAGACTGGACGGCGCAGGTCACCCCGTTCGAGGCTGCCACCGGCTGGCCGTCCGTCGAGGTGATGCGCCAGCGATAGATCTCCCGGCCGACGATGCGGTTGGCGATCCGCAGCGGCTCGATCGCGTTGGCGAAGGCGATCATCGAAAAGTTCGGCACGAGCAGGAAGACGATGGTCCTGCGGGGACCATCGAGCGGCGCGCCGACGACGGAGTGCGTCCCGGTCAGATCATCACTCATCGGCGCGGCCTTCGGTCGAAGTCGTGGGGTGTCATCACCCATAGCGCATTCGAACGATGACGAAATTTCGTCAAGTCCCAAATCCAGCCCGTGACGATGACGTGTCCGTCCGACGGATCGATCCGGCGCGGCCGAGCGCCCGATGACGACGTCCCCATGGCGTCCCGATGGTCCGCCGGCGATGGGTTCCGGCGGCCTTTCTGTCCGCAGCGGCCCGCGGCCGGTCAGCTGACGATGCGGATCCGCAGGACGCGCTCGGCGATTTCCCGGAAGGTTTCGGTGAGCTGCGAGGCACTGGTCACGGAGAAGTAATGGTTCGCGTCCGTCGCGCAGCCCTGCAGCAGCGCCTCGTTCCCGTTGATCAGGCGGATCGTGTAGAGTTCGACGTTCATGAGCTTGGCATTGCCGCAGGCGAGCGTCGTGCGGGCGTCGATGAGCGCCGCCTGATTGCCGCCGGTCCAGCGGTTCTGGGTGTTGTTGCCGTCGGTCAGGACGATCATCACCTTCTGGGTCCTGGCGTCGGTGTTGGCGCCGGCCAGCGGGTAGGTCGGGGTGAAGGCTTCCATTCCCCACTGCACGCCGATGGTGATGTTGGTGTTGCCCGACGGCTGCATGCTGTCGACCTTGGTCTTCAGCGTCGCGAGGTCCGTCGTCAGCGGCTGGACGGCGAGCAGCGTTCCCACCCCGCAATTGGCCTTGGGGTAGAGCGTCGCGGCGATGGCCGACAGGGGCGCGTCGTTCTGGACGTCGTAGGGCTGGGTGCGGTCGATGACGCAGCCGGACCAGGTTTCGGACTGGGTGAGGATGAGGTCGTTGTTGGCGGTCTCGGTGTCGTTGTTCTTCGTGGTCAGCGGGGTCGTCGCCGGCGTCGTGATCGTCGCCGAATAGATCCGCGTCGCCGAGCCGTAGGGGACATCGCGGCACACCAGGTCCCAACTGCCACCCCAGCGGCTGGAGACCCACACCCACTCGCAGCTCGAATAGGTGTAGTAGCGGTCGATGAGATAGGTGCTGCCGCTCTTGTAGGCCGTGTAGTAATAGGTCGAGCAGCTCCACCGGCCGCAATCGTCCCAGGCCCGGGCGGTGCCGAGCTTGAAGCCGTCGGTCAGGGGGCCGCACTTGCTGCGGTCGAAGGACGAGGCATTCCAGTTGAGGGCGGTGCAGTCGACCACCGGATCCTGCACCGCCTGCGCCGCCGTGCAGGCTGCCCGGTCGGTCGCATCGGAGATCGTCGCGCAGTTGGTGGTGGCGTAGGGGTTGGCGGCGTTGCCGGCATAGGTGCCCATGGTCGCGGAGTCGAGGCGGACCTGGGTGTCGAAGGGGATCAGCGCCGCCTGGACCTTCGCGTCGCCGGCTTCGGTCCCCGCGAACTGGTCGAGGAACAGCTTCACCGCCGATTTCAGCTCGCTCATCCGGCTGTCGTTCTGCATGGAGCCGGACGAGTCGAGCACGAGGACGATGTCGAGGGGAATGTTGGCGCGGGCCGAGACGGCCGTGACCGCGACGTCGAGGGACGTCACGCGCATCAGGCTGAGGAACGGCGTCTCGACGGCGAACTCGAGGGCGTATGTGTAGCGCCCGTTCGCCTTGGTGAGGTTCGTTCCGGTCAGGTCGGCGTCGATGTCGTCGCCGATATTCGCCTGCATGTACATGTCCGCGAGGCGCTCGCGCTCGCCGGTGTCGGTGCCGACATATTTCGCCGCGACGATGACGGCGGAATCGGCTGCGGCCTGGGCCTCCGCCTTGGAGCGCCAGACATTCGCCAGATCGACGCCGCCGCCGATCGAAAGCACCAGCGGCACCACCGCGATCGCGACCATCATGCCGAAGTTGCCGCGACTGTCACGGAGGAAGCCGGCTGCGCGGCGACCGATAAGGTCTCCCGAACGAGCCGGGCGTGGGAGACGCCAAACCATCGCGATGTTCCTCTGCCCGATTGGAGGTCAGATGGAACTGTCGCGGGGCGGCGTTAACAAGCGGTTCGGAGCGGCCCGTATGCACCTGAAATTCCATCGCAATCCTGACGATTGATCCGGAAGGGTTAACGGTTTGCCTGGCTGTGGAGGTCGCAACCTCCCGGTTTCGCGACGGGTCGAGCCGGCGATCGCGGCGATGCCGATCGCGCATCCGCTTCGAGGTTGGTCGTAACAGGACCGCTTGCCACCCGCCCTTGGGGCGCTTGTTCGGCCGGCGCGCGGCCGTTGTACGCTACCGCGACAGGCGCGTGTGGTTCGAGCGGACCCGCTTGGAGTAGGGCATCAGGCCGGCCGTCAGGACGGCGTCCATGGGATTGCCGCGCTGGCGGCGGCCGGTCATCACCGAGATCGCCGCATCGCCGGCGGCCTTGACCATGGCGGTCTGGATGGCGACGACGGCCTCGCCGGTCGCCTCCATCTTCTCGCTGACCATGCGCACCGCCTCCGCCTTGTCCTTCTTCGTCGGGGCGGTGGCCATGGCGAACCACAGCTGGCCGACCCGGCTCGCGATCACCAGTGGCGACAGCGTCGCCAGACTCATCAGTTCCGCGCTGCTCTTGGGAGTGCCGAAATCCGTCATGAAGGAAAAGGGATCGTCGATGTTCATCAGGGTCCAGCCTCTTGGTTCGGCAGAGAAACTCGCGGACCCGCAAGAAAGTCTCACCGGTGGCGGATTAATTTGTCGGGGTGACGGTTCCTTCGCCCCGGCGATCAGAATAGCTGGAGGACGGCGAAGAGCGCGGCGCCGTAGACCACGGCGAGGACGATCAGGCCGATCAGTCCGGTGATCAGCGCCGCGCCGAGCCACAGTCCGTCGCGGGTGCTGATGGCGATGCCGACGAGCGCGACGGAGATGCCGGGAATGAGGTTGCTGAGCGGGAACGGGATCGCCACGATCGTCGCCATGACGAAGCAGTACCAGCCGAGGATCGGCAGCACGAGGCGCTCCGGCTCGATCCAGTAGCGGTGCCGCGCCAGTCTCTCGATGCGCCGCAGCATCGGTCCGATCTTGTCCACCACCTGGGCGATGCGGTCGGGGCTGAGCTTCATCCGCCGGATGAAGTCGGGCAGCCAGAGCCGGTGCCGGCCGATCGCCAGCTGCAGGGTGAAGAACATCAGCGGCAGGCCGAAGAAGAACGACGCCGGTGGCGGCAGGGGGATGAGGTTCAGGCCGCCGAAGAGGATGAAGAAGGCGCCGAAGGCCCGGGTGTCGAACGCCTGCGACAGCTCGCCCAGCGTCGGCTCGTCCCGGCGCTGGTGGCTGAAGGTGCGAAGGATCGCGGAAATCCGCTTCTGTCGCTTGCCTCCTTGCCGGCGGAGGGCACGGCGCAGACTGGAGAAACCGCCAGGGGACACGGACGAAACTCTGTGATGTGACACTTCGATAACCTGCCAGGGCGCAGCGCGACCGGTTTCCGCTCGCGGGCCCGTCGAAGCGACCAACGAACCGGCAGCCGGAAACGCCAAGGGGCTCACTATGCCCATTCCCCCTTTAAGTCGAGGTTTCCGTGCCGCCCCGATACGGCATTCCGTCACGAAACGGCAGCCGTGTTGCCGGGCCAGCGCAGGTCCATGGCGAGATATGGTTTATTTCTTGGTAAGATCCAGCACCTCGAGGGAATGCGGCGGCATCTTGCGGTGCACGAAGCGGGCGTCTTCGAGGGTCTCCCCGGCATCGGCAAGGCCATCGTTCCAGCGCTCGTCGATCGAGCGGCGGGAGAATTCGTAGTCCTTGGAGTCGCGACTGGCCGCCCTTCGCCGGTTGATGAGATGGACGATGGTGACCGCGGCGTCGTTGGTGGCGGCACTCAGGAGTTCGGCGTCGGGATCGGCGGCAAGTTCGGCGGGCAGCTTGCGGAGCAGGCGGTGGAGCGCCCGCTTCAGCATGCGCTGCTCCTTGATCATGTCGGTGTTCATTCGGGTGCGGCTGGAAAAGCGGATGTCCTTCTCGCGTTCGGCAACGTCGAAGATCGTCTCCGGCAGTGGACCGCGCGCGCTGAACAGGTCCACCTGGAAGATGCACATGTCGTGGCGGTGATCGCGTTCGAGCACGTATTGCAGCGGGGTGTTGGAGACGAGACCGCCGTCCCAGTACCATTCGCCGTCGATCTCGACGGGGGGAAAGCCAGGGGGCAGGGCGCCGCTGGCCATCACGTGCTCGGGCCCGATGCGCGTGTCCCGGGTGTCGAAATACCGGAAGTTGCCGGTCGCGACATTCACCGCCCCGAGGCTCACCCGCGTCTCGCCGTGGTTGAGACGGTCGAAATCGACCAGGCGCTCGAGTGTCTGACGCAGCGGCGAGGTGTCGTAGTAGCCCACATCTGCGGGTTGGACGTCCGGCATCAGGTAGGTCGGCGGGAACCTCGGCTTGAAGAAGCCGGGAATGCCGCGAAGCGCCGAGGAGGCCGCACTCGCCTCGTTGAAGGCCGTCCGCAGGTAGAGCCCCGGCAAGGGCGGGCCGAAGGTGATGTGGGAGGACACCTCCTCCCAGAACGCCCGCAGCGCCTTCGTCCGCTCGCCGGGAGGATTGCCGGCGACGAGGACGGCGTTGATCGCGCCGATCGAGATGCCGGCCACCCAGTCGGGTCGCCCGCCCCGCTCCTCGATCGCCGCGAAGACACCGCCCTGATAGGATCCCAGCGCACCGCCCCCCTGAAAGACGAGAACGAGCATCTCGTCGGCCTTGGTGATCGCGGTGTCGTTGGAGATGACCGTCGTATCGGACGAGCGTTTCATCGGCGTAAGCCTCCGGTCGGATGAGCAGAATGCGCCGGGACGGTCCGGGGAACCGTACGGCGCGGAGCCATTGTGCTGCGCTGCAGCAAAGCTCAATTGGAGCGCTCCGGCCCTTCGGCCACCCGCGGAACCTTCCCGCTCACAGTTCGTTGAGCCCGCATCGATTGTTTCATAGGAGTATCGGCTCGTGATCAGGCGCTCTTCCATCGTAATCACCCTTCTTGCAGGCGCCTTGATGTTGTCGGCCTGCGCCAACACCGTGCGCGGCGTCGGCCGCGACGTGGGCAATACGGTCGACGCGACCGGCGCAGCCGTGAACGACGTCGCGCGCTGATCGTCGCGGCCGCCCCAAACCGCTCTCCGGCCTCGACGGGCGAACGGTCGGTCGATCAGTCGGACAGATTGTTTCAAGGATGCTGCGTCTGTCACACGAGATATCGTGACCGCGCCAGAACCATAGGCTAAGAGAGCCCTCAATCCCCCTGCGGATTGAGGGCCCCATGTCGCTGTCCTTCCACGCGCTGATGGCGCGTCCGATCATCTTCGCTCTCCTCGTCGCCGCGGCGCTGGCGCTTCTCCCGGTCGCGGTGTGGCTGGATCTGCGGCATCTGTCCGATGTCGGTCTGCGCGATCAGGCGAAAAGCCTCGACGGGATGATCACCGACATCCGCAGCTACTACGCGACCAATATCGTCGCGCGGGTCAATGCCGCCGGCGGCAAGGCGGTGCCGGTTCACAACTATCACGAGATCGCGGGAGGGATTCCCATTCCCGCAACGCTGTCGCTCGAGCTCGGCAGGGTCATCGGCGGCCGCGGCGACAACATGCGCTACCGCTTCGTCTCGGACTACGTCTTCACCTCCCGCGAGCCGCACCGGCTGGACGACTTCGAACGCGCTGCCCTGAACGCGTTTCGTACCGAGGGCACCGACCAGCCGCCGATCATGCAGCTGACCGGATCGGTCTTCGACCGCCAGATCCGGCTGGCCGCGCCCGTCCTGATGGGTGAGGCCTGCGTCGACTGTCACAACACCCACCCGGAGAGCCCGAAGCAGGACTGGAAGGTCGGCGACGTGCGCGGCATCCAGGAGGTGGAAATCGCCCAGCCGATTGCCGCCAACATCTTCTCCTTCAAGTATCTCCTGACCTATTTCGCCGGCGCCGGCCTCTTCGGCGTCGCCTTCGCCTCGATGCAGTGGCGCCAGGCGCGGGTGTTCCGGCGGATGAATTCGGAGCTCGAGGAGGCCAATTCCTTCCTCGCCGCGGTCTCGATGAAGATCTCGAAATATCTCTCGCCGCAGGTCTATCGCAGCATCTTCTCGGGCGAACGCGACGTGGTGATCTCCACCGAGCGCAAGAAGCTCACCGTCTTCTTCTCCGACATCAAGGATTTCACCGTCACCTCGGAGCGGCTGCAGCCGGAGGAGCTGACGCAGCTTCTGAACGAGTATTTCACCGAGATGTCGAAGATCGCCCAGGAGCATGGCGCGACGGTCGACAAGTTCATCGGCGATGCGATCCTCGCCTTTTTCGGCGATCCGGACACCAGGGGTCCCAAGGAAGACGCCCAGGCCTGCGTGAAGATGGCGGTGGCGATGCAGCGGCGGATGATCGAGCTCAACGACGCCTGGCGCCGGCGCGGCATCGAGCGACCGTTCCAGACGCGGATGGGCATCAATACCGGCTACTGCAACGTCGGCAACTTCGGCAGCGAAGACCGCATGGACTACACGATCATCGGTGCGGAGGCGAACCTCGCCGCGCGGCTGGAATCGATCGCCGAGCCGGGCGGGATCGTGCTCAGCTACGAGACCTATGCGCTGGTCTCCGACATCGTGCGGGCAAAGCCGCTGGAGCCGATCTCGCTGAAGGGGATCAGCCGCAAGGTGGTGCCCTATGTGGTGGAGACCTATCCCGAGGACGGCAGCGGAGCGGGCGAGATCATCAACGAGTTCTCGCCGGGCGCCCGCATCTTCCTCGATATCGGCCAGGTCAGCGAACGCGAGCGCGAACGGCTCGCCGCTGTCCTCAAGCAGGCGATGGACCGTCTGCAGGCGGCGGGCCAGACCTGACCGCGACCGATCGCTGCGCCTGTCCGCCGAGGCTCGCGGACGGGCCGTCCGGCCACGCCGAAAAGACCGGCTCGATGCGGTAGCGCGGATCGGCGGAATTGGCGCGCGAGTCGAGGCCGTGGGGCGTCTTTTCCCATTTGTGCGGGGCGACCAGCAGCTGGATCAGGGCGCGCAGGGAGGCGAAGGCGAGCAGCCCCCAATAGGCCGGCAGCATCGGATAGGCGCCGCGCAGCCGCCGGCGCTCGTCGGGCGAAAGCCCGGCCGACGACAGCGCCATGAAGAGCCCGTAGGCCGCGACGATGTTGAACATGTCGACGAGGACGAGGGGCCCGAGATCGGACAGGTCGGCAAGGCCGAGAGCGACGGCGCCGAACTGGACCAGCAACACCCCGAGAAAGATCGGATGGGCGAAGGCCGAGACGATCATGCCGAGGAACATCAGCTGGAACGTCGCCATCGCCCGCGCTCCGAGCTGGTCGAGCAGCAGCAGCGGCTGGCGCATGTGCAGGAGATAGGTGACGAACCAGCCCTTCATCCAGCGGGTCCGCTGGCGATGCCAGACATTCCAGCGCTCCGGCGCATGCTCGAAGGTCGGCCGGGTGATCGTCGCGACGCGGTAGCCGGCCCGCGCGAGGCGCAGCCCCAGATCGGCGTCTTCTGTGACGTTGTGGGAGTCCCAGCCGCCGACGGCGACGAGGCGCTCGCGCACGAAATGCTTGGAGGTGCCCCCGAGGGACAGCGGAAAGCCGTGGCGAGCGAGCCAGGGCAGGATGCGGCGGAAGAGCGCCGCATATTCGAGGGCGAACAGCGCCGACAGCCAATGCGCCTCGCCGTTCGTGACGACCAGCGGCGCCTGCAGGCAGGCGAGATTCTCCGGGCCGGTGCGAAACCGATGATAGGCCTCGCGCAGCTGGCCGGGGTCCGGTTCGTCCTCGGCGTCGTAGAGCACCAGGAACTCGCCATGGGCCAAGGGGAGGGCGTGGTTCAGCGCCTTCGGCTTGGTTCGCGGCTCACCCGGCGGCACGAGCACGAGCGAGAAATGCGGCCGCCCGGCGATCGCCCGCTCGACGGCGTCGGCCGTCGCCTCGTCGTCGGCCTCGCAGACCAGCTTGACGTCCAGCCGGGTCTTCGGCCAGTCGAGCGCTTCCAGCGCCGCCACGAGTTTCGGCACCATCGCCGTCTCGTGGTGCAGCGCGACGAGGACGCTGTAGACCGGCACGCCCTGCCAGCCGATCTCCAGAACTCCAGGCGCGGGCAGGTCGCGGGCCGGGGCGTCCGGGCGCATCAGGGCCGCCGGCACACGGATGGCGAGGCAGGCGGCGAAGAACAGGGTCGCGGCGCCATGGCAAAGGGTCAGGGCGAGGCCCGGCGCGTAGAACAGCGCCAGGCAGGCGAACAGCACCGCGCCGAGGCAGAGGGCCGCCTGCAGTGGCTCGATCGCCTGGCGCGCCGAACATCGCGGCGTGTCGGCGGACAGGCTGAGCCGGGCCGCGAGATAGCGCTCCGTCATGGTCTGCCGGTCGATCGCGCGGGCGACGTCGGTGTGGCGGGTGATGCGGATCATCGCCCGCATCTCGGGACGCATCGCGAGGTAGCGCGCGAAGCGGTCGAGGCTCTCGATCGTCGGGCAGGTGAAGATGCGCCCGTCGAGACGGTCGTTGCAGACCTTCGCCATGCGGGGAGGGCTGCGACCCAGCATGTCGGCGGCGTCGAGGATCCGGTCCTGCGGCCCGATCGGCTCGAAGCGCAGGCCGAGCTGACGGGCGAGGCAATCGGCATAGCGTCGCTCGGTCAGGAGACCGGCGGCCACCAGCTCCGCGGCGATGTCGCTGCCGTTCCTGAACGCGGCGAGGCGGGCCTCCAGCGCATCGGCGAAGCCTATGCCAAGAGCGCCGAGAAGCCGCAGCTGGCGGGGGCTGAACGGCGCGGGGCGCTCCGGGGCGGGCCTGCCGGCCGGCCGAAGCTCCTGCGCTCGCAGGCTGCGCGGCTCCTCGCCATGGGATTGCGGATACTTGCCGCCCACCGCCGGCATCGGATAGATGTGAGCCGCACTGATGTCCGCGAGGTCGAGATTCGCTCGCACGAGGCACTCCCCAAGCCTTTCAACGGATAGTCCGCACGCAGCCGCCGGGGAATCGTGTTCAAGTTGAACTATTCAGTAAACTAACCAATGGGGGAAGAATTCTTGCGCTGGTTGCGATTTGCCCTCTGCGCCTGTCTTGGTGCCGCCTCGGCGTCACTTGGAGGCGGCGCGGCCGCGGAGACCGTGGCGACCCCGAACTTCGTCGACCAGCACCAGAGGATCGCCAAGCCCGACCTCTCCAGCCGCCAGCGCATCCGGTTCCTGACCTCGACCGACTACCCGCCCTTCAACTTCCTCGACGCGCGGGGCCGGCTCACCGGGTTCAACATCGATCTCGCCAAGGCCGTCTGCGAGGAGCTGGGGGTTCTGTCCCGCTGCCAGATCGAGGCGCTGCCCTTTGCCGATCTGGTGCCGGCGCTGCGGCGCGGCGACGGCGAGGCGATCATCGCCGGCCTCGCGATGAATGCGACGACACGGCGCGAATTCGCCTTCAGCCAGCCCTATTTCCGCTACCCCGCCCGCTTCCTGGTGCGCAAGGACCGGGCGATCGCCACGCCGATCGCCGATCACATGGACGGAAAGGTCGTTGGCGTGACGACCGGCAGCGCCCATGCGGCGATGCTGCGCTCGTTCTTTCCCAACGTCGAGGTCCAGACCTTCCCCGACCGGCTGGAGGCGCTTTCCGCGGTGCGCCAGGGCAAGGTCGACGCCTATTTCGGTGACGGTGTCAGCCTGTCGTTCTGGCTGGAGAGCGATGCGGCCGACAAATGCTGCGTCTTTGCCGACGGGCCGTTCCTGTCGGACCGCTTCCTCGGGGAGGGGCTGTCGGTTGCCGTCGCCCCGAGCGATGCCGCTCTTGCCGACGCCGTCGACTATGCCATCGCCCAGATGGTGGCCAAGGGGCGGATGACGGAGCTGATGCTGCGCTATTTCCCGATCAGCGCGTTCTGAGCGCCGGCGGTCAGCCGAGCCGCCGGTAGCGCACCCGCGCCGAATGCTCGATGGCGCCGGCGGTCAGCCGGTCGAGTTCGAAGGCGTCGCGCAGCATCTCGAGAAGCCGCAGCTCCGGCTGCGAGGCCTCGACATCGGCCGATACCACCTCGACGGCCAGCGCATAGGCGGTCTCGTAGAGGCTCCGGGGCACGGCGTCGCGGACGTTGCGGATGATCGCGTCGATGCCGTCGTCCTCGTCGAGCAGATCGCCGCAGTCCTGGGTGATCGCGGCGAGGCGGCTCTCGTCGAAGCCGGAGAAGACGGGAAGGGTGCGCAGGAGCACGGTGAATTCGCGCCGCTCGATGCCGCTGATCTGCCCGTCCGCCGCCGCCACGGCGATCATCAGGTGAATGAGGGCGTCCTGCGGGTTCAATGCGGCCATGCTCTTGGTTTCCTCCGGTTACGATTTCGGCAAACCTAGGGACCGCCTCCGCCCGCCACAAGTGCGCCCTTTGTTGACGAGGCGCCGCCTTGTTTCTAGACCATGCGCCAGACCGCACGCTGCCGGCCCCGTCCGGCCGCGCGCCATCATCCCTCTCGATCACCTGGAACCGAAATGCCGACCGTTTCGAACGATGCCGATCCGATGCGTGACGAGGCGCTCGCCTCCAATGCCTGGCCGTTCGAGGAAGCCCGCAAGCTCCTGAAGCGCTTCGAGGCGTCGGGCATGCCGGCGGAGGTGCTGTTCGAGACCGGCTACGGCCCCTCGGGCCTGCCGCATATCGGCACCTTCGGCGAGGTCGCCCGCACCTCGATGGTGCGCCATGCGTTCCGGGTGCTGACCGGCGACGCGGTGCCGACGCGGCTCCTGTGCTTTTCCGACGACATGGACGGTCTGCGCAAGGTGCCGGACAACCTGCCGAACCGCGAGATGATGCTGACCCATCTCGGCAAGCCGCTGTCGCGCATTCCCGACCCGTTCTCGAACGAGTACCCCTCCTTCGCGGCGGCCAACAACGCCAAGCTCCGCCGGTTCCTCGACGGTTTCCGCTTCGACTACGAATTCGCCTCGGCGACCGACTACTACGCGGCCGGGCGCTTCGACGCGACGCTCCTGAAGATGCTCGCCGCCTATGACGAGGTGATGGAGATCATCCTGCCGACGCTGGGGCCGGACCGGCGCGCCACCTATTCGCCGTTCCTGCCGATCCATCCGACGACCGGGATCGTGCTGCAGGTGCCGATGGTCGAGCGGGACGTCGACGCCGGAACCATCGCCTATCTCGACCCGGACACCGGGGAGCGGATCGAGACGAGCGTTACCGGCGGCAGGGTGAAGTGCCAGTGGAAGGCCGACTGGGCGATGCGCTGGGCGGCGCTGGGCGTCGACTACGAGATGGCCGGCAAGGACCTGATCGACAGCGTCACCCTGTCGTCGAAGATCTGCCGCGCGCTGGGTGCCAAGCCGCCGGAGGGCTTCAACTACGAACTCTTCCTCGACGACAATGGCCAGAAGATCTCCAAGTCGAAGGGCAACGGCCTGACCATCGACGACTGGCTCGCCTATGCCTCGCCGGAAAGCCTGTCGCTCTACATGTTCCAGAAGCCGAAGACGGCGAAGAAGCTGTATTTCGACGTCATTCCCAAGGCGGTCGACGACTATTACGCCTTTCTCTCGGCCTATCAGCGGCAGGACGCGCGGCAGCGGCTGCAGAATCCGGTCTGGCACATCCATGACGGCGCGCCGCCGCAGGACGGCATCGCCGTGCCCTTCGCGATGCTCTTGAACCTCGTCTCGGCCTCCAATGCGTCGAACAAGGGGACGCTCTGGGGCTTCATCAGCCGCTATGCGCCGGGGGTGACGGCGGAGACGGATCCCCAGCTCGACCGCCTCGTCGGCTACGCGCTGCGCTACTATGACGACTTCGTCAAACCGGCCAAGCGCTTCCGGGCGCCCGACGCGGTGGAACGGCAGGCGCTGGCGGCCCTCGATGCCGGACTGGCCGGACTGCCGCCAGATGCCGACGGCGAGGCGATCCAGAACGTCATGCTCGACGTCGCCCGGCCGATCGAGCGCTACCAGGACCTGAAGAAGAAGGGTCCGGAAGGTGGGCCGGGGGTGTCGGTCGAGTGGTTCCAGGCGCTCTACCAGATCCTCCTCGGCCAGGAGAAGGGGCCGCGCTTCGGCTCCTTCGTGGCGCTCTACGGCATCGGCGAGACCCGCTCGCTGATCCGCCAGGCACTGGACGGAACATTGTCCGGCACGGCGGGCTGAGGGTGGCAAGGCCCGCCCGCCTACCGCCAGATGCCGCGCCTCGCCTGGCGCGCCGCGGCCTCGACTTCCTCATAGGCTCCGCCCGGCGCTGCCCTCGCCCAGCCGTTCTCCACTACCCAGCGGCCGATGTCCTCGCTGCCCACGGTGCAGGCGCTGGTCGCCTCGCCGCGCTTCAGGCCGAAATCGTCCGGCACGTCGCAGGCGATCGAGCGGCCGCGCAGGAAGCGGCGGAGCTCGGTGCGCGCCATGACGCCGCACGGAAAGTCCTCGGCGCCGCTCCCGCAGCGCTCGTTCAGGGGCAGCGCCTCCACGCCGGGCAGCGTCACGACGCCCTGGCGGTAGGCGACGCGCGCGCCGTCGAGGGCGACGGGGCGGGCGAGGAGGCGGGGCTTCGGGGTGTCCGGCTGCTGATCGTCGTCCGACAGAGGCGGGCGCGGGGGCAGGCGCTCCAACGGCTCGGCGCCGTCGCCGGGCCCGGATGGCGTTCCCTGCGGTGCGACGCGTGCCGCCTGCGTGATGCCGCTCCCTGGCTGAGCCGGGACGGCTGCATCGCCGCGCCGTTGCCGCGGCTCGCCCTTGGCCGGATCGGCGGTCTCGGTCGCGGCAACCGGCTGGCGCGGGCGGGCGGCGTCGAACACCGTGCGCAGGTCGTCCTTCTCCGGCGCGAGCCACATGACGACGGCGAAGACCAGGATCAGGCCGACGGCAACGACGATGTTTCGCCGGATATCCTCAACGCCCAAGGGCATTCACACATCAACGGCCGGGGATGGAGGTCCCTTCCGCCGTTGCCCCAAACATGATGGTCGATCTCGAGCAAGGCCCGGCTGGCGCCAAGGGCCCGGCGGAGATTGCGCGGCAGGACCGGGAGTCAATGGCGGCCATGGCGATCGGCGCCCGCGGCGATGATGACGATCATGGCCGTCCCGGCCGGCGTCACTGGCTGGCCCAGAGGATCCGCGCCATCCATTCGATCTCCTCGACGCCGAACTGCCGGTCCGGATAGTCGGGATTGACCGAGCCGAGCTCGATCGACCGGGCCGTGCGCCGCTGCAGGATCTTGGCCATCACCTCGCCCTCGCGGGTGCGCACCACGACCCGGTCGCCGCGGCGCACCGAGGCGCCGGGCGCGACGATGATGACGTCGCCGTCGCGATAGAGCGGCATCATGGAATGTCCCGAGACTTCCAGCGCGTAGGTGGCCTCGTCGCTCTGGGCCGGCAGCTGGATCTCGTCCCAGCCCTGGCCGACCGGAAAGCCGGCATCGTCGAAGAAGCCACCGGCGCCGGCCTGGGCGAAGCCGAGCAGCGGCACCGTCACGGACGCCCGCCGGGCCTGCAGCCCGGCATCGACCGAGCCCTTGCCGGCCATCAGCGTGGTGAATTCCTCGATCGTGGCGCCGGTCGCCTCGATCACCTTGGCGATCGATTCCGTCGACGGCCATCGCGGCCGGCCATCGCCGGCGCTGCGCTTCGATCGGTTGAAGGTCGTCGGATCGAGGCCGGCCCGCCTCGCGAGGCCGGAGGCCGAAAGATTGTTGCGCGCGGCAAGCGCATCGATCGCGGCCCAAATTCGATCATGCGAGAACATGGCGGACGATCCGTCGACAGGCGTTCAAGGAAAATAAACCTCCCCTTCATAAAAGCAGCGGTTGCCGTTGTCCAGTCGTTGCCCGGACGATGTAACGCAGCGTCGGGTCGTCGCGCCGGGGTGCTGGAACCGCGGCGGCAACTGCGGCATTGTGGCAGTCGAGGGGCAAGGTGCGACGCCTGCCTTCCCGGCCTGCCCGTGCGCCGAAGAAACCGGTGACGGCCGATCCCGGCCGACCCGCAATCGTGGAGATCGAAGCGAGGTGAGTGAGGCGCGGTTCGCTGCCCAGACCAGCGAGGAGATGCGACACCGGGCAGGCGAGCCTGGACGTGGCCGAGACGCGTCGCATCCGACTGCAATCCCATGGAAGGGCTGGAAGGACATCGCCGCGCGGCTCTACGTGTCGTTCTTCGAGGACAGGGTGATGCTGATCGCGGCGGGCGCCACCTTCTATCTCCTTCTGGCGCTGTTTCCGGCCTTCGCGGTCTTCGTGTCCTTCTATGGTTTCGTCAGCGATCCGTTGTCGATCAGCGAGCACATCGCCTTCATCGGCCAGTTCCTGCCCCAGGCCGGGACGCAGCTTCTCGAAGCGCAGCTGGATACCCTGACCTCGCAGAACACCACGTCGCTGTCCTTCGGCTTCTTCACCAGCCTCCTGTTCGCCCTGTGGAGCGCCAACAACGGCATCAAGACGCTGTTCGAGGCGATGAACGTCGCCTATGGCGAGAACGAGAAGCGCAGCTTCATCACGCTCAACCTCGTCGCGCTCGGCTACACGCTCGGGGCGATCTTCATCGGCATCGTGCTGATCGCCGCCGTCGGCATCGTGCCGGCGATGATGGCGATCTTCGGCCTCAGGGGGTTTTCGGAGACCGTGATCGCGGCGCTGCGCTGGCCGGTCGTCTTCGTGCTGATCGTCGCGGCGATCGCCATCATCTATCGCTACGGTCCGAGCCGGAGCCGGGCGCGCTGGCGCTGGGTGACGTTCGGCGCGGTCCTGACGGCGAGCGTCTGGCTGATCGCCTCGATCGGCTTTTCCTGGTATCTGCAGAACTTCGCCAACTACAACGCCATGTACGGCTCGCTCGGCGCCGTCGTCGGCTTCATGATGTGGGTGTGGATCTCCTCGCTGATCTTCATCGTCGGCGCCGAGATCAATGCCGAGATGGAGCATCAGACCGCCGTCGACACCACCGATCCGCCGGCCAAGCCCATCGGCCGCCGCGGCGCCCGGGTCGCCGACACGGTGGGTCGCAGGATCGGCCGGAGCAGCTGACGGGTTCGGCGGGCCGTGCCGCCCGGGGTCGCCGCCGCGTGGTCAGCAGGCGGCACGGAGGTCCGTCCGGTGGACGGGGCGGTTCGGTCGCCAGCGGTTGCGTCGCGGTTCCGGTGGAGGCGGGCGATAGGACGCCGATCCTCTATGGGCGAAGCACCTGCAGCCGCGAAGAGACGTGGCGGGCCCCGGGAGAGCCAGGCTGGCCCGGGATCATCTGCCCCGGAACGACAGGTCCGACACCACGACGTTCCGGCCGTCGATCCTTTCCACCACCTGCATGGTGAAGGCGCCGCCGCCGCTGTTGCGGATCAGCATGCGCGCGACGTCGTCGTCATAGATCTTCTTCGCCCACTTGACCCGGAGATCCAGCGTGTCGCCCTTCAGCTTGCCGGCCAGCGTCGCCGGGCCGCTGGTCGAGCCGGTATAGGTGCCGCGATAGAGATTGCCCTTGGGCTCGTAGGTGAGGCGGGCGGCGATCTCCCGGTTGAGCAGCACCATGGCGCGGCAGTTTCCCGCGATGGTGAAGCTGCGCTGGCCGTTCCGCGTGCCCGAGACGTTGCAGGAGACCGAGGTCGGCGACGGCAGCTGCTTGACCTTGACCTGCCCGCCGCCCTGCCACGCGCCGCCGAAGCGCGAGAAATAGTCCGGGGCCGCCTCGACCGATCCGGCGGCCAAGCCCCCGACGAGGGCGGCGACGGCAGCCGCCAGGGCGCCTTGCTTGAAGGATGGTTTCGTGATGGACAAGATCGCGCTCCTCGATTGACCCCGGCGTCGAGGAAGGACGCCGCGGCACCCGCACCAGACTTGTACTCCTGCCATGCCGGAACGAAGTGGCGAAAGCACGGCCCTTGCCCGATCATGTCCCGATCGTCGCGGCTGGAACGGGCAAGGGCCGGTCACGTTACCGTCGAAACAACCCCAACGGAGCCGTCAGTTCATGGATCTCGTCCGCATCATCATCGCCATCCTGCTGCCGCCACTCGGCGTGTTCCTGCAGGTCGGCCTCGGCAAGCACTTCTGGATCAACGTCGTTCTGACCCTTTTCGGCTACATCCCCGGTATCGTCCACGCGATCTGGGTGATCGCCAAGTACTGAGCGAGGCGGACGCGACACCATCGACTTGGAGCAGCCGGGGCGGACACGCGGTGCCGCGCATCCGCCCCGAGGGCGTCAGGCCTTTATGAAGGCGAGGAGGTCCTCGTTGAAGCGATCGCCCATGGTCTGGTAGAGGCCGTGCGGCGCGCCGTCATAGACCTTCAGCTCGGCGCCCGCGACGATCCCGGCGGTCTTCTCGCCGGACGCGGCGATCGGAACGATCTGGTCGTCGTTGCCGTGGATGACCAGCGTCGGCTTGTCGATCTTCTTCAGGTCCTCGGTGTAGTCGACCTCCGAGAACTCGTGGACGCAGTCGTATTCGGCCTTGATCGAGCCCATCATGCCGAGCCGCCAGAAGTCGTGGCGCAGACCCTCGTTCACTTTCGCGCCGTCGCGGTTGAAGCCGTAGAACGGCATGGTGATGTCGAGGAAGAACTGCGAGCGATCCTCGGCGGTCGACTTGCGGATGCCGTCGAAGACCTCCAGCGGCGTTCCTTCCGGGTTGGCCTCGGTCTTCAGCATCAGCGGCGGGACGGCGGCGACGAACACCATCTTGGCGACCTTCGAGGTGCCGTGGCGGCCGACATAGTGGGCGATCTCGCCGCCGCCGGTGGAATGGCCGACGAGGACGGCGTTGCTCAGGCCGAGATGATCGATCACCGCTGCCATGTCGTCGGCGTAATGATCCATGTCGTTGCCGTCCCAGGGCTGGGAGGAATAGCCGTGGCCGCGCCGGTCATGGGCGACGACCCGGTAGCCCTTCATGCCGAAGAAGAGCATCTGCGCGGCCCAGGTGTCGCCGGACAGCGGCCAGCCATGGGAGAAGACGATCGGCTGGCCGTCCTTGGGGCCGAGATCGCGGTAGAAGATGTCGGTGCCGTCCTGGGTCTTGACGAAGGGCATGCTGGTTTCTCCTTTGTGGTCGGCTCTGGCGGTCGCCGCATGGCTGCGCCAGGCAAGGCGAACGTGGCGGCCATGGCCGATCCGGCAATGAGCGCGCCGCGGCGGGTGAGGGTGAATGTCGGGAAGCCGACGTTTGGCGTGGCAGGGATCCTTGGGGGAGATTCGTTGCCGCCTACAGCTTTGCACCATGCCTCGGCGCAGGCGAAGACGTCCTTGTCCGGGACGACGAGGTCGTCGAACTGGCCGACCTCGATGCGGCCCTTGCCGCAGCCGGAAACCCCGACGCTCGCCATCGAGCTGGCGTCGCTCGCCCTCGCGATGCCGCGGCTGGAACATGCGGAGGAAATCGGCGTCGCCGAGCCCGCCGACCCCGATCCCTTGCCGAAATATCCGATGCGCCAGCCGGCGGAGACCCGCCGGACGGTGGAGCGCGATCCGACGCTCGGCGTCCAACCGCGATAGGATCCACGAGGATACCGGGAAGCCGGTTCGCGGGCTTCCGCCACCCGGGCGGCCGGGATGTCGTAGGGCTGCCGATCCGGACGGGCCCGCTTCCGGCCGAAGGCCGCGACATTGTTCGCCAGGCGCACAGGTCGAGGCCGCCGCGGCAGGATCCGGCTCACGAATCCGCCAGATCGGGCCTTTCCGGCATTGGGTCAGATGGCCGGGACAGGAGGCAGCGGGCGGTTCAGGCCGGCGCCTCGGCGGCGCCTGCCTCGCGCCGTTTCGGGTCGGACTGGAAGAGGTCGTAGAGGACCGGCGTCAGGAACAGCGTCAGGACGGAGGCCACGAGATAGCCGCCGATGATGACGAGGCCGATCGAGAACCGGCTCTCGGCGCCGGCTCCGCTGGACAGGACCAGCGGAACCGCCCCGAGCACGGTCGACAGCACGGTCATCAGGATCGGCCGCAACCTGACGACGGAAGCCTCGATCACCGCGTCCCGCACCGTCCGGTCGCCCTCGCGCAGCTGGTTGGCGAACTCGACGATCAGGATGCCGTTCTTGGCCATCAGCCCGATCAGCATCACCATCCCGACCTGGGAGTAGACATTGATCGCCTCGCCGAAGACGAACAGCGTCACCAGCGCGCCGGCGACCGCCAGGGGCACCGAGAGGAGGATGACGACCGGCTGGATGAAGCTCTCGAACTGCGCGGCGAGCACGAGATAGACGATGAGAAGGGCGAGGCCGAACGTCATCAGGAGACCGCCGGAGGTCTCCTGGAACTGCTTGGCCTGCCCCGTCCAGGACAGGCCCATCTGGGACGGCAGCGTCTCGACGATCTCTTCGGTGATGGCGATGGCGGTGCCGAGGTCGGTGCCGTCGGCAAGGCCGGCGGAGATCTCGACGGAGGGCTGGCGATCGTAGCGGTTGAACGCCCGCACCGACGCACGGCGCTCGACCTCGACCAGGCCATCCAGCGGCACGAGGTCGCCTGTCGAGTTTCGCACGTAGAGACCGCGCAGATCGGAAGCGTTCCGCCGGCGCTCCTCCGGCGCCTGCAGGATGACCGGGTAGCGGCGGTCGCGATCGATGTATTCCGTCACTTCGGCGGAGGCGAAGAATGTGCGCACCGTATCGGCGACCGTGCGGGCCGAGATGCCGATCTCGCGCGCCCGCTCGCGGTCGACCGCGATGTCGAAGCCGGGCGTGTTCACCTCGTAGTCCCGGCGGATGTCGACGATCTCCGGGCGCTCGCGCAAGCGCCGGGCGAGTTCCTCGGAATACTGGGCCGCCAGCTCGAAG
The DNA here is from genome assembly GCF_002088275.1 of Aurantimonas sp. 22II-16-19i. Classification (GTDB taxonomy): domain Bacteria; phylum Pseudomonadota; class Alphaproteobacteria; order Rhizobiales; family Rhizobiaceae; genus Jiella. The sequence goes on from NZ_AQQS01000043.1 coordinate 30,273, forward strand.
CTCGGCGCCGTCACCACCGCTTCGAGCGGCGTGCCGCCACCGCCCGCATTGAGGCCGGAGGGCGCGAAGGCCCTGACGCTGCCGAGCGTGATCTTCGCCAGTTCCGGCCGCAGCTCCGAGACGATCTGGCGCGGCGCGATCGTCCGCTCCGACCAGGGCGCCATGACAGCAACGACGAAGGCGCGGCCGCTCTCGCCATACTGCCCGACGATGGAGATCACGTCCTCGACGGCGCCACTGTCGCGATACGGCTCGATCAGCGCCTCGATTCGCTCGACGATGCCGTCGGTGAAGTCGAGGGCGGCGCCCGGCGGTCCGTCGACGCTGAGGAAGAAGACGCCGCGGTCCTCCTGCGGCGTCAGCTCCGAGGGCAGGGTCTGGTAGAGCGAGTACGACATGCCGCTGAACAGGGCGGCGAGGGCGAGGACGACGATCGGCACGCGAAGCGCCAGCGTCAGGAGGCGGCGGTAGCCGGAGGCCAGCCGGTCCGTCGCCCAGCCGATGCCTTTCGCCAGGACGTTGCGCCCGCCACCCGTCGTCAGCAGCTTCGATGCGAGGACCGGGCAGAGCGTCAGTGCGACGAAGGTCGAGACGGCGACGGCGATGGCCAGCGTGATGCCGAACTCGGTGAACAGCCGTCCGATCTCGCCCTCCAGGAAGGACAGCGGGAGGAACACCGCGATCAGCGTCGCCGACGTCGAGACCACGGCGAAGAACACTTCCCGCGAGCCGGCCCGGGCCGCCTCCTTCGGCTCGTCGCCGTTTTCGACGCGCCGCTGGATGTTCTCCAGAACCACGATCGCGTCGTCGACGACGAGACCGATGGCGAGGATCAGGGCGAACAAAGTGAGGATGTTGATCGAGAATCCGGCAAAGGCGATGCCCGCGCAGGCGCCGAGAAGCGCGATGGGGATCGTCACCGCGGGAACGAGCGTCGCGCGGATCGAGGCGAGGAAGACGAAGATGACGGCGACGACGACCGCGACGGCGATGCCGAGGGTCTGCAGCACCTCGTAGATCGAATTGCGGATGAACTCGGCATCGTCGCTGGTGATCTGGATCGTCGTGCCGGGCGGCAGCTCGTCCTCGATGTCGGAGACGAAGCGTTCCACTGCCTGCGAGATCGCCAGCGTGTTGGCGCTCGACTGTCGCAGGACGCCGAGGCCGATGGCGGTCTGGCCATTCACCCGGAAGAGGCTGTCGTCGGATTCGACGCCGAGTTCGACCTCGGCCAGCGTCCCGAGCCGGATCGGGAAGCCGTCGCGCTGGGCGACGATCAGTTGCTCGAACTCCTCGACCGAGGCGAGGCGCGTCTGCGTGCGCAGCAGGAAGTTGCGCGACCGCGTCTCGATCTGGCCGGCGGGCAGTTCGATGTTGTTCTCGCGCAAGGCCGATGCCACGTCGTCGACCGTTACGCCGCGCGCGGCGAGGGCATCCGGATCGAGCCAGACGCGCATGGCGTAGAGCCGCTCGCCGGAGAGCTGGGCCGCCGCGACGCCGGAGATCGTCTCCAGACGGGCCGTGACGAAGCGCTCCGCGTAATCGGTGAGTTCGCTGGCAGAGAGGGTGTCGCTCACCAGCGTCAGCCGCACGATGGGATCGCCCTCGGTGTCGTTCTTCTCCACCGACGGCTCGTCCGCGGGCTCGGGCAGTTCCGGCGCCACGGCCTGGACCGCGGCCCTGACGTCGGCCGTCGCCTGGTCGATGTTGCGGCTCGCCTCGAAGGTGATCACCGTCCGCGAGCCGCCGAGTTCGGCCTCCGTCGTGAAGGAATCGACGCCCGCGACGGTCGAGATGGCGCCTTCGATGACGGTCGCCACCTCGGCATCGACGACGCCTGGGCCGGCCCCGGTATAGGCGACGCTGACCGTGACCTCCGCCGCGTCGACATCCGGCAGTTCGCGGATCGGCATGCGCGCGAGACCCGCGATGCCGAGGATGACGATCAGGATCGAAACGACCGAGGCAAGGACGGGACGGCGCAGGCTGAGCTCGGACAGCATCAGTCGAGCACCTCCGCGCGGCCCGCTTCCTCGGCGATCTCCACCGGCGAGCCGTCCGACAGGGTGTTCCAGCCGGTGACGACGACCTGCGCATCCTCGCCGAGGCCGTCACCGATTTCGGCGCGGCCGTCGCGGCTTGCCCCCAATGCGATGCCGGTTCGCCGCGCCGTGCCGTCCTCGACCGTGTAGACGTAGGTCGCCGAGCCCTCGCTGATCACCGCGTCGTCGGGCAGGGTCAAGGCCTCGTAGCTGTCGAAGACCAGATCGGCGTTGACGAACATGCCGCCGGCGAGCGCCCGGTCCTCGTTGTCGACGAGGACCCGGACCTTGAAGCTGCGGGTCTCCGGATCGATGCCGGGCGCGACGAAATCGACTTCGCCGGCAAACACCCGGCCGGGATAGGGCCGGGCCTCCAGCCGAACGGTCTGGCCGGTGCGGGTCTTGGCGAAGTAGCGCTCCGGCAGCGCGAACTCGGCCTCGACCGCGCTCAGGTCTTCGAGAGTCGAGACGATCGTCGAAGACTCGATGTATTCGCCGGGGTCGAGGTCGAAGGCGCCGAGGACCCCGTCGAAGGGAGCGAGGAGCCTGCGATCCTCGACATTGGCCTCGGCCAGCCGCACGGCCGCCTCGGCGCGCCGGAACGCCGCGCGGGCCGTCTCGATCGTGGCTTCGGAGGAAACGTTGCGATCCTGCAGTTCCAGAAACCGCTGCAGCTCCTGGCGGGCTTCTTCGTAGGTCGCCCGTGTGTCGTCAAGTTCGGCGCGCACGGCGCGGCTGTCCAGTTCGAAGATCAGGTCGCCCTCCGCAACACGGGCTCCCGAGGCCACCGGGGCTGTCACGACGCGCCCTGCTGCGAGCGGCCGCAATTCGATGGAGCGGAGCGGCAGGATGGTACCGACGGCGGAATACCGATCCTCGAGTTCCCGGCTCTCAGGTCTGGCGACCGATACGCGGATGGCGCTCGGCTCCTGCGTCGAGGCGGCTTGCTGCTCGCTTGCGGTCAGGTAGTCCGCTCCCCAGACGCCGGCCGCCGCGAAGCACGCGACGACGATGAGACCCACCAACCATTTGATCGCACGAACCAACCGTGTCTCCACTCGCATCGACGCTCGCCCTAGAAGTGAGCGCAATGCGGGAGACGTCAAAGCGGAAGCCGCGAGATGACGCATGGTTGAACGCCGCGTCAGAAGACACGTCAGGCAGATCGGCGACGAGACTCGGCGCTGCCGGGTCGCCGGTGGCGCTCATGCCGGAATGGCATCGCATTACCCGACTATCGCATCACCCGACGCAGAACCGCGCGCGGGGGCAACCGAACCCTCCCGCGCCGAACGCCTTGCCGGTCGACCAGGCCGCGAGCCGGCGCGGCCACCGGCCGGCAATGCCGCTCCGTCGCCCGGCCGCTGGGTCGAGCGGACGGGCGTACCCCGCGCCGAAACCTGCCGCGCCGCTACGGCGGCGGATCAGCCTTCGCGGTAGTAGTAGCTGTAGCCGTTCAGGGCCGGCGCACCGCCGAGATGGGCGTAGAGCACCCTCGATCCGGCGGGGAAGAAATCCTTCTTCGCCAGGTCGATCAGCCCCTGCATCGATTTGCCCTCATAGACCGGGTCGGTCATCATCGCCTCGGTGCGGGCCGCGAGGCGGATCGCGTCGTTGGTCTCCTTGCTCGGAACGCCGTAGGCGGGATAGGCATAATCCGGGTTGATCACGATCTCGCTATCCTCGACCCGGCGGCCCAGCTCGACGAGTTCGGCGGTGTTGTCGACGATGGCGCGCACCTGGGCGCGGGTCTGCTCGAGGGTCCCGGAGGCGTCGATCCCGATCACTCGGTCGGCGCGACCGTCGGCGGCAAAGCCGACGACCATGCCGGCGAAGGTCGAGCCGGTGACGACGCAGACGATCACGTAGTCGAACTTGAAGCCGAGCTCGGCTTCCTGGCTGCGCACCTCCTCGGCGAAACCGACATAGCCGAGCCCGCCATATTTGTGCACCGAGGCGCCGGCGGGAATGCCATAGGGTTTGCCGCCGGCATCGCGGACCGACTGCATCGCCTTTTCCCAGCTCTCCCGGATGCCGATGTCGAACTCGTCCTCGACGAGGCGCGAATCTGCGCCCATCAGGCGGGTCAGGAGGATGTTGCCCACCCGGTCATAGACCGCGTCGTAATGCGGCACCCATTTTTCCTGGACGACCACGCATTTCAGCCCGAGCTTTGCGGCCGTCGCCGCGACCATGCGGGTGTGGTTGGACTGGACGCCGCCGATCGACACCAGCGTGTCGGCGCCCGATGCCAGGATGTCCGGGACGATGTATTCGAGCTTCCTCAGCTTGTTGCCGCCGAAGGCGAGGCCCGAGTTGCAGTCGTCGCGTTTGGCATAGACCTCGATCTGGCCGCCGATCGCGGCACTGAGGCGTGGGAGGTGCTCGATCGGCGTCACGCCGAAGGTGAGAGGATAGCGCTCGAACTTTTCCAGCATGGCGAATCTCCGGGTTGCGGCGGAGAGAGGCTAGCAATTTATCGCCGGAAGGTAATTCCACAGTTCCGTCGAATTTACCCGTGCACGCGTAAATCCCGTCTCCTCTGGATGATCACACCGTCTCGCGGACGTAGCGGCAAGAGGGCTTCAGCGTGGAAATCGCGCGGCTTCGACGCTGATCCGAACGACAGGGACGATGACGATCGTGCCGGCCGGTCGATTGACAATCTGCGTGACGAAACCTAGCGAATGTGGGTTCTCAGGGCGGGGTGAAATTCCCCACCGGCGGTTACAGCCCGCGAGCGCCATTCTTCGGAATGGGTCAGCAGACCCGATGGAATTTCGGGGCCGACGGTCATAGTCCGGATGGGAGAGAACGAGGTATCGGCGCTTTGCGGCGCCGGTGCTTCTGCACGCTCTGGGATTCTGTCGTGTTGAAAGGATCTGGAGCTATGGCAAGTCTGCCCAAATTCGCGTTCATCAAGGCGCGCTGGCATGCCGATATCGTCGATCAGGCACTCGTCGGGTTCGAACAGCGACTGGCGGAGCTCGGCGTCGATGCCGTCGTCGACACCTATGATGTACCGGGCGCCTTCGAAATGCCTCTGCTCGCACAGACGCTGGGGCAAACCGGCGCGTATGCCGCCATCGCCGCAGCGGCACTGGTGGTCGACGGCGGCATCTATCGCCATGATTTCGTGGCCCAGGCCGTCGTGTCGGGCCTGATGGAGGCGGGGATGAAGACCGGCGTGCCGGTGCTGTCGGTCTCGCTGACGCCGCATCATTTCCAGCCGTCCGACGAGCACCGATCCTTCTTCCACGATCATTTCGTCAAGAAGGGGCGGGAAGCGGCCGATGCGGCGGTGCGCGTTGCCGAGATATACGCAGGTCTGGTGCCAGACGCGAACATCGCAGCCTGAGACGGCCCGCGCCGCGCGGGATGCGCAGCGCGGCCTGAATCGGATCATTCGGCGGGCGTGCGCTGCCCATCGGAGGAGACGAGACGTTCGGCGGTGAACTTGTCGGTGATGAGCAGATCGATGACCCCGGTGCGCAGCGCGCCGCGGATGGCCGCGGTCTTCGACTGGCCGCCTGCCAGAGCGATCACCCGATCGACCCGGGAGAGTTCCTCAAGCGTGATGCCGATCACCCGATCGTCCAACGGCGTCTTCACGGAAGCGCCGTTGATGTCGAAGAATCGCAGGCTCATGTCGCCGACGCCGCCGGCATCCGCGACATCCACGAGTTCGCGGGAAGAGAATGTGTTGCCGCTTCGCGCCAGCATTCCGGAGGGCTCGACGGCTCCCACGCCGACGATGGCGAGCGTGATCTTGCTGAAGAGATCCATGGTTTCGCGGACATATGTGTCGCCCAGTAGGACCAGCTTTGCTTCGCGCGACTGCGCCACGCCCGGCGCGCTCAGAAGGTGCGGATCGGCGCCGGTCAACTTGGCGAGGCGCATCGTCAGCTGATTCGCGTGGGTCTGAACGCTCGGATCGCCGATGCCGCCGAGGGTCTGGACGACGTACTTGGCCTTGCCCGTCTTCATCGGATGGATGTTCTCGACCATCCGCAGGATGGTTTCCGACCAGCTCGACACGCCGATGATCTCGTCCGTCTGCAGCGTCGCCTCGAGAAAATGCGCCGCGGCCTCGCCGATCCGGGCCATGATCGCGCCGTCGCGGTCTTCGGAGCATTCGACGACGAATGCTTCGGACAGGCCGAACCGGGTGCGCAGGCCAGCCTCGAGATCGCCATAGGTACCGGACGGGGAGACGACGGTCGTGCGCACGATCTCCTCGTCATAGGCGCGCTTCAGCATCCGCGACACCGTGGCCTGGGAGATGCGCAGATGCCGGGCGATGTTGGCCTGGCGTTGTCCCTCCACATGGTACATCTGCGCGACCCGCGCGATCATGCGAAGTTCATTCACACGGGACATGTCCGGCGATCATCCTTACGAGGCATTGCATAAATATTCACTACAGCGCCGCAAGGGTTCCTGCAACAGCCTTGTGCCACCTCGCAATATCGATCTGGCGCAGATCCTCCGGCATCTTGGGCGAAATGTCCTGATCGTGCGCGGAGAGGCGGGCGAGGCGATCGAGGTCCGGCCAGAACCCGGTAGCGAGTCCTGCCAGATGCGCCGCCCCGAGGGCGGATGCCTCGCTGTTGCGGCAGGGCGTCACCGGGTGATCGAGCACATCCGCGACGATCTGCATGAGGAAGCGGTTGCGGCTGGGCCCGCCATCGACGAACAGTCGGCCGAACCCTTCCCCGGCGGCTTCCATGATCTTGTGGACGTCGAGGACCTGATAGGCCATGCTTTCGGCTGCCGCGCGGGCAATGTGAGCCGGCTTCGCACCGAAGGACAGGCCGCAGATCAGGCCGCGCGCCTCGGAATTCCAGTGCGGCGCGCCGAGGCCGACATGGGCGGGCACCAGCGCCACGCCGTTGGCATCGGGGACCTGTTCGGCGAGGGCGAGCAGGGCCTCGACGCTCCCCAGGCCGAGCAGGTCCGCCGTCCATGGAAGGATGGCGGCACTGACCAGGATGTTGCCTTCCAGCGCATAGGTGGACTGCCCGTTCATCGACCACGCGATCGTCGTCGTCACTCCGGTCGGCGGGACGACGAACTCCGGGACCGTCGCCATCACGGACGAACCGGTGCCGAAGGTGATCTTGCCGTCGCCGATCCGAAAGGCGCCATGCCCGAAGAGCGCGGCGTGGGAATCGCCGATGGCGGAGGCGATCGGGATGCCGTCCGGCACGACGTCCGAGCCAAGGGTCGGCGCGAAGAGGCCGGAGGAATCCCGCACCTGCGGCAGCATGCGCATATCGATGTCGAACAAGGCGCAGAGACTGGCGTCCCACGCGCCTTCGGACAGATTGAAAAGCTGCGTGCGCGCGGCGTTCGAGCGGTCGGTGGCGTGAACCGTCCCGCCGGACAGCTTCCAGATGAGCCAGCTGTCGATGGTCCCGATGCAGACATCGCCGCTGGCATGGCCGTGATTGTCGAGGAGCCAGCGGATCTTCGTCGGCGGGAACATCGGGTCGAGCGGAAGGCCGGTTCGCGCGATGACCTCGGGCTCGTGCCCTCTATCGCGCAAGGCTGCGCAGGCCGCGGAGGTGCGTCGGCATTGCCAGGAGACGACCGGGCCCAGCGGCGCGCCCGTCCGGCGGTCCCAGATGAGGACCGACTCGCGCTGACTGGAAATGCCGAGGGCGACGATCTCGACATCGGGCGCGGCGGCGCGGCAGGCGGCGATCGCTTGACGCGTCGCCGCCCAGATCTCGCCGGCGTCCTGCTGGACCCAGCCGGAGCGGGGATGCTCGATCGGCACGGGCGCAGAGCCGCTGGCGATGATGTCACCCGACGCCGCGACCATGACGACCTTGCAATTGGTCGTTCCCTCGTCGATCGCCAGAACGACCTGCTGCGCCATGTCCTATCCCTTCCGCTTCACCAGTTCCGCCGCGCTGTCGGCGATCGCCGCGGGCGCCATGCCGAAATCGTCGAGCAGCGCGTTGGCCGATGCGGTATGGGCGAAGACGCCGGGAACGCCGAGGCGCTTCATCGGCACGGGATGCGTCTCGACGACGACTTCCGCCACCGCACTGCCGAGGCCTCCGAAGATCGTGTGCTCCTCGCAGGTCAGGATCGCGCCCGTCTCCCGTGCCGCGCGGACGATCGCCGCTTCGTCGATGGGGCGCACGCTGGCCATGTTCAGGACGCGGGCCGACAGACCCCGCTCGGCGAGCAGGGCGGCGGCGATCATTGCGCGGTGGCTCAGGACGCCGTTGGCGATGATCGTGACGTCGCGGCCGTCCCGCAGCGTGTTCGCCTTGCCCGGTTCGAAGACGTGGTCCTCGGGGAGAAGGTCGGGCACGCCGACGCGGCTCAGCCGCAGGAAGCAGCCGCCTTCGTAGCTCGCCGCCCACCGGACGGCCGCGGCGGTCTCGATCCGGTCGGCGGGCGCGATGACCGGCACGTTCGGCAGAGCGCGAATCCAGGCGAAGTCCTCGATCGAATGATGCGTCGGGCCGAGCTCGCCATAGGCCATGCCGGAGCTGATCCCGACCAGCTTCACGTTGGTCATCGAATAGGCGACGTCGGCCTTGATCTGCTCGAGGGCGCGGCCCGTCAGGAAGGGAGCGGCCGCGCAGACGAAGGGGATCTTGCCGCCATTGGCGAGGCCGGCGCCCACCCCGACCATGTTCTGCTCGGCAATGCCCACGTTGATCAGCCGATCGGGGAACTTCGCCTTGAAGCCGCCGAGCTTGGAGGAGCCGACGGAGTCGTTGCAAACGGCGACGATGTCGCCGTTCGCGGCTGCCAGTTCCTCCAGCGTCGCGGTGAGGGCGTCCCGGCAGTCGTGCAGCTTGGTGTCCTGGAAGGGCATGTTCATCGTGCGGCCTCCTCGAGCTCGGCCATGGCCTGCTTGTACTGCGCTTCGTTCGGCACCTTGTGGTGCCAGGCGACGTCGTCGCACATGAAGGAGATGCCCTGGCCCTTGTTGGTGTGCGCGACGATGCACTTCGGCTGGCCTGGCGTCACCGTCTCGGGCGCCAGCGCCTGGCAGATCTGCTCCATGTCGTGGCCGTCGATCTCCTCGACCGCCCAGCCGAAGGCCGCGAGCTTGGGCGCGAGCGGGGCGAGGTTGTTGGTGTCGGCGAGACGCGCGCCCTGCTGAAGGCGGTTGTGGTCGATGATGAGCGTCAGGTTGTCGAGCTTGAACTGGGCCGCGGCCATGATCGCCTCCCAGTTCGAGCCTTCCTGCATTTCGCCGTCGCCGGTGATGACGAAGGTGCGCCAGGAATCGCCGTTCAGCTGGGCGGCCTTGGCCATGCCGACGCCGACCGGCAGCCCGTGGCCCAGCGGGCCGGTGTTGGTCTCGACGCCGGGAACCTTGACGCGGTTCGGATGGCCGTTCAGCCGGGAGTGCGGCTTCAGGAAGCTCGAGATCTCGTCCTTCGGGATGAAGCCCTTCTCGGCGAGCGTGACGTAGAGCGCCAGCGCGGTGTGGCCCTTGCTGAGCACCAGCCGGTCGCGCTTGGCGTCCTGGGGGTCGACCGACATCGTGTGGAAATAGAGAGCGGTGAGCAGGTCGATGACCGACATCTCGCCGCCAATGTGCCCGGCACCCGCCTCGAAGACGGCCTGGAGGTCGCGGCGCCGGATGCGGTTCGCAATCCTGCGGAGTTCGTGGGGATCCATGTCGTACCTTTTGCTCGTACGGATGCATAATTATGCTGCAGAAACTAATCATACAACATGGAGCCGGTCAAGATGTCCGGCGCTTCTCGGGCTGCGTGCATATGTGGCAGGCCACGTGGGAATGCGATCTATTGACACCGCATATCCGCTAGGTTAGGCATTTTCCATCAGGAATGCATAAATATGCGCCTGAGGAGGAGGAAGCAGTGATGATGACGTCAGCAACGGCTCGCAGCGAGTCGCGCTTTTCCGACCTGTTTTCGATGAGTGGAGCCACCGGGCCGCTCATCGGCCTCATCCTTCTCTGCGTCTTCCTGTCTTTCGCGACCGATTCCTTCCTGACGACGCGCAACCTTCTGAACGTCATGGATCAGGTCACGGTTCTCGGGATCATGGCGGTCGGCATGACCTTCGTGATCCTGATCGGGGGCATCGATCTCGCGGTCGGATCGGTTCTGGCGCTGGCGATGATGGTCATGGGCTATCTGTCGAACGTGGCCGGCTACCCGCTCGAGCTCGCCATCGTGATGGCGCTGGTCGTTGCGGCCGCGACGGGCGCCGCGTCGGGCCTGCTGATCACCTTGTTCAACGTACCCGCCTTCATCGCGACGCTGGCCATGATGTCGATCGCGCGCGGCCTTGCGAACATGATCACGGATGGCCAGCAGATCGTCGGCTTTCCGGGCTGGTTCAGCATGCTGGCCTTCATCCGCCACGGCGGGTTCCTGACCTTCACCGTCGCGGCGATGCTGGTCGTCTTCGCCATGGGCTGGTTCTTCCTGCGTTACACGTCGGGTGGCCGCAGCCTCTACGCCATCGGTGGCAATCCGGAAGTGGCGCGGCTCGCAGGCATCAACGTCAGCTTCATGACCGTCGGCGTCTATGTGGTCTCGGGTCTCTTGGCGGGGCTTGGCGGCATCGTCCTCGCCATGCGCCTCGACTCGGTGCAGCCGACCGCCGGATTCACCTATGAACTCGACACCATCGCAGCGGTCGTGATCGGCGGCACCAGCCTGTCGGGTGGCCAGGGCGGCATCGTCGGCACCATCATCGGCGTCCTGATCATCGGCGTCCTGCGCAATGGTTTGAATCTGCTCGGGGTTTCGCCCTTCACCCAGGCCGTGGTGATCGGCGTCGTGATCGCCCTCGCGGTCGCGGCCGAAGCCTTCAAGAAGCGCTGATCGAATTCGCGGTCGGATATGCGCCGCCGCCAGAAAGTCGCCCGACCCTTGGCCGGGGACCAACCGGATCGCCTGAAGGCGGATACCGGACCACACCGGAGGAGACCGAAATGAAAATCACCATGACGCTCGTGGCTGCGACCGCCCTCGCGCTCACCGCATTCGGCAATGCGCAAGCCGAAGAGGTCAAGCGCCTCGGGCTTGCCGTGACCAACCTGCAGGCCGACTACTTCAACCAGATCAAGATCGGCGTCGAGAGCTACGCCAAGGAACTGGGCATCGAAGTCATCACCGTCGATGCGAAGAACGACGGCGCCACCCAGGTCAGCCAGGTTCAGGACCTCCTGACCCAGGACATCGATGCGCTGATCTACCTGCCGGCCGGTGCCGCGGCCGCGACGGTGCCGGCCCGTCTGGCCAAGCAGCAGGGCATCCCCGTCGTCAACGTCGACCGCAACGCCGAGGGCGAGCCCGGCGACACCTTCATCGCCACCGACAACGCCGCATCGGCCTATGACGTCTGCAAGCACATCATCGGCCTCGCCGGCGGCAAGGGCAAGATGATCATGATCCACGGCCAGAAGGGCACGACGCCGGAAGTCGAGCGCACCAAGGGCTGCATGAAGGCGATCGAAGAGAACCCGGGTGTCGAGCTGGTCGCCCAGCAGTGGTCGCAGCAGTGGTCGCAGGCCGAAGGTCTGGACATCACCCAGAACCTTCTGCAGGCAAACCCCGACGTCAACATCATCTTCGGGCAGGCCGACGGCCTCGCCCTGGGTGCGGCGCAGGGGGTCAAGGTTTCGAATGTCAGCCAGCGCGTCTATGTCGGCGGCTTCGACGGCGACACCACCGCCCTGCCGATCCTCGCCGCCGGCGGATATGACGCGACTGCGACGCAGCAGGTCCGCGGCATCGGGCGGCTGGCCGTCGACAGCGCGATCAAGCTGGCAGCGGGCGAAGATCTTCCCGCAGAGCAGCTTCTTCCGGGCTTCCTGACCACGCCGGAAAACGCTCAGCAATATGTCGAGAACCATCCCTGATCCGTCAGGATAGAGATGGCCGGGACCCGCATTCACGGGTCCCGGCCCCGTCGACGGATTTCCGAAGGGATCGCCATGACCGCCGCCGCATCGCCCATTCTCTCGCTGCGCGACATCCGCAAGTCCTACGGCCCGATCCAGGTGCTGCACGGCATCGATCTGGATGTCCATGCCGGCGAGGTCGTGGCGTTGCTGGGTGAAAACGGCGCGGGAAAATCCACCGTCTCGAACGTCATTTCCGGAACGGTGCTTCCGTCGTCCGGAACCATGACCTGGCAGGGCAAACCCTACGCGCCCGCCAATCCGCGCCAGGCGATCGATGCCGGCGTCGGCATGATCCACCAGGAACTGCTGCTGCTTCCGCATCTCTCGATCGCCGAGAACGTCTTCGTCGGCCGCTACCCGAAGAAAGGTGGCCGGATCGATCGCAGGACGATGGCCGAGGAGGCTGCCAGGGGGCTCAAGCGTCTGGGCCTCGACGTCTCGCCCAACCGGTTGGTGCAGGGTCTCTCGACCGCGAACCAGCAGCTGATCGAGATCGCCAAGGCGCTGACTCTCAATGCCAAGCTTCTGATCCTCGACGAGCCGACCGCCGCGCTGGGCGGCGAGGAGACGCAGAAGCTGTTCCGGCAGATCGCCAGTCTGCGGGAACAGGGCGTCGGGATCATCTACATCTCCCATCGGCTGGAGGAAATCCGCCAGATTTCGGACCGCATCGTCGTCATGCGCGACGGCAACAAGGTCCAGGAGTTCGACAGCGCCGACATTCCGGTCCGCACGATCGTCGAGGCGATGGTCGGCCGCAGCCTCGACCGGATGTTTCCCGCCCTGCCGACGCCGAGCGAAGAGACGGTTCTGGAGATCAGAGGGCTGAAGTCGGGTCTGGGGCATTTCTCCGACGTGAACTTCAAGGTTCGCAAGGGCGAGATCTTCGGCATCGCCGGGCTCGTCGGCGCCGGCCGCACCGAACTCGTGCGCGCGATTGCCGGCGCGGATCCGATCTCCGGCGGACAGGTCATCCTGAACGGGCGGGACATCACGCCGAAGAGCCCGCGCGACGCGATCCGCAACGGGATCGTCCTCGTGCCCGAGGACCGCAAGCAGCAAGGGCTGGTGACCCAGCATTCGATCGCCCAGAACATCGGCTATGCGAATTTCAGCAAGGTGGCCCGGAGCGGGTTCGTCACGAATTCCCGGATCAACCAGTTCGCCAACGAAAACATCAGGAAGTTCGGCGTGAAGGGGCGCGGCAGCCAGAATGCCAGCGAGCTCTCGGGCGGCAATCAGCAGAAGGTCGTCATCGCCAAATGGCTGGCGCGCGACCCCAAGGTCGTCGTGCTGGACGAGCCGACCCGTGGCATCGACGTCGGCGCGAGGTCATCGATCTACGAGATCATCGTCGGTCTGGCACAGGAGGGCGTCGCGGTCATCGTGGTCAGCTCCGACCTCGAGGAGGTCCTCGGCGTGTCCAACCGCATCATGGTGATGGCCGCCGGCCGGCAGACCGGCATCCTCGATCACAGCCAGGCCAACGACGTTTCCGTCATGGAACTCGCAACCGCCTGATCCAACACAAGAGATCCACATGACTCGCTTCGCAGGACGAACCGTCGTCGTCACCGGCGGCAACAAGGGCATCGGGTTCGCGATCGCCGGACGCTTCGCAGCCGAAGGCGCGAACGTCGTGCTCGGCTCGGTCGAGCCGCAGGTCGAAGAGGCCGCCGCCGCGTTGCGCGAGACCGGCGCACCGGCGATCGGAATGGTCTGCGACGTGACCGATCCGCACGCCGTCGTCGCCCTCTACGACCTGGCCGAGCGCGAGTTCGGGCGGCTGGACGTGTCGGTCCAGAATGCCGGCATCATCACGATCGCCAGGATCGAGGACCTCAGCGAGCGCGACTGGGACGCCACCCTCGCGGTCAACACCAAAGGCACCTTCCTGTGCTGCCAGGAAGCCATCCGCCGGATGCGGCGCGCGGGGCGCGGCGGGCGGCTGATCAACATCGCTTCGGGCCAAGCGCGCGACGGCTTCATCTATACGCCGCACTACGCCGCCTCGAAGTTCGGCGTCATGGGCCTGACGCAGAGCCTCGCCAAGGAAGTGGCGACGGACGGCATCACCGTGAACTCCGTCTGTCCCGGCATCATCAGAACCGACATGTGGGACTACAACGACCGTGTCTGGGGCAAGATGCTCGGCGACTACCAGCCCGGAGAACTCATGGCGAGCTGGGTTCAGAACATTCCCATGAAACGCGCCGGAGAGGGCAAGGACGTTGCGGCCCTGATCGCCTTCCTGGCCAGCGAAGACGCCGACTACATCACCGGCCAGGCCATCAACGTCGATGGCGGACTGATCATGTCCTGACGGCGTCTCGCCATCCCTGCACCCCCCTTGCGACCCAACGAGAAGAACCGGAGGACCTCAATGGCCGACATCACACTCGACGCGCCCAGACTGTTCGACCTGAGCGGGCGCGTGGCGCTCGTGACCGGGGCGGGCAGCGGGATCGGCCAGCGCATCGCCATGGGGCTCGCCCAGTGCGGCGCCGACGTGGCACTGCTGGACAGGCGCACGGACGACGGTCTGACGCAGACCGCCGACTTCATCGCCGGCACGGGGCGCAAGTCGCTCCGGATCGCCGCAGACGTCACCTCTGGCTCGGCGCTGGCCGAAGCGGTGGCACGCGCCGAGGCCGAGCTCGGCCCGCTGCGCCTCGCCGTGAACGCCGCCGGCATCGCCAATGCCAATCCGTGCGAGGACATGGAAGAAGAGCAGTATCAGACCCTCATGGACATCAACATGAAAGGGGTATGGCTCTCGTGCCGGGCCGAGGCTCGCGCCATGCTGGCCCACGGCAAGGGCGGCTCCATCGTCAACATCGCCTCGATGTCGGGCGTGATCGTCAATCGCGGCCTCACCCAGGCGCATTACAACGCCTCGAAGGCCGGCGTCATCCACATGTCGAAGTCGATGGCGATGGAATGGGTCGACCGCGGCATTCGCGTCAACTCGATCAGCCCCGGCTACACCGCGACGCCGATGAACACGCGTCCCGAGATGGTGCATCAGACCAGGGAGTTCGAAAGCCAGACCCCGATGCAGCGCATGGCCAGCCCCGACGAGATGGTCGGCCCGACCGTCTTCCTGCTGTCGGATGCCGCATCCTACTGCACGGGAGTGGATCTCCTGGTCGATGGCGGCTTCTGTTGCTGGTGAACCGCATGGGGGATCCCGGACACTGCCGGCTTCGCTCGTGTGCGGACGGATCTGCGCTGGCACCGCCTCGAGGTGGGGCGGTCACGGCGGGCAGGTGATGGCTCGGCATGAGCGACGTCTCCCGCCGACCCTGTAGAGCCAGGCGCCGATGCTCCAGACAGTCCCCCCCGG
>NZ_AQQS01000044.1 GCF_002088275.1 Aurantimonas sp. 22II-16-19i
GCTGATCGGCTGAGGCGAGCGGCGCGCCTTTTCAAACAAGGAGGGGCGGCGATCTGCTTTACCTCGGGCACTCGGATTGCCGTGCCCGGTGGCGCCGCCGCCATCGAGGATCTGCAGCTCGGCATGAAGGCGATCACTGCGTCTGGCGCCGAGCGTGAGATCATCTGGATCGGCAAGCGCAGGATCGATTGTGCGGGCGAGCGTGCGCATATGGCGCCGGTCAAAGTGCGAGCCAATGCCTTCGGTCTGGGCATTCCCGAGCGCGACGTCCTCCTGTCGCCTGGCCATCCGGTGCTGGTGAGAAAGGACGGCGTCGAGGCCCTCGTCCCGATCATGAACCTGATCAACGGCACGACGATTGAGCGCACGCAGGCGGAGGCGGTGACCTACTGGCACATCGAACTCGACCCGCACGACATCCTTCGAGCCGACGGGCTGCCCGCGGAGAGCTTCTTCGACATGGGCACGCGCGACTGGTTCGACAACGATCTCGACGACGTCCTCGCCAATCCGGACCTCATCCCCGCCGGTCAGCATGGCCGCTGCCGTGAGTTTCAGATCGACGGCCCGTTGGTCGAGGTCGAGCGCAAGCGTCTTGCCGATCTGTTCTACGCCGATCTTTCCGCGCAGTGCGCGTGGCCGAGCGCCGGGGAATACCGCGCAGGCTGATCAACCCGAACGAGGGGATGATCGCCGATCCAGCTTCTCCTCGATCCGCTGGAAGCCGGCGGTCATTTCCACCCGCATGCGCTCCAGCTGCTCGGAGGTGACGAACTTCTCCGCGGCCTCGACCCGGTAATTGTGGAACCGCTCCTCGTGGACCTCGAGACGAGCCGCGACGGCGCCGGCCTTCAGGTCGGCGCTTTCGACCCGCCGGCCCATCGCCGCCATTTCCTTGTCGAGTTCGGTCTGCAGGGCGGCGCGCTGCTTTTCGAGGTCGATCTCGAGTTCCGTGATCTGGCGGCTGTTCGAAAGCGATCGCGCCCTCAGATCGTACCAGGCCCCCAGGACCGCGGCCAACGTCCCGCCAAAGCCGAGGAGCAGCGGCAAAGAGACGGTCAAGCCGGCGATGTCGGCAGTGTTCGCCATGATGGTATCCTATGCTGCGGCATGCTCACGGCACCGCCTGAAGGCCTTGATCCAAGGCGATGAGGACGATCGCCGTGCCGGCGACGGCGAGAAGGAAGAATGCCGCCGTCCAGCGCATCAGCCTTCCCTCCGCGTCGCCAGCACCCGCGAGGGAACCGCCGGCGCCTCGCCCGCCTTGGCCGCCGCCTCCAGTTTCGGCGCGGCAAGCTTCAGGATCGTCGCGTCGGTGATCGGCGTGCCCTTGCCCAGCCGGCGCACGGCGTCCGGCACGGAGTCCCGGACGTAGTTGACGATCGTGTCCTCGGCCATGGAGGTGAGCGCCGCCGTGCCCTGCTTGCGCAGGACGCTGAGGGCCGCGTTCTGCAGCGCCGACTGCAGCGCCTCGCGGTCCTTCGCCTCGATCTCGATGCCGGTCTTGTCCCGGAGGAGCTTTAGCGCATAGGCCAACGCGATCGGCACCAGGATGGCGATGACGGCGCCGTAGATCGGCGCGATGATGTCCCAGAAGGTTTCCATGGCTCAGACCTCGTTGGTCGAGATGGCGCCGCCGGCATTCGTGGCGACGCCGCCGGTCTGTGTGGCGTCACCCTTCGGCCACCGGGCACCGAGGAAGCGATCCTTGGCGATGCGGGTGATCGAGATCTTGTTCGACTGGTTGCCGCCGAGGATGTGATAGGTCGTCGCGTCCTCGCCGACATAGAAGGCGACATGACCGGAGACGCCGCTGCGCGAGCCCCGCCAGAAGACCATGACAGCGCCGACGCGGGGCTTCGTCTCGACGCCGAACTTCAGCCAGTTGCGGGCGAGATAGGGGTTGGCCGGCAGCGGCTCGTCCGGCAGCGCCAGTTTGATCGCGGTGGCGACCAGATCGCCGCACCAGGGCAGCTTGCGCGGGTCGCCGAGCGTCGCGCCATCCGATCGAAGATACTTCGACAGCTCCGTATAGTTGTTGACCTCGTGCAGCCCCAGCCTGGAGCGCACGTCGATCATCCATGCCGGCTCCTTCGACCCGTCCTGCGTCGCGATCGGCGCCTTCGCGGCGGCTGGCTTGGCATCCTCGTCGAAGAGGAGATGCAGGGTCGAGATGACCGGATACGGGCGGGCCGTCAGCCCATGCGTCCGCTTGAACTCGGTCATCGCGTCTTCGGTCTTCGCGCCGGCGTCGCCGTCGATTCCGCCGTCATAGTAGCGAAGCTCCTGCAGACGGGTCTGCACAGACTTCACGATGGCCTCGGCCATTGCACTGCTCATGGCTTGTCCTCACGAAAACGCCCGGCGCGTCGCTGCGGCCGGGCACAAAAAAGCCGCCTGTGAGGGCGGCGGGCGGATGTTTGCGTTGGTGGCTTGGCTCAGCTGGCCGGCGCGTCCTCGATGGCCAGCGCCCCGCCGGCGAGCGCACTCATCTGGTTCTGCATGCCGATCAGCTGCTGCTGCAGGTTGGCGATGATGCCGGCCTGGTCGGCGACGGTGCCCTCGAGCTCCGCCACCTCGGCGCGCAGCCGGGCGATCTCGTCGAGATTGGCCGCGTTCATCGTGCCGAGGATCTCGGGGAGGTTCTCGACGTCCTCGATCGGCCGAGGATCCTGGATGACGTCGGGCCCGTACTGGACGTGCGGTTCCGGCGTGTCGAGATCGACGACCTTCTGGATCTCGGTGTATTGCCCCGCCCAAGAGCCGCCCGGCTGCGCGCGCATCAGGATCTCGTAGGGCACCTTGATCGGCTGAATGTTCATGGGGAAATCTCCTGTCAGGCTGCGACGCCAACGGCATCGAACCACGCGGTGCCGTTGGACTGGTTGAGTTTGCCGGTGGTGGCGTTGCGGATGATCGCGCCGTTGCCGGCGGCCGAGGCCGATGGTCGCGCGGCCGTCGTATAGACCCCGACCGTGACCGGCCCGGTGAAGACGGCCGAGCCGTCGCCCATGACGCGGAACACCTCGGATCCACCGGCAACACCGGCGAACAGCCGCTGGCCGGTCGTGGCCCCGGCCTTCGCCTCGACTGCCGCGTAGGCTGAGGCGCTGAGATTGAGCGCTTCGCCGCGAAGGATCGGCCCGTTGACACCGCTGGCGTTGTTGCCTCTCGCCTCGGCTATCGCGGTCGTCGGCAGAAAGCCGGTCAGACCGACGCGCAGAGTGCCGCCCGAGTCCTTGGCGACGAGGAAGCCGACGCCGCCGGTGCCGAAGCCGGCTCCCGACGTCTGAACGTTCAGCTGATTGCCGCCGCTGCCGTCATAGGAGGCATTGATGTTCCAGCGCCCGTTCGCATCCGGTGCGTCCGTGTCGTAGACGGAGATGCTCGGCGAAGAGTTCTGGACGAGGAGATTGCCGGTCATCGTGTCGCCGGTCTTGGCGACCTTACCGGCAAGGTCCGTAGCCCCCACCGCGCCGAGCGTCGTCCGCGCCGTCGCCGCATCCGCATCGTCGAGGAGCGTCCGGGCGAAGTTGGTGAAGGTGGTCACCCCGAAGGTGCCGGCGCCGGTGAAATAGGGCAGCCGATCGGCCGCCGCCGCGACCCCCGCCAGCGCCTGCACGATGCCGTTGCCGAGAAGTGCGATCAGCGTGTTCAGGGCCGCGGTCACGCGCGAGGACGAAGGCGTATAACGGATCTCGTAGTTGACCGCGGCCAGCGCCGCGCCCGGCCAGCCGGCGGCCAGCGTGATCGAGGTGTTCGAATTGACCGACGCGATCCGCATCGCGAGGCCGTTGGCGGCGAAGTAGTCGCCCGCCTGGACGCCGTTCGCCACAAAGGACGTGCCCGCTCCCGTCACGGCCGTCGATCCCGCGCCGACGGAGGCCGTCCCCGTGGCGTAGTAGGTTTCACCCGCCATTGTTCTCATCCTTCTGCGGTTGATTGAGCTTCAGCGCTTCGATGGTCTGGAGGGCCTCGGCGAGCCGCGCCTCGGTCGCCTTGAGGTCGCCCTGCAGGGACCGGCATTGCGCCGCGAGTTGCAGGCAGAGGCCCTCGGCCTCCGTCGCGCGGCGCTGGAACACCGCGCCGACCATGTCGATGTCGATGGAAGGCGCCGCGCTCATGAGAGCACCTCACCGCCGCCTGCGGCGGCCAGGATCTCATCGATCTCCGCCGGCGTCCTCGCCACGTCGATCGCACCCTGCAGCGACTGGCGGGCCGCCTCAATCGCCGCGAGCCTCTCGCGCGACTGCCGCTGCCGGGCGAGCACCAGCGTCGCCTGCTCCTGGAGCATGACGCCTCGATTGGCGGCCTCGGCCGCCAGCAGCGGAGCATCGAGATCACCCGCGAGGATCCGCCGCGCCTCGTCCGCCTTGGCATCGCGCACCGTCTGGATCCGGGGATCCGGCTGAAGCGAAGCGAAGATGCGGTCGAGCTGGTCCCGCCCACTCTGGCGATGCAGCCCCATGTCGGTCGTCAGACGGAGTTTCATGACGCGATCACCTCGGCGCTCCAGGGCAGATAAGGCCAGCGCGCGGCCGAGATGCGATAGGTCGCCGCGACGTCGGCGGTCAGCACGATCTCGCCATCCTTGACCGTCACGGTCTCGCGACCGTCCGGTCCCTCGATCGTCACATCGCACGGCACCGGCAGCCCGGTTAGCCGGGCCTCGTCCTGCCCGTCGGCCGCGATGGCGAGGCGATCGACGATCGCCTCCATCTGTGGGCGGTCGAGGAGCTCGGTCGTGACCTTCACGTATTGCCGATTCAGGATGGCGACCGGGTCGTGCGCGTCGCCGAGCGTACCTTCGACATGGTAGCGCGTCCCTTTCTCATCGAGTATCGCCAGATAGTCCGAGGGGATCGGTTCATGCAGCATCTGTTTGATGCGACCATGAGTGTCGTGCAGGAGGACGATCATCAGAGGCGGTTCCTGTAGATCAGATAGTGGTTGATTGAGGTGCTGGATCGAGTGAGGGTGAAGACCAGCTGGTTGTTCACGTCGTCAAATCTCGCCGGGAGGCCAGGACCTGGTGTGCCGTCCACCGTGTCGAAGCTCCAGCTCCAGTAGACCGGGGCCCCCGAGCCGAGCGGCAAATCGATAGCGACGGTGCCTTGATTGTCACCCACGTCCTGGCTTTGCGAGGCAACGAAGCTACCTCGCAAAGCACCCGAGAGGGCGTATCTCTCGGATGAAAACAGGAGCGAGTAAGGCGGGACAACATCGACATCCCCCCCGGGCCCGCTCACCTTCACCCCTGTCGCCCCTGCGACAAACCGCTTCGACATCGCTCACCTCGCGGGGATGTTGAGGATCAGAAAGTAATGCGTGGGCGTGTCTTGATAGGCAGGTTCGCTAGTTCCGGCGAACCGTTCAGTCATAAACGAATAGCAGTCGATGTTGCTGCACTGCGCTCCGCCGAATTGCTGAAACTCATCCCTGTAATAGGTACTGTCGCCTGTCCGATATCGTTTGAAGATCCTGACGAAGGGGACAAACGGAAGAGGATTGGGAAAGACAAACGTCGCCCAGCTGCGCAAAGTGGTGGTACTGCTTGCGGGGAATCCTGGCAATCCTCCCGTTTCAACAGTGCGGGATGTCCCCTCGGCAGGCATGGAGCCTTTGAACAGCACGCTTGCTGGAGTAACGTCGCTGTCGAACAGCAACGGCGCGTTAGGGTTTGTGACGTCGAAGCCGGGTCGCGAAATGCGAAGGCCGTAGCCGCCACCCGTCAGTGCACCCAATTCGATTCGCTTCATGAGGCGAGCACCATGAAGCGCACATCGTTTCCGGAATAATCAGCGAATCTCCAATAGATGTCGTTGAGGTATCTCTGCCTTTTAATGCGCAATGTCGCATCATCCAGATATTGGGCTTCCAGCAAAAACCCCACGCTGATGCCCTGCCTGCCGTCCGCCGTATCCGGGGCCGTGTAGGTCAAAAACAGGAAGGTGCCGTACCCCGCACGCAGATTGGGGCACGACAGGTCGAACGTGGTTTCATAGGTTCGGCCAATGTTATCTTGCGCGATAGAGGATGTATCGACGACAATACCTCTAGCCAGCACCAGCCCACCGAGCGGCGTGTCGCTGTCGAAGCTGACGCCTTCGAGGGGCGTGTTGGGGCCGGCCTCGTAGCCGGGCAGGCTGATGACCATGCGGTTCTGAGCGAGGAAGAGGCGCCTAGTCATAGACCGAAATCGTCCCTGCGACGCCGTCGATGACCAGCTTGCCATTGAACGACGCCAGTTGCTGAAACCGCGCCAGCGCCAGCGCGACCTGGCCGTTCTGGACGGCGAAGGGCACCGTCTCGCCGGTATTGTTGGTGACGGCGAACCGGTCGGCCGAGACGATCACATCCGCCGACCCGTCGCTCGCCGCCCGCAGGTAGATCCCGGCTTCTCGCCAGGCGCTCGCGTCGCCGGCCCGCACCTGCATCGCCATCGTCGCCTCCGATCCGGAGGGCTGCGACTTGACCGTGGTGCGGAACCGGGCGTCTGCCGAGATGTCGCCGACGCTCGTCGCGAGCGCTGTCAGCTGCGTCGCTTGGGCGCTGATGGCCCCGCCTTGCTCCGCTACTGTGGTCGAGAGCGTCGAGACGGCGGACGCATCGGCTTTTCCGTCGAGAGCGGTGTTCAAAGACGTGATGGCGTCGGCGTTCGCCGTGATGTCGCCGTCCTGATCGCTGACGGTCTGCGACAGCGACGAGAGGGCCGAGGCGTCAGCCTTGTTGTCGAGCGCGCCCTGCAGAGACGTGATCGCCGTGGCGTTCGATGCGATCGCCGTGCCCTGTTCCGAGACCGTCGTCGTCAGCGTCGAGACAGCGGACGCGTCAGCCTTGTCGTCGATCGCGTTGTCGAGCGCCGTGATCGCCGCGGCGTTCGATGCAATCGCCGTGCCCTGCTCGGTGACCGCCGTCTGCAGTGACGAGACCGCCGATGCGTCGGCCTTGTCGGGCAAGGCCGCAGCGACGGC
Source organism: Aurantimonas sp. 22II-16-19i (assembly GCF_002088275.1). Classification (GTDB taxonomy): domain Bacteria; phylum Pseudomonadota; class Alphaproteobacteria; order Rhizobiales; family Rhizobiaceae; genus Jiella. The sequence goes on from NZ_AQQS01000044.1 coordinate 6,975, forward strand.
GTCGACTGCGTCTGCGGTGGCCGATATTGCCTGCCCCTGCTGCACAACCGTGGTCGAAAGCGAGTTCAGCGCCGAGACGTCCGCTTTGCCGGCGACGGTCGTCGAGAGCGACGTGATCGCGCTCGTGTTTGAGGTGATCGAATTGCCCTGCTGGATGACCGTCACCCGCAGCGCATTCAGCGCATTCGCGTCGACCTTCGCTCCGAGCGTCACCTGCAGACCGTCGATCCGGCTGGCCTGCGTCTCTACCTTGCCGTCGACGAGCCGGGTGTAAGCGTCAAGCTGCTGATAGGCGGTCGCAACAGCCTGCCGGGTCGCCGTGTCGCCAGCGATCCCGAGCGCCTCCTGCTCGGCGAGGTCCATCTCCAGATCCTGAAGGCGGGCCGTGACACTTCGGATCGCCGACGCCTGACTCTGCAGATTTTCGCCGCCGAGCGTTTCGACGACTTGCGACAGCTGATCGACCGCCGAGGCGTCCGCCTTGTCGTCGATCGCCCCCTGCAGCGACGTGATCGCCGAGGTGTTGACGGAGATGGCGCTGCCCTGTTGAATGATCGTCGCGCTCAGCGCATCGACAAGGCTGGTGGAAGCTTTGCCGCTCACCTCGATCGACAGGGACGCGATCTGCTCGCCCTGCGCCGTCAGCCGCACGCCCTGCTCGATCAGACTGGCCCGCGCCGCGTTGACCATGGTGACGTCGGCCTTATCCGGCAGCGACGCCTGCAGCGCGGTGATCGCAGCCGCGTTTACCTCGATCCGCCCCTCGACCTGGCGCGTATAGGCGTCGAGCTGCTGCGACGCTGTCGCGATCGCCTGCCGGGTCGCCGTATCGCCCGCGATCCCCAGGGCACCCTGCTCGGCGAGGCCCATCTCGAGGTCGAGCAGTTGCGCCGAGACGCTGCGGATGGCGGATGCCTGGCTCTGCAGGCCCTCGCCGCCGAGGAGCGTGATCTCCTGCTGCAGGGCATCCACGGCGGACGTGCTCGCCTTACCGTCGAGCGCGCCCTGCAGCGATGTGATCGCCGTGGCGTTCGATGTGATCGCCGTGCCATGCTCAGTGACGGTCGTCTGCAGGGTCGAGACAGCGGACGCGTCAGCCTTGCCGGAAATCGCGCTGCCGAGCGCCGTGATGGCGTCGGCGTTCGCCGTGATGTCGCCGTCCTGATCGCTGACGGTCTGCGACAGCGACGAGAGCGCCGAGGCGTCGGCCTTGTTGTCGAGCGAGCCCTGCAGCGACGTGATCGCCGAGGAGTTCGACGCGATCGCCGTGCCCTGTTCCGAGACTGTCGTCTGCAGGGACGATACCGCCGAAGCGTCGGCTTTGCCCGGCAGTGCTGTTTCGAGGGCCGTCACCGACGTCACGAGCGTCTCGATATCCTCGCCCTGGCTCGTGACCACCACGGCCAGATCGTTCACGGCGGAGGCATCGGCCTTTCCTGCGACGGACGTCTCAAGGCTGGTGATCGCCGAGGTGTTGACAGCGATATCCTCGCCCTGCCCCGTTACCGTCGCCGACAGGCTGCTCAGCGCCGCGGTCGACGCTTTGCCGTCGATCGCGGTCGAGAGCGCGGTAATCGCCTCGGCGTTGGCCGTGATATCCTCGCCCTGGCTCGTGACCGTCTGGCCCAGCGTATCGACCGCGCTGGCGTTCGCCTTGTCGTCAAGGGAGCCCTGCAGCGAGGTAATTGCGAGGCCTTGGGTCGACAGGGCGGCGCCCTGTTGCGTGACGGTCGTCGACAGCGAGTTCAGCGCCGAAACGTCCGCCTTGCCGGCCACCGTTGAGGCCAGAGCCGTGACGGAGGCCGTGCTCGTGGTGATCGCATTACCCTGCTGGAGGACGCGGACCGTGAGGCTGTTCAGCGCCGACGCATCGACCTTGCCGGCCAGCGTGACCTGCAGGCCGTCGATGCGGCTGGCCTCGGTCTCGACCCGGCCTTCCACCCGTCGCGTATAGGCGTCGAGTTGCTGGTAGGCCGTGGCGACCGCCTCCCGGGTCGCCGTATCGCCGGCGAGGCCGAGCGCCTCCTGCTCGGCGAGATCCAGCTCCAGATCCTGCAGCCGGGCGGACAGGCTGCGGATCGAGGTCGCCTGGCTCTGCAGCCCGTCGCCGCCGAGGAGCGCGATCTCCTGCGACAGCTGGTCGATCGCCGAGGTGTCGGCCTTCCCGGCAAGCTGGCCGGACAGCGCCGTCAGCGCCTCGGTGTTCGAAACGATGGCGGTGCCCTGCGTCCCGATCGTCTCCTCAGCGGTCGAGACCCGCGTCGTGATCGACTGGAGCGCACTCGCAGTGGCGGTGATCGCGCCACTCGCATCCGAGATCGAGGACTCGAGCCCGAGGATGCTTTCCGACAGGGCGGAATCGGCAGTCGTCCTGGCGGTCCGCTCCTCGTAGAGGAGGCCGGAGGAGAGGCTCTCCAGCTCGACGCCCGTCGGATCGGCAAAGCCCGTCATCTGGCTCGATAGCTGCTCGCGCGCCGTCGCCTCGCTGGCCAGGCCGTTGACCACCGTCTGCCGGAGCGCCTCCTGCGACGCGATGGATGCGCCGGGCGACGGGCGGCCGATGGCGACCCAGTCGATCTCGAAATAGTCCGTCGCCGTCTGCGCGGCCGATAGGTCGAGCCGCAGCCGCTCGATCGTGCCGGTGGCACCGGTCTCGAAGGAGATGACCGCCGTGCCGTTGTCGCTGAAGGTCGGCTCGGTGATCGTGGCACTCCGGCCTGCCGACCAGGCCTGTCCGACGACGTCGTTCCAATAGAGCCGCCCCTCCCACACCGGCGCGCCGGTGCGACGGATGCGGGCCCGCACCTGACCATAGCGATCGGCGTCGATGTCGAGGTCGTCGGCAGAGACGACATAGGGATCGCTCGCCTGATTGGCCGGGCGCAGCCACCCGCCGGTCGCCCAGGTCGGCGTGCCGTTGCCAATCCAGCCCTCGGCATCGTCGTCGAAGGGCCAGAACCGCAGGAAGTCGAACTGCTCGTCGACGCCGGCCTCCAGCGAAACGAGGCTCTCGGTGATCGCCTCATATTGCGAGGCGAAGGTCGACCGCAGGCTGCCGATCATCCCGCCGGCGAGCGCAGCATCGGAACCCGTGTAGCCGCCGCGGATCTGGGTCGACAGGATCTCGCGGGCCGACGCCTGCGCCGCGTCTCCCGTGACGATCGCCTGGTCGAGCCGGGTGATCTCGGCGGTGCGCAACGATTCCTCGTCCTCGATCCCGACTTCGAGGCTGTCGAGCCGCTGGGCCAGCGCGGACGTTGGCCCGGTGGCAACGGTGATCGCCCGGGTGTAGGCGGCCGTGATCTCGTCGCGGGTCACATCGATGCGGGTGCGAACCTCGCGCAGCTGGTCGAGGCCGAGTGACGCCGATTCCGCCAGCACCGTGTCGATGTCGAGGAGCCGGTCGGACAAAGCGCGCAGGCTCACCGCCTGGATGCGGATCTCGGCGAGCCGCTGCTCGGCCTCGGCATTCAACGCCCCCGCCTGGTCGGCGATTGCATCGATCCGGGCCTGCGCCTCGGCGGCGATCCCGTCGGCGCGCGCCACGCTCTCGGCGGCGATGTCCTGCGCAAGCGCGGCGTCCGTCGCGGCCAGCGCGGTGGCCGCGCTGGCGCGGGTGCTTGCCTCCGCTGCCAGCGCATCCGCTAGATCCGCGTCTTCCGCCGCCAGAGCCGCAATAGCGTCGGCCCGCGCCTGCGCCTCTGCGGCGATCGCATCAGCATTGGCGCCGGCGCTCGCGATCCGCGCCTGCACTTCGGCCGCGATCTCTTGCGCCAGCGCCGCAGCCTCGGCCGCGCGCGTCTGCGTCTCGGCCGCAAGGGCGTCCGCCTGCCCCTCGAGTTCGCTCGCCATCTCGCCCGCCTCGACGACGGCGGCATCGAGATCCTCGCGCAGCCCGTCGAGGATGGCGCGCGCCTCCTGCGCCAGCTGGTCGAGCCCCAGCTGCAGGTCCTCGACGCCCGTCGTGACTGGCAGCCATTCGGACCAAACGAAGCGACGCCCCGAGACCGAGCGGTAGATCCCCCTCGCCTCATAGGCGGTCTCCGGCAGGAAGGTGCCGTTGAGGACGCGGGAATACTGCGTCTCGAGCGGCGCGTCATAGGCCATCGTCGCGTCGAAGACCACGTCGCCCGTCGCGGCATTGCGCACCTGGACGCGGATGTCCGTGACGTCGATCTGCCCGCCGGCATAGAAGATCGCGATGGACGGCCGCCGGCGGCCCGTCGCCGGATCGGCGATCGCCGCCGCCGCCACCTGCCACCCGGAAAACGCCTGCGGCCCCGGCCGGATCGTGCCGAGAAAGCCGACAGAATAGGGCCGCTCGTCGCTCGCCGGCGACCACGAATAGTCCGACGGGTCGATCTCCTTCAGCGTCACCGTCTGCAAGAGATTGCTGCCGCCCGACATGCCGGTGACCAGAAACCGCTTCTCCTCATAGCCGTTGCGGTCCGACGACCAGGCGAAGACATCCAGCGGCTCGAAGGCCCATGCTTCCGGCGGCAGGGTGATCTGGTGCTGGCGAAAGCGCCGCGCATCCTCCACCGCGGCGCGGATCAGCCGCTGCACCTGCGTGTTGAACGGCACATAGGGGAACTTCAGGTCGGCGAGCAGCCGCCGCCCGTCATCCGCCGTCTCGAGGTCCGGCCGGATGTAGGGCGGCGCATCCTTGTTCACCCATTTCTCTTCCGGTTCGGGATAGGAGGCCCGCGCCCCATTGGTGGTATTCTGCAGACCCGGGAACGGGTCGAGCTGCTGCGGCTGGGTGACGACGATGGACGCATCGGTGAAGGAATAGACCGGCGCCGCGGGAGCGCCGACGGAGACCTTGTAGACCCCGCCGACCTCCGCGATATAGCCGTTGCAGCCTTTTAGAAGTTCCTCCACGACATCCGCCGGCTCCTGGTCGGTACTGACCTCGAGGCCGGATCGGAACTGCGGCTCGCTGCCGCCGCCCTGCAGCGCGATCGCCGCGTCGCAGGCATTCATGGCGGCGAACCAGTTGGCCAGCGGCAGCTGATGGGCGCCGATCGACTGCCCGCCCCAGATCCATTCGCCCTGATAGCGGATGCCGCGCAGGACGTTGTAGACTTGGACGATATTGTTGCTCGACGGCGCCCATGTCGACGGGTCGGACCAGCGCTGCGAGCCATTGCCGCCGACGGAGGAATCCTGCCGCGGGTCATAGAGCGGAATGCCGTCGGTCTCGACGAGCACCTGCGGGATGCCGGAGAAGATCTCCGGATCGTAGGCGGCCGTCAGGATGATGTAGGGCGTGCCGCGCCCGACCATGTCGGCGGTGAAGGGATAGTCCGGATCGGCACCGAACTCGTCGACGAGATAGGCATCGGCCTCCGTCTGCGTCCCATCGTAATAGCGGAACCACAGGGCCCGCCCGGTCTCGTCCGAGGCGAATTCCTCGATCAGGAAGCCGCGATAGTGGTTGTAGGACTCCGGCCCGGTGAAGCCGCTGATGTCGACCTTCTCGTCATAGATCCACAGGCCGGTGATCCCCTGCCCAGGAAGATCCCCCAGCGAGATCACCTGGTAGACATAGCCGTTCTCGGCGTCGTTGTTGCTGCCGTTGGTGTTGACGTAGACCAGCTGCCCGGCCGTCGCGTAGCGCCCCATGACGAAGGAGATCGGATTGTCGCCGCCGACGTCGATCTCGGTCTTGGTGCCGGCGACCGCCGCCTTTTCCTGCTTCTTCAGCAGCGACAGCCCGATCTTGATCGCCGTGCCGATCGCGAACAGCGCCACCTGCGCCAGCACGCTGCCGCTGGCGAGGAAGCTCGCAATCGCCGCGATGGCACTGAACGGGTCGGCGCGCGCGGCGTCTGTCCCCGCCAGCGTCAGCCAGGCGGCGATGAAAAGGAGGGTGATGATCTGCATGACTATCCGACGCGGAAGGCTCTGGTGGCAGCGGTAAAGTCGGTCGTCCCGAGCCCGTCCTCGCGCATGACAAGCAGCCGCTCGCCATTGACGATCCCGAGCGCAAAGCCGAACGGGCTGCCATCGGGGATCGCGGCGAGATCGCCGAGCCTCGCCCGGCTGACGTGGATTTCCGGCAGGTGCGATGCGACGAGGTCGGCGAGATTGGCATGGCCGGCCTCCCGCATGACGCGGAGCGCCCCCTTGGCCGTGTCATAGCGCCCGCGATAGAGAGCCGCGGGATCCTCGCCGGTCAGGGCCGTGACGGCGCCGAAGGCAAAGCCGACGAGGCAGTCCTGCGTGCCGTACCGATGGGATGAGCGCTTCACCTGGTCGATGAAGGCGTGAAGGCGCGCCGGCCAGTCGCAAAGACGTTGCATCAGTCCTTCTTCCGCGATTTCTCGACGCCCCAGAAGACCGGCACATTCGCCGTGCCGGTGTAGCGGTAGAACCGATCCCCGCTCCGCGCCTTCAGCCATTCGTCGCTCTTCTTCGCCGGGTTGGTCCGCGTCAGCTCGCGCGTGTCCGACACGCACTCGAGGTCGATGCCGCCCTCCTCCGACACCGACGGCGTTCCGAGCGGGGCCCGGTCGACCTTGCCGAGGAAGTGGCATTTGGCGCTGACGAGCAGGCGACTGGCAGGATCGAAGACTGCCCGGTGGACCTGCACCTCGGCAAAGCGGATGTCGGCACCCCGCACCATCGCCTGCACCGCCGGATGGATCTGCGACAGCGAGATCCGGATCGTGCGGATCGAGAGATCCGACGTCAGCGGGATGTCGGGCACGCTGATCAGCGCACCGTCGCCGATATAGTCGCGCCCGACCGTGCCGCCGGTCTTCGGATCCTCGACGAGGATGCTCACCGTGTCGAGGTCGTTCCAGAAGGCGAATTGCGGCCGCACCGCCGGATCGGCGAGCGAGCGCCCGCGAAACCAGACGAGGTCGCGGGCGACGAGCCCACTGTCCGGCGCCTTTGCCAGCGCCGTTGCCGTCGCCGTATCGATTGCACGCATGTCAGAGCTTCTGGACGACGGAGAAGGAGAGCTTCGACCGCACCCGGTTGACGGTGCCATGGCCGAGCGAGGCGGGCTTGCGGATGCACTTCATCGCCGGCTTGATCAGCGTGACGGAAATCCCCGGCGCCGCCCCGGTGCGGACCATCGGCCGCACCTCGAAGGGCGGCGTCGCGCCGGTACCGGAAGCCGTCGCCGTCTCGACGACGCGGTGAAACGCCCGCCGCGGCGGAGAGCCATAGTCGAAAGCGAGATAGTCGCCGGCGGTGAGGACGTAGCCGGCGGGCAGGCCCGACAGCGACAGCGCGCGCCCGCCGGCGGTGAGCGAGCCGATCACCGGCGCGGCCGCGCCGAGCCGCGATCCATCCGGATCGCCCTGCGGATATTTGCGGAACGGATCGCACAGGTAGAAGGCCCGCGTCGCGCCGTCCAAGGCCTCGAGCCGCGCCTGGATCTGGCTGCTCCGCCCGTGCTTCAGGTCGCCGAGCGTCACGTCGGCCTCCCACAGCGCCGGGCCGAGTTCGGCGGCGAGGATCTGCCCTGATCCCAGCCCCGACAGCTCCTGGTTCTCGGCCAGCCGCCATCGCACCTCGGCGACCGGGAGGAGGTCGGCGAGATCGGCCAGCGCCAGTGGAAAGGTCAGCATCAGCCGATCGCCCTCGGGTCGTCGTTGATTTCCTTGACGCGCCCCGGCAGGGCCACCCGCGAGAACGCCGTCACCGCCTGCGACGAGGCCGTGGCCGCCTCGCCCCGCGCGACGGACTTCACATAGGCCTGCAGCGCGCCCTCATCGTCCACCGATACCCCGACAGTCACATGCGCCCCGCCCGCCTGCCGGGCGCCCGGCGCCCGCAACTCCGGCGCCGAGAACATCGGGTTGAAGGCCGATAGCGCATGGTTGGGGATGATCGTCCCGGATTGTCCGGATTGGAAGATTTCCGGGCCGTTCTCGCCGACCACATAGGTCTTGCCGGCGGCGACAGGGCCACCCGCCGCCCGGAAGCCGCCCCATGCATCGCCGCCGCCACCGCCGCCGCCACTGAAGATGCTCAGGATGTCGCCGAACAGGCCGCCCCCGCCGGATCCCGACTGGCCGAAGATGCTGTCGAGCAGGCTGTCGAGGCCGCTCTCGATGATCCGGTCCGCGACCCTCTGCAGCGCGTCGCCCAACGCCTCGGCCGCGCTCTTGCCCTCCATCAGGTCGGAGACAAAACCGCCGATGACGTCCCGCGACGCGTCCCGGATCTCGTCCATCCGGTCGATCGCCGCCTGCTGCGCCTCCGCCGTCGCCTCCTGGGCGAGCCGCGCCTGCTCCTGCACGCCGGCCTGAACGCCATAGGCGGCCGACAGGCGCTCCACGGCGGCCCTGAGGTTCTCGATGACGACGACGCCCTCGGCATTCACGCCGTTGCCATTCTCGTCGATCGTGATCCCCTCGCGCTTCAAGGCATTGAGGATCTCCGCCTGTTTCGTCGCCCGCTCGCGCTCGCTCGTCGAGGCGTTCATCAGCGAGGTTTCGAGGACGAGCTGCTTGGTCTCCTCGTCGACCGAGCCGAGCAGGCTGTCGATCGTCGACTTCAACTCCCTCCGCCGCTCTGTGGCATCGGCCAGGGCCTTTTCCTGCGGCGTCAGATCACCCGCGGCGATGCGCGTATCACCGGCCCTCTTGTTTGCATAGGCGACCGCATCGTCCACCGTCCGCCCGCCGCCGAGAATGTTGGGATTGGCGTCGATCGACGCCTGGCTGATGAGGCCGGCCAGCGGTGTTCCCGGCGCCGCCGACAGCACCTTGGCCGCATCCGACGCGCCGAGGAAATGCGACAGATGCAGCGCCGCCTCGGTGACCGCGACGCCGGCCTTCTGCAGGACCGCCGCATTCTCATCGGCATAGGCCCGGATCAGGGTTTTCGAGATATCGGCATCGGCGCGCAAGGCAAGCATCGCCTCCCGGCTGAGGCCTGCGGCACGATCTGGAAAATACCGCTTGAACAGGTCGAGCCATGTCCGTTCGATGAAGCCGCCGAGACCTGCGGCGCTGGAGCTCGAATTCCTGGCGTTCGGATCCCCGCCTGACTCCGCGCCGATCGTGCGATCGACATAACGATCGGTCGCTGCTTTGGTGTTGCTACCGATCAGCGCCTGGCGCCGCTCGCGGGTAATTTCCTCCGTCGCACGAATGCGTGCGGCCGCTTCCGAGATAGCCTCTCCCATCTCCTTGCCGGCCTTCACGATCTCTTCCGTCCGCTTATCGACGTCCTTCGCGAAATCGTCCTTCGCCAGCTCCGCGTCTCGTTTCGTGAAGAAATCTGCCCTGTTCTGCCGGGAGAGCTGGTTCTGCTCGAACGGCGTCGCAACCTCGACGGCTGGCGGAACCGATCGGCTGATGCGCTGCATCAGGTTGGCGGCGTCGAGCAGCTTGGCATTCATCGCCTCAAGCCGCTTGATCATCGCATCCACCGGCGACGTGATGTCCGTGGCGGCAATCGCGTCGAGGCGCTTCTTGGCATCCTCCGCCTCGATCGACCCGTCCTGCAGGCCCAGCGCGATCTTGCTGATCTCCTCGACGGCCGCGGTGTCGGCCGCACTGTCGAACAGGCTTCCGATCCTCATCCGATACTTCCCGAGGTCCTCGATCAGGCCAGCCAGACCCGCGCGAGCGTCACCGAGGAACAGGTCGTTGCCGAGGCTGGACAGGAACGAACCGCCACCGCGAATTTCCTCGATCTGCGCATTGATCTCCCGCAGCGCCCGCGCCCGCTGCCCGGCGGTCAGCTTGTCCAGCGCGTCGTTGAGATCGGCAACGCCGCCCTCGGCGCCGCCCGCCGCGCGGCGCGTCTTGTCGAGCAACCCGTTGATGTCGAGGAGGCTGTCGGACGCATCCTCTACCCCGCCGGAGAAGTCGATGAAGGTCAGGGCCAGGGCTGCGATGATGCCGCCGATCGGACCGAGCAGAAGACCCGCGATCTGGAACTTGAAGACCCGCGCCGCCGCCGAGGCAAGGCCGATGCCCCGCGCGGCAGCCGCAGCGCCCCGCGCGGTGTTGCCGAAGGCCGCACCCATCAGGTTCGCCGCAGTGCCGGACCCCGTCGCCGCCGACGTAAAGAACTGCGAGGCAGCCCCCGCCCCTGTCAGCCCGAGCTGCAACAGGCGGATCGTTGCGATGGCAATCGGAATGCTGGTGATCAGTCCGCCCACCGCCCGGCCCACCAGCGCTCCGGAGATGACCGCCGCCACCTTCAGCACGACGTCGGCGATCTCGTCGAAATTGTTGGCTAAGGCGTTGAGCCCCGCGATCAGCCGCGCCGAGGCCGACAGGCTGTCATCGGTCTGGCCGATATAGCGCGTCAGGGCATTCTCGATCTTGGTGAAGGCGCCCTCGAACGTGTCGGCCGAGGCATCGACGCGCCTCTTCAGCTCGTCCGATCCCGCGATGACGCCGGCGAAGAACTCCTTCGACGCCAGCCCACCGCTCTTCGCCGCCTTGATCAGCGCGCCGACATCGCCGTTGAAGCGCTTGATGCCCTTGGCAGCCGCCTCGAGCAGCGCCGGCGCCCCGTCGATCAGAGAGTTGAACTCCTCCGCCTGGACGTTCGTCCCGCGCAGCAACTGGCCGAGCTGCGTCAGGGCGCCGCTCGCCTCGCCCGCGCTCTTGCCGTCGACCTTGAGCGCCGCCGCCACCGCCTCTGTGAACCGGAACAGATCCTCCTGATCGTCCGTCAGCTGCTTCGCCGCCCGGCTCGTCGCGCCATAGAGCTGCGTCTGGGCTCCGAGCGCGATCGAATAGGTCTGGGCTTGCGTGTAGAGCCGTTCCAGCGTCGCCGCCTGGCGCTCTGCCGGGACGTTGGCAGAGACCAGCGCATTGCCGGCCTTTTTCCAGGCATCCGCATACTGGATCGCCTCGCGACCGCCGAGCAGCCCCGCCGCCGAAGCGACGAGCCCCTTGATCGAGATCGCCGACCGCTTCGACGCTCGCTCGATCTCGGAGTCCATCTTCCGGAAGCGGTTCTCGATCGCCTGCGTCGAACGATTGAAGACGGCCGCCGCGCCCTGCATCTCGTCCTCGAACGGGCCGACCTTGGCGACAAGCTCATAGACGAGTTGCTCGGCGGTGATTGCCATGGGAAATGCGTTCCATCTACGATTATGCAGAGCGGACCAAAAAGGATTGAAGCTTGCGATTTTCAGGTGTTTTCTTCGCCGCGGGGCTGATGATTGGCCCATCTGCCTCAGCCCAGGGCCTCGGCCTCATCACGGAAGACATCGTTGCCTACTGCGAAAGCCAGTGGCCCGGCGACTATGTCATGTTCAACGATTGCTTCGATCGTCAGGTAGAAGCGAAGCAGGCTTTCATCGCCGGCTTGGAACACGTAAAAACCGGCAGTCAAGTCGACGGCATCATGTCGAAATGCAGCAAACAATGGACCGGTGCCAATGGCACCGATTTTGTCATGGTCGTCGATTGCGCGACGCGACAGATGGACGCTCTGACACTATATCGTCAGAGAAAGGCACCCCCCCTCGCCGGCGTTGAACTTTGTGACACGCCAAATACTCAATGTGAGGACCGCATCCTGAATAAGTAACGATCAGCCTAGATATGTATTGCGGAGCCCCGTTTCCTTCAGTGCATCAGCCGCCTGGAAACGCATCGAGCATCGCGCCGATCGCGTCGAATTCGTCTTCCGACATTTCCTTGGCCCGCTCGGCCTCACTCATGTGCGCCTTACGGAATCCGTCGTGGCAGGCCTGGAACTGCCAGAGCGACATGCCGTCGATCTCAGCAGGTCCGAGCCCCATCACGATCCCGGCGCCGTAGAAGCCGGCGAAGCGGAGCTTTCCCCTGGGGAGTGGGGGAGGTCCGTCTCCTTCGCCGGCGCCGATTTTCCCAGCTTCTCGTCCTCGACGCCGACGAGCACGGCGAGGATCACTGCCCGCGCCGCCTCGACGTTCTCCAGAAGCGGCACGGTGTCGACGTGACGCTTGATCAGATCGAGCGCCGTTTGCTGTTCCAGGCCGGCCCCGATCAGCCCCAGCCGCAGCGTCTCGCGAATATCGTCGAGGCGCCAGGTCCCGTCACCGAGCCGGGTGAAGATGTGCTGAGGACCGGCGTCGCACTTTTCCTGCAGCAGCCGAAGCTCGCCAATGCGGAGCTGGAACGTGTGCTCGCCGTCCCAGCAGGAGATCTCCGCGCGCGCCGTCCGGCTCACGGAATCACAGTCTCGGCGAAGGCGCCGTCACTCTCGAGCTGAACGTTGACCGCCGCCCGCGACCCCTTTTCGGCAGTCACTTCGAACGACGCGAGATGGTACTTCTGCGTCACCGTCACCTCGGTGGCGCTCTCGGGGAAGATGATCTTGACGGTCTTCGAGTTGTTCGACGCATAGAATTCGCGCCACATGGGTAGGCTCTCCTGCGCCATCACGCCCGAGCCTGAGATCGAGGCCGTCAGCGCGGTGATGTCCCGCTCCACATGCGACGGCGCGTCCGGATCGTCGCAATCCGGCACCTCGGTCTCGTTCATGTTCTTGGTGCGGGTCCAGCTTTTCGACGTGAACCCGCAGGGCGCCGAGAAGACCTCAGGCTCGGCGCCGTCGCCGATCATGACGACGAAGCTGCCGAAGCGGGTCGTGGATGCGAGTGCCATGGTGGCCTCCATGAAAAAGGCCGCTCAGGGCGGCCACGTTGCAGTTTGGGGCCCGCTGGCATGCGGGACGGTTGTTCAGCCGTGGATGGCTACGTCATCCATCGTCGGCACCCCTGCCATCAGCATTGGCAACCGCCCCGCTTTTGGCGCCCGGCTTCGCGAGGGCCCCTGCCGAACCCGCGGCCTTGGCGTGGGCTGCCGGAACCTTGCCTGACCATCCGCGGCGGTAGGCGACGATCGCCTGCTTGCCAGGCACGCGGTAGTCGTAGTCGCGCGTAAATGTCACGTCCGTCATCTCTGCTTCCTTCAGTAGAGGCCTTTCAGACCGCATCCATCAGCGCCCGAATCGTCAGGACGCCGTGAGCCGTCAACGCGTCGCTGTCGGTCAGAATGCGGATGCGCGTGACGCGGAGGTCGACGAGCCGGGCGCCGTCGAGCGGAACGTCTGCACCGTGAATTGCCCTACCCACCGCAGCCGAGACCTGTTCCGCCTCCCCCTGGCCGGCAATTCCGGCAGACCAGACGTCGATCTGTAGCGTCACCTCGGCACCCGCAACGCAGTCGGCGTCGAGCGGAACGATCTCCGACGGCCCGTAGCTCGCATAGGGCTTTTTCTGGCCGATGGCGGGTCCGTCCAGCAGCGGCCGCCCTTCGAGTGCCTCCGTGACAGCCGCGCGAAGACCCTCCTTGAGAAGGCCTGCCCAGTCGTGGACGGTCACCGTTTGGCCTCTGCGACGGATCGGGCGAGCAACGCCTTGACGCGACCATTGATGCGGCGCTGCCCCGCGCGCACTGCCGGCCCAAGAAAGGGCTGCGCGGCAACGTCCGTGTCTCCGGCAGTGAAGCCATACTCAATCAGATGCGCGTAGGGCATGTCGGTGGAGACCGTCCTGACGATGTCGTCGGCATTGACATGTCCCCGGATGCCGCGCGCCTCGGATCGTTCGCTCTTGCGAATTGACCGCTTCAACGCACCGGTCCGCACCGGTACAATCTGTTTCGCCTCGCGGACGATCTCGTCGGTCTCCTCGTCGATGATGGCATCGAGATTGGCCCTGACGCGGCGCGCAATCTTGTCGGGAGACGCCCCGCGGCGGCGGATGATCGGCATGACTGTCTCCCTCAGGCCTCGTCGACCCAGAAGCAGGGTCGCGCTTCGCCGGCACCGTCGACGGTCGCGACCACGAGGATCGCGCCGTTCGACCGGACGAACCTGTCGCCACGATCCGGCTGCCACGGCCAATTGATCGCCGCTGCAGTCACGGCGATGCGGGTGAGGTTCAGTCGGTTCGCCCCGCCCTGTCCCTGAAAATGCGGAACACGGTCGATCGAGACTTTCGCCGGAAAATTCGGACGTTCCGGATCGATCTGCCCCGCGACGACCGTCACCTCCGTCTCGTCGAAGATATCGGCCAAACGATCGGCCATGGCCGCAACGGTGTGTTGAAACATCGCCTCACCTCCCGATTGAGAAGGCGCGGCGTCGCCGGGGACAGGCTTCACCACGCTGCCGGGCGCAGGCGTCGGAGAGCGTGCCGATCTCCCGGTCGAGCGCCGCCACCGACATGCCGGCGAAGAACCGCATGCGCTGGGACGTGACGGGGGAAGAGACGGAGACCTCCTCCACCGCCTCGCCCGCCATGAGTTTCAGCCGATAGGCCCGCAGAGCATCCTCGACCTGGCACGGATCGGCCGGGTCGACCGTGAGCCCTGCGATGTTGATGGTCGCCATCAGCCGTTGAGGTCGAACAAGGTCTTGCGGGCGGCTTCCAGACGCTTCTGCGCGTCCGCCTTGTCCGCCTCGCTCCTTGCCTGCTCGACAGACGCCTCCGCCGCCTTCAGTTCGCCGACGGCTGCGGCGTAGATGGCCGAGCGGTCCTCGTCGGTGCGCACCCTCGCTGGCAGAAGGGCGAAGCCGCCGGCATCCCCGATCGCCTTCATCTCCTTCTTCGGCAGCCTGTCCGGGATCGGTTCTCCCGGACGGACGACGCCCTCCGAGGTGTAAAGCGTCTTTGACGCGATCTCGCTCATCACACCACCTGCGCCTTGAGGGTTGCGTTCGGGCGTCCGGGCACCATCAGAGGCGCGGACTGCGACATCAGCTGCTCGCCGGAAGGATCGTCCTCCTCCCAGCTCTTCGGGAAGATGTCGAGCGGCTGCATCATCGCCCCCTTGTCCTGGATCGCGCCGAAGCACCGGATGCCATGGACACCGCCCGTCCCGTCTTCCTGCGAGGGAGCAGCGGTCATGACGATATCCGTCGCGGCGAGCGCCCGGCTCAACGTGCCGTCCTGCTCCTTGAAGCGACCCGCATAGACCCAGAGGGTGAACTCGCCCCACTGGCCGACGAGACGTGCGCCCTCGACCGCCGCCTGCGGCTGGAGGTTGGGCGTGTTCTGAACGCCCCGGCGCAGGTCCGCCTCCTTCAGCAGCTGCGTGTTCTGGCGCAGGTACTTCCAGACTTCCGGCGCCATGATGACATCGGTTCCGGCATAGCCGGTCTTGCCGAGAATGACGTCCGACCAGTCCTCCAGCATGCCGCCGATGTCGGCCGCCGCGTTGGACCACAAGTTGCCGGCTCCGGTGACGACGATCTCGTTATCGCCGGATCGGCCGAAGTCGACCTCGCGCTCCGGATAGTCCTCGCCCTTCACGGTGACTTTTCCGTCGACGACGGCCTTCGCCGCCATCCATTCCCACCGCTCCTCGATCTGGCGCTTCTGCAGCGCCAGGGTGTCGAGCCGTGCGGCGTCGTAGCGGGATGCCTGGTCGAGGCTGCCGAGCAAAGCCTCGCCCGGATTTCGGCGGATGAAGTCGCCGGGCTTGATGAAGTGCTTCGGCTTGACGTAGGCCGGCACGAAGCTCTTCGCCTGGAAGCCGCGCCGCTTCTGCGGCTTCGCCTGCACGACCGGAGAGACGAAGGGCGCCATGACGGGCAGGTCCTCGAGGACCTCGTCGAAGACGATCTCCTCGCGGGTCGAAAGATAGGGCGTCGCCCGGAAGAACCGGTCGAGGAAGAAGCGTCTCGGCGTGCGGATGGTCCGGATGACTTCGACGAGTTCCGCGGTGGAGTAGTAGGGGCTGTCCATGTCGAAATATCCTCAAGCGGACGCGGGAGCCGCGCCCCACTTGCGGAGCAGGATGCTCCGGCTGCGGAGTGCGGTCTTGACGGGAGCGAGGGTGACGCCATTCAGTTTCACGGCGTCCTCGTTGAAGTCGCCCTCGACATAGACGGCGAGATCCTGCTCGGCAGCGAGCGTGACGTCGTACGGCATGACGGCGAAGGCATTCGCGGCGGTCGCGAGCTTGCCGAGCTTGTTCGTCGCCGCGGTCATCTCGAGCACTTCGCCGCGCTCATAGGATCCGGCGACGATGGTCAGCGGCTGCGTCCGGACCGAGCCGGAGTGAAGGTCGTCGGGACCCGGCACTTCGATGCCGAGCGTGCTTCCCGCGAGTCGTGACATGACGGTGGTTCCTCAGTTGGCGGAAGCGCCGTAGCGCTGTTCCGCGAGGGTCAGGAGCTTGCTCTTCTGCGGCTCGCTCGCGCCATTCGCGGCGTTCATGGCCGCAGCCGCCAGGCTGTCGGGCTTCTCGCTGCGCCGGTCGAGCGACGCCTCCGGCATGGCCCGCGCGGCGGTGGCCTCGGCGACATGCTTCGTCGCGAACGCCGTTGCCTTCTCCGCCGACATGCCCTCGGCGAGGCATTCGAGCGCCGCCGTCATCCGGGACGGCTGGCCTGCGATGCCCTCGGCCGAAAGCACCGATGCCACCGTGGCAAGCGCTTCCGATCGACCCTCGGCCTTCGCATCTGCCTTGGCGCGCTCGAGCTCGGCCTGGCTGATACCCGGAGTTTCGGCGACGGGCGCGCCGCTGTTCTCGCTCATGGACGGACTCCTTCTCGGCGAGTTCTGCGACCGCCCGCCGGGCGTCCGCTTGGATAGTTCGGACAGGACGTCCTCGAAGAGGCCGACGCGATCGGCGAGTCCCGCAGCGACCGCCTTTGCCCCGATGAATGTCCGGGCTTCCGTCGCGCGGGCTTCCGAAGCTGTCAGGCGCTGCCCGCGCCCCTTGCCGACGGTGCTGGTGAAGCTGTCGTAGAAGGCGTTCACCTCCGCCTGGAGATCCTGTCGCACGCTGTCGGACAGCGGCTCGAACGGGTTGCCGTCGACCTTGTGGGCGCCAGCAAAGATCAGCGTCGGCGTGATTCCTTCCTCGTCGAGATTTCGGCTGAAGTCGGCGTGAAGGAGAACGACACCGATCGACCCGGAGACGCCCGTCTCCGTCGTCACGATCTCACTCGCCCCGCTCGCGATGGCATAGCCAGCCGAGCACGCCATTCCGTTCACCAGGGCGACGGTCCGTTTGGCCTTTGCAAGCGTCCGGACATGCGCGGCCGTCTCCATCGCGCCGATCGCCTCGCCACCCGGCGTGGAGAGGTCGACGATGACGGAATGGACGTCGGGATCGGCGAGCGCCGTCTTCAGCTGATGCTGGACGCCTTCATAGGAGGTCAGTCCCGACGATGCCCCGATCCACGCGCCGCGATTGACCAGGGATCCCGTGATCGAGATGATCGCGACGCCGCCGGCGACGCGATATGGCTTCACCGCGACGGCGCGTCCGTCGGCATCTCGTGCAAAAGGCTCGCCTTCGAACCGGCTGGCGTCGGGACCGTCGACGCCGATCCGGCCTGCCAGCACAGACAAGATGACCTGCGCCTTGTCGGGCGTGATCAGGAGCGGCCGGTTCAGCACGCGATCCGCGATCTGGGCAAGGAACATCATTCCACCTCCGTCTGTTTCACCGAGGCCTCGGCGTCGTCGATGTCCGTTCCGCCGTTGGTGATGCCGCCGTGGACGTTGAGTTCCTCGCGGGTCTGCTGCTCGAAGGCGCGCTGGTAGTAGACGTCTTCCCAGTCGGTGCCGAGGTCGGAGCAGATCTGCTCGTCCGTCAGGACACCCATGTTGCGGTACATCTCGTGGGCCTTCGCCGCCTTGACCTCGTCCGCCTGCGGCTTCGCGGGCCCGCGCCACTCCGCCCGGCAGATCGCGGCGCGATGGCGGACGAAGGCGTCGATCCCGCCGGGCACGATCAGTGCGCCGCTGTCGACTTCCTCTTCGAGAAACGCCTCCAGCGCCGCCTGGCTGACCGGCACGGGAACGTGACGGCGGCGGAACAGGAGCAGCGGCCACTGCTTGGCGATCCCCATCCTCACCGAGGAATAGGTCGCCCCCCGATAGTCGCCGGTCAGGTCCTCGAACACGCCGCCGGCGCAACGGGCGATCTCGCGCAGAAGAAAGTTCGCGAAAGGCTCGTAGGTTGAGTTCGGGTGTTCGGATGCGTGCAGCTTCAGGTGTTCGCCGGTGAAGAGATGGGCGAGCCGCGCCCCCTTGCCGACGTCGATGTCGACATTCTCGTACCAGCCTGCCTTTTCCCCGAGATAGGTCGAAAAGGCCGTCGCGTTGTTGCTCGGCGTGCCGCTCGGCCCGGTGTCTGGCGTCAGGGCGTCGAGCACCTCGGCCGACGGCGCGTCGCTCTCGATCGTCGCGGCGAAGACGGCGTGGATCATGGCGGCCGACAGCGTCGCATTGGACAGTTGATCGTAGTCGCGCAACACCCTCAGGATCGGTGCGAAGGGCGTGATGCCGCGCACCTGGCCCGGTTGACCGTCGAAGACATGCAGCAGCATCGGCCGTCCGTACCCGTCCCGCGCCGCCTTGCGCACTTCGATGCGCTCACCATAGGGGCCACGCATCTCAAACAGGTAGCCAGCCGGCGCGCCGTGATGGTCGTGATAGACGCCGTGGTCGAGCCGATCGGCCGGGCTCGACTTCTGCGACAGCCAGTGCGACGGGACGAGCCTCAGTTTCGTGCGCCATTCGATGCCGGGGCGCTCGATCGAAGGCAGCTCCGCAACGCCCTCACCCGTCCCGAACCAGGAGCGCACCGAGGCCGCCTGCATCTGCGCCAGTGTATAGCGACCGCCCGCATCGCAGGCCCATTTGTCTCCGGCCCAGGCCTGGAAGCGCCGTTCGGCAAGGCGACCCCAGTCGCCCTCCTGTTTCGCGTTCCATCCGGCCCACGAGAAGTCGGGCTTCAGATTGGGGCGAAGGCCGTCGCCGATCATCAGCGAGACCATCTGCTCCACGACGCCAGCAATCCAGCCGTTGTTATGCATCGCATCGATGGTGCGCGCCGCCGCCCGCCCCCAGGCGATCCGCACGTCATCCTTGGCGTCCCGCAGCACCGGGACCGGCATCATGATGGGTCCGCCCTGCAGGCCGCGCAGATAGCCGGCCTGTGGCGCCGGCGCGGACGGCAAGGCAGCCGGGAGCGGGCCCCCGCGCAGTGCGGCAGCCGCTTGCCTGATACGCGAAAGGACCATCAGCCGTTCAGCTTCTTGGAAATGTCGGAAAGCCGCGGCCGAGGCGCGGCCGGGGACGTTAAAGGGCGGGCGAACGGGCTTTCGTCGGCCGCGGAGAAGAGATCGTCGTCTGCGGTGACGCCGTGGACGGAGACCAGAAGGTCGGCCCAGCGGTCGATCGTCAGCGCCCGCTTCTTTTCGAGATATGACGCGATGGCCAGAGCATAGACCGTCGCGTCGAACCAATCGTTCTTGCGACCCGGGATCTGCTTCCACTGCCGCTGCGCACTGGCGCTGACGAGCCGGGAGCGCCGGCCCTTGGCATTCTTGACGGTTTCGTCCGGATCGACGAGCCGTTCGGCCGTCAGCTCCTGCGCAAAACCTTCGTCGCAGAGTTCGGCAGGCATCATGATGGTGTTGCGAGGATAGGCGCCATCGGCGCCCGGACCCTGGACGAAATTGGCAAGACCCGCGACGAGTTCGGTCTTCACGTCGTAGAGGCCGATGGGGTAGCCGAGAACGCTCGCGACGATGCGTCCGCGGTGATCCTTGATCTCGCGCTTCTTCGGCGTGCCAACCCAGGGGCGGCCGGGTTGATGCAGTCCGTCGACGGGCAGAATGCCGGGGCGGCTCGCGCAGAAGCGATAGACCCTGTCGGTCGCAAAACCGCTGTCGATTGCGGACAGATCGATGCCCTTGCGACCACTGCCCGCCGTCGGGTAGTCGCGCTGCAAGGCGTCGGCAAGTGCGATCCACGGTTCGTCGCTGCGGGTCGGATCGCCTTCGAAGACATGGCGGTCGATCAGCCATCGCTGGCCTCGTGCGCCGATGGCATAGACGAGCCATTTGATCCCGTAGCCCTGCACGTCGGCGGCCGATACGACGATGCCGGCCTGGGACGGGACGCGTCGCGCTTCGAAGGGCTTGAGCCGCGTCGCCTCGACGATCGCTTCCCAGTCGATCGTCAACCCGCCCGGATCGTAGGGCTCGGCGAGATCCTGCTGCATGAAGACGCGCAGCTTGGTCGTGTCGCCCTCGGCGGCTTCGGCGCGATCCGCGATATCGCCGAAGCGCTCCTTCGGTGCGTAGGCTGCCCAAAGATGGTAGCTCGGCTGCCATCCGCGGCAGCGCCCCTCGCACGGTTCGCACCGGAAGCGGAGGATCTCGTTCGCCGCGATCACCTGGGGAACCGGTGCTTCGCCTGCCCTGACCCGCGTCGCGATCCAGTGACCGCCCGCCAGCATCTCGGCCTTGTGCCCGTCGACGATCTTGCCATCGCATGAGAGGCATCGCAGATGCGCCGGCCCATCCTCATCCGCGTTGCGCAGCTGCTCGAAGACGAGCGGCTGGTAGGTTCCGCAATGCGGGCATGGCACATAGAAGTACCGGCGATCGCCGGCCTCGAAGTCCGAAGTGATCGCGCAATCACCGGCGAGGCCGGGCGTCGAGCCCTGCCATTCCTTGGCCAGATCACCATACATCTTCTGCCGCGCCCGCGCCTGGTCGCGCGGCGAACCTCGACCGTCGACGTCCAGCGGATAGCCAGTCACCTCGTCCATCGCCAGATACTTGATCGAGACCATCTGCAGGCCCTTCGATGAGCCGGCATTGACGATCTGGGCAAAGCCGCCGGCGAACCGTTTGAAGGCTGTCGTTGATCCTTCCTCATCCCGGCTGTTGGCCGGCTTGACCTTGTGGCGAATGCGCGGGCTGGCGTCGATGGTCGGCTGCAGCTTGATCCGGTTGAACTTCGTCGCTTCCTCGAGCGTCGGAAGGACGATCATCATCGAGCCAGGGGACTGGTCGACGATGTAGCCGAACCAGTTTTCGATCGCCGTCGACTTGCCGAGCTGCGCCGCCCAGCGGCAGGTGACGCGCCGGGCCGGATGATCCGGATGCAGGCAATCCTGCGGCTCGCGCAGATACGGGACGCGCGCCGTTCGAAACGGTCCTGGCCAGGGGGAGCCTGACTCCGGAGACACGACACGATGCCGGTCTGCCCATTCCGAGATCGTCAGCTCGTCCACCGGCCGCGAGGCCGAGGCGAGCGCATCCAGCAGCACGGCCGCGCCATGTGGCAGATCCGGGAAGGTCTCGCGAATTCCCACAGTGGCCTACTGCAGCAACCCGGCCGACGCCGCCGGCCCATCCGAAGCCCCGTCCGCCTGGTCGGCCGCCGTCGCATCGACCTCGCGCCGGAAGCGATCAAGGCCGTCGAGGACGTCTCGATGGAACGAATCCAGCCCCTTGCGCGCAAAGGATTTCAACGCGCTGCGGACAGTCCGCTCGTCCCAGCCGTATCGCAGCGACAGGTCGCTCGCCTCGCTCTCGACGGACCTGTCGAAAGCGTTCCGCATGCGGCCGATCGCGTCCCTGCCCATTTCGTCGACCTCGGCCGTCGGGGTCAGTTCACGCTTGCGGCGGGCGAGGTTCAGCTCGCGATCCTGTGCCTGCGCTGCGATGTTGCGCGCCGCCCAGTCCGCTTGGCTGCCGCCGAAGCGCTTGTCGGCGGTCGGCGTGGCCGACGGTTTGCCTCCGTCGCGCCCGCGCCCCTCGTCGACGAGCCTGATGTTTTCGCTGCGATGGGCGCGGACGGCCTCGAAGTCGACGAGTGTCGACTTCCCCGATTCCCGCTTCTGAAGCGCATCGCCATGTTGATCGAGATATCGCGACAATGTCGACCGATCGACGCCCAGACGCCGAGATGCCTCTGTGATCGAGACCCAGTCGCCGGCATTCGGCGCACTGAAGCGCTCATGATCCGTCACTGTCGCCTCCCTCGCACCATGTGCCGCCAACCTGTGATCATGAAGTGCCGCGGCCGCAGTGAGACCGGTTTCGTGCATGCATGCGTGCGTCACGTGTGGTACGTGTACCGCTTTCCGCCCCGCCCACTACCGAACCTGTACGGCTAAAGCCGACTGTCCGGCTTCATTTGCTGCAGGAGGAACCTTACCCGGGGGGAGCCCCAGCAAGCCGGCGTTGAGGCGAGCCGCAGCTTCAGGCGGGCAAGACGCCCCATACCCCTTAAACGCAGAAGGGCCCGCCAAAGCGAGCCCATAAACCTCCCTAGCGCCGGGTGACGATCTCCCGACTATTGCCCCGGCGAGTCACATGGCCGCTCAGAACAGGCATTCTCCGTCGCGAGTGAAGCTAGGCGACGCGATCGAGCGCGTCAACAGGCACACTCACCTCGTTCATGCCGCCGAAGACGGATATCAACAGGCGGATCGCCTTGCGGCTGTCCGCATCCACCACCTGCCCCACGAAACCGGAGAACGGCCCGGTCGCGATCCGTGCGTCGTCGCCTTCCTTGAAACCATGCCGTCCGCTCGCCCGCTGCCGCCGCGCGCTCTCGAAACGCAGCCGGTTCTCCGTTTCGGCCAGCTGCAATGCCTCCACCTCGTCAAACGGTAGAGCCTTCGGCGTGCCGTCGACGCCGAGCACGCCCTTCACCCCATGGCACTCGCGCACCAGGCCCCAATGTCGGCGCGCCGGATCGGAAGGCATCATCAGGAAGACATAGCCGACGAGCAGAGGAAATGTCCGCTCGATCGTCTTCTTCGTGCGATGATGGACGATCAGCTTGCGCCCCTTCGGCAGATAGGCCTCAAAGCCCCTCGCCCCGAGCGTGACGATCGCCCGGTCCTCGCAGCGCGGATTGGTCCGCACCGCGAACCACTCCGCACCGGCGCCATAGATCACCGCCGGAGCGGCCTTTGCCGGCGCCGACCACGCCCCATTGCCCTGCAGAAACGCCTCTTGGGCAGCTAGGGAAGGAAGCTTTGCCCGGTTCGTGCTTGCTGCCCATCGTTCCAGTTTTCTAATCCTTTGTTTTATATCAGATATTTCTGTTCTTGGGTCGCTAGGGCGGCTAGGGAGGCAAGTCTCACCCTACGTATGAGAGACGATTATCCTCTCTCGTCGCCGGCCTCTTTCCTCACGCGCGCATATGCGTGACGCGAGACCTTGCCTCCCTAGCCGCCCTAGCGACCCAATCCCCTGCGCCGCAGGCCCTCCCGAACCCTCCGCATTGGGCAGCAAGCGGCATGGCCACCTCGCTTGCGTCCCTAGCTGCCCATTTTGGCGCCGGGGCGGGCAGCCAGGTCCGCGCCATCTCTCGGCGGCCAAGCGTTTTTCGGGAGGTGCGGAGGCGCGCATGATCAATCCCGCGGCGCAAATTCGCGGCCTATCGGCGCGCCGAGGTCCGGCCCGCCGCGAAAGGCGTCCTTGATCCGGATGCCGGCATAGACGGTGCCACCGCTCTTCATCCGCACGAATTGCCGCATGCGCCCGTCCGGGCTCTTCCAGGCCTGCTTGGCCTTGTCCGGCAGCCGCCGGTTGAAGGTGGCCGCGCCATAGGGCGTCAGTCCCTCGCGCTGGGAAAAGCGGATATAGGCCTCGTGCATTTCGCCGGGCGTCACCCGGTCGCCCGGCTCGCCGGTCACCTCGCAGCCACCGCGCACGAACGCCCCGACCGGGTCGGAATCCTCCCGGTGCTCCTGCACAGCGGTCAAAAGCTCGTCGGGCGGATGCAGCCCGTCGAGGGTCAGATATTCCAGCGCGCCGGCGATCATCCAGGCGAGAATGCCGTTGCGTTCGGCGAGCAGCTTGTCGGGCAGCGAGCGGTCCCGCTCGGCGGCGGGGATCTGCACCGGCCATTCGAACAGATGGACGCGCCGCCAGATCCCGTCGTCGTCGCCCCGGATGATCGGCTTGTGATTGCCGGTGATGACGAATTTCGCCTTGATGGTGATCTCGACGAAGTCCTGATGCAGCTTGCGCACGGCGATCTTGTCGTCGCCGGTGAGAAGCTTGATCAGCCCTTCCTTCAGCCGCGCCGTCTCGTCGCCTTCCGAGGCGAAACAGGCATAGGCGCCGTTCAGCCGGGCGAGATCGGGCGTCGCGTCCGCCCCGCCCCGCCGCACATCGCCGGTAAAGCTCTCGATGCCGAGCGTCACGGCATAGTCGGACAGGATCTTGCCGACGACGTCGGTGAAGGTCGATTTGCCGTTGGCGCCGATGCCGTAGAAGAAGGCGATCACCTGCTCGCCGGTCAGACCGGTCAGCATGTAGCCGGCGAGCCGTCTGAGATAGGCCCGCATGCGAAGGTCCGGCTGCACCCGGTGCAGAAATTCGATGAAGGTCGGCGCCAGCTGGTGCGCCATCACGTCGAGCTCGGCCTCGCTGAGGAGCGCTGGCCCCGGCGTCGCCGCCTCCGGTCCCGAAGGTCCGGAAGTCGGCGCGAAGAACTCCGCCTCGCAGAGCTTGGTGATGAAGTCTTGGCGCCGGTGCGCGTCGAGTCGCGCCGCCCAGCGATAGCGCGGATCCTCCGGGCAGCTCTCCTCGTCCTCGACCTTGACGAAGCGCACCGTCCCGTTCCGGCAGTTCAGAGCCATCGCGTCGCTGTTCATCGTGTCGACGGTGCGCGAGAGATAGGGCTGCGCTTCCTTCAGCATGTTGTCGAGCTTGGCCGAGTTGCAGGAGGATTTGGCGAATTGCCGCCGCGCCTGCCGGCGCTTTTCCAGCCGCTCGGCGATGTCGTCGCGGGTCTTCACCGCCGCTTCCAGCTTTGCCCAGGCGCGCTTGGCCTCCGGCCCGGCGTCCGGTCCCGGCCTGCCCCGCTTTCCCATTTCCGCTTCGGCGTCGTCGCCGGCCTCGATGAGCAGCGCCTCGCCCTCTTCCACCATGATTTCGGTGCATTCAAAGCGGATCTGCTCGGCCGTCTTGTGCGCCAGCGGGCGCACCACGCTGCCGTCCTCGTCCTCGCGCCAGCGCAGGCCGTCAAAGCCGTGCCAGCCGATCTTGGCGATCGACAGGATGTCCGCGCCGAAGCGATGGCGCAGCCGCCGCCCGTTGCCGATGTCCGTCTCCGCCTCCCGCGCGCACAAAGCGAGCAGCGACACGCCCTCTTCGCTCTTGTCTGTCATGATGTCCGTGCCTGCGATCGTCATGAGGCCAGCGCCTCGAACTTGTCGGCCTCGTTGCCGAAGGCGTCCCAGCCCGGCCGTCTCTGGCGGGCGAAGAGGTCCGCCCGCCGCCCGTCGGGGACGAGCCTTTCCACCAGCTGGTAGAATTCCTCCGGCTTGCGGGAGTGTTCGCGGGCCAGCCCGTCGAGGGCGGCGTCGGCGAGTGTCTCGACGAGGTTCGGCACCTTGCCCCGCGCTATGCGCGATTCGGTGAGGCGGCCGATCAGAAAGGGCTCGCAGACCGAGCGCAGCACGTGCCCGGTGCCCCAGCGCAGCTTGCCGTTCACCGTCCGCTTGGCCCAGACCCCGCCGGTGACGACGCGCAATCCCCAGCCGGCGAGGATTGCCGCTTGGCGGTCGATGAGCGGCCAGGTCGCCCACATCACCACGACGCCCGCCGGCGTCAGCAGATCGCCCACGCGCAGAGCCGCGATCTCCGCCAACGTCATCGTCTGATATTGCGCCTCGGGGCTCTTCTCGAGGCCCTTGTCCGAATAGGCTTCCCACGGCCATGGTGGATCGATCACCACCAGGTCATAGACGAAGAGCGGCAGGCCGAAGTCGAGGGCCATCACGCCACGCCCCCTTGGAGATTGACGGAATGCCCAAGCCCACGCCGGAGATCGGCTTTTACGCCAAGCATGCCGCGCTCATCGCGGCCTTCGGCTTCGGCGGCTTCGTTGCGATGTGGATCTTGGACTATGCAGTGGTCCGCGCGGATTGGTGCCCCGGTGCGCCGAGCCAGTGCTTCCGCGAATGGGTTGGCGCGCTCAGCGGCTGGGCTGCCGCAGCCGGCGCGCTGTTGGCGGCGTTTCTCACCCTTCCAGAACTTCGTAGGCAGGCGGCCGAAGCGCGCAGGCAAACGGATTTCGTCGTCGGCGATGCCACACCAGAAATCACCGCGATTGCCGGTTTGGGCGCGGAAGAAAGCATCGCGCTGAAAATTACAAACTGGAACCGGCGCGCTATCAAAATGGAGACATTGAAGATACGCTTTACAACCAACGCCTGGAAGCTTCATAGCTTCAAATACCCCGCAGACGAGGCAATTGGAGGGGAAAATTACATTTCCTACGTGCCAGAAGATTGGTTTTTTCGTCTCTTCCTTGATGGTTGGACCGATCGATCGAGATCGCCCCCATCGGTTACAGTTGAAATATTTCTGACAATGGATGATCCAGAAGAAGAAGATGCTGGAGAATCGTATATTTCCGTTACATATACTACAGCTGGTAACCCAAACTCGATTCGAGAAATAGTGACGGCCGTCGAGGAATTCCCTCAAATCTGGTAAGTTGATCACGCCGCCACCTCCCCAAAATCCGTCCCCGCCGGCGCCATGACCACCGCCACCGTCCGTCCGCCCCGCTCGTGCCGTCTCGCCCCGCGCTTCATCGCCGCGCGCGTCGCCACCGGTTCCGAGTCCCCGTCCCCGAGCAGCACCAGCTCGGTGATGTGACCCGGCACCGGCATCGCCACGCTGTCCGGGTCCGGCTCCTGCCCCTGCACCCACACCGGCCGCTTGCGCCCGGCCGTGTCGCGACGCACCGCGTTCGGATGCCGAAACCGGCTCTCCCGCGTCGCCCCGCCGCACAGATTCCCGAGGTCGCCGGCGGCGCAATAGAAGGTATTTTCGTCGAACCCCTCGCGCTGGCCGAAGCCGAGAACCGTCTCGATCCCCTCGCCTGCCACCATCCGCCGCGCGGTCGAGAGCCGCCCGACGAGCGGGATCACCCCGCCAGCCTTTGACCCCCGCATCTTCTTCGTCGGCAGGAACGCGCCCGGCTCCTGGCGGTCGGCGATCGCCGGGCGGAACTTCGCGGGCGCGTCGAGATCGATCCAGGTCTGATGCAGACCGACAATCCGCCAGCTTCCGGTCTCCGGCACGACGAAGACGGCGACCATCGCCGGCCCCTCATGCAGCGCCGCGTTCCGCCCCTCGGCATCGCGGCCCCAATAGGTGAGTCTTGGCACGCAGCGCAGATAGGCCGGGTTCACCTGCGAGGGATCGAGGCCCCGCGCGACGAGATAGCGCTCGGCCTCCGAGCCGAAAAACGCCCCCGCCGCGCTCCAGATATCGAGGCACCGGTCGAGCTCGCGCCGGCGATAGAACGCCGCCTCGCTCTCCCGCTGTCGCTCCCGCTCCGCCGCCTCTTCGCGCAGCTGTGCCGCCCGCGCCTCCGCCGCCCGCCGCCGCCGTGCCGCCTCGGCCAGATCCGCCGCGCTCCTCGCCGGCCCCGGCCGATCCCGCCCGAGCAGCACCTCGCAGGCGTCGAGAAAATCGGCCCCCGTCATCTTCTGATAGAGCCCGATGGCGTCGCCGCCGCCGCAGCCCCGGCAGTTATAGACGTTCTTGCCCCGATCCATGGAAAACCGGTCGCGACCGCCACAGGCCGGGCACGGCCCGACATACTTCGCCCCGCCGGGACCCTGCGCCCGGACGCTCTGCCGCGCCGTGCCGATCACCCCGCCGCCGCGCTGGAAGGCCTCGACCACGGAGATCGCCCGCGCCTCGGCGACGAAGGCGTCCATCTCGCCTGTCCGATCTCCGCTCATGCCGCCGCCCGTGCGAAGGTCATCGGGCCGGACGCTCGACGATCACCCGGATTCGCACTTTTTTGTGCGAAAACAATTGCCAGTCGCACAGGAATGTGCGAAACAAGATGCATCGAAAGGAGGTCGAAATGAAGCGCGAAGCCCTGATCAGAGAGCTTCGCAAACGGGCCAGAAAGGAAGACGTCGCATTCGAAGTCTTCGAGGTGGCCGGCAAGGGGTCCCACTACCGCATTCGCTACGGCGACAGGGTAACGACCCTCAAATCCGGTGAACTGCCGCCCGGTTACGTCGCTCTGATCAAGAAGCAGCTCGGGATCGACTGATCCCGGGCTTCTCACCCGGCAACGCGCAACATTCCGGCCGTAGATGGCCCCCAGGACAGGACAGGACAGGAGAACTCGATGTTCGCAACCACCTATCTCGCAAAGCTCGAACCCGCCGACGACGGCAACGTCTATGTCGCATTCCCGGACATCCCCGAGGCCCTGACCTTCGGCGAGGATCGCGCCGACGCTAAGGTCCAGGCCGCCGATGCTCTCGCCGTTGCCCTTCTGGCCCGGGCCAAGGACGGGACGCCTTTGCCCCCGGCCGCTGCCAGTCCTGCCGCGGATCTGACGGCGATCGCCCTGCCGCTGGAAGCCGCGCTGAAGCTGGCGGTGATCACCGCCTTTGCAGACGCCGGCCTTTCCAAGACCGAACTCGCCCGCCGTCTCGGCCGCCGCGAGACCGAGGCCCGCCGTATTCTCGACCCGGCCCACCCGACGAAGCTCGCCACCCTCGAGGCGGCGCTTGCCGCGCTCGGCCAGCGGGCGCGGCTGACGGTCGAGCCGATGGAGGAAGCCGCCTGAGGCGAGCGCCTTCGCGCTTGCGCAGATCTGAAATACAAGAGGGGCGAGACTTCTGCTATGATAGGATGTTGGAGTAAGACACTGAAGGCGATATGCCAAGGATACTGGCCGTACGCTGCCGTCCTGTTCATTGGGTGGCTGATCGGCCAATTCTTCCAGTTCTACCCCCAAAGACCCCTTGATACGCTGGGCGCTTTGAGCGGCTGGGCCGCAGGAGTAGGTGCGTTGGCAGCTGCCCTGATAACTCTTCAGCCACTGCGAAAGCAGCTGCATGAAATGCGGCTGCAGACACAATTCATGACAGGCGGAGATGAGCCCACCGTTGATGCCTACCAAGCTTGGTCGGACGGCTCCGAAGGATTGGCGTCGGGATCTGCAGAGGTTTTCGTTCGCATCGTCAATTGGAATAGAAAAAGTCTGTTCATTGAACGGCTTGAAGCAGACTTGTCCGCCGATGAGCACCAACTTCAACCGAACTATTTCTCGGTCCGGAACTCTGGCGCCAAACAGAAGTACGAAGGCGAGGAGTTGGACAAGCGGCTGTTGTCTCGGACACCCATCGTTTTCCGAAAGCCCCTCTACCTTTATGGGTGGGAGGACCGTTCTGCCGGACCGAATGCAATCCATCTGAACTTCTGGCTGCACACAGACATCGCGACCGTTACAGAGCGAGAGGTGAAGATCCGCGTGATCGGGTTTCACATCAACGAAGAACCAGGCACGTTTCAGCGCGAACCGATCATTCGCCTTCGATCGAAAAACTGACGGGGACCTCATGACGACCCCATGTTGTCACGGGCCCTCGTCCCTCCGGTTTTCTGAGACGTTACACGCCCGCCACTTATCAGCAGCGCCGCGTTCTCCCGCCACAAGAGCCCCGTGACGGCATCCCCATCCCGCCCGCCGCCAACGCTCTCCGCCATTCGCGTCAGCGCTGCCCCGAAGCTGACGCGCGACAGCGCTACCCCACCCCGCCAGCGCTGGAACGCGTCGAAACTCTCGAAGGCATTGCCGACATGCACCCGGCCGCCCGGGCGCGCGATCATGTGGGCGTGCACGAAGGCGCGCACACTCTCCGGATACGTGGTCATTTCGCCCCCTCGGCGATGGCTTTGAGATGAAGATCGTGGGCGACGAGATCGGTGATCGCCCGCGCCAGATGCTCGCGCATCCTCAAGCTGACGACTTCGTCGGCCGAGACGTCGTTGTCGGTCTCGAGCGCGATCGAGAGATCGGCGATCACCGTCTGCATGTCGCAAAGGATCTCGCGGATCGTCCGCTGCCACGCCTCGCCCCCGGCGCTCGTCTCCGGCAGCCGCGTGAACACGCCGCCGGCGGCCTGCGCCATGTCTTCGGCCAGCGCGATGCAGCCATAGCGCTCGGTGATCTGCCGCGCCCGCACATAGGAGAATTCGCCGGCCTGGTCGGGATCGAGCGCCTTGTAGAGCGTGCCCTCGGAGACCGAGAGAAACGCCGCCACCTCGGCCATGCCGAGCTGCGGCTCGCCGCGGGCGCCCTGCCCGATTTCGGCAAAGGCGGCGGCAAGGGCCGCATGGGCGCCGCGGCGGGGCTTTTGCGGCCTCATTGGTCGGCCTCCGCGTCCTCGGCAAAACCGGTGGGACGTTGCCGTTGCTCGGCTGGGGCCCATGCGGAATTCTGGCAGCCATGATTACGGACGCACTCACCACTGACAGGCTCGCTTGCGACCTCGTCGGGCTTTCCGATCCACTGTCGGGCGAGCCATTCGACTGTGACCTGAGGGATGCCGCAGGCAGCACTGGCCGCGACCACGCTCGGCCAGTGCTGGGGAGCAATCCGCTCCCGTCGGCGCATTTGGCGCGCAGCCTCATACCCACAGCCTACGGACGCTGCGAAATCACC
The DNA here is from genome assembly GCF_002088275.1 of Aurantimonas sp. 22II-16-19i. Lineage (GTDB taxonomy): Bacteria > Pseudomonadota > Alphaproteobacteria > Rhizobiales > Rhizobiaceae > Jiella. The sequence goes on from NZ_AQQS01000044.1 coordinate 37,180, forward strand.
GATTGTCGGCCACAAGCCTATGAGGGCTGATACGGAAGCTGGTTCGTCGTTCATGAAGGAAACGTACATATCGTACGGCGATAGAACAAGAGAAAATCGTACACATTGGACGACAAATTTCGTCCAGAATGTACGCATGCATCCGTCATCCCAAAGATTGCGGCAGGCCCGCATTGCCGCTGGCTTCGCGACCGCAAAGGACGCCGCGGCGTCTTTACGCGTCAATCAGAACACTTGGACGAGCAACGAAAACGGCAATCGGCCGGTCTCGAAAAAGATGGCGCCGGTCTACGCCGAAAAGCTCGGAATCGACCCAGGATGGCTTCTGTACGGCGAGGAACAGCGCGAGCGTCAGCCGATCGACGTGCCGCTGGTTTCTTGGGTGAGCGCCGGAAAACTTCAGCAAAGCGAGGGCGTCACGCCGGCCCAGATCGAGACTTTCGTCCCTGTCTCCAATCTGCCACGGGGCGATTGGATTGCTTTGACGGTGGCAGGCGACTCAATGAACCGCATCGCGCCGGAAGGCTCGATTATCATCGTCAACAGGGCTGACGACGCGCTCCTCAACGATCGCTTTTATGTCTTCGCTGCAGCGGGGGGAGAAGCCACATTTAAGCAGTGGCGGTCTGACCCGCGTCCGATGCTGCGGCCGTATTCAACCAACCTTGACCACCTCGCGATCCCGGCAGCGGCCGACGAATACTATGTGGTTGGCCGCGTTCGCAGGATCATCACTGATGTGTAAGTCAGTGAAGGAGTGGTAGTCCGGCAAACCATTTTGCCGCCTGGTGGGCAGAAAAGGCGTCGATCCGTAAACGTTTGTACCTGCCAGTAAGCCGTCGCCCTATATTGCCTTTGCCGGAGCCGAAAAGCGATCGTTGGCTCTGGCCAAGGTGCAGGCCTCAGCCTGACCGAATTGGCAGAGAGAAATACGGATCGGCTTATTCCCGGACGTCGACGCAACCATGGTCTGGCGCATTCGCGCGCCCCGCGAGGCAAGACCACCCAGTATGCCCGCCCATCAAGCTGCACGGCAAGATAGGACAGTCTCCGTCCGCATACGCTTCGAAAGTGCATCCCCGAAAACAGGAAGGTAGCGGCTCGCAGTGGGTAAGTCCCGCTCGCGTTTTCCAACTACTGACATTCCGGCCAATTCCACCGCTCTGGCGACGCCGTTGGAGTTGTCGATAAAGCGCCCCTTCACGCAGCTGTTGCCCACGACGAACGTTGCAAGCCCACCAGGCTTCAGCACGCGCGCAATTTCACCTGTCATACGCAACACATCGACTGCGTATCTTTCCATGATACCCTCTAGTCGTGGGCCAAGCCGCTCGGAGCCGCGCATCGCGGCTAGAACAGAGGCAGATGAAGCCTGCAACGTATGGCCGTCGGAACGGCGCTCTGCTCCAATCGACTCCGAGCGGATCCTGCGAAGAGTTGGGATCGAATGACCAAGCCAGACGAGCGACATCCTGTGGCCACGCATGTAATCGATGGCGTTGAGGTAGGGTGGCGAGGTGATTACGCCATCGACGCTGTTGTTTGGCAGATTTAGCGCCCTTGCGTCCCCCACGTTTAGATCGGCGGGGGCTCGGGGTGGATCCTTTGCGAGGCGATTGCGCAGTTGGTTAACCGACCGCACAAAGTTTGGAATCACCCTGTAGTCGGAGCTGGTAGCGACGCGGTGTGGCCGACTGTGGGATGTGTCTCGAGCAAGCGAGGCGGCCTGCTCCTTTGTAATTATGATGCGGCTAAAGCCGACTTTTAGGACGTCGAGCGCTGCCCTTTGACCTGCAGTGAGCAGCTGTCGTCCAAGACGGTCGATTTCGATCGCAAGGCAGGAGAGATCACGGCGCTGGTCGACGTGGAACCAATACTCAATAAAGCGGATCGTCTCTTCGTCCTGCCACTGCGGCGGAACAGGCGTCGCTGCTGATCCGGAAATCCGCGTTAGCACCTCTTCCAGCAGAGTTCCGACATCATCGTCCGTGACTGGCGTTGTCCACACCTTACTCATCAGAACGGCGAGTGGATCAAGGTCATAGCCAACGGCGCGATGACCAGATTCGAGCGCCTGCCGAATCACGGTACCGGAACCCATCATGGGATCGAGCACGAGACTCCCTGCAGGCAAATCGTCCATTGCGACGAGAGCGAGATCTGGCGCCATCCTTGCTGGGAAGGGATGGATCGACTTTACTTTCATTTCCGCGCTCTCACCTGTGCCGAATCACCTACGGTTCATGACCGTTAAACCTTCCAAGCCAGCCCTCCTACCGGCATCTGATTCATTGTACGACCCTTGGAAGGTTGTTAATGTCGCAGTGGTATCTCTACGGACGAAATGAATGACGCAGTGACTGGCCGTATCTGATATGAATCTGACCCGCACCACAATTTCTGGTAGATGGGACGACATAGGCGGTGAAGCTGCCCCGATCTCTGAGGCATGGTCCGCGCGGACAGCGAAAGAGCTTCCCGTTCATCGGATGCACTCGTATCCAGCTCGCTTCCCGGCGTCGATTGTTCACAATGCGCTCGACCATGCGCGTCGCTCTGGAGTCATGGTTCGACAGGTGGCGGATCCATTTTGTGGAAGCGGGACTGTAACCTACGAGGCGTCGCGCTACGGGCTCGACGCATGGGGTTGTGACATTAACCCGGTAGCGACCCTAATCGCGCGCATGAAGAGCGCGCAATTCGATGCCGCGGGTTTCGCGGCGTCCGCTATAAGAGTTGTGGAGCGGTCCGCTACCGCCTCGGATGCACTGACTGTGTCGTCAAATGCTGCAAGGGATCTCTCGCGCTGGTATACGGACGAGCAGTTCTCGGCTCTCGCAAGACTGCGCAATGCGATTCGAGCAGAGGTTGACGAGGGGGGAGATAGCGACGCGCTCGACTTCGCATTCTCTGCGATCACGAAATCTGCTTCACAGTGGCGATCCAGGTCAACAAAGCCAGCCTATGATCCTGAAAAAAAACCGACAAGCGCTGTCGCGGCCTTCTCAACGCGTTGCAATGCTATGGCAAAGGCATGGTCCAGCCGGGACCCCCGTCCATCCGCAGATATTCGAACGTTCACAGGCTGCGCGATAAATTTCAGCGAAGATGTACCGGCAGTCGATCTCATCATCACCAGCCCGCCCTATGCCACGTCCTACGAGTACGCAGACCTTCACCAGCTGTCAGCGCTTTGGTTAGGTTTAGCGGACAGTCGGCAGGATCTACGTCGCGGGGTCATTGGAACGGCGTGCAGGCGAGTCAACCTCAGCATAGCAATGAGGGAGTTGAACCCGGTGGGTATCCGGATCGTTTTCAGCCTATTCAATCGTGATCGTGCGTTGGCGGAGGCGGTCGCTGCATATCTGCTCGACATGCAGAGGGTTGCCGCGCGCTGCCGCCAGTTGCTCCGTCCAGGGGGCATAGCCGTATTCGTGATCGGGAACGCCCAACTACGGGGGATGCAGGTGGACAACGCTGGCCATCTTGCCCGAAGTCTGCTCGAAACGGGATTTGACGGACTGAAGATCGTCAGGCGCAACCTGGCCAACAAGAGCAATACGCCTTACCGGACACCGACGGGCAGACTGTCTGCTTTACCAACGCCAACAACCGTCTATGGGGAGGAGCACATAATTATGGCCCAGTTATCGTGACCGACGAGCCTCTTCGCTTTAAACCGTATGCCCGGCTGCTGACCATGCTCGGTGACCAGCTGATCCGCAACGAGCAGGTTGCGCTAGCCGAGCTCATCAAGAACTCATACGATGCTGACGCCTCTTGGGTGAAAGTTTCGTTCAACGATTTCGATGAGAACTTTAGACCAGGGCCAGCTGCTTCAATTGTCATCGAGGACGATGGTTTGGGCATGTCGTCCGAGCTGATTAGAAACCACTGGGTCAATCCGGCTACGCCGGTGAAGCGACTAGGGAAGAAATCTAATCAGCGCACCACTCCGTCAGGGCGCATCATTCAAGGCGAAAAGGGGATAGGGCGCTTCGCCCTACTCAAACTTGGTCGGGACATACGGATGACGACGCGCCCAACTGGCGCGGCTGACGAGAATGTGGTCGGTCTAAAGCTGGCCGCTTTCGATGAGGATTTCCTCAAGGACGATAGGGCGATGTTCCTCGACGAGCTGGAAATCTCGCTCAATAGCGTTTCACCTGCTGTAACGATAGTCGAAGGCGACGTCGATCTCGGCGGCCGCAAACGTGTTAGGCGTCCTCACGGCACTCGCATCGAGGTATCTCCTCCAATCGGCTCATGGAGCAGGGCCAAGGTTGAGAAGGTTTTTGAAGACCTCGCTCGACTGCAGACTATATTCGGGTCGGATTTTACGCAGGGAGCTATAGACGCCTCTGACGACGTCGATACTGCTGAACTGTCAGATCCGGTCGAGGATGTAGGGCGCGACGCAAGCGCCGAGGAAGCGTCTGAAGACTTTATAATTTACATCTACCGCAACGGCCTACATGAGCCGTTTGGAACCGAGATGCGCGGTCGATTAGCGACGCTGATCGCGGAAAACAGCGTATTTAGAATCGAAGGCAACTACATAGAGGCTACGAGAACTTTCGAATTCAATATTAACGGCAGGTTCCGGATACTTCACCTCGATGACGCAGCGATCACTGGGATGGCCGTCTTTCGAGATTTCCTGAAGCGAAATGAACTCAAGCCAGAAGACGTTTCTGATTTGCGCACCAACTGCGGCCCGTTCGGCTTCTCTTTCTCCGTCTTTGACTTCAGCACAGACGCGAAGGGCCCGCTCCTGCTGGAAAAGGACGACAAAGAATTTATCAAGAAGCACCGAATCTACCTCTACCGCGACGGCGTACGAGTCTACCCGTATGGCGATCCCGACGACGACTGGCTGCTCATCGACGTCCGTCGTGGCACTGTGCGGGCGAGTGAATTTCTCAGCAACGACCAAGTCGTCGGATACGTCAGCATTTCGCAGGAGGACAATGAGGAGCTGCGCGATAAAACTAGCCGGGAGGGCCTCGTCGATACCGGCAAGGCAGTGGACGACTTCCGCTCACTCTTGCAAGTTTTCCTGGCTTGGGTCCGCAAGGACCCTTACCAGCACTATCAGATCGCTCGTAAGCAATCCGGCGACGTCGAGGTATTCAAATCCGGTCGAGTCCAAGATCTTATGGATGCGGCTGTAGAGGCCTCCTCGGCAGAAGGCGTTCCCGCAAGCGTTCGAAACACTATCGCACAGGCGAGCCGCGACTACCGAACAGAGCGACGATATCTCGTGCAACGCGCAGAGAACACTGAGCACCTCGCTGGCGTCGGTCTATCTGTTGAAGCCGCCTCACACGATCTGATGATCGCTTTGCACCGAGCTCTATCCAATCTGGATCGTCTCTCTGCATACGTTGGATCGGACGCTACGATGAACAGAGAGGTATTGACTGCTGAACTCCTGTCCCTGCGTGGCCTGCTCAGCTTCGTCCAGACCCAAATGTCGGACGTGCAACTTCTGTTCCGATCTTCGAAGCAGCGCCGGAAAAATGTGCGGGTCCTCGATCTCGTGGAAAAGGTTGCCAACATTTTCCGTGGACTACTCGAACGCAACCATATTGTGGTCACCGTTGAGACGATTGGCTCGCCGTTGGTGGCCAAGACAACAGACGCTGTGTTGCTCCAGCTGATGCTCAACCTGTTCGACAATGCTGTCTATTGGTTGCAAGGTTCGCCTCCGCCAAGGGAAATAGAGATCTTGCTGGATAGCGAATCGGGGACAATGACTTTCGCCGATAGTGGTCCGGGATTTCGCGATGAGGATCTGCCTTACCTCTTCGAGCCATTCTACTCTGGTAAGGGCGAAGAGGGACGCGGTCTTGGGCTCTACATCGCGCGACAGCTGTTGGAGCGACACGGATATACCCTCGCAGTGGCCGAAAAGGAGCAACGTGTGTTGAAGGGGGCGAACCTTATTGTCTCTTTCGTTAAGGAGGAGAAATGAGCGTCGTCGTACCGAATGTCTTCAAAGGCATCGCTATGGTTATCGACAATGACATCGGCCGTGAGCCCGACGGTATTGATAAAATCATCAAGTCAATCCGCGACAGTGGAGGCCACTTCATTAAAATGGATAGACTCCCTGATATAGCGTATGATCTTGATCATCTGTCCGGCGTTTCCTTTTTCATCATGGACTGGAACCTTGAGGGTGACACCGAAAGCGAGAACTTAGAACTCGGCATTACCAAGCCGGCAGGTCTCAAGGATGCTATGGTTGCAGAAAACATCGCGTTCCTAAAGCGGCTCAGCCGAAGCCGTCACGCGCCCGTTTTCGTCTTCACGAATGAGACGCCGGAGGACGTGCAAGAATTGCTCATGGAGGATGAGGACCTTCGGCCGGACGTTCAAGCGCGGGCGATCACTGTCCAGTCCAAAACCGTAGTTGGCGACCGACTATACGAGGTCTTAGAGAACTGGGCGAATGAAACTCCTTCAGTACTAACATTGAAGTCGTGGGAGAGAAGCCATCGAAAGGCTGCCAACGAGCTTTTCGTCGACCTACACAACCGGACAACCTATTGGCCTGTGATGATGTGGCAGACTTTCCAAGCAGATGGCGTTTTCCCGAAGCTCGAAATGGCGCGGTTGCTTAACCGTCTGGTGGAATCACGCATGGGCGAGCTCGACCTCGACTTAGACCCATTCGTGGGCACGGTTGAAGAGAAGAAAAGCGCAGACGAGGACGATTACCGTCGTTCTATGTTCCGCGTTCTGGAGGGGGAGCGTTTCGTCAGGAACGCGCGTCTGGATGCTGGGTTTTATGCTACCGGGGACGTATTCTCGTTTAGAGTTCCTGACTCTAATCAGGTGACTTACTGGATCAACGTGAGAGCAGAATGTGACTGCTTGCGTGGTGGGGACAGCCACGAGCTCTATCTGCTCCGAACGAAGGAGATTGTTGACGCAGACAACCTCATCGACCCTGACTACGGCGCCATCCTTAAGGAGAAAGACAGCGAGGCTATCGTTTACGCAATGTTTGACGGCCGCACATTTGCGGCCCAGTTTCGAGATTTAAAGCCGGTTAAATTCAAGACATTGAGGAAAGACTACGTACGCGTCGGCAGGTTGCTACCTCCATTCGTGACGCGTTTACAACAACGTTACGCTGCCTATATTCAAAGGCCAGGTTTGCCTCGGATCCCACCGGCTCTTAAGCGCACGGGCGGCGCAGGAGGATAGCAGAAATTCCATCGAGACTTCTCGCGCCGAACCCCACTATACCGAAGGTGAGACTAAAATTCTGGCCGGCTCTGAAGCGATTGTACTCTAGCAACTGACGCGCCACGATCCAGTGGAGGGACCGGCTTAGGCCTCTGGAAAATGAAGGGAGGACGTGCGTTCCGCTGGGCCAGACTGTTCAACGCGCTATAGGGTCGATGGCATAATACCCACCCGGCCTGGACCGCGGCGGCGGGTATCGGCTAGGCGGCTGCCCGCTCATTCCGGTGACTGGCCGACCAGTTCCAGTGAACCGCCCCGGGTTTGCCGGAGGCTCCAACTTCCAAATAGGATGGAGC
>NZ_AQQS01000045.1 GCF_002088275.1 Aurantimonas sp. 22II-16-19i
CGCTTGACCGGGGGCACCCGGGAAGCGCCAGCCGCCATCGCGACGACCCGTCCCTGACGCGGCAGCGTCGGGGTCGCCGAAAAGGCAGCGGGCCGGAGCGATGCATCGAGACCGTCAAGCACCGCGCGGGATGCCGGAGGCGGACCGTACAATATAAAAAGTTCGGAGGGTCTGCCTCCGGCATCCCGTCGCCCGTCCCCGACCGGCGGCCGCAACCACCGCCAGACCTTCGCGGCGCATTCGCCGGCGGGGCCGTCTTCGCATGCCCGCAGCCTGAACGTCGCGGCGTGCCGCCCAGTTGACCGAGGTCAAGGCCCCGGCCGCCATCCCCTGCCAGGATCGTTGCATCGTGAGATCAAAGGAGGATGCCATGCCGACGCTCGCCGACTACCCCGAGACCTTCCGCCACATCCGCCTGGAGCTCGCCCGCGAAAGGGACCATCCGGAGGGCAGCCATCACGACGGCTACGATCTCGTCGTGCCGCTCGCCGAAGACGGCCGGCTCGACCCGGACGAATGGCGCAAGGCGCAGGGCAAGTGCCGGGTGCGCCGCTTCGACGACGACCTCACCGATGCGGTCGGCCTCCTCGCCCGCGACGCGGCCGGCCACTGGGTCTTCGACTACGACCGCGACCTCGACGGCGACGACGAGATCGGCTTCCGCTTCGAGTTCGAACGCTTCGTGCCGGGGGAATACGTCTCGGTCGTCCATGGCGGGGCCGAGCACACCTACCGGGTCGCCTTCGTCCGGCCGCTGCGCTAGCGCATGATCCCGGAACGTGGGAACCGGTTTTCGGGAAAGATCATGCGGCAACAATAAGATGGCGCGGGATGTCGAGCGAATCTGCTCTCATCCCGCTCTGGCGCCGCGGGGCGGATCGGGATCGGGTCACGACGCGACCACGGCGCTTGGCAAGCCTTCTTCCGCAAGGTAAGATCGGCGCCGCGACAAGGCGCCGATCCGTCCGTTTCGACGGGCGGCGCCGCCAATCATGAAAAAAGCGCCACGCCCCTCGCGCCCGTAGCTCAGGCTTCGGGCGAGGCCTTGCGTGCGACGGAGGTCCGACGTGTCGATCCTGCTCCAGCCCTACCAGCGTTTCTTCGATTTTTCCGGCCGCTCGCGCCGCAAGGAGTACTGGCTGTACATCCTTGTCTTCTACGTGGTGATGTTCGTCCTCGCCTTCGTCGACGCCGCCCTCGGCCTCGGCGGCAGCAGCCAGACGGCGCTCGACACCACCGACGGCTTTTCCGCCAGCGCCAGCGCCGAAGGCGGCATCCTCACCGGCATCTGGGCGATCGCCAACATCATCCCGCTGCTCGCCTGCGCCATCCGCCGCCTGCACGACACCGACCGCTCGGGCTGGTGGGTGCTGATCAGCCTCATTCCGCTGATCGGTACGATCTGGCTGATCGTCCTGATGTGCCTCGACGGGACGAGCGGGCGCAACCGCTTCGGCCCGGACCCCAAGGACCGGCTCGGCCGCGCCGCCGAAGCGGTGTTCGAATAGGCGAAGGCCGGCCGGGCCATCGCGCCCGGCCGCGTCCCGGCTGGCCCGCCCCGGCTGGCCCCGTCAGACGAAAGACGGAAGCCGGGAGACGGAGGCCACCCGGCGGCAGACATGCGAAGACCACGGACCCGGGCTGGCCGGGCCGTGGTCTCGTTATCATCGGCTGCGTGTCGAGGATTGCCCGGGGGGCAGAGCCTTATGCGGTCCAGGCGGTCGTCGAGGCGCTGCCCCGTGCCGCTAGCGAGCGGCGGAGCCGCCCCTACTCGTCGCGATAGACCTTCTCGCGGCGCTCGTGCCGCTCCTGGGCTTCGAGGGACAGCGTCGCGATCGGCCGCGCGTCGAGGCGCTTCAGGCTGATCGGCTCGCCGGTTTCCTCGCAATAGCCGTAGGTGCCGTCCTCGATCCGCTCCAGCGCCGAATCGATCTTCGAGATCAGCTTGCGCTGGCGGTCGCGGGCGCGCAGCTCGATCGCCCGGTCGGTCTCGGAGGATGCGCGGTCGGCGATGTCGGCCAGGTTGGAATTGTCGTTGGCGAGGGTCTCGAGGGTCTCGCGCGCCTCGCGCAGGATCTCGGCCTTCCAGGTGAGCAGCTTGCGCCGGAAATACTCCTTCTGGCGATCGTTCATGAAGGGACCGTCCTCGGACAGCTTCAGATCGGCATTGAGTGTCTCGCTCATCACGCACCTCCATTCCCGCTGGCGCGCTTATAGCGGCGGTTTGGCAGACGAACAAGTTCCCTTTGGAACACGGCGGGTTATCGAGTTGCGATTCTAACCTCCCGATTTGGTTGACCTTTCGGAAAAAGCCTTGCCGCGGGCGTCGCTTCGCCCAACCCGATGATCCAGCGTCACGCAGGGTTGCATGCGCCACAGCAGCCCGTGACCGGCCGGTCCGGCGGCATCGGGGAGGGAACGGCGCCGTCGCCGCGGCGATTGCCCGCGCGGCCGTTTCGGCCTATCCAGAACCGATGACCGTCGCCTTCGGCCGCCACCTCCTGATCCTGCGCCACGCGCACTCCTCCTGGGCCCGCCCGGGCCAGCGCGATCATCAGCGCCCGCTCGATGCTCGCGGCGAGGAGGATGCCGCGCGACTCGCGCAGATCGTCGCGCGCGAGCGCCTGCCCATCGACGCGGTGGTCTGCTCCACCGCGACGCGCGCCGTCGATACCCTCGCGGCCCTCCTGCCGATGCTCGGCGAGACGCCGCCCGTCTCCTATTCCGACGAACTCTACGCCCTCGGCACCGAAGCCTATTACGCCGCGGCGAAGACCGGCGGCGACGCTGCTGCGCTGCTCATCGTCGGCCACAACCCGACGATCGAGGATTTCACCCGGTCGCTGGCCGCAAGTGGCGAGGAGGAGGCGCTCGCCGCCATCGCCGCGGGTTTTCCGACCGCGGCGCTCGCCATCCTCGGCCTCGAACGGCCGTTCGGCGAGATCGCGCCCGGCTCGGGGCATCTCTGCCGGGTGATCCGGCCCTGACCTCGGCGGGGCGGTCGTGGCGCGGCGCCCCTTAGAAGCTCCAGCGTCGATCCCTATATGGCGGTTCGAACCCCTCCGATTGCCCGCCTCGAAGACCAGCGCCATCCCATGACATCGCTTGCCGACGAGGCCCGCCTCGTCCTCGACAATTTCGCCGATCGGACGACATCGATCTTCCAGCCCACCCTGCGCCTCGGCGTCACGGGGCTTTCGCGGGCGGGCAAGACCGTGTTCATCACCGCCCTCGTCCACAATCTCCTCGCCGGCGGGCGGCTGCCGCTGTTCAAGGCGCAGGCGAACGGTCGCATCCTCGGCGCCGACCTGGGCGAACAGCCGGACGACGCGGTCCCGCGCTTCCAGTACGAGGATCACATCCGCCGCATCGTCGAGGAGCGGGTCTGGCCGGAATCCACCCGCGCCATCTCCGAGCTGCGCCTGACCATCGCCTTCGAATCGGCCTCGGCCTTCCGCCGCATGATGCCGGGCGGGCGGCTGACCATCGACATCGTCGACTATCCGGGCGAGTGGCTGCTCGACCTGCCGCTGATCGACAAGGATTTCGCCACCTTCTCGGCAGAAGCCCTGGAACGGGCACGGCTGCCATCGCGGCAGAGGGAAGCCGGGCCGTTCCTGGCAAAGCTTGAGACGGTCGATCTGGAAGCGCCGGCGGACGAAGTGACGGCCCGCGATCTCAGCGTCCTCTTCGCCGATTACCTGAAGGCCTGCCGGGCCGACGCCGCGGCACTCTCCACCCTGCCGCCCGGACGCTTCCTGATGCCCGGCGACCTCGACGGCTCGCCGGCGCTGACCTTCGCGCCGCTGCCGGTGGAAAAGGGCAAATCCTATCCGAAGGGTTCGATGGCGGCGCATCTCGCCCGTCGCTACGAGGCCTACAAGACCGTCGTCGTCAAACCCTTCTTCCGCAATCATTTCGCCCGGCTCGACCGGCAGATCCTGCTGGTCGACGTGCTGCAGGCGATCAACGCCGGGCCGGAGGCCGTCGCCGACCTCGAGACCGCGCTGACCGACATCCTCGCCTGCTTCCGGCCCGGCCGCTCGACCTGGCTGGGCTCCTTCCTGACGCGGCGGATCGACCGCATCCTCGTCTGCGCCACCAAGGCCGACCACCTGCACCGCGAGAGCCACCGCCGGCTGGAGGCGATCGTGCGACGGATCGTCGACGACGCGGTCGCGCGGGCGAAGTTCTCCGGCGCCCGGACCGACGTCCTGGCGATGGCCGCGGTGCGCGCCACCCGCGAGGCGACGGTTTCCGATGGCGGCGAGGACCTGCCGGTGATCGTCGGGACGCCGGCGTCCGGCGAGACGATCGGCGAACGGATGTTCGACGGCAGGAGCGAGACGGCGGTATTTCCCGGCGACCTGCCGGAGGATCCGCGCCGGCTGTTCGATCCGGCCGGCGGGGGCGAGCCGGGTTCGCTGCGTTTCGTGCGCTTCCGCCCGCCGGTGCTGCAGCAGAGCGCCGAGGGGCTGACCCTGTCCCTGCCGCATATCCGGCTCGACCGGGCACTGGAATTTCTACTGGGAGACAGGCTGCAATGAGCGACGAGCGCAATGGCCGCCGGCGGGCGCCCGGCGCCTTCGACCTGCCGGGCACGACGCAACGCACCGACGAGGCGGCGCCGGAGACGATGGCGCAGCCGCGCATGCCTCGTTCCATCGCGGCGGTCGAGACGATCGAATTCGATCCAGAAGACGCCGTCGACGCGGACATCGCGGGCGATGGCGAGCCCGAGATCGCCACAGGCCGGCGCTTCTCCTTCGGCAAGCTCCTCGCCGCCTCGCTCGGGCTGCTCTTCTCGATCGCCGTGGGCCTCGCCATCGACGCCATGGTGCGCGACGTCTTCGCGCGCTCCGACTGGCTCGGCTGGACCGCCCTCGCCCTTGCCGTCCTGGCGTTCTTCGCCTTTGTCGCCATCGTCATCCGCGAGAGCGTGGGGATGATGCGCCTCGCCGCGGTCGACCGGGAGCGCAAACGCGCGCTCGCCGCCTATCGCGCCGATTCCCTTTCCGAGGCGAAGCTCGCCGTCGCGACGCTCGAGACGCTGCTGTCGTCGCGGCCCGAGACCGCCCGCGGCCGGGCGGCGATGGCGGCGCTGAAGGACGAGGTGATCGACGGCGCCGATCTCGTCGCGCTGGCCGAGGAGCACATGCTCGGGCCGCTGGACAAGAAGGCCCGCGCGCTGGTGCTGGCATCGGCCAAGCGGGTGTCGGTGGTCACCGCCGTCAGCCCCAAGGCGATCGTCGACGTCGGCTATGTCGTCTTCGAGAACATCAAGCTGATCCGCAAGATGTCCGAGCTCTACGGCGCCCGGCCCGGCACGCTCGGCCTGTTCAAGCTGATCCGCGACGTGCTCGGCCATCTCGCCGTCACCGGCTCGATCGCCATGGGCGACAGCCTCGTCCAGCAGGTGATCGGGCATGGCCTTGCCGCCCGGCTGTCGTCGCGGCTCGGCGAGGGTGTCGTCAACGGCCTGCTCACCGCGCGGGTCGGGCTGGCGGCGATGGATCTCTGCCGTCCGCTGCCGTTCCTGCGCGCCAGGCGGCCGCGGATCGGCGCGATCCTGTCGGAGCTCACCGCCCATTCCGGTGTCGAGGAGGCCGGCCCGCGCCGGTCGTGACCGCCGCTCCAGAAGATCGACCGCTTTCGAAAGGCTTGATTAACCCTTTGAAGACACAATGGAGATGGTAAACGATCTCCACCCAGGAAGGGTCTTCCATGTCGCGTCTGTTGACAGCCGGTCTCGCTCTCACCCTCGCTTTGTCGGCTGCGAACGTCACGCCTGCCCTGGCGGACAATGACGAAGCCTTCTTCCGCCGCGTCGCCGGCCAGTGGACCGGGCCCGGCGAAATCGTCGCCGGCAAGTTCAAGGGCACGAAGTTCGTCTGCAACTTCGCCGGCAGCCAGAGCGGGAAAACCGTCGGCGTCGCGCTCGAGGGTTCCTGCCGGGTCGGCCTGTTCTCCCAGCCGATGCGGGCCGAAGTGGTGCGCGCAGGAAGGTCCTATCGCGGTGCCTTCCAGGACGGGGCCGCCGGCAAGGGGCTCGACATCGTCTCGGGCGAGGTGTCCGGAGACAAGATCGTCGTCGGCCTCGACCGCAAGCAGCTGAAGGGTGCGATGATCGCCCGGCTGAAGGACGATGATTCCCTCGCCGTGACGATCTCGGTCACCGTCGCCTCGCAACTCGTCCCGGTGATCGGCATGAACCTGAAGCGCGAAGGCGGCACGCGCCAGAGCGCCCTCACCGACTGAGCCTGTTTCCCGGACCCAGTCATCGACGCCGCCGAGGGCATCGAGGCACAGACATGCCAGCTGTCCGAGATCTGCCGCCGACTACCGACGTCGTCAGCCGTCGTTCGCCCGCCACCACCCGCCGTCGGGCGAGGCCGGCACGATCGGCTCGGCGGCGAAGCGTTCGGCAAGGTTTGCGGCGCTCTCGCCCCCGATCATCAGCTCCGGCGCGATGTCGCAAAGGGGAATCAGCACGAAGGCCCGCTCGGCGATGCGCGGATGCGGCAGCAAGAGATGGTCGTCCGCGTAGGACTTCCCGCCATGGTCGAGGACGTCGATGTCGAGGGTCCGCGGTCCCCAGCGCTCCTGCCGCACCCGCTTGAAGCGCTGCTCCGTCTCGAGGCAGAGCGCCAGAAGGGCGCGTGGCGCCAGCTCGGTCTCGATCGCGGCGCAGGCGTTGAGGAAGTCCGGCTGATCGGTCTTGCCCCAGGGCGGGGTGCGGAAGAGCCGCGAGACGGCGGCGACGCGGCAGTCTTCCCGCGCGTCGATCGACTGGAGGGCCGCCGCCATGGCGGCCTGTGGATCGCCCAGATTGCCGCCGAGCCCGAGATAGGCGCGCGCGCTCACCAGCGCTCGCCCATCAAGGCCCGGCGCATGGCGTCGGCGATGGCGAGCGCGTCCCGGTTGGCGGCGACGTTGTGGACGCGGATGATGTCCGCCCCCCGCTCGCGCAGGAGAACGCTCGTTGCCGCCGAGGCGATGTCCGGCTCGGGATCCTCCCGGCCGATCGCGCCGCGCACGAAGCGCTTGCGCGAGGTGCCGACCAGCAGCGGAAAGTCGAGCGCCATCATCTCGGTCAGCCGGGCGAGGAGGATGAGGTTCTCCGGCCCGTTCTTTTCGAAGCCGAAGCCCGGATCGAGCACGATCGCCCCCCGCGCGACCCCCGCTTCGGCGGCGATCTCGAGGGAGCGCCGCAGGAAGTGGAACTGGTCCTCGAGGAGATCGGGCAGCTTCTCGCGCTCCCGGCCGGTATGCATGAGGCAGAGCCCGGCGCCGGTCTCGGCGGCGACCCTGGCGATCGCCGGATCCTTCTGCGCGCCGAACACGTCGTTGACGATGTGGGCGCCGGCCTCGACGGCCATGCGTGCCGTCTCGGACCGGTAGGTGTCGACGGAGATCAGGCAGTCCGACCGCCGGACGAGTTCCTCGATCACCGGCATGATCCGGCGCTGTTCCTCGGCGGCATCGACGGGCGTCGCGCCCGGCCGCGTCGATTCGCCGCCGATGTCGATGATCGCGGCGCCCTCGCCCACCATCCGCAGCGACTCGGCGACCGCGGCCTCGACCGAGGCGTAGCGACCGCCGTCGGAAAAGCTGTCGGGCGTCGCGTTGAGGATGCCCATGATGGTGGCGGTGGCGCCGAGTTCGAGGCTGCGCCCATGCGCCAGCTTCCAGATGCCGCCGCGCGGCGTGATCACGTCCATCCCGAACCTCTCTCGAAAGACCGGCCGGCCTCTCGGGCCATGTCATGGTCTTTCGCTAACCCCACCGCAAAGATTGCGCAATTGTGCGGGTGGCCAGCTTGCGTCGCCGCCGCGATCGTCTAGCGTGCTGGAAATGTCATTCGACTTCTTCGAAGGGGCGGCGAGCATGACACCGAAGCTGGGACTGTTCGTGGCGCTCGCCGTCGTCGTCATGCCGGGCTTGATCGCGCCCCCCGTCGCCGATGCGGCGAGCATCCGCGAGAAGACCACCTATTTCGCGGTGCGCGGATCGACGCTGCCCGAGCTCGACCAGGACCTCAGCCGCCGCGGTCCCTTCGTTTCCGGCACCGGCATCCGACATCCGGGCGCAACCGAGGTGAAGTTCGATGGCCAGGTCACCTACAAGGGCACGCCCGGGGGATGTGCCGTCGACAAGACCAATCTCAGCCTCGACCTCGAGATGACGCTGCCGCGATGGATCCCGCCGAAGCGCGTGCCGGCACGCACGAAGCTGATCTGGGACACGCTCGAGAAGGACATCCACCGCCATGAGAGCCGTCATGCCGCGATCGCCAAGCAGTGGCTGAAGCGGATGGAAATGGCGATCCGCAACCTGCGTCCCGAGGCGACGTGTCAGGGCATGGAGGCGATGGTCACCACCGTGACCCAGCGCTATCTCGCCGGCCACGAGCGGGCGCAGATCGAGTTCGACACGATCGAGGGCCGTGAGGTGAACATGCGCCTGCGCCGAGCCCTCGCCCGAGCCGTGTCCGATCAGGCCGACCGCTGAGCAGGCACCCCGGCCGCCCGAAGGTCGGGCCCGTGCGCCGGTTGGCCGGCGAGCGAGCTCGATGTCTTCGCGCAACATCCGCGCGACGAGCCGCAATCCGGCGATCAGCTCGCCCTGCCAACACCGGTGCCCTGCCATCGGCGGGCTGTGGCGCGTCTCAGCCCTGGCGCTCGGGAACGTGGAGCAGCAGGCCGTCGAGGTTCGGACGCACCTTGATCTGGCAGGAGAGACGCGAATTCGGCTGCGGCTCGTAGGCGAAGTCGAGCATGTCCTCTTCCATCGCCTCCGGCTCGCCGACCTTTTCGCGCCACGCCTCATCGACATAGACATGGCACGTGGCGCAGGCGCAGGCGCCGCCGCACTCCGCCTCGATGCCCGGCACGTCGTTGCGCACCGCGTTCTCCATCGCGGTCGTCCCGTCGCTCGCCTCGAGTTCGTAGCGAGTCCCGTCCATGGTCTGGAATGTGATCTTGGTCATCGCCGGCAAGCCCTGGCTGATTGCAATGGTGGCGCGTCACGCAAGTCTCGCGCCGTCCGCCGCCGCTGGCGGATCGGCAGGCGAGAAACCGACGCTCTGACCTTGGGTGTTAGAGAGCCTGCGCCGACCGAGTCAATCGGCGCTTGGGCGATTTCGCCCGACCATTCAGCCGGTAACCTGCTGCCGCGCAACCGTCCCAGCCGGGTTGCCGCGACGCTCAACGTGCGATCAGCCCCCTGGCGAAGCGGCCGGTCCGATCCAGCTCGGCCAGAAGCTCCGCCATCGCCGCCGGCTCGCAGGGCGCCTCTTCCAGCCCCTCGGCGGCGTCGGCGAGCCGGAACGCGCCGAGATTGCGGCATGCCCCCTTCAGGGCATGGGCGAGACGGCTGCGCTCGGCTTCGGTCGCGGCCTCGATCACCGGCCGGACCCGCTCGATCTGGATCACCAGAAGGCCGAGCACCTCGGTTTCGAGCTGGGAGTCCCCGGCGGTCTGGCGGGCGAGATGCACGAGGTCGATCGGCGAACGGCGCGATGGATGGGAGCCCGGGCTCTCGGGCGAAGGCCGCTCGCTACCGGAGCGGTCTCGTTCGATCGGCTGTGCCATGCTGCTCTCCGTCGCTGATGCCGGCGGGACGTTCGGCCCGGACCGTTCGCCTTCGTCGCCGCGAAACGAGAATCGTCTCGCGGTTGGGTGAGCAATTGGTTAAGGTCGAGGGAAAGATTTGCGCCGAAATACCGATGGGCCGGCCTTGCGGGCACCGCCTGCATCCCCTCCCTGGCAGGGCTTGCGGTGAAAAAAACTCCAATGCGCCCGTCGGCGTTAACCTTATGTTTAAACTTGTAGGGATTGGCGGGCTTTACGGTTTCTTTCAGAACCGCGGCCCACTAACATTCTAAGGTGAAATTCCGCGGGCATTGCACCGTCGTCCGGACCCATGGGTCCGAGACGGGGCGAGATGCCGGAAGCGCGGTGGGGCGGCATCGGCCGTTTCGCCGGCGAGTGTGGCGGATGTAGAGAGTATCGGGGCGCGACGGCCATGTCCAAGACGAAACCCTTCGAACAGCTTTCCGAAGATGCGGTCCACGAGCTGGAAGAGGCCCTGGCCGATCTGGACATGGAGGGCGTCGCGACCGGCGAGAGCGAGGCTGCCGCCACCGGCCACCTGGACGAGCCGTCCGGCGAAGAGACCGTCGACGTCGAGTTCTCGCTCGAGGATTTCGAGCGTCAGATCAGCGAGACGGCCGGGCAGCTGCGGAGCGCCGAGCCGGCGACGCCGGGCGCCGCGAACGCCGCCGATGTCGCGGCCGCGAGCGCCGCGGGTGCTGCGGCCGGCGTGGCGGGCCTTGCCGCCGCGGGCCGCGGCGATGCCGGCGGAGCCGATGCGGGCAAGGAGCCCTCGCCGCGCCGCGAGCAGCCGGACAGCCGCGCCACCGCCGGCGAGCCGCCGCGCGCCTACACCCAGGCCGCCGCCAATGACGAGGCCCGGCGCAACACCGTCTGGGCCGAGGCCCTCCTGCAGCGCCGGGCGCCGCGGACCGCTCTGTGGATCGCCGGCGCCGCCTCCGTCCTGTGGATCGCCGGCGTCGCCTTCGGTGCCTCGGCGATCTACGGCACCGACGTCGAGACCCTCGCCGCCGGCGTGAACGATCCGCTGCGGCAGGCCGAACTCCTCATCCTCGCCGCCCTCACCTTCCTGCCGCCGATCCTGTTCCTCGCGATCGGGCTGATGGTGCGCCGGTCCGCCGACCTGCGCCTGATGAGCCGGTCGCTCGCCGAGGTGGCGATGCGCCTCGCCGAACCCGAGAGCGTCGCCACCGAGCGCGTCATGAGCGTCGGCCAGGCCGTGCGCCGGGAGATTTCCGGCCTCGCCGAAGGCGTCGAGCGCGCCCTGTCGAGGACCTCGGATCTCGAAAGCGTCGTGCGCAACGAGGTCAGCGCCCTCGAACGCGCCTATGCCGACAACGAGGTGAAGATCCGCGCGCTCGTCCAGGACCTCGGCACCGAGCGGGACGCCATGCTCTCCCACGCCGAGCGGCTGCGCTCGGCTGTCCTCGGTTCGCACCAGCGCCTCGTCGGCGACGTCGAGACGACGTCGGACACGGTGCTCGCCCGCATCGAGGAGGCCTCGCAGCGCTTCACCGCGCTGATCGAGGATCGCAGCGCGAACATCGCCAGGGAATACGAGACCCAGAGCCGCCAGCTGTCCGAGCTTCTGGAATCCAGCGGCCGCCAGCTGCGCGAGCAGCTCACGGCCGAGGGTGACGCCCTCGTCTCCCGCCTCGACGACGTCGCCTCGACCTCGGGGCAGAAGCTGATCGGCATCAGCGAGACGATCGCCAGCGACCTCGACGAGCGCTCGGGCCGGATCGGCGGCGACATCGAGGAGCGCAGCGCCGCCATCGTCGCCCTGTTCGACGAGCGGGCGAGCGAGATCAAGAACGCCATCGTCTCCGACAGCGAGGCTCTTGCCGACCGGATCACGACCAGCGCCGAGGCATCGTCGCGGCGCCTGGCGGAGGTCAACGACAGCCTCGCCCGTGCCAGCGAAGAGCGCAGCCGCGCCCTTGCCGACGAGGTCGAGAGCCGGAGCCAGAAGCTGGTCGGCCTCTTCGACGAGAAGAGCGCCGCCCTCGATGCCAGGATGTCCGAGCTCGGCGACCGCCTCGTCGCCGACATCTCCTTCACCGCAGAAAGCGCGACCAGCCAGATCACCACCGCCGGCGACGAAGTCGGCCGCAGCCTCGACGAACACACGACCCGCCTCACCGGCGAGTTCGCGGGGCGCAGCCAGGAACTCCTGTCGCTGTTCGACGACCGGACGGCGACGATCGTCGATCGGGCGAGCGGCGCCAGCGAGCACCTGCTCGGCCTCATCACCTCGACCAGCGAGACCGCCGTCGGCCGCCTCGACGAAAGCGGCCAGGTCGTCGTTCGCGCCCTCACCGAGCGCCACGAGGCGGTCACCGAGGAATTCGCCGCACGCAGCCGTTCGTTGCTGGAGGAGCTCGGCGAGCGCACCGCGACGCTCCAGGCCGGCGCACGCGAGACCAGCGAACAGCTGGTCGCCGGCATCACGCTCGGAGCCGAGACCGCGGCTGCCAGCATCATCGGCGCCAGCGAGACCGCCGAGCGCACGCTCGACGAGCGCCTCGCCAGCCTGTCCGGCGCCTTCGACGCCAAGGTCGGTCAGGCCGTCACCGAGCTTTCCGAGCGCGGCTCGACGCTGTCGGCGTCGCTCACCGAGACCACGCGGATCCTCGTCGAGGAGATCGGCGCGTCCTCCGACCGGGCGACCCGCCAGCTCACTGCTTCCGCCGACGAGGCCAACCGCAGCCTCGAGGCGACCACCGGCAGCCTGTTGTCGCGAGCCGACGCCATCACCGGCGAACTGACCTCCATCGGCACGGAATTCGTCGGCCGGATGATCGCCTCCGCCGATGCGGCGACCGGCCTCGTCCGTTCGCGCACCGAGATGCTGTCGGAATACGGGGAGAAGTTCGTGCAGGGCCTCGCCGAGGCGCTGGACGACCGCACCCTCACCATGCGCCTGCAGGGCGAGACCTTCCTCGACGGGCTGGAGACGCTGTTCGACGAGCGCCTGGCCGCGCTCGAGAACCAGGGCTCCAAATTCCAGGCCGGGATCGGCGAGCACATCGACGGGCGCCGCGAGCAGCTGGAATCCAGCGCCGACCGCTTCCTCAGGACGGCGGAGACCGAACTCGGCGAACGCGCGACGCGGATCGAGCAGCTCCTGGCCGAAGGCAACACCCAGACCCTCGGCGGGCTCGACCAGCGCATCGAGGTGATCGAGAAGGCGCTCGGCGAACGCGGCCCGGCGCTGATCGCGGCGATCGAGAGCCGTGCCAACGCCATCGAGGTCTCGACCGACCGGGTCTCCGCGGCGCTGTCCGACCGCTCGACCTCCTTCGCCCAGGCCCTTGCCGAGCGGACCCGCGAGATCCTCGGGGCCTTCGAGAAGGGTCATGCGGATCTCTCCGAGCTGGCGACCACCGCCGTCGCCTCGACGGACCAGACCCTCGAGGCCCGCACGGCGGAGCTGCGGTCGCTGCTCGACAACGGCCAGTCGGGACTCGACGCGCTGCTGGCCGAGCGCACCACCGGACTGTCGGAAGCCCTGGACCAGCGGCTTCTGTCCTTCGATCTCACCGCCGACGCGCGCATCGACGCGATCAACGAGCGCGCCGGCGAGGTCGGCACCAGGCTCGAAGGCGCCGCCGCGCGCATTCACGACGTCCTCACCCAGCGCCGCGACGAGATCGAGGTCGTCATGGGCCGCGTCGCAGAAGGCTTCGACGCGAGCTTCGCGCACCGCATCCAGTCGCTCGAGAACACCGTCTCGGCCCAGACCGGCCGGTTCGCCCAGGCACTCGACGAGGCGCAGCGCCTCCTCGCGGAGAACATGGGCGTCGGGACCGACCGGGTCGCCGAGCGGATCGAGGCCGTTCTCGGCGAGATCCATGCGGCCGTCGGGACGACCGAGGGCCTGCTTGCCCGCGGCCTCGACGAGAAGGCCGCGACCTTCGCCGCGCTCTTCGACGAGCGCCGCGGCGCCATCGAGGACTTGCTGGCGACGTCGGAGGACTCCATCGTCAATTCGCTGGACCAGCGCATCAATACCATCGCCGCCACCCTGGCCGAGCGCGGCACCGGGCTGCAGCGCGCGCTGGACGGCGAAAGCTCGCGCTTCATCAATGGGATCGACGAAAAGTCTCAAGTTCTCTTCGAAGGCCTCGATCGCCGGGCGAGCGACCTCAATACCGGCCTTGCCGACCGCCTCAGCGCCAATGAGCGGCTCATGGCCGACGCGCAGCAGGCCCTCGTCTCCAGCTTCGACGCCCGCAAGGACGAGCTCACCGAGGTGCTCGACCTGCGCGCCACGACGCTCAAGGCGATCAGCGACGAAATGCCGGCCCGTGTCGCCGCCGCCATCGACGAGCGCCTGCGCAACGTCGCAACCGGCTTCGACCAGGTCGTCGGCTCGATCGTCGACGATCTGTCGGAGCGGGTCGGTTCCCTCGGCCAGTCGCTGGAGGACACCCGCACCGCCCTCGTCGGCACCGTCGAAGCCGAGACCGGCCGCTTCCGTTCGGAACTCGACGAACGCACCCAGGGCTTCGAGGACCATCTCTCCGTCGCGGCCGGCAGCCAGCTCGTCGCCATCGAGAGCGCCCTGTCCATGCTGATCGAGGGGCTCGACGATCGCCTCGGCCAGCTGAACGCCGCCGCGGCCAGCGCCAAGGCCGACATCTCGAGCGGACTCGACGCCGAGATCGCCCAGATCCGCCTCGCCATCCAGTCCGGCATCGAAGGCCTGTCGGGCGAACTCCAGGGCGGCAGCCAGTCCCTCGCCGCCGCCATCGAGAGCCGCATCGGCGACCTGCGCGAGGTCTCGCAGAGCGCCGAAGCCGGCGTGCGCGAGAGCCTCGACCAGCGCATCGACCAGCTCCAGGGCCTGCTCGCGTCGATCCGGACGGAAGTCTCCGGTGCCCTCGAAGCGGGGATCAGCGGCCTGTCGGGCGAACTCCAGGGCGGCAGCCAGTCCCTCGTCGCCGCGGTCGAGAGCCGCATCGCCGAACTGCGCGAGGTCTCGCAGGGCACCGAAGCCGGCATGCGCGACAGTCTCGACCAGCGCATCGACCAGCTCCAGGGCCTGCTCTCGTCGATCCGGACGGAAGTCTCCGGTGCCCTCGAAGCGGGGATCAGCGCCCTGTCGGGCAAACTCCAGGGCGGCAGCCAGTCCCTCGTCGCCGCCATCGAGAGCCGCATCGCCGACCTGCACGAGGTCTCGCAGAGCGCCGAAGCCGGCATGCGCGACAGCCTCGACCAGCGCGTCGACCAGCTCCAGGGCCTGCTCTCGTCGATCCGGACGGAAGTCTCCGGTGCCCTCGAAGCGGGGATCAGCGGCCTGTCGGGCGAACTCCAGGGCGGCAGCCAGTCCCTCGTCGCCGCCATCGAGAGCCGCATCGCCGACCTGCGCGAGGTTTCGCAGAGCGCCGAAGCCGGCATGCGCGACAGCCTCGACCAGCGCGTCGCAACGCTCCAGGATCTCTTGTCGGGCAGCCACACCGACGTATCGGGCGTGCTCGATCAGGGTCTCGGCGCGATTTCCGGGGAAATCTCCGATCGCATCAACCTGCTCGGCGAGAACCTCGATTCCCGCACGGCCTCGCTGCGCGCCATCATCGAGGAGGCCCGGTCCATTCTCGTCGACGGCCTCGACGAGCGCCTCGGCGCCATCCAGAAGGTGGTCGACGGCTCGGAAGGCACGCTGATCTCCGCCCTCGACCAGCGCCGCGACGCCTTCGAGCAGCAGATCGAAAGCGGCCGTGCCTCCCTCGGTCAGACGCTGGACGAGCGGGTCGCAGCCCTCTCCGACGCGCTGTTCGAGGTCGACCTCAAGCTCGCCACGGCCTTCGACGAACGCCGCGACAACTTCGCTGCCCTCATCGACGGTGCGGTCAGCTCGGCCGCCGCGACCTTCGAGGACCGTGCGGACGACGTGCGCCGCACGATCGAGCAGTCGGTCGGCGACATCTCGCAGACCCTCGAGACCCGCCGCGAGGATCTGCTCGCGGCCCTCGAAGGCGGCTCGGCCAATCTGGTCGGTGCCATCGACCAGCGCACGGAGGCGATCTCCTCGGCCCTCGAGCGGGGTCTCGGCAATGTCGAGCGCACCCTCAATGCCCGGGCCGGCGCCCTGGCCGAGGCGATCCGCGGCACGGTCACCGAGGCGACCGGCGCGATGGCCGCAGAGGCCGGCCGCGCCCGCGAGAACCTCATGGCAGAGACCGCCAAGGTCTCGGCCAGTGTCGACGACATCTCGCGGCTGTTCGACACCGCGAGCGAAGAAGCGCGCCAGCGTATCGCCGCGGAGGCCGAGCGCCTCACCGAGCGCCTCGGCGCCCTCGCCGACGACATGTCGGCCCGCACCGAAAGCGCCGGCACCCGGCTGGTCAGCGAAGGCGGTCGGATCGCCGAGACGATCAGCGGGTCGACCGAGGTCATCCGCTCGCTGTCGGAGGAATCGCGCTCGCGCTTTGCCACCGAGGCCGAGGCACTGGCGACCCAGATCGCGCAGCTCACCGGCGAGATCCGCCGCGAGGCCGACGACGTCCGCGTCCAGCTCGGCGAGCAGCGCATGACCCTCGTCGACACCCTGTCGGGCATTTCCGGCGTCGTCGCCGGCGAGTTCGACCGCAACACCGAGAGCTTCGCCGAGAAGATCGCTGCGGCCGGCGAGGAGCTGCGCCGGATCGCCGACGAGAACCGCTCGCGCTTTGCCGGCGACAGCGCCAGGATGGCACGCGAGTTCGAGGCGGCCATCGCCCGGATGAGCGAACTCGCCGCCAGTGCGGAAGGTGCTCTCCAGACCACCGGCGAGGACTTCTCGTCCCGGGTCACCACCGCCACCGGCGCCATGCGCGACGCCACCGGCGACATCGCCGAGGCGCTGGAAGCGAGAGCCGGGGCATTCTCGGCGGAGCTCGAGGCGGTCACCCGGCGGCTCGGCGAGCTCTTGGCCGACAGCCCGGTCACCGGCGAGATCGATGCATCCACGGCGCGGCTCCGCGAGGAACTCTGGTCCTCGTCGAAGGCCCTGCGCGGCGAGGTCGACGGTGTCGTCGCCCAGCTCCGCGGCGAGGTGGCGACGGTGTCCGGACGGCTTCTCCAGGACGCCGAAAGCGTGCGCGACGAGATCGCCAGCCGCGGCGGCGACCTGTCGAACCAGATCGCGGCGATCTCCGAGATCATCCGGCTCGAGACCGAGCGGGCCCGTTCCACGCTCATGGAAAGCGCCGGATCGGTCGGCGACGAACTCGCGGGCCGCATGAGCGAGACCGAGCGGTCGCTGGCGACGCGCTCGCGGATGATGAGCGAGGAGCTGGAGGAGAAGACCCGGAACCTTGCGGAGATGCTGTCGGCCCGCAACGCCGAGATCGGCCGCATGCTGGACGAGGACGCGCGGCCGCTGATCTCGCAGATCGGCGACGGCGGCACCGAGCTCGCCCGGCTCCTGCAGGTCACCACCCGCGACGCCGCCGACAGGCTGCGGGCCGAGAACGCCTCCCTCGCCGCGGCCCTCGGCCGCCGGGCACAGGAGACGATCGCCTCCCTCACCCAGTCGTCCGACGCCATCCTCGGCGCTCTCGACGAGCGGGCGGCCGCCACGGTGGGCATGGTCGGCGAGATGCGCGAGCAGCTGCAGCGCGACGTCGGCTCGCTGATCGGCCGGCTCGCCCAGACCTCCAGCTCGCTGCGGGGCCTCGTGGAGGAGACCGCCAGCAATCTCGGCGCCATCGACGGCATCCTCAAGGAGAGCGGCGCCCGCTTCGTGCAGGACGCCGAGGAGGCGACGAACTCGATCTCCCTCAGCGCCCGCATGCTCGATTCCAATGTCGACCGGCTGGACAAGCTGTCGCTCGCGGCCTTCTCGAAGATCGCCTCGATGGCAGACCGGTTCCAGGAGCACGGCGCCGTGCTGTCCGAGACCGTGGGCCTCCTCGAAGCCCGCGAGGAGGGCCTTCGCTCGGTGCTCGACGGCGGCCATGCCGGCCTCGACGAATTGTCGACGAACCTCGTCGCCCGCTCCGAGGAGATCGGCGGCCTGATGCGGTCCTTCGAGGAGGTGGTGAACGGCCTCTTCGATCGCACCGAGCAGCGCTCGCGGCTGATCTCCGAGCGGCTCGCCGGCGATGTCGGCGCCTCGCTCGGCGACGTCGAGCGGCAGCTGGAGGGCGCCGAGAGCCGCTCGCTCCAGACCGCGGCGGTGCTGCGCGAATCGATCCAGTCGGCGCTGGAAGACGCCGGCTCGCGCTTCGAGCGCTCGACCGAAGAGATCCGCCAGGCGGCCTCGACGATCCGCGCCGAACTCGACTCGGCCCGCACGGAGATCAAGCGCGGCGTGTTCGAGCTTCCCGAGGAAACCCGGTCGAGCACCGAGGCGATGCGCCGGGCGGTGTCCGACCAGATCCGGGCGCTGCGCGAACTTTCCGACATCGTCTCCCAGTCCGGCCGTGCCTTCGACGTCGCCGACCGTTCGCGGCCGGCTCCGGCCCGGCCGCAGCGCGACACGGCCCCGCAGGCTCCCGCCCGCCCCGTCCAGGCCGCCCCGGCGGCAAAGTCCGAGCCGGCGAAGCCCGAATACGACTTCAGCGACGACGACGCCTTCGACGTCGAGCAGGAGATCGCCGCGTCCTTCATGACCGACGGCAATCTCGCCCACGACCTGAGGGGCTCGAACTTCGAGACACCGCGCGCCGAACCGGCCAAGCCGGCGCAGGGTGAAGTCCGGCCGCAGGCCCCGGCCCAGCAGTCGCCGGCCCGGTTCGACCAGCCGGCGGGCGGACAGCGGCCGGCCCTGCCGACCGGCTCCGCCACCGGGGCCGCAGCGCCGGCAGCGCGCTCCGGCTCGGGCAGCAATCCGCTCGTCGGTCCCGCGGCCGCCGCGCCGCAGCCGGCCCGGCCTGCCCGTCCCGAGCAGAACGCGCCTCGTCCGACGGAGCGCCAGCGCGAGCGGCCGGATAGCGATCGCGGCGCCGGCTGGGTGTCGAACCTCCTGCGCCGCGCGTCGGAGGAAGAGGACGACGGCGATGCCGGTCTCGGCAAGAAGGCGCCGGTCCAGCAGCCCGCCACCGCCCAGCCGAGCGCCGGGCGCACCCCGGCGACGCCGGAGCGCTCGCCCGACCACGTGGTCGAATCGCTCAACTCGCTGTCGATGGACATCGCCCGGGCGATCGACCACAACGCCTCGATCGAACTCTGGGACCGCTACCGGCGCGGGGAGCGCAACGTCTTCACCCGCCGGCTCTACACCATGCAGGGCCAGCAGACCTTCGACGACATCCGCCGCAAGTATCAGCGCGATGCCGAGTTCCAGGGCGCGGTGGATCGCTACATCGCCGACTTCGAGGCGCTGTTGCAGGACATCTCCCGCAACGATCCGGAGAACCGGGTGTCGCGGAGCTATCTCTCCTCCGACACCGGCAAGGTCTACACGATGCTCGCCCACGCATCGGGCCGCTTCGACAGCTGACCCGCGCGCCGGCCGTCGCCAGCCTCCAGCCGAAGCCCCGGATCCGACGAGGATCCGGGGCTTCGGCGTTTTGAGATGACCTTGAAGGTGATTGGCTCCCAATAGGGTGTCGGCCCCAAAAATCGCCCGGTTTGCATGTTCCGGGTCGCTCGCGCATGCCTCTGGTCAGGCAGCGCGACTACTGGTGGAGGAGGACCGGCATCCTGGCCGCTAGAAGACGGCCGCCTGTCGATCCGACCGCCGCCACCTCGACCGCGACAAACCGGGAATCCTGCATGCGACATCACGTCTTCGGCTTCTGCGTCATCAGCCTCGCGGCCCTGTCGTCCGGCATGGCGCAGACGGCTCGCGCGGAACCGGCCCACGCGATCGCGATGCAGGGCGAACCGGCCCTTGCGGCCGGCTTTCCGAGCGTCCCCTACGCCAATCCCGACGCGCCGCAGGGCGGCACCATGCGCTACTGCGTCTTCGGCAATTTCGACAACCTCAACCCGGTCATCGTGCGCGGCGCGTTGACCACGGCGCGCGGCATCTGGTTCGACAAGGAATTCGGCAATCTCGTCTTCGAGCCGCTGATGCAGCGCTCGCCCGACGAGCCCTTCACCATGTACGGGCTGATCGCCGAGAGCATCGAGACCGACGATGAGCGCAGCTATGTGGAGTTCCGCCTCGACCCGAAGGCGAAATTCTCCGACGGCCAGCAGATCCGCCCGGAGGACGTGCT
This sequence comes from Aurantimonas sp. 22II-16-19i, assembly GCF_002088275.1. Classification (GTDB taxonomy): domain Bacteria; phylum Pseudomonadota; class Alphaproteobacteria; order Rhizobiales; family Rhizobiaceae; genus Jiella. The sequence goes on from NZ_AQQS01000045.1 coordinate 19,769, forward strand.
CTTCACCGTGCGGATGCTGCGCGAACATGGCCGACCGATCTACGCCAACTGGCTGCGCCCGGCGGTGAAGATCGAGAAGGTCGGCGAGGACGGCGTGCGCTTCACTTTCGACGACACCGCCGACCGCGAGACGCCGCTGCTGATCGCCGGGCTGCCGGTTTTGCCCGAGCACGCCTTCGACGAGAAGACCTTCGAGCAGACGACGCTCGAGCCCGTCATCGGCTCCGGTCCCTATGTGATCGCCGAGGTGAGGCCCGGCCAGGAGATCGTCTACAAGAAGAACCCCGACTACTGGGCGAAGGACCTGCCGATCCGCAAGGGCGTCTTCAACTACGATACGATCGTCATCGACTACTACCGCGACAGCAACGCCCAGTTCGAGGGCTTCAAGAAGGGCAACTGCCACATCTATCTGGAGGGCGACCCGAACCACTGGCGCACGGCCTATGATTTTCCCGCCGTGACGGACGGCCGGGTGATCAAGGAGACCTTCCAGACCGGTGCCCCGGCGAACATGCTCGGCTTCGTCTTCAACACCCGCCGCCCGGTCTTTGCCGACCGGCGCGTGCGCAAGGCGCTGTCGATGCTTTTCGATTTCGAATGGGCCAACAAGAACCTCTATTACGGCGCCTATCAGCGCACCGGCTCGTTCTTCCAGAACTCCGAGCTGTCGGCGCTCGGCCGCCCGGCGAGCGAGGCGGAGAAGGCGCTCCTCGCGCCCTATCCCGGCGACGTCGATCCCGACGTCATGGACGGCACCTACCAACCGACGGTGAGCGACGGCTCCGGCTCCGACCGCAAGGTGCTGCGCGAGGCGATGCAGGAGCTGGAGGCCGCCGGCTACAGCTTTGCCGGTCGCCGGCTCGTCGGCCCGGACGGGAAGCCGCTGGCTTTCGAAATCCTGGTCCAGTCGCCCGAGCAGGCGAAGATGGCGGAAGCCTACAATGGCACGCTCTCGCGGCTCGGCATCGCGATGACCATCCGGATGGTCGACGACAGCCAGTACCAGGCCCGCAAGGATGCGTTCGACTTCGACATGATCATCGGCGCCTACTCCGCCTCGCTGTCGCCGGGCGCCGAGCAGGACTATCGCTGGGGCTCGCGCGCGAAGGACATCAACGGCTCGTTCAACTATGCCGGCGCCTCGGATCCGGCGATCGACGCGCTGATCCAGAAAATCGTCACCACCCGTTCGAGAGAGGATTTCGTCGACGCCGTCAGGGCTTACGACCGGGTGCTGATCTCGGGCTACTACGTCGTGCCGCTGTTCCACATGCCCGAGCAGCGGCTCGCCCGCTGGGCCTTCATCAAGCATCCCGAGACGACGCCGCTCTACGGCTATCAGCTGCCCACCTTCTGGCGCGCGCCGGACTGAGACCGTCGGCCCCGGCCTTCGATCGGCGCCAGGGGGTTACCACTCAGCACCGCGCGGGCTCGATACCAGCGGGCGGCGGACAGGCGGGGATGCCTTCGAGCCGAAGTTTTCCGCCCGTCGTCGCCCACTTTCTCCCGCACTGCCCTAGCTCCCGCATCGAAGATCGGAGCCGGAAGGAGGCAGGGTGCTGGGTGAAGTCGGACTTTGGGTCGCCGTCGTCGTCGTCGCGACCGGCATCGTCTGGAAGGGCAGCGGGCTCCTCGAGACGTCGAGCACGCGGCTCTCCACCCACTACCGGCTGCCGCCGGTGGTCCACGGTTCGATCGTGGTCGCGGTCGGCTCGAGCTTTCCCGAGCTCTCGACGACCGTCCTGTCTGCCCTGATCCACGGCGCCTTCGAGCTCGGCGTCGCCGCCATCGTCGGCTCGGCGATCTTCAACATCCTCGTCATTCCGGCGTTGTGCGGCCTGTTCAGCCCGCAGCGGCTCGAGGCGAACCGCGAGCTCGTCTACAAGGAATCGCAGTTCTACATGGTCTCCGTGGCCGTGCTGCTGATCACCTTCTCCTTCGCCGTGATCTACAATCCGGTCGAGCAGTCCCGGAGCGGCGTGATCACCGGCGAGATGACGCGGCTCCTGGCGCTGATCCCGATCGCCTTCTATGTCCTCTATGTCGCCATCCAGTATCTCGAGACCCGCGACAATCCCGGCGACGAGCCGGCCGAAGCGATCCGGCCGGGGCGGGAGTGGCTGCGCTTCGGCCTCGCGCTCCTCGTCATCGTCCTCGGTGTCGAGGGTCTGGTGCGCGCCGCGATCAATCTCGGCGAGATCTTCGACACGCCGAGCTTCCTGTGGGGGTTCACCGTCGTCGCGGCCGGCACTTCCATCCCGGACGCCTTCATCTCCGTCCGCGCGGCGAGGAAGAACGAAGGGATCACCGCCCTCGCCAACGTCCTCGGCTCGAACATCTTCGACCTCCTGGTGGCAATCCCCGCCGGCGTCCTGATCGCCGGCGCGACGGTCATCAACTTTTCCGTCGCCGCGCCGATGATGGGGCTCCTGACCGTCGCGACGGTGGCGCTGTTCCTGGCGATGCGTACCAGCATGCTGCTCACCCGGCGGGAAAGCGTCCTGCTGCTCGCCCTCTATGCGGTCATGCTCACCTGGGTGACGCTCGAGAGCGTCGGGGTGACGAGCCTCCTGTCGGGGCTGCTGAGGCAGGCGTGAGCCGTGGAACGCCGTCGTACCGGCCAGGCAGCCGGACCAGCACCGTCCAGCGCCTACTGGAATCCGGCCGGGTCGACGATGCCTTCGGCGCAGCCCCCGTCCGTCGGCCTTGCCGCCGCGATCAGGGCCGCAACGTCGGGATCGTCCGCAATCTCGCCCACGAGGCCGATGGTCAGCTCGCCGATCAGGAGGCGGTCGCCGTCCCGCGAGCAAGAGACCCGGACCCTTTCGCCGGCGCCGGCGCCGAAACTCTCGTCGAAGGCGGCGCGGATCTGTTCCCGGGTCACCGAGCCGCCGATGGCGCCGGCAAAGAGATCGCGCACCTTCGAAGCGTTGATCGCGCCGATCACCGCCAGCGAATCGTCGTAATACTCGTCGGCCGAGGTCTTGTAGCAGGTTCCATGCTTGGTCCATTCGTGCCGGTCGAGCATCGACTGGGTGCCGGGCATGACCTTTTCCAGCTCTGCCCGCGTCTCGGCATCGACCTCCACCGGCGGCAGCTTGTTCCAGTCGCCGGCCTTGTCGTCGCTCTTCTGTTTGGCCGGGACGCCGCAATATTCGACGCCGCGCGGCTGCGGCCACAGGCCGTGCAGGCTGAAATGATCGGCATCGAAGCGATCGCTCGTCTGCGAGCGGCATTCGGTCTTGCTCTGGTGGGTGTCGCAGAAGGCCGGCTGCCAGCTGATGGCGAGGAGGAGATTGCGATGGGCGTCCCCGCTTCCGCCTCCGCCCCCGGCGTTGCCCGGTGACGCGCCGCCACCCGCGACCACCGGTCCCGGCCCATCCGTCCCGCCACCGTCGGGATCGCCGCCCATGTCGGTCCCGCCGGGCTGCGGTTCGCCCGCCCCGTCATCGGACACACTGCCGCCCGGCCGGTCGAAGGCCTCGGCGCGGGCAACGACCTTGACCCAGTCGCCGCAGCTTTTCTCGATCCAGCGGCGCGCGGGCTCGGCCTGCGGGACGACGACGTAGTAGTGCGAGCCGTTGACCCGGTTCTCGCCGATCAGCCGGTAGGCGCGGTCGAGCGCAAGGGCCGGGCCGGTCTCGGTCGCGGCATTGCGGATCGAGACGGTGGCCGCGCAGGCCTTGCGCGCGATGACATAGCCGTCGAGAGGCTCCTGGGCGAAGCCCGCCGATCCGGACGCGATCATCGTCGCGGCGACGACTGCCAGTGTGACCCGCATCTGCCCGATCCTCCCCAAGCGCCGGCCAAGAGGCCGCTTCGGTTGCAGTTTACGCTCCGGCAACCAGGCCGTAAACGGGATGGTCGGCGCAATCGCGTATCGGCGCGTGCGGCAAGGCTGGTCCCGCGCTATGTAGCGTGGATGACAATCCGGCCGGAGCCCGATCAATCTTGCGTTTCGACGACGAAAAATCCCTCGACAGCCGGTCCGGCGCGACGCTGCATCTCTACCGGACGAAGGCCGAGGGCGAAGCGCGCGGCATCGTCCTCGTCTTCCATGGCCTTGCCGAGCACGCCGGACGCTATGGCCGTTTCGCCCGCGAGCTGGCGCGGCAAGGCTTCCACGTCTTCGCCCATGACCATCGCGGCCACGGATCGACGGTGGCCCCCGACGCGCCGCTGCGCCGCTTCGCCGGGTCTGGCGGGTCGGAGAAGCTGCTGCGCGACTGCCGGGCCGTGCATCTCCACGCGCTGGAACTCGTGGGCGAGCTTCCCGTGGTGGTGTTCGGGCACTCGCTCGGCGGCCACATCGCGCTGAACTACGGCGAGCGCTTCGGCCGCGATCTCGCCGGCCTCTGCGTCTGGAACGCCGACTTCGCCCACGGGTTCGACCGGCGCCTCGGGCGATGGGCGCTGAAGGCGGAGAAGGCGCTGAAGGGCTCCGACGTCGCCAGCGAGCTGGCGCGGCGCTTCACCTTCGGCGCCTGGGAAAAATCGGTCTCGCCGCGCCGCACCGCCTTCGACTGGCTGAGCCACGACGAACGGGAAATCGACGCCTATATGCGCGACCCGCTCTGCGGGTTCACGCCGACGGTCTCGATGATGGAGGACATCGCCCGGCTGGTCTTCGAAGCCGGTTCCAAGCCGGGTCTCTCGCTGCTGCCGCCCGAACTGCCGATCCATCTCCTCGGCGGCTCGCAGGATCCCGCGACGCGGAACGGCGCGGCGATCACCGAGCTTGCCGAAGCGATGCAGGCGCTCGACTGCCATGACGTCGAGAGCCACGTCATCCCCGGCGCCCGGCACGAGACGCTGATGGAAGCCGAGGATTACCGCAAGCCCGCCATGGCCAGCCTCCTGGCGTTCCTCGACCGGGTCACCGACTGACGGTCACCGGACGATCCGCACCACCTGCCTTTCGGTGGCCGCTCCGGTAGCCGCTCCGATGCCGATCGTCGGGCTCCGCGTGCAACCAAGCAGGGGCGAAATGCGTCTTCTGCTCATGATCGAATTCGGCAATGACATCGACCTTGAGACCGCCGGCGCGCAATTCGTGCGCATCGCGGCGGCACTCGTCCTGTGCGGCGCGATCGGCTTCGAACGGGAGCAGCGGGACCGCCCGGCCGGGCTGCGCACCCACATGCTGGTGGGCGTCGGCGCCTGCGTCTTCACGCTACTGGTGACGGTGCTGATCGGGCTCCATGACGGCGACCACGTCCGATCCGACCCGATCCGCATCATCGGCGCGATCACGTCGGGCGTGGCTTTCCTCGCCGCCGGCGCGATCATCCAGGCCAAGGGCGAGGTGCGCGGCCTGACCACGGGCGCCTCGCTCTGGATGGCCGGGTCCGTCGGTCTCGCCTGCGGTCTCGGGCAATACCTCCTGGCGCTCATGGCTGTCGGTGCCACCCTCGCCGTTTTGGCGCTCGTGCGGCTGTTCGAGCCCTGACGCGGCCATGCCGGGCCGGCCTCAGATCGCCGACGGCGCGCCGGTCCGCCTCGCCGCCTCGGAGGCCGCGGGTTCGCCAGCTTCACCGGCGGGCGGGGCGGGCTCGCCGGCTTCAAGGGCAGGCGGCACTGGTGGAAAAGTCGGATAGGTCGGCGCCGGCGGCCCGACGAAAGCGGGCCCGTCGGGCAGCGGCCGCACCAGGCGGTAGGCCACCAGTTCTTCCGGCGTCAGCACGTAGAGGCTGGCCGCCGGCGTCTGCATCGCCTTGATCCACAGCGCCGGATCGACGCCCATCTCCGCGAGCAGGCTCTGGCATTCGGCCGTCGTCGCCTGGATCTCGGCGATCGAGCGATCGACCGTGGAGGGCAGCCCCGGCTCCGACCCCGACACCGCGAAGACCTGATGGACCCCCACCCAGGCGCCCTCGCCGGCTCGCCGCGTCGACCCGCCGGACAGCAGCAGCGGACAGGCGGAGGCGCAGTAGCCGTCGTCGGGCACGCGGGTGGAAATCCCCTGGCTGCGCAGGTCGCGGGCCATGGCGATCGCATCGGCGACGGAACCGCCGGGCGAGTGCATCACGAGGGTGTCGACGCCCGCCGCCTCCGGCGTCGCCAGGAACGCGCGCAACGCTTCTGCCGTGCCGAATTCGATCCGGCCGATGGCGCTGGCCTCGCCGCCCGGCCCTCGAAAGAAGCGCATCGGCGCCGCCAGCGCTTCGCCCTCCACCGGACCGTCATAGCCCGGCAGCACCGGCTCGCCCCGGTCGGGACCGACCGGCATCGCCCGCGGCAGATAGGGGCGGATCTGGTCGCCGGGCCGGGGCGGGCGAAGCGGCATCGACTCGATGCGGCTGGTCCGCTCCTCCTCGGCGGAGCGCTCCGCCATGCTGCGGTAATCGATGACGACGATGGCCAGCGACACGCTGAGCAGCGCCACGAAGACGAGGCGCAGCACCGATCCCTCCGGCAGCGCCAGAAGGACGCGCTCCAGCCGCCCCGGCGGTGTCTCGTCGCCGATCATCTGGGGGCTACCTGACCGGACGGACCGGCGCGGCGCGGCACGGGGTGCGTCGCCTCCGCCTCACCGCGCGGCCGTCTTGGCGAAGGGCGTTGCGCCTGCCGGACGGTTGCGCTGGATGATGTCGTCCGCCTCGCGGGGCGGGCCGACGATCTCACCGTGATGGACTGCCGCCTCCCGTTCACCCGCCCACTCGCCGGCATCGACGTCGCCGCGCTCGGCCGCCTGCAGCTTCTTCTGGATGCGCAGCGCGCGCATCATCTCGCCGGCGCTCATGTCGCCGAGTTCGAGCTCCTCGCCCTCCTCGCGGCGGATCACGTCCTGGACGATGCAGAGGACGAAGATCAGCACCGCCGGCAGAAGATCGATGGAGATCGCCCCGGCCCAGGAGGGCAGGAAATCCCGCGCATAGCGGATCACCGCCTCCGGCGCCGACAGCGGGGTGAAGCGCAGAGGCTCGACCTTCGGTCGGGCGAGGATCTCGTCAGCCGCCGTCGCCAGCGCGAGGCTCTGGGCCTGCACCGCCGCCTCGATGGTGCCGACGACGCGGCTCTGGCGCTCGCGCAGATCCGCGTCGCCCGCGTCGGCAATGGGGGCGATGAAGCTGCGGCCGAGATCTTCCGCCGCGCGGCGCACGGCGGGCGCGACCGAGGTCTGTTCCAGCGAGGTCAGGAGCCCCGACAACGCCACGGCTTCGTCGCCATAGGCGTTGGCGCGTTCGGCGACCGGCCCTTGCGAGGAGACGAGCTTTCGCATCGCCGCGAGATGCTGGCCGCCCTGTTCGAACAGCGCCTTCACCTGGGCGCGCGAGCCTTCGATCTCGCCCTGCAGGCCGGAGAGCTGGCTCGACATCTGGCGCAGGAGCTGGACCACCGTCCCCGAACCGGACGTGCCGGTGAGGACGCCGGACCGTGCCTCCTGCTCCGACAGGCCGGCGAAGCGCTGGGAGGCGAGCTGGATGTCCGGCAACAGGCTCTGGGCGGCGAGCGCGTTCTCATGCGCCTCGTTGAGCTTCTGCTGATATTCCTCGGTGGTGACCGCCAGATGCTGTTCCAGCGCCGCGGAGCCGGCGAGCGCCGAGGCGTTCAGCCAGGACGACATGGCGATGATCATCGCCGAGCCGATCGCCATGGCGAGATAGAGCATGCGGCGGCCGCCCGGCTGGCGGACATGCGGCATGAACCGCATCAGATAGGACCAGAAGGCGTAGATCGCGACGGAGACCGCCGAGGAATAGACGATCGCGCCCAGAAACACCGTGGTCTCGTCGCCGTCGAGCAGTTCGCGCACGCCGAGATAGGTGTAGACGCCGCTGGCCAGCGCCAGCACCGAGAGAGTGATGCGGGTGGTGGCGTCGAGGCGGGTGACCTGCCCCCTCAACGCGTAGGATTGCGATGCACCCATGAAGGCGGGATCCTCTCATCGACCGGACTCGGGACGGCCCGCCCTGCGAAGCAGCGTGCTTAACGAGAGATTAAGGCTTTCCCTCGGTGAGCGGTAGGGTGCCTGCCCGTCTGCAAATGATGCCGATCGCGTGAAGCGCCGTCATGGTTAACGAAATCCCACAAATTGCGCATCGATGGCCCGCAAGACCTGCAAGATTTGCATGCCTGCAGACGTTTTGATAGACATTATCTATTACGTATTCGGATAAACCCATTATAAGACCTGCCCGTGATAAAAATTAGCTATCGCATAGATGCATGGCTGACATGCCTCAGCCGCGATTGCTCTGAGATCCTGATCTACTATTCTCCTCGCCAGTCGGATGCTTCGGCATCTCCTCCCAGTCGTCGGGTCCGGCTGTTTCCTCCCATACGGTCTTTCGAGACCACGCTTGGCCGGGTTCTTTGGGACCCGGCTTTTTTTTGCGCGGAATCCTGCCTTGCGGTTGCGCGCCGGGAGCCGGTCCCCTCGAACGCGAAACCCGCCGCCGGATGGCGCCGGCAGCGGGCTCGCAGGATCGTTCGCGGTATCAGGCGCCGCCCGATGCGGCGCCTGCCGGCTCAGTCGTCGAGGCTGCCGCAGAAGCGCTGGATGCGCGAGCAGGCTTCCTCCAGCAGAGCCTCGGAGGTCGCGTAGGAAATCCGGAAATTGGGGCCGAGGCCGAAGGCCGAACCGTGCACCACCGCGACGCCCTCGGCCTCGAGCAGCTCGGTGACGAAGTCCTGGTCGGTCTCGATGACCTTGCCCGACGCCGTCTTCTTGCCGATCAGGCCCTTGCAGGAGGGATAGACGTAGAAGGCGCCCTCGGGCGACGGGCAATCGATGCCGCGCGCCTGGTTGAGCATGCCGACGACGAGATCGCGGCGCCCCTGGAAGATCTCGCGATTGCGCGGGATGAAGTCCTGCGGGCCGTTCAGCGCCTCGACCGCCGCCCATTGGGCGATCGAGCAGGCGCCGGAGGTCTGCTGGCCCTGGATCATGTCCATCGCCTTCATCAGCGCCAGCGGGCCGGCGCCGTAGCCGATGCGCCAGCCGGTCATCGCATAGGCCTTGGAGACGCCGTTCATCGTCAGCGTGCGCTCGTAGAGGCCGGGCTCGACCTGCGCCGGCGTCGTGAAGACGAACTCGCCATAGACCAGATGCTCGTACATGTCGTCGGTCAGCACCCAGACGTGGTCGTGGCGCATCAGGACGTCGGCGAGCGCCCTCAGCTCCGCCTCGCTATAGGCGGCGCCCGACGGGTTGGAGGGCGAGTTGAACAGGAACCACTTGGTCTTCGGCGTGATCGCCGCTTCCAGGGCCTCGGGGGTGAGCTTGAAATTGTCCTCGATCCGGGTCGTCACGAAGACCGGCGTGCCGCCGCAGATCGCCACCATCTCCGGATAGGACACCCAGTAGGGCGCCGGGATGATCACCTCGTCGCCGGGATTGAGCGTCGCCATGAAGGCGTTGAACAGGATCTGCTTGCCGCCGGTGCCGACGATCGTCTGCTCCGGCTTGTAGTCGAGGCCGTTCTCGCGCTTGAACTTCGCCGCGATCGCCTGGCGCAGCTCCGGGATGCCGGAGACCGGCGTGTACTTGGTCTCGCCGCGGCGGATCGCGTCGATCGCGGCTTCCTTGATGTTGTCCGGCGTATCGAAGTCCGGCTCGCCGGCGCCGAGACCGATGACGTCGCGGCCTTTCGCCTTGAGGTCGCGGGCCTTCTGCGAGACGGCGATGGTGGCCGAAGGCTTCACGCGATCGAGGGCGGCGGCAAGAAACGCCATGTCTTTCAACTCCGATGGTTTGGACGGGATGCAGCAGGAAGCGGCCTCGCCGCCCCTTGACAAACGGCCGGACCCTAGTCCCGATCAGGCGATGGCGCAAGCCGCAATGGCCATGCCGGTCGCCGGTCGGCCGCGTCAGGCGGGTGGTGGCTCGAGCCTGCCCTCGAGACGCCCACGCGCCGACAGGAACGGGCCGATCGGCGGGCGCTCCGGGGCGAAACGGCCGAGCCCGACCGGCCCCGGCATGTCGACATAGACCGCCTCGATGCCGCGGCTCGCCGAATAGGTCTCGTGCCAGAAGCCGGTGCCGCCGCTGTCGCGCAGAAACTCCCGCCACCACGTCGCATGCGGTTCGCTGCGGGTGAAGGCCTCCAGGCTTTCGAAGTCGCGCCAGTACTGGCGAATGCCGAGATGGGTCAGACCGAAGAACATCTGCTCTTGGCAAAGCAGGCCGGTCGGCGGCGTATCCGCTATCTGCGTCAGGCCCTTGCCGATGCCGATGATCGACATGACGCCGCGCAGCCTGCGAACGCGGATGCCGAGAATGACGACCACGAGGTCGGGAAAGCCGGAGAGATCGACGGATCTGCGGGTGGAACGCTCTTGCATGCCGGATCTCCACGATGTTTATCGTGTAAACATAGACGCTCTTGTATACAGTGTAAACGTCCATGACGAGCCCCGGCGGCGGTTTGCGCGAATCCCTCGTCTCGGCAGCGCTGCAGCTCCTGGAGAGCGACGGCGCGGATCTGTCGCTGCGGGCCGTGGCGCGCGCGGCGGGGGTCTCGGCGATGGCGCCCTACCGGCATTTTCCCGACAAGACCGCCCTCCTGTCCGCCGTCGCCGAGCGCGGATTCGCCCTGCTGCATGCGAAGCTGACGGCGGCGGACGAGCGGGACGATCCAAGCGAGGCGCTGCTCGAGCAGGGGCTTGCCTATCTCGCCTTCGCCCGCGCTCACCCGGCGCTGTTTCGCCTGATGTTTGCCGGCGAAGTTGCCCGGGCTGTTGCGAAGCCGGATGGTCCCGCCGGCTTCGACGTTTTGGCTCGCCGCGTCGCCAGCCTGGCTCCGGGCGACATCGCGGCGGCAAGACTCGCCTGCTGGTCGATGGTGCACGGCCTTGCGACACTGTCGCTCGACGGGCGGCTCAATGCTTCCGATCCGCAGCACGAGCGGGAAGCGCTGGCGCTGCTCGTCGGCGCCATCGGCCGCAACGGCCAGAAGCCGTCTTAGGCGGGCGGCGCGACAAAGCCCGCAACGGAGCTATCTTGGCCTGCAGGCCCGAGGGCCGGCGATTGCAGGCGAGCCAACTGGCGAAAGGCGTGGCAATGAAAGTCTTCTTCTCGCAGACCCAGATGGATCACCGGCCGACGCAATACGGCGTCCATGGCCGGCTGGTGCAGCCGCTGGAGAATCCCGATCGTGCCGCGACGCTGATCGAGAGCCTCGGTCGCCTGGGACTGGCCGTCGAGGCGCCCGAGGATCTCGACCGCGGGGCGATCGAGAGGGTCCATCCGGCGCATTATCTCGCCTTTCTCGAAACCGCCTTCGAGCGGTTTCAGGCCCTGCCGAACGCCGGGCCGGAGGTTCTGCCGAACGTTCATCCCTATTTTGCCGCCGCCCGCCCCTATGGCGCCTCGCCGCTGTCCAACGGTGCGCGACCGGCGCCGCGCACCACCGGCATCCTCGGCCAGTCCGGCTGGTATGTGGGCGATCTCTCCTGCGCGATGACGCAAGGCACCACCAGGGCCGCCTTCGCCTCGGCGGCGAGCGCCATCGCGGCGGCCCGCACGGTGCTCTCCGGCGACGGCGCGGCCTTTGCGCTCTGCCGCCCGCCGGGCCACCATGCCTATGCCGACCGTGCCTCCGGCTTCTGCTTCCTCAACAATGCGGCGATCGCCGCCGAACTCCTGCGCGAGACATACGGGAAAGTCGCGATTCTCGACTTCGACACCCATCATGGCGACGGCACCCAGACGATCTTCTATGCCCGCGACGACGTGTTCTTCGGCTCGGTCCACACCGACCCGTCGGCCTATTACCCGCACTTTCTGGGCTATGCCGAGGAAACCGGACACGGCGCCGGCGAAGGCTGCAATCTCAACCTGCCGCTGGCCTTCGGTGCCGGCGACGGCGCATTCCTCGCCGCCGTAGAGACGCTCTCCGAGCGTGCCCTCGGCTTCGGGGCAGAGGCGCTGGTCATCTCGGCCGGCTGGGACGCCCATCAAGCCGACCCGCTGTCGAAACTCGCGGTGACCGGCGAGGCCTATCCGCGGGTGGGCGAGATGCTGGGCCGTCTGGGCCTGCCGAGCGTCATCGTCCAGGAGGGCGGCTATTCGCTGGCCGCGGTCTCCGAGGCGGCGCCCGCCTTCGTCGAGGCGTTCATCCGGGCGCGGGCCTGAGGCGGGCGCAAGGCGTCGCCGGCGCGCGGCGGGAGCACTGCTGGCATGCGGTGTCGCGAAACGAAGGGTTGCCGGCTCCGTCCCGAACCATACGCTGGGACGAAAGCCGGCACGCGGTCGCGGGGGGACGGCCCCGCTCAGCGGTACGAGATGACCGGGCAGCCGCGCACGCGGGCAAAGCGGATGACGGCGCGGCCATGGTACTTGCGGCCGACGACGGTGATCGCGCGGCGGCCGACATTGCGGATGCGTGCGTGGCGGAGACCGAAATGGCGCGCCTTGTCGAGGGCGCGGCGCGGCGAGCAGCCGGCATGGCGGCGATAGTGGCCGCGATGGCCGACGAATTCGACGCCGCCGCTGCCGATCGAGATCGTGGCGCCGTAGCTACCGGCGGACGCTGCGGTCGGCACGGCGGCACCAGCGGCACCGAGGGCGGCGACGACGCAGAGGGTCTTGGCGAGTTTGCGGAACATGATCGGTGTCTCCTTTGACTTGGGCTCTCGTCGGCGCCTGTCGTCCGCCGATGAGGAGACCATGCCAAAGTGGCGCTGAACGATGCCGGAAAGCGGCGTTCATGAGGCGTTCAGCCTCTCATCCGAAGTCCGAAGGTCCCCTCCGGGATGTCGGGCTTGCAGTCCGCCCCCTGGCCGCGCGGGGTGCGATGCGCGCCGGTCCAGCTTTTCGGACAGGGTCCGAGCAGGGGCCGGACAGGCCGCTTCAGTCCAGCCGGCGCATCCAGAACTGCATCGGCTTGTCGCTTTCCTCGCCCTCACCCTCGCCCACGTCGCGCCAGCGCATGGTCGAGACGAGGCCGTCGATCCGTTCGTAACCGCGCTTCTGCCAGAAGCCGTCGAGCGGCAGGTAGCCGTCCGGCCGGGCGGGGTAATCGCCGGGCCGCACGACGCCGCAGAAGGCGGCGATGGCAAAGCCGCCGGCCCGGCCCGCCGCCTCGCGTTCATCGAAGAAGCGGTGGCCGGCGCCCCGGCCGCGATAGGCGGGAAGCAGCACCGATTCGCCGAGATAGAAGACGCTGGCCGGGTCGATGCCCCGATTTGCGAAGGCCTCGCCCAGCTGCGGCTGGTGGTCGCCGAGGGGAGCCGCCGTCGCCGCCCCGACGATCGCCTCATCGCCGGCTCTCGCGATCACCGCCATCGCGCCGGGCGAACCGGCGTAGGCTGCCAGATAGCTCCGCTCATAGGCCTCGTCCCCGTCATAGAGATAGGGATAGGCCCGGAACACCGCGATCCGAAGCCGGGCCAGATCGCCGAGCACCTTGGTGATCGCCGCACCGGGCAGCACCTCGAAGCTCAGCTCATCGGTCGGTTTCGCCATGCCTGTCCGATCTCACGCCTTCGAGACGGCCGCGATCCAGGCCTTCAGATTGTAGTAGGTGGTGACGCGGGTGATCCGGCCGTCCTCCAGCGAGAAGAACTGGCCGGCGGGGATCGAGTAGGCCTGGTTCGAAGCTTCCGGCAGGCCGGCCGCGGTCTCCCGGTAGCGGCCGCGCACGGTGAACTCGGCCGCCGCCCGCGTGCCGTCCTCGCTGGCGAAGACGACGATGTCGGCGAGCGTCTCGTCATAGTGGCGGTGCATCGTCGCCATGAAGGTACGGAAGCTGTCGCGGCCGATCTCCCGGCCGCTCTCGTTGACGTCATGGGCGACGTCCTCGTCGAGGAGGGCCAGCATGGTATCGACGTCGCCGGCGTTGAAGGCGTCGAGATAGCGGCGGATCAGGGCTTCGGTCTCGGAGCGGGGCATTGGGCATCCTCTGGATCGGGGGAGCGAATGTGGCTCGCTCCGCCCTACCCGTCAACGCCGCCCGGCGCCAGCCCGCAGCTGCGGTCCGCAGCTCCCGCCAGGCTCGCCGCCTCAGCTGGTGACGCCGAAGACCTCGGCGCAGCGCGAGAAGCTGAAGCCCTCGCCGTCGGTGTCGCGGCTGGCGCGGATGTTGGTGATGATGCCGCCGGAATTGGTGGTGATCTGCGCCTCGCAGCCGAGCTCCTCGGAACGGGCCGGCGCCATCAGCACCTGTCCCGGAGGCGCCGAATCCACGGCCATGTTGCCGCCGATGTTGATGACGGTCCGCGGCGCCCGCTGCTTCTCGGCGAACTCCTTCTCCTGCTGGGTCATCGGACGGTACTGGGCCGGCACGTTGCGCACGGTCTCGCCGCCCCGCCAGGTGTAGACGGTGCCGCCGGCATTCAACGGGAAGGCGCTGACGGGCGGGCCGTATTGCGAGAAGAAGGCGTCGCTCGGCTGGCCGAGCCAGCGTCCCTGGATCGCCTGGTTGGCTTCCTCGGTCGTCGTGCAGCCGGCGAGGCCGATGGCGATCAAGCTCATCGCTATGGTCGATAATAGGGTCGATTTCATCGAGCGGGTTCCGTCTCCCTGAGCCTCGCCCGTTGCAAGGCCACCGGAACTGGCGATTCGGGCAGCTGCAGCAAAAAGTCCATGCCCCAGCGTCTCGCCTGCGGTCATCCACGGGATTTTTCGTCCGATGCCGGCAGACTTGGCGGCCATTGGCGGCTCTTGGCGAAGCTCCGACGCGGGAGAGCGTCGTTGCCGCCAACCCGGCCGGGACGCGACCCCGGTGATCCGCGATGCATCGGCGTTCCCGACACGGCCTCCAGATACGGGCGGTGATGGGCTCGGGCCCTGCAGGGTTGCCAGCGAGAAAGTCACGGTCCCGTCGCCGCCGGGCCCGGCTTTCGTCGGTCCTTGCACCGCTCGCCTTGCGTCGAACCTTCTACTCCCGCCTCGCCGGCATCCGATCGGGCGCCTTGACAGGGATCAAGGCAGTCGCCGCACGTCTCTGCCATCTCGTTGGCAATGAAATCGGTGGAGGCTGCAAGATGGCGGTACGGCTTTCGACCCTCGTGACGAGGATGGTGACGGGGACGAGCGTTGCGCTCCTCGTCGCCGCAGCCGGGACGGCTGCGGCCGAAGACCTGTCGCGGCTGGCGGCAGGCCAGCAACTTCTCGAGCAGAACTGCGCCCGGTGCCACGCCGTCGCGCGCAGCGGAAATAGCCCGCACCTTCAGGCTCCGCCGTTTCGCACCCTGTCGGCGCGTTATCCCGTCGCTCATCTTCAAGAAGCCTTGGTCGAAGGCTTCTCGACGGGGCATCCCGACATGCCGGAATTCATCTTCACGCCGGACAGGGCAGCAGCGATCATCGCTTACCTGACGAGCATTCAGGACGACTGATACCCGCAAGGCGCTCGAGCGCCCTCCCGGCGCCGGTCGACGACCGGGGTCGGCGCTGGAAGTCGGCCCGTGACGTCACTCGGCTGCGGCACTCTCGTCCTCCTGCGCCTCGTCGCCGAACAGGAAGCCGCCGGACTGCCGCCGCCAAAGGCTGGCATAGAGACCGTTCCTCGCCAGGAGTTCGGCGTGGCTGCCCTCCTCGACGATCGCTCCCTTGTCGAGGACGATCAGCCGGTCCATCGCCGCGATGGTGGAGAGGCGGTGGGCGATGGCGATGACGGTCTTGCCCGCCATCATCCGGGTGAGATTGTCCTGGATCGCCGCCTCGACTTCCGAATCCAGCGCCGACGTCGCCTCGTCCAGCACCAGGATCGGCGCGTCCTTGAGGAGCACCCGGGCAATGGCGATGCGCTGGCGCTGGCCGCCGGACAGCTTGATGCCGCGCTCGCCGACATGGGCGTCGTAGCCGGTGCGACCCTTCGGATCCCGGAGTGTCGGGATGAAGTCCTCGGCATTCGCCCGCTCGGCGGCCAGCACCACCTCGTCGTCGTCGGCGTCGGGCCGGCCGAAGGCGATGTTGTCGCGGATCGAGCGGTGAAGGAGCGAGGTATCCTGGGTGACGACGCCGATCGCCGCCCGCAGCGACTGCTGGGTGACCTGCGAGATGTCCTGGCCGTCGATCAGGATGCGCCCGTCCTCGAGGTCGTAGAGCCGCAGGAGGAGATTGACGAGGGTGGTCTTGCCGGCCCCCGAACGGCCGACGAGCCCGACCTTCTCCCCCGGCCGGATATCGAGGGAGAGGTTCGAGACGACGCCGCCGCCCTTGCCATAGTGGAAGGTGACGTCCTCGTAGCGGATGCCGCCCTGATCCGCCTCGAGCGGCTGGGCGTTCGGCGCGTCGACGAGGGTCGGCAGCCGGGTGATCGTTGCCACGGCGTCCTGGATGGTGCCGTAGTTGCGGACGAGGCCGTTGATGTTGAACATCATCCAGCCGGACATCTGGTTGAGCCGCAGCACCAGGCCGAGCGCCGTCGCGACGCCGCCGACCGTCACCGAGCCGGCCTGCCAGCCGGCGACGGCGATGACGCCGACGCCGCTCATCATGAAGCCGTTGAGGACGGCGACGACGGTCCGCACCTCGGTGATCGCCCGGGTCGAGCGCCGGGTCATGTCGACCAGATGGACGAAGCCGTTCTTGACGAATTCGTCCTCCTTGCGGGACGAATCGAACAGCTTGACCGACAGGATGTTGGTGAAGCTGTCGACCACCCGGCCGGAGACGATGGAGCGGGCATCGGCCGAGGCGCGGCCGTATTTGCGGATCTTCGGCAACAGGTTGCGGACGATCCAGACATAGCCCGCCGCCCACAGGACGAGGACGACGGCCATCCGCCAGTCGATGGCGCCGAGGATCGTCACCGTCAGGAAGATGAAGGTGACGAAGGACCAGAAGGTCTGCAGGATCGTGGTGATGAAGTCGCCGGTCGCCGCGCCCACCTGCTGGACCTTCTGGGCGAGGCGCCCGCCGAAGTCGTTCTGGAAGAAGGTGTAGGCCTGCTCCATCAGCCGGCGGTAGCTCTGCCAGCGGATGCGGTTGTAGAAGCTCGGGCTGATCACCTGTTCCTCGAGCACGGAAGAGACGAAGAGCAGTGCCGCGCGGCCGATCAGCGTGACGAAGAGCAGCCCGGCAATCAGCCAGAAATGCTCCGCCAGGAGCGTCTCCGGCGTCGAGCGGCCGAGCGCGTCGACCAGCCAGCCGACGCCGGTGAACAAGAGCGCCTCGATGCCGCCGGTCAGGCCGCCGACGATCAGGAGGCCGACCAGCGGCCCCTTCGCCTGCTTGGCGAAGTGCCAGATAAAGGCGTTGGTCTCGGCGGGCAGCGGCTTCAGGTGGCCGGTGCGGTACACCCCGTCCGGATCGGGCCCGGCATCGTCCTCGAACGGGTCGAGGACGGTCTCGAAGCGCTGGAGCAGGCGGTCCATCATTCGGCGGCTCGCATGGCCGATGGCGGGCTCGCCTGGTCGTCCTCGGCGGACGGCAGGAAGCCGCCGACCTGCCGCGACCAGAGCGAGGCGTAGAGCCCGCCGCGGGCGACGAGTTCGGCATGGCTGCCCTCCTCGACGATGGCGCCCTTGTCGAGCACCACCAGCCGATCGAGGGCTGCGATGGTCGACAGCCGGTGGGCGACGGCGATCACCGTCTTGCCCTCCATCAGCCGGTAGAGGTTCTGGGCGATCGCCGCCTCGACCTCGGAATCGAGCGCCGACGTCGCCTCGTCGAGGAGCAGGATCGGCGCGTCCTTCAGCATGACGCGGGCAATCGCGATCCGCTGACGCTGGCCGCCGGAGAGCTTCACCCCGCGCTCGCCGACCTCGGCGTCGAGCCCGGTGCGCCCGTCGCGGTCGCGCAGGTCCTCGATGAAGTCGCCGGCTTCCGCCCGGGCGATGGCCCGCATCAGCGCCGCCTCGTCGGCGTCAGGCCGCCCGTAGAGCACGTTCTCGCGGATCGAGCGGTGCAGCAGCGAGGTGTCCTGGGTCACCATGCCGATCTTCTCGCGCAGCGATTCCTGCGGCACGTCGCGAAGGTCCGTGCCGTCGATCAGGATGCGGCCGCCCTCGACGTCGTGGAAACGCATGAGAAGGTTGAGGATGGTCGACTTGCCGGCACCCGAGCGGCCGACGAGGCCGACCTTCTCGCCCGGCCGGATCGTCAGGTCGAAGTCCCGCAGGACGCCGTCGCCCTTGCCGTAGTGGAACGACACCTTGTCGAAGCGGATCTCGCCCTTCGGCACGGCGAGCGGCTTTGCCTGCGGCTTGTCGGTGATGGCGTGGGGGATCTGCAGCGTCGCCATGCCGTCGCGGATCGTGCCGATGTTCTCGAACAGCGCCGAGACCTCCCACATGATCCACTGCGACATGCCGTGGATGCGCAGGACGAGGCCGACCGAGGCGGCCACCGCGCCGACCGTCGCGAGGCCGTTCGTCCACAGCAGGATGCCCATCGCGCCGACGGCGAAGAGCAGCAGCGAATTCAGCGTCTGCAGGCAGACCACGAACAGCGTGATCAGCCGCCCCTGGCCGTAGACCGTCTGGAGGAAGCCGCTCATGGAGGCGCGCGCATAGTCGCCTTCGCGCCTGGTATGGGCGAACAGCTTCACCGTCTGGACGTTGGCATAGGCGTCGACGATCCGGCCGGTCATCTCGGCCCGGGCGTCGGCCTGGCGCTCGGCAACGCGGTCGAGCCGCGGGATGAACCAGCGCAGCATCACGGCGTAGAGGGCGAGCCAGCCGACGAAGGGCAGCGCCAGCTTCCAGTCCGACGAAGCCGCGACGATCAGGACGCCGGTGAAGTAGACGCCGACATAGAGGAAGACGTCGATCGACTTGATCACCGTCTCGCGAACGGCGAGCGCCGTCTGCATCAGCTTCTGGGAGACCCGGCCGGCGAACTCGTCCTGGAAGAAGCTGAGCGAATGGCCGAGCAGCCAGCGATGCATCGTATAGCGGAAGCGCATCGGGAAATTCCCGAAGATCGACTGGAAGTTCACGAGGCCGTCGACGAGCTGGACCCCCGGCAGGACGACGAGCACCACGAGGCCGATCAAGGCGAGCTGCCAGCCGCGCTCGGCGAGGAACTGGTCCGGCGGCGTGTCGCCGAACCAGTCGACGACATTGCCGAGAAGGCCGAACAGCGAGACCTCGATCATCGAGATGATCGTGGTGAGGACGGCCATCGCCAATAGCAGCGGCCATACCGGCCGCGCGAAGAACCAGATGAAGCCGAAAAGCGTGTTCGGGACCGGTCGGTCGAGCTCGTCGCGCGGGAACGCGTCGACCATCCTCTCGAATTTCGAGAACATTGATATTCCTGACATTTCCGTCCGGCTGCGGGAACTGGCAAAGCTCCGGCGGGCGCGGCGCTCCGGGCGCCGGGATCGACCGGGATCATGGCGACGACGATCATATAAGGGCGCGCGTCCCGATAGTCAGGGGGAGTGGCGGCGCGCCGCGGCGAAGGCGGTGCCGGTCGAATCGCCCCTCGCCCCAAGCGCAACGATTCGCCGTCGCGCTCGCCGTGCATGGACATGCCGGGGAAGGATTTCTCCACACGATTCACGAATGGCCCCGCAGGCCGATGCTGCGTTGAAAAACGCCTCATTTGCAGCTTTTGCAGGCCCGGGCGACCCGATGCCTTCCTTATGGGCACCATGCGGGGCGTGGCGGATCGCTGAGCACAAGTCACTGGACAGGCCCGCCGAAATTGGAACAACTGGAACTCTGGGTCGCATCCGCGGATGCGTCGTCACCAATCTCGGGGCACGACATGAGCTTCTCATTCAGGACCTTCACCGGCGCGCTGGCGCTGTCGACGCTGCTGGCGCTGGGCACCGCCCATGCCAAGGAGCTGGTCATGTACAATGGCGGCGACGTCACCTCGCTCGATCCACAGAAGATGTCCGGCGACTGGGAGGACCGCGTCGCCGGCGACATCTACGAGGGTCTCTTCACCGAGGATGCCGAAGCCAAGCCGGTGCTCGGCGTCGCCGAAAGCTACGAAACGTCTGAGGACGGTCTCACCTGGACGTTCAAGCTGCGGGACGACGCCAGCTGGTCGGACGGCGAGCCGGTGACGGCGCAGGACTTCGTGTTCTCCTTCAAGCGCCTGATGGACCCGAAGACGGCGGCGCAATACGCCTATCTCCAGTACCCGATCAAGAATGCCGAGAAGATCAACAAGGGCGAGATGACCGATCTCGACCAGCTCGGCGTCAAGGCGGTGGACGACAAGACGCTGGAGATCACCCTCGAGCACCCGGTGCCCTACTATCCGAGCCTCCTCACCCACTACACCGCCTACCCGCTGCCCAAGCACCTGATCGACAGGGTCGGCGACGACTGGGTGCAGATCTCCAACATCGTCAGCGACGGCCCCTACAAGCCGGTCGAGTGGGTGCCGGGCAGCCATGTCCTCACCGCCCGCAACGAGCACTGGCACGGCGGCAAGGACGAGCTGGACATCGACGGCGTCCGCTTCCTGTCCATGGAGGACGTCTCCGCCGGCTTCCGCCGCTACCAGGCCGGCGAGATCGACCTGATGACGGACTATCCCAAGGACCAGTTCAAGTTCATCCAGGAGAACCTGCCGGGCCAGGGCCATTTCGCCCCCTTCGCCGGCCTCTACTACTACGTCTTCAACTCGGCCAAGCCGCCCTTCGACGACGCCCGGGTCCGCGAGGCCCTCTCGATGGCGGTCAATCGCGAGATCATCGGCCCGAAGGTGCTGGGCTCCGGCGAGCCGGCGGCCTATGGCTGGGTGCCGCCGGGCATGGCCAACTACCCGGAGGAAGGCGCCCGCCTCGACTGGGCCGACCAGCCCTACGCCGAGCGCGTCGAGAAGGCCAAGGCGCTGCTCGCGGAGGCCGGCTACGGCCCCGACAAGCCGCTCGACGTCACGCTCAGCTACAACACCAACGACAACCACAAGCGCGTCGCCGTGGCGATCGCCGCCATGTGGAAGCCGCTCGGCGTCAATGTCAGCCTGGAGAACGCCGAGGTGAAGGTCCACTACGCCAATCTGCGCGAGGGCGCCTTCGAGGTGGCCCGCGCCGGCTGGCTCGCCGACTTCAACGATCCGGTGAACTTCCTCGACCTCCTGAAGTCCGGCATCGAGATGAATTACGGCCAGTGGTCGAACCAGGACTACAGCGCCCTGCTCGACCAGGCGGCGAAGGAGGCCGACCTCGGCAAGCGCGCCGAGATGCTGGAGAAGGCCGAGAAGATCGCGCTCGACGACGACGCCGCGATGCCGATCTACTTCTATCTGTCGGAGAACATCGTCTCGCCGAAGATCGAGGGCTTCGTGGACAACGTCTTCGACAAGCACCGGACACGCTACCTGACGCTCTCGGAGTGACGCACGCCAGCATGCGCTGCAGCGGCGCCGGGCGGAATGGCCTCTCGGCCAGCGCCCGGCCATCGCCGTCGCCGTCGCCGTGACCACGACGTCCGAGTGCCCGGCGCCAGACGCCGCCTGACGCATTTCGCACCGCACCGGGGCCGATCAACGAGCCCCGGGCGACCAGCCGAGAAACGATCCTGACATGCTGACTTTCGTCCTGAAGCGGCTGGCCTCGACGATCCCGGTCCTCCTGATCGCGATCACCGCCTGCTTCTTCATCCTGCGCCTCGCGCCGGGCGGGCCATTCGACCAGGAGCGGGCGCTTCCTCCCGAAGTCCTCGCCAACCTGCGCGCCTACTACCATCTCGACGATCCACTGATCGTCCAGTATCTGCGCTATCTCGGCCGCCTCGCCGTGCTCGATCTCGGGCCGTCCTTCGTGACCAAGGACTTCACCGTCGCCCGGCAGCTGGCGATCGGCCTGCCCTACACGCTGATCCTCGGCGGCTCGGCCTTCCTGCTCGCCATCGTCGGCGGCATCGCCGCCGGCATCTACGGCGCGCTCTACCAGAACCGCTCGGCCGACTATCTCATCGGCGCGATCGCCATGACCGGCCTCGTCGTGCCGAACTTCCTCGTCGCGCCGATCCTGCAGCTGTTCTTCGGGGTCAGGCTCGCCTGGCTGCCCGTCGGCGGCTGGGGCGACGGCTCGCTGCGATTCCTGCTCCTGCCGGTCGTCGTCCTCGCCTTGCCCCACATCGCCCGCATCTCGCGGCTGATGCGCGGCTCCCTGATCGAGACGATGAACGCCAATTTCATCAAGACCGCGACGGCCAAGGGCATCGGCCGGCGCCGGGTCGTCCTCAACCACGCGCTGCGGCCGGCGCTGACCCCCGTCGTCTCCTATCTCGGACCCGCCGCCGGCTATCTCCTCACCGGCTCGATCGTCGTCGAGACGATCTTCGGCCTGCCCGGCATCGGCGGCTATTTCGTCAAGGCGGCCCTCAACCGGGACTACGGCATGGTGCTCGGCACGGTGATCTTCTACATGGCGCTGATCGTTCTTCTGAACCTTCTCGTCGACCTCGCCTATGCCTGGCTAGATCCGAAGGTGCGCCAGCGATGACCCTCTATGTCGACAGGCGCGAGGCGCTGGAGAAGGCCTTCATCGACCGCGACGACGCGGTGCCGCGCGGCAAGCCGCGCTCGGTGACGCGGGACGCCCTTCGGCGGTTTCGCCACAACAAGGCGGCGATGACGGCGCTCTTCGTCTTCGGCTTCATCGTCCTCGCCGCGATCGTCGGCCCTTATCTCGTCCCCTACGACTACGAGACGCCGGACTGGGAAGCCTTCACCGCGCCACCCTCGATCGCCAGCGGCCACTATTTCGGCACCGACCAGAACGGCCGCGACCTCCTCGCCCGCACGCTCTACGGCACGCGGATCTCGCTCCTCGTCGCGCTGATCGCCACCACCGTCTCGGTGATCGTCGGCGTTCTCTACGGCGCCGTCTCGGGCTTTGCCGGTGGGCGGATCGACGCGGCGATGATGCGCTTCGTCGATGTCATGTACGCGCTTCCCTACATCCTCTTCGTCATCCTTCTCATGGTGATGTTCGGGCGCAACGTCTTCCTGCTGTTTGCCGCCATCGGGCTTCTGGAATGGCTGACCATGGCGCGCATCGTGCGCGGCCAGACGCTGTCCCTGAAGGAGCGGGAATTCGTCGAGGCGGCCAGGGCCGCCGGCGTCTCCAGCTTCGCGATCATCCTGCGGCACATCGTGCCCAACCTCGTCGGCCCGGTGGTGATCTACGCCTCGCTGACCATTCCGGAGATCGTCATCACCGAGAGCTTCCTGTCCTATCTCGGCTTCGGCGTGCAGGAGCCGCTGACCTCGCTCGGAACCCTCATCTCCGAAGGCGCCGACGCGCTGGGCGCCGCCGACTGGCTGCTGCTCTTCCCCGGCGGCGTCCTCGTCACCATGCTGCTCGCCCTCGCCTTCATCGGCGACGGCCTGCGCGACGCCTTCGACCCGAAGGACCGGTGATGATGCCAGACGCTTCTTCGACTGGCCGGGACGCCTCAGCCTCGTCATCCCGGCCCCCGAGCCGGGATCCATTCCAAACCGCCGACGCCGCCCATCGCTGTGACGGCGCGGCACGCCCGACGGACGATTTGGAGTGGATCCCGGGTCAAGCCCGGGATGACGACCGTGGGGAGGGCCGGCGCTCTATCCTGAGAGGTCGCGAACTGCAGCCCGTCGGTGCCGCTATTGGCTCCAACGCATCCGCCCTCGGCCGCACCACCCCCGCTTCGTCATCCCGGCCCCCGAGCCGGGATCCATTCCAAACCGCTAAAGTCGCCGACTGCATTGAAGACGCTGCGCACTCGTTCGACGGTTTGGAATGGGTCCCGGGTCAAGCCCGGGATGACGACCTGGGGAAAGGCCGGCGCCCTTTCCCGACACGTCGTGGCGAACCCCTCGCCCATCCCGCGCCTGGGACCGACGCGTCCGAAAATGGCCGCACCACCCCAGCCTCGTCATCCCGGCCCCCGAGCCGGGATCCATTCCAAACCATGGAAACCGCCGTCCACCTCGACAACGGCGCTTCTTCGGTCGAGATTTGGAGCGGAGCCCGGGATGACGACCGAGGTAGGGGGCGGCGGGTGTGGCCGGACACGTCTACATCATGGCCAACAAGAAGCATGGGACGCTCTATGTCGGCGTCACCGGCGATCTGTCGCAGCGGGTCTACGAGCACAAGACCCACGCCTTTTCGAACAGCTTCACGGCCAAACACAACTGCACACGCCTCGTCTGGTACGAGGAGCATTTTGACATCCGCGATGCGATCACCCGCGAGAAGTCGATCAAACGGTGGCGCCGCGAATGGAAGATCGAATTGATCGAGACGATGAATCCGGAATGGAACGAACTGTATCGGGGCATGGGATGGTGACACCTGACACAAGCCCCCTCCTCGCCCTTGCCGACTACACCATCCGCTTCACCACGCCCGACGGGGCGGTGCAGGCGGTCAACGGCCTCGACCTGACGGTCGCGCCGGGCGAGACGGTCGCCGTCGTCGGGGAATCCGGGTCCGGCAAGAGCCAGACCTTCAACGGCGTCTTCGGGCTGCTGGCCGGCAATGCCCAGACCTCCGGCGAGGCGCTGTTCGAGGGCCGCGACCTTTTGAAGCTTTCGGCGCGGGAGCTCGACAAGGTGCGCGGCGCCGACATGGCAATGGTCTTCCAGGACCCGATGACGGCGCTGAACCCGGCGATGAAGATCAGGCACCAGCTGTCGGAGACGCTGAAGGTCCACAAGGGGCTGAAGCGCCGGGAAGCCGAGGCACAGGCGCTGGCGATGCTGAAGAAGGTCGGCATCCCCGAGGCCGAGCGACGGATCGGGCAGTATCCGCACGAGCTCTCCGGCGGCATGCGCCAGCGCGTCGTCATCGCCATGGCGCTCCTGTGCCGGCCGAAACTGATCGTCGCCGACGAGCCGACGACCGCCCTCGACGTCACCATCCAGGCGCAGATCCTCGATCTCTTCCGCGACCTGACCACCGATGCCGGCACCGCCCTCGTGCTGATCACCCACGATCTCGGCGTCGTCGCCGGCATCGCCGACAAGGTGGTGGTGATGTATGCCGGCCGCATCGTCGAGGAGGCCGGCGTCGACGCCCTCTTCGCCCGGCCGGCGATGCCTTATACCGCCGCCCTCATCCGCTCGATCCCGCGGGTCGACCGGGACGTCGAGGCGGTCG
>NZ_AQQS01000046.1 GCF_002088275.1 Aurantimonas sp. 22II-16-19i
CCGAACGATCCCGGTGATCATTCGTGCCCGTTCCGTGGGCCGGCGGTGAGGGGATGATGGGGCAAGGCGGCGGGGGTGGGGATAAGTTTTTTTGGGATGGAGGACGCGGCGCCCTCTCGCCGCGAGGGGAGAGAGGGGCGAAGGCAATGGCGGGCGGGCGTTCCGAGGGAAGCCGGGAACGCCGGGACAGAAGCGGGAGGCGCCAGCCCCAACGCGGCGTCATCTCCGGCCGGTCCCTGCACGATCCACACATCTCGTGCGGCCGCGTCGGCAGTCGCCCCTACCACCCGGCGTCGGCGCGGAAGAACGGTCGCAGAGCCCAAAGCTTCGTCATCCCGGCCCCCGAGCCGGGATCCATTCCTCGACGTTGACACGGCCTTTCGCTTCAGGACGAAAATCCGTCGGCGACCCGCGGGCGCAAGGGCGTCGACGATTTGGAATGGATCCCGGCTCGGGGGCCGGGATGACGACGCGGGGGAGGTCGGCGCCTTGAAGCCGTAAGCCCCGGCGAGGATTTGGGCCGCTCGCCTCTTCCGCTCAGACGCGCAATCGTCTCACATGGCGCCGCGTGGGGGACGCATGAGTCAATTACTAGCGAACGAACGGTCTTAGATCGAACATTCTCTTTATTCATGCCTTGCGGTCATCGAGCACTGGACGAGATGCGCAGGGACGAGTGCGCTAGTCGCCAGTAAACAAAATCTAGCTCTCGGCTTGAAGTCGCCGGGATCTCTGATCAAAGACGTACCGATCAAATCTCTTCAGCGTTTTCCATAAAGTAGGATTGATTGAAACTATCAGAAAACGTCTCTGTTCGTATAAAATCACGTATCTGCTCGCGAGTCTTGGCTGATGAATTGGAAACAAGCGCTTCAATATGCTTTGAGACTTTTTCAATATGGGCGACATAAGCATCATTATCTCGTATAACGCCCATAACAGATTTGTGAACCGCAGCACGTTTTCGTGGTGTCGCCTCAAGAATGTTTGGGGTATTCCAAAATTGCCGCACTAGGGCATAGAGAACGTAAAATTTGTTGATCGCAAATGTTCGCGGTACTCTCGATGTTCGAACAAGGTATTCAAACTTATACAATGCAAATGCTGCCATATGATAAAGCTCGACACTATGACCAGGCAGGAAAATTTTCTCTGAAAATTCTTTTCTGATACCCCGATGGTCGCGGGCCGCACGGTTCGGCTGGAAAAAGAAAGCTGCGGCTGCCACTTTCATCAAATCCGATGGCTTCTTGATCCGGGTCCGTTCAATCGCCACATCTTTGTATTGGTTGTCCCGCCGCTCTATGAGTATTTTCTCATCCCCGTCTTGTCCCGAACAGTAGATTTCAAGGTCTTTCATAAACGGCAGTAAGGCCCAAAACTGGTCCTCTCGGACTTCATTCTGTTTATTAGTCCCGATAATCACTTTGGAAATAAAATCCCCGTTCGAGCTTCCGATTAAGCGCAACGGCACACTTATTTTTTCAGCGTACTCCCTCGCTTGGGCAAGTATGTTTGTTGTTTGGCATCCATTAACAATCTGATAGTCTTCAATTGTGAATGTGTCTCCTTTTCGAGAAATGCTTTTTGCCACCACAGTTATGCCGTTGTTTTTGAAAACAAATGAAGAAAAATCGCCAGACTCCAATTCTGTAAGGATGGATTTATTGATCTCTGAATCTGGATTGAAGTCGCGAACATTGTCATAAAAGATCGCGCGGTTTACATGACGTCCTCCAGTGGGATCAGGATTAACTAGCGCCATTTCAAGGACTTGATCGGCGCCAACGTAGCCAATGTAGGCTTCGTCAATGTTGTCGTGTTCCGGTAGGGTGATGGCTTTTGGGAAAAATATCGTAGCGGATGATGCGTTGGTAGCAGAGCGAAACGCTTGCTGTATATCTCGAGCTCCCAAGCATACAATGTCGATAGAGCCGAAAAGATTTAACGCAGACAATCGAGACTTATTGCTCAGCACCAGCGATGCGATTGCATCAGATATTTCACCGGATCCTGTGGTGCAAAAATAGCATTTTAGATCTGGATTAGATCTCGTGGCAGCTGAGAAAACTTGATCACGAGCGCCAACCAAGTCTTCGATTTGATCGCCGCTCAGAAGGTTTAATTCTGTAAAGAAGTCGTAAACTGCATCGAGAAATTTGGATATTTGTCCATAGTCGAGGCTGTCTGATGTCTTGGACTGATACATGTGGAAGGAGCCGACATGATTTTTTCCAACAGACAGTACGGAAGCCGCCTCGTCGGCGTCGGTGCAGAGAATGCCCTGTACACTAATAGCGATCCCATCGAGGCCGAATTCTTGACCCTTAAGATGAGCCCGGAAGGGATCTATGTTCTCTCCAAGAATACCGTTCTCCACAGCAAATATCGACATGACCTCAAAAAAATCGCTGTCGTCGCCTTCTTCGTTGGCGTTAGCGTTTTTAAAGTCATTAAGTTGAGCTCGAATTATTGGGTTCATTGGCATCGGACAGTGCCTCGAATGGAGAATCGTAAGTCTGACAATATGAAGGCAGGTAGTGGCGCGCAAGGTGTCCATTTATGGTGGCGGATACGCGCACGCTTGGTTCATGATGCTGATATACGGCCGCCATCATGCTCTGGGCAGGAGCAGCAATTGCGTACCTGGCAGCGGTTGTTCCGGAGGAACGCCTCTCTTACGAGCGCTGGTGGCTGCTCCAGCCCGTCAGGGTCTCCGCGTCGGGCCACCCCCTCACGCTGCCCGCTCCCTCGTCCCGCCCCCGACATCGCCGTGGAACAGCGCCATCACGAGGTCGGTCTGGGTGACGAGGCCGACGAGGCGGTCGGTGTCGTCGACGATGGCGACGTGGTGGAGGCGGGCGGTGGCGAGGAAGGGGACGAGGTCGGCGATGGCGGTGTCGCGGGTGGCTTTCGGCGGGTTCTTCGTGACGATCCGCTCGACCGGCATCCGGGTGGAAAAGCCCTGCGAAAAGCCGTTGGCGAGGCGCTTCTTCGGGCGCAGCGACGGGCGGCCGAGGCCGCGGCCGACGGCTTCGACGAAGTTTTCCCGCGACAGCATGGCGACGAGCTTGCGGTCCTCGGTGGTGACGGGGAGGACGCTGAAATTGCGGTCCTGGATGATGTGCCAGGCCTCGCCGATGGTGGTTGCGGGGGAAATCGTCACGACGTCGCTTGTCATCACGTCGGCGCAGGTGAGATCGCGGGAGCGGCGGCGATAGGCCTCGTCCTCCGCGGTGGTCAGGATCGCCATCAGGTCGCTGCGGTCGATGTCGACCACCTTGTCCTGGCGCGCCAGGACGGCGTCGAGATCGGCGAGGGTGAAGCCGGTGCGCTCGCGCGGCGCGGGGTCCGCCGTGCCGTGGGCGCCCGGCGCCTGGACGGGCCGCAGATGCGGGTAGCGGCGGCCGGTGGCGCGGTTGTAGGCGAGCGCCACGGCCAGAAGCAGCGCCGAGTTGAGGCCGATCGGGACGAGCGCGAAGACAAAGCCCAACGCATCGGCGCTCGGCCCGGCAAGGACCGCCGTGACCGCCACCGCGCCGCCTGGCGGATGCAGGCAGCGCAAGAGGAACATGAGGGCGATGGCGAGGCAGACCGCGGCGGCGGCGGCCAGCAGCGGCTCGGGGATCGCCAGCCGGCAGGCGATGCCGACGAGGGCGGCCGAGACGTTGCCGCCGAGGATCGACCAGGGCTGGGCGAGGGGGCTCGACGGCACCGCGAAGAGGAGCACCGCCGAGGCGCCCATCGGCGCCACCAGCAGCGGCACGATGGTGTCCGGGCCGAGGACCAGCAGCGTC
Organism: Aurantimonas sp. 22II-16-19i; assembly: GCF_002088275.1. Classification (GTDB taxonomy): domain Bacteria; phylum Pseudomonadota; class Alphaproteobacteria; order Rhizobiales; family Rhizobiaceae; genus Jiella. The sequence goes on from NZ_AQQS01000046.1 coordinate 3,798, forward strand.
GCAAAGCCGGTGACCGCGATGCCGAGAAGCGCCCCGAGGCTCGCCCGCGCCTGCTCCCTGGCGCTGACATGGCCGAGATCGGGGACGAGCCGGAGAAGAGACTGGCGAACCATGCTGCGAGCCTTGCTGCTGAACCGGATGCCGCTTTTAGCAGCATGGTGCGCAAATGACAGGCGGCTGGGGTGAGCCAGCCCCTCCGGCATCCGGTCGGCGCCGCCGAAGTTGGCGACGAGACTGTCGCCGACAATTGCCGCGCCCCTGCAATGGAAACCCACGCGATGGCCCCGAACCGCTGCACCCTGCAGAGGAACGCCGGCGATTTTCGGCTTGCCATCGGCGGCGAAAACGGTCTAGCCATGCCGTTGGGGAATCTTCTGCTTGGCGGTGATCCGAATACTGTTCAACGCATCGCGGCAGGAGGTCGGCGATGCTCGCAGGCGTGGCCGAAACACGCGGCAGGCCAGTAGCTCAGAAGCTCTTCCACACGGATATCCATCAGGGATCTGCAGGATGTTGCGGTGTCCTGGCGGCAGGCACCGCCAGCACTGCCCCGGCGGCCGGCAAGGCCGTCGCTTGCCGATCCGCACGGTAGCAACGCATGAGGACGACGCGATCATGATGGCAATGTGGATGGCGCTGGCGATGGCGCTCGCCCCGGTGGGAGGACACCGGCTGGAGGCGCCCGTCGTCGGCGCCGGCGAGGCGACCGTTGAAAGGGTCCAGTACAATCTCAGCTGGTCCGGCAGCTGGATCTGGACGCCCGAGAATCGCAAGTGGGTCGACAAGGACAATCACGCCTCGATCGAGCTGCTCCAGGGCAGGAACGCCCGGTTCTGCATGAACGGCTCGTGCTGGGAGGTCGAATATGCGATCGAAGACGAGATCTACAGCTTTCGCCTGAGCGCCAGCTCGAAGGCCTATTACGAGTTCTGGCTCGGCGATTTCAACTCGCTCGAAGGCCGCTTCTGGTTCGACAAGTCGAAGGCCCGCACCGAGGCGCCGGCCGCGATGATCCGGATGATGCAACAGTAGCTTTGCTCAAGCATGCAGGGGTCGACCCCGTGGTTTCCGCGTCGGAGCCGAGGTCGACCGGGAATTCCCAAAATCCCTCAGGCGAATGTCGGCTCGCTGCCCGCCCCGTCCCGCAAAACGCAGCGTCTCATCCATGAAAGGCGATCGATGTCGAAGTTTCGGTGTCTCATTGTGTGCGCGAGCCTCGCGCTGACCGCTCCCGGTTCGGCGATCGCGCAACAGAACGGCTATGGCGGCTACGACATCGTCGCGGCGCCGCAGAGCGAACGGTTTTACGCCGACCCACGGGGATGGCGGGTTTTCGCCGGCCGGGTCGGCGGACGCTTCGGCTACTGCTTCGCCGAGTCGGTGCGCAGTGACGGTTCGGCCTTTCGCCTCGGCTGGGACGGCCAGCAATGGCAGCTCGCCGTGCCGATCACCTCGCAGCCCGATTGGCAGGGCACGCTGCAGATCGACGGTGCGGGCTCGGGGCAAGGCTATCGGCGCGGCGGCGATTACATCTCCGGCACCGCCAGCGGCGGCTGGACGATCGCCTGGCTCGGGGAGGCCGAGCTCGACGGGCTGCGACAAGGGAGTTCCGCGGTTCTCGGTGTCGGCAAGGCGGACTACGACTTTCGCCTCTCGGGCTCGACCGCCGCGATCCTGAAGGTCAAGGAATGCGTCGGTCGGTCCGGCGGCGACGGCGGCCAGGCCGCAGCGCCCATGGCGCCGCCTTCGCCGGCAGAGGCGATGCCGGGGGAGGCGATGCCCGTCGGTTTCGGCAAGGCCGGTTCCTGGGTCATCAACGAGCTGCGCGAAGGCGACCGCGTCGTCGCCTGCGAGGTCTACGACACGGTGATGCCCGGCCTGCGCTTCGAGATCGACCGGGAGAACAGCTACATCGATATCAAGGACGGCGGCGAGATGGGCAGGCTCGGCGAGCGCAAGCCCGTTCGGATCCTGTTCGATCCCGGCGATGAGCCGAGCCAGGCGGATGTGGAGATCATCGAGGGCCGGGACGGCGAGACATGGGCCCGCATCACCGAGGGCCGCGCGGACGGCCCCGGCCTGCTGGACGACGCGATCCCCAATTCCGGCCAGATCTCGTTCATCGGCCAGAACATCATCCTGGAGACGGGCCTCTCCGGCAGCAACCGGGCGCTCGACGTGTTCTTCCAGTGTTCGGACGGCATTCGGTAGGCTCGCATCGCGCAGGCGCGCCGAGGCGGTCGTCGAACACCGCTCCTCGCCTGACGGCAACGCGCCAAGGCGTTGCCGTTGCCGGCCTCACACCGGCTCGACGAAACCCTCCAGCACGCGCTTCTGGCCGGCCTTGTCGAAGTCGACGGTAAGCTTGTTGCCGTCGATGCCGGCGACCGTGCCGTTGCCGAATTTCAGGTGGAACACCCGGTCGCCGGCGGCAAAGCGGCTTTCGGCGTCGGCGACGGATTTGGCCACCAGCTCGCCCTGGATCTCGCGCGGGCCGCCCTTCTTTGCCGAGGAATAGAGGCCGAAGCCCTTTTTCGGCGGCTGGTTGTGGCCGCGGCCGGGGGCGGGGCCGTCACTCATGCGGCCGGCAAAGCCGGAATTGCCGGCGCCGCGCGAGCCGGGCTCGGCGTCGTAGGTGATCTCGCGGCTGCGTCCGCCCTTCCAGCCGTCGCCGCCGCTGCTGCGGGGATTGGTCTCGGCAAAGCCGGCCTGGGCGGCCTGGGCGCGTTTCCAGCCGGGGGTCTGGTAGGCGCTCTCCTTGAAGGCGTTGCCGCCGTCCCAGCGGGACGCGCCATAGCCGCCGAAGCCGGACGCGCCATAGCCGCCATAGGAGGTGTTGGCCTCCATCACCTCGACATGGGCCTCGGGGAGTTCGTCGAGAAAGCGCGACGGGATGGTCGACTGCCAGAGGCCGTGGATGCGGCGGTTGGAGACGAACCAGATCTTCACCCGCCGCTTTCCGCGGGTGATGCCGACATAGGCGAGACGGCGCTCTTCCTCGAGCCCCGAGCGACCGCCCTCGTCGAGGGCCCGCTGGTGGGGAAACAGCCCTTCCTCCCAGCCGGGCAGAAAGACGGTCTCAAATTCGAGGCCCTTGGCCGAATGCAGCGTCATGATCGAGACGGCGTCGGTGTCGGCGTTCTGCTCGGCGTCCATGACGAGGGCGACATGCTCGAGAAAGGAGGGGAGCGACTCGTACTCCTCCATCGAGCGGATCAGCTCCTTGAGGTTTTCCAGCCGCCCCGGCGCCTCGGCCGAGCGGTCGTTCTGCCACATTTCGGTATAGCCGGACTCTTCGAGGATCTGCTCGGCGAGCTCGGTGTGCTTCATGGTCGGCAGCAGCTCCGACCAGCGGCGGAAATCGGCGACGACGCCGCGCAGCGTGTTGCGGGGCTTGGGCTTCAGCTCCTCCGTCTCGACCATCTCGCCGGCGGCGGCGATGATCGGGATCTGGCGCTCGCGGGCGTAATCGTGGAGGAGGCGCACGGTGGCGTCGCCGAGGCCGCGCTTCGGGGTGTTGACGATGCGCTCGAAGGCGAGATCGTCGGCGGGCTGGCAGACGCAGCGGAAATAGGCGAGCGCGTCGCGGATCTCCATCCGCTCATAGAAGCGCGGGCCGCCGATCACCCGGTAGTTCAGCCCCATGGTGACGAAGCGATCCTCGAAGGAGCGCATCTGGAACGAGGCGCGCACCAGGATCGCCATGTCGTTGAGGTCGTGGTTCTCGCGCCGCTGCAGATCCTCGATCGCCTCGCCGATGGCCCGCGCTTCCTCCTCCGAATCCCAGCCGGCATTGACCTCGACCTTGGGGTCTTCGGGATCGGCGCGGTCGGTGAAGAGGGTCTTGCCGAGCCGGTCCTCGTTATGGGCGATGAGATGGGAGGCGGCGCCGAGAATGTGGCCGGTGGAGCGGTAGTTGCGCTCAAGGCGGATGACGGTGGCGCCGGGGAAATCCTTGTCGAAGCGCAGGATGTTGTCGACTTCGGCGCCGCGCCAGCCATAGATCGACTGGTCGTCGTCGCCGACGCAGCAGATGTTGATCTGCTGCGGTTTGTTTGCGCTCACGCTGTCGCCGCTGCGCGGCGGCTCGCTCCGCGGGGGCGCGGCATCAGCCGCGACGGCCGTTCGGCCTTGCCTCGCTGCGCTCGGAGCGCCGGGAGCCGCCCGTGACGCCTCGATCTCCCCCCTCGTGGGGGAGATGGGCGGCAGCCCAGAGGGGGGCGCGCCGAGCGCCGAGTTCGGAGAGGTTTGCGCCGAGGCACCCCCCTCTGCCTTGCCAGGCATCTCCCCCACAAGGGGGGAGATCGAAGCGTCGGCGTTGTGCGAGCGCGACGGCTGCTGGGCCAGCAGCCGCAGCCACATGTACTGGGCGACGTTGGTGTCCTGGTACTCGTCGACGAGGATGTATTTGAACCGCCGGTGATATTCGGCGAGGACGTCGGGATGGGCCTTGAGCAGCGCGATCGGGTGCATCAGGAGATCGCCGAAGTCGCAGGCATTGAGCGTCATCAGCCGGGCCTGATAGGCGGCATAGAGATGCCGACCCTTGCCGGCGAAGGCCCGGGCGTCGCCCTCGGGGATGTCCTTCGGGGCGAGGCCCTTGTTCTTCCAGCCGTCGAGCATGGTGGCGAAGGTGCGCGCCGGCCAGCGCTTGTCGTCGAGGTTCTCGGCCTGGATCAGCTGCTTGATCAGCCGGATCTGATCGTCGGTGTCGAGAATGGTGAAATTGGGTTTCAGCCCGACCAGCTCGGCATGGCGGCGCAGGATCTTGACGCCGATCGAGTGGAAGGTGCCGAGCCAGGGCATGCCCTCGACCTGTCCGCCGACCAGCATGCCGATGCGGGTCTTCATCTCGCGGGCGGCCTTGTTGGTGAAGGTCACGGCGAGGATCTGCGAAGGCCAGGCCCGGCCGGTCTGCAGGATATGGGCAATGCGCGTCGTCAGGACGCGGGTCTTGCCGGTGCCGGCGCCGGCGAGCACCAGCACCGGGCCCTCGGTGGTCTCGACGGCGGCGCGCTGCTCGGGATTGAGGCCCGACAGATAGTCCGGCGCCGCCGCGCCCCGCGCGGCCATGGCTCTTGCGGCGATGCCGCCCTGGCGGGGCGGGTTCGCGGGCACTGATTCGTTGAAATCGCTCATGTTCGCCAATGTAAGCAATCGGCCGGCGATGGCCAACGGCGGCGGCTCGGCTGGCGGGCCGTGGGCGAGGGCTCAGCGATAGATCAGCGTCGGCAGCCACATGGTGAGGGCCGGGATGAAGGTGACGAGGCCGAGGACGATGAACAGCGGCACCAAGAACGGCGCCGTCGCCGCGACGCAGCGCTCGAAGGGGATGTTCGACACCCGCGACAGGACATAGAGCACCATGCCGATCGGCGGGGTGAGAAGACCGATCATCAGGTTGAGCACCATGATGACGCCGAAATGCACGGGATCGACGCCCATCTTGACGGCAATCGGCAGGAGCACGGGGGTGAGGATGGTGATCGCCGCCACCGTCTCCATGAAGCAGCCGACGATCAGGAGGATCAGGTTGATCAGCAGGAGGACGATGATGGGGTTGTCGGAGACCTGCAGGATCAGCGCGGCGAAATGCTCCGGCGCGCGGTTGGAGGTCAGCACCCAGGCGAAGATGGTGGCCGCCGCGACGATGAAGAGCACGACGGCGGTGGTCTCGATGGTGTCGAAGGACACGCGCAGGAAGCGTTTCAGAGACAGCGTGCGGTAGACGACGAGGCCGAGAAACATCGCCCAGACGCAGGCGGCGATCGCCGCCTCGGTGGGCGTGAAGGCGCCGGTGAGAATGCCGCCGACGATGATCACCGGCGTCATCAGCGACAGGAAGGCGCGCAGGAAGGTCACGCCGAGGACGTCGAAGCGGAAGGGCTGGTCGACGGGATAGTTTCGCCGGCGCGCATAGATCGCGATCATCGCCATCAGCGCCAGCGCCATCAGGACACCGGGGACGAAGCCGGCGGCAAACAGCTGACCGATCGAAGCGCCCGCGACGACGCCGTAGATCACCATGGGCAGCGACGGCGGGATGATCGGCCCGATGGTCGAGGACGCCGCGGTGATGCCGACCGCAAAGCCCGGATCGTAATTGGCATCGCGCATCGCCTTGATCTCGATGGCGCCGAGGCCGCCCGCATCGGCGACCGCGGCGCCCGACATGCCGGCGAAGATGACCGAGGCGCCGACATTGACGTGGCCGAGGCCGCCGCGCATCCAGCCGAAGATCGCCTTGGCGAAATCGAAGATCCGCTCGGTGATGCCGGCCGCATTCATCAGATTGCCGGCCAGGATGAAGAACGGGATCGCCAGAAGCGGGAAGGAATCGACGCCGTTGACCATGCGGTGGATGACGACGACCTCGGGCACCCGGCCCTCGATCAGCAGAAAGATCGCCGAGGAGGCGGCAAGCGAGATCGCGACGGGAACGCCGAGGGCGATCAGGCCGAACAGGAGGACGAAGAGGAGGACGAGAAGCATCGCGGGCCAATCGGGACGAGGCAGACGGGAACGGCAGGGGCCGTCCGGCGATTTGGGCGTGGCGGCCGTAGGCCCGGCCGTCACGCAAAGCCCGGTCATTTCTTGAACATGCCGGACTTCGGGAGCGTTCGACCGCCGCGCGGGCTGCGATCAGACGCCCTTGGTGGAGACGGCGAAGCGTTCGGGATCGACCAGCCGGCTGGTGCCGGAGCGGAGATGGCGCAGGAGGGCGACGGCGGCGTAGATCGCCATCAGGCCGAGCGAGACGGCCACGATCCAGTAGACCGCCGATTTCGGCAGGTCGATCGACACCATCTTCTGGTGGGTGCGGCCGGCAAGGCTGATGCAGAGCCAGGTCATCGCCACGTAAAAACCGAGCGACACCAGGTCGACGACGATCTGCAGGGCGAAGCGGGCCCGCCTCGCAAAATAGCGGTAGAACAGCTCGACCGCGATGTGGCTTTCCTTGCGCGCCGCCATGATCGAGCCGACGAAGGTGACGCCGATCAACAGGAAGCGGGCGATCTCCTCGGTCCAGCCGAGGGAATCGTTCAGGACATAGCGGGTGAAGAACTGCAGGAAGACGACGCCGGCCAGCACCCAGAACAGCACCAGCACGACGCCGTCGCTCCAGCGCAGGTCGGACAGGTCGATGGGCTCGTCCGGATGCGCTCCGGGCGCCTCGGCCCCGATGCCCGGCGTGGGGTCGACGGATGACATGCTTCCTCCCTGCTGCTTCGGCCCTGCTGCTTCGGCGCTGCTCTGTCGGCCCTGCTCTGTCGGCGCGGCGGGCCTCCCAACCCGCCGCGCCTCTCTCATGTCAGGCGTGCTACTCGATCGCCTGGAGGCGATCGTAGATCGCCTGGTCCCAGGTCGCGTCCGGCCCGTTGTGGAGCTTCATGGTCATCTCGCGGAACGGCGCGATGTCGACCTCGTGGACGTTCACGCCCTGGTCGCGGAACCAGGCGGCGAGCTTGGCCTCGTTGTCGCGCACCTGGGTCGTCGCGCAGTCGGCCGCATCCGCCAGCACCTTGCCGAGTGCCGCGTGATCGGCCTCGTCCATCTGGCCCCAGGTCGGGCCGCCGACGATGGTCAGGAGCGCGTCGTTGATGTGGCCGGTCAGGGAGATGTCCGACTGGACCTCGTGGAACTTCTTCGCCTGGATGGTCGGCAGCGGGTTCTCCTGCCCGTCCACCGTCCCTTGCTGCAGTGCAAGGTATACCTCGGCGAAGGCGATGGGCGACGGATTGGCGCCGACGGCCCGGGGGAACATCATGTAGAGCGGCGCGTTCGGCACGCGGATCTTCATGCCCTGCATGTCCTCGGGCTTTTCCACCGGCTTGTTGGCGGTCACGTGCCGCTGGCCGTAATAGGTGGTGGCGAGGATGTGGTTGCCGGTGGCGTCCTGATAGCCCTTGGCGAGCTCGTCGAAGAGGTCGGACTGGCGATACTTGTCCCAGTGGTCGTAGTTGCGGAACATGTAGGGCGCGCCGCCGATGGCGACCGGCCCGTAGGCCCGGCCGGCAAACAGCTGGCCGGTATAGATGATGTCGACGGTGCCGAGGCCGAGACCCTCGTTGATGTCGACCTCCTTGCCGAGCGAGGAGGCCGGATAGACCTCGATCGAATAGCGGTCCTCCGTCGCCGCCTTCAGCTGGTCGGACGCCGCCACGGCGCAGCTGTGGTAGGGCTCGCTCGTCTCGTAGACATGGGCCCATTTCAGGACCGTCTGGGCAGCCGCCGGCTGGACCAGGGCGACCGAGGCCAGCAGCGCCGCTCCCACCGCTGCCGTCTTGTGCGCGTATGCCATTCCGTTCTCCTCCCTAACGTATACGCAGGAAGGTCATCTTATTGGCTGGGGCGCCAAGTGCAATGGCGTTACGTCAGCCGCGCCGATGACGCGGCGCGCCGCCGGGCGGCGAGCGCCGCGACGCCGGACGGCCCGCGGTCAGGCGTGGGAGACCAGGGGGCGGACATGCGGGCCCTTCGCGGCGCTGCCGGGGAAGGCGATGTCGGCATAGACCGGCAGATGGTCGGAGGCGCCGCGCGACCGGTTGGAGACGTGGACCCCGGTCTCGACGAGGCTCACCTCCTCGCTGAGGATGAAACGGTCGAGGGCCCCGAGCGGCATGCGCGAGGGGAACGACCGGCCCGGCAGCACGACCTCGTGGGAGCGGCCGAACAAGGCGAAGCACCGTCCGTCGGGGTTCCACTCGTTGAGGTCGCCCATCATCACCGTCGGAAGGGCGGGCCGCATGGTCTCCAGATGGGCGAGGATCGCCGCGGCCTGCCGCCGCCGCCACAGGCCCAGCAGCCCCAGATGCATGCCGACGACGCGCAGCTCGGCCTCGCCGACGGCAAGGTCGACGATGGCGGCGCCGCGCGGCTCCAGCGCCGGCAGTTCCAGGCACTGGATCTGCCGGACCGCGATGCCCTCGCGCACGAGGATCGCGTTGCCGTGCCAGCCGAGACTGCCCGGCCGGGCCTCCAGCGCGACCGGAACGTAGCGGGTCGTCTCGCGGATCGCCTGCTGCGGCAGCGTCGAGGCCCGGGTGCCGAACCGCCGGTCGACCTCCTGCAGCGCCACGACGTCGGCGTCGATCTCGTTGAGGACGGCGAGGATTTCCATCGGCCGCCGGCGCCAGTCGGTGCCGACGCCCTTGCGGATGTTGTAGGATGCTACGCGGAGCATGGGGCCTCGTCTCTACCGTCCGTGCCATTCGCCTGGACGTCGGCGGATCCCGCTCGTCCGTGCTTCGAACGGGCAGGGGTGCCTGTGGTTCATCCCGGGCCTTGCCTGCCGCCTCGCGAAAGCGCCCGCCAAACGTCCCATCGGACCGCAACGGGCGATGCCGGCGAGCCGGCTCCAGGTCCGTCGTCCGTCACCGCGAATTTCACGGCCGGCCGCCGAATGTCAAATCGGCGGCGCAGTCGGAGCGAGATCAGCTTCCGGCGCTCGCGCATGACGACCGGGAGCGGGACGGCATCGCCTTCGCTGGCAAGCTGCGCCATCCGCCGGTCTTCGCACGATCTTTCGGGCACGCCTCTCTCCGGCCCTTGCGGCTCGATGCGCCAAGCTGGGGCGCATCGCCGCTCGGTCTTTGACGGCTGCGCCGCCGCGCGATCGCCGGGTGGCCGGCGACCGCGAGTCATTCTCGTAGCGAGGACGCGAAATATGATTCGACTCGCTGGTGAGTGAGCAATTACCATCACCTTGGGGAAGCTGCGGGAAACGGGGAAGCTGGAGGGAGAGGGAGCATGAACGTCGAGACCCTTTCGCAGGCCATCGAGGCCGCGGAGAGCGAGAAGGTGATCTGGCTGCGCGGCCGCACGGCCTTCCGGCGCCACGGGCTTCGCGCCTTCAATCCCTATCTGCCCGATGCCAGTCCGATGCGCGACCTCTGGGAAGAGGGCTTCAACTACGAACGCGACGCCGCGGCCGAGCGCCAGCCGCGTTTCTGAGCCGGATGGTCGGCGGGCGAGAGGCGGTTGCGGCATCCGGCGGTGCGGCGGTGCGGCGGGAGATCCGCGGCGATTGCGCCGGACGGCGCATCGGCGGTAATCCCCTGCGATGACATTGCGCAAACCCTATCCGCCGATCGAGCCCTACCGCATGGGCCGGCTCGAGGTCGGCGACGGCCACGAGATCTATTTCGAGGAATGCGGCAACCCGGCGGGCATCCCCGTGGTGTTCCTGCATGGCGGCCCCGGCAGCGGCGCCTCGGCGGCGCATCGGCGGCTGTTCGACCCTGAGCGCTACCGGATCGTCCTCTATGACCAGCGGGGCTGCGGGCGCTCGGTGCCGCTCGGATCGCTGGAGGCCAACACCACCTGGCATCTCGTCGACGATCTCGAGACGCTGCGCCGGCATCTCGCGGTCGAGCGCTGGCTGCTGTTCGGCGGCTCCTGGGGCGCGACGCTGGCGCTGGCCTATGCGCAGGCGCATCCGGACGCCGCGAGCGGGCTGATCCTGCGCGGCGTCTTTTCCGGCCGGCGCTCGGAGCTCGACTGGTTCTACGACTGGGGCGCCAACCGGCTGTTTCCCGACCACTGGGAAGACCTCGTGGCGCGAATTCCCGAGGCCGAGCAGGACGACCTCGTCGCCGCCTATCGCCGGCGCCTGACGCATCCCGAGCGCTCGGTGCGGGCGCAGGCCGCACGGGCCTGGACGGCATGGGAATCGGCGACGGTGATGCTGCGGGCCGCCAACCCGGCCCATTCGCCGCCCTCCGACCACGCGACCGACGCCCAGATCGCCTTCGCCAGGATCGAGAACCACTATTTCTTCCACGATCTCTGGCTGGAGGAGGGCCAGCTCCTCGCAAATGTCGGGCGCCTCGCGGGCACGCCGGGCGTCATCGTCCAGGGCCGCTATGACGTGGTGACGCCGGTGGTCACCTCTTGGCAGATCGCGCAAGCCTGGCCGAAGGCCGACTACCGGCTGGTCGAGGGGGCCGGCCACGCCTTCGCCGAGCCGGCGATCCTGCACGAGCTCATGGAGGCGACGGACCGGTTCGCACGGGAACTCGGCGATCGGTGAGGATGCGCCGGTGCGGCAGGCCGTCCAGCCACGCCGCGTCGAGCCGCGCGGAAACGCCGGGTAGAGCGCGGCGGCGCGTCCCGATTGTCGCCGGGACAGGCCGATGCTTCTCAACCCGGCGCCGCACGTCTATGACGGGCGGGCTCGGGAAAATGCGCGAGAGTTTCGAGATGACGACACAGACCGGCGGATGCCAGTGCGGTGCGGTGCGGTTTCGGTGCGAGGTCGAGGCGGAGACGGCGAGCATCTGCCATTGCCGGATGTGCCAGAAGGCGTTCGGCTCGTTCTATGCGCCGCTGGTCCATACGAGGGGCGGCACGCTGGTCTGGACGAAGGCCGAGCCGAAGCGGTTTCGCTCGTCGACCTATGCGGCCCGCGGCTTCTGCCCGGATTGCGGCACGCCGCTGACCTACGAGACCGCCGAGGCGGTGTCGATCGCCATCGGGGCGCTGGACGATCCGGGCGCGGTTCCGCCGCTTGTGCAGGACGGAGTCGAAGGCAAGATCGCCTATGTCGACGGGCTGCATCTCCTCTTAGGCCGCGTGACGGAGGAGGATCCGGAATTCGCCGCGGTGGCCGCGACGATCGTCAGCCATCAGCATCCGGATGCGCCATCAGCCAGTGAGGCTTGAGCGGCTCGCGCAGCCGGGATCAGATGCGGACTATTCGACAGACAGAACAGTGGCTTGAAGCCGCTGTTTCACCCAAGATGCGAGCAAACAAGACGGCATGACCGACGACCTGCGCGGGCTCTACCCCGAGATCGAGCCTTATGAGAGCGGCTTTCTGGAGGTCGGCGACGGCCATCGGGTCTATTGGGAGCGCTGCGGCACCAAAGGCGCGACGCCCGCCGTGTTCCTGCATGGCGGGCCGGGCGGCGGCTGTTCGCCCGCCCATCGGCGGCTGTTCGACCCGGCGCGATACGACGTCCTCCTGTTCGACCAGCGCGGCTGCGGCCGCTCGACGCCCCATGCCAGCCTCGAGGCCAACACCACCTGGCATCTCGTCGCCGACATCGAGACGCTGCGGGAGATGGTGGGGGTCGAGGCGTGGGTGGTGTTCGGCGGTTCCTGGGGCTCGACGCTGGCGCTCGCCTATGCCGAGACCCATCCCGGCCGCTGCGCCGCGCTGATCGTGCGGGGCATCTACACCCTGACGAAGGCCGAGCTCGACTGGTACTACCAGTTCGGCGTCTCGGAGATGTTTCCGGAGAAGTGGGAGCGGTTCGTGGAGGCGATCCCGGAGGCCGAGCGCGGCGACATGATCGCCGCCTATCGCAGGCGCCTCGTCGGCGACGACACGGCCGAGCAGCTGCGGGCGGCGAAGGCCTGGAGCCTCTGGGAGGGCGAGACGATCACGCTGCTTCCGGACGCCGGCCTCGCCCACGACTTCGGCCAGGACGATTTTGCCATCGCCTTTGCCCGTATCGAGAACCACTTCTTCACCCATGCCGGCTGGCTGGAGGAGGACCAGCTGATCCGCGAGGCGGGAAAGCTCAAGGGCATTCCCGGCGTCATCGTCCACGGCCGCTACGACATGCCGTGCCCGGCCCGCACCGCCTGGCGGTTGTCGAAGGCCTGGCCGGAGGCGGAGTTCCACCTCATCGAGGGCGCTGGGCACGCCTATAACGAGCCGGGCATCCTCGACGCGCTGATCCGGGCGACGGATCGGTTTGCGGGGTGAACTGGGGCTGGCGTGGGAAGGGGCGTGGTGGCGGCGGTTGGCCGCGGCGATCCTGATCCGCCAAGCCGAACGCGCGGGATGAGGAGGCGGCTGGGGCGATCAGCAGCGGCAACACCGGCGGGCCATGTACGTGAGGCGGCGAGGCCGATCATTTGAAACAGACTACATTGATTCTGTTTCAAAAAAAACGTGATTTCCGCTCGCGGCCGGACCGGTCGCAGGCCCTTTTGGCGGCATCAAATGCTACCTAATACCCTCAAGGGTTTTCAAAGCTGCTTCGACCGCTCTACGTTCCGTTTTCGGCAGCGGCAGTATCGGCCGGGGCGGCTGTATGGTGGTAAGCTCCAACACCTCTGCGATCATGAACATGACGCGGAAACTTCCATGCGCCTTGAACAATTCCCATAGCGGCGAGAACGCGCCATCGATGCGCCGAACCTCTGCTGCGTGACCGGCCTGTGCCGCTCGTGTCAGCGCAAGGGCAGGTGCAGGCAGAAATCCCGCTATCACGCTATACCAGGTATCACATCCCGCCAGCAGCGCGTCCGCCGCGCCCCAATCGCCGCTGTAGCCTATTGCAAAGCCCTCCGGTGTCAGGGTGCGCAGGCGTGCCAATTCGCCAGCATAAGCCCCGTTTGCGGCAAGCGGCATTTTCACGGCGGCGACATGCGGCAATTTTGCAAGACGGGCGATGAGATCCTCGGTGAAGGTGAACCGCGTCGTGCCGGGATTGTTGTAAATGCATAGCGGTAGCTCGCCCGCTTCCGCCACGGCGGCGAAGTGCTGATGCACCTCCTCGTCGGTCAGCGGCGTATAGGACATGGGAGCCAGGAGCAGGCCGTCCGCTCCTGCCGCTTTAGCGTCCTGCGCAAGCGCGACCGCTGCGTCTGTGCGCAGCGATCCAACCCCCACTATTACCGGCACGCGTCCGCCAACATGATCGACCGCAACCCGTACGGCCTCCTGCCGCTGTTCTCGGGACAGGTAGGCATAACCGCCCGTGCTGCCGAGCAGCCCGATACTATCGGCTTTTGCTGCAATAATGCGGTCAAGGAAGCGGCACAGTGTGGCTCCATGCACCGTCCCGGCCGTATCGGTCGGAGTGAGGGGGAAAGCTGATAGGCCGTGAAAAAGAGACATGGTGTTGGTCAATCAATTAGTCGGACGCTTCGCCAGCGCGAGGCCGACACCAAGCAGAACCATCGCTCCCCCGGAACCTTCCCGCAACCGGCGGATCAGGTTGGGACGAGCCGTCGCGCTTTCTCGGATGCGCCCGGCAGCGAAGGCCACGACGATGTCGGCAAGGGTGTTGAGCGCGACCGAGATCGAGCCCAACATCACGAACTGCAAGGCAACATTGCCCGTCAGATCGACGAACTGCGGGATGAACGCGAGGAAGAAGGCAGCCGTCTTGGGGTTCAAGGCTTCCACCATCATGCCTTCGCGAAAGGCTCTGCTTGTGCCGACCGGCGGCGGGGTCCTGCCGCTAAGTGCGGTCAACGCGTCGTGGCGTGCTGAAAGGAACGTTCGGACGCCCATCCACACCAGATAGGCGGCGCCGACGAATTTGAGGACCGTGAACAGTTCGGCGCTCGCCAGCACGATTGCCGACACGCCTAGGCTTCCCGCCAGCACATGGAACATTCCGCCAAGGCCGTTGCCGAAGCTGGATGCAATACCTTCCGGTCGGCCCCCCGACAGGGTGCGAGCGGCAACGTAGAAGATGCCCGGGCCCGGTGTGACGGCAAGGAAAAACGCGGCGGCGAGGAAGAGCGAAAACTGAGATGGATCTAGCATGGCATGAGGCTACCGCATGACCCGCTCAGCGGGCAATGAAGATGCACGCGATCCATGGTGCGGAATGTTCTCCGGCGCTTCGAATATGAAACAGAATTAGCAATTCTGTTTCAGACATACATACACGCTTCAGGCGGAAAGACAGCGAGCCGCTTGCCAGTGAGTGTCGTGCAAGCCGCACTATGCTCCGGGCCGCGCGCTACCGCATTGCCTCTCCCGCACCCAGCGCATTCGTGCATGTGATTGCATCGATAACGAGAAACCCGGCTGAACCTCCTGCCGGCCTCTGCTAAGGCTGCGCCACGACTCCCTCATCCCAAAGAGCGCGACCATGCAATCTCGCCCGGGCGAAAGCCGGCAGGGTCTCTTCTACGCCCTCGGCGCCTATGGCATCTGGGGCTTCATCCTGCCGATCTTCATGAAGCAGCTCGCCAACGTCTCGCCGGTCGAGGTGGTGGCTCACCGGATCGTCTGGGCGCTGCCGCTGGCGGCGGCGATCCTCCTCTGGCAGGGCACCTTCCGGCAGGCGATGGGGCATTTCCGCAGCCTGCGGACGATGGCGCTGGCGGCGCTGACCGCCTCGCTGATCTCGGTCAACTGGGGCACCTACATCTATGCCATCGGGGCGGGGCAGACCCTCGACGCGGCGCTCGGCTACTACATCAATCCGCTGGTCAACGTGGCGCTGGCGGCGATCTTCCTCGGCGAGCGGCCGACGCGGCTGCAGGGCGTGGCGATCACGCTGGCGACCATCGGCGTCGCGGTGATGACGGTGAAGGCCGGCGGGCTGCCCTGGGTGTCGCTGGTGCTGGCGATGAGCTTCGGCACCTACGGGCTGCTGCGCAAGATGGTGCCGGTGGGGGCGAGCGAGGGGTTCTTCCTGGAGGTGGCGATCCTCGTCGTGCCGTCGCTGCTCGTCGTCGCGATCTTCGTGCCGCAGACGCATTTCCTCGGCGAAGGCTTCGAGACGATGCTGCTGATCGCCGCCGGGCCGCTGACGGCGGTGCCGCTGATCCTCTATGCGGCCGGGGCGCGGCTGCTGCACTATGCGACGATCGGCATCCTGCAATATATCGTGCCGACGCTTCTGTTCTTCACCGCGGTGTTCCTGTTCGGCGAGCCGTTCAGCCACTGGCAGCTGATCGCCTTCGCCTTCATCTGGACGGCGCTGGCGATCTATACGTGGTCGCTGGTGAAGGGGCGGCGCAGGCAGGCGGGTGACGTCATCGAAGACGCCGAAGCAGCCGACGCCCAAGCAGCCGACGGGGCCGGCCGCTGATCACCCCCCATCCGACCAGCGCGTCCGGTAGAGATCCAGCCGGCGGTCGCGGAAATTGCGGACCGAGCCTTCGTAGCGGGCCCAGGCGAGGGTCGTGAGATTGAGGTCGGCGACGGCGACCATCTCGACGTTTTCCGAGGTCTCGGCGGCGATGCCGTCCCGGGCGAAGGGGAAGTCGCAAGGGGTGAAGATGCCGGACTGGGCGTATTCGATGTCGAGATTGTCGACATTGGCCAGATTGCCGGTCATGCCGGAGGTGACGACGTAGCACTGGTTCTCGATCGCCCGCGCCTGGCAGCAGTAGCGCACCCGCAGATAGCCGTGGCGGGTGTCGGTGTTGAAGGGCACGAAGAGGATGCGGGCGCCCTGGTCGCAGAGGCGGCGGGCGATCTCCGGGAACTCGGAATCATAGCAGATCATGATGCCGACCGGGCCGCAGTCGGTCTCGATCACGTCGATCGGGTCGCCGCCCTGGATGTGCCAGTACTGGCGCTCGTTGGGCGTCGGGTGGATCTTTTCGCGGGCATGGACCGATCCGTCGCGCAGGAACGCGTAGCCGACGTTCTGGATCTCGCCGTCCTCGGTGCGGGTCGCGTGGCTGCCGCCGATGATGTTGATGTTGCGGCGGATCGCCATCGCCGTCATGCGCTCGACGAAGTCCGGCGTGTGCTCGGTGAGGCGGGCGATGGCGGCTTCCGGCTTCAGCTCCTCGGGCTCGCAGGAGAGCAGCATGAGCGTGAAGAGCTCGGGGAAGACGACGAAGTCGCCGTCATATTCCGACGCCACCTCGACGAAATATTCCACGGCGTCGTAAAATTCCTGCGGCGCGGCGATCTTGCGCGCTTCCATCTGGACGGTGACGATGCGCACGATGTCCGGGTTGGAGCGGTTGACCGGCTGCTTGGCATGGGCGGGGTCGTAATAGGGATTGCGCCAGACCATCAAGACGCCGTTGCCGCCGGAGGCGGTATCGAGGGGATAGTAGTTCTTCAGGAGGAACTCCGGCTCGAAGCCGGACTTCAGGTGGAAGGACGCGACGGGATCGGTCAGCTCGTTCTTGCGCACGGCTTCCAGATAGGCCTCGGGCGTGCCGTATTTCTTCATGTTGCGCTTGTAGCCGGGCAGGCGGCCGCCGAAGGCGATGCCCTTCAGGTCCATGTCCTGGCAGAGGCGCCGGCGGGCGTCGTAGAGGCGCTTGCCGATCCTGAGGCGGCGGCGGTCCGGATCGACGCAGACCTCGATGCCGTAGAGCCAGTCCCCCTTGCGGTCGTGCATCGCCGCATAGCCGCCGCCGGTGACCTCGGCCCAGGAATGCTGCTTCATCACCTTGCCCTCGGGCAGGATCATCGTCGCGGCATAGCCGACGATCTCGTCCTCGTAGACGACGACGAACTGGCCCTCGGGAAACGCCGAGAGCTGGCCCATGATCATGCCGCGGGTATAGGGCGCCTCGTCCTTGAAGACCTTGGCCGAGAGGGCGATGATGGCGGACACGTCCTTGGTCGTCGCGGTGCGGACTTCGATCTTCGGGGTCGAGCGCTTCTCGGCCATGGGCGGGGATGTTCCTTGCGTCATTGCGGGGCGTGGGTTTGGAGCTGTCGCGGTGCGGCTGCAGGGGGCCGAACGCCCGAGATAGCTTTTCCGGCGGGTGACGCAAGCGCGCAAGGGCGGAGAAACCTCCGAACCGCACGACAAGAGCCCCGTGAGGCGCGTCGATCGCCCTTGCGGCGAGCCGATCGGCAGCCTTGGCCACGGGCGGGCGAGCCGCTCGCAGGCCAAGTCGGGAGGGTCAAGTCGAGGTGGGGAGGTCTGTGAGGGACGTCCGACGCGGGCCGCTGTCCATCGTTGCGCCGGAAGCAGGTCGACGGGCGCTGAAGGGGCGGACGTGCAGGCGAGGCTGCCGGTCGCGCTGGCCTGCCAGTCGGATCCGGGTAGGCCCGTCGGCTCACTTCACCGCGGCGATCGAGGGATCAACTGCCGCGGCCGTCGTCGTGCCCTGCGATCGTGACGGCGGTTGCCGCCACGGTCTGCAGAACCGGGTTCAGCGGATGTTCGAGCCGAAGCCGCTGCGCTTCTTGGCGAGGACCTTGATCCGGGCGTCGTCGCGTTCGTCGTTGAGAGCGATCGCGGCGGCGGTCGCGAGGGTCAGAACCATGGTCATCAGCAGAGCGATCATCAGCATGTGCGCATCTCCATTTTGAGCCTCAAACGGAGACTCCGACGATTTGTTCCCATTCGACCGGCCGCGCACATGGCTGCTTGCGATTCCGGAATGGCCTCGCATGGTGGGTCGTGGACAGCTGAAAGAATGTGTATCGAGGAGTGGCGGTGCCAATCACATTTCGCGGAAGCGTTAAAATATGAGCGTGAAGAGGCCGGACCAATGACCAAGCGGGCGTTCTATCCGGGGTCCTTCGACCCCCTGACCAACGGCCACCTGGCCGTGCTGGAGCAGGCGATGCAGGTGTTCGACGCCGTGACCGTCGGCATCGGCGTCCATCCCGGCAAGACGCCGCTGTTCTCCTTCGAGGAGCGGGCCGAGATGATCCGAGCGAGCGTCGCCGAAACGGCCGGCGCGGCAGCCGTCACGGTCGTCGCCTTCGAGGGGCTGGTGGTGGAGGCGGCGCGCGAGGCGGGGGCAGTGGCGCTGGTACGCGGCGTGCGCGACGGCACCGATCTTAACTACGAGATGCAGATGGCGGGCATGAACGGCGCGATGCGCCCGGAGGTCGTGACGCTGTTTTTCCCGGCGACACCGGAGACGAGGCCCATTACCGCCACATTGGTTCGCCAGATCGCAGCCATGGGCGGGGACGTGTCGCGTTTCGTTCCGGCCCACGTCGCCGCGGCGATCAGGGGGAAACGCGCCGGGCGCTGACGCGCACAGAAATCCATTTGGGGGTCCAAACGATGAAATTCCTCGCGACGCTCGGCCTTGCGGCCGCAATCTCATTTGCCGCGCTTCCGGCCTTCGCCGCGCCGGCGGCCGAGCCGGAGAACACGCTGGTCATCACCACCAGTTCCGGCGAGATCGACATCCAGCTTCGACCGGATCTCGCGCCGGAGCACGTGAAGCGCATCAAGGAGCTGGCCCGCGAGAAGGCCTATGACGGCGTGGTGTTCCACCGGGTGATCGAGGGCTTCATGGCCCAGACCGGCGACGTCGAGTTCGGCAAGGAGGGCGGCTCCGGCTACAATCCCGACCGCGCCGGCATGGGCGGCTCCGCCAAGCCGGACCTCAAGGCGGAGTTCTCCCGCGAGACCTTCGACCGGGGCACCGTCGGCATGGCCCGCTCGCAGGACCCCAATTCGGCCAATTCGCAGTTCTTCATCATGCTCGCCGACGGCGACTTCCTCGACGGCCAGTACACGATCGTCGGCGACGTCATCGACGGCATGGACGTCGTCGACAAGATCAAGAAGGGCGACGCCCAGCAGAATGGCGCGGTCAAGAACCCGGACAAGATGTTGCAGGTCCGCGTCGCGGCCGACGGAAAATAGTCGCAGCCCGCAGGGCCGTGTGGTCTTGCGTCTGTTTTCGAAAACGCTCAAACAGCCGTCATCATCGCCGGACCGGGACGCGGTCCGGCAAGACGACGGACAAAGAGGACGTTCCATTGGCTTACGAAAACCCTGAAGACACGCTCGTTCTGGACACCACCAAGGGCCAGGTCGTGATCAAGCTGCGGCCCGATCTCGCGCCGAACCACGTGGCGCGGGTCAAGGAACTCGCGCGCGAGGGCTTCTACGACGGCGTGGTCTTCCACCGGGTGATCGAGGGCTTCATGGCCCAGACCGGCGATCCGACGGGCACCGGCTCGGGCGGTTCGGACAAGCCCGACCTCGCGGCCGAGTTCTCGTCCGAGTCGCACAAGCGCGGCACGGTCTCGGCGGCCCGCACCGCCAACCCGAACTCGGCGAACTCCCAGTTCTTCATCTGCTTCACCGACGCGCCGTGGCTGAACAAGCAGTATTCGGTCTGGGGCGAGGTGATCGAGGGCATGGACGTGGTCGACCAGATCAAGCGCGGCGAGCCGGTGCGCGATCCCGACCAGATCACCACCATGCGGGTCGCCGCCGACCTCTGAGGTCCGGGACGAGCGCCGCAGATGCGGGTCGATCTCTTCGACTTCGAGCTGCCGGAGGAGCGCATCGCCCTCCGGCCCGCCGTGCCGCGTGAAGCGGCGCGGCTTCTGCATGTGGGGCAGGCGGGTGCATTGTCGGATCATCACGTCGGTGACCTGCCGGACCTCCTCGCGCCCGGCGACGTGCTGGTCTTCAACGACACGCGGGTGATTCCGGCGCGGCTCTCCGGTGTCCGGCGCCGCGAGGGCGCCGCGGCCGGCGAGGGCGTCGCGCGGATCGAGGCGACGCTGCACATGCGGATGGCGCCGGATCGCTGGAAGGCGTTCCTGCGGCCCGCCAAGCGGGTGAAGCTCGACGACCGGATCGTCTTCGGGGCGGAGGCGGACGCCGCCTGCCTGCTCGCGGGCCTTGCGGCGACGGTGGAGGAGCGCGGCGAGGGCGGCGAGGCGACGCTGCGCTTCGAGCTGGAGGGCCCGGCGCTGGACGAGGCGATCGCCGCCGTCGGCCACATGCCGCTACCGCCCTACATCGCCTCCAAGCGCGCCGAGGACGCGGCCGATCTCGCCGACTACCAGACGATCTTCGCGCGCGAGAGCGGCGCCGTGGCGGCGCCGACGGCGGGGCTGCATTTCACGCCGGAACTGATGGCGCGGATAAAGGCGCGCGGTCTCCTGAGAGAATTCCTGACGCTGCATGTGGGCGCCGGAACGTTCCTGCCGGTGAAGGCCGACGACACCGACGAGCACAGGATGCATGCCGAGATCGGCGTCATCGACGAGGCCACCGCCGCCCGGCTGAACGCCGTGCGCCAGAACGGCGGGCGGCTGGTCGCCGTCGGCACGACGTCACTGCGGCTTCTCGAAAGCGCGACGGGTGAAGACGGGGTGATCCGGCCCTTCGCCGGGCCGACCGACATCTTCATCACGCCGGGCTACCGGTTCCGGGCCGTCGACCGCCTCGTCACCAACTTCCACCTGCCGCGCTCGACGCTGTTCATGCTGGTCTCGGCCTTTTCGGGGCTGGAGGCGATGCGGGCGGCCTATGCCCATGCCGTCGAGGCTGGCTACCGGTTCTACTCCTATGGCGACGCCTGCCTGCTCGAGCGGGTGTGAGGCGGCCCGGGCTGCCGGAGGCGACACGCTCTTCCCGAAACGAAAAGAGCGGAGCCTTGCGGCCCCGCTCGATCATGTCGATCTTGCGCCGGGCGAGCCCGGTCAGTCGATGATCTCGACGATGTTGCGGTTCTCGTCGACGAGGACGGTATGGCCGTCGACGACGGCATATTCGTACGGGCCGATGTCGTCCGGCAGGCGGTAGAGCGGCACCGGCTCGGGCAGCGGGGTTCCGATCGTCACCGTGTAACCGTCGGGCGCGGCCACCGATTCGCGGCGCTCCTTGGTCACATAGGTGCGGATGGTGCCGTAGTCGGGGTCGGTCCGCTCCACAGTGGTCGTGGTGGTGGTGGTCTGTGCCAGGGCGGCGGCGGGCGCCGCGGCGGCGAGGCAGGCGGCGATCAGGATGGTCTTCATCGTCATGGTCCTTTCGGATATCGTCCCGTCCGACAACTCCCCGCCGATGCGCTCCGTTCCACCAAGTCGTTGACGTCTTTCGCGGATCGGTCACATTTCGCGAGGCACACCGGGTCTCCGAGTGGCCTGCGCAGGGCCGGACGGACGGGCCGGGGGCCGCCGCCTTGCCGGCGCGACGACGCCGGCAGTTGCCAGCGCAGCTTCGCCGGGCTACCGGGTGGCGATCATGACCGAACGCTTCTCATTCCAACTCCTCGCCACCGACGGCAGGGCCCGCCGCGGCGAGATCACCATGCCGCGCGGCACGGTGCGCACGCCGGCCTTCATGCCGGTGGGCACCGCCGGCACCGTCAAGGCGATGTATCTCGACCAGGTCCGCGCGCTTGGCGCCGACATCATCCTCGGCAACGTCTATCACCTGATGCTGCGCCCCGGCGCGGAGCGGGTGGCGCGGCTCGGCGGCCTGCACGACTTCGCCCGGTGGCCGCATCCGATCCTCACCGATTCCGGCGGCTTTCAGGTGATGTCGCTGGCCGAACTGCGAAAGCTCGACGAGAAGGGCGTGACCTTCCGCTCGCATGTCGACGGCTCGGTGCATTCGCTGTCGCCGGAGCGCTCCATCGAGATCCAGGGGCTGCTCGATAGTGACATCCAGATGCAGCTCGACGAGTGCATCCGCCTGCCGGCGGAGCGGGCCGAGATCGAACGGGCGATGGAATTGTCGCTGCGCTGGGCCGAGCGCTGCAAGGTGGCCTTCGGCGAGCAGCCGGGCAAGGCGATGTTCGGCATCGTCCAGGGCGGCGACCAGATCGACCTGCGCCAGCGCTCGGCCGCAAGCCTCGCGGCGATGGACCTCAAGGGCTACGCCGTCGGCGGCCTCGCCGTCGGCGAGCCGCAGGCGGTGATGCTGGCGACACTGGACGAGACCGTGCCGGTGCTGCCGGAGGAGAAGCCCCGCTACCTGATGGGCGTCGGCACGCCGGACGACCTGATCCGCTCGGTGGCGCGGGGCATCGACATGTTCGACTGCGTGATGCCGACGCGGGCGGGGCGGCACGGCCTCGCCTATACGCGGCGCGGCAAGATCAACCTGAAGAACGCCCGCCACGCCGAGGACCACCGCCCGCTCGACGAGGAATCCGACTGCCCGGCGGCGCGCGACTATTCGCGGGCCTATCTGCACCACCTGGTGCGCTCCGACGAGTCGCTCGGCGGCATGCTTTTGACCTGGAACAACCTCGCCTATTACCAGGACCTGATGGCCGGCATCCGCGCCGCCATCGAGGCAAAGCGCTATGCGGACTTCTGCGACGCAGTCAGCGAGGCCTGGGCGAAGGGCGACCTGCCGGCTTTGTGACGGCTGCCGCCGATGTGACGGCATCATCCGGTGGATGGCGGGCGCCAGCCGGAGCGAGGATCTCGTCAGACCGCGACGTCGTCGCCCTCGCGCAGGCTGCAGCCGGTGATCTTCATCGAGCCGTCGGCCTGGCGCTGCAGCGTGTAGCTGGCGATCCAGCTCTTGCCGTTGCGGTCGGTGATGCGGACCTCCTGGCGAAAGCCCTGGCCCTCCGCCTTCAGCGGCCCGAAGACCGGGTTGCTCGACCGGTAGACCGGGTCGTAGCCCGAGCGCACCATGCCCATGAAGACGTCCGGCGTCGGGAAGATCGCCTGGATGTTCGGCGCGGCGTATGACCAGGCCGCGGCGCCGTCGCCAGCATTGAAGGCATCGAGCTGGCCGGCGATCGTCGCCCGGATGTCGCCGGCATCGTCGGCACGGGCGGCGAGCGGGGCGGCAAAGGCAAGAAGCGCCGCCAGGAACAGGGTGGCTGATCGCATCGCTGGGGTCTCCCGGAAGGTCTCGACGAAGAGAGTTACGCCGCAATTCTCCGCTGGAAGCACCGGCCGGGTCACTTGGGCGTGAACGGGGGGGCGTGAACGGGGGGGCGTGAACGGGGGGCGCGAACAGCCGGCCGAGCCGACCCTGCCGCGAGGCGGCGTCCGCGCGGCACGGTTCGCCGGCGCGGTCAGTCGTCGTTGGCGGAGTTCAGGTCCTGCGGCCGCCGGCCCTCCTGGTGGCCGAGATGCGCGACCTCGACGAGATCGATCTGCGGACCGGAGTGACCATGGAGGGGCTCCGACCGGACCGCCACCGTCAGGGTGACGTTGGCGCCTGCGGCCTCCCGCAGGGCGTCGTTGAGGGCATGGGCTGCGGCGACCGCCTTGGCGAGGATTTCGGCTGACATCTTGAGGCTCCATCGGGTTCGGTGGGCGGTTCCGGGCGATCCACCCCCAAAAGGAGACGACGGCCCGTCCCCCGCGGTTCGGCAGGGGCGAAGTTCGAGGAACCGGCAGGGTAACCAATCGCGGAAATATCGCCGCAATGCCCGCCGGCCAGTCTCTTCAACTGGGCCGGTTTCTTCAACTTGCCATGAATCGCAGGCAGGAGGGAGGCGGGGCTTACGAAGCTGCGGCGGGGGGGACGGCCGGTCGCCGGTCTCGTCGGCGCCCAAGGCCATGCCCACTGGAGATCTCATGCACAGAATTCACCTGATCACCGCTGCCACCTTCGCGGCGCTCATGGCGACGACGACGCTGTCGCAGGCGCAGAGCGCCGCGCCGGCTGGTCAGCCGGCCGAGACCGCCCAAGCGGCAGAGGCGAGCGAGCCGGCCGCACCAGCCGCAGCGCCCGCCCGCACCGGCGACATCCGCTCGATCGTCCTGTTCTCCGGCGGCGTCGCCGAGATCGTCCGCTCGGCCAGCGTCTCCGGCGAGGCGACGGTGGGCATGGAGGTGCCGCTCGATCAGGTCAACGACGTCCTCAAGAGCCTGGTGGTGCGCAACCCCGGCGGCACCGTCGGCCAGGTCTCGCTGGAGGGCTCGGTCAACGCCAGGGAGCTGTCGCGCGCGGCGCTGTTTTCGCCCGCCGATCTCGGCTCGCTGGGGCTGCTCCTCAACAAGATGAAGGGCGCCAAGGTCCGCATCGAGGGCAACCGCTCGGTCACCGGCACCGTCCTCGGCACCTCGCAGCCGCCCGAGGCGGCCGGCGACGACAAGGCCGAGACGCCGGTCGCCATCGTCACCCTCCTCGCCGAGACCGGCGAGGTCCGCTCGATGCCCGTGTTCAGCGACACGGCCCTCGAGATCCTCGACGAGAAGACCGCGGACGAATTGCGGAAGACCGCCGCCTCGCTCGCCCAGAGCCTCTCGGACGACACCCGGCTGGTCTCGGTGAAGGTCGACGGGAGCGGCGAGCGCCAGGTCGAGTTCGACTATGTGGTCGCCGCGCCGGTCTGGAAGTCGTCGCATCGGCTGGTGCTGTCGAAGGACGGCCAGGGCCGGCTGCAGAGCTGGGCGGTGATCGAGAACGCCACGGGCGAGAACTGGAGCGACGTGAAGGTGTCGCTGTCATCCGGCTCGCCGGTGACACTGCGCCAGAACCTCTTCGATCCGTACTTCAGGGAACGGCCGGAAGTGCCTGTCTTCGTTGATCGGCAGTCGATCCCGGACGCCGATCGCGGCGAGGTGCCGAGTGCGCCGCCCATGGCGGCGAAGGCGCAGCGGGGCATGGGCGGCGCCGCCGCCTTCGCCGATAACCTGATGGCCGCCGCGCCGCAGCCGGAAGCCTTCGCGATGGGCGAGGCGGGCGAGGTCGGTGAAGCCGTCGAGGGCGACGTGTCGGTGACCTATCCGCTGCCCCGGCCGGTCACCCTCGACGCCGGCTCGACGCTGTCGGTGCCGATCGTCGATGCCGACGTTCCGGCCGAGCGCATCGCCGTGTTCACGCCCGGCCGCGGCGAGATCCATCCGACGGCGGCGGTCCGGCTCGACAACGAGACCGGTTCGGCGCTGCCGGCGGGGATCGTCACCGTCTACGACGCCTCCGGCTATGTCGGCGATTCGACGCTCCTGCCGGTGCCGGCGGGCGACGAGCGGCAGGTGCAGTTCGCGCTCGACCGCAAGATCACCGTCAACACCACCGAGCGTCCGGAGGACCGCATCACCGAGCTCCGCGTCGTCGACGGCGTGCTGCGCTACAAGCAGGTGCAGGAGCGCCAGACCATCTACTCGGCCGCCAATGCCGGGACGGAGGACCGCAAGCTGTCGATCGCGCATCCGAAGATGAGCGGCTGGGAGCTGACCTCCGAGGACCGCGCCGGCGAGACGGAGAGCGCCTACCGGCTTGAGGCGACCGTGCCGGCCGGCGGCACCCGCGACATCCGGGCGACCGCCCGCTTCGTCACCGACGAGGGCTTCGCGCTGGTCGACGCCGGCCAGTCGGATCTGGTGCGGTTTTCCAAGCAGACCGACGATCCGAAGATCGCTTCGGCGCTGGAAAACCTCGCCGCGATCCAGGGCGAGAAGGCGACGCTCGACCGCCAGATCGAGCGGCTGGAGGCCGAGAAGGCCGACATCTTCGCGGCGCAGGACCGCATCCGCGAGAACATCAAGGCCGTCGGCCCGGGCGATCTGCGCGACGGCTATCTCGGCACGATGGCCAAGCAGGAAGACCGGCTGGCAGCGATCGACGCCGAGGTCGCGGCGCTGAAGACCCAGCGCGAGGCGGTCGAGGCCCGGCTGCGCGAGACGATCGCGGCGATCTGACGGCGGGCGAACGGACGGCCTTCGGGGGCAGACCGGAGCCAGGGCGGAGGGCGGCACCGCGGCAGCGCCGGATCCGGATGGATCGGTGCGCAGGCGTTGCCGCCCCTCATCCCCAAAGCACCGGATCCGGCGGCGAAACCAGCGAGCCGTAATAGTGCAGGGGATGGGGCCGG
This sequence comes from Aurantimonas sp. 22II-16-19i, assembly GCF_002088275.1. Taxonomy (GTDB): domain Bacteria; phylum Pseudomonadota; class Alphaproteobacteria; order Rhizobiales; family Rhizobiaceae; genus Jiella. The sequence goes on from NZ_AQQS01000046.1 coordinate 29,979, forward strand.
TCCTTCGCCAAGAGCAGCGGGCCGTCGAGGTCCACGACATCGGCATGCTGGGCGATCAGCAGCGCCGGTGCCATGGCCAGCGAGGAGCCGACCATGCAGCCGACCATGAGGCCGAAGCCGCGCGAGCGCGCCTCGCGGATCAGGCGGACCGCCTCGGTGAGGCCGCCGGTCTTGTCGAGCTTGACGTTGACGTAGTCGTAGAGGCCGACGAGATGGTCGAGATCCTCGCCCACATGCAGGGATTCGTCGGCGCAGATCGGGACCGGGTGGGGGATGTCGCGCAGGACCCCGTCCTCTCCCGCCGGCAGCGGCTGCTCGACGAGGACGGCACCCGCCGCCGCGGCGGCGAGGAGGTGGTCCTTGATGTTGGCCGCCGTCCAGCCCTCGTTGGCGTCGAGGATCAGCCGGGCGCCGCGCGCCGCCGCCCGGATGGCGCGGATGCGCTCGCGGTCGTCGTCGGTGCCGAGCTTGATCTTCAACAGCCCGCGGCCGGAGGCCCTGGCGGCGCTCGCCATGGCCTCGGCGCTGTCGAGGCTGATCGTGTAGGCGGTCTCGACCGGTCGCGGCATTTCCCCGCAGACGATGGCCGCCACCCGGCCGCCGGTGGATTTCGCCTCCAGATCCCAGAGCGCGCAGTCCAGCGCATTGCGGGCCGCGCCGGCCGCCAGCGCCCGTTCGAGACTGGCGCGCGACCCGCCCCGCTCGATCAACGGGCGGACGCCCTCGATCTGGTTGATAACACTTTCGATATCCTCGCCGTATCGGGGGTAGGGGACGCATTCGGCCCAGCCGCGGCCATATTCGTCGGCGATCTCGCAGGTGACCACCGCCGCTTCGGTCTTGACGCCCCGCGCGATGCGGAATGGCTCCCTGAGCGGAAATCTCTCCACTGTGACCGAAAGACGACGTGGCATGGTAAATGATCTCCTTCGGGACGGCTGCGGTTTATTCCCACGTAGCGCTGTGCCAGTGAAGTGGGTGGTCATGATTGCTTTGCCATCAAGCGAATCTGGGAAGCGAATTTGCGAAGCGAATTTGGCTTGCGCCGCAAGAACGGTGCAGGGCATGGCGCTGTCGCGCCGAGTGCGGATCGAGGGACCATGCTTGAGGCTGAGACGCCGGACAAGGCCGGAACGCGCGGTCGCCTGTCGGCGGTCAAACCCGCTCTCGAGGGCGAGAAACGGGACGGCGGCGTTCGGCTGATGGCCAGCGGCGACTGGCTGGCCCGCACGGTCGGCGAGATGGAGCCGCTCCTGGCCGAGACGACGCAGTCGAAGCTCGGCGACCGGATCACCGTCGACTGCTCGAAGGTCGGCCGCATCGACACCGCCGGGGCCTACGTGCTCGAGAGGCTGTCGCGCGATCTCGGTGGCGAGGGGCGCAACGTCGAGCTGGCAGGCGTCTCGAAGCGGGACGAGGCGCTGTTTTCCGCCGTGCGCGACGCCATGCAGCGCGAGACGCCGCAGACGGTCGCCGCGCCCGGCAACCCGCTGACCGGTTTCCTCGCCGGCGTGGGCGGGCTGGTCTATGCGGTGCGCGGCGAGGCGGTGGCCGGCCTCAACATCATCGGCGGAGCGATCTACGGCGCCGGCTATCGCCTGACCGGGCGCACCCGCAGCCGTCCGGCGGCGATCTTCAACCAGCTCGACCAGATGGGGGTGCGGGCGATCCCGATCATCGTCCTGATCACCTTCCTGATCGGTGGCATCATCGCCCAGCAGGGCGCCTTCCAGCTGCGCCGCTTCGGCGGCGAGGTCTACGCCGTCAATCTCGTCGGCATCCTGGTGCTGCGCGAGATCGGAGTGCTCCTGACCGCGATCATGATCGCCGGCCGCTCGGGCAGCGCGATCACCGCCGAGCTCGGCTCGATGAAGATGCGCGAGGAGATCGACGCGCTGCATGTGATCGGCCTCAACCCGATCGGCGTCCTGGTGTTTCCGCGGCTGGTCGCGCTGACCATCGCGCTGCCGCTCCTGACCGTGCTCGCCAACCTGTCGGCGCTTCTCGGCGGCATGCTGACGCTGAAGCTCTATTCCGACATCTCCTATGCCAACTTTCTCCAGGGCATCCAGAACAGCGTCGACCTGTTCACCGTGTTCTCCGGACTGATCAAGGCGCCCTTCATGGCGATCGTCATCGGCATCGTCGGAGCGATCGAGGGCATGAAGGTCGGCGGCAGCGCCGAGAGTCTCGGACTCCACGTCACCGCCTCGGTGGTGAAAGCGATCTTCCTCGTCATCGTCATGGATGGATTGTTTGCGATCTTCTATGCCTCGATCGGACTCTGACACGGTGACGCACGACATGGTGGAACCGAACGGCGCAGCCATAGCCGGCACATCCGACGCCAGTGCCGGGGCACTCGGCGCGGCGGACGACGACGTGCTCATCCGCGCCCGCGACGTGAACGTCGCCTTCGGGCCGAAGAAGATCCTCGAGAACCTCTCCCTCGACGTGCGGCGGGGCGAGATCCTCGGCTTCGTCGGGCCGTCGGGCGCCGGCAAGTCGGTGCTTCTGCGCACCATCCTCGGCCTGAACCCCAAGCAGAGCGGGGCGATCGAGATCTTCGGGATCGACTACGACCAGGCCAGCGAGCGCGAGAAGCTGTCGGTCGAGCGGCGCTGGGGGGTGCTGTTCCAGCAGGGCGCGCTGTTCTCGGCCCTGACCGTCGCCGAGAACATCGAAGTGCCGATGCGCGAATATCTCGACCTGTCGCCCGGGCTGATGCGGGACCTGGCCCGGCTGAAGATCGATCTCGTCGGCCTCGCGCCGGACGCCGCCGACAAGTATCCCTCCGAGCTCTCCGGCGGCATGATCAAGCGCGCCGCGCTGGCGAGGGCGCTGGCGCTCGATCCGGAGATCGTGTTCCTCGACGAGCCGACCTCCGGGCTCGACCCGATCGGCGCCGCCGACTTCGACCAGCTGATCATGACGCTGCGCGACACGCTCGGCCTCAGCGTCTACATGGTGACCCACGACCTCGACAGCCTGTTCCAGGCCTGCGACCGGATCGCCGTTCTCGGCGACCGCAAGGTGCTGGTCGAGGGGCCGCTGTCGAAAATGCTCGCCTACGACCACCCCTGGGTGAAATCCTATTTCCACGGCAAGCGCGCGCGCACGGTCGTCAAGACCGACCGCCCTGCGCCTTCGCCGTCCGCATCCGCTGGAGCCGCCTGATGGAAACCAAGGCCAACTATGTCCGCGTCGGCATCTTCACCCTTCTCGTCCTGGCGCTCGCCGTCGGCTTCACCTACTGGACGGTCTTCGCCTCCAGCGGCGACAACCGGGTGCCGCTGCTGGTGCGGATCGAGGGCTCGGTCACCGGGCTGCAGCAGGGCAGCCAGGTGCTGTTCAACGGCCTGCCCGTCGGCCAGGTGACGTCGCTGCGCATCGACAACAACAATCCGGGCGTCGTCATCGCCACGACGATGGTCGACCCGACGATCCCGATCAAGGACGACACCCAGGCCAATATCGGCTTCCAGGGCCTGACCGGCTACGCCTTCGTCGAGCTGAAGGGCGGCGATGCCGCCAGCGGCAACCTCATCCAGGAAGCCCGGGAGCAGGGCGTCACTCCGGTGATCCGGGCCAATCCCTCCGACGTGACCGACATCCTCGCCACCGCCCGCGACATCGCCGACCGGGCCAACGCGATCCTCGGCGAGTTCGAGAGCATCGTGCAGGGCGCCGGGCCGGGCGTCCAGACGACCATCGCCAACGTCGCCAAGACGTCCGAGAACGTCGAGACCTTCACCGCGGCGCTCGCCCGCAACACCGACAACATCGACGAGTTCGTCAACAGCATCTCGCGCCTCGCCGTCAGCGCCCGCAACGTCGCCGACGCGCTGCCGGCGACGATCTCGCAGGTGCAGGGGATCCTCGGCGCGGTCGACACCGCCGAGGTCAGCCAGATCATCGACAACGTCTCGGCGGTGACGGCGAATGTCCGCTCCGGCTCGGAGCGGATCGACGGCGTCATGGAATCGGTGCAGTCGGCGGCGAACGGCGTCGGCCAGATCGGCGACGTGATCACCCGCAATTCGGACGGCATCGACCAGTTCGTCAGCGCCCTCGGACCCTTCGCGACGACGGCGACCGACGTCGCAACGAAGCTCGGCACGACGCTCGAGGGCGCCGACCGGGTCATTGCCGCGGTCGATCCGGCCAAGGTCTCCACGACCCTCGACGGCGTCTCGGATACGGCGACCAACGTCGCGGCGCTCAGCCAGAAGCTGAACGAGCAGTCCGGCGCCATCGACGGCATCGTCCAGGGCGCCTCGAACGCGGTCGGCAACATCGAGACCGTGACGAAGACCGTGGCCGACCGGCGCGCCGAGATCGACCAGGCCATCGCCAACCTCGCGCCGCTGACCGACACGGCCAACCGCGTCGCCAATCGCCTCGACGTGACGCTGCAGAACGCCGACCGTCTCGTCGCCTCCGTCGATCCGGAGACCGTCGCCTCGGCGATCGATTCCTTCTCCTCGGCGGTCGCCAACGTCGCCTCGGTGACCGAGACGGTGAACCAGCAGAAGGAGGCGATCTCCTCGGCGATCAGCGGTTTCGCCAACTCTGCCCAGAACGTCAACACGATCACCACCACGGTGGCGCAGCGCTCCGGCGACATCGACACGCTGCTCGCCAATCTCGGCCCGGTGTCCGAGCAGGTCGGCCAGGCGGCGACGACGCTGAACCAGACGCTCGATTCGGCCAACCGCGTCGTGGCGGCGGTCAATCCCGAAACGGTCTCCACGACGCTGGACCAGGTGTCCGTGGCGGCCGCCAACGTCGCCTCGCTGACCGACACGGTGAACCAGCAGAAGGAAGCGATCTCCTCGGCGATCAGCAGCTTTGCCAACAGCGCCCAGAACGTCAACACGATCACCACCACGGTGGCGCAGCGCGTCGACGACATCGACCAGCTTCTCGAGCGGCTCGGCCCGATCAGCGCCAATGTCAGCGAGGCGACGGCCAAGCTGAACACCACCATGGACAGCGCCAGGGGCGTCGTTGATGCGATCGACACCGAAACGATCAACCGCTCGATCGCCAATGTCGGGCAGATCACCGACGCGGTGCGCGAGAAGGCGCCGGAGATTCAGTCGATCGTCGACCGGGTGAACGCGGCGGTGCTGACCATCGACGGCGCCGTGAAGGGCTTCTCGGAGACCCGGGCCCAGGTCGACACGCTGATCGCCAGCATCGATCCGGGCAAGGTCAACGAGGCGGTCGAGAACGTCTCGGCGGCGACCGGCAACGTCGCCAAGGCGGCCGATTCGATCGCCGGCGTCGCGACCAATATTGGCGAGAAGCAGCCGGAGATCGACGCGATCATCGCCAACGTCCAGGCGACGAGCGAGAGCCTGAGGAGCGCATCCGGCAAGATCGACGGCGTGATCCAGTCGATCGACGACGTCTTTGCGGGCGCCGGCAACGGCAACAAGCTCGGCGCCGAACTCTCCGCCGCGCTGGAGTCGGTGCGGGGCGCGGCCACCTCGATCCAGGAGCAGGTGACGCCGATCTCGGCCAATCTGCAGCGCTTCTCCGGGCAGGGCCTGCAGGAGTTCCAGACGCTGATGCGCTCGGTGAACCGGACCGTCGGCCGGATCGACGACGCGGTCAGCGACTTCTCCAACAATCCGAGCCGGATCATCTACGGCGGCGACGAGGTGAAGCAGTATGACGGGCGGAACCGGCGCTGACGGGCGCTTCCGCCCGCGGCGACGGCACGCGCCGCGGCAGTTCCGCGAGGCGCCGTCTCCCCGTCGGACCGGTGGCGTCTTGTGGCAATCGCGTGCCGCCGAAAATCTTTGTCGGCGCGGGCCGGGCCTGCGGGGTTCGGCGCGATTGACACGCCCGGTTGCGGATGCAAGCAACGGGACGGGCGGCCGGATCGGCCGGCGATGGGACGCAAGGGCGGCGGGGGGCGTTCTGGCGTCGACGCACGAGGGAACGGCGCGACGATGAATGGCATGAGGACATCACTGCTGGCCGCGCTCGTGGCGGCGCTGCTCGGCGGCTGCACGGCGGTTCCGCCGGATACGTTCGAGCTGTCTTCGCCCGCCGATGTCACGGTCCGGGGGGCGACCCGCGCGCAGATCCTCATTCCCGAGCCGACCGCCATCAAGACGCTCGACAACGACAAGATCGTCGTCAAGACCGCGCCCTATGCGGTCGAGTATCTCGCCCAGAGCCAGTGGAGCGACCGGCTGCCGCGGATGGTGCAGCTGCGGCTCCTGCAGGCCTTCGAGAACACCGGCCGGATCGGCGCCGTCGGCGTGCCGGGGCAGGGGCTGGCCATCGACTACCAGCTGGTCATGGAAATCCGCCGCTTCGAAATCGACGTGGCGGGACCTGCGACCGCGCGCATCGAGATTTCGGTGAAAGCCCTCAACGACCGCAACGGCACGGTGCGCAGCACCAAGATCTTCACGGTGGCGGTCCCGACCGGCGGGGCGGGCAACGACACCTATGTGGCGGCGCTAAACCGGGCCTTCGACCGGATCTCCGGCGAGATCGTCGTCTGGACGCTCGGGCTGATCTGAGGCGTCATCCCGGCCCCTGAGCCGGGACCCATTCCAAATCGCCGACGCCGCCGACCACTGTGACCCGGCGGCATTCCCAACCGACGGTTTGGAACGGATCCCGGGTCAAGCCCGGGATGACGAGGCGGTGGTGCCACCATCCATTCTGGGACGTCGGTTCTGCGACGCGGGTTCGTCACGCCAGATGCGGGCCGAAACGCCGGCGCGAGATATCTGAATGCGGTTGGGACGGGGCCCGTGAATGACGATCCGTCGGATTTCGCGGTGAACCGTCGTCGGCGATGATTGGTGAAAGCCAGCCTGCGGGCCGGACTTGCGCGAGGTGAGGCCGTCTGCAGACCCGCCATGCAGCCCCGATGTGTCGCATCGACGGGGGCCGAATCAGCAAATGTTAAAGCCGCTCGGGCATCATCACGTCCGGTGATGGGGCGGAAGGCGGCAGTTCGCGGCGTCTCCCTCCACGCCAGGCTTCAGGGTCGATCGCTCGGATGACAGGCGGGCTCCGCTTCCGAGCACGCCGGCAGGCGGGGAGGGCCGCGCATGGCATTTTCCGAGGAAGAGAAGCAGGGCTGGCTGGCCCGCAAGCGCCGCCGGGAGCGGCCGCGGCCGTTCTTCTTCGACCAGCGGCCGGTGGGCGTCTGCATCCACTGCCAGGCCCCCTTCGGCATGGCCGACGGCACGGTGATCGGCGGCGTCGCCGTCTGCGACGATTGCGAGGAATGCCCGGACTTCTGATGCGGGCCCGGGCCAGTCCGCCTCACCTTCACCGGTCGCCAAGCCGAAACTGAACGGCAGCATGATCCCGACATGCAGGACGCGGGGTTCTCGCCCCGCGCCGAGACGTCTTGCGACCGGATCACACCGAAACAGACGGGGCGAAGCCGACCCGCCTTCCGGCCGGTCGGCCGGGCGGGCTACACGCGTTGGCCGGTCGCCTGGTCGAAGCGGTGGAAGCTGGCGGCGTTGGCGGCGGCGCGCACGGGTGTGCCGGGTTCCAGATGGCTGTAGCCGGCGACGCGGACGGCGACTTCGGGGCCGTTTTCGGGAAGCGTGCCGTAGACGTAGCTTTCGGCGCCGACGACCTCGACGCCGGAGACGGTGAGATCGAAGACGGCGTCGTCCTCCTGGCGGGCGTCGGCGTCACCGACGAGGCGCATGTGCTCGGGCCGCACGCCGAGGGTTTCGGCGCGGGCGCCCGGCGCAGCGGCGAGGGCGTCCGGCGCGGCAAGGCCCGGAATGCCGCGCGCACCCAGCGGCAGGAGGTTCATGGCGGGCGAGCCGATGAAGGTCGCGACGAACAGGCTGGCGGGGCGCTCATAGACGTCCATCGGCGAGCCGGCCTGCTCGATCCTGCCGGCGTTCAACACCACCAGCGTGTCGGCGAGCGTCATCGCCTCCAGCTGGTCGTGGGTCACGTAGAGGCTGGTGGTGCGAAGCCGGCGCTGCAGCCGGCGGATCTCGGCGCGCATCTGGACGCGCAGTTTCGCGTCGAGATTGGACAAGGGCTCGTCGAACAGGAAGGCGGCGGGCTCGCGCACCAGCGCCCGGCCCATGGCGACGCGCTGGCGCTGGCCGCCGGAGAGCTGGCCGGGGCGGCGGTCGAGCAGCGGCGCGATCTCCAGCATCGTCGCCGCCTCGTCGACCCGCCGGGCGATCTCGGCCGCGGCCATCTTGCGGTTCTTCAGGCCGTATTCGAGGTTTCCGCGGACGGTCATGTGGGGATAGAGCGCGTAGTTCTGGAACACCATGGCGATGTCGCGCGCCGCCGGCTCCAGCTCGTTGACGACCCGGTCGCCGATCTTCACCGTGCCCGACGAGATCGACTCGAGGCCTGCGACCATGCGCAGGAGCGTGGACTTGCCGCAGCCGGACGGGCCGACGAGGACGACGAACTGGCCGTCCTCGATGGACAAGGAGACGCCCTTCACCGCCTCGACGCCCCCCTGGTAGACCTTGCGCACGTCCGTCAGTTCGATATTCGCCACGTCACTTTTCCGATTCGACCAGGCCGCGCACGAACCAACGCTGCATCCCGACGACGACCAGCACCGGCGGCAGGATGGCAAGGATCGAAGTCACCATCACCATGTTCCAGGGCGTGTCAGCATCGGCGAAGGAGACCATCTTCCTCAGCGCGATGACGATCGTGTTCATCTGGTTGTCGTTGGTCACGAGGAGCGGCCAGAGATATTGCGTCCATCCGTAGATGAACAGGATGACGAACAGCGCCGCGATGTTCGTCTTCGACAGGGGGAGGAGGATGTCCTTCAGGAACCGCATGGGGCCGGCGCCGTCGATGCGCGCCGCCTCGACCAGCTCGGAAGGGATGGTCAGGAAGAACTGGCGGAACAGGAGCGTCGCCGTCGCCGAGGCGATCAGCGGCAGGATCAGCCCGGCATAGGTGTCGATCATCCCGAGATCGACCATCACCTTGTAGGTCGGCAGGATGCGCACCTCGACGGGCAGCATCAGCGTCACGAAGATCAGCCAGAAGAACACCATCCGCAGCGGGAAGCGGAAGAACACGACGGCGAAGGCGGAGAGGATCGAGATGAAGATCTTGCCGAGCGCGATGCCGAAGGCCATCACCAGCGTGTTGAACAGCAGGGTTCCGACGCCGACGCCGCCGATCCGGCCGATGCCGCCGAAGATCGCCCCGGCATAGTTCGCCGCCGCCTGGTCGCCCGGCGTCAGCGGCAGCGGCGGGCGCAGGATGGTCACCAGCGACTGGGTCGAGGCGACGAAGGTGTAGTAGATCGGAAACGCGACGACGAGGACGCCGAGGATCAGGACGAGGTGCGCGTTGGGGCGGCCGATGCCGCGCTTCTCGATCATCGGGACAGGACTTTAAGCATGCGGGTATGGGCCTCGAGCATGCGGATCAGGGCCTCAACCATAGTGGACGCGCCTTTCGACATAGCGGAACTGGACCGCCGTCAGGGCGATGACGATCGCCATCAGGATCACCGACTGGGCGGCCGAGCCGCCGAGGTCGAGATTGACGAAGCCGTCGTTGTAGACCTTGTAGACCAGCGTCTGGGTGGCCTGGGCGGGACCGCCGCCGGTGACCGCGTCGATGATGCCGAAGGTGTCGAAGAAGGCATAGACGGTGTTGACCACCAGCAGGAAGAAGGTGGTCGGCGCGATCAGCGGGAAGACGATCGTCCAGAAGCGCTTGGTCGAGGACGCGCCATCGATGGCGGCGGCCTCCAAAAGCGAGCGCGGGATCGACTGGAGCGCGGCGACGAAGAACAGGAAGTTGTAGCTGATCTGCTTCCAGGCGGCCGCCACCACGACGAGCAGCATCGCCTGGTCGCCGTCGAGCAGCGGGTTCCAGTCGTAGCCGGCGTTGCGCAGGAGATAGGCGAAGGTGCCCATCGACGGGTTGAACATGAACAGCCACAACAGGCCCGCCACCGCGGGAGCGACGGCATAGGGCCAGATCAGCATGGTGCGATAGAAGCCCTTGCCGCGGACGACCTTCTCGGCGGCGGTCGCGAGGAACAAGGCGAGGGCCATCGCCAGCACCGCCGTCGAGACGGAGAAGACCACCGTCACCCGGACGGAATTGAGGTAGTCCGGATTGCCGAGCACCTGGGAGAAATTCGCAAGGCCGACGAACCGGCTCTTCAGGCCGAAGGGATCCTCCTTCAGCAGCGATTGGTAGAGCGCCTGGCTGGCGGGCCAGTAGAAGAACACCAGCGTGATCGCCACCTGCGGCGCGAGCAGCAGATAGGGGAGCAGCTTGTTCGGGAAGACGGCTTTTTGCAACGCGCGGCCTTGAGGGGGTGAGATGTCCAGCCCCGGCCCCGAAGACAGGCTTTGCGGGCTCTTGACGGGAACGGCCGGAGGGGTCTGCGGCGAGATGTCCGGCGCCGCCGCGAAGGCGACGGCACCGGGTTTCACGGGGAGGGCGCGTTACTGCGCTTCGGCGATCGCCTCGTTGCCGAGCCGGACGATGTTGTCCATCGTCGTCTGGGCGTCCTGCTGGCCGGCGAGGAGCGCCTCGAACTGCTCGTTCTCGATGTCGCGGATCTGCGGCAGGTTCGGCAGGCGCACGCCCTTCGAATTCGCCGTCGGCTCCTTGCCCATCATCTGGGTGATCGGCGTCTCGCGGCCGGGGTTCTTGTCGTAGAAGCCCGACTTCTTGGTGGCCTCGTAGGCCTCCATGGTCACCGGCAGGTAGCCCGACTTCTCGTGCAGCTGCTGCTGGATCTCGGTCTGCGACAGGAACTTGAAGAACTCGCCGATGCCCTTGTACTCCTCGTCGGACTTGCCGCCGAAGACCCAGAGGCTGGCGCCGCCGGGGATGGTGTTCTGCGGGGCGCCCTCGGCGGTCTCGTCATAGGGCAGCTGGCCGATGCCGTAGTTGATGCCGGACTTCACCACGTCGCCGAGGCCGCCGGAGGATTCCGTCAGGATCGCGCACTCGCCGGAGAGGAACAGCTGCTTGGCCTCGGAGGTGCGGCCGCCATAGCGGAAGACGCCGTCCTTGGCGAGAGAAGCGAGCTGGTTGAAATGCTCGACGAAGATCGGCGCATCCAGCTCGAGCGTCACGTCGGTGCCGGCGAGGCCGTTCTCCTGCGTGCCATAGGGCACGTTGTTCCAGGCGGCGAAGTTCTCGAGATGAATCCAGGTCAGCCAGGTCGAGGTGTAGCCGCAGTCGGCGGCGCCGGACTGCTTGATCTTGCGGGCGGTCTCGAACACCTCCTGCCAGGTCTTCGGCGGGTTGGCGGTGTCGAGGCCGGCCTTCTCGAAGATATCCTTGTTGTAATAGAGGATCGGCGAGGAGGAGTTGTAGGGGAACGACAGCATGGTGCCGTCGGGCTTGGAATAATAGGCGACGATGCCGGGCAGGTAGCGCGACTTGTCGAAGGTCTCGCCGGCGGCTTCCAGCACCTCGGCCACGGGCTTCACGGCGCCTTCGGCGCCCATCATCACGCCGGTGCCGACGTCGAAGACCTGGATGATGCCGGGCGTCTGATTGGCCCGGAACGCGGCGATGCCGGCGTTGAGCGTCTCGGGATAGGTGCCCTTGAAGACCGGCACGACCTTGTAGTCCTGCTGGCTCTCGTTGAACTCGCGGGCGAGCGTGTCGACGACCTCGTTGTTGGCACCGGTCATGGCGTGCCACCACTGGATTTCGGTCTGGGCGAAGGCCGGCAGGGCCGTCGAAGCGGCGAGGGCGCCGGACAGGATCAGCGTGCGGATGGACATGGGGTTTCCTCTGAGAAGACTGCGGTGGGCCGCTTATTGGCCAGCCAGTGCAACAGCTTGATGACGGTTCGCGAGCACCGTCGCCAGGTTGCAGCAGAGGCGGGCGTGTCACTGTTATGACAAGCCGGGTCTTCCCGCAACTGGCCAAACTCGTTGGGATTTCCGCGCCTGTATGACGGTGGGTCCGAGATGCTGGCCCGGCGGCCGAAGGCACGGCCGCGGTGAGCGCCTGGCCTCACGGGCAGGCGGAAGGAAGGCCCCCGCCGCCCGGCGCGGGGTGCGACGGGCGCAGCCCGCGGCCGACGACGCGCCGGCTGCGCGGCGACGACCGATCGGGCGGCGGCAACCGGGCGTGTTCCTCGCCCGAGGGCCGACGTCGCGGCACGATATCCGGAGCCCGGCCGCGGCACCCGCCGGCAGCGGCGTGC
>NZ_AQQS01000047.1 GCF_002088275.1 Aurantimonas sp. 22II-16-19i
GGCGCGTTGGAATCCCCAAAGGGATGCTTTTGTCTCGGTTAATCCACTAGTGTGTCGCTGAACGTCAGAGTGCCGTTGTTCTTCGACGCCAGCGGACGGTCGAAGGAATGGCCGACCAGCAGGTGAATTTCGGCTGGAGATTCTAGCGAATAGCTGAAGGCTCCCGGCGCGAATTGCTCTTTGCGCGGCCGTCCGGTTTTGCCGCCGTCCGAAAGCGTTGCCTTGCTCCTGTACGGAAAGCGCCCGCGGATGCGGCGCCCCCCTTTCCGGGAGGCCCGCAGTTCAAGCGTCGATCCTTCGAGGCCGCCGAAGAGCATCAGGAAGCCTCGATCTCAAGGCCGGTGATCAGTTCAAGCTGACCGGGCCGCGCTACGGTGACGTCTGCCGTAGTGAGAGCGGTGATCCGCAAGCCGCCCGACTGCGCATCGGTGTACGGATCGCGGATAAGGTCCACGCCGCCCCACACGCCAACGAAAATCGGCGCCACGCCACCGGCTCCGGTGGTGAGCAGCGCTTGTGTTTCAAGCGGATCGCCGGACGGCGCCGCCAGCGCATTGCTCGACATGGCGATGTTGCCGGCCGGAATGTTCTTGAGCAGGCGATCCCACTCGCTAACGGCCGTGCCTTCGATCAGGGTATCGTCGAGCAGCGCCCATAGTTCCGGCCGGATCAGGCCCCTCACTGCGGCGGGGGAGCCAGCCGCATTCGCGGTCATGAAGCGCACCACAGCGGCGCGAAGCGCCGACCAGGACGCCAGCGCGGCAGCATCCGTGCTCGTGATGCCGTAGGTGCCGGCCCCGGTGATGACGCCAAGCGGCTGGCCGTTGGCGCCCGTGCCCTGGAAAATCGCCTTGTCGAGCGCGGCGGCGATTGCCGAATTCATGTCCCGGCGCACCGCCTGCTCCAGCGCCGCGCCCGACTGTTTCATCGTCTTGCGGGTAATGCGCATGGTGATGCCGAGATTCTGTTCCGGCTTCAGGGCTCGGTCGGTCGTGGCGAAGGCGGTTGGCCCCGCGACGTTGGCGGTTTCGCCATCGGCCCAGCCTGCCGACACGCTGGAGGTGACGACTGGCCACTCGGTCGCGCCACTGTCGATCGTGATCATTTGCGCGCCCATGCGAGACGCCACGCTATCGGGAAACAACCTGTCGATGATCGGGCGCGTGGTGATTGGATCAGGCGCTCCGCTGGCGACGGTCTCTCCAGCGCGACGCTCCAGCGCCATCCACGGCACCGGGATGCCGCGATAGCCGCCATGTGATCGCATCTCCGCGACCACTTCGGCTGTTGCGCCGTCGAGCTGCCGGCCCTCGTCGAGCGCGAGCGCGACCTGACGAAGCTCGAACTTGCCGATCATCTCTGAGAAATCGCGTTCGGAACGAGTTTCCAACTCGCCCTTGGCATCTCGGCGTTCTGCATCCTCGGCGACAAGAGCCGCGCGATAGCGGGTCTCGTTGGTCCGGTATTCCGCATCGAGGGTTTCCATCGAGCGGGTTTCGTCATCGGTCGGGCTGTCCTTCCCGACAACGCCGGCGAGCGCCTGGCGAATCTCGCTTTGGCGCCGCTGGATTCGCACGGAATCAAGCATTGGGTTTCTCCATAGGTGCTTGGGGTTGCGGCGCGTTTCGCACCAGATCGCGCCATGCGCGGCGCTTCGGGTCGATCTCGGCGAGACCGACCTCGATTCGGGTTTTGCGGGCGTGACACGCACCGCAGAGCGTTTGAAGGTTCGATAGATCGAAGGCGAGTTCTGGCGCGTCGCGCACCGGCTTGACGTGATCGACTTCGAGCCGGCCGTTACCGCCACACTGGACGCATTTCCAGCAATCCCGGCGCTTCGCGAGGAAGCGAACCGACTTCCAGCGCGGCGAGCGATATATGGCCGCTCCGGCCCTGTCGTAGCGTCTCAGGCCCATGTCGCAGCCCTTTTCGGTCGGGCCGGTCTCGCGACCTGACGGGCGCCCTCGGCGACGGCGAGGACGGTGGCCGCCGCCGCGTCGATCCGGCCGAGGGAACGGGCCTTCGCCAGCTTGTGATTGCCGGCGGGATCGACCAGCGTGATTGCATCGGAGAAAGCCGAGCGTAGAAGCAGCGAGGGCGTCGTCTTCACGCAACCGTCAAAGAGCGCGCGGCGAAACCGTTCGATGTCCTCGGCGCCGTCCTTCCAGCCGAAGCCCCGCCAGATGAACGGCACGCGAAGGTTTGCCTTTGCCATGGCTTCGGAAAATTCGGCATGGCGGAATCGGTCGCCGACAATGCAAGTGATCGCCGCCCCGTCCGCGATCCTCGCGACCTCGGCGAGCCATGGGCCGGGCGGGACCGTGTTCGAGCCCATCACGGTCAACTCGCCGCGTTCCTGCATTTCCGAGTAGCGCCGTCCAACTCCGTCAGAGGCGCCGCGATCGGCGAGCGATGGAGTCGCGGGGAATGTGCCGAACGCCTCCAGCCGGCCCGTCTGTGGCCAGTAGAATGCCGCTGCCGACATGGACCGGGAACCGCCGAGATCGACACCAAGGATGCACGGCCCGTCACGCTCCGGCATGGCGTCGGGCGCGACCTCGGCGGAAAGCCATTCATCGACGGTGATCAGAACCGACCGATCTTCGGTCGAGACACGTTCGTTGCGATTGAGGTTGCGATAGGATGAGAGCGCCGAGCCGCCGCGTGCGATGGCGCGCCTAGCTTGCGCCTGGAGCCATTCGAGACTCGCACCGATGCCCTCGCTTGCGCCGGGATTGGCAATGAGAAGCGAATCCGCGTCGTCAGCCGGGAGGCCGAAGGGTGGACGATGCTCTTGCACGAAGGTGCCGGCCGGAGGTTCGTCCAGCCATCGGCTGAAGGTGTTCGCATCGTCCGGCGCCGAGGTCGAGATGATCAGCGCCTTGCCGTTCCTCTTGCCGAGGCCCGACAGGATAGCGTTCTCCAGCGTGTCGCCCTTGTCCCGCTCCCACGCCGCCCGCTCGTCCAAGATGGCCAGCGTCGGCGCGCCGCCGAGGATCGAGCGCCCATCGGCCGCAATACAGCGAGCAAGCCCGCCGCCCTTGTCGGGATATTCGACCTCCAGCCGGGAGCCTCGCCGGATGATGAATTTTTCCCGCTTGGCCTTCGGCAGGCTTTCGACGAAACCAACGATGAAGTTGAAGGCGGTCTTCGCCTGATCGCGGTTTCGGGCCGCAAGCAGGATCTCCCGCTTCGGCTGCCGGTCCCATTCGCCGAGAAGCGCGCCGAGAGCGAGGCCCGCCGCCAGCGCCGTCTTGGCATTGCCGCGACCGATCGAGAGCACCGCAACCATGTTCGCCGGATCGAGCGCCCCTTGTACGAACTTGCGCTGGAATCCGGCGAGCTTCAGCCGCTGCCCAGCCTTCGGCCCTTCCGGAATCTTCAGGGTTTCGAGGAACCGGATCGCTTTTTCGGCCGGCGATTTTTCGGGAGAGAGAAAGGAACAGCCCCGCTCCGCGTTGACCGGTTCCCCCCGCGCGCCCGGCATTGGGACCACTCTGGCAGTCATCGGCGCGCCTGGACGATGAAGAGCGCACCCGATGCGTCCCGTGCCGCGGTGATGACCTGATACGTCTCGCCGCCGACGGTGATGGTGTCCTGCTGCGAGGGTATGACGGCAATCGTCGTGACGAGGATCATCACCTTCACGTCGGTGACGCCTACCACTTGCCCGTCACGGTCAGCGTCGGAGTAGAGTTCGATCCATCCACGCCCGGCATAGTCGACAGTCTCGCCCATGTCGTCGGGATCGTAGGGATCGCCCGGCATGGTGCGTGTGACTGTCACGTCGCGCGGGATGTTCGCATCCGTCAGCGCGTCAGTGACGATGGCAGCGAGTTCGCCTTCGAGGATCGAGACCATGCCAACGGTATGCGGGAGCCGGCATGGTTCGTGCCATCGGGAGCTTCAGGCTGCTTTGGGGTTCTTTGGGGTTGCCCGGTTTTCGGCGCTGCGCATCCAGTCCGAAAGCTCGTCTTCGAAGGCGTAGAGCCGGCCGCCGGCCTTGTAGATCGGCGCATCGCTGTCGCGTGCCAGCGCATAGACGCCATCGGTCCCCATTTGCAGGAAACGCGCGATCCCGCCCGCTGTCCAGATGATCGGCAAGGGTGTCGTCATCGCGCTGCCCTCACTGCATCATGATCTGATCGAGGATGGACTGATCGAGCCGACCTTCCATCAGCATGGGCAAGGCCCGTTCAACCTGCCTCGGCTGGAGATCATGGCGGCGAAGGAATGCCCTCGCCTCGCTGTCAGTCTCCGGGATCGAGAAGCATCCGGGCTGGCTTTCGCGCGTGCGCGCGTACGTGCGTGTAGGAGCTAACCTTTCTTCGTAGCGCTCTTCATCTGGCGCTGGTGCTGGTGGCCATTGGTTATCCATTGGTTCTGCCATTGGGGCTGCCATGCGTTTGCTAATGGCATCCGCATTGGTTGTGCCATTGGGTTTGCCATCCTTTGACCATCGCTTGTCGGCGCCCTTCCGTCCGGCTGCGACCTTGCGTTCGCGCTTCTCGGCAGCATCCGCCCTCATCTCGTCGAGCTTCGGCAGACGCCAATGAGGCTCGAATAGATCGCAGATGCCGGAACGAACTTCCTCCCATCGATCGGCACTGACGCCGGTGATCCGCATCAGCCGTGTGTCGTCGTTCGGCAGGCCGCCGTGCTGCCAGTAGTGCCGACGCAGCCGCTCAAAGGCTCCGAACTCCTCGGGAGTGAGGTGGCCCGTCAAGGCCGCCTCGTCTCCGATGTACGTTTTCATCCACGCGAGGTCCGTCATAGCGCCCCCGCATTGAGGCCGATCAGACCTTCGTCAGAGAGTCGGCGCCGTTCGCGGTTCAACGCGCCCTCGGTTTCCACTTGAATCGTTTCAACCGGCTGACCTCGACGGTGAATACTGAGGACGTAGCCCCGGCCGTCCGGCTCGAATGTGAAGTGAGACTTTGCGCCGATCGCCTCGGTTGGGTTGGCGCGCTCGATAGGCTTCCTGCCGCGGGAAAGATCGCGAGGGCCGCTCATTCGCCGTCCTCCGGCTCGCCTTCGTCCTCGACGTTTATCTCGCCGTCAACAATGACGCCGCACGCGTAGCTCGCCGCGCCCTGGTGGATCGTCTCCAGCCGACCGAGCGATGGTTCGTCGTCGGCGTCGTCTCGTTCTAGATCGTGCTGCCACCCGGCGTCAGTGTCGTGGCCATGCCCGCCAAGGTCGGGCTCGTCGTCGGCGCCGTCCTCAAGGTCCGGATCGCCGTCGAGTTCGTCGAGAAGATTGATCAGCGCCTCGATTCGCAATTCGATCTTCTGGCGCTTTTGCTGTCCAAGTCCCGTAACCATCACGCGACCTCACGGTTACGGTCGGCGATGCGGGCAACAATCCAGTCCTCGACCTCGGCCCGGACGAAAGCAACGCGCTTGTCTCCGAGAGGAACAGCCTTCGGGAACTTTCCGAGCCCGCGCCAACGGTTGATGGCGGTTCGGCTCAGCGAGGTCAGCCGGCAAGCGTCATTTAGACTGATCAGGTGGGGGGTGTCGGGCATCTGCCGCTCCATCTTTTGAGCGGCGGGTTTGACTATGCCGCTCGGGTTGAACGGCACTTGTGGTAAGCAGCGACATGCGAGCTGTAGTCAGTCAAATCTCAGGTTTTCAGGCGACTTCTGTACTACTTCCACGTTTGCGGCTCGACTTCTTCGAGAGCGACCCAACGCTTGAAGGCAGACATGGGATCTCCCGTAATCTGAAAGAACTCGAACGCATCGCGGAGGAAGTCGGCAAACGGCGAAGCTGGGTTTAGAGCCCTGCTAGGCGCCGGAGTCTCGGTCATATTTTCCCAGTAGCCTCGCAGGTTACCAACTGCGTGAACAGCTTCCCAGTTGATATTGCGCTGGTCAGGAACGTATTCGGCGGCACTGCGTGCCCAGCCTTCTAAGGCATCCAAGGCTTGAGGAAGGTTTTCATAATGATGTGCCGCATCAGCTATTGTAAGAAGGCAGTAATAAATTGATTTGGCGACACTAGCAGCATCCTCAGGATCGTCGCTCTCCAGATGCAGAGGGACGGTCCCGATACATGCTTTCGTCCCCCATATCGACCAGTCCGAAAGCGCTTCGATCGCTTTGCGAAACCGTTTCAAATCGGCCTCAAAGCTGTTTTTCTTTAGCGTTTCTGGCGGATTAAATTTCAATCCGTCAGTCATTGCTCCATGAACTCTTATTGTCGCATGATCGTTGCCAATTATCCATGGTGCGTAACGTCCAAAAACGGCTTGGAAACGATAAAGCTTTTCGAGATCTTCTAATTTTCTTACATTTGCAAAAGAGTAGATTTTAGAATTTGCTTCCTCAAGCCACCTCCTGCGCGCATTTTCTTCCAGATTTTTTAGCTCTTGAAGCAACTCTGCCTTTCGAGCCTCTTCCGAAGGATCTAGCATCAGACGGCCTTGCTTTGGGTCGAAGTTACATTCTCAATCGGTATGTTTCGACAATATCGTGCCCATGCATCCATCAGCCTGCGGCGCTTCTCCAATGCATCGCCGCGTCGATAGGCGCGCTCCACGGCATCGCCGACCGAATGCGCCAGCGCGGCCTCGGCGACCTCGCGTTGAAAGTTGGTTTCCTCGGCAACCCAATCGCGGAAGCTGGAGCGGAAACCATGGACAGTGAACTCGCCAGCTCCCGCCGATTTGAGCGCCTTGGCAAGAGACATATCGGAGAGCGGACGGCCAGTGCGCTGCCCAGGGAAAACCAGGTCATTGACGGCGGTGGCATTCATCGTCTGGAGGATTTCGAGGACGCGCTCAGAGAGCGGAACGCGGTGCGCCTTGCCGGTCTTCATTCGCTCGGCCGGTACCGTCCAGAGCGCACCCTCTAGATCGATCTCTTGCCATGTTGCGCCCCGCGCCTCGCCGCTGCGAACGGCTGTCAAAACCGTGAACTCCAATGCCCTTGCGCCGACGCCCTGCACGGCGTGTAGCCGCTGGAGAAATGCAGCAACATCGGCGAACGGTATAGCCGCATGATGTCCACGCGATAGCTTTGAAGGCGCTGGAAGGATCTGATCCAGATGTCCCTTCCATTGCGCAGGATTCTCGCCGCTGCGGAGCCCTCGCGCCTTGGCGTGATCGAGGACAAGCTTGGTCCGCTCCCGGACCTTCGTCGCCGTCTCCGGCTTGTCGTGCCAAAGCGGGCGAAGGACACGGAGGACGTCTTCCGTCGTCAGCTTGTCGATCGGCACCATACGAATCGAGGTGACGTAACTCCCGGCGAAGCGCTCCCACGCCGCGACGGTCTTTGCGCCGCGCCACTTCGGGCGCATCGTGGCGATGTATTCGTCCGCGACTTGGCCGAAGGTGATGACGCGAACCGCCGCCTTGCGCTCTGCCATGTCGGTTTTTGGATCGCCGCCGGAGCCGACAATCTCCCGGGCCTCATCTGCTTTCGATCGAGCTGTAGCGAGGGAGACGTGAGCCGTCCCAGAGCCGTAAGGTCCAAGGCCAATTTCACGCCGAGTGCCGAAGCGTCTCCAGATGAAAACCCATGAGCGACGCCCCGTCGCCTGGACGCGCAGAAAGAGCCCATCGCCATCGCCGTAGATGCCCGGCTTGGTTAGACTCCTGATTTTGCTGTCCGTCAGCTTGTGACGTGGCATCCATAACGCCTTTCATAACCGGCTTGGCTGTCACTCGGGATAACCTGTGCGACCACTTTGCCATGGCGGTTATGAAAATCAATATGATGAGTGCAATAAAGTCAGCAGTTTCAGCGGCTTGGATAAGGCCCGGGGAGCCACCGCCCTTCCGACACGAAAAATTCAATCCTCGGCGTCGAGGCCGGATTCTCACGCTTGCGTGACGGCGCGGTGACGCCGGATCGGCCGGTCCTGCAGGGCGATCAGCCTGCCGTCGATCCGGACGCCGGCGCTTCATGACGATCGGATGACGGGCGACCCGCGTCCGGACAAGCCGGTCCGGCCCCCGGCCTGCGGGCCAAACCATCCCGCCGCCATAGTTTCTCCCCGAGCAGCGACACCTGCGGCCAAGCCCGTGCCCGATCCCGCAGGAGACATTCCGCGGCCTGGGGCCTCGGCCTTCGGGCGCCCCGACAGGTCGTCGCATCGTCGCCACCTTCCGGGAGCCGCCCGTTGCAGACGTCCATCCAGTTCTCCACCGCCGCCAGCCTCGACGACGTCGTCCTCCTCAATCGGGCCGTCTATGGCGGCGTCGACGACATGCCCCGCTCGTTCCTGCGCGACTGCGACGAAAGCCGCGATCCCGACGACGTCGGCAATCGCGGCGACCTCAACGTCTACGACCGCTACGACGTCTATCTCGCCCAGTTCGGCTTCGACACGCTCTCCTCGAGCGATCTCGGCTTCGAGGCGTCGGAGATTTCCGCATCCGAGATCACCGACGGCCTCGACCACAATTTCAGCTATGCCGGGGATCTCTGGCGCAACAGCTTCCAGCGGTTCGAGAACGGCACGGAAGTGCCGTTCCCGGCGGCCGGCGCCGTCGCTTTGACCGCGCTGAAGGACAACGACACCGGCAAGACCCTGCATCTCGTCCTGCGCGGCACCGACGCCGACGGCGCGACCGCCGACGGCGAGGCCGGCACGGCCGTCGGCCAGGCCCGCTACTACCGCCAGCTGGAAGCGCTGATCGACCAGATCTACGACTATGTCAGCAATCCCGCCAACGCCGTCACCGAGATCGTCGTCTCCGGCCACAGCCTCGGCGGCTCGATGGTGGATCTCTTCGCCGTCTACGACGCGGCGCGCTTTGCCGCGCTGGAGGGGATCGACCTGCAGCTCGTGGCCCTCGCCTCGGCCGGCATCGATCCCGGCGTCTTCGCCCTGAAGCCGGACTTCGACCGCACCATCGTCTCCCTCGACATCGACGGTAACGGCACCATCAGCCTGCTGCAGACGCCGGACTGGTATATCCAGTACGACCATGCCGACGACATCGTGCGCAATCCATCGCGATACGACTTCCTGCGCCACAGCCAGACCGACCCGGCCCAGGCGCCGATCACCAATTTCGCCATCGGCGCGATCTCCGACCAGCTGCATTTTTCCGGCAACCGCCTGCAGATCGAGGCGCCGCTGGTCGACCAGTACGCGCTCTCGCCGAACTTCGAGACCAACTTCCTCGCCCAGCACTATGCCAGCTTCTACGAGCTCGTCGGCCAGGCCTTCGTGGAGGCCGCGGCGCTTGCCCCCTCCCTCGACTACGACCGCTTCGTCACGCTGCACGGCTTCGACGCCCTCCTTGCGGACACGGTCGGCGACAACAACGTCAATGGCTGGGGCGTGCCGATTGACAATGCGTTCAATGCAGGCGCGTCGAGCGAAGACCTCTTCGTCATGGGCATCGACGGCGACGACCGGATCGTCACCGGCAGCGGAAACGATTTCCTGGCGGGCGGTGAGGGATCGGACAGCCTCTTCGGCGGGGCCGGCGACGACGCGCTGGACGGCGGCGAGGGCAATGACCTCCTTGCCGGCGGCACCGGCGCCGACCGGCTGGCGGGCGGGGGCGGCATCGATGCGGCGAGCTATGCCGGGTCGGTCACCGGCTTTCTCGCCGATCTCGTCGCCGTCGGCCTCAACACCTGGGAAGCGGCCGGGGACGTCTTCGATTCCATCGAGAACCTCATCGGCTCGGCCTTTTCCGACAATCTGCGCGGCGACGACGGGGCGAACGTCCTCACCGGCGGGCTCGGCGACGACCTCCTCTTCGGCCGGGGCGGCAACGACCTCCTGATCGGCGGCGCCGGCGCCGACCTCCTCAACGGCTATTCCGGCAACGATACGGCGAGCTACCGATCCGCCACCGGCGTCCTCGCCGATCTCGCCGTTTGGGCGGTCAACACCGGCGAGGCCGCCGGCGACAGCTATGTCTGGATCGAGAATCTCGAAGGCTCGCGCCTTGCCGACAATCTGCGCGGCGACGATCTCGCCAACCTCCTCGCCGGCGGGGCGGGCGACGACCGCCTGTTCGGCCGCGGCGGCGACGACGTCCTGATCGGCGGCGCCGGCGCCGACCTCCTCAACGGCTATTCCGGCGACGACACCGCCAGCTACCGGACGGCCAGCGCCGGCGTCATCGCCGATCTCGCCGTTTCGACGGTCAACACCGGCGAGGCCGCCGGCGACAGCTATTTGTGGATCGAGAACCTCGAAGGCTCGCGCTTCGCCGACAACCTGCGCGGCGACGATCTCGCCAATGGTCTCGGCGGCGGGGCCGGCGACGACCGGCTGTTCGGCCGGGGCGGCGACGACACGCTCGCCGGCGGCGCCGGCTACGACCTCATCGTCGGCGGAACCGGGAACGACACGCTCACCGGCGGTTTCAACGCCGACGTCTTCGCCTTCGGCAACGGCTTCGGCCAGGACACGATCACCGATTTCGACGCCACCAACGACTTCGAGAAGATCGACCTGACGAACGTCACCGGCATCACCGGCTTCGCCGATCTGGCCGCCAATCATCTCCAGCAGTCCGGCACCGACACGCTGATCGTCGACGGGCCGAACGTCATCACCCTGGCCGGCGTCGCCATCGCCGATCTCGACGCCGCCGACTTCATCTTCTGACAGGGCCGTGCCGGGCGGCAAAGCGCCTCGGCGACGGCGGCGCGAGCCGGCCGGCGGGTCGGAGCGGTTGCGAAGCGAGCATCGTCGCACCATCCTTGGGTCATGTCCAAGCCATCGAGCGATCCCATGACCCGCACCCCCGCCGTCCTGTTCGTCTGTCTCGGCAACATCTGCCGCTCGCCGCTCGCCGAAGCGGCATTCCGGGCGGCGGCGGAACGGGCGGGCCTTGCCGTCCATGTGGAGTCCGCCGGTCTCGGCCGATGGCATCTCGGCTATCCGCCGGATGCCCGGGCACAGGCCGTGGCGCGGCGCAACGGCATCGAGATCGGCGAGCGGCAGGCCCGGCTCGTCACGGCGGAGGACTTCTACCGCTTCGACCATGTCATCGGCCTCGACGCGGAGAACCTTTCGGGGCTCAGACGGCTGGCGCCGGCGGACGGGCGGGCCGAGATCAGCCTGCTGCTCGACCACGTCCCGGGGCGCGAGGGCCAGTCGGTCACCGATCCCTATTACGAGGAGGACGCCGCCTTCGACGACGCCTGGCGCGACGCCTGCGCCGGCGCCGACGCGCTGGTGGAGCGGCTTTCGGCCGAGACCGCCGGCCGATGAGCGGCCTTGGCGAACACGCCGCGCGCCTCCTCGGCTCGCAGGTCGCGCGCTCTTCCCGCTTTGCCGGCGGCTCCCTGTCGGATGTCGATCTGGTGCAGCTCGAGGACGGCCGGGAGATGCTGGTGAAGTCCGGCCCCTCCCCGGTTGCCGAGGCCGCCATGCTGCGGGCGATGAGGGCGGCGGGCGTGCCGGCGCCTGAAGTCCTTGCGGCCGACGAGCACGGGCTCGCCATCGAACGGCTGCCGGACGACGGCGACCTTGCCGCCGCCTGGGGGGATCTGGGGCAGGTGCTGCGGCGACTGCATGGAACGACGGGCGAGCGCTATGGCTGGGACGGCGACTACGCCTTCGGGTCGCTGCGAGTCGCCAACGACTGGAGCTGCGACTGGCCGTGCTTCTTCGGCGAGAGGCGGCTCGCGGTCGCCGCCAAGGGCACGGGTGCGGACGTCGAGCGCCGCGTCGAGGCACTATGCGCGAAACTCCCCGAGATCCTGCCGGGGCAGCCGAAACCTTCGCTCCTCCACGGCGACCTGTGGAGCGGCAACGTCCTCACCTTCGCCGGCAAGGTCTCCGGGCTGATCGATCCGGCCTGCTATTTCGGCGACGGCGAGATCGACATCGCCATGCTCGGCCTGTTCGCCCGGCCGAGCGGCGCGTTCTTCGACGCCTACGGGCCGCTGCCGGCCGGCCACGCCAAGCGGGCGCCGGTCTACGCCCTGTGGCCGGCGCTGGTGCATCTGAACCTCTTCGGCGGCGGCTACCGAGGCATGGTCGAAGGCTATCTCGATCAGGCGGGGTTCTGAGGCGAGGCCTTGCCGCGCCGCTGCTGCAAGCTGTCGCGGCCGGCCAAGCCTTTCCGTCGGCCTTGCGGTGGCCAGATAGGGGAAGATGAGCGAGCCCTGCATCATCACCGTCGCGATCACCGGATCGCTGCCGACGAAGGCCAACAATCCGGCGGTGCCGATCACCGTCGCCGAACAGGTCGAATCCACCCACGCGGCCTTTGAGGCGGGGGCGAGCCTCGTCCACTGCCACGTGCGCAACGACGACGAGACGCCGTCCTCCGACCCGGAGAAGTTCGCCCGGCTGATCGAGGGGGTGCGCAGGCACTGCCCCGGCATGATCGTCCAGTTCTCCACCGGCGGGCGCTCGGGCGCGGGACGCGAGCGCGGCGGCATGCTGGCGCTGAAGCCGGACATGGCGTCGCTATCGACCGGCTCGGTGAACTTCCCGACAAGGATCTACGAGAACGCGCCGGACCTCGTCGACTGGCTGGCCGAGGAGATGCTGCGCCACGGGGTGAAGCCCGAGATCGAGGCCTTCGACCTGTCGATGATCTTCAAGGCCGCCGAAATGGCCGGGGACGGCCGCATCGCCGGGCCGCTGCACGTGCAGTTCGTCATGGGCGTCAAGAACGCCATGCCGGCGGACCGGGAGAGCTTCGGCTTCTTTGCGAGGACCCTGAAGCGCCTCGCCCCCGACGCCACCTTCACCGGCGCCGGGATCGGCCGCAACCAGGCGACGCTCATCGAATGGAGCCTCGAGGAAGGCGGCCACTGCCGCACCGGCCTCGAGGACAACGTCCGCCTGTCGCGAAGCGAGCTTGCCCCCTCCAACGCGGCGCTGGTGCGCCTTGCCGCCGAGGCCTGCCAGAGGCATGGCCGCCATCCGGCGAGCCCGGCGGAGGCACGGCGCCTCCTGTCGCTGCCGCCCGCCTGAGGCGCCGGCCGCCACTTCATCCTCTCTCCTTCCCGTTTCATGGCGTCTCCTGAATGATCGATCCCCGCAAGCTGCCCCCTCGTTTTCAACAGATCCCCCTGCGGCTCTGGCAGATGGTGGAAACCTGGACCCTGGTCGGCGCGCTGGTGACCGCCGGGGCGATCTGGGCGTTCGTCTCCTTGGCCGGCGAGGTGGTCGAGGGCGACACCCAAGGCCTCGACCGCGACATCCTCCTCGCCCTTCGCTCCAGCACCGACGTCTCCGACCCGATCGGCCCGCGCTGGGTGGAGGAGATGGGCCGCGACGTGACGGCGCTCGGCGGCACCGGCATCCTGATCATGATCACCACCTTCGTCGGGCTCTATCTCTGGGTCTCCGGCAAGCGCCGCTCCATGGTGATGGTCGTTGCGGCCATCGGCAGCGGCTTCCTGATGGGCCAGATCCTGAAGCGCAGCTTCGACCGGGCCCGCCCGGACCTCGTGCCGCATGGCGACTACGTCTATACTGCGAGCTTTCCGAGCGGCCACGCGATGATGTCGGCGATCACCTATCTGACGCTGGGGATCCTGCTCGCGAGGGTCGAGCCGCGGCGCCGGGTGCGGGCGTTCCTGCTCGGCCTCGCGGTGTTCCTGACGGTGATCATCGGCGTCAGCCGCGTCTATCTCGGCGTCCACTGGCCGACCGACGTCCTCGCCGGCTGGACGGCGGGCGCCGCCTGGGCGCTGATGTGGTGGCTGCTCGCGACCTGGCTGGAGCGCCGTGGCGCCGTCGAGCCGAGCCCGCAGACCATCGAGGGCGGCTCGGCCCACCCCGGAGACTGAGGCCGCCGCGGCTTCTGCCCGCGCCACTTCCTGCAGCGGACACTCCCTCACGGGAGCGGCTCCGGACGCGGCCGCCCGAGCGGCGGGGGTGTGGCTGCACGCCTGTCGGTGTCGAGTCACGGCACGCCGGGGCGTAGGGCGCGACCCGCCACGAGTGGGCCGCCGGCCGCCCGGCCATTGTCAACGCCTCGTCATCGCAGCGTTCGGAATCCTCAACGGTCATATGCATTGCATCCTATTAGATAGGACACTATCAATAGAGGCATGACACAGGATGCTTCCCTCCAGTTCGACCTGACCACCAACCTGCTGCGCATCGGCCGCGTCTGGCGCAAACAGGCGCGCGCGTCGATCGAGGCTCATGGCGTCTCGGAGGCCTGCGCCCATCCGCTGGTGACGATCGGCCGGCTGGGGGACGGGGTGCGCCAGGGCGCCGTCGCCGAGGAGGTGGGGATCGAGGGACCCTCGCTCGTCCGGCTCCTCGACCAGATGTGCGACTGCGGCCTCGTCGAGCGGCGGGAGGATCCGGCCGATCGCCGCGCCAAGACGCTGTGGCTGACGGAACGCGGCCACGCCGTGATGGCACGCATCGAGGCCGACCTCGTCGCGCTGAGGTCGCGCGTCCTCGCAGACGTTCCCCGCGACGACATCGCCGCGACCCTCCGGGTCTTCGCCGCGTTCGACGCCTACCGGCCCGGCGGGGAGGATGAGCGCGACGACGGCCCGGCGACGCGGTTGCAAGAGACGTCGTGATGTTCGACCTGCCGACGCGGCGGGAGTGGATCTTCGCGGCAAAGACCTTCGCCGCCTCCATGCTCGCCCTCTACATCGCGCTTGCCGCCGGCCTGCCGCGCCCCTACTGGGCGATGGCGACGGTGTTCATCGTCGCCAATCCGCTGGCCGGCGCGACGCGCTCGAAGGCGCTCTACCGGGCGCTGGGCACGGTGATCGGAGCGTCCGCGGCGGTCCTGTTCACGCCGCTCTTCGTCGGCGAGCCGGTGGTGCTCAGCGCCGTCGTGGCGATCTGGACCGGCGGCCTGCTCTTCGTCTCCTTCCTCGACCGGACGCCGCGCTCCTACATGTTCATGCTGTCCGGCTATACGCTGCCGCTGATCGCCCTGCCGACGGTCGGCGATCCGTCCACCATCTTCGACGTCGCCCTCGCGCGGTCGCAGGAGATCATCCTCGGCATCACCTGCGCCAGCCTCGTCAGCGCCCTCGTCCTGCCCCAGAGCCTCGGCGCCGTGGTGGCGGGCCGGGTCGACGGCTGGCTGACCGACGCCAGTTCCTGGATCCGCGACGTCCTCGCCGGAACCGGCGACCGGCTCGCCGAGACGCTGAAGCTCGCGCCGGACGTGAAGGCCGTCGACCAGCTGATCGGCCAGCTGCGCTACGACCCGGACATGGCGGCGGTCGTCGTCCATGCGCGGCAATTGCGCGGCCGGCTGGTGATGCTGCCGGCGCTGCTCTCCTCCCTCGCCGACCGGCTGGCGGCGATCCGCCGCGACGACGGGCGGCTGCCGCCCGAGATCGAGGTGCTGTGCTGGGAGGTCGACGCCTGGATCGCCAGCAGCGGCAGGGCGCAGGAAGACGGCGGCCGGCGGCTGGCGGCGCGGGTCGCCGCGATCCGGGCGGGCCATGCGGGCGCGACGCGGGGCGGCGACTGGACGTCGCTGCTGCAGGACGGCGCCCTGGCGCGGCTTGCCGATCTCGTCGACCTGTGGAGCGACTGCCTCGCCCTGAAGCGCGAGATCCTGGCCGGGCGCAGGGCGCGGCGGACCCTGCCGCTGCGGCTCCAGAGCGTCGCGGCCGAGGTGCCCCACTACGATTTCGGCATGATGGCCTTCGCCGCCCTCTCGGCGATCGGCGGGCTGTTCGTCGCCTCGTTGATCTGGATCCATTCCGGCTGGGACCAGGGCGCGGGCTTCGTGCTGATCGCCGGCGTCGCGGGCTCGTTCTTCGCCTCCCTCGACAATCCGCTGCCGCAGCTGAAGCAGATGGCCGTCCTGACGACGCTCGGCTGCATCGTCGCCGGCATCTACGTCTTCGGCGTGTTGCCGCAGGTGACCACCTTCGCCGGCCTCGTCGTCGTCTTCGCGCCGGTCTATCTCGCTTTGCCGATCCTGATCGGGCGACCGAAGACGATGTTCATCGGCCTGCTGCTGGCCGTCAACAGCGCGACGCTGATGACGCTGCAGGAGGTCTACACGGCCGACTTCACGCAGTTCGTCAACGGCGCCATCGCCGCGGTCCTCGGGGTGATCTTCACCCTGGTCTGGTCCATCCTGACGCGGCCCTTCGGCGCGGCGCTGGCCGCCAGACGACTGGAGAGCCAGGGCTGGCGCGAGATCGCCGACCTTGCCGCCGGGCGGCGGGCGGATGCGGCGCCGGTCTTTGCCGGCCGCTTCTTCGACCGGCTCGGCCAGCTGGTGCCGCGCCTCGGGCAGCAAGGCTCGGACAGCAGCAGCGAAGCCTTCGCGGAGATGCGCGTCGGCCTCAACGTCCTCGACCTCAAGGAGGCGGCAAGGCAGCTCGCCGGACCGCAGCGGGCGTCTGTGGAGGCGGTGCTGGCGGGCGTCGCACGGTTCTACCGGCAGAAGGCCGAGGGGGTCGGCCCGGCCGAGCCCGGCGACGAGCTCCGCGACCGCATCGACGCGGCGATCGCGGCCTGCCGGCAACCCGCAAAGGCGGATGGCCGCGAGCGCGCGATCCAGGGGCTCGTCGGACTGCGGCGGGCGCTCTTCGCCGGCTCGCCGCCGCCGGCCCCGCCGAACGTTCCGGGCGATGTCGCGCCGCCCGCCGAACCCGCCTTCGCCCTCGCGGCGGAATAGGAGTGTCCCATGACCGGTGATCTCGCGATCTTCGGGGTCTTCGTCCCGAAGATCCTCGTCATCCTTCTCGCATCCTACGCGGTGCTGCTGCTTCTCAAGAAAGTCCTCGCCCGCCTCGGCGTCTATCGCGTCGTCTGGCACCCGGCGCTGTTCGACCTGTCGATCTTCATCCTCCTCGCCGCAGCCGCGGCGAATGCCGCCGAATGGTATCTATCATGACCGCCCGTCTCTCCCGGCTCCTCAAGTCAGCCTTCACGCTGACCCTCTTCGCCATCGCCCTCGCCGTCGGCTGGAACCTCTGGCAGGGCTACATGGAGACGCCCTGGACGAGGGACGGCCATGTGCGCGCCGACGTCGTCTCCATCGCCCCCGACATCTCCGGGCCGGTCGCGGAGGTGCTGGTCTCCGACAACCAGACGGTGGCAAAGGGCGAGGTGCTGGTGCGCATCGACCCGGCGCGGTTCCAGATCGCCCTCGCCCTCGCCGACGCCTCGCTGAAGGACCGGGCCGCCGCCCTCACCCAGGCGAGGCGGGAGGCCGAGCGCTATCACCGGCTGGAAAACGGCCCGGCGGTCTCGCAGCAGAACATCGAGCAGGCCGATCTCGCCGTCGAGCAGGCGAGCGCCGCTTATGACGAGGCGAAGGCGAACCGCGACCTCGCCGCCCTCAACCTCGAGCGCACCAGCGTGCGCGCTCCGGCCAACGGCGTGATCAGCAACCTCTCCCTCAATCCCGGCGACTATGTCGCCTCGGGATCCGGCGTGATGGCGCTGATCGACACCGACACGCTCCGGGTCGAGGGCTATTTCGAGGAGAACCAGCTGCCGAGGATCGCCGTCGGCGACGCCGTCTCCGTCGACCTGATGGGGCACGGGCGGAAGCTGCGCGGCCATGTCGAGAGCATCGCCGCCGGCATCGAGGACCGCGAGCGCACCAACGGCTCGAATCTCCTCGCCAATGTCACGCCGACCTTCGCCTGGGTGCGGCTCGCCCAGCGGGTGCCGGTGCGCATCGCCCTCGACGAGGTGCCGGCCGGCACCCGCCTCGTCGCCGGGCTGACCGCCACCGTCACCGTGTATCCCGGCAATGGCCAGGCGGGGACGAACCAAGCCGGCATCGGGCGGGCGGGCCCTTCCGACGAGGCCGCCGCCGAGCCCGTGGCGGGCGCGAGCGGCAGCTGAGCCGTCGCCTTGCGGCGCGGCCCCGGCGTTTCTGCCGGCCGGCTCCGGGCGCCGTCACGGTTGCGTCACGCCGGCAGCCCAGAATTGACAAGCGGCGGCGAACGCGCCACCTCGAAGCCGACATGATGAATTTTCCTCCGACGAGGACCGACGCGATGACCATCCAGACGCCGATCGACACCATCGAGGCAGATCCCGCGCCGCGGCGAGCGACCGTCGGCGTCGATGTCGGCGGCGTGCTGGTGGGCGGCGGCGCGCCGGTGGTCGTCCAGTCGATGACCAACACCGACACCGCCGACGTCGATGCCACCGTGGCGCAGGTCGCAGCGTTGTCGAAGGCCGGCTCGGAAATCGTCCGCATCACCGTCGACCGCGACGAGAGTGCCGCCGCCGTGCCGAAGGTGCGCGAAAGGCTGGAGCGGCTCGGCCTGAACGTGCCGCTGGTCGGCGACTTCCACTATATCGGCCACAAGCTCCTCGCCGACCATCCGGCCTGCGCCGAGGCGCTGGCGAAATATCGCATCAATCCCGGCAATGTCGGCTTCCGGGACAAGCGCGACAAGCAATTCGCGGCGATCGTCGAGATGGCGATCCGCTACGACAAGCCGGTGCGCATCGGCGTCAACTGGGGCTCGCTGGACCAGGAGCTCCTGACCCGGCTGATGGACGCCAACACCGCTCTGGCGCAGCCGCGCTCGGCAAGGGCCGTGACCCGCGAGGCGATCATCCAGTCGGCGCTGATCTCGGCCGAGCTCGCCGAGGAGATCGGCTTGCCGAAGAACCGCATCATCCTGTCGGCCAAGGTCAGCCAGGTGCAGGACCTCATCGCCGTCTATCGCGACCTCTCCCGGCGCACCGACCACGCGCTGCATCTCGGCCTGACCGAGGCGGGCATGGGCTCCAAGGGCATCGTCGCCTCGGCCGCCTCGATGGGCATCCTGCTCCAGGACGGCATCGGCGACACCATCCGCGTGTCCCTCACCCCGGAGCCGAACGGCGACCGCACCCGGGAAGTCCAGGTCGCCCAGGAACTGCTGCAGACCATGGGGTTCCGGCAGTTCCTCCCCGTCGTCGCGGCCTGCCCCGGCTGCGGGCGCACGACCTCGACGGTGTTCCAGGAACTGGCCGAGACGATCCAGAACGACATCCGCGTCAACATGCCGGTGTGGCGGGAGAAATATCCGGGCGTCGAGGCCCTCAACGTCGCGGTGATGGGTTGCATCGTCAACGGGCCGGGCGAATCCAAGCATGCCGACATCGGCATTTCGCTGCCTGGCACCGGCGAGACGCCGGCGGCGCCCGTCTTCGTCGACGGCAAGAAGACGGTGACGCTGCGCGGGCCGAACATCGCCGCGGAGTTCCAGGTGATGGTCGCCGACTATATCGAGAACCGCTTCGGCCGGGGGCGCGCCGCCGCCGAATGAGCTTTTCCGCAACCGCCCCCGCAGCATCGCGACCGCGCCGCCGCCGCGGTGACGCGGCGATCCGCCGGTGGCTGCGGGGCGTGGTCGAAGCCGGGCTCGCCGGGCTCTCGATCGGCGTGCTCGTTGCGGCACTCGCGGGGCCGGCGCCTGCCGACACCATCCGCCCGGCGGGACGGTCCGGCAGCGTCGCGATCGCTTTGCCGGCCCTCCCCTATCCGCCCTCGCCGCCGCGCTTCGAGCCGGCGGGCGACATTCCGGGCCAGGCCGAAGCGGAGGCCGCCGAGGAAGCCCCCGTCGACCGGATCTGCCGGCTGATCGCCGAGAATGCCGACGCCGTCGGCATGCCGCGGGACTTCTTCGCCCGGCTGATCTGGAAGGAAAGCCGCTTCGACGCCAAGGCGGTCTCGCCCGTGGGCGCCCAAGGCATCGCCCAGTTCATGCCCTATACCGCCGCCGAGCGCGGCCTCGACGACCCCTACGACACCGCCGAGGCGATCCGGCATTCGGCGCTCTATCTCGCCGACCTTCGGGCCGAGCTCGGGAACTGGGGCCTTGCGGCCGCCGCCTACAATGGCGGGATCAACCGGGTGAAGCGGTGGATCGCCAATGGCGGGCGCCTGCCCTATGAGACCGAGAGCTACGTGCTTGCCATCGCCTTCCAGCCGGCCGTCTGGTTCCAGGAGGACGGCCGCGAGGTCGGGGAGCGGCCGCTGGAAGACGGCACGGAATTCCGCGACTCCTGCCGCCGCCTGCCGGTCATCGCGACCCGTGCCTTCGCCTCCCTCGACACCGGCGCGCCGGCCAAGCCCTGGGGCGTCCAGGTCGCCGGCAACCCGAACCAGGGCGTCGCGATGGCGGCGTTCCGGCGCGTCCAGGCGGCCTTCCCGGCAATCCTCGGCGACACCAAGCCGCTCGTCCTGCGCGAGCGCGCCCCGGGGATCGGCCGCATCTACGCGGTCAGGATCGGCGCCGACAGCCGGGGCGAGGCGAACCAGCTCTGCGTGAAGCTGAAGCGGGCCGGCGGCTCCTGCATCGTGTTGAAGAACCGCTGAGCGCACCGGCAGATGGCCGGTGACGCCGTCGCCGGCGCTGCCTGCGCCCGAAGATGGCTGTTGCCGCGCTCGTCGATGACGCGCTATCTCCACCGGAACGGGCCCGCCGAAGAGCCCGCAATGAGGGAGAGAACGGCCATGCAAGCCCTGGTGCTCGAAAAGATCCACGAACTCTCGCTGCGCGACTTCCCGCTCGAACGGCAGGAGGAGACGCTCGGACCGAGAGACGTCAGGATCAAGCTCCACACCGTCGGCATCTGCGGCTCGGACGTCCATTATTACACCCATGGCCGCATCGGCCCCTTCGTCGTCGAGGCGCCGATGATCCTCGGCCACGAGGCGTCGGGCACCGTCATCGAGACCGGATCCGAGGTGACGACGCTGAAGGAGGGCGACCGGGTCTGCATGGAGCCGGGAATCCCGGATCCGAATTCGCGGGCGACACGGCTCGGCCTCTACAACATCGATCCGGCCGTGCGCTTCTGGGCGACGCCGCCGGTGCACGGCATCCTGCGGCCGACCTGCGTCCATCCGGAAGCCTTCACCTTCAAGCTGCCGGACAATGTCTCCTTCGCCGAGGCGGCGATGGTCGAGCCGCTGGCCGTCGGCGTCCATGCCGCGACCAAGGCGCAGGTGAAGCCCGGCGACGTCGCCCTCGTCATGGGCGCCGGGCCGATCGGCCTCGTCACCGCGCTGTCGGCGCTGGCCGCCGGCTGCGCGCGGGTCTACGTCTCGGACCTCGACGACGCCAAGCTGGAGATCGCAGCAGGGCTCGGCGCGATCACGCCGATCAACGTCACCCGGGACGACCCGGCCAAGGTGATCCTCGCCGAGACAGAGGGCTGGGGCGCCGAGATCGTCTTCGAGGCGACCGGCAGCCCGAAGGCGGCGGCGAGCGTCTTCGAACCCCTCTCCCCCGGCGGACGCGTGGTGATGATCGGCGGCCAGGCCGAGCCGATCTCCTACGATGCCGGCGCGGCGATGGTGCGCGAGGCGCGGGTCGAGAACATCTTCCGCTACGCCCACGTCTTCCCGCGCTGCGTGAAGATGCTCGCCTCCGGCGCGATCGACGTGAAGCCGCTGATCACCCGGACCTTCGGTTTCGAGGACAGCGTGCGGGCCTTCGAGATCGCCGCCTCGGCGCCGAAGGGCGACGTCAAGATGCAGATCGAGCTGCCGCAGTAGCCGGGCCGCCAGAGCCGGAGGACGTTCCGCCGGCTCCTCCCCGAGGACAGACCTCGGCCGGGCTCCGGCGCCCTGCCCCCGGCGGCGGTTTTCAGTCTCCCGGCGCGTAGGCGGCGGGATCGACCGTCAGCTGGCGGCCCGGCAGGTCGAGCCGGCTCTCGCGGCGGGGCGTGCGGGCGATGATCGTGCCGCCCCTGACGACGAAGAGGCGGGCGGCCTTCAGCCGGATCGCCTCGATCGGGTCGCGGGCCTGCAGCACCACCATGTCCGCCGCCCTGCCGACCTCGAGACCGTAGTCGTCGAGGCCCACGGCCCTCGCGGAGTTCACCGTGACGGCGTCGAAGCACTGGCCGATCGCCGCCCGCGAGGTCATCTGCGCCACATGCACCGCCATGTGGGCCACCTCCAGCATGTCGCCGGAGCCGAGCGAGTACCAGGGGTCCATCACGCAGTCATGGCCGAAGGCGACGTTGACGCCGGCGGCCATCAGCTCCGGCACCCGGGTCATGCCGCGGCGCTTCGGATAGCTGTCGTGGCGGCCCTGCAGCGTGATGTTGATCAGCGGGTTGGGGATGGCGTGCAGGCCCGCCTCGGCGATCAGCGGGATCAGCTTGGAGACGTAGTAGTTGTCCATCGAGTGCATCGAGGTGAGGTGCGAGCCGGCGACCCTCCCCTCGAGCCCGTGCCGCATCGTCTCGGCCGCCAGCGTCTCGACATGGCGGGACAGCGGGTCGTCGCTCTCGTCGCAATGGATGTCGACGCGCAGGCCGCGATCGGCGGCGATCCGGCAGAGGGCCGCGAGCGAGGCGGCGCCGTCGGCCATCGTCCGCTCGAAATGCGGGATGCCGCCGACGACGTCGAGGCCCATGTCGAGCGCCCGCGCCAGCGAGGCGGCGGCACCCTCGCTGCGATAATAGCCGTCCTGGGGGAAGGCGACGAGCTGCAGGTCGATCGTGCCCTTCACGCGGTCGCGGACTTCCAGGAGCGCCTCGGCGGTGACGAGGCGGGGGTCGGAGGTGTCGACATGGCTGCGGATCGCCAGCAGCCCCTGCGAGACGGCGAGATCGCAATAGCGCATCGCCCGCTCGACCACCGCCTCGCGGGTCAGCGTCGGGCGAAGCTCGCCCCACAGCTGGATCCCCTCGAGCAGCGTGCCGGACATGTTCATGCGCGGCAGGCCGAGCGACAGCGTCGCGTCCATGTGGAAATGCGGATCGACGAAGGGCGGCGAGACGAGGCAGCCGGAAGCGTCGATCGTCTCGCCCGCCTCGGCCGCGATACCGGCTTCGATCGCCGCGATGCGCCCCCCGGAGACGGCGATGTCGACGCCTGAGCGACCGTCCGGGAGGTTGGCGTTCCTGACGAGGAGATCATGGCTCATGGGGATGTCCTCATCCTGGCAATCCGTTCGCGCTCGCCCGCCGGCTCACGGGACGCGCCCGCCACGAGGACCCGCCGCCCGACCCGAAGACGTTCGAGCGGTCGCAGGCGCGACCGCTCCGGGCCCGCCTCCGAGCCGCTCCGGGCTCAATCGGCGAGGATCTCGCGGATCCGGGCCGCCTCGGCGTCCGGGATCTGCGACGCAGGCTCGGGCACCGCCTTCATCTGCAGCTCGGGATCGTTCGGGTCCCTCTGGGCCTCGAGGCCCAGCACCTCGCGGTAGATCCCGATCAGATCCTCGGCCTGGTCCGACGCATGCCGGAGCCTCGTCGGCACCTCCGGCGACTTCAGATAGCGCTCCGGATTGCGGTCGATCTCCTGCAGCGCCTTCAGGATGCCCTCCTCGCTGGTGACGTCCACCTTGAAGCCGTTCAGCCCGTCGACCACGTCCTCGCCGACGGCGCCGCGATCGGAGGACAGGACCCAGCAGCCGCACATCAGCGCCTCGCGGGTGACGAGGCCGTAGGCCTCCGGCCAGACCGACGGCGCCACCAGGACGTCGAGTTCGGCATAGAGCTCCGGCACCCGGCTCTGCGACACCTTCGGCCGGATGTCGAGTTCGGTGGTGCCGAGGACGCCCCGCCGGCGGGTGCCGATCGGCATCGAATGGTCGATCAGCAGGAAGCGCAGGTTCTTGAAGTCGCCGCGCATCAGGGCGTGCTGGATCAGGTGGTAGCCCTTGTGCCGGGCAAGGCCGCCGATGAAGCCGAGGCGCACCTTGCCGTCGGGCGACGGCACCCGTGGCAGCGGCTCGAGGTCCGAGCTGCCGTTGGGCACGGCGATGACGTTCGGCAGGCCGACGTCGCGATGGATCTGGGCGAAGGCCTCGGAGACCGCCATGACCTTCTGCGCCCCGAGCAGGCACTCGCGCAGCTGCATGCGCGCGGCGAACTGCTCGGCGGGGATCCGGCCGAGCTGCGAGGCCGGGTTGCCGTGGTCGTAGAGGACGATCTTGTCGTCCTTGCCGAGCAGGAACTGCTCGTCGGAAATCCACCAGCCGTCATGCACGGTGAGGACATAGGGAATACCCCGGCGCCGCGCCTCGAGCACGATCGCCGCCGTCAGCCGCTGGATGCAGTGGAAATGGATCATGTCCGGCTGGCAGACGTCGAGATAGTCCCCGAAGGCCTTGGCCATCTTCTCGTCATAGACGATCCGGTCGATGTCGGGCAGATCCGGCGTGGTGATGCCGACGACGCGGATGCCGTCGGCGGCGTGGCTCGACACCTTGTAGGGCTCGCTGCCGCCCTCGATGGAGCAGAACACCTCGAAGGCGAACTCGTCCCGGTGATGGGCGGCGTAGTGCTTGACGTTGTCGTGGACGACCCGGGTCGCGCCGCCGATCGCCTGTGGCGGGTAGAAGACGTTGACGATCAGGACGCGCTTGCGCGGATCGGGCGCCGGCAGGCTCGCCGAGCGGATGATCCCGGTGATGTTCTGCGCCATGGCGGGGATGCTGTATTCGCGCAGCGCCTTCTCGCGGGCCTTGGCACCGATGCGCGCGCGCAGCTCGGGATCGCGGATCAGCCGGTCGAGCGCCTCTGTCCACTCCTTCGGATTGCGGGCGAGCAGGCCGTCGACGCCGTCCTCGATCACCTCCGCATAGAGCGCGGTCTCGCTGATCACCGAAGGGATTCCCAGCATTGCGGCTTCCAGCCACTTGATCTCGCTCTTGACGTCGGTGGTCGGCGTCGGCTGCAGCACGGCAAGGTTGATGTCGGCCGCAGACAGCGTCGACCAGTACTGATGCACGTCCCAGACCGGCGGCAACAGGACGAGATTGTCCCCCAGCTCCCGAAGTTTCGGGCCGGGCGTCATGTAGCCCGCCAGGACGATGGAGATCTTGTCGCCGTATTTCTTCGCCATCGCCACCAGCGCCGGCTCGACCAGTTCCTGGAAGTCCTGCTTGTGGGCCTTGGTGCCGGAGCCGTAGAAGATCGTCACCCGCCCCTTGGGCTGGGCGTGCATGCCGCGCCCGACATGCTGGGCGTGCGGGCTGTGCATGGCGTTGGCATGGATATAGGCCGGCTTGCCCGGGTCGACGCGCTGCACATGCTCGGCCAGCGGCCGGGTGGAGACGAGGGCGTTCTCGGCGTAGCGCAGGGCCGTGCGGAACAGCGGCACGCCGAGCGCCAGGCCGTCATGCTCCTTCTGGCTGATCTGATTGTCGTAGGATTCGATCGGCGGCGGGAAATATTGCGGGTCGAAGATCAGGTCGTCGATCTCGTAGAAGGTGGCGCAGCCGACCTCCCGCGCCTTGTCGATGGCCCGGATCATCTCGTAATAGCCGGGCACGCGGAAGAAGATCGCGGCGTCGAAGCAGTGGACCTTGCTGATGAAGGCGTCGATGCTGTCCCTGAAGTCGAAGACCTCGACGACGAAGCCGGCCGCCTTGAGCTGCTCGATCTTCTGGTCGATGCGGTAGAAGCGGCACTGGGGCAGGTCGAAATTGCCGACCAGGGCGACCGAACGCACGAAGCGCTTCTCGGCCGCGGTCTCGGCGCGCATCAGATCGTAGACGAAGTCGCAGTCGGCCTCGATCCGCTTCAGCGCGGCCGGGAGATTGCCCTGGCTCGCCTCGGCGTTGGCGAGCAGCCAGGAGGCGGTGAGAAGGCGCGGCGCCAGATCGTGGAAGCGCCGCCGGATGCCGAGATCGGAAGGGAACTGCTCGATGCCCTTCTTCAGCCATTCCAGCGCCATGTGCTGGTCGCCCACCTGGTCGGCGCAGTGGGCGACGTTGATGTAGGTCCACAGATTGGCGTCGTTGCCGTCGGCGAGCTTTCCGTAGATCGCCGCGGCCTCGCGGTAGCACTGGCGTCGCAGCAGGGCATCGCCGTAGTGGCGAAGGGCCGGGCCGAAATCGGGCACTTTCTGGAGAAGCTTCTGATAGGCGACCATCGCCTGGTCGTCCTTGCCCTCCAGCACCAGCCGGTCGGCGACCATGACCAGCAGCCTCGCATGCTGAGGCTCGATCACCACCGGCGTGGCGTTGTTGACCATCACCTCCTGCATCAGGAGCTTGAAGCGCTCGGTGTAGCTCTCGACGGCATCGGAGCCGGCAAACACCGGGAGATCGAGGGACGGCAGCCCGCGCACGCCGGGGCCGAGCAGGCTTTCCAGCCAGAGCCGGCGATTGGGCCAGCGATTGGCCTCGATGCCCTCCCGCAGATAGTGCCGGTAGACGTCGGCCGCGTCGGTCGAGGTGATCTCGCGCGCATAGGTCTCGACGTAGAATTGCGGCTCGAAGTCGTAGCCGTCGCGGATCGGCGCGAGCGCGTCGATCCCGTTGGCGACGAAATGGCGGACCGCGGCCTCCTTGTCGAAGCTCTTCTGCCGGGTATGAAGCGCCTTGGTCGAGTAGTAGTAGAATTCGGCGTCGAATTTCTGCAGGAAGGCGAGGCCGATGTGATTGTCGACCAGCAGCCGCTCCAGCGGACTCCTGACCGCCGCCTTTTCCGGCGACGGCAGGCGGAGCATGGCGTTGCGCGTGCGCGGATCGGTTCCGGAACTCTTGGCGTAGAACTCGGCGATCTCCTCCTCGCTCGGCACCGGCGCCCCCATGTCGCGCAGTTCGTTGGCGGCGTGGGGCGAGGCCGGATCGAGCATGCAGGAGCGGCGGTAGGAGGCGATGGCCTCGCTGCGCTTGCCCTGCAGCTTGAGGGCGTGACCCAGTTGCAGATGGGTGTCGGCATTGTCGCCGCGC
The DNA here is from genome assembly GCF_002088275.1 of Aurantimonas sp. 22II-16-19i. Classification (GTDB taxonomy): domain Bacteria; phylum Pseudomonadota; class Alphaproteobacteria; order Rhizobiales; family Rhizobiaceae; genus Jiella. The sequence goes on from NZ_AQQS01000047.1 coordinate 26,549, forward strand.
AGCGCCACCGCCTGACGGTAGGCATCCTCGGCGCGACTGGTGAAGCCCTGTTCCTTGAGGGCGTGGCCGTACTGCACCCAGACCGCCTCGAGCTTGGGACTGCGGCGCAGCGCCTCGGCATAGGCCTTCTGCGCATCGTGCCAGCGGCGCTCGGCATTCGCCCGGTCGCCGGCCTTGATCAGCGACCGCGTGCCATTGAGGAAGGCCGCCGTGCGGGACAACGGCCCGTCGGAGCGGCCGCCGCTCTCCTCCCGATCCCGCAGCGAGCGCATCAGTCGATCGAATGGCGAAGTCGAGATCTTAGACATGTCGGGTACACTCACGAGACAAGGACGACCTGGCGGTGCCGGTTACGCACCGATCCGCAGACGCGCTGGACCGGGCGAATTCGAGGGCGCGTCGAGGTGAAGGGAATGAGATCAGCCGGAAAGGTAACGTCGCGTCAACCCATAACGGGTTCACGAAGGGATCGCGACAAAATAGTTCGCGCCCCCAACGCTCTTCGATGACCCTGCGCTCGGCGCTGCTGCGGGCGGAACGTTCGGGGTCGAGATGGTCGAGGCCGCGGGATTTGGATTCGTGATGGGTGAGCACGACGTCCGGCGTGAAGACCACCGCTTGGCCCCTCGCGCGCAGCTTCAGACAGAGGTCGAGGTCGCTGTATCCGATCGGCAACCGGGCCGCGTCGAAGCCGCCGAGCGCTTCGAAATTCTCCCGGCGAACCGCCAGGAAGGCGCCGGTCACGGCGCTGACGCGGCGGGTCTTCAGCCAGCGGCCCGACGGCCCGCCGGCATCGGCGGGCTCGTAGAGGCCGTCATGGATGACCGACCCCTTCCAGCCGAACAGCACCCCGGCATGCTGGACCGTATCGTCCGGATAGAGCAGCTTCGCCCCGACCGCGCCGACGTCGCCGCGCTGCAACTGCCCCCGCAGGCGGTCGTCCCAGCCCTTTGTCCGCATCTCCATGTCGTCATTGGCGAAGACGAGGATCGGCGCATCGCTCTCCGCTGCCGCGCGATTGTTCAGTTGCGACCAGTTGAACGCTTCGTCCCGTCTGACCAGGCGCACGCCCGGCCGCCGGGCCGCGGCTTCGAGCCGCTCGATGTCGTTGCCGGACCGCGTGCCATTGTCGACGATCAGGCAGTCGACGGCTTCGGGATGCGCCGCCTGGGAGAACAGGCTGGCGACGAAGGCGGCGCAATCGGCGCCATTGTCGCGGGTCGGCACGATCACCGTGATCGCCTCGGATGGGGTCGTCGGCAGCCAGGTGAGATGCAGGCATCCATCGGCGCTGCCGCCCGAGACCGCCACCCTTTCCGCCAGGCCGAGAATCTGCAGATGCCGCTCGACCGCCCGTCGGTGGCCCGGACGCGCGCCGCGCGATGCACGTTGACGGGCCGCCTCGTCGGCGACGAATGCGGCGAGCGGGAACGGGACATGGCCGACAGGAACGCCTGCCCGGACCGCGGCGAGCAGGAGGTCGCTCGTCAGGAACGCGCCGTCCTCACCGTCAGCGGCCGGACCGAGGGCGGCGAGCGCCTCATTGCGCAGCGCGAGCGTCTCGCCCCAGCTGTTCTCCTGGAGCAGCATGTCCGGATCGAAGCCGCCGCGGGCCTCGAAGGCCGACGGTTCGCTTTCGCCGGGCAGCCGCCATTCCTCGTCGCAGGTCAGGAGCCCGGCCTCGCTTGCCGCAAAGACGGCCGCGAGCCAGGCGACGCAGTGCCGGTGGATCGCCGCCCCCGGCGCCGGCAGGAGCACGGCGTCCGCCGCCGCTTCCCGGGCGATCTGCAGCGCGCCGGCGCGCCCGGGCAAGGCTGCGCCGGCGAGCGCCAGCCGCGGCTCGGCGCCAGACAGCCGCTCGACCGCCGGCGCCAGCGCCGGGTCGACACCTACGACGACGGCCCGCCAACGCGGCGACGACTGGTCGAGGATCGAGCCGAGAAGGCGGTGGAGCCCGTCGGCGTCGAGGCCGCCGGCATCGGCGACGATCAGGACTTCGGGGGCGGACATCCCTTCGGCAACGGGCGGCGGCGGCACGTCGTAGATCTGCCGGAACAGGCGGTAGGCGTTGGCGGGAAAGGCCGTGAGGCTGGCCACGTCCGGCAGTTCCGCCGCGATCTCGGAGAGCCGGCGCTGCATCGTCTCGACCTCGCCGGCCAGCGACAGCATGGTCTCCAGCCCGTGCCCCGTCATCTGGGCGGCCATCCCCCGCACCTGCTCGTCGATCTCGCCGGCCTGGATCAGCTCCCAGCTGGCGTGGCGATGCGTCGGTTCGATCTCCAGGACCCGGCGATAGGCCGCGAGCGCTTCCGAGCGCCGACCGAGGAGCTTCAGCGCATGGCCCGTCTGCAGGTGGATGTCGGCATCGTCCGGGCGCTCGCCGAGCGCCGCGCGGTACCAGCCGAGGGCCTCGTCGAGCCGGCCGGCGTCCTTGAGCATGTTGCCGCACTGGATCATCAGGCCGTCACGCCATGGCGCGACCTCGAGGGCGGCCTCGTAGGCGGCTGCGGCCTCGAGGTGGCGGCCCTGGTCGCGAAGCGCGTCCGCACGGGAGATCATCGGCCGCAGGCGCAGGCCGACCTTCAGCCGGCGGAGCATCCGGGCCGCGCTCGTCCGGCGCCCGGCCGTCCCGCCTTGCGCTCCTTTCCCGGCCGTCCGCATCCCGCCGGTCGCGGGGGAGGACAGCACCTTGCGCGCCGCATGACGGATCGAGGGGACGAAACGGTCGAACATTATGCCGCCCTTCGCCCGCACGTCCCGGCATGGCCGGCCGATCGCAGCTGCGGGCGCAACGATACCGCCGCAACGCACAAGGCTTGGGCCCGGCGGACGGCGCCAGCCGCAAAGGCTGCCGGGGCGCGATCCCGGCGCAGGCGAGGATGAGCCATTAGTGCCGACATCGCCCCCCCTTCGTCGAGCGGCCCTCTCCTGCCGTCGATTCCGATTGCTGCAACAGGGACGTCTCCAGACTGCGAAGGTTCAACACCGCCGTTCACGCCGGCCCGTCGCACTCGTTGAACCAAGATCGTGTCCGAAAACTGGCCCGGCGACGGCGGATTTTCTCGCGCCACGGCGGCGGGCCGGCGATCGTCGGGGCGCAGTGAATCTGTCGATGGCTTGCGAGACGAGGCAGAAATAAGAAAGACCTCCCGTATCAGCCACTTGCATGAACCAATCATGCCATTGAGCGCTCGCTGCGGCGGGCGCCTCCCCGCACCAGCGGGGCGATGCAAGGAAGCCTGACGGATTTCCCGTAGCACCGTTGCATTTCAGCACCATTTCGCACCTGCGAAAACGACCATGCCGAAAGGCGCAGGATCCTGGAGCGGGATGAGATCCGCTGCATCCCGCTCCATTCTCCGAGTGCCGCATGATCTCTTCCGAAAACCGGTTCAAACTTTTCGGGATCATGCTCTACCCGTCGAGCGCCTCGAGGCAGCGGGCGATGCCGCTCTGCCAAGACGGCAGCCGGTGGTCGAAGCTTGCCGAGAAGCGTGCCGTGTCGAGCCGCGAATTCTTCGGCCGCCTCGCCGGCGTCGGGTAGTCGGCGGTGGTGATCGGCTCGACGCCGGCACCCGGACCGCCCCGCTCCCGGGACGCCGCGAAGATCTCCTCGGCAAAGCCCGCCCAGGTGGTCTCGCCCTCGGCGACCATGTGATAGACGCCGGGCCAGCCTCCCTCGGGATCGGCCAGCGCGCGCTCGCAGACGGCGAGGATGCCGGCGGCGATGTCTGGCGCGTAGGTCGGCGTGCCGTGCTGGTCGGCGACGACGCGCAGGACGTCGCGGTCGCGCGCGACCCGCAGCATCGTCTTCAGGAAGTTGTTGCCATAGGGGCTGTAGACCCAGGCCGTGCGCAGGACGACGGCCTTCGGGTTGGCGGCGAGGACGCGGGTCTCGCCTTCCAGCTTGCTGGCGCCATAGACGCCGGTCGGCCCCGTCGCGTCGGTCTCGACATAGGCACCGTCCTTGTCGCCGGCAAAGACGTAGTCGGTCGAGATGTGGACGATCGGCACGCCCGCCTCGGCCGCCGCGAGAGCGACGCTCTCCGCGCCGGCGGCATTCACCGCAAAGGCGGCGTCCGGCTCGCTCTCGGCCTTGTCGACGGCCGTGTAGGCCGCGGGATTGACGACGATGTCGGGACGGACCGTCGCAACGGCGGCGGCGATGGTGGCCGGGTCGGTCAGGTCGAGGTCGGGCCGCCCGAGCGCGACGATCTCATGGGACCCGCCGGAAAGATCGGCAAGGCAACGTGCCACCTGGCCGTCACGGCCGGTCACCAGAATCCGCATCGTGGTCTCTCCTCTCAGAGCTTCAGGACTTGCCGAGGCGCTGTCCGGAATAGCGCTCCCGCAACGGGCGCCACCAGGCTTCGTTGTCGAGGAACCAGGAGATGGTCTTTTCGAGGCCCGTGTCGAAGTTCTCCTCGGCTTTCCAGCCGAGCTCGGTTTCCAGCCGCGTCGCGTCGATGGCGTAGCGCAGGTCGTGGCCCGGCCGGTCGGTGACGAAGGCGATCTGCTCGCGCCGGCTCTTGCCGTCGTCGCGGGGCTTCAGCCGGTCGAGCGTGTCGCAGATGGTGTGGACGACGTCGAGATTGGAGCGCTCGTTGCACCCTCCGACATTGTAGGACCGGCCGGGCTCGCCGCCCGTCGCGATCATCTCCAGCGCCCTCGCATGGTCCTCCACATAGAGCCAGTCGCGCACGTTCTCGCCCCGGCCGTAGACCGGCAGGTCCCGGCCTTCCAGGCCGTTGAGGATCATCAGCGGGATGAGCTTTTCCGGAAAGTGGAACGGCCCGTAATTGTTGGAGCAGTTGGAAAGGACGACCGGCAGCTTGTAGGTGTGGTGCCAGGCCATGGCGAGATGATCCGAGGCGGCCTTCGACGCCGAATAGGGCGAGGACGGCGCATAGGGCGTCTCCTCGGTGAACAGCCCGCCATCGAGCGGCAGGTCGCCATAGACCTCGTCGGTCGAGACGTGATGGAAGCGGAAGGCGTCACGCCGCTCGCCGGAAAGCTCCGACCAGTAGCTGCGCACGGCCTCCAGGAGGTCGAAGGTGCCGACGACGTTGGTCTGGATGAATTCGCCCGGCCCGTCGATCGAGCGGTCGACGTGGCTTTCGGCCGCCAGATGCATGACCACGTCGATCTCGTTGTCGCGCAGGAGCGTCCCGATCGCCTCGCGGTCGCGGATGTCGACCTTGGCGAACTGGTAGCGCGGATCGTTGGAGATCGGCTCCAGCGAGGCGAGGTTCGCCGCATAGGTCAGCTTGTCGACATTGACGACGCTGTGGGCCGTATTGCGGATCAGGTGGCGGCAGACCGCGGACCCGATGAAGCCGGCGCCGCCGGTGACGAGAAACTTCATGCGGCAGCCCCTCAGGCGTCGTAGGTGAAGATGACCGTGGTCTCGGCAAGCGTCGGAGCGACCTTGTCCTTCTCCGACAGGATCGGCGCCTCGCCGCCGAGGGGCCAGTCGACGCCGATCGCGGCGTCGTTCCAGGCGATGCCGCGGTCGTGGTCGCCCGAATAGGGCGCGGACACCTTGTAGAACACCTCGGTGTCGGGTTCGAGGGTCAGGAAGCCGTGGGCGAACCCCTTCGGCACCAGGATCTGGTTGAAGGCCTTCGCCGAGACCTCGAGCGCCACCCACTGGCCGAAGGTCGGCGAGCCGTGGCGGATGTCGACCGCGACGTCGAGGATCGCCCCTTTCAGGACCCGCACAAGCTTGTCCTGGGCGAAGGGCGGCGCCTGGAAATGCAGGCCCCGCAGCGTGAACTTCGCCGCCGAGAAGGACTGGTTGTCCTGGACCCAGGGCATGGTGATGCCCGCTTCGGTGAAGCGCTGGGCGCTGAAGGTCTCGCTGAAGAAACCGCGATCGTCGCCGAACTTGCGCGGCCTGATCTCGAGGACGTCGGGGATGGCGAGGGGGATGACTTCCAGCATGACGATCCTTCTTGGAGCGGCCTGAAGCTCACGCCCGGAAGCACCGGGCACGTCGGACGCGACGTCATGGTGGCGCCCGGAGCCGGGATATATTAAGCGGGCTCCATCGGCAATCGCGAATGGAGACCATCGTGAAGGGCATCATCCTGGCCGGCGGAAGCGGTACCCGCCTTCATCCCATGACGCTGACCGCGTCGAAGCAGCTGCTTCCCGTCTACGACAAGCCGATGATCTATTATCCGCTGTCGACGCTGATGCTGGCCGGCATCCGCGAGATCCTGCTGATCTCGACCCCGCACGACCTGCCGCGCTTCAAGGCGCTGCTCGGCGACGGCGAGCGCCTCGGCCTGAAGCTCGCCTATGCCGAACAGCCGAGCCCGGACGGCCTCGCCCAGGCCTATCTGATCGGCGAGGACTTCGTGAACGGCGAGCCCTCCGCCCTGATCCTCGGCGACAACCTGTTCTACGGCCACGGCATGCCGACGCTGATGCAGAAGAGCGTCAAGCACGAGGACGGCGCCACCGTCTTCGCCTACCACGTCAACGATCCGGAACGTTACGGCGTGGTCGCCTTCGACGCCGACTTCCACGCCACCTCGATCGAGGAAAAGCCCGAAAAGCCGCGCTCCAACTGGGCGGTGACCGGCCTCTACTTCTATGACGGGCGGGCCAGCCGCTTCGCCAACACGCTGAAGCCCTCGCCCCGGGGCGAGCTGGAGATCACCGACCTCAACCGGATCTATCTGGAGGAAGGAACCCTCGAGGTCTCCCGCATGGGCCGCGGCTATGCCTGGCTCGACACCGGCACGCCGGATTCCCTTCTCGAGGCGGCGGAGTTCGTGCGCACCCTCGAACATCGCCAGGGCTTCAAGATAGCCTGCATCGAGGAGATCGCCTACGAGATGGGGCTGATCGACCGCGACCAGCTGATGACGCTCGGCAAGGAGCTCGGCAAGAGCAACTACGGCCAGTACATCCAGCGCATCGCCCGTACCGAGCGCTGAGCCTTCGCCCGGCCCGGCCGAGGGCGAACGGCGCGGGGGGCACCCGGCCGCCTTGCGAGCGGGAACACGCGCTCGCAAAATCACTTATCGTTCATGCAACCGGGTTTTCTGGCCGCTCCGGGGAGATCGCGACGGAACGGCCTTTATATGACGTCAGCCTTGCACGGATTTCGTCTCAGGAACCTTGCAGCGACCCGTTTCAGACGACAAGGCCAGACGCATGGATGCACCGAACACCGATCTCGAGAAACGCCACGTCAATCCGCGTCGGCACTCCAACGACGTCACCGAGCAGCGCATCGAGGAGGAAGGCTCGACGCTGACGGCGACGGAGCTGAGCGAGATCGAGCGCCGGCTGAGCCTCAGGCCGCTGGCGATCTACGAGCTGGTGCGCCAGGAGGGCGAGGACGAGCTGACCCGCCCGGTGTCGAGCCTGTGGTGGTCGGGCCTTGCGGCGGGGCTGTCGATCGGCTTTTCCGTCTTCACCCAGGCGGTGCTGCGGGCCTATCTGCCGGACACGCCCTGGCGCCCGCTGATCGAGTGCTGGGGCTATTCGGTGGGCTTCCTCATCGTCATTCTCGGCCGCCAGCAGCTGTTCACCGAGATCACCCTGACGGCGACGCTGCCGGTCCTCGCCCGGCCGAGGTGGATCGGAGTGAAGGCGCTGCTGCGGCTGTGGTCCGTCGTCTTCGTCGCCAACATGGTGGGCACGGCGGTCTATGGCGCCGGCCTCGCCTTCGACGTGCTCGACACGCCCGACATCACCGCCGCGGCCTTGGCGATCTCCCGCGAGGCCATGGCGGCCGGACCGTGGACGACGCTGTTGCGGGGTATCGTCGCCGGCTGGCTGATCGCCACCGTCGTCTGGGTGCTGCCGTCGGCCCAGAACTCCGGCTTCTTCGTCATCGCGCTCCTGACCTATCTGATCGCGCTGTTCCACCTCTCCCACATCGTGGCGGGCTCGGTGGAGGCGATGGCGCTGATGTTTTCCGGCGAGCTCATGCCGCATCACGCCATCTGGACCTTCTACCTGCCGGCCCTCGTCGGCAATGTCCTCGGCGGCTCGGCGCTGTTCGCGCTGATCAGCTACGGCCAGGTGGCCCCCGAGCTCGATCGGCGGGGGAATTGAGGGCTGAGCGAAGGCGGCGCCGTCGCCTTGCCACCGGCCGCTACCCGTCAGGCGTCGTCATTGCGGCCGCAGAGCCGGGATCCATTCCCCTGCGCGGCAATGGTGCGCAAAACGCAATCGGCATTTATTCAAGAGTCCACCTGTTCATATCCTGATGTCCAGGACTTGCGTGGGGTGGATGGCAATGCATAGACTCTTACTTTTTTGCTTGTTTATTTTAACGGCTTCTGTACTAGCTTCATGCAGCCAAGAACAAGAAGAGACCGTCGAACATATCGCTACGGGTAAATGCACTCACCTCGCTGACGCGTCAAATGCGGCTGCCGCGATCCGAGATTCAGTCATTAGAGACTCTATACGATTTCCTTCGATGTATAGAATATATGACATTGAAAAACAAACGAGATGGTTTCGATGGGTTGAGCTTAACAATATGACTCCCCCAGAGTATCTCGTTTCTTTCCAGTTTGATACGGGAAACGGTCAGTTCCGACGGGCGTTGGCGACAATTTCGCCAAACTGCACCAACGCTCACATAGAATCAATAGATCAAAAATAGATCCAATAGGCCGTGCCTCATTATTCTCATGCTTTTCCAAAAAGAGATGATAAAGAACATTTAATGCTAAACGGACGAGAGGCGTCGCAATGTTACCGCAGGCGTGGCATCGCCGATTTGGAATGGATCCCGGGTCAAGCCCGGGATGACGATGTCTTGGGGCCTGGCGCTCTTACCTTCAATGACGGGCTGCGCCCGGCACGAGATTCCGCCGAGTTGCTGCCGCAGGGCGGCGCCGAGAGCCGTGCAACGCCCCTCGCCCTTCGAGGCCCAGCCGGCTCGAAGAGCCGGCCGAGCACCTCAGGATGAGGGGAAACGGAGAGGCTTGCGCCATTACCCCCGGAGGATCGAGCGGCCGGCGAACACCGCCTGATCGCCGAGTTCCTCCTCGATGCGCAGCAGCTGGTTGTACTTGGCGAGCCGGTCGGAGCGGGCCAGCGAGCCGGTCTTGATCTGCCCGCAATTGGTGGCGACGGCGAGATCGGCGATGGTGGAATCCTCGGTCTCGCCCGAGCGATGCGACATCACGGCGGTGTAGCCGGCCCGGTGCGCGACGGAGACGGCGTCGAGGGTCTCCGACAGGGTGCCGATCTGGTTGACCTTGACCAGGATCGAATTGGCGACGCCCTTGGCGATGCCTTCGCGCAGCCGCTCGGAATTGGTGACGAAGAGATCGTCGCCGACCAGCTGGACCTTCGCGCCGATGTTGTCGGTCAGCGCCTTCCAGCCCTCCCAGTCGTCCTCGGCCATGCCGTCCTCGATGGAGATGATCGGATAGGCGCTCGCGAGCTCGCCGTAATAGGCGGCCATCTCGGCCGGCGACAGCTTGCGCCCCTCGCCTTCGAGGTCATAGACGCCGTTCTTGAAGAACTCGGTCGAGGCCGGATCGAGGGCGATGGCGATGTCCTCGCCGGGCTTGTAGCCGGCCTTCTCGATGGCCTTGACGACGAAATCGAGGGCTTCGGTGGCCGAGCCGAGATTGGGGGCGAAGCCGCCCTCGTCGCCGACATTGGTGTTGTGGCCGGCGTCCTTCAGCATCTTCTTCAGCGTGTGGAACACTTCCGCGCCCCAGCGCAGCGCTTCGGAGAAGCGATCCGCGCCGACCGGCATGATCATGAATTCCTGGAAGTCGATCGGATTGTCGGCATGGGCGCCGCCATTGATGATGTTCATCATCGGCACCGGCAGGACATGGGCCGAGGCGCCGCCGACATAGCGATAGAGCGGCAGGCCGGAGGCATCCGCCGCCGCCTTGGCGATGGCCAGCGACACGCCGAGGATGGCGTTGGCGCCGAGACGGGACTTGTTCTTCGTCCCGTCGATCTCGCGCAGCGCCATGTCGATGCGGATCTGGTCCTCCGCCTCGAAGCCGGCGATCTCCTCCAGGATCTCGCCATTGACGAAGTCGACCGCCTTGCGGACGCCCTTGCCCATGTAGCGCGACCCGCCGTCGCGCAGTTCGACCGCCTCGTGGGCGCCGGTGGAGGCGCCCGACGGCACGGCGGCGCGGCCCATCGAGCCGTCTTCGAGGATGACGTCGACCTCGACGGTCGGGTTGCCGCGGCTGTCGAGGATCTCGCGGCCGATGATGTCGATGATGGCGGTCATGGGGTGCCCCTGTCGTGACGAACGAATGGTTCGGGTGGGGTTCTAGACGATGAATGCGGGACTGGATAGCGGGCGAGGATCGACAGAGTCGGTGGGCGGTGTCAGAAGCCCAAGCTCGCATCGTCGGCGGCAGCTCGCCCCCCTCTGCCCTGCCGGGCATCTCCCCCTCAAGGGGGGAGATCGGCGGCGGCAGGGTTTGCGCCTAGCCCTCATCGCCGAGAGTGCCGCGAGGTTTCGAAGCGTGGCGAGGCTTTCAAACGCGGTCGATCTCCCCCCTTGAGGGGGAGATGCCCGGCAGGGCAGAGGGGGGTGACCCAGGCTCGGCGGAGCAGGCTACCCGCCCCGACCACGCTTCACCCCTTCGTCAGCGCATCCAGCGCCTTGAGCCGCTTCAGCATCTCCGCCATCTGGTCCAGCGGCACCATGTTCGGCCCGTCGGACGGCGCGTTGTCCGGGTCCTCGTGGGTCTCGACGAACAGCCCGGCGACTCCCACCGCCACCGCCGCCCGGGCCAGCGTCTCGACGAAGCGGCGCTCGCCTCCGCTAGAGCCGCCCTGGCCGCCCGGCTGCTGGACAGAGTGGGTGGCGTCGAAGACCACCGGCAGGCCGGTCTCGGCCATGATCGGTAAGCTGCGGAAATCGGAGACCAGCGTGTTGTAGCCGAAGGAGACGCCGCGCTCGGTGAGGAGGACGTTGGGGTTGCCGCTCTCGGTCACCTTGGCGGCGACGTTCTTCATGTCGTGAGGCGCGAGGAACTGGCCCTTCTTGATGTTGATCACCCGGCCGGTCTTCGCCGCGGCGATCAGGAGGTCGGTCTGGCGGCAGAGGAAGGCCGGGATCTGCAGGATGTCGCAGACGGCGCCGACTTCGCGGCATTGCTCCTCGGTGTGAACGTCCGTCAGAACCGGCAGGTCGAAGGTTTCGGCGACTTCCTGGAACACCGGCAGGGCATCGGCGAGGCCGATGCCGCGCTTGCCGGTGAGGCTGGTGCGGTTGGCCTTGTCGAAGCTCGCCTTGAAGACATAGGGGATGCCGAGATCTGAGGTGATCCGCTTCATCCTCTCGGCGATCATCATCGCATGGTCGCGGCTCTCCATCTGGCACGGCCCGGCGATCAGCGCGAAGGGCAGCGCGTTGGAAAACGAGGCGGATTTGGCGGAGACGGTGCTGGCGGTCATGTGCGGTCCTCGATGAAGCGGATGACGCCCCGGCCGTTGGGGCAGGCGATGGCGACGCCGTCGCCGTCCTTCGAATGGGCAATGTTCCGGCTCTGCCAGAAGTCTTCAGCGAAAGCGAGATCGGCGACCGTGAGGGTCAGGCTGGCGATCGCCAGCGGGCTCGTCCCGCCGGCGAAGACATCGAGCCGGCCGGCCTCCAGCGGGATCGCCAGCGAGCCGTCGCCGCGCTCGTCGGCAGGACTGTCGGCGACAGCGGAGAGATAATCGCGGAAGTGTTGCGGGTCGGGGGCCGAGAGCGTGACGCCGGCAATGCCCGTGGCGCCGTTCGGATGCCGCGTCAGCGCCGAGCGGTCGGGCTTCACCTGGTGCCGCGCCTCGCAATAGAAGAAGCTCGGCGCGTCGGCCGAATGGATCGCCGCGAAGGCAAGGCGGAACGACAGCTGCGTCGTGCCGCCGTCCGGCAGGCGCAACGCCCGTTCGAAATCGACGAGCCCCTCCTCGCCGGCTTCCTCTTCGAGCAGTTGCTCACGGTCGGCCAGCGCATCCTGCGAGCGGAAGCCGAGACCGGAAATCGCCGGTCGTTCGGCCAGATCCCGCAGCGCCGCGTCGCGTTCGACGAAGAGATGCCCCTCGTCCTTCGCCGCAGCATAGGCCGCTTCCTCGACGACCGACAGCGGCTCCAGATAGCGCCCGTCGGCAAAGAAAACGCAGGCATTGCCGGTGCCGAAGGGATGGACCGCATCCGGGGCGACGACAAAGCCGAGGCTCTCGAACCACTGCCGCGCGGCGGGCAGCGTCTCGAAGGGCATCACCAGATGATCGATCGAACGCATCGGCGTCTCCAGTCGGTTCGAGCGGCGTCGGCCGACGCTCGTTTCGATCGCCGTCAGACCAACCTGCTCTGCTCCAGCGCCGCGGCGACGAAGCTCGCGAACAGCGGATGCGGCTCGAAGGGGCGGGACTTCAGCTCGGGGTGATACTGGACGCCGATGAACCACGGGTGGTCGGCAAGTTCCACGGTCTCCGGCAGGAGGCCGTCGGGCGACATGCCGGCGAAGATCATGCCGGCCTCTTCCAGCACCGGCCGGTAGTCGCGGTTGACCTCGTAGCGGTGGCGGTGCCGCTCCTGGATCTGCGTGCCGCCATAGATGCCGGCGATCTTCGAGCCGGCCTTCAGCTCGGCCTTGTAGGCGCCGAGCCGCATGGTGCCGCCGAGGTCGCCCTCGGAGGCGCGGCGCTCCAGCTCGTTGCCCTTCAGCCATTCGGTCATCAGGCCGACGACGGGCTCGGGCGTCGCGCCGAACTCGGTCGAGCCGGCCTTCTCGATGCCGGCCAGCGAGCGGGCCGCCTCGATCACCGCCATCTGCATGCCGAAGCAGATGCCGAAATAGGGAACGTTGCGCTCTCTCGCGAAACGGGCCGCGTGGATCTTGCCCTCCGAGCCGCGCTCGCCGAAGCCGCCGGGGACGAGGATGCCGTTGACCCGTTCGAGATAGGGGGACGGATCCTCCTGCTCGAAGACCTCCGCCTCGATCCAGTCGAGCCGCACCCGCACCTTGTTGGCGATGCCGCCGTGATAGAGCGCCTCGATCAGCGACTTGTAGGCGTCCTTGAGGCCGGTATATTTCCCGACGATGGCGATGGTGACCTCGCCCTCGGGATTGCGGATGCCGTCGACCACCTGGTGCCAGCGCTGCAATTGCGGCTTCGGCGCCGGGTCGATGCCGAAGGCGGCGAGCACCTCGGTGTCGAGGCCCTCATGGTGATAGGCGATCGGCACGTCGTAGATCGTCGCGACGTCGAGGGCCTGGATCACCGCCGTCTCGCGGACGTTGCAGAAGAGGGAAAGCTTGCGGCGCTCCTCGGCCGGGACCGGCCGGTCGGCGCGCACCAGCAGGATGTCCGGCTGGATGCCGATGGCGCGCAGCTCGCGGACCGAATGCTGGGTGGGCTTGGTCTTCAGTTCGCCCGCCGTCGGGATATAGGGCATCAGCGTCAGATGGACGTAGATCGCTCCGCCTCGGGGAAGATCGTTGCCGAGCTGGCGGATCGCCTCGAAGAAGGGCAGGCCCTCGATGTCGCCGACCGTGCCGCCGATCTCGCAGAGGACGAAGTCGTAGTCCTCGTTGCCGTCGAGGACGAACTCCTTGATCGCGTCGGTGACGTGGGGAATCACCTGGACGGTGGCGCCGAGATAGTCGCCGCGCCGCTCCTTGGCGATGATCTGCTGGTAGATCCGCCCGGTGGTGATGTTGTCCATCTTGTTGGCCGAGCGGCCGGTGAAGCGCTCGTAATGGCCGAGATCGAGATCGGCCTCGGCGCCGTCGTCGGTGACGAAGACCTCGCCGTGCTGGGTCGGGCTCATCGTGCCCGGATCGACGTTGAGATAGGGATCGAGCTTGCGAAGCCGGACCCGGTAGCCACGGGCCTGCAAGAGAGCACCCAGAGCCGACGAGGCGACGCCTTTCCCCAGAGAGGAAACCACGCCGCCGGTGATGAAGATGTATCGCGCCATGGGCCTTCCCGATAACCGCGCGGGCGCGATTCTGCCAGTCACAATTCGCGCCGCGTTCCGATTGGTCGCATCCCGTCAGGAACGCGCGAGGGAGAAGAAAGTCGCGGGCCACCCGGCCAGGCGCACCAAAGCGCCGCGCCGTCGGGGGCCACGAGCCTGCCTCGCCCCATCCACAAAAATCGATCGTCCAAAAAGTCGCGGGGCGCCGTGGGGCGCCCCGTCGGTTCGGCCGTCCTTCGACGAAGGCCTTACTGCGAATTCGTCGCCCCGGCGGCGGGCGGAACCTCGGTCGCGCCGCCATTCGCCGCCGCGCCATCGGTCGAACCGGCCGGCGTCTGCGGCTCGGCAGGCGTCGTCGCGGGCGCGAGTTCTGCCGGCTCGGCGGCCGAAGGCGCAGCTTCGCCCAGCGTCGCGGGAGCGGCATTCGGGGCGGATGATTCGCCGCCATTCACCGCGCCGTCCGGCGTCGAGGGCGTGGCGGTACCGGCTGCCGGCGCCGCGTCGTCCTCGGGCCGCTCGGTGCCGGCGGGCGGCGCCTCGACGGGCGGAACCGTCGTCTCGTCGGCGCCTTCCGGCGTGTCGCCGGCCGGATTGGCGGGGATCGTCTCCACCGCTGGC
>NZ_AQQS01000048.1 GCF_002088275.1 Aurantimonas sp. 22II-16-19i
CGCCCGAAGCCCCGCCCCCAGCCACCCCCAACGCCCCGCCGATGGACCGGAAGCGGCCAGGCCGGCGGCAAGGCGCGAGCCACCGGCGCCTGCAATTCCGCGGCCTGCTGCCGCGACGAACGACAAGGCCGGGGAAGACATCACGAACCGGGCCGCCGCCGCGCCGCGGATCGAAGCCGGCGAGGACGTGCGGCCTCTGTCCGTACGCAGTTTTGCCAGCGCCATCCAGAACCGTCGATACAGCCGGATCGATTCCCTGCGGCAGCCGAATGCGGAACCGGGGAGCGCCAGTCCCGCCACGCCGGGCCCAGCGGAGCCGCGCACGCCGCCGGCATCGGCCGCTGCCGATGCCGACGACGAAACCGCCGCGCTGGACCGCAGCCTGGAGGAATTCCTGTCCTCGGAGCTGAGCGCCGAATTGGCCGCCGAAGCCAGCGCCGAACAGGCCGAACAGGCAGCGACGCCGCAGGCGCCCGCGGCGCCGGTGATGGAAGAGCGGCCTGCGGAGCCGAAAACCGAGCCCCGCGGGCCCACGCCGGCGTCGCCGTCCCCCGCTTCGCCGTCCCCAACTTCGTCGTCCCCCGCTTCGCCGCCGCCCGTCTCGGCAGTGTCCAATTCGCCTGCACCCACTTCCCCGGCGCCCACTTTCCCGGCGCCCGCCTTGCCGGTGCCCACCCCGGCCGCGCCGGCCGCAGCGCCATCCGGCCCGGCACGGCCCATGCAGCGGCCGGAACCGGCTGGTCGTCCGATCGCCCGGGACGAGTCTGCCGCACCGCGCGCCGCGCCGCCCCGCTCCGTATCGCCGGCCGCAGCAACACCGGCCGCAGCAAAACCAGGCGCCGCAACGCCGGCTGTCGCACCCGCGCAGCCGCGAGCGGCCGTGGACGCACAGCCGCAGCCTCCTCAGCCCCCCAAGCCGGCCCAGCAGCCGGCGGCCAGCGCGCCGCCTCCCGCCAGGCCCGGGGCCGCGCCAGCCGCTCGCCCGGCCCCGGTCGTCGCGCCCGCCGCCGAGCCGGCTCCTGCCGCCGCTTCTGCCGACACGCCATCGAACGTGGCCCCGGTGGTCGATTCCGCCACCGCGCGAGGAGAAGCCACCGCGCGGGGAGAGGATTCCGGCCGATCGCGGCAGGAGATCAGCCTCGAGGAGGAGATGAAGCGGCTACTCGGGGAATTCGACTTCGACAGCCCCAGCCGCGGGCAGAACCAGCGACCCTGAAGGGCGGTGCGCCTGCTGCTTCCCGTGTCTTCGAGGACACGCGAAGGACGCGTCGGGATCATTCGCCCCCCGCCGCGCGAGGAATCGTCGCCCGGGCACCGCATCCCGGGCAAGCCCCAAACGAAAAAGCGCCCGCCCCCGAGGGGCAGGCGCTCTTTGGACGAATGCCCGCGATGGCATTCTACTACTCTGTCCGCCGCCGGCCCGGGCCGGCAGGGAACCGCTCAGCGGCGGCCGAAACGCACGGCGCGCTCGATGTCGGCGCGCATCACGCCGATGTCGGCGAGCTCACGGTCGCCCATCATCTGCAGCTGACGGATGTCGCTGCGGACGCTGCGCAGGGATTTGATGCGATCTGCGAAATTCCGGAACATGGCACTACTCCTCGACGCCAAGAAGCACGGCCGCCCCGTACGGGCCCCGGTGCTTGAATGGGAAGCTTTTCGGTTGTTTAACGGTTCGGAGGCTGAACCATCGGCCGCCTCGGCGGGGGATGTCTCGACCTCGTGACGCTCATATATTCGGCAGCAATGCTCAAAACTAGAGCAGCAAACTGCACATCAGTCGTGCAGTCCGTGCATGGCGCCGGCAAGAACCCGTTCATCAAATCGTAACACGGTCATGCCCGTGCGATTCGGCGGTTCCAGCCGCCGTCGCTGGCCCGGCGCGGGGTGCCCTGCGGCTTCCACAATGCCGCAGCTTCCGACATCCGGGCCCGCTCGTCGGCGCCGTTCGGACTGGGCGTCCCAAGACCTGGCGCCGTCCCCTTGCCTCTCACGCCGGCGGCGCGGCTCCGGGCCTCGTGCGGGTGTCGAGACTGCTGGTTCAAGTCCCGCGCAATCTGCTAGAATGGTTCTCGACTGGGCATGGGAGCCGGCCGGGCGTGTCGAGGAGGACATGGCCGCAAGACGCTGCGCCCCGAACGTCCGGCCGAATGCTGACGGGAGGCGGCGACAACACGTGCTCGAGCAGTCCTACGTCCTTGCGTTGGTGATCGCCTCGCTGGCGGTCTCGCTGATGGGGAGCTTCACCGGCCTCTCCCTCACCTATGGCATCAACGCGTTGCCCGGTGCGCAGCGCAAGCTGAGCGTCGCCATGGCGGCCATCGCGCTGGGCGGCGGCATCTGGTCGATGCACTTCGTCGCCATGCTCGGGCTCGAACTCCCGGTGCTGTTCTATTACGACGCACTGACGACACTGATCTCCGCGCTCGTCGCGATCCTCATGGTCGGGATCGCGCTGCTGCTGATGCATTTTCGCGCCCGCACGCCGCGCGGCATCACGGCCGCGGGGGCGATCGTCGGCCTCGGGATCGCCGCCATGCACTATCTCGGCATGTCCGGCATGCAGCTGTGCCGGCCGGTCTATTCGCCCGTCGGCTTCACGCTGGCCTGGGGCGCATCGATCGGCCTCGGCATCGTCTCGTTCCATGTCATCTACGGCGCCCGCAGCCGCCGCAACGTCTTCTTCGGCACGCTCTGCCTGGGGCTTTCGGTCTTTGCCGTCCACTTCATCGCCATGGGCGGCACCGGCTTCCTGCCGGACGCCTCGGGCTCGCCGGAAGGGCCCCTGCTCGACAATGCCACGCTGGCGATGGTGGTCACCCTCGCGGCCTTCGTCATCTGCGGCGCGTTCCTGCTCACCGGCGTGACCTTCCTGCCCTCCGGCGGCGCCGCGGCAGGCGAGGAAGCGCGCGGCGCGCCAGACGTTCGATCGGTCGCCGCGGCATCGGCAAAGCTGCCCCAGTCACCGGCCGCCCTGTCCGGGCCATCGCCCGAAGGCACGGCCTCCCCGCTCGCCGCGCCTCCCGTCTCCGCGCACCATCCGGAAGCGGCGGCGATGGCAGAGCCCGCCCGCCCGCCCGGGCCGCGGCAGGGCTCGCCTTCCCTCATCCCCTACGAAAAGGACGGCCGCACCATCTTCGTCGAGCGCGCGAAGGTCGCGGCCCTGCGCGCCGAGGGCCACTACACGATCCTCTATGTCGGCGGCCAGGAGCTGTTCTGCCCCTGGTCGATCTCCGAGGCCGAGGCGAGGCTCGCAGATCCCGGCTTCGTGCGGGCCCATCGCAGCTACCTGATCAATGTCAGCCATGTCACCGGCTTCGAGCGGCACAAGGACAACGGCATCTGCTTCTTCGAGAAGACGGTCTCGCTCGGCAAGGTGACGGTCAGCCGCTCGCGACTTCCCGCGGTGCGCGACGCCCTCGGCGTCTAGGGTCGTTGAGAGGCGCCTGGTGGCGTCTCGAAACCGTCTCGGCGGTTCGCATTTCGTGCAGCGATTTCGCAGCTGGTGAAATCGATCCCGCGCCTCGTTAGCGGCGGCGCGCGGCTTCTCGAAGCTCGGTCATACTCCCCTGGAAGACGCGTCAGACGTCCGCCATCGAGGGGAGGAACCGAGATGATCCCAGCAGCCTTCGACTACCATCGCCCGCCTGACCTCGCCGCCGCCATCGCGGTGCTTCGCGAATATGGCGACGACGCACGCGTCGTTGCCGGCGGCCACAGCCTCATCCCGATGATGAAGCTGCGCATGGCGGAGATCCCGCATCTCATCGACCTGCAGGCCATCGCCGCCCTCAAGGGCATCTCGATCGACGGGAGCACCGTGCGGATCGGCGCCATGACGACGCAGGCCGAGCTGATCGCCCATGACGGCCTCGCCCACGCGGCGCCGATCCTGCGCGAGACGGCCCTGCAGATCGCCGATCCGCAGGTGCGATACGTCGGCACCATCGGCGGCAACGTGGCCAACGGCGATCCGGGCAACGACATGCCGGCGCTGATGCAGTGTCTCGATGCGAGCTTCAGCCTCGCCGGGCCGGATGGCGAGCGCACGGTGAAGGCACGGGAGTTCTACCAGGGCGCCTATGTCACCTTGCGCGATGACGGCGAGATCCTCACCGCCGTGAGCTTCGAGGCGACCGGCGGCGGCCATGCCTACGAGAAGCAGAAGCGCAAGATCGGCGACTATGCGACGGCGGCGGCCGCCGTTCTCCTCGTCAGGGACGGAATGGTCTGCAGCCGGGCCTCGGTGGCCATGACCAACCTCTCCGACGTCCCGGTCTGGTCGCTGGCCGCAGGCGACGCCCTCGCCGGCACGTCCTGCGGGCCGACCGACATCGACGCCGCCGTGGCCGCCATGCTCGCCGACATCGCGCCGACCGCCGACAATCGCGGCCCGGTCGAGTTCAAGCGCCACGTCGCCGGCGTCATCCTTCGCCGCGCCATCGCGCGCGCCTGGTCAAGGGCCTGAGAGGAAATCCGTCCCATGAAGAAGATGCAACTGACGCTGACCGTCAATGGCGAAGCCCATGACGTGCTCGCCGAACCGCGCGAACTCCTGATCCACGTGCTGCGCGAGAGGCTCGGCCTGACCGGGCCGCATATCGGCTGCGAGACCTCCCATTGCGGGGCCTGCACCATCGACATGAACGGCCGCTCGGTGAAATCCTGCACCGTCTTCGCCGCGCAGGCGGACGGCGCCGCGATCACCACCATCGAGGGTCTCGGCACGCCGGGCGCCCTGCATCCGTTGCAGGAGGCGTTTCGCGAGCATCACGGCCTGCAGTGCGGCTTCTGCACGCCGGGCATGATCACCCGGGCCTTCCGGCTCCTGCAGGAAAACCCCTCGCCGACCGAGGCGGAGGTCCGCATGGGCATGGCCGGCAATCTCTGCCGCTGCACCGGCTACCAGAACATCGTCAAGGCCATTCTCGCCGCCGCCACCGAGATGAACACCCTCAAGGAAGCCGCCGAATGAACGAGATGGCACCGATCAGCCGCGAAGAGCGGGCCCAGAACCTCAAGGGCCTCGGCTGTTCCAGAAAGCGCGTCGAGGACGTCCGCTTCACCCAGGGCAAGGGCAACTATGTCGACGACATCAAGCTGCCCGGCATGCTCTACGGCGATTTCGTCCGCTCGCCTTATGCCCACGCCCGGGTGAAATCCGTCGACAAGAGCGCGGCCCTCGCCCTACCCGGCGTTGTGGCGGTGCTGACGGCGGAAGATCTCGCGCCGCTCAACCTCCACTGGATGCCGACGCTCGCCGGCGACAAGCAGATGGTGCTCGCCGACGGCAAGGTGCTGTTCCAGGGCCAGGAGGTGGCCTTCGTCGTCGCCAACGACCGCTACGTCGCGGCGGACGCCGCCGAACTCGTGGTCGTCGACTACGAGGAGCTTCCCGTCGTCACCGACCCGTTCAAGGCGCTCGAGCCCGGCGCGCCGGTGCTGCGCGAGGATCTGGAAGGCCAGACCTCGGGTGCCCACGGCGAGCGGCGGCACCACAACCACATCTTCCTGTGGGAGGCCGGCGACAGGCAAGCTACAGAGGAGGTCATCGCGTCGGCCGAGGTCGTCGCCGAGGAGATGATCTACTATCACCGCACCCATCCCTGCCCGCTCGAGACCTGCGGCTGCGTCGCCTCGATGGACGCGGTCAACGGCAAGCTGACGGTCTACGGCACCTTCCAGGCGCCGCATGTGGTGCGCACCGTCGCCTCGCTGCTCTCCGGCATCGAGGAGCACAAGATCCGCGTCGTCTCGCCGGATATCGGCGGCGGCTTCGGCAACAAGGTCGGCGTCTATCCCGGCTATGTCTGCTCCATCGTCGCCTCCATCGTCACCGGCAAGCCGGTGAAATGGATCGAGGACCGGATGGAAAACCTGACGGCCACCGCCTTTGCCCGCGACTACTGGATGAAGGGTCGCATCTCGGCGACGAAGGAGGGCAGGATCACCGGCCTTGCCTGCCACGTCACCGCCGACCACGGCGCCTTCGATGCCTGCGCCGATCCGACGAAGTTTCCCGCCGGCTTCTTCCACATCATGACCGGCTCCTACGACATCCCGGTCGCCCATGTCGGCGTCGACGGCGTCTACACCAACAAGGCCCCGGGCGGCGTCGCCTATCGCTGTTCCTTCCGGGTGACCGAGGCGGCTTATTTCATCGAGCGGATGATCGAGGTGCTGGCGATCGAGCTCGGCATGGACGCCGCCGAGCTGAGGGCAAAGAACTTCATCCGCAAGGAGCAGTTCCCCTACATGTCCGCGCTCGGCTGGGAATACGATTCCGGCGACTACCACACCGCCTGGAACAAGGCTCTCGCGGCCATCGGCTACGAGGATCTGCGGCGCGAGCAGGCCGAACGGGTCGAAGCGTTCAGGCGCGGCGAGACCCGCAAGCTGATCGGCATCGGCCTCACCCACTTCACCGAGATCGTCGGCGCCGGCCCGGTGAAGAACTGCGACATCCTCGGCATGGGCATGTTCGACAGTTGCGAGATCCGCATCCACCCGACCGGCTCGGCGGTGGCGCGGCTCGGCACGATCAGCCAGGGCCAGGGCCATGCCACCACCTTCGCCCAGATTCTCGCCAGCGAGATCGGCCTCTCGGCGGATTCGATCACCATCGAGGAAGGCGACACCGATACGGCACCCTATGGGCTCGGCACCTACGGGTCGCGCTCGACGCCGGTGGCCGGCGCCGCCGCCGCCATGGCCGGCCGCAAGATCCGCGCCAAGGCGCAGATGATCGCCGCCTATCTGCTCGAGGTCCATGACGGCGACCTCGTATGGGATGTCGACCGTTTCGTCGTCAAGGGTGCGCCGGAGCGCTTCAAGACCATGAAGGAGATCGCCTACGCCTCCTACAACCAGGCGATCCCCGGGGTCGAGCCGGGGCTGGAGGCGGTCAGCTACTACGATCCGCCCAACATGACCTATCCCTTCGGCGCCTATGTCTGCGTCATGGAGCTCGACGTCGACACCGGCGGCCACGAGATCCGCCAGTTCTACGCCCTCGACGACTGCGGCACGCGGATCAACCCGATGATCATCGAGGGACAGGTGCATGGCGGGCTGACCGAGGCCTATGCGATCGCCATGGCCCAGGAGATCGCTTATGACGAGATCGGCAACGTCAAGACCGCGACGCTGATGGACTTCTTCCTGCCGACCTCCTTCGAGACGCCGCACTACACCACCGACTTCACCGAGACCCCCAGCCCGCACCATCCGATCGGCGCCAAGGGGGTTGGCGAGAGCCCCAATGTCGGCGGCGTCCCGGCCTTCTCCAATGCGGTGCACGACGCCTTCCGGCCGTTCGGGCTCCGGCAGGCCCACATGCCCCACGATCACTGGCGGGTCTGGAAGATCGCCCGCGACCTCGGGCTCAACGGGTGACGGGGACGAGGACAGGAACGGCGGCACGAGCGGACGGGACGGCGGGAACCGTCCCGCCGGAGGCTCGGCCGGCGGCAAGCGACTGGGCGAGCCTCGGCGAGAGCTTTGCGGCCAAGGGCTACATCGCCTCGCCCGAGCTGACGATGGCGCTCCACATCGCCCTGACGCTCTCTCGCCCGCTGCTCGTCGAGGGCGCGGCCGGCGTCGGCAAGACCGAGGTGGCGCGCACCCTGGCGCTGGTGAAGGACACCCGCCTGATCCGGCTGCAATGCTACGAGGGCCTCGACGCCGCGAACGCCATCTACGAGTGGAACTACCAGCGCCAGCTGCTGGCGATCCGCGCTGCGGCGGAGGGCGGCGAGACCGGTCGCTCCGTCGAAAGCCGGATCTTTTCGGAAGAGTTCCTGCTGCAGCGTCCCCTGCTCGAGGCGATCCGGCAGGACACCCCGCCGGTCCTCCTGATCGACGAGATCGACCGGGCGGACGAGGAATTCGAGGCCTATCTCCTGGAGGTCTTGTCGGACTTTCAGATCACCGTGCCGGAGCTCGGCACCATCGCCGCCCGCTCGATCCCCCACGTCATCCTCACCTCGAACGGCACCCGGGACCTGTCCGACGCGCTTCGCCGGCGCTGCATCTATGCCCATGTCGACTATCCGGGCCGCGAGGCGGAATTGGCGATCCTCGCCGCGCGCTGCCCCGAGGCCGAGCCGCGGCTGGCGAGGCAGATCGTCGGCTTCGTCCAGGCGCTCCGCAAGGAAGAACTCGAAAAGACCCCGGGCGTCGCCGAGATGCTGGACTTCGCCGCGGCGCTGGTCGGCCTCGGCGTCGCCGATCTTGCCGCCGATCCGGTGGTGCTCCAGGCGACGCTCGCCACCCTCCTGAAGACGCAAGGCGACCGCGCCGCGGTGCCCCCCGCCGTCGCCGAGCGGCTGGCGGGGACGGCGGGATGAGCCGGGTCACCCGCTTCGCCGCCCGCGATCCCGGCCCGGCGGCGCGGCTCGTCGGCTTCATGGCGCATCTGCGGCAGAACGGCCTGCGGCTCGGCGTCCACGAGACGGCGACGGCGATGCAGGCGCTGTCGGTCGTGGCGGCTGCCGATCCGCGCGAGGCGCGGCTGGCGCTGAAGGCGGTCTGCGCCGGCACCGCCGACGACGCCGCGCGGTTCGACGCGCTGTTCGACGCCTACTGGCTGAACGCCGGCCGCGTGCGCCAGAAGATCATGCGCGAGGGTGCCGAAGGGAAACCCCGCCATTCCCGCTCGTCGCTGACGGCAGAGGACGGACCGAAGGCCGGCGGCGGCCGCATCCACGCCCCCGACGACGACGGCGGCAACGACGCGTCTGCCGGCGGCACCGGCCGGCTGGTCGCGACCACCGCCCGCAACCTGATGACCAGGGACCTGCGCGAACTGGTCGATCCCGCCGACATCGCCGAAGCCGAGAAGGTGGCACACCGGCTTGCCGCCGCGATCCGCGGCCGCCGTTCGCGCCGCAGGCGGGCCGCCCGCAGGGGCGAGACGATCGACTTCAGGCGCGTCGTCAGGGCGAGCATCGCCACCGGCGGCGAGCCTCTCCGGCTTCCCCGCCGGCGGCGGCCGGAGCGCGCCGTCCGGCTGACGGTGCTGTGCGACGTCTCGGGCTCGATGACGGTCTATGCAAGGGTGTTCCTCGCCTTCGTCGCCGGGCTGATCCGCGCCGACGCCACCGCCGACGCCTATCTCTTCCACACGCGGCTCGTGCGCATCACCGAGGCGCTGCGCGACGACGACCCGCTTCGCGCCATGAACCGCCTCACCCTCCTCGCCGATGACTTCGGCGGCGGCTCGAGGATCGGCTCCAATCTCGACCGCTTCGCCCGCACCTATGCCCGCAGCTTCGTCACCGGCCGCAGCGTCGTCGTCATCCTGTCGGACGGCTACGACACCGATCCGCCCGAACGCATCGCCTCGGCCCTTGCGCGACTGAAGACACGCGGCTGCCGCATCGTCTGGCTCAATCCGCTGGCCGGCTGGAAGGGCTACGAGCCGATCGCCCGCGGCATGGCGGCGGCACGGCCGTATCTGGATCTCTTCGCCCCGGCCAACACCCTCGCCTGCCTGGCGGCCCTCGAACCGGAGTTTGCGCGGCTATGACCATGGCGGCTTCGTTCATGCCGAGCTTCGACGAGCGCATTGCCGCGCTGCGCCGCGCCGGCCGGTCCTTCGCCATCGCCACGGTGGTACGCACCGTCGACGCGACCTCGGCGAAACCCGGCGCCAAGGCGCTGATCCTGGCGGACGGCACCATCGAGGCAGGCTGGATCGGCGGCGGTTGCGCCCGCGGCGCGGTGGTAAAGGCCGCGATCGAGGCGCTCGGCGACGGCCGGCCGCGCTTCGTCAGCCTGCGCCCCGAAGAACTGCTCGAGGCCGAAGGCGCAACCCACGGCACCGAGCGCGCGGGGGTTCGCTTCGCCCGCAGCCGCTGTCCGTCGAAGGGCTCGATGGACGTCTTCGTCGAGCCGGTGACGCCGCCGCCGGAACTGGTGATCTGCGGCGAGAGCCCGGTGGCGCTGGCGCTCTGCGAATTGTCCGCCTGCCTCGGCTTCACCCGCACCCTCTGCGCACCGGGCCTTGCTGCCGAACGCACGCCCCTGGTCGAGCGGCTGGTCGACGGTTTCGAACCGGACGGTGGCGGGGGCGTCGGCACCGCCGGGGCGGAGCGCTACGTCGTCGTGGCGACGCAGGGCAAGGGCGACGAGGCCGCCCTTCGCGCCGCGGTGCTGGCCGGGGCGGCGCATATCGCCTTCGTCGGCAGCCGCCGCAAGTTCGCCGCGCTGCGCGAGCGCCTCACTGCGGGCGGCCTACCGGAAAGCGCTCTTGCCGACGTCAAGGCGCCGGCCGGTCTCGACATCGCGGCGATCACTCCGCACGAGATCGCCCTGTCGATCCTCGCCGATATCGTCGCCCTCCGGCGCGGCCGTCAACGCGAGTCGGGCCGGGCGTGACATGCCCCGCCGTCGACTGCGAGAGTGAGCCGGGTGATCCGATGCAGCAACTGGCGCACTCAGAGGCACGAGCCGCCGGCGCCAGTGCTTTCCTCTGGAAAATCGCCGCGATAGCGGCTATCGATGCCGTGTCGCCATTTCGAGGTCGCCCTCCCCCACGACATCCCGTCGTGCGGGCCGGGCGGACTTGCGGCGGGCCTGTAGCTCAATGGTTAGAGCCGGCGGCTCATAACCGCTTGGTTGGGGGTTCGAGTCCCTCCGGGCCTACCATCTCGAACGCGAAGCACCATCCCCGCACGCTCGATCCACTCAGGCTCGATCCACGCACGCTCGATCCGCGCGCGAGACGCAGCCCCCCACGGCCGCGCCCTCTGGCCCCTCGCCTGCCAATAGACTGCACCGGGCCGGGCCATCGCCAGTCCGGCATGGTTGCCTCGGCCGCAGGACGTCCGCGGCGTCGGCGTCGTCCCGATGCGGATCCGGCGTCGTCGTCGCTCATGATCCCCGTGCCACGTCCGTCGATCCGATGCTATGCTCTCGCAGAGGGCTTCACGGTGTCGGCGCGGCCGGCGCGGCCCGAAGGGACTCGGCTGGAAGGTTTGACGAATGGACACGCATGCGATCGGCGCGGCGGGCATCAGCGCCGCGGTGAGCAGCCAGGGGGCCGAGCTGGTCAGCCTGCGCGACGGCGCCGGCGAGGAGCTCCTCTGGCAGGCGGGGCCGGAGTGGCCGCGCCATGCGCCGGTGCTGTTTCCGATCGTCGGCCGGCTGAGCGGCGACATCCTGCGCCATGACGGCCGGGACTATTCTCTCGGCCAGCACGGCTTTGCCCGCGACCGGATATTCACCTGGACCGAGCGGAGCGCCGAACGCGCCGCGCTTCGCCTCACCGACGATGCCGAGACACGCCTCTCCTACCCGTTCCCCTTCATCCTCGACCTCGTCTATGCCGCCTCGGAGCGCGGCCTGAGCGTCACGACGCGGGTGACCAATCCGGGCGAGCGAGCGCTGCCCTGCGGCGTCGGCGCCCATCCGGGCTTTCGCTGGCCGCTCGCCGACGGTCTCGCCAAATCCGACCACGTGATCACCTTCGAGACGCAGGAGCGCGGCCAGCTGCGCTCGGTCGTCGGCGGCCTCCTCGCCGCGCCGGTGCCCCTGCCCTTCGACGGGCGGCGGCTGGCTCTCTCGGAAACGCTGTTCCAGCGCGACGCGATGGTGATGCCGGATGTGGCGAGCCGTAGCCTCCGATACAGCGGCCACGATGCGGACGGACGGATGGTGCGCGCCCTCACCGTCGCATGGGAAGGCTACAAGGATCTCGGCATCTGGTCGAAGCCGACGACGGCGCCGTTTCTCTGCATCGAGCCCTGGTACGGCATGGCGAGCTCCGTCGACTGGGACGGCGAGTTCCTGGAAAAGCCCGGCATCCTCGTGCTCGCACCGGGCGAATCCAGGGACTTCACCTGGAGCGTCGCCATCGAGGCGCCATGACGGCCGGCAGGCTCGCGCCCCTGCCAAAATCCCCCGGCCTCGGCTATCCATGGGACATGCGGGTTCGGCCGATTCTGGACTTCGAACCACCGCCCGTCATTTACGGCGGTCCGAAAAGGTCTGGCCCGGGCATCCGGCTTACCGGCCTTGCCCGGAGAGACCGACAGCGAGAGGGGGAAACAGCGATGCTCGACATCATCCAGCAACTGGAAGGACGGCGGGAGGAGGCCCGCCTCGGCGGCGGCGAGAAGCGCATCGCCGCCCAGCATGCCAAGGGCAAGCTGACGGCAAGAGAGCGCATCGACGCCCTCCTCGATCCCGGCTCCTTCGAGGAATACGACACCTTCAAGACGCATCGCTGCACCGACTTCGGCATGGCGGAGCAGCAGATCCCCGGCGACGGCGTCGTCACCGGCTGGGGTACGATCGAGGGCCGCCCGACTTACGTCTTCTCCCAGGACTTCACCGTCTTCGGCGGCTCCCTGTCCGAGACCCACGCCGAGAAGATCTGCAAGATCATGGACCTCGCCGTCCAGAACGGCGTGCCGCTGATCGGCCTCAACGATTCCGGCGGGGCGCGCATCCAGGAGGGCGTCGCCTCGCTCGGCGGCTATGCCGAGGTGTTCTGGCGCAACGTCCAGGCCTCGGGCGTCATCCCGCAGATCTCCGTCATCATGGGCCCCTGCGCCGGCGGCGCGGTCTATTCCCCGGCCATGACCGACTTCGTCTACATGGTCCGCGACACCTCCTACATGTTCGTCACCGGGCCGGACGTGGTGAAGACCGTCACCGGCGAGGTGGTGACGGCCGAAGAGCTGGGCGGCGCCGGCACTCATTCGAAGAAGAGTTCGGTCGCCGACGGTGCCTTCGAGAACGACGTCGAGGCGCTCGCCGAGATGCGCCGGCTGTTCTCCTTCCTGCCGCTCTCCTCCCGCGAGAAGCCGCCGGTCTACGAGACCCTCGACGATCCGGCCCGCATCGAGGCGTCCCTCGACACGCTGATCCCGGACAATCCCAACAAGCCCTACGACATGGGTGAACTGATCGAGAAGGTGGCCGACGAGGGCGACGTCTTCGAGATTCAGAAGGAGTTCGCGGGCAACATCATCACCGCCTTCATTCGCCTCAATGGGACGAGCGTCGGCGTCGTCGCCAACCAGCCGATGGTGCTCGCCGGCTGCCTCGACATCGACGCGGCGCGCAAGGCCGCCCGCTTCGTGCGCTTTTGCGACGCCTTCAACATCCCGATCCTCACCTTCGTCGACGTGCCGGGCTTCCTGCCCGGCGTCACCCAGGAGCTCGGCGGCATCATCAAGCACGGGGCGAAGCTGCTCTTCGCTTATGCCGAGGCAACTGTCCCGAAGGTCACCGTCATCACCCGCAAGGCCTATGGCGGCGCCTATGACGTGATGTCGTCGAAGCACATCCGCGCCGACGTCAACTATGCCTGGCCGAGCGCCCAGATCGCCGTGATGGGGGCGAAGGGCGCCGCCGAGATCATCCATCGCAAGGACGCCGGCGACGCGGAGCGGCTGGCCCAGCATACCAAGGAGTACGAGGACCGCTTCGCCAATCCCTTCATCGCGGCGCAGCGCGGCTTCATCGACGAGGTGATCCTGCCGCATTCGACGCGGCGCCGGGTGATCCGGGCCTTCGAGATGCTGAAGACGAAGACGGTGTCGGCACCGCTGCGCAAGCACGACAACATCCCCCTCTGAGGCCGGCGGCGGGGCGGCAGCGATGGCGCCGATCGCGAACGGTCCGTCGCGGCTCGCCGCCGGGGAAACGCTCGTTATGTTCGTATCCGCGGCGCATTGCGCCGATCCGGAATTCTCTCGACAGAAGGCTCGACACCATGAGCGACGACAACAAGTTCCCGCCCGAGAACAACCTGCCCGCCGGCTACGTCCCGCCGAAGATCTGGCAGCCGGACACCGAATCCGGCGGGGCCTTCGCCTCGATCAACAAGCCGACGGCGGGCGCCCAGTACGACAAGGACCTGCCGGTCGGCCAGCATCCGCTGCAGCTCTATTCCCTGGGCACGCCCAACGGCGTCAAGGTGACGATCATGCTGGAGGAGCTGCTCGACGCCGGCTACACCGAGGCCGAGTACGACGCCTGGCTGATCCGCATCAACAAGGGCGACCAGTTCGGCTCCGGCTTCGTCTCGGTCAATCCGAACTCGAAGATCCCGGCGATGATGGACCACGCGCCGAAGGACGGCGGAGCGCCGATCCGACTGTTCGAATCCGGCTCGATCCTGACCTATCTCGCCGACAAGTTCGGCGCCTTCCTGCCGACCGATGCGCGAGCCCGCGCCGAGGTGATGAACTGGCTGTTCTGGCAGATGGGCTCGGCACCCTTCCTCGGCGGCGGCTTCGGCCATTTCTATGCCTATGCGCCGATGAAGATCCAATACGCCATCGACCGCTACGCCATGGAGGTGAAGCGCCAGCTCGACGTGCTCGACAGGCAGCTCAAGGACAACGAGTACATCGCCGGCAGCGAGTATTCGATCGCGGACATGGCGATCTGGCCCTGGTATGGCCGCATTGCCGCCCATGACGCCTATGACGACGCCGGCACCTTCCTGTCCGTCGACGACTATGCCAACGTCCAGCGCTGGCGAAAGCAGATCGGCGAGCGCAAGGGCGCACGGCGCGGCTCGATGGTCAATTCGGTGACCGGCGATCCCTCGACCCAGTTGCACGAGCGCCACGACGCGTCCGACTTCGACACGAAGACGCAGGACAAGATCGGGGACGCCGGCTGATGGTCTCCCGTCTGGTGGCACACTGGGTCTATGGCGGATTCCTGGCGGGGCTTCTGATCCTCGCGCTGACGCCGATCATCGCGGCGACATGGCCGGCGGCGCTGACGCTGGTCTTCCTGCAGCTGCCCGTCTACATGGTCCACCAGTACGAGGAACACGACGATGGCCGCTTCGCGGCGGCCATCAACGCCATGATCGGCAAGGGCAAGATCGTCCTCGACGACGTCGCGGTCTTCGTCATCAACATTCCCGGCGTCTGGGGCGTCAACCTCGTCTCGATCTGGCTCGCCGTCGGCGTCGGCATCGGCTGGGGCCTCATCGGCGTCTACCTCACCCTCGTCAACGCGCTTGCCCATATCGGCCAGGCGCTCCGGCTGCGGGCCTACAATCCCGGCCTTGCGACGGCCGTCGTCCTGTTCCTGCCGGTCGGCATTGCGGGGGCTGTGGTCGTCGGCGCCGAGCCCGGCGTCGGTGCTGGCCACCACGTCGTCGGCCTGGCGGTGGCGATCGCCATCCATGCGGGGATCATCGCCTATGTCGTCATGAAAAGGAGGCGTCTGGCGTGACGGCGACGATAGTCGGAAAAGCTCGGGTAATACGTGCTTGGCTCCACGCTTCCGGGAGGACGAACAGGTGCCCACGGTTCTCCGATGGCGTGGATATCGGTTTTTCTGGTATCGCTATGACGCGATCGAACCGGCGCACGTCCATGTTTTCAAAGACGGGGCTGAATGCAAGATTTGGCTGCACGATCTCTCGGTGGCATTCAATCACGGCCATTCTTCCAAGGCCTTGCGGGCGCTGATCGAAAAGACGAAGGAGCAGCAGGTCCATCTGCTGGGTGTCTGGAATGACCAATTCGGAGAATGAGAGGGATGCCGAGGCGCCGCGGGCCGCCTGGTGCGATCAGGAGAGCCTTCACGTTCGGCTGGCGGACGGGCGGGAGATCGTGACCCCGCTCTGGTGGTACCCGCGCCTCCTCGCTGCCTCGCAGGCAGAGCGCAACACGATCGAACTGATGTATTCCGGCATCCACTGGCCGGATCTCGACGAAGACTTGAGCATCAAGGGCATGCTGCGCGGAGCGAAAGCCCCCGGCGCCACGCCCCCCAAGGAGGCCGCCGCCTGATGGCCAATCTCCCCGACATGACCAAGCATCGCGGCTTTCCCTCGGGGCTCCCGGGCACCGGTTTCCAGTTCACCGTGCGCCGTGCCAACCCGAAGGGCGCGACCAAGATCATCGAACGCAAGCGCTTCAACGACCGCACGCCGACCGAAAAGCTCGCCGACGCGGCCTTCCTGCACGCCATCTGGCACATGTTCGGGCCCGAGCCCTTCGAGCGCGGCAATCTCGACGCCGGCCGCATCTCCTGGCTGTTCAACCGCGAGATCGTGCCGGCGGAAAAGCCGTTCGATCCGGCTTCCTACGAGGCCATGTTGATGATCGACGAGGAGGTGGCAAGGAAGAGCTATCCGGAGGCCTTCGGGGACGTCCTGGAAGTCTAGGCAGCATGATTCCCCGTGAGCCAGCCGCTGGAGGGGCCGGCGCAGACAGGGGGAGCGAGCCTGGACATGGCGACGCGGCACGCGGATGCGTACACAGGAATGCAATGCGGGGGCATCGCCGGCCCTGGCTCAAGGGAGAGAGACGGGACTTGTTCAAGAAAATCCTCATCGCCAATCGCGGCGAGATCGCCTGCCGGGTCATCAAGACCGCCAGGCGCATGGGCATCGCCACGGTGGCGGTCTATTCGGATGCCGACCGGGACGCGATGCATGTGCGCATGGCCGACGAGGCGGTGCATATCGGCCCGCCCCAGGCGAACCAGTCCTATCTTCTCGGTGATCGGATCATCGCAGCCTGCAAGGAAACCGGCGCAGAGGCGGTGCATCCCGGCTACGGCTTCCTCTCCGAAAACGCCGATTTCTGCGAAAAGCTCGAAAATGCCGGTATCGTCTTCATCGGCCCGAAGCCCAAGGCGATCCGCGCCATGGGCGACAAGATCACCTCGAAGAAGCTGGCCGCCGAAGCCGGCGTCTCGACCGTGCCGGGCTACATGGGGCTGATCGAGGACGCTTCGCATGCCGCCAAGATCGCGGCGGAAGTCGGCTATCCGGTGATGATCAAGGCGTCGGCCGGCGGCGGCGGCAAGGGCATGCGCATCGCCTGGAACGATGCCGAAGCCCGCGATGGCTTCGACCGCTCGCGCTCGGAGGCGAAGAGCTCCTTCGGCGACGACCGGATCTTCATCGAGAAATTCGTCGAGGAGCCCCGCCACATCGAGATCCAGGTGCTGGCGGACAGTTTCGGCCATTGCGTCTATCTCAACGAGCGCGAATGCTCGATCCAGAGGCGCAACCAGAAAGTCGTCGAGGAGGCGCCCTCCGCCTTCCTCGACGCGGAAACCCGCAAGGCCATGGGTGAGCAGTCGGTGGCGCTGGCCAAGGCCGTCGACTACGAGAGCGCCGGCACGGTCGAATTCATCGTCGACAAGAACCGGAACTTCTACTTCCTGGAGATGAACACCCGTCTGCAGGTCGAGCATCCGGTGACCGAGCTGATCACCGGCGTCGATCTCGTCGAGCAGATGATCCGCGTCGCAAACGCCGAGAGGCTGCCCTTCACCCAGGAAGACGTGACGATCGACGGCTGGGCGATCGAGAGCCGCGTCTATGCGGAAGACCCCTATCGCGGCTTCCTGCCCTCGATCGGCCGGCTGAAGCGCTATTCTCCCCCGCAGGAAGGGCCGCTGGAGGGCTCGCCCGCCTCGGGCACGGGACCTTCCGGCCGCGCCATCGGCGGCGGCGCGCCGGTCCTGCGCAACGACACCGGCGTCTCCGAGGGCTCGGAGATCTCGATGTTCTACGATCCGATGATCGCCAAGCTGTGCAGCTGGGGCGAGACGCGCGAGGCGGCGACCGACGCCATGGCCGAGGCGCTCGACCGCTTCGTCATCGACGGCATCGGCCACAACGTGCCCTTCGTCTCGGCGATCATGCAGCATCCGCGCTGGCGCTCCGGCGAAATCTCCACCGGCTTCATCGCCGAGGAATATCCGGACGGCTTCGACGGCACCGAGGCGGACGGCCCGATGCGGGCAAAGCTCGCCGCGGCGGCGGCGCTGCTCGCCAAGGCCTCGAAGCGCCGCAGCGCCAGCAAGGCACCCAGCCTCGGCGAAAACCTCGCTTTGAGCAAAGAAAGCGGACGGCGCATCGTCTTCATCGGCGAACATCGTCTGACCGTCGATCTCGGCGAGACCGGCGTCAGCGTCGACGGCGCCGATCTCGGCCCGGTCGAGATGGACTGGCAGCGGGGGCGGCAGACCGCCATGATCCGCCTCGGCGGCGAGACCCTGACCCCGCGCGTCGATCCGATCGTCAGCGGCTTCCGGCTGCGGTTGAAGGGCATCGACGTGAATGCCAAGGTCTACGAGCCGCATCTGGCGCGGCTCGCCGAGCTGATGCCGGTGAAAGAGGCGCCCGACACGTCGAACCTCCTGCTCTGCCCGATGCCCGGCGTCGTCGTCCAGATTGCGGTTGCCGAGGGCGAACAGGTCGAGGCCGGCCAGACGCTCGCCATCGTCGAGGCGATGAAGATGGAAAACGTCCTCAAGGCCGAGAACCGCGGGACGGTGAAATCCATTCCGGTCAAGGCGGGCGACAGCCTCGCCGTCGACGCGGTGATCATGGAGTTCGAGACATGAGCGAGACGTTTCCGCGGGACTGGCTGGACCTCGCGACCAGGGAACTGAAGGGGCGAAAGGTCGAGGATCTCACCTGGCAGACCGCCGAGGGCATCGCCATCAAACCGGTCTATACGGCAGCCGATCTGCCGCAGGATGCAGCGACCGCCCTCCCCGGCGTCGCCCCCTTCACCCGCGGGCCGCGCGCCACGATGTATGCCGGCCAGCCCTGGACCATCCGCCAGTATGCCGGCTTCTCGACGGCCGAAGAATCCAACGCCTTCTACCGCAAGAACCTCGCCGCCGGCCAGAAGGGCCTCTCGGTCGCCTTCGACCTCGCCACCCATCGCGGCTATGATTCCGACCATCCCCGGGTCGCCGGCGACGTCGGCAAGGCGGGCGTCGCCATCGACACCGTGGAGGACATGAAGATCCTCTTCGACGGCATCCCGCTCGATGAAATGAGCGTGTCGATGACGATGAACGGCGCGATCATCCCGGTCCTCGCCATGTTCATCGTCGCCGCCGAGGAACAGGGCGTCGACAGGGGCAAGCTCACCGGGACCGTTCAGAACGACATTCTGAAGGAGTTCATGGTCCGCAACACCTACATCTATGCGCCCGCGCCCTCGATGCGCATCGTCGCCGACATCATCGGCTACACCGCCAGCGAGATGCCGCGGTTCAACTCGATCTCGATCTCCGGCTACCACATGCAGGAGGCCGGCGCGACGCTCGCCCAGGAGCTCGCCTATACGCTGGCGGACGGCATGGAATATGTCCGCGCCGCGATGGCCCGCGGTCTTTCCGTGGACGCCTTCGCGCCGCGCCTCTCCTTCTTCTTCTGCATCGGCATGAACTTCTTCATGGAAGTCGCCAAGCTCCGGGCCGCCCGGCAGATGTGGGCGAAGATCATGACCGACTTCGGCGCCGCCGACGAGCGCTCGAAGATGCTGCGCACCCATTGCCAGACCTCGGGGGTTTCGCTGACGGAGCAGGACCCGATGAACAACGTCGTGCGCACCGCTTATGAGGCGCTGTCGGCGGTGCTCGGCGGCACCCAGTCGCTGCACACCAACGCCTTCGACGAGGCGATGGCGCTGCCGAGCGAGACGTCGGCTCGCGTCGCCCGCAACACCCAGCTGATCCTCGCCCACGAGACCGGCGTCACCAATGTCGTCGATCCGCTCGGCGGCTCCTACTATGTCGAAGCCCTGACGAAGGACCTCGCCGACAAGGCTTTCGCCCTGATCGAGGAGGTCGAGGCGGCCGGCGGCATGACCAAGGCCGTCGCGGAAGGCCTGCCGAAGCGGCGCATCGAGGAGGCGGCGGCGCTGCGCCAGGCCCGCATCGACAAGGGCGAGGACGTCGTCGTCGGCGTCAACCGCTTCCGGCTCGAGGAAGAGGCGCCGGTGGAGATCCTCCGGATCGACACGGCGGCCGTGCGCAAGTCACAGATCGCAAGGCTCGAGGAAGTCCGCCGCACCCGCAGCAAGGAGGCCTGCGACAGCGCCCTCGCCGCGCTTCGCCAATGCGCTGCCGGCAAGGAGGGCAACCTTCTGGCCGCCGCCGTCGAGGCCGCCCGGGCCCGGGCCACCCTCGGCGAGATCTCACAGGCGATGGAGGACGGCTTCGGCGGGCGGCACCAGCCGTCCACCTCGCTGATCTCCGGCGTCTTCGCCTCCGCCCATGAAGGCGACCCGGAGTTCGCGACGATCCGCCAGCGCATCGCCGACTACGCCGGAAAGAAGGGCCGCAAGCCTTCGATCCTGGTGGCAAAGCTCGGCCAGGACGGCCACGACCGCGGCTCCAAGGTGATCGCCACCGCCTTTGCCGATCTCGGCTTCGAGGTCCATCTCGGGCCGCTGTTCGAGACGCCGCAGGAGGTGGCGGCCCTTGCCATCGACAAGCAGGTCGACCTGGTCGGCGTCTCCTCCCATGCCGCCGGCCATCTGACGCTGGTGCCCGAACTCATCGACGTTTTGGCCGAACGGCAGCGCTCCGACATCCACGTCATCTGCGGCGGCGTCATCCCGTCGGAAGACTATGCGGCGCTCACCGAGGCCGGTGTCGCCGAGATCTTCGGGCCCGGCACCAACGTGCTTCAGGCCGCGATGGCGGTTCTCGGCGTCCTCGAGGGCCGCCGCCGCAACACCCGGCGGGGCGCCCCGATGCCGGCCTGAGGGCGGCCGAGAGGATGCATGTGTTGCCGACCCACCATCTGGCAGAGAAACTCATGACGAAGGTATCGACGGATGGATGAACAGAAGCTCGCAGCGCTCCGCCAGCGATTTGCCGGCGACAACGAGCGCCGGATCTACGACGCCGGCTTTGCTGCCGTCGCCGACCGGCTGTTCGATCCGAGCGGCACCCGCGTCGCCCCTTATGCCGGCCTGCCGACGCTGCTCGACGTGCCCTACCGCGCCATCGACTGGACCGCGCCGGATTTCGGCGATCTGCAGGTGGCGATGATCGGCGTGCCGATGGATCTCGGCGTCACCAATCGCAACGGCTCGCGCTTCGGGCCGCGGGCGCTGCGCACGATCGAGCGCGTCGGGCCGTACAACCACGTCCTGAAGACCATGCCGACCCATGAGATCGCCGTCGCCGACATCGGCGACGTGCCGTTCCGCTCGCGCTTCGATCTCGCCACCTCCCACGAGGACATCGAACGGACGGCGGCGGCGATCGCCGCGGCCGGCGTCCTGCCGCTGTTCGTCGGCGGCGACCACTCGATCTCGCTGCCGATCCTGAAGGCGCTCGGCGCCGGCCGGCCGGTGGGGATGATCCACATCGACGCCCATTGCGACACGTCCGGCCCCTTCGACGGCTGCAAGTTCCACCATGGCGGACCGTTCCGCCAGGCCGTCCTCGACGGCGTCCTCGATCCCGAACGCACCATCCAGATCGGCATCCGCGGCTCCTCGGAGTATCTCTGGGAGTTTTCCGCGCAATCCGGCATGACCGTGATCCACGCCGAGGCGATTGCCGATCTCGGCGTCGCGGACATCGTCCGCCGGGCAAGAGACGTCGTCGGCGACGGACCGGTCTACGTCTCCTTCGACATCGACAGCCTCGACCCCGCCTTCGCCCCCGGCACCGGCACGCCGGAGATCGGCGGCCTGACGACGCGGGAGGCCCAGGCGATCCTGCGTGGCCTCGCCGGCATCCGGATGATCGGCGGCGACGTCGTCGAGGTGGCGCCGCAATACGACGCCACCACCAACACCGCCCATGCCGGCGCCCAGATGCTGTTCGAACTCCTCAGCCTCGCCCGCCTCGCCCTCCCCTGACGGCTGCCGGCCGCCGCGCATGCCGAGCCCCGCATCGCAGCGATGCGACCGAGAGTTTTCGTGCAGCGAACACAGCGACGCATCTGGAGATTCTGCACGTCACGGCGTCTTTTGTCTTGTCAGACGGAGCGACGCTTTGCTAAGAGACCCACGCGCCGGAGAGGATGACCCTCGCTCCGGCGTTTCCGACTGCTTGCCCCCGTGGCTTGCCGGCCGGGTTCGGAACAGCTGGTCCGGTCACCTCGACCCGCAGCGCTGCTTCCCGACGCACCTTTGGAGAGGTGGCAGAGTGGTCGAATGCACCGCACTCGAAATGCGGCATACGGGCAACCGTATCGGGGGTTCGAATCCCCCCCTCTCCGCCATGGTTTTTCCACTCTCCGCCAATTGAAATCCCGCATTTTCCGGCATTTTTGCCTCCTGGCACGCCCCTTCGGGAGTGTTTCGGATGGACAAGTCAGGGCGTGTATCGTGCGGGGTATCGTCCCGTGTATCGCGGGAACGGCGGGAAAAGGCCAAGGGCGGACCGCCTGCTCGGCCGCGCGGTGCAGGGCCGTATCTCGTGCGGTCAGGAACGACTTACCTTTTTCAGATTAGGGTGCCGAAGGATCTCGGCGGCGGCCGGGGCTCGGCGCCGATCCGGATCAGCCTCGGTGCTTGCCCGGCTCGCGAGGCCCGGCGCATGGCGGACCTTCTCGCCGCCGAATCACGGCGGCGCTTCGACGAGATGAGGAACAGGCGATTGGCGGAGGAGGACGACAGGCCGGAAGACGAGGCGTTCGAGCCCGAATACATGTTCTCGGGTTCGACGCCCGGGGAAGTGTGGGCCGAGATGCGGGGCTGGATGAAGGCCCACACGTCGATCATCCGGCGGGATCCGCCGCCACCGACGCAGGCAGAGGAGCGGCGCTTCGAAGGCTGGCGCGGGCTCGTCGGGATTGCGCGGGAGGTCGCCAAGGGTGCGGACGGCAATCCGCTGATCGTCGACAACGTCGAGGTCCTGAAGTCGACATATGTCAAAAAGCTGAGCGGCGCGGCCATTCCCGCCGCGGCATCCGCGCAGCCGGCCCGGGAACCGTATGAGTTCCTGAAGCCCGAGGAGCCGGCGGCGGCGATGCCTCTGACGGACCAGCCGTCGCAGGACCCGGCAAGCCCCCGGGTCGCCTCAATGCCCGAACCCGGCAACGATGGCGCCGCCGAAGACCAGGAGCTCGACGAGCAGGGCCGCCCGATCCCGGCCTTCAAGCGCGACCGCCGCTTCGTCAAGCGCTCGGTCTCCCGCATGCCGATGTTCAGCGACGTCTCAGAGGAGTATCTGGCGGCCCGCGCCGGGGCTTCGGGCGAAACCAACAAGGATCTCAAGACGGCGCGCTTCCGGCGCGATCTCTTCATCGAGCTGATCGGCGATCATCCGGTCGACACCTACACGCCCGCCGACCTCCAGGCCTATATCAGCCTCCTGACCTTCTGGCCCGCCATGCAATCGCAGCGGCCGAAGGACGCGCCTGCCCGCGAGATCATCGAGGCGAATCGCGACCTGCATCTCCGGCCGTTATCACGCAACGCGCTGCAGCATGGCTATGTGAGCATCGTGAAGACGATGATCGGCTACAGGAGCGCCACGCTCGGCTATGCTGATCCGTTTGCCAGGGCCAAGGTCTGGTGGCCGAAGACGGCGACGCCCGCCGTCAGTGCCGAGCCGCTGAGTGCGGAGCGCATCTCGGCCGTCTTCCGGGTGGGCGCCGAGAGCGGCCTTCTCGACAACATCCTCCTGCCGCTGCTCGGCCATCTCACCGGCCGCCGGATCGGGCTCCTGATCCATCTGAAGGGCAACGACATCCGCGAGAAGTATCGTGGGGTTTATGTTGCGCAGACGTCGGGCATCACACTGATCGACGGGCGCTGGAGCCGTGTCCCCTACAAGACGGACGCCAGCACCACCTTCTTCGTGCTGCACGAGTTCCTGGCTGAGATCGGCTTCGTCGACTGGGCGATGGCACAGGGCGACGCCTTCCTGTTTCCGGAGCTGATGCGCCTTGCCGATCCGAGCAAGAGCGCCTCGTCCTACATGGGCCGGCTGTTTGCCCGCGCGGGGATCCCGAAGAGCCGCAAGGAGGTGTTCCACTCGCTGCGCGGCGGGCAGATCGAGGACATGCGCGACAGCAAGATCGATTCCCGCGATCGCCGGCTGCAGGCGGGGCATGCCGTCGCCGTCGATGAACATGAGGGCTACGGCTTCAAGTCGATCACCGAGATCCGCGCGCGGGAACTCGCGAAGCTGCCGCTCAATCCCGAGATCGACTTCTCGGTGTTCCGGGGCCTCGACTTCGACCGGCTCGCCACGCGCAAGCGCAAGGCCGGGCGGCAGGTGCGGGACCAGCTCGAATGAGGACGGTCGTTGCGGGGTCGGTCGAGACACCGGCTCCCGTGCGTTGCGAGCGATCGGATGCGGCGCACTCTCCGGCGCTGCGCCCATTCGAAGTTCGGATGGATCGCCGGGCGGCCTGTCGGAGATGGTTTCTGCTTTGGCAACGTCGGACCGGCTCTCGAGATTTCCGATTCAAAGGCCAACGGCGTTTCATGGAGTAATGGGAGCGTTTTAGCTTTTTGAGACCTACGGCGTTTGCGCGAGACCGTATCGTCAGGGTGGTTGCGCCTCCGGGTTGGGGTTCGGGTGCTTGGAAGGTCCCGCCAGCGATCCGGGGCTTCGGTCTGCAATGGAGAACGATCCGGTCGCGGCCGCCGACAGGCTGGAAGAGAGTGGCGGCGTGAGCCGTGGCTTCGTCTTCGGCAGCTTGTCGGCTCCACAATTGCTGGCCACCGATGTCAGGGGGGCGTAGGCCGCCGAAGTCCGGGCGCTGCATGCGCCTGCGTGGCGTCGGTCCTGCAAAGCCGCGGCCGCCATGCAAGGTGTCCCGCGCGGCCGATGGACTGGCGATCAGACGCCGCTGGCAACCCCTGCTGATGGGGCGCGCCCGCAGGCGGGCGCCAGTCAACGGCCGGACCCGCCG
Source organism: Aurantimonas sp. 22II-16-19i (assembly GCF_002088275.1). Lineage (GTDB taxonomy): Bacteria > Pseudomonadota > Alphaproteobacteria > Rhizobiales > Rhizobiaceae > Jiella. The sequence goes on from NZ_AQQS01000048.1 coordinate 24,632, forward strand.
TCCTGCTCTTCCTCGACCGCCTTGGCTCCGTCGGTCCTCGCCAGGTGCGGCTTACGCTGGAAAGTCCAGCCGTCTTCGTAGCTGTCGGTCAGCTCGTCGAAGCGGGCGGCCGCGGCGTTCCGGTCGAAGCCCTGGGCCACAAGGCGCTCGACGATGGTCGCCCGCAGCTTCGTCAGGTACTGCGGCTCCTTGGTCAGCGCCCGGGTGATCGCCCAGTGCAGCGCGACCCGGGCGACGTCGTCGCGCGATGGCTTGCGCTTCGCCTTCTGCTCGACGCGGTAGGCCCGCTGATAGGCAGCTTGGGTTTCGTTTCGGTCAGTTCGAGATCGGGGCATGGGGGTCTCCGGTCAATGGGGCTTCCGGCCCCGCCGCGGTGGCGGGACCGGAACGGACGTCAGGCGGCGCTGCCGAGGACCGGCGTGGCGACTGACGCCGCAACCGGATCGGAGAACTCGTCGGCGTCCGGCTGCGTGCCGTCGACCTCACCGGCGTCGGCGTCCCTGCGCCGGATTGCCCGACCCTCAGGCCCGGCCTCTGCAGCGGCATCGGTGGCAGGCGCCTCGTCGGTCTCCGCATCCTCGTCCGGATCGGCGTCGATGTCGGCTCCAGCCGCCGCGCTGACCGCGGCTGCGGACGGTTTGCCGTCCTCGCCCTCGAGGGCGAAGGCGACCAATGGCAGCACCTCGTCGGTCAGCCACGGCGTCAGTTCGCCGTTCCTCGGCAGGGATTCAGCGCCTCCGGCCAGGGTGCCGAGCATTGACAGGACGTCCTGCCAGCGCGTCTCCGGCAGCCGGACGTGGCGCAGGTTCTGGGATCCGGCGAGCGAGTCTACCTCGATGTCGAGGATGAGCTCGATCAGCTCACGCTCGGCAAGGCGCGCCGTCGCCATGACGGCGTCGGCGAGCTTGCCCTTGAGGACCCTCTTGCCGCGGCTGGCCGGCTCAAGCGCCGCCTCGACCTCCCTGCCGATCACGGCGAGCGCCGCCCGGACGCTCTTGATCTGTCGCGCTTGCTTGCTGGCAGCGAGCCCCTTCAGCCCCTTCAAGCCGCCCCGGTCGCCGGGCGCCGCGGCAGCCTCGTCACCACCGTCCTCACCATCCCCGGCCACGCCATCGACCAGCGCCCTGACCTCGCGCACCTTCAACCGCTCCCCCCGTTCGAAGGAGGCGACGACGGCGTCGACGACTGAGCGGTCGGCCGCGACGAGGTGGTAGAGCACCGTCGGCTTGATCTCGTGGCGCACGCAGGCCGCGCGCACGTGGCCGAGGTGGCGGTGCACGTTTCGGATGGTGCGGGCGTGGCGGTCGGTCATGTCGAAGCGGGTCTTCACCCACTGCGTGAAGGTCTCGTCCTTCAGGATGGCCGCGGCGGTGTCGAGGTGCTCGCCGAGGGTGAAGATCTGGTCGGTGCCAGCGCGGCCGAGCGCCCGGATCTCGGCCTCGAGCGTCTCGATGCGCTGGCGCGCCGCCGCGTCGAGGCTGTCGATCGCCTCCTCGACGCCCGGGACAGGCGCACGCTTGCCCGCGCCCTTCACACGCGCGGTCTCCTTTGTCCTGTCGATGCCACTTCCCGTCGGTGCGGGGTCATTCACGTTCACTGCCATCTCGGCGTGCCTCTCTGTTCCAATGTCCGATCTGCCTCCCGCAGACGCGCCGCGTCTGCGGGAAACATTGAAGCCATTCTACCTCGGACGAAGAAGCACGTCGAACCACCACGCAGATCAATCTAAAGTAACATCTGTCACAGTGCTTCATAATGACTTTCTATGCGAGCACTTATCCACAGAAAAAGGACTTTATTAACGCTGCATAAGCTCCATGACCGTCCAGAATAAAGATTCTAAACCTGGCGTTACTTCCTCGTTCAAGAGATCGCTCCTCCCGGCTAGGCTTGAAGAAGATGGCGGTTTCGGCAGGGGCTGCGCCGCGGACCGGCCGCCAAAGATCTCGTTCATGCCGTCCCGGACGATGAAGTAGATGCCCGGCCGAGGCGTCGGGTGACGATCTGTCACCGCGCTCCCCGGGTCCGGTGCTGACCGGCTCACGGCGGCGTCGGTTCAACGCTGTTTGCCGCCGCAACGCCGACCCTGAGCATGGCAACGCCGTCATGCGGCTTTGAATCGTCAGGCTCGGGTTTCGACACGGCTTCCTCGAGGACTGAATCGCCGATCTCTGGTTCTGCAACGAGGATCCGCAACTTGTCTCGATGCAGCCTGACGCGTTTCGAGTGACCGGCGCTTCATCTTGGGTAAACGGCCACGGCGACGACGATCAGCGGCCGCGCTGAATCGGATATCCTGAACTTCGCAACGAAGATGTCCGGCCTTGAATCGCCCACTCGTCTGATTGAATCGGATTTGCGCAACTTGTCCCGAAGCATCCCGATCCGCGCGCGATGTGAACCGGCTTGCGGGCACGTTCATCGAAAGCTTGGCCAGACGAGGCATCGGCGCGCTGCGAGAACGGCAGGCGCCCCGACTGCAATGGCCCCGGTCAGCGCCCGCCCGCCCCCTGATGGACTGACCGGAGCCGCTGCCGATCGCGCCATGGCGCGTCGGGCGGAACGTCGTTGCGATCGCTTCGCGTTAACCATGCGATCGCGTTGCTCGTTCAGGCGCCTTGCGATCGATGGTTGCGGGCGTCAGGTTGAGCGGCATTCCGGAACAGCCGGAACAGTAACGGCCCCCGCGGGTGTTGACGCACCCGGCGGAGGCCTGACCCGCAACCTGATATAGAGGTCTTGGGCTATGACGAGCCATAACGTCTTCATCGATTCGAGAACAGGTCTCCTGACCGTCGGATGCTCCGCGCCGCCGAACGGCCCTGGCGCTGGCATAGGCCACCGCGAGATGCGCGCCGCCTGAGGCCCGCGAGCCTCCATCCGACTTCCAATCAACTCCGAGACGATCGGACACGGCCGCGACGGCGCATGTGGGGCTTCCTGCATCCGCTCCGATGACCGGCGTCTGCCGGGCTTGCTGGCCTGCCGCCTGACAGTGGGTGCGCTCCGCACCTGTTGGGGGATGCATCCGGCTGCCCGCGCCGCCGCCGTGCCCCGTGCCGTGCTGCGATCGTCTCGAACCGGAGACCTGCCTTGAACCACTTTCCCCACCTTGCGGCGCATGCCGACGAGAAGACCACCCGCGACCGGCGCCCCCGGCTCATGCCCCTCGAGGCCGAGCGCGATCTCGCGCCGTTGATCGACGGAACGATTGCCGACGTCACCGCCAGCGTGCCCGCGCCGGACGCCGTCCTCGGCGACTATGTCGGGCTCGCCTCGCTCATCCGCTCGCTCTCCTTCCACGAGGGCAAGCTTCTCGAGCGGGCGATGATCGCGCTCGGCCAGCGCAACGCCGACCTCGTGATCCTCTCTCAGAGCCTGCGCCTGCCCGTGACGCCCGCGGCGCTGGAGGCGATCGCCCGGAATCGATCCGGTCGGCTGAAGGGGCTTGCCTTCGACGCCGAGGCGCGGACGCGGATGAGCTACACGCCGGATCTGATCGTCGTGAACCGCGCCCGCCACACCGCCACCGTCATCGACATGAAGCGGTCGGTCGCCTCCTATCTCGACACCAACCGGCTCGAGGATTTGAAGCGGCGGATGCTGGCCGTCTCGCTGATCCTGCCCGACTGGCTCTACCGGGAGCACCAGCGGCTGATGGTCGACGAGGTGGGCATCGCCATCGTCGACGGGGCGAGCGCGCCGAGCGATCATGACGCCGGGATCTGGGCGCTGGACGAGATCGACGACCTCCTGGAGATCGACGGCGCCGCCGCCGCCATGCAGGCGATGCGGATCAGCTTCGGCGAGCGCATGCGGGAGTTGCTGAAGGCCGAGGCCGAGCGCGTGGTGAGAAGCTATGGCCACGAGGACGAGGCCACTTCCGCAAGGCGGGCCTCACGAGCCTGCTCCACCAGCCGAGGCAATGGCGGCCCGCGCGATGGCGATCAGGGCGACTGCGTGGAAGGGCCCGGAGCGGAAATGATTTCCGCGATGCCGCCCTCGGCCCGGATGATCCGCGTCGGCGTCGCACGGCCGAGGGCTGCCGCCTGACCGCTGCCTGACGCCGGGCGCCCAAGAGGCGCGCTGGGCTCCTTCCACCCGTCGATCTGTTTTGCCGCCGTTGGCTTCGCCTTCGGTGAACGAGAAAGCCATGTCCATGAACACCCTTCAGCCATCGATCCACAATGAGCGACGCGTCCCCACAGCCAGCACCGACCCGGCCAGCCCCGGCTCAACAGGCCTGGCGCTGGCCGACCTCGATCCGATTGACGCCGCGACCGGCACGGCAGCTCCATCCGCTGCGCCGGACGGCGATCCCGCCGTCATCGTCGGTCTGGCCCTGCGGCACGCTCGCATGCGTCACCCCGAAGCGGTGCTTCCCACGCCGATCACCGACCGGCTCCAGCGCCTGGCCGCCCTGGGCGATCCGACCTGCCGCCTTGTCGCGGATTGGATGGAGCAGCGTCACGCCGCGTCCTCGGCGACGCGCGTCACCATCACCCGCAGAGGAGAGATCCGATGAGCCGGAAAGTGCGCCGCTCCCGGCCACTGAAGCGGCCTCGGATCACCATGCCCGTGGCGGCCGATCCACGACGGAACCCCGGTCCCAGTGCGAGCGATCCGGCCGTGAGCGAAGGCGGCCCGTCCCGCCTCGACGCCGGCGCCCTCGCAGCCCGCCTGCTGATCGACCGGGCGCTCGCCTGGGCCGACGTGACCCGCGCCGATCTCGGCGCCCTGTTCAGGCAGCCCGGCACCATCGTCACGTTGGAAGCGGACGTGCCGGGTTTTGCCGGAGCGGCCCTCCGGCTGCTCGACGAGGGTGAGCTTCTGCCCGGCGCGGTGGATTCCTCCGACATCGGCAGCATCCGGGAGTGGACGCGAGGCTGGATCGCTCCTGTCGACGACACCGACTTCACCATCGCCACGGCCTCGCTCCGCCGCGACGACAGTGCTCACACCGACGGGGCCTGGCTCAGGCATCTCGGTGCTGCCATGCGGCGCAGCCTGCCGCTGCTCGCGGTAAGCGAGGTCGGCATTCCCACGGTGCTTGGCCTCGCCGCCGATCTGACGCTCGACGCTGGATCCCTCGACGCGGCGATCGTCCTAGCGACCGTTGCAGCCGTCACCGGGATGGACGAGCACGCCGTGCGGCTGGCGGGTGAAGCAGTCGGGATCGACCGGATCGACCTGTCGCAGCTCGCCATTGCCGATCTCGCTTTCGCCATCCGGCCGGGCCTTTCGCCGGAGCGCAGCCTCGCCATTCTGGCCTGGCTTGCATCGGAGGAAGCGAGTGCGCCATCCTCTGGGACGAAGAAGACGGGCGGTCATGGAAACGGCGGCGGCGACGAGGACGGCGGCGGAGGTGGGACGGCTGCTGCACAGAACAAAGGCGGCGGTCGCGGATCCCGATCGCTCTCCAAGCCCAACCGCAAGCTGCTCAGCGCCTCGGGCGCCGAGCTGATCGAGCCCGCGGACTTGTCCGATCCCCGACGTTTGTCAATCGATACACTCGCGGGTATCGGCGAGGCGAAGGATTTTGCCCTCGATCTCGCCGCCGATTGCGACCTGTGGCGGGAGGGGCGGCTTGCCTGGAGTGAGGTCAGCTCGCGCCTGCTGCTTTCCGGGCCGCCGGGCACCGGCAAGACCACTTTCGCCCGCGCGCTCGCCAATACCTTGGAGGTTCCGCTCATCGCCTCGTCCGTCTCGACCTGGCTGGAGTCGGGCTATCTTGGCAGGGTCCTTGGGCGGATGAACACCACTTTCGAACTTGCGAGGGCACTGGCGCCAGCGGTGCTCCTGATCGACGAGGTCGACGGCATCGGCCAGCGCGTGTCGATGGACAAGGACTTTGCCGACTACTGGAACGCTGTCGTCAACAAAGCCCTCGAGCTGATGGACGGCGCTGTGAAGACCGACGGCGTGATCATCGTCGCCGCGACCAACCGTCCGGAGATGATCGACCCGGCGCTTCGCCGCTCCGGCCGCCTGGAGCGTCATGTCGAGATCCCGATGCCGGACCGCCGGGCGCTGACCGGAATCCTCACCCATCACCTCGGCGCCGATCTCGCCGCCGTCGCGGCCAGCGCTCCGCCGCAGGAGTCGCCGCCACAAGGACGAGATCAGGACACGTTGGACGCCGACGGGCAGGAGATCGCTGCCCACGGTTCCGGCGACGCGCCGTGGACGGCCCCGTTGCACAGCCCGGAGGAGCCAAGATCATGATCCAATCCGCCCACAATCCCGCGCAGACCGAAGCGGAGGCGTCAGCATCGCCCTCGGCGTCACTCCCGTCGGTCTCTGTCGAAGAGGCCCTCGATCGTCTCGCCCGCCTTGCGGTCGGCCTCAGCGGCGCCGACATCGAGCGGCTGGTGCGCGAGGCACGCGGCCGGACGCGGCGGCAGCAGCGCCCTCTGGTCTATGCCGATCTCGAGACAGCGCTTCTCCGCGCAAGGCCTCAGCGCTCGCCGGAGCTTCGCTACCGCATCGCCGTCCACGAGGCGGGACATGCGCTTCTGCGGCATGTCCTGGAGATCGGCGTGGTTCTTGCCCTTTCCGTCATGGACGCGGACGGCGGCTCGACCACCACCGAGGAGCCGCCGGCGGTGCAGACCGAGACGTGGCTCACGAAGCGGCTCGCCGTCTGTCTCGGTGGTCGCGCGGCGGAGGCGGCGGTGTTCGATGCCGTCACCGGGGCGAGCGGCGGGCCGGCCTATAGCGATCTTGCTCAAGCCACCCGCATCGCGCTTTCCATGGAGACCAGCCTCGGCCTCGGCGCCGACCATCCGCTGGTCCACCGCGACGTCGATCTCGCCGGACACCTGTTGCTGCGCGACCGGGATCTCCTCGACCGCGTCGATGCGCGGCTCCAGGCCGCAATGGAGATGGCCCAACACATCGTCGAGGCGCATCGCAACCGGCTTCTGCGACTTGCGGCCGCTCTCGCGAAGGCGGGCACGCTCGACGCGGGCGAGATCGCAGCGATCCTCGACACGAGGGACAGCGCGAGGCCGTCCATCCCGGAGCCATCGGGATAAGGCGGCGGCAGTGGCATCCCGGTGTCCCTGACGTCGGGATCGGCCAGTGTGCCGCTGCCCGTCGCGGCGGCCGCCATCGGCTTGGCGACTGTCGCTATTCGAGCAATCGGCACCGCAACCACCAGCTTCTCAGTTCGAGCCTGCCCTCCCATCGGCTCGGCCGAGATTGCAGAGGGCGCCATGGCGGTCCTCGGCCCCTGACGCTCAGTCCCCACACCACACCGCCAGCCGTCACCGGCTGCCAGAAAGGTCATCCCATGAGCATCTTCATCACCGCCGACGGCAACACCCGCCATCTCGACGAGGAGCTCGAGCTCCTGCACCGCCTCGTCGCCGACCTCGAGCGCATCCGCCAAGGCGACGCGCCAAGCCGGCGCGAACTCTCGCAAGCCCCGATCCTCGACGACTGGTCGCTCGGCATGCGCCTGCAACCCTGCCTCACCGGAACCGTCCACGGCCATCCATTGATCGCCCGCGGCCACCGTTCCGTCACCTCGGAGCTCCATGTCTTCGCGCCACATCATGGTTACGCGCGCACGATGAGCAGGTTCTATCGGCTACCGGCCCGATCCCAGGTATGGTGCAGAGCCTTCGAAGCTCCGTGTCCGTCTTCGAGGCTGCCTCAAGTTCATCCGCCAGCCGCTCGATCACCTCCGTGAGCTGCGCGATCTGCCCAAGATATATCGCGCCCATCTCTCGCACGACGGCAGGCAGATCACTGGCCTCGTCGGCGAGCGCATCCTCCAGCACTTTGAGGTTCGCCGGCCCCTTCGGCGCCACAAGTCCGAACTCGGCCAGATGGCCACGAAGCGCGTTGATCAGTTGCGTCCTTTGCCGCACCAGGCACTGGTGGGTGCGGAAGGCGACTGCACGGCCCTGCGTCTCGGGGCTCTTCACCGCTAATGAGGGCATCGGCGTCACCGGTGTCGTCGGCATCCTGCGGGGCACCGGCGGCGCGGGGCGCACCATCGGCCTTCGGGCCGACATGGACGCCCTGCCGATGGAGGAGCAGACCAACCTTCCCTACCGCTCGCAGAATCCCGGCGCCTTCCATGGCTGCGGCCATGACGGCCACACCACCATGCTGCTAAAGCGCATCGAGGGTCGCGACGCCGCCTCCGCAATCGCTTCGGCATCCGCGCGATCGTTCGGCGGGAGAACGATTCACTGGATCGTTGTCTTATCCGCCTCACTCTGGCGCTTGACGAAAGGCTTCACGTAGACGGCGGGAACCAGCCGGACCTCGTGGCCGTGCGCCTGCGCCACCCGGCCCCAGTGATGCGACGTCGCGCAGGCCTCCATCGCCACCACGCAAGTCGGTTCGCCGGCTAGTAATGCCATCAAACGCGGCCGCGACAGAGCCCGATTGTAGAGAACCGCCCCATCCGGCCCGACGGCGCAGACCTGAAAGCTTCCCTTTGCCAGGTCGATCGCCAACATGCTGATCTTCGTCATTGATGCGCCCTCCGCGTGGTTCCTATAGAACCGTCATGGCATACAAGATGCCGCTGCGTCGGGGCATCCACCGCATCAGTTCAGTTCAATGGCATTCACGAACGACGGTGGCGATCAGTTCTCAAATGCTAGATTGTCGAGAGCCCATATCGCGGCCTGCGTGCGGTTGGTTACGCCGAGCTTGCGCAGCAGGCTCCGCAATCGAATCTTGACCGTTGCCTCCGAGACATCATATCGGCGGGCAATCAGCTTGTTCGGGAGTCCTTCCATCAGGCAGGTCAATATCTCGCAGTCCGCCTCCGTGAGCTCGCGCATTGGCGGCGGCCGCAATTTCCCGTTCTCGGCCGCGGATTCGCCGCTAGTGACATCCTCATCGGCTCCGTCCGCTGCACCGTCGGTGGCGTGTTCGAGCGCAAAGACGCGATCGCCTGACCGCAGCTTGTCGAGCATGACACGGCTCGTTTCTAGGCACCCACAGAGGGGTAGAACCCCATCAATGCCGGTCCGCTCGGCCCGGTGGCAGTCGCCTTTCGTGTAACCTGTAGCTAACAGGACGATCCTGGCTCCCGGTTGTACAGCTTTGAGAGCGGCAAGTTGATCCATCAATCGTGCATCGACAGATCGAACCATGACGAACAGAAGTTGTTGCGAAAAAGTATTGAAACGATGGCCAAGGGCCAGTTGAACGCCGCCGATCAGGATCGCGTTCCTGATTTCGGTGCCCAGCATCGACGACCACGTTTCGACCATATCCGGGTCGCTGATGACGATATCTTGGGAGAATACCATTCCAATCACCATTCTATCGCTTCGATGGAACCACCTGAACAGCGGCTCAAATGCCCCAGCAATCGACTATGGCGGACCCACAACCGAGAGTGAACCATATCGATAGTGGTACCCCTTTGAGGTAAGTTCTTCTTGCAGGGGTCACAAATTTCATTGACCGCGATGATATATCTTTCAAACACGCAGCAAGCTAGGCATTTTTGGTGTAAATTTCCCATAATATATCTACTATAAAATGAATTATTCTTTATAGAATTTCTTATTGAATATCTTATATTACACAATATGCCCGTCTTCATCGAGAATATTAGAATATATTTCATTGCTTTTGGCTGTAGGATACGGAATATCACCTGCGGCATTGTCGTCATCGGGTTGCACAACGTCGACGGCATAGCCGCAACTCGCATCTTTGCCTGCGTTCCGCGATTCCGACCTTATCGGCGATGCTGATTGCGGATTTACAGTGATCGGCGAACCTATCTCGACCAGTCGGATAAAACCCCCTCTAAAGACTCTCAGGTTTGCTCTTCTGATACCGATCCGCCGCATGCGCGGAGGAAGGCGCCTCCGCCTGGGAATCGGTGATTGCTACTATCAGACGAATGATCCGATAGCGGATCTGGCGACTTGCCAGATGCATGAATGCCGTCGTCAGCTCTACGCCCTCGCGGGTGGTGACGAAGCTTTCCAGCGATCCGCCGAATGACTTCGGCCAGCTTGCCGCGTCGAAGAAGTCCGAGACGGGGAGGCCGAGTGCAACGGCAATTTGCTGAAGGCGACCGACGCTGACGCGGTTCTTGCCGCTCTCATACTTCTGGATCTGCTGAAACGTCACTCCGACGGCTCGCGCGAGCCCCGTCTGGCTCATGCCGATCAGAACCCGCCGCTGTCTGATACGCAGGGCAATGAGGTGATCGAAATCGCTGACTCGGGACATGTCGGTGCGCCGCAATGGAGGATGATGGTGGCGAGGCTCGACCCGCGTGGCGCCACCCATCGCGGGTGCGGGACATCGCCTTCATGAAACCACGCCCCCCCCAAGCGTTTCAGTCTCGAAAGCGGGGTAGTGGATTAACCGAGACAAAAGCATCCCTTTGGGGATTCCAACGCGCCGA
>NZ_AQQS01000049.1 GCF_002088275.1 Aurantimonas sp. 22II-16-19i
CTCACGGAATCACGGAATCACGTCAAACGAACTGCAGGACGTGAGACGGCCGGGTTGAACTGCCGGCTACCAATTCCGGCGCGAACCTCGGCGCCGATGGCACGTTCTGCCACTCCGTGGGAAGCATGGCGGCGCGCCGCGTCCGCACTCGCCGCTCGGCTTCTCGGGCCGGGTGACAGATCCGCGTGCGACCCCGGCCTCGACAAGCTCCGCGACGCAGACAGGATCCACCGCGATGACCGACGCCATGATCCTTCCCCCTCCAGCCGACCTCGAACGTCTCCTCGAGGAGACGCTGTCGCGGGCCTGCGACAGGAAGCTGTTGCTGGCGACCGCGGAGAGTTGTACGGGCGGCCTGCTCGCTTCGCTCCTGACGGATGTCGAGGGAGCCTCGCACGCCTTCGACCGCGGCTTCGTCACCTATAGCGAGGCCGCGAAGACCGAGATCCTCGGCGTTGGGCAAGAGCTGTTGGCGGAGAAGGGCTCGGTCTCGATGGAAGTCGCGGTGGCCATGGCGGAAGGCGCCCTGCAGCGATCGAGGGCCGACATCGCGGTGTCGACCACCGGCTTTGCAGGCGCTGCAGGACCCGGTGACGAGGTCGGCCTCGTCTGGTTCGCCTGTGCCCGACGCGGCGGCGAGACGCGCCACGCGGTGATGCATTACGGCGATATCGGCCGCGATCCCATCCGCGCCGAATGCCTGCGGACGGCGCTCGTCATGATGAGGGAGATGATGCCATGAGCCAGACCACTCGGACATCTGAGCCGCAGCCCCATCCGGCTTCCCCGTTCCATTCGATCCACCGTCACGGCTTCGTGCGCATCGGCGTCGCGACGCCGCCGGTCTTCATCGCCGATCCCGCGAAGAACGCCGCGGCGATCATCGCCCAGGCGGGCGAGGCGAACGCGCGGCATGTGGACCTCCTGGTGTTTCCCGAGCTCTGCCTGTCGGCCTATGCCATCGACGACCTGGTGCTGCAGGATGCGCTTCTGGATGCCGTCGAGGACGGGCTCGCCGCGATCCTGGAGGCCAGCCGGACGCTGCGCACGGTGCTCCTCGTCGGCGCGCCGCTCAGGCGCAATGGCCGGCTCTACAATTGCGCGGTGGCGTTGGCGGGCGGCCGCATCCTCGGCGTCGTGCCGAAGCTGTTCCTGCCGAACTACCGGGAATATTACGAGAAGCGCTGGTTCGCCTCGGGCGCCGGGATGACCGGGCTCGACATAGCAGTCGCGGGCCAGCAGGCACCCTTCGGCATCGATCTCCTGTTCGAGGGCAAGGGCCTTGCGGACTTCGTCTTCCACATGGAGATCTGCGAGGACTACTGGGCACCGACGCCGCCCTCGACCGACGGCGCGCTGGCCGGCGCGCTGGTGCTCTGCAACCTGTCGGCCTCCAACATCGTCGTCGGCAAGTCGGCCGACCGGCATCTGCTCTCCGCTTCGCAGTCGATGCGATGCATGGCGGCCTATGTCTATTCCGCCGCCGGGCGGGGCGAGAGCACGACGGATCTCGCCTGGGACGGCCAGGGCACGATCTACGAGGCCGGCGATCTGATCGCCCAGTCGGAGCGCTTCGCCGAGCCCCCCCAGCTGATCGTCGGCGACGTCGACGTTTCCCGGCTGCGCCAGGAGCGGCTGCGCACCCCGACCTTCAACGATGCCGCGGCGTTGCGCGGCCATCCCGAGACGGCGTTCCGCAGGATCAGGTTCGACCACGCGCCCCTGTCGGCCGACATCGGACTTCACCGCCCGCTGCGCCGGTTTCCCTATGTGCCGAATTCGCGCGAGCGCCTCGACGAGGACTGCTTCGAGGCCTTCAACATCCAGGTCGAGGGACTGCGGCGGCGCTTCGAGGCGACGCCGGGCGACCACATGGTCATCGGCGTGTCCGGCGGCCTCGACTCCACCCATGCGCTCATCGTCGCGGCGAAGGCCTGCGACCAGATGGGCCTGCCGCGCTCGACCATCCTCGGATACACCCTGCCGGGCTTTGCGACGGGCGACGAGACCAAGGCCAACGCCCTCGGCCTGATGGCGGCTCTCGGGGTCCAGTCGCAGGAGATCGACATCCGCCCGGCGGCCCGGCAGATGCTCGCCGACATGGGACATCCCTTCGCCTCGGGCGAACCGGTCTACGACGTCACCTTCGAGAACGTCCAGGCGGGGCTGCGCACCGACTATCTCTTCCGGCTGGCGAACCAGCGCCATGGCTTCGTCATCGGCACCGGCGACCTGTCGGAGCTGGCGCTCGGCTGGTGCACCTATGGCGTCGGCGACCAGATGAGCCACTACAACGTCAATGCCGGGGTGCCGAAGACGCTGATCCAGTACCTGATCCGCTGGACCGTCCGGACGTGGCAGTTCGACCCGCGCACCGGTGAGCTGCTGTCGGCGATCCTTGCCACGGAAATCTCGCCGGAACTGGTGCCGGCGGATGCCGAGGGCGCGATCCAGAGCACCCAATCGAAGATCGGGCCCTACGAGCTGCACGACTTCTTTCTCTACCACATCGCCCGCTACGGCCAGCCTCCGTCCAAGGTCGCCTTCTTGGCGTGGCACGCATGGAAGGACGCCGGGGCCGGTCTGTGGCCGATGGAGTTTCCGCAGGCCTCGCGCAACGCCTACGACCTCGCCACCATCGCGCGATGGATGGAGAGCTTCCTGATGCGCTTCTTTCAGACGTCGCAGTTCAAGCGCTCGGCGCTGCCGAACGGCCCGAAGGTCTCCGCCGGCGGCAGCCTGTCGCCCCGCGGCGACTGGCGCGCGCCCTCCGACGGCACCGCCGATACGTGGATCGCCGAGCTGAGAAGTGCCCTGCCGAACGATCTCTGAGCGGCGGGGGCCGGCTGCCTGCTATCCGTCCGCCTGTTCGGGAATGGTCTCGCCCGGCACCATGTCGGCGTCGCCGGTGAGCCCGAACCAGTCGGTGATAAGCCCGAAGAGCCCGAGGGCGACGATCACCGCACCGATGATGATGACCCATTTCATCGTGACGTTCCGGCTGTGGTCTCGCATCGCTCGTCTCCTCTCGGCTGCATGGTCCGGTCATCATGTCCGGATCTGGCCTCGGGAGAACTGTCAGCCGGAGATGTCGTTCGCCGGGACCGGTGGCGATTTCGGTGGCGGTCTATCGATGGGCGCGCAGGAGCGCGGCGGCCGGAGAGGCCCGGGCCGGGCCGCGGCAACGCCCCCGCAACGGAGCATGCGCCCGCAACGAACGTCGCCGTGCCGCGTTCGCTTTCGAGGCGGCAGACGTCCGCCCGCCGCTCGCAACGCCTTGTCAGGAGTTCTCATGGGTCTCGCCGCCGCCGCCAATCCCGTTCCCGCCCTCATCGCCGCGCTCATCGCCTTCGGCTTCGGCTTTGTCTGGCACCGGCTGTTCGAAAAGGCCTGGATGACGGCGCCGGGCTATGAAGGCAAGCCGGCGCTGAAGATCGCGCCGCTGGTCATCGTCTTCATCGCCTATTTCGTCATCGCCGAGATGCTGGCCGGCCTTACCGCCCATATCGGCGGCATCACGCTGGGCAATGCGCTCACCAACGCGCTGCTCGTCTGGGCCGGCTTCGTCCTCGCCGCGATGGTCGTCGACCACTCCTTCGAGGCGCGGCCGCGCAAGCTGACGCTGATCAATGGCGGCCACTGGCTGGGCGCCTTCGTGATCATGGGCGTCGTCATCGGCCTGATGGGGTGACCACGGGATAAGGGCGTCCCCCCGCGTCCCGTCTCCGGCCCGGTTCTGCCGAAAGTCTAAGCACCGGCGCCCTAGACCTCGACGGGCCGATGGCCCTAAATTCGACGGGAGGCGACCGCTTCGCCTGCTCCGGTTCCGGCATTCCTGCCGTGCCGGACGATGCATGGCAGCGGAGGTCGAAGGCCGGCACCCCGGGAAGGTGCCAAGGCCCAGAAAATCGGGAGGAAAGCCATGACCACGATCACCGTCAAGGACGAGTGGAAACGCCGCGCCAAGATCGACGACGACACCTATCGCGCCTGGTACGAGAAGAGCGTTTCCGACCCGGACGGCTTCTGGGGCGAGCATGGCAGGCGGATCGACTGGATCAAGCCGTTCTCCAAGGTGAAGAACACCTCCTACGCCCCCGGCAACATCGACATCCGCTGGTTCGAGGACGGCACGCTCAACGTCGCCGCCAACTGCGTCGACCGGCACCTGGACAAGCGCGGCGACCAGGTCGCGATCCTGTGGGAGGGCGACGATCCGGCCGATTCCCGGGCAATCACCTACCGCGAGCTGCACGAGGAGGTCTGCCGCATGGCGAACGTCCTCAAGGCGCACGGCGTCAAGCGCGGCGACCGGGTGACGATCTACATGCCGATGATCCCCGAGGCGGCCTATGCGATGCTCGCCTCGGCGAGGATCGGCGCGGTCCATTCCGTCGTCTTCGGCGGCTTCTCCCCCGATGCCCTGGCCGGGCGCCTGGAAGGCGCCGCCTCGTCGGTGCTGATCACCGCCGACGAGGGCCTGCGCGGCGGCAAGAAGATCCCGCTGAAGAAGAACGCCGACCGGGCCTGCGAGATCGCTGCCAAGGCCGGCCAGAGCGTCGAGACCGTCCTCGTCGTCCGGCGCACCGGCGGCAGCGTCCAGTGGACGGAAGGGCGCGACGTCTGGTGGCACGAGGCGCGGGACACGGTGTCCGCCGACTGCCCGGCGGAGGAGATGGCCGCCGAGGATCCGCTGTTCATCCTCTATACGTCCGGCTCGACCGGCAAGCCGAAGGGCGTCGTCCACACCTCCGGCGGCTATCTCGTCTATGCCGCGATGACCCATGAATACGTCTTCGACTGGCACGAGGGCGACATCTACTGGTGCACCGCCGACGTCGGCTGGGTCACCGGCCACAGCTACATCGTCTATGGCCCGCTCGCCAACGGCGCGACGACGCTGATGTTCGAGGGCGTGCCGAACTATCCCGATGCCGGCCGCATGTGGGAGGTCGTCGACAAGCACAAGGTCGACATCTTCTACACCGCGCCGACGGCGATCCGGGCGCTGATGGGCGCCGGCAACGACAAGGTGACGCGGTCCTCGCGACAGACCCTGAAGGTGCTGGGCTCCGTCGGCGAGCCGATCAATCCGGAAGCCTGGCTTTGGTACTACAAGGTGGTCGGCGAGGAGCGCTGCCCGATCGTCGACACCTGGTGGCAGACCGAGACCGGGGGCATCCTGATCACGCCGCTGCCCGGCGCCACCGACCTGAAGCCCGGCTCGGCGACCCGGCCGTTCTTCGGCGTCCAGCCGCAGCTGGTCGACAACGAGGGTGCCGTGCTCGAGGGCGCGACCGAAGGCAATCTCTGCATCACCGATTCCTGGCCCGGCCAGATGCGCACGGTCTATGGCGACCACGAGCGCTTCGAGCAGACCTACTTCTCGACCTACAAGAACAAGTACTTCACCGGCGACGGCGCCAGGCGCGACGAAGACGGCTACTGGTGGATCACCGGCCGCGTCGACGACGTGATCAACGTCTCCGGCCACCGCATGGGCACGGCCGAGGTGGAATCGGCCCTCGTCGCCCATCCGAAGGTCTCCGAGGCCGCGGTCGTCGGCTACCCGCACGACATGAAGGGGCAGGGCATCTATTGCTACGTCACCCTGATGGAGGGCGAGGAGGGCTCGGACGAGCTGCGCAAGGCGCTCGTCGCCCATGTCCGCAACGAAATCGGCCCGATCGCCTCGCCGGACAAGATCCAGTTCGCGCCCAGCCTGCCGAAGACCCGCTCGGGCAAGATCATGCGGCGGATCCTGCGCAAGATCGCCGAGGACGATTTCGGCGCCCTCGGCGACACCTCGACCCTGGCCGATCCGGGCGTCGTCGACGATTTGATCGACAATCGCCAGAACCGGAAAGGGTGAGGGTCGTCACGGCCGGATCGCGTGACACGGCGCGTTGAAGCGAAGGGCCCGGGCGAAGCGTCCGGGCCTTTTTCATGCGGCAGGCCACCATTGACGGTGCCCCTTGGCCGACAGACAGGTTCGACAAGAAGGCACGGCAATGACCCGAAATCCCTACCATTCGGGCCCCGTCACCGACCATTTCGACGGCACGCGGTTCTTCAATCCCGGCCATTCGTCGCCCGACCGGTCGTTCCGGGACGTGCTGCGCTGGCGCTCTGAAGGGAAGCGGGCGCCATGGCCGGAGGAGGTTCCGGTGACGCCCGCGGTCCCCGAGGAGCGGGTGGACGGCCTGACGGTCACCATGGTCGGCCATGCGAGCGTGCTGATCCAGATAGGCGGGCTGAACGTCCTCACCGATCCGGTCTGGTCGCAGC
The DNA here is from genome assembly GCF_002088275.1 of Aurantimonas sp. 22II-16-19i. GTDB lineage: Bacteria > Pseudomonadota > Alphaproteobacteria > Rhizobiales > Rhizobiaceae > Jiella. The sequence goes on from NZ_AQQS01000049.1 coordinate 6,289, forward strand.
GCGTCAGCCCGGTCTCCTTCCTCGGGCCGAAGCGCGTCACGGCGCCGGGCGTCCGCTTCGAGGACCTGCCGCCGATCGACCTGGTGCTGTTGTCCCACAGCCATTACGACCACTGCGACCTTGATACCCTTAGCCGGCTCAGCAAGAGGTTCCGGCCGAGGATCGTCGCGCCGCTCGGGCTCGACGTGCTTCTGCGCCGCAGGATCCGCGACGTCGACGTCGACGTCGTCGCCGGGGACTGGGGCGACGAGATCGCCCTGCCGGCGCCTGCGACGGCGTCTTCCGGACCTGACAGAGGCGGCGAAGCCCGGATCGCCATCGTTCCGGCGCAGCACTGGTCGCGGCGGGGCTGGTCCGACACGCGGATGACGCTGTGGTCCGGCTTCGTCCTGAAGGCCGGCGACCGGTCGGTCTATTTCCTCGGCGACAGCGGCTATGGCGACGGAAGCATCTTCCGCGCCGTCCGCGAGCGCCACGGGGCGCCCGATCTGGCGCTGATCCCGATCGGCGCCTACGCGCCGCGCTGGTTCATGGAACATCAGCACATGAACCCGGAAGAGGCGGTGAGGGTGTTCGAGGACGTCGGCGCCGGCCACGCCGTGGCGATCCATTGGGGCACGGTGCAACTCACCGACGAGCCGCGGGACGAGCCGGTCGAAAGACTGGCCGAGGCCGCGGAAAGGATGGGCGTGAGGGACCGTCGCTTCATGGCCCTGGCACCCGGCGAGTGCCTGGACCTTGCGGGCGGGTCGGCCGGAGACCGGCTGGAGGCCAGCGAGCTGCACCGCTCGTAGCCCCGGATCTCATGAAATTCCCTGAGTCTCGAACACCTTCGTGCCCGGGGGATGGGCGAATTCTCCCGGGGCGATCGGCGGAGCTTGCTCCAGGCTGGCGAAAATTGCGGCAGGCTCTTGCACTGCCCGAATTCGGGCCCCATACTCCTCCTCGTGTTCAACGAAGCGAAAGGGGGTGATCCAATGTCGAGTGATTGTCTGAAGCCGGCTGGGTCTTTGATTCTCGGTGGTTCGACGGAGCAGTCTCCTCGCTTCGCCTGAGAATTGCAGATGCCGCATGCGGTCTCTGACGACCGCCGGCTGACGCCCATCACGGGGCCGCTTTCCTGAAAGGGAGAGCGGCCTTTTGATTTTGGGGGACGTGTCGGTCCTTCCACCGAAGGTGTCGCCCCCTCTTTTGTCCATGTCCCGCCGAACATTCGAGATCTCCGCCTTCGCGCCGGCTCGCGCGCCGCGCCCGGCAGACGATCGGAACGCGCCGATCGGACATGGCGCGTTCGGGCTGTCGGCCGATCAGCGTCTTCGTGTCGGGGTCGAGGCAGACGGCAAAAGCCCGCCCCGAGCGATCGGGACGGGCTGTCTTCGGAAGGCGGGCGCCCGTTGAAAGGCGCCGCCAGGGTTACCGGAGAGGCCGGGCAGGCCGGGCTCAGTTGGCCGGGGCGGTGCCGCCCACTGCGGGCTGCGAGGCATCGCCGGAGGCGGGATCGGTCGAGGTCATGCCGCTGTCGGCGCTGCCGCTCTCCTCTTCCGGCTCGCCAAAGGCAGGCGCCTCCTCGAGCTGCTCGCGCGAGACGTTGAGGACGATCCGGTCCGGCAGGTTGTCCTCGCCGACCACCGGCTCTTCCGGCTCCGCAGACGCTGCAGGGGCCTCGGCGCCGCCCGCGGTGCCACCGGCCATCCCGGTGCCGCCCGCACTGCCGCCGGCCATGCTGCCGGTGCCCGAGGCGGTGCTCGATGCCGCGTTGGCCTCTTCCTCGGTCTTCAGGCCTTCGGTCTTGCCCGGGCCGAACTCGAGGGCGGCCATCGACACGGCGACGTCCTTCTCGCCGATGCCGAGGAACCCGCCGACGCCCACCAGCACGGCCATCACCCTGCCATCCTCGGACACCAGCACGTCGGTGATCTCACCGATGCTCTCGCCGTCGGCGCCATAGACGTCCTTGCCGTCGAGGTCGGTGGCGCGCCAGGCGCCGCTCGGCGGTACGGTCACGAAGGGGTCGCCGTCACCGGCCATGTCACTGGCCATCGCGGTGTCGCTCGCGGTGCCGCTGGTGGTCGCGTCGGACCCCATGCTGCCCGAGGAGGTGGCTGCGCTGCCGGAAACCGGGGCTTCGGAACCCATCGACGAGCCGGAGGCCGCGCCGCCGGTGTCCGTGGACATGCCGGAAGCGCCGCTGCCGGAGGTGCCCGTGTCGCTCGCAGCCGGAGGCGTGGTGCCGCCAGCCGGCGGCGTGGTGCCGGAATCCTGGGCATGGGCGCCGAGCGGCAGGGCGACGCCGGCGAGAAGGGCAACGATGATCGACTTACGCATTTCGGTTCTCCCGATTGATGATCGGCCGAATAATCTGTCAGGCGGGCCTCGCGTTCCCTCACGGATTGTTAGCCAGTCTTGCAAAGCGGCTCGCCGGCGCCGGGGCGATACCGGGGAACCCGCCGGCGGCCGCGCCTCTTGCACTGCAAGAAGTTGCCGCGAAGCCTGACGCTAATCATGCTGCGGAGCAAAAGCTCCGGGTCACTGCGAGGAGGCAACACCCCTTGGCAGCAGATCACGAACGTGTCCGGCAGGGGATGCCGGAAACCGCCCTTCGCCGGCGCTCCGATCCATCGAAGCCGGATGGGCGGCGCGGTGACGGGCGCGGCTGGAGGCGTCCCCCCGGGCGATGGGGGCCGGCGATGGCGACCGGTGATCGCCGGGATGGGCGCTCCCGTCGCCCGTGGCTGCGGGTCAGTCGCGGTAGAGGTCGCGCCGGGTCGGCGGCAGGCCGCTCGCGCCCCTGGAGCGTTTCGAGGCGAGGGTCTGGTAGATCAACAGGCCGCCCCGCTCGAAGCCGAGGGAGACGCCGGCGAGATAGAGCAGCCACAGCCGCGCCCGTTCTTCGCCCGCAATCGCCGCCGCCTCGTCCATGCGCGACAGCAGCCGGTCGTGCCAGAGCCGGCAGGTGCGGGCATAGTGCTCACGCCAGTTCTCGACGTCGTGGACCTCGAAGCGGTGCTTTTCCAGATACTGCGCCGAATGGCCGACATGGTCGAGCTCGGCGCCGGGGAAGATGTAGCGGATGATCGCCGCATATTCCTTCGTGCCCTTGCGAAACGCCTTGTCGCTCTCCTTGGCCGGCCGGGTGATCGCGTGGTGGAGATAGAGGCCGTTCGGTCGCAGGAGCTTGCGCACGGCTTTCAGATAGGCATCGTGCCGGTCCCAGCCGACATGCTCGAACATGCCGATCGAGGCGACCTTGTCGAACTGGCCTGTGAGGTCCTCGAAGGGCTTGAGCTCGACGGTGACCTTGCCCTCGAGCCCCCTGGCGGCGATCCGTTCCCGGGCGAGATCGAACTGCGCCTGGCTGAGGGTGACGCCATGGCCGGTGACGCCATAGGTCTCCGCCGCATGGATGAGCAGCGCGCCCCAGCCGCAGCCGATGTCGAGAAAGCGCTCGCCGGCCTTCAGGCGCAGCTTGCGGCAGATCATATCGAGCTTGTCCAACTGCGCCTTGTCGATGTCCTCGTGCCAGCCGTCGAAATAGGCGCAGGAATAGAGCATGCGGCTGTCGAGGAAGAGCCGGTAGAAGTCGTTCGAGACGTCGTAGTGGAACTGGATCGCCGCTTTGGACGAGCCGCTGGCCTTCGCATCCTCGCCCGAGGCAGGCCCGCTGGCCTTCGCCCGCCGGGACAGCCCGTAGAGCGCCGGCAGGCTGGCGGCGATCTTCAGCTTGTCGATCCGCTTCATCGCCGCCTTGGTGCGGATGTCCGGCCGCGCCCGTGCGAGATCGAAGATCGTGCCGTGCTCGACGTCGATCGCCTTCGTCATCCAGAGGCCGACGGCGGTGGCGATGTTCGGGCTGACCACCAGGCGCGCGATGGCCGCCGGATCGTTCAACGCCAGCACCGGGCCGTCCGCCGGCCCCAGCCACTCGCCGGTCCACAGGCGCACGGCGATCTTCGGCTCGAAGACGGCGACCACGTGGCGGACGATCTCCGCGAGCTTGTCCTCGGCGCCGGCCATCCGCATCTGTCTCCGTCTCAATCGTTTCAGTGGGGGTTGCCATGGCTTAGCCGGCCCGGCCCGGCCGCGCAATCGCAGCATCCCGTCGCGCGACGCGGCCGCCTCGCGGGGGCCGGCCAACATGAAATTTCCGTCACGCCCTCACATTCGGCCGGGCGACCTGCAGTTATTGCGCTGCACAACGGTGCCGCCGAGACCGCGTTGCCAACCCCACCCCTGCCATGACCTGCCATGAAGGAGACGACCATGCGCCTGCCATTGATCGACCCGGCCATGCTGACCGACGAGCAGAAGCCGCTCTACGACGACATGAAGAAGGGCATCACCAGCAACTTCAACGCCTTCCAGGTGATCGCCGAGAATGGCGCGCTGATGGGGCCGTGGAACCCCTGGCTGCACGAGCCGAAGATCGGCGCGGCGATCTGGGACCTGACCAAGGCGATGTCGATGCAGGCGACGCTGCCCGACGGTGCCCGCCAGATCGCCATCCTCGTCACCGGCGCCCATTTCAACGCCGCCTACGAGATCTATGCCCATGTCGCCGTCGCCGAGAAGGAAGGCATGAGCGAGGAGCGGCTTTCGACCCTCGTGGCCGGCGTCAAGCCGACCGGCCTCGCCGGTGAGGAAGAGGTCGCCTACGACGTCGCCTATGCGCTGCTCAACGGCGGCGGCATCCTGCCGCGGCCGACCTACGACCTGGCGGTGAAGACCTTCGGCCAGCACGGCGCGGCCGAGCTGATCTATCTCGTCGGCCTCTACTGCCTGGTCTCGATCACGCTGAACGGCTTCAACGTGCCGGTGCCGGAAAAGGAATAGGCGCCGCCGCGAGGCAGGCCATCTCCAGGAAAGATCGCGGGGACGGCGCCAGCGCCGTCCTCACTCCGGCAGGCGGATCTCGCCCGTCAGATACAGCACCGCCTGGCCGCAGACGACCACCGTGTCGCCGTCGAGTTCGCATCTAAGGTCGCCGCCGCGGGCGGAGACCTGACGGGCGACGAAATCCGTCTTGCCGAGCTTGTCGGCCCAGTAGGGCACCAGCGAGCAATGGGCCGAGCCAGTCACCGGATCCTCGTCGATGCCGGCCTTCGGCGCGAACATGCGGGAGACGAAGTCGACCGACAGGCCGGGAGCCGTGGCGATGACGTTGAGGGGCGGCAGGCCGGCGATGGCGCCGAAATCCGGAGTGAGGCCCATCACGTCCGCCTCGTCGGCATAGACCGCCAGCCACGAGGTGTCGCCGGGGGTGGCGAACTCGACGACCTCGTCCGGGCGCCGACCGAGGGCGGCCGCCACCGGCTCGACCGCGATCGCGGCGTCGTTTCTTGCCCGGCGCGGAAACCGCATGACGAACCAGCCCTCGGCATCGCGGCTGACGGTGAGGTCGCCGACCATGCGGGTCGAGAAGGTCAGGGTCTGGGCGGTCTGCCCCAGAACCTCGGCGAGGACGAAGGCGGTGGCGAGCGTCGCGTGGCCGCAGAGCGGCACCTCGATCGCCGGCGTGAACCAGCGCAGCTCCCATGCCGCCTCGCCGGCCGGCACGAAAAAGGCGGTCTCGGAGAGATTGTTTTCCGCCGCGATCGCCAGCATCGTCTCGTCCGGGAGCCATTCCGCGAGGGGCACGACGGCGGCGGGATTGCCGGCGAACAGCCGGTCGGTGAAGGCGTCGACCTGATACATCGGAAGGGTCTTCATGGGCATCGGCCTTTGATCGTTGCGTCGCTCGAGGGGGAATTGCCGAGTTTCGCCGGCGAAGGCCACCCCTTTCCTGTCACGGCGGCAAATCTCGCCTGGTGATCCCGCGACGGGTGCCAAGAAGCCGCCACCCACCTATGTTCGGCGGAACAGGAGCGGGCGACATGGCTGCGATACATCCCGAGGAAGCCGGACACCGGCATCACGACCACAAACAGGGCCACGAACAGGGCCACGAACAGGACCGCGGGCGCGGGCAAGGGCACCCGGACGACCAGGGCCATCACCATGGTGATGGCCGGGCCCATGCCGGCGATCATGACGGCGACCATGCCGGGCACGACCATGCCGGGCACGATCATCACGGACATGATCATCACGGGGGCCATCATCACCACGCCCCGTCGGTGTCGAGCGGCAACGAGCGGGCGGTGCTCCTCGGCTTCCTCCTGACCTTCGGCTTCATGTTCGTCGAGGCGATCGGCGGCATCCTCTCCGGCTCGCTCGCCCTCGTCGCCGATGCCGGCCACATGCTGACCGATTCGGCCGCCCTGGCGCTCGCCTGGGCCGCCTTTTATTTCGGCCGCCGCCGCTCCGACGACCGGCGCACCTTCGGCTACATGCGCTTCGAGATCCTCGCCGGCTTCGTCAACGCCGTCGCGCTGATCCTGCTCATCGTCTGGATCGCCTACGAGGCGGTGACGCGGCTGATCGCGCCGGAGCCGGTGCTGCCCGGGCCGATGCTGGCGATCGCCGTCGTCGGCCTCCTCGTCAATGTCGGCGTGTTCTTCATGCTCCGGCAGGGCGACCGGGACCACGTCAACATCCGCGGCGCGCTCCTCCATGTCCTCGGCGACCTCCTCGGCTCGGTCGCCGCCATTGTCGCGGCGATCGCCATCTACTTCACCGGCTGGACGCCGATCGATCCGATCCTCTCGATGCTGCTGTCGGCGATCATCCTGAAGAGCGCCTGGACGCTCCTGACCAACACCCTGAACATCCTCATGGAGGGAACGCCCGGCGGCATCGATCCCGGGAAGATCAGCGAGACGCTCCAGGAGGAGGTGGCGGGGCTCCGCGCCGTCGAGCACGTCCATGTCTGGTCGATCACCTCGGGCCAGCCGCTGGCGACCATGAACTTCCGCCTCGACGAAGGCGCCGAGCCGAAGCATGTCCAGGCAGCGGCGAAGGCGTTGCTCGCCTCCCGCTTCGGCATCGACCACTCGACCATCGAGATCGACTTCGGCGGCGCGCCGGCCGTCTGCCCGCTCGACGGGACGAAGCGCCCGGGCGGCGATGCCACCGCGCCGGCAGCCCGTTCGCAGGCCGATCCCGACGACCACCATGGAGCGGCCGGCCGGCAAGCCGTACCCGCCGCCTGAGGCCTTCCGGTCGTTGCCGGCGGCTTCGCGACGGCGAGCGGCGGCTTTTTTGCGCCGGCCCTTGACCTTCCAGTCACTGGAAACCCGATGTCTGTCGCGAAGCTGCCGCCGATCGAAGCGGCTGCGACAACGGGGATCAAGATGATGAGCGCACCGACGAAGCTGACGATCGCCATCGAAGGCATGTCCTGCGCCTCCTGCGTGCGGCGGGTGGAGACGGCCCTGCAACGGGTGGAGGGCGTCACTGCCGCCACGGTCAATCTCGCCCGCGCAACCGCGACGGTGGATTTCGCCGGGGCGCCCGACGCGCCGGCCGTCGTCGCCGCGCTGGAGACGGCGGGCTATCCGGCCAGCCTCGCCGATCTGACCCTGGTGGTGGAGGCGATGAGCTGCGCCTCCTGCGTCGGGCGGGTGGAGAAGGCGCTGAAGACGGTGCCGGGGGTCGTCGAGGCGTCGGTGAACCTTGCCGCCGGCACCGCCGTCGTCCGCCATCTCGCCGGTGCCGTCGAGCCGGCCGCCATCGCCGCCGCCGCGGGCGCGGCCGGCTATCCGGCGAGGCTGCGCGGCGACGAGACGCCAGGGACGGACAGCCAGGAAGAGCGCAAGGCGTCGGAGCAGGCCGCGCTGTGGCGCGAGGTCGTCGTCGCGGCGGTGCTTGCGGCCCCCGTCGTCGTCATCGCCATGGGCGGCCATCTCGTGCCGGCCTTCGGGGCGTTTCTCGAGGCGACGTTCGGCGAGCCGGCGCTGCTCTATGCCCAGTTCCTGTTGACGGCGCTGGTGCTCGCCGGTCCCGGCCGACGGTTCTACGCCAAGGGCGTCCCGGCGCTGCTGCGCGCCGCGCCGGACATGAATTCCCTCGTCGCCCTCGGCACCGCGGCGGCCTTCCTCTATTCCGCCGTCGCGACCTTCCTTCCCGCGCTGCTGCCGGAGGCGGCAAGGGGCGTCTATTACGAGGCCGCGGCGGTGATCGTCCTCTTCGTCCTCGCCGGCCGGCTGATGGAGGCGCGGGCGAAGGGGCGCACCGGCGCCGCCATCCGCAAGCTCGCCGGGCTGAAGCCGAAGACGGCGCGGGTCCTGAAGGACGGCCGGCCCGCCGACGTGGCGATCGGGGACATCGTCGTCGGCGATTTCCTGGTCGTGCGGCCGGGCGAGCGCATCGCCGTCGACGGCGTCGTCAGCGAGGGCGCGAGCCTCGTCGACGAGGCGATGCTGACGGGCGAGCCGGCACCGGTGGAGAAGCGGCCGGGCGATCCCGTCATCGGCGGCACGGTCAACGGCGCGGGCAGCCTGGTGATGCGGGCCGAGAAGGTCGGGGCCGACACGGTCCTCTCGCAGATCATCCGCATGGTCGAGGACGCTCAAGGCGCCAAGCTGCCGATCCAGGCGCTGGTCGACCGGGTGACGATGGTGTTCGTGCCGGCGGTCCTCGTGGTGGCGGCGCTGACCTTCGGTCTCTGGCTGGCTTTGGCGCCGGATGCCGCCCTGTCCCACGCCATCGTCGCCGCCGTCGCCGTCCTGATCATCGCCTGTCCCTGCGCCATGGGGCTGGCGACGCCGACGGCGATCATGGTCGGCACCGGCCGGGCGGCCGAGCTCGGCGTCCTCTTCCGCAAGGGCGACGCGCTGCAGGCGCTGGCGGAGGCCGACATCGTCGCCTTCGACAAGACCGGCACCCTGACCGAAGGCCGGCCCCGGCTGACCGATTTCGTCGTGGCGCCGGGCTTTCGACGCTCCGAGGTGATGCGGCTCGTGGGAGCAGTCGAGGCGCTGTCCGAACACCCCGTGGCCGCGGCTCTCATGGCCGGCGCCGGGACCAGGGACAAGACGTTCCCGCCCGCCGAGGATTTCCGTTCGTTGCCGGGCCTCGGCGTCGCGGCGAGGGTCGAGGGCCGGGCGGTGGTCGTCGGTTCGGCGCGTTTCCTCGCCGCGGAGGGCATCGCGCCGGGCGAACTCGAGGCGTCCGGACAGAAACTCGCACGGGGCGGCCGTTCGCCGGTCTTCGTGGCGATCGACGGGGTCGCGGCGGCGGTGCTCGCCGTCAGCGACCCGATCCGGCAGGAAACCCGCGCCGTCATCGACGCGCTGCACAGGGCAGGGCGCAAGGTGGCGATGATCTCCGGCGACGTCCGCTCGGCGGCCGAAGCCGTGGCGGCCGAGCTCGGCATCGACCATGTCGTCGCCGGCGTGATGCCCGACGGCAAGGTCGCGGCCGTGAACGCCCTGCGCGAGGGGGGGCGCATGGTCGCCTTCGTCGGGGACGGCATCAACGACGCCCCCGCGCTGGCCGCCGCCGATGTCGGCATCGCCGTCGGCGGGGGTACGGACGTCGCGATCGAGAGTGCCGACGTCGTCCTGATGTCGGGTAATCTCACCGGGGTTCTCGGCGCCTTCGAGGTCAGCCGGCGGACGATGGCCAATATTCGCCAGAACCTGTTCTGGGCCTTCGGCTACAACGTCGCCCTCATCCCCGTCGCGGCGGGCGCGCTCTATCCGCTCTGGGGCGTCATGCTGTCGCCCATGCTGGCGGCCGGCGCGATGGCGCTGTCGAGCGTCTTCGTCGTGACGAACGCCCTCCGGCTCCGGCTCATCCAGCCGCAGGTGACGAGGAAGGGCGAGGGCGCCGCTGCCCGGCGTGCCGGCAAGGCCGCCGCAGAGCGGCTCGTCGAGGCCTGAACGGACCTGCGGCGCCGGAAGCGGCGGGCCGGGGGGACGTCAGAGATCCTCGCGCAGCATCCTGTCGATTTCCCGCCGCTCCTTCCGGGAGCGGATCTGCACCGCGTCGATGGTGCGCGGGCTCAGCTTGATCCCGCCGTCGTCTTCGATGATGTCGTAGCTGCGCCTGGCGCCGATGCTGATCTCGTCGGGCCCGTAGATGCCGATGACGTAGATGGTGAAGGCCTTCAGGCCGTCCCAGCCATTGTGCGGCCCGGGCGGATCGTCGGGACCCGCATAGTCGAGGACGTGGGTGACGATGGCGGCAAAGCTTCCCAGGTCGCGCATGGCGCCGGATTCGATCGGCCCCTGGCGGGTCTGCTGCTTGATGTCGCCGGCATCGCCGGTGTCCTCGATTTCCTCGATCTCGGTGACGGGATAGCGCAACTCGCCGCCGCGGGTTTCGAGCACCACGATGATGCTCCGGATGAAGATCGTGTCGCGGCTCATGTTGGTGACGAGGCAGCGCGCCTCGAGACTGGACCGCATGCCGCGGGTGATCAGCAATCGCGGCCGCCGGTCGCGGCTGAAGCTCGACCACAGCATCTGCAGGTAGAAGGCCCAGATCCCGAGCATGCCGAGATTGGCGAAGACGTTGATCAGCTCGGAATTGTCCGAGATCCACTCCAGCATGGTGTCCTCTCTGCGACCGGTTTTCTGCAACCGGCCTGAGCCCGGTGGGCCGTCCTGCGCCCGCCTCGCGATGGTCGGGCGCTGGGTTCGGGCGGCCCGGACGGGTGGGCCGAAAATGACGCTTTCGTCCAAGATTGCGAGAGCGCGCGCACCGATCCTATCTATAGGCGGCGGAGCATCCGGGTTCCGCGCCAGCGGCGGGAGACGCGCAAGATGAAGAGTGCCGGCATCCATCACGTGACCGCCATCGCCGGTCCGGCGGCGAGAAATCTCGACTTCTACACCCGCGTCCTCGGCCTTGCTCTGGTGAAGAAGACCGTCAATTTCGACGATCCGAGCGCCTACCACCTGTATTTCGGCGACGCGGCCGGCGCGCCGGGCACGATCGTGACCTTCTTTCCCTTCGAGCACGCCGCCCCCGGCCGCGTCGGCGTCGGCGAGGTGGAGGAGATCATGCTCGCCGTTCCCGCCGCCTCCCTCGGCTTCTGGTCCCATCGGCTGATCGAGAAGGGCGTCGAGCACGGCGGGATCGAGAAGCGGTTTTCCGAAAGCGTCCTGCCCTTCAAGGATCCCGACGGCATGCGGCTGTCCTTCGTCGCCACCGCAGCTGAGCCCGCGAATGGCCCGGCTGCCGGGGCGGCGGGTGACGACGCGGCCATTCCGAGCGACAGCGCCATCCTCGGCATCCACGGCGTCAGCCTGCTGATCGAGGAGGAAGCGCCGACCGCGGCGATCCTCACCGACGTCTTCGGCTTCGACAAAGAGGGAACCGACGGATCGCGCCATCGCTACACGTCGGGCGCCGCCATCGGCGGCATCGTCGACCTGCATGCGGTCGGCGGCTTCCTGAAGCCGCGGCCCGGCCGCGGCAGCGTCCACCATCTCGCCTTCCGCGCGGCAAACGACGCCGACCAGGCGGCGATGACGGCGAAGCTGTCGGGCGAGCACGGCCGCGAGGTCACCGAACAGAAGGACCGGAAATACTTCCGCTCGGTGTATTTCCGCGAGCCCGGACATGTGCTGTTCGAGATCGCCACCGACGCTCCGGGCTTTGCGGTGGACGAGCCGGCCGGTGCGCTGGGGGCCGGCCTGATGCTGCCAGACCAGTACGAGCCGCTGCGCGAGCGCATCGAGGCGACACTGCCCGAGCTCTGAGGCGGCCCGCGTCCGGGCGGTCGAGCCGCCGGTCTCCCGAGGCTGCGTGGCGCCGGTGGGTCCGCGCGTCCCGCTGGCGGCCATGTGGCTGTCCCCGGAGCGGTCTCCCGAGGCGGTCCTTGGGGCGCGGCACGCACGGCGCCGCGCCCCGCCTGGCTGGCCGTCGCAACGGGTTCTTCACGACCTCGCGAAATTGTTTCTGCCGCAGTGCGACATCGGACTCGCATTGGCTGACGGATCCGATTACATCTGCGAACGATCGTTCGCTCTCATCTCTCGAGCCGACTGGCCGCTGCTTTGCCGAAGCCTGCGCCGGGCCCTCGATGGAGACGATCCCGATCCCGATCGAGCGAGCCCACGAAAGTGCCAGATGTCCGACAGCCAGGCCCTGAAGATCCAGTTTCCGGTCCCTCCCGCACCGACCTCGGCGCATGAGCTGCGTCGCCAGCAGGTGCTCGAGGCGGCGCGATCCTGCTTTGCCCGCTCCGGCTTCCATTCGGCATCGATGCAGCAGATCTGCGCCGAGGCGCAGATGAGCCCCGGCGCGCTCTATCGCTATTTCCCGTCCAAGGACTCCATCATCGAGGCGATCGCCGAGGAAGAGCGGACGCTTGCGGCGGCCTGCACGCAGCTGCTGTTCGTGCCCGGCGACCCGGTCGAGCGGATCATCCAGGTCGGCCTCGAATATCTGCGGCAGACCCGCGACCGGGCGACCGGCGGCCTGACCATCGAGATCTGGTCGGAGAGCATCCGCAACACCGCCGTCGGCCAGCGCTTCTGCGAGATCGAGGCCGCCGTCCATACCGCCTTCCGCAAGCTGCTGGTCGAGGCGCGCGATCGCGGCGAGATCGACCGCGACACGGATATCGACGCGGCCATGCTCCTGATCTTTTCCCTTGCCGACGGGCTGATCGTGCATCTGCAGCTGCGGCCGGAGATCGGCATCGACGCGATCGAGCCGCATCTGCGCAAGTTCGTCGAGGGGCTCCTGTCACCGAAGACCGGCCATGCCCGCGCCTGAACCCCACATGACCGAATCGAACGCGGCCGGTCCGTTCCGCCGCCCGGAAGAAACGACGATGACGATGCCCCGCCTCGAGCGAAATCGCCCCGCCCCGAACGGGCCAGCCCCGAACAAGCCTGGCCGAACGTCCTCTTTCCGCCGCCTGGCACTCGCTTTGGCCGGGCTGGCGGGCCTGACCTGTGCGAGCCTCTCCTTCGTGAGCACCGGCCACGCGCAGGAGAGCGCGCCTTCTGCCGAGGCCCCGAAGCCGCCGAGCATCTCGGTGATTGCCGCTAAGGAAGGCGAGATCGTCGAGACGGTCGACGTCACCGGCACCCTCATGCCCCGCGAGACGGTTTCCATCGGCGCCGACGTCGACGGGCTGCGGATCGTCGAGCTGGCCGCCGAAGAGGGCGACCTCGTCGAGAAGGGCGAAGTGCTGGCGCGGCTCGAGACCGACATGATCGATTCCAACATCCAGCTGAACGCTGCCCAGATCGCGCGGGCGGACGCCGCCATCGCCCAGGCCGAGGCGCAGATCGTCGATGCCGAGGCCGCCGCCAAGGAGGCCGATGCCGCGCTCGAGCGCTCGCGGCCGCTGGCCCAGAAGGGCATCGTCGGACGCGATGTTCTGGAACAGCGGATCGCCGCCGCCGGCAGTGCCCGCGCCCGCGTGAACGCCGCGCGCCAGGGGATCGCCCTCGCCGAGGCGGACAAGGCGGCCCAGATCGCCCAGCGCGACCAGTGGCTCCTGCGCAAGTCGAAGGCCGAGATCAAGGCGCCGACGGCGGGCCTCGTCCTGTCGCGCGACGCAAGGCTCGGCGCGATCGTCTCGGCCGCTTCGGGCAGCCTGTTCGAGCTCGCCCGGGACGGCCTGATCGAGCTGGAGGCTGCGGTCTCGGAAACGGTTCTCGCCCGGCTGTCGAAGGGGCAGGAGGTTTCGGTCCATGTCGCCGGTCGCCGGTCGCCGGTCGCGGGCACGATCCGGCTGATCTCGCCGCGCGTCGACCCGGCGACGCGGCTCGGCTTGGTCGACATCGCACTGCCTGTGGGCGACGACGGCCTGCATGTCGGCTCCTTCGCCCGCGGCGTCATCTCCCTCGACCGGAGCGAGGGCGTGCTCGTCCCGCGCACCGCCGTGGTCTTCGACGGCGAGGACGCCGTCGTCCAGGTGGTCAAGGACGGCGTCGTCGAGCGCCGGGTTGTGGAACTCGGCCTGACCACCGCCGAGACCGTCGAACTCAAGGAGGGCGTCGCGCCGGGCGAGAATGTCGTGGCGACCGCCGGCGCCTTCGTGCGCGACGGCGACACCGTGACGCCGGTGCAACTGGCCGCCAGCGAGGCGCAGCGATGAACTGGAACTTTTCCGCCTGGGCGATCCGCAATCCGGTTCCGCCGATCCTGCTCTTCGTCGTCCTGATGGCGCTCGGGGTCTACAGCTTCTTCGCCCTGCCGATCACCCGCTTCCCGAACATCGACGTGCCGGTGATCGCCGTCACCGTCACCCAGTCGGGCGCGGCGCCCTCCGAGCTCGAGACCCAGGTGACCAAGCGGGTGGAGGACGCCATCGCCGGCGTCACCGGCCTCAAGCACGTCACCTCGACGATCACCGACGGCCAGTCGGTGACGGCCGCCGAGTTCCGCCTCGAGATCGATACCGACCGGGCGGTCAACGACGTCAAGGACGCCATCGCCAAGATCCGCTCGGACCTGCCGCGCTCGATCGACGAGCCGATCATCCAGCGCATCGAGGTCGAGAACCAGTCGATCGTCACCTATGCGGCCTCCTCGCCGGGCATGACGCCGGAGCAGCTGTCCTGGTTCGTCGACGACACCGTCATCCGCGCGCTGCAGGGCCTGAAGGGTGTCGGCCGGGTGGAGCGCATGGGCGGCGTCGAGCGCGAGATCCAGGTCCGGCTCGATCCGGACCGGCTGGCCGCCCTCGGCGTGACGGCGTCGACGATCAACGCGCAGCTGCGCTCGACCAATGTCGACCTGTCGGGCGGGCGCGGCGACTTCGGCGGCCAGGAACAGGCGATCCGCACGCTCGCCTCGGCCGACACGGTCGCCGGCCTCGCCGCGACGCGCATCGCGCTGCCCGGCGGGCGGGAGGCCAAGCTCTCCGACCTCGGCGAGGTGGTCGATTCCTGGGAGGAGCCGCGCTCCTTCGCCCGACTCGACGGCGAGCCCGTGGTCGCCTTCTCGATCTACCGCGCCAAGGGGGCGAGCGACACCACCGTCGCCGACGCCGCGGCCGAGCGGGTGGCCGAGCTCGGGCGGGACTTCCCGAACGTCTCCTTCGCCAAGATCGACGACAGCGTCACCTACACCTACGGCAACTACGAATCCGCCATGGAGACGCTGGCCGAGGGGGCGATCCTCGCCGTCATCGTCGTCCTGTTCTTCCTGCGCGACTGGCGGGCGACGCTGGTCGCCGCCATCACCCTGCCGCTCGCCGCCATCCCGACCTTCGGCGTCATGGATCTGATGGGCTTCTCGCTGAACCTCGTCAGCCTGCTCGCCATCACGCTGGTCACCGGCATCCTCGTCGACGACGCGATCGTCGAGATCGAGAACATCGAACGCCACATGTCGATGGGCAAGCCGCCCTATCAGGCGTCGATGGAGGCGGCCGACGAGATCGGCCTCGCGGTCATCGCCATCACCGCGACGATCATCGCCGTCTTCGCCCCGGTGTCCTTCATGGGCGGCGTCGCCGGCCAGTATTTCAAGCAGTTCGGCCTGACCGTGGCGATCGCGGTGTTCTTCTCGCTGCTGGTCGCGCGGCTGATCACGCCGATGCTGGCGGCCTATTTCTTCAAGCCGCACCGCCATGACGGCCCGGGCTTCGGCCGGCTGTTCCTCAAGAAGCTCCTCTGGTTCATCCCGCTCTGGGCGATCGGCGCCGCCGCGCTCTACACGCTCGCCATCCTGCCGGAACTCGGCGCCCAGTCGGCCCTGGCGAACCTCCTGGCCCCCATCGCCGGCAGCCTGCCGCCGATGGACTTCGAGACGGCGAAGACCGATGCCGCGATGCTCGCGGCCGGTCTCGTCGGGCTCGCGGCGGTGCTCGCCTATCTCGGCATGCCGCATGCGCCGGAGGGCAAGGTCGGGCCGGTGATCCGTGGCTACACCGCGTTCCTGCGCGGCACGCTGCACGTCTTCTGGATCCCGACGCCGTTCTGGCGCAAGGGCGCCGACGGCCGGCGGCGGCTCATCCGCTTTCCCTTCGGCATGCGCTGGGTGACGCTGGGCGTCGGCCTCGCGATCTTCGCCGGGTCGATCCAGGCGATCGGGCTGCTGCCGACCGGCTTCATCCCCAAGGAGGACGCCTCGCGCATCGTCGTGTCGCTGGAGCTGCCCCCCGGCTCGACCCTCGAGACGACCCGCCAGGTCACCGACGAGGTGGTGGAATCGCTCCGCGAGCTGCCCGAGGTGCGCAGCGTCCTGGTCATCGGCGGATCGAGCCCGACGGGAACGCTCGAAGTGCGCCGCGCCGCGCTGACGGTGAACCTCCTCAGGAAGCACGAGCGCATCCGCAGCCAGGCGCAGCTCGAGCCGATCGTGGCGGAGAAGCTCGCCGAGATCCCCGATCTCAGGGCCTTCTACGTCAACGATCGCGGCGAGCGCGAGCTCTCCGTCGGCATTCTGGGCGATGACGGCGACGCCGTCGCCGAGGTCGCCGCGAAGCTCGAGCAGCAGATGCGCCAGGATCCGATATTCGCCAGCCCCTCGGCCATGGCCTCCTTCGCCCGGCCGGAAGTGCGCATCACGCCGCGCTTCGACATCGCCGCCGATCTCGGCGTCACCGCCGACCAGATCTCGGAGACGGTGCGGGTGGCGACGATCGGCGACGTCGGCGCCAATCTCGCCAAGTTCAATCTCGGCACCCGCCAGATCCCCATCCGGGTCGAGCTGGAGGAAGCGGCGCGGGCGGATCTCGCCACCATCCGCAACCTCAAGGTCACCACCGCATCGGGCGCCGCGATACCGCTCGAGACCGTCGCCGACATCGGCTTCGGTCGCGGCCCCTCAACCATCGACCGCTACGACCGCGAACGGCTGGTCAAGGTCGGCACCTCGATGGCGCCGGGCTTCGAGATCGGCGAGGGTTCGGCGCGCATCGCCGAGCTCGATGCGGTGAAGAACATGCCGGCGGGCGTGCGCCTGCAGGAGGTCGGCGACGCCGAGATCCAGGGCGAGGTCTTCGCCGGCTTCGCCTCGGCGATGGTCGCCGGCATCATGATGGTGCTGGTCGTCCTGATCCTGCTCTTCGGCTCGTTCTTCGTGCCGATCACCATCCTCGCCGCGCTGCCCTTGTCGGTCGCGGGCGTCATCGGCGCGTTGCTCCTGACCCACACGGCGGTGTCGATGCCGGTGGTGATCGGCATCCTGATGCTGATGGGCATCGTGACCAAGAACACGATCATGCTGGTCGATTTCGCGGTCGAGCGGGAAAAGCATGGCATGAGCCAGACGGACTCGATCATCGATGCCGGCGCCAAGCGCGCCCGGCCGATCGTCATGACCACGCTCGCCATGGCGGCAGGCATGCTGCCGGCGGCGATGGCGACGGGCGAGGGCGGCGAGTTCCGCGCTCCGATGGCGATCGCGGTGATCGGCGGCCTGCTGGTCTCGACGGTCCTGTCGCTGGTGCTGATCCCGTCGATCTACACGCTGATGGACGACCTCAGCCACGTCACCGGCCGGTTCTTCCGCTGGGTGCTCCAGCCGAACGCGGCAGTCGAGCCGACGACCGGCACGGCGATCGCCGTTGCCCATGGCGGCGGCGTCGCGGCCTGGCCCCATCCGTCGGGACCGGTTCCCGCGACGGGTTCGGGCGGGGCCTTCCTCTACGGTCCGCCGGCGATCTACCAGATCGGGGTGAAACCGTCGCAGGACGACGGGGAGAGCCAGCCGCGGACCTATCCGCACGCCGCCGAATGAGCCGGCCGCCGGCGCCGCCCCCGCGGCGTCGGCGGCCACTTGACCGGCGGCGGATTCCCGTGAAGAAGCTTCCTCCATGGAACCCATCGGCGAGGGCGCGGTCGCGCCGGACATCGAGATCAGGCGGCTGACGCTGGCGGACGCGCGCGACCTCGCGCCGCTGATCGCCGCCTATAACCAGTCGCTGTTCCGCGGGCCGCCCGGCTCGCCCGACGCCTACTATGCCGAAGAGCTGCTGCAGGACCGCACGGCGGAGATTCTCGGCGCGCGGCTCGACGGTGCGCTCGTCGGCTTCATCATCTTCTACGACATCCCGGACGTGTGGACCGGCATGCGCTCCGGCCTTGCCGACCACATCTTCGTCGACCACCGGCACCGCCAGAAGGGCATCGCCAAGGCGATGGTCGACGTACTCGCCGAGGAGGCCGACGGCCGTGGCTGGTCGAAGCTCGTCCTGCATGCGCCGCGCAATCCCGGCACCGGGCGCCGGCTGTACGAAAAGGTCGCCGAGCCGGCCGACTGGGCGAGCTACGTCATCCGCTTCGTCGAGCGCGAGCCGAGCGTGCGCTGATTCGCCTCGGGGGGCTGCCGCAGCCCCCCGAATCCGGCGTCTGCGGCCGCCGGCGGGGCGCCGCGAAAGCGCTTAATCGATTAAGCTCTTGCGTTCTTTTCGCACCTGCGTCGAAAGGCTTGCTTTCATCGGGGCGTTCGTCCTTTTAGAAGGCTTCCATTGGTCCGTTGCCGCTCTGCTCTACCCTGAGAGGGCCGACCGACGGGCGAACGCATGGACAGGAAGGCACCGATGTCCGACGTCAAATCCGCGCGGCCGCTCTCGCCGCATCTTTCGATCTACCGCTTCCGCCCGACCATGGCGATGTCGATCGTCCACCGCATCACCGGGGCCGCACTCTATGTCGGCACCGTCCTGCTGGTGTGGTGGCTGGTCGCCGCGGCGAGCGGGCCGGATGCGTTTGCCACCGCCTCGGGCTTCTTCGGCTCGATCATCGGCCAGCTGATCCTGTTCGGCTATTCATGGGCCCTGATCCACCACATGCTCGGCGGCCTCAGGCATTTCGCCTGGGACATGGGCTATGCCGATTCCAAGGAGACCTCGACGGTGCTCGCCATCGCGACGCTGGTCGGCTCCGTCACCATCACCGTGCTCCTGTGGCTCGGCATCCTGATCTTCGGTTGAAAGGGGCAGCATCCATGAGCGACTTCAGAACCCCGCTTCGCCGCGTGCGCGGCCTCGGCGCCGGCGGCGGCACCGAGCATTTCTGGCGCCAGCGCCTGACCGCCCTGTCGAACGCCGTCCTGATCACGGTCTTCGTGATCCTGCTCCTCACCCTGATGAACGACAGCTACGGCGAGGTCCGGGCGGCCTTCGCCAATCCCTTCGTCGGCATCCTCATGGCGCTGATGGTCGTCTCGGCGACGATCCACATGAAGCTCGGCATGCAGATCATCATCGAGGACTATGTCCATGGCGGCACCAAGCTGCCGCTCCTCATCCTCAACACCTTCTTTGCGATCGCCGTCGGCGCGGCGTGCCTCTATGCGATCGTCAAGCTGAGCTTCGGAGTCTGACCATGGCCGAGAATGGATCGACCGCGAACGGCGCCACACAGCCGAGCGCCAAGCCCGACGGGACCGGCGGCTACACCGCCCAGCCCCACCGAACCGCGCCGGGCCAGAACGGCAAGGCCTATGGCTTTATCGACCACACCTTCGACGTGGTGGTGGTAGGCGCCGGCGGCGCCGGCCTGCGCGCCACCCTCGGCGCCGCCCAGGCCGGCCTTCGGACCGCCTGCATCACCAAGGTCTTCCCGACCCGCTCGCACACCGTCGCGGCCCAGGGCGGCGTCGCCGCCTCGCTCGGCAACATGGGCAAGGACGACTGGCGCTGGCACATGTACGACACCGTCAAGGGGTCGGACTGGCTGGGCGACCAGGACGCCATCGAATATCTGGTGAGGAACGCGCCCCAGGCGGTCTACGAGCTCGAGCATTTCGGCGTGCCGTTCTCGCGCACCGAGGACGGCCGGATCTACCAGCGGCCGTTCGGCGGCATGACCACCGAATTCGGCCAGGGGCCGGCCGCCCAGCGCACCTGCGCCGCCGCCGACCGGACGGGCCATGCCATCCTCCACACGCTCTACGGCCAGTCGCTGCGCCATTCGACCGAGTTCTACATCGAATATTTCGCCATCGACCTGATCATGGACGAGGAGGGCGTCTGCCGCGGCGTCGTGGCGCTCTGCCTCGACGACGGCACCATCCACCGGTTCCGGGCGAAGAAGACGATTCTCGCCACCGGCGGCTACGGCCGGGCCTATTTCTCCGCCACCTCGGCCCATACCTGCACCGGCGACGGCGGCGGCATGGTGCTGCGCGCCGGCCTGCCGCTGCAGGACATGGAGTTCGTGCAGTTCCACCCGACCGGCATCTACGGCGCCGGCTGCCTGATCACGGAGGGCGCCCGCGGCGAGGGCGGCTACCTGACCAACTCGGAGGGCGAGCGCTTCATGGAGCGTTACGCACCCTCCGCGAAGGACCTCGCGTCCCGCGACGTCGTCTCGCGCTCGATGACCATGGAGATCCGCGACGGGCGCGGCGTCGGCAAGGACGGCGACCACATCTTCCTGCATCTCGACCATCTCGACCCGGCGGTGCTGCACGAGCGGCTGCCGGGCATCTCGGAGTCTGCCCGCATCTTCGCCGGCGTCGACGTCACCAAGGAACCGATCCCGGTGCTGCCGACCGTCCACTACAACATGGGCGGCATCCCGACGAATTTTCATGGCGAGGTTCTGACCAAGAAGGACGGCGATCCCGATTCGGTGGTTCCCGGCCTGATGGCCGTCGGCGAGGCCGGCTGCGTGTCGGTCCACGGCGCCAACCGCCTCGGCTCCAACTCGCTCATCGACCTCGTGGTCTTCGGCCGCGCCGCGGCGCTCCGATGCGCCGAGACGGTGGTGGCCGGCGAGAGCCAGCCGGACCTTCCGACGGGGGCCGGCGACAACGCGCTCGCCCGCCTCGACCGCTTCCGCTACGCCGACGGCTCGACCCCGACGGCGCAGCTGCGCGACACCATGCAGCGCACCATGCAGTCGAACTGCGCGGTGTTCCGCACCGGCGAGATCCTTGAGGAGGGCCACCAGAAGATCCACGACGTCTGGCGCGCCTCCGACGACATCCGCGTCACCGACCGTTCGCTGATCTGGAACACCGACCTCGTCGAGACGATGGAATACGACAATCTCATCGCCCAGGCGGTGGTGACGATGGATTCGGCCCGCAACCGCACCGAATCCCGCGGCGCCCATGCGCGGGAGGATTTCCCCGACCGCGACGACCAGAACTGGATGAAGCACACGCTGTCCTTCTGCGACACGGTCGGCAAGACGGTGACGCTGGAGGATCGGCCGGTGCACACCTACACCCTGTCGAACCAGATCGAATACATCGAGCCGAAGAAGCGGGTGTATTGACATTTTGCGGCCGCAGGCTGTTCCCTATCGATCTTGAAGGATGACGATCGATGTCTTTCGTGGGACATAACAGCCGGCGGCCGAAATCCATGTTTGCCATTGTCTTCGATCTGGACACGAACAGCCTGAAGGACGTCTACGGGGGTCCATCCTGGAACAACGCCTACAACGACGTCCGGAACTTCCTGAAGAAGCGTGGATTCGATTGGCAGCAAGGCAGCACCTATTTCGGCGACGATACGGTGGATGCCGTGTCTTGCGTGCTGACCATCCAGGACATGACGGCCGAATTCGACTGGTTCGCTCCGGCGGTGCGCGACATTCGGATGCTTCGGATCGAGGACAACAACGATCTGATGCCGGCGGTCGAGCGCGCAGCGAACCGCCGGAAGTCATGATTCCCGCCAAGAAAGTGGCTGTCGTGGGATCCACGACCCCTGCGTCCCTCCCAGCTTTCGGACCGCTGCGTGCGGCAGGCTGAGCATTGCCCCTTGGTCGTGAAGGGGCGGGCGAGTTGAGGCCGGGCGGGACGGATGAGAGCTACCCTGCATTGCGTTGGATCGCGCGGTGCCGGGTGCTCCTTTACGCGGGTGGTTGGCTCCTCGTCGGTCTCTCCGTGTTCATCGGAGCGCCGGAGCTTGCCGGTCGCCAGCCGGAATGGGTCTATCGTATCGGGCCCGACCGCCTGCTCGCGCAGGCCGGTTTCTGCCTGTTGGCCGCCACTGTTGGTGCCATGGTCCTGGCGAGCCTTCGGCTTCGCCGCTTTCGCTACTTGCCCGGCATCGTGCTGAATGGCCTGGTGGTCGCCTTCGTCGCGACCGCGGTCTTTTCCAGCGGCTTCTTCGGCGAAGTCTGCGGGCAGCGGAAGGGTTGCTACTTCCTGTCCATCGCGCCGGCCCCGACGGACACGATCTATGAAATATGGCGTGCGCCGGCATGGTGGTCGCCTGTCCTGGTTCGGTTGAAGGCGGCGGAGAGCATCCACATCAACTATTCCGAGGACGGCTCCTACACCTCCGATCCACATCTTCTCCTCAGCAACGACGAACAAATCCTGGTCCTGGCTCGCGGCGGCTATCTCGTCGACGCCATCGATCTTGCCTCGGGACGGGTGCTTTCGGACTTCATCGGCTGGGGCGAGCCTGACCGGGACGCCCTGATGCGGCAGAACTCCGATGCGATCGCCGCCATCGCGGCAAGCCACGGGGGCCTTGCCGACCGGTGAGCGCCGCCGCTCGCGTCCGCTCGACCGGCGGCACCGCGATGGCGCTCGGACGGCGGGATTGACAGCTGCGCCGGGCCATGGCGCTGTCCGGTGGCGCAACAGGGTCGGAACGCCCTTCATTCTGAGAAGTCGCAACCCATGCTTTCGGCCAAGTCGGACAGTCGCCTCGACATCCACAATTCGGAGATTCCAGCCGTCTGCCGGGCCTGCGAAGCCCGCCACCGCGGTGTCTGCGGCGCGTTGACGCCCGACCAGCTCAGCCATCTCAGCCGCCATACGACCCGCCAGGAGGTCGCCAGCGACACGCAGCTCGCTTCTGCCGGGGAGACCGTCGGACATTATTCGAACGTTCTCGCCGGCGTGGTCAAGCTCAGCCGCCTGATGGCCGACGGGCGCCAGCAGATCGTCGGCCTGCAGTTCGCGCCGGATTTTCTCGGCCGGCCGTTCCGCGCGACGAACGAGGTGTCGGCGGAGGCTGCCACCGGCGTCAAGCTGTGCCGCTTTCCCAAGGCGGTGATGGACGAGATGATGGCCCGCTCGCCCGATCTCGAGCGCCGGCTCTATCAGCAGGCGCTCGATCAGCTCGACGAGGCCCGCGAGTGGATCCTCGCTCTCGGACGCAAGAGCGCGGCCGAAAAGGTGGCGAGCTTCATCCTGATGATCGCCGAGAACGTCGATCCCGACCAGGTCGACGCAGGCGTCCCGATCCGCTTCGAGCTGCCGCTGAAGCGGGCCGACATCGCCGATTTCCTCGGCCTGACGATCGAGACCGTCAGCCGCCAGATCACCCGGCTCCGCAAGGCCGGCGTCATCGTCGTGGAGAACAACCGGACGGTGACCGTCCCCGATCTGGATCGGCTGCGCGACACCTGCGAGACGGATGCGGGCTGAACGGGGCGGTCTCGTCTCCGGAAACCAGCCTGGCAGGCCGACGTCAAACGTCGATCGGGCCCGTGCCCGCGGTTTCACGCAGTTTTGTACCACCCCGTCGTCATCTGCGTTTCCACCGGGGGGCCGTTCTCGATCCATAGCGCCCATGGAGTTTCCGGGCGGTTCAACGGTCTGATCCGGCCTTGTCGGCCGTCACGCGCCCCGCGAGCGGCGAGCCCACGACGCGGCCGACATGGTTTCGAGTGGCGCAGGCGGCGGCACGCTGCTATGTCTGGCGCGGGGCTGACGTTAGGGAATTTTGGCCATGACCAGAATGCTGGCGCTCGCCGCCGCCTTCGCTGCGATCGTTACGACCGGGGCGACTCCGGCTCAGGCTTCCGGCTGCGGGTGGTATGCGCTCGGCGGCGCCTTCCAGAGCCGCAATGCCGCCTACAACCAGGCCGGCGATCTCGACGCCTCGGTCTATGATCTCGACGATTCCGACAGCCCCAATGCCGGCAAGGGGTTCTACGTCGTCGCCCTCGGGCCGGTCCGGCGGTCGCAGGCGAACGAGTACCGACGGGAATTCCGGCGCAACGGCGTCCGCAGCGCCTATGTGAAGCGGATGTGCTTCTACGGCCCGCGGCTGTAGGTCGGGCCGCCGCGCCGGCGACGCAGGAACGGTCTTCCGGCCCTCGGCGATGGGCGATCCCTAAGCTTCGATGACCATGCCACCCGGGGCACCCACCCACCGGCGCCGGATGGGTAGCCCGCGACACGCCGCCCCGGCAGTTGCCGGGTGACGGTCCGCGGCCGCTGCTGCCGATGCCGTTTCGGGACAGGGGCTTCGGCGAAGGATCGGTCGCCGCCCCCGATCTGGCACGCGCTTTGCTGAGCTTTCCTCGTCGCGACGGCGGGAGGCGTTGCGCGGGAACGGTGCGGCTCGCAAGTGCGCCAGCGGCCGGCCCGCCCGATCGGGTTTCGACCCACGACATCCCGCCTCTGGAACTGCCGCCGCGTCGCGGCCCGCCATCCGGCCGGGCCGCCGGACAGCCGATTCTTGAAGCGGGCCGTCGTCTCGGCCCACCGTGGAGGAAAGAACTCATGAAGACCCTGTTGCTTCGAACCGTGTCGCTCGTCGCCTTCGGCCTCGTCTCGACCGCCGCCAGCGCCGATCCGAAGGGCTGCGACGACGGCGAGATGGTGATCAAGTTCAGCCACGTCGTCGCCGCCACCGGCCATCCCAAGGGCGACGCAGCCACGTTGCTGGCCCAGCGCGTCAACGAGGAAATGGAAGGCAAGGCCTGCATGGAGGTCTTCGCCAACTCGACCCTCTTCGACGACGACAAGGTGATGGAAGCGCTGCTTCTCGGCGACGTGCAGCTCGCCGCCCCGTCGCTGTCGAAGTTCGAGGCCTATACGCTGAAGTATCGGCTGTTCGACCTGCCCTTCCTGTTCCAGGATCTCGATGCCGTCAGCCGCTTCACCCAGTCCGACACCGGCAAGGGGCTGCTGACCGTGATGGAGGACGTCGGCTATACCGGTCTCGGCTACTGGTCCTCGGGCCTGAAGCAGTTCTCCGCCAACAAGCCGCTGCTCGTTCCCTCCGACGCCGACGGCCTGAAGTTCCGCATCCAGACCTCCGACGTCGCCGAGGCGATGATCGAGGCGATGGGCGGCTCGGCCCAGAAGCTCGCCTTCAAGGAGGTCTACGGCGCGCTGCAGACCGGCGTCGTGGACGGCCAGGAGAACACCTGGTCGAACATCTACACCCAGAAGTTCTTCGAGGTGCAGGACGGCGTCACCGAGACCAACCACCAGCTCCTCGCCTATCTCCTCGTCACCTCGACCGAATGGCTGAACGGCCTCGATCCCGAGGTGCGCGACCAGTTCCTGAAGATCGCCGACGAAGTGACGATCGCGGCGAACGACGCCGTCGCCGAGACCGAGACGAAGAACCGGCAGAACATCATCGATGCCGGCGGCACGGTGCGCGAGCTCTCCGCCGAGCAGCGCAAGGCGTGGGTCGACACGATGAAGCCGGTCTGGGCGACGTTCACCGACGACGTCGGCCAGGAGAACATCGACGCGGCGGTGGCGGCGAACGCCACCAACTGACCAGGAACCGTCTCCCGGCGCGGCAGACTTGCCGCCGCCGGGAGCGCCTGCCTCCCGGCGCCCGTCCGACCCCCAGCGGCCGCGACGGACGCTCTGTCCCTTCCTTCAAAGCAAGCCGCCGGCCCGCCGCCCGACTGGAGCTGCGGCCGGTCCTGACAGGGGTTTCGACCTTGCTGAGCCTGTGGCCCTATTTCGCGATCCTCGGCCTGATCGCGCTCCTCTTCCTCGCCGAACGGCGCTGGCCCGATGCCATCACCCGGATGGAAGAGAACGTCCTGGCGATCCTGATGGCGACGATCACGCTCGTCTCCTTCTTCCAGGTGATCGCCCGCTACGGCTTCAATTCCGGCTGGGGCGGCGCCCTCGAATTCAACCGCATCCTGTTCGCCTGGATGATCCTGTTCGGCATGAGCTACGGCCTGAAGACCGGGCTGCATCTCGGCGTCGACGCGGCGATCCGCACCTTTCCCAAGCCATTGTTCAAGGCGGCGGCGATCTTCGGCGCCTTCGCCACGCTGCTCTATGCGGCGATCCTCCTCTCCGCCGACTGGCTGCAGCTCTTCGGCGCCAAGACCTCGGGCGGCGCCGTCTTCTACTGGCAGCGCTTCTTCAACGTCGGCATCGGCCTCGACGACCTGCGCTACCCGGTGTTCATCCAGGAGGTCTTCGGCGTCCAGGAGCGGGTGCAGCGCTGGATCGCCTATCTGATGCTGCCGATCGGCCTCGCCCTCCTCGGCTTCCGGGCCATCGAGGCGATGATCGCCATCGCCACCGGCAAGCGCGAGCTCGTCATCGCCGGACACGAGGCGGAAGACCTCGTCGCCGAAAACAAGGACGTCCTGAAGGACTGATCATGGAATCCCTCGTTCTCCTCATTCTCGTCCTCGGCCTCCTGTTCCTCGGCGTGCCGGTGGCCATCTCGCTCGGCCTGTCGGCCGTGATCATGATCGCCTTCTTCTCCACCGATTCGATGTCGTCGGTGGCCATCCAGCTGTTCACCGCGGCCCAGAACTACACGCTTCTCGCGATCCCGTTCTTCGTCCTCGCCTCGGCCTTCATGTCGACGGGCGGCGTCGCCAAGCGGCTGATCGACTTCGCCATCGCCGCCGTCGGCCATTTCCGCGGCGGCCTCGCCATGGCCTCGGTGCTGGCCTGCATGCTGTTCGCGGCGCTGTCGGGCTCCTCGCCGGCCACCGTCGTCGCCATCGGCACCATCGCCATCGCCGGCATGCGCAAGGTCGGCTACACGAAGGAGTTCTCCGCCGGCATCATCGCCAATGCCGGCACCCTCGGCATCCTGATCCCGCCCTCGATCGTCATGGTCGTCTATTCGGCGGCGACAAACGTCTCCGTCGGGCGGATGTTCCTCGCGGGCGTCATTCCCGGCCTCCTCGCCGGGCTGATGCTGATGGGGGCGATCTACATCGTGGCGCGCTGGAAGAACCTGCCTTCTGAGCCGTGGCGGGGCTTCCTGCCGCTGCTGCGGGACGGCAAGTCGGCGGGCTTCGGCCTGTTCCTGATCGTCATCATCCTCGGCGGCATCTATGGCGGCGTCTTCACGCCGACCGAGGCGGCGGCCGTCGCGGCGGTCTACGCCTTCCTGATCGCCGTCTTCGTCTATCGCGACATGGGACCGCTGAAAGGCCAGCCCTGGATCGCGGAGACCGACGGCAGGCGCGCGCGCGCCGGCTTCTCGGCTCTCGCCTACGGCGTCTCCTTCTTCATCGTCGCGCTGATCCTCGTCTATTTCCTGACGGCCGGGCCGGGCGGCGGCTCGACGCTGTCCTTCGGCGAGCGGGCGCTGGTCTGCGGCGTCCCGGCAATCCTGATCGCCCTCGCCTATGCGCTGT
Organism: Aurantimonas sp. 22II-16-19i; assembly: GCF_002088275.1. GTDB lineage: Bacteria > Pseudomonadota > Alphaproteobacteria > Rhizobiales > Rhizobiaceae > Jiella. Next base: position 33,381 of record NZ_AQQS01000049.1, read on the forward strand.
GGCGGGGCGAGGGGGGCGCCGGGTCCATCGGCGGCACGCTGGCAGCGGGCCTGCCGATCTTCGGGCGCAACTTCGCGATGATCGCACGCACCTTCCTGCCCGCCTGCTTCCACGGCGAGACCCGCAAGGTGCTGGTGGATGCGTCGAAGACGACGGTGATGCTGATGTTCATCATCGTCAACGCGCTGCTGTTCGCCCATGTGCTCACCTCCGAGCGCATTCCCGACGCGATCACCGCCGTCATGCTCGACTACGGCTTCACCTGGTTCACCTTCCTGATCGCGGTGAACGTGCTGCTGCTCATCGGCGGCCAGTTCATGGAGCCGTCGGGCCTCTTGCTGATCGTCGCGCCGGTGGTGTTCCCGATCGCCATGGAGCTCGGCGTCGATCCGGTACATCTCGGCATCATCATGGTGGTCAACATGGAGATCGGCATGATCACGCCGCCGATCGGGCTGAACCTGTTCGTGACCTCGGGCATCACGGGCATGAGCCTCGTCAAGGTGGTGAAGGCGGCGCTGCCCTTCGTCGGGGTGCTGTTCCTCTTCCTGATCATCGTGACCTACGTGCCGTGGCTCTCGACCTGGCTGCCCTACAGCCTGATGGGCCCGGAATTGATCGTCCGGTGAGGGTGACGATACGGGCCGGCTGCGGCAGCGACGGCAGGAGAAGGCGCGATCGGGCGAGCCCCGGCCGCGCCGACGCTCGATAGGACGTGCGATAAATCCCTTCGGGATCTGCCGGACGTCGAGCTGATCTAGTGGTTTGACTCCAACGCTTGGAACCCGCGATTTCTAGCAGCAATGA